>NZ_JAJAEG010000032.1:72981-122865 GCF_047445655.1 Lentzea alba
CACCGTGGTGGGCGTGGTGCCGCACTCTCCCGAGTCGAGCACCACGCCCACCCGTGCGATGGCAACCACCGCAAACCCCGTCCCACCCCACAAGACGCCTGCCGTGACCTGAGCCACCCGCCAAAGGCCCAGGCAAGCCCCCTGTCTATGCTCGTTAACAGTCCGGACACATTGCGGTGCCCGGTCGGCGCGGGTCAGCCGCCTCGACCACGCCCGCGCCCCACGATCCGACCGTTCTGGGAGCGATGTCCGTGACCAACACGAGCCGACCTGTTGTCCTCATCGCCGAGAAGCTCGCGCCGTCCGTTCTGGACGCTCTCGGCGACGGCGTGGAAGTGCGCCACGTAGACGGCACCGACCGCCCGGCCCTGCTTGAGGCCGTCGCCGACGCGGACGCCCTGCTCGTCCGGTCCGCCACCCAGGTCGACGCCGAGGTGTTCGCAGCCACCCGCAAGCTCAAGGTCGTGGCCCGGGCCGGTGTCGGCCTGGACAACGTCGAGGTGCCGGCGGCGACGAAGAACGGCGTGATGGTCGTCAACGCGCCGACGTCCAACATCGTCAGTGCCGCCGAGCACGCCGTGGCGCTCCTCCTGAGTGTGGCGAGGCAGATCCCCGCCGCCCACGAGACGCTGCAGAACCACGAGTGGAAGCGCAGCAAGTTCAACGGCGTCGAGCTCAACGGCAAGACCGTCGGCGTCGTCGGTCTCGGCAAGATCGGGCAGCTGTTCGCGCAGCGCATCGCCGCGTTCGGCACCAACCTGATCGCCTACGACCCCTACGTGAGCCAGCAGCGCGCCGCTCAGCTCGGCATCGAGCTCGTCACCCTCGAGGAGCTCCTCGAAAGGGCCGACGCCATCAGCATCCACCTCCCGAAGACGCCTGAGACCAAGGGCCTCATCGGGTCGGAGCAGCTCGCCAAGGCCAAGCGCGGCGTCATCATCGTCAACGCCGCCCGCGGTGGCCTCATCGACGAGGAAGCGCTCGCCGAGGCGGTCCGTGAAGGCCAGGTCGGCGGCGCCGGCGTCGACGTCTTCAGCACCGAGCCCACGACCGAGAACCCGCTGTTCAACGTTCCGGGCATCGTCGTCACCCCGCACCTCGGCGCGTCCACCGCCGAGGCGCAGGACCGGGCGGGCACGGACGTCGCGAAGAGCGTCATCCTCGCGCTGGCCGGTGACTTCGTGCCGGACGCCGTCAACGTTCAGGGAGGTGCGGTCGGCGAAGAGGTGCGGCCCTACCTGCCGCTGGTGCAGAAGCTCGGCACCGTCCTCAGTGCACTGTCGCCGAAGGCCCCGACCAGCGTCACGGTCGAGGTGCGCGGCGAACTGTCCAATGAGGACGTCGCGGTCCTCCCGCTCGCGGCACTGCGCGGCGTTTTCGCCAGCGTGGTCGAGTCGCAGGTGACCTTCGTGAACGCGCCGCGCCTCGCCGAGGACCTCGGCGTGAACGTGGAGCTGGTCAAGGAGACCGAGAGCCCGAACCACCGCAGCCTCGTCACGGTCAAGGCCGTGCAGGCGGACGGCACGACGAACAGCGTGTCCGGCACCATCAGCGGTATCGCTCAGGTCGAGAAGCTGGTGAACATCAACGGCCGCAACTTCGACCTCAGGGCCGAAGGTTCTGTCCTGCTGCTGGAGTACCCGGATCGTCCGGGTGTCATGGGCACGGTCGGCACGCTGCTCGGCGAGGCCGGCGTGAACATCGAGGCCGCGCAGATCAGCCAGACCGGTGCGGACGCCGTGATGGTGCTGCGCGTGGACCGTCCGGTGGACACCGCGGTGCTCGACCCGATCGGTGCTGCTGTGGGCGCGCGCACCGTGCGGAGTGTCGACTTCGGATAGTCACGACAAAGCGGGAAGGGGACCGCAAAGTCCCCTTCCCGTGTCTATCGCTGTTCACAACGAACGCGTAACAGGCAACTATCTGTAGACAACATTCATACTTTCGGGGCAGTCGCAGACACACGATCAGCGATTAGGTTCCCCACGAGGTCGACCCGTGCCGTAGAGGGCGCGGCACTGTGTATTCGGGTCGAAAGCACACACCTCGTTTGGGGCAACGTTGTGAAGAGACGATCAAGTCTGGTGGTGTTCTCTGCCATCACCACACTGCTGATCGCACCCGCCACGGCTCAGGCGCAGAGCGACCCGCTCGCGCAGGGCATCCAGGGTGCGCAGGGGCTGGACGCGAAAGCGTTGCACCTCAAGGTTTCTCCCCGGTTGAACAAGTCCGGCAAGGTCACCGCGTTCGTCGCGCTGGACCGCAAGGCCGCCGTCGACGCGTTCACCGAGAAGCAGAGCCAGGGCAAGGAAGCGCAGAAGCAGGCCGCCAAGCAGGCCAAGAACGACGTGTCGGCCACGGTCGACCAGGTCGTCGGCCAGCTCAAGACCGCGGACAGCTCCACCAAGGAGCTCTACCGCACCTCGAACGGCGTTCCCGGCGTCGTCGTGAAGGCCGACGCGCAGAAGGTTCGCGAGCTCGCGAACCGCTCGGACGTCATCGCGGTCTACCCGGTCGTGCCGAAGAAGCGGCAGAACTCCAACGCCGTCCAGCTCACCAAGACTCTCAACGTCTGGCAGCAGTACGGCAAGCTCGGCGACGACGTCCGGGTCGGCATCATCGACACCGGCGTCGACTACACCCACGCGAACTTCGGCGGACCCGGCACGGTCGAGGCCTTCCGCGCCGTCAACCCGCGCGCGGCGGACCCGAACTTCCCGACCGCGAAGGTCGTCGGCGGTTACGACTTCGTCGGCGAGGAGTACGACGGGGCGAGCGAGGACCCGGCGATCAACACGCCGAAGCCCGACCCGAACCCGATCGACTGCAACGGCCACGGCTCGCACGTCGCGGGCACCACGGCCGGCTTCGGTGAGAACGCCGACGGCAGCACGTTCAAGGGCGACTACACCAAGCTCGACGCCGACAAGCTCAACGCGATGAAGATCGGCCCCGGCACCGCGCCGAAGGCCCTCGTCTACGCGCTCAAGGTCTTCGGCTGCGACGGTTCGACCAACGTCACCTCGCAGGCGCTCGACTGGTCGCTCGACCCCGACGGCGACGGCGACTTCTCCGACCACCTCGACGTGGTCAACCTGTCGCTCGGCTCCGACTACGGCGCTCCGGACGACCCCGACAGCCTGTTCGTGAAGAAGCTGTACAAGGTCGGCGTCATGCCGGTCTTCTCCGCGGGCAACGGCGGCGACCTCTACGACATCGGCGGTTCGCCGGGCAACACGCCCGAGGCGCTGACCGTCGCGTCGACGCGTGACTCGTTCGTGCTGCGCGACGGCGCCGAGGCGAAGGGCCAGGGCGTCAAGCCTGGCCAGTACAGCCAGAACTTCACCGGGTACCTGGGCTACAACAAGGAACTCCCGGTCGTGAAGCTGACCCAGGCGGGCAACGCCGACGGCTGCCAGCCGATCACCGAGTCCCTGGCCGGCAAGTTCGTGTGGCTGGAGTGGGACGACGTCGACGCGACGCGTCGTTGTGGTTCGGGTGGCCGCACCAACAACGCGCAGGCCGCGGGCGCGCAGGGCGTCCTGCTCTCGTCCACTTTGAACAACTTCAACGCGGGCATCGCCGGCAACGCGACCATCCCGGTCTTCCAGTTCACCGGTGACGCGACCAACCAGGTTCGTCCGGCGCTGAACGCGGGCACGCTGGTCGTCCGCATGGCGGGTGACCTGCGCACCACGGTGCCGACGTACGACCAGTCCATTTCGGACACCCCGAGCTCGTTCACCAGCCGCGGCACCCGCGGTGGCGTGGTCAAGCCGGACGTCGCGGCACCCGGTGACACGATCTCGTCGACCGCCGTCGGTTCCGGCAACGACCGCTCGGTGATCTCCGGTACGTCGATGGCGTCCCCGCACGTCGCCGGCATCGCCGCCCTGGTGCGCCAGACGCACCCGGACTGGTCGCTGGAAGAGGTCAAGGCCGCGATCATGAACACCGCCGGTGCTGACGTGAAGGAGAACGGCAAGACCTTCGCGCCCAACCGGGTCGGCACCGGCCGCGTCGACGGCAAGGCCGCGATCGACAACCAGGTCCTCGCCTTCGTCGAGGACGACCCCGGCCACGTGAGCGCGAGCTTCGGTGTCGTCGAGGTCGCCAAGGCGCTGTCGAAGACCAAGACGATCAAGATCGTCAACAAGTCGACGAAGACCGTCGAGTACAACGTCGGCTACACGGCCGCCACGACGATCCCCGGCGTGAGCTACGTGCTCTCGCAGGACAAGGTGAAGGTCGGCCCGCGCGGCATCGCGAGGGTCAAGGTCACCCTGAAGATCGACGACCCGAAGGCGCTGCGCAAGACGGTCGACTCGACGGTCGCGCCGACGCAGCTCGACGTGCCGCGGCAGTTCCTCGCGGACGCCTCCGGTCGCGTGAACCTCACGCCGACCTCGGGCTCCTCCGTGCCGCTGCGCGTGTCGGTCTACGCGGCGCCGAAGCCGGTCGCGGACATCAACACCGCGTCCAGCCTGAAGTTCCGCGGCAACGACAAGCAGGCCGTGCTCAACCTGACCGGCCGCGGCGTCGACCAGGGCACCGGCTCGCAGGCGTACCGCTCGCTGGTCAGCGTTCTGGAGCTGCAGGCCCAGTCGCCGAAGCTGCGCGACTGCCGCCGCAACGTCACCGAGAACTGCGCGCTCAACGAGACCGCCAAGGGCGGCGACCTCCGCTACGTCGGCGCGGCCTCCACGGCCCCGCTCGCCAAGGCGCAGGGCAAGCCCGAGGAGTCGCTGCTCGCGTTCGGTGTCGCGACGTGGGGCAACTGGTACAACCTCGGCATCAACACCATCCCGTTCGTCGACATCGACACCAACGGTGATGGCACGGCCGACTTCGAGGTGTTCGCGACCCGCCTGACCGACACCGACCTGCTGGTCGCGTCGACGGTCGACCTCAAGACGGGGCAGACGGTCGACATCCAGGGCGTCAACGGCCTGTTCGGCGACGTCGACGCGAACGTGTCCGACACCAACGTCGTGGTCCTGCCGGTGCTGCTGACGGCACTGGGCATCGACCCGACGAAGGACACCTCGCGCATCTCGTACGTCGTCGGCACCGGCGGCTACTACCCGGCGCCGGGCAACGCGAACAGGCTCGTCGACGTCATCGACCGCAACCTGTCCTTCGACCCGCTCAAGCCGGGTCTGTGGGCGCAGGGCGGCGGCGACGCGGCGCTCTCCTACCTCGCCAAGCCGGGCACGGCGCTCGTGGTGAACAAGGACGAGGCGGCCCTGAAGGCCGACAAGTCCGAGGGCCTGCTGGTCCTCAACCACCACAACGCCAACGGCGACCGCGCGTCGGTCGTCACAGTCCGCTCCAGCGGTAGGGGTTCTGCCTACTAGCAGCTCCGACGTTTGCCATGAGGGTGACCTTCATGGACCTCAGGTCCATGAAGGTCACCCTCATGGCTTGTAAGCAGGGGTGTCACCCCTTGACGCGACAGCGTTCCTACGATCGAGTGACACCCGAAAGTGCGGAATGGGCCGTGTGGGTGTCCCGCAGTACGGGAGAGAACACCCCGATGGGGTGTCCGGCATGCGGCGAGTGGCGGCGATGCCGGTAGCCTTTCGCGAAGGAAAGTAGTCCCACTAATTGGGGACTGACACCTGGGAGGTGTGTGGATGCGGCTCGCAGTGATCCCAGGAGACGGGATCGGGCCCGAGGTCATCGCTGAGGCCCTGAAGGTCCTCAACGAGGTCGTTCCGGCGGCCGAGATCACTCGCTACGACCTCGGCGCGGCGCGCTGGCACGCCACGGGAGAGTTGTTGCCCGAGTCGGTGCTCGGCGAACTTCGCCAGCACGACGCGATCCTGCTCGGCGCGGTCGGAGATCCGTCGGTGCCGAGCGGAATTCTGGAGCGCGGCCTGCTGCTGCGGCTCCGGTTCGAGCTCGACCACCACGTGAACCTCCGCCCGGCTCGTCTCTACCCCGGTGTCCGCAGCCCGCTCGCGGACCCGCCGGAGATCGACATGGTGGTGGTGCGCGAGGGCACCGAGGGCCCGTACGCGGGCAACGGCGGTCTGCTGCGCAAGGACACACCGCACGAGATCGCCACCGAGGTCTCGCTCAACACGTCGTTCGGCGTGGAGCGCGTCGTCCGTGACGCTTTCGCGCGTGCGTCGAACCGCCAGCGCCGGCACCTGACGTTGGTGCACAAGACGAACGTCCTCACGCACGCCGGCTCGTTGTGGTCGCGCGTCGTCGAGGAGGTCTCGCTGCAGCACCCGGACGTCACGGTGGCGTACCAGCACGTGGACGCGGCGACCATCCACATGGTCACCGACCCGGGCCGGTACGACGTGATCGTGACGGACAACCTGTTCGGCGACATCCTGACCGACCTGGCCGCCGCCGTCACGGGTGGTATCGGCCTGGCCGCGTCGGGAAACATGGACGTGACGCGCCGCAACCCGTCGATGTTCGAGCCGGTGCACGGCTCGGCACCGGACATCGCGGGCCAGGGCATCGCGGACCCGACGGCCGCCGTGCTGTCGGTGGCGCTGCTGCTCGACCACCTCGGCGAGCACGAGGCAGCGCGCCGGATCGAGGCCTCCGTGGCCTTTGATCTGGCGACCCGGGACCACCAGTCGCCGGGCGCTACTTACGCGATCGGTGACAGGCTCGCCGCGCTCGTTTCCTCGAACGTGCGCACGGGCTGATCTTCCGATTCCGGCTTCCGGCCCCGGCACCTCCTGGTGCCGGGGCCGAGTTGTGTCAGGGGCCCGTACCCACGCTCAGAGCTGACCGGTCGACTCACGCCACGCGCGCTCCTTCTGGATCCACTCGTTGTCCTGCGGGAACTCGTCGATCGTCGGCACGCGGCGGATCTCGGTCTTGAAGCCGGGCCCGGTGATCGGCGCGCGCTTCGCCCACTCGATCGCCTCTTCCTTCGAGGCGACGTTGATGATGTAGAAGCCGTTGAACAGCTCCTTGGTCTCGCCGTACGGGCCGTCCGTCACGACCGGCGGTTCGGTGGAGTAGTCGACGACGACGCCCTCCGAGGGGTCTGACAGACCTTCGGCGGCCAGCAGGACGCCGGCGCGGATCATGTCCTCGTTGAACCGGCCGACCGTCTCCAGCATCTTGTCGAAGTCGAACTCGCCCATGTTCGCGAAGGCCTCGTCGGTGGCGCGCCAGATCATCATGAACTTCATGGTGTGTCTCCCTGTTCGGTGTCTTCGGTGTTGTGACATCCCGAGGTCGAACGGGCCCCACGCCGGATCGACACGAGCCTCGAACTTTTTTCGAGATTTCTGTTTTCCCAGGTCACGGCCCTGGCGAGAACTTCCTGCAAGGTTTGTGCAGAAGGCGGGTTAGAGTGCGTGCGTCGTGCACGGGGGAAGACCGGTCGAAGTCCGGCGCTGACCCGCAACGGTAGGTCCCTCCAGGGGGACGAGCCCGAACACCCGCTCACGGTGAAACCAGCTACTCCTGCCGTGGACTGCGGGAAGGGACCCCTTGCTCTCGAAGATCAGCGCGCTCGTCGGCGTGCTCGCCGTCAGCATCGTCGCCGGCGTGGCGTCAGGCCCCGTCTCCGTCCCGTTCGACACCACTCTCGAACTGCTGCAGGCCGCCATCACCGGTGGCACGATCCCCGCCGACCTGGCGGGGCAGTACCACATCGTCTGGGACATCCGGCTGCCGCGCGTGTTGCTGGCCGCGGTCGTCGGGGCGGGCCTGAGCACCGTCGGCGTGGCGATCCAGGCCATGGTCCGCAACGCCCTGGCCGACCCGTACGTGCTGGGCATCTCGTCGGGGGCGAGCGTGGGCGCGACGGCCGTGGCGACGCTCGGCGTGCTGTCCGGCCTCGGCGTCTACGCGTTGTCGGTCGGGGCGTTCGTCACCGGGCTCGGCGCCACGGCCCTGGTCTACATCACCGCACGCACGAGCCGGGGGCTCACACCGTTGCGGCTCGTGCTGACCGGAACCGCGCTGGCGTACGGGTTCTCCGCCGTGGCGATGCTCATGGTGTTCCAGGCACCGCACGGGGAGGCGGCCAGGAGCGCCATGTTCTGGTTGCTCGGCAGCCTCGGTGGCGCGACCTGGACGGCGTTGCCGATCGCCACCACCGTGACCGTGCTCGGGATCGCCTACCTGATGACCAAGGCCCGGCAGCTGAACGCGCTGGCGATGGGGGACGAGACCGCGACGACGCTCGGGGTCGCGGTCAACCGGTTCCGCACGCACCTGTTCGTCGTCACCGCGGGCATGACAGGCGTGCTGGTGGCGGTGAGCGGCGCGGTGGGGTTCGTCGGTCTCATGCTGCCGCACCTCACCCGCATGGTCGTGGGCGCCGACCACCGCCGGGTCCTGCCGCTCGCACCCCTTGCCGGAGCGTCGTTCCTGGTCTGGGTCGACGTGGCCGCGCGGATGCTCGCGGCACCGGAGGAACTGCCGCTCGGCGTCATCACGGCCGCGATCGGCGTGCCGTGCTTCATCTTCCTCATGCGCCGCAAGAGCTACGTGTTCGGAGGACGTTGATGCGCGTCGAGATCGACCAGGTCACCGTCCGCGGCATCATCGAGGACATCACGCTCCACGCCGAGAACGAGGTCGTCGGCATCGTCGGCCCGAACGGCAGCGGCAAGTCCACGACCCTGCGCTGCGTGTACCGAGCTCTGAAGCCGGCCGCGGGCACCGTTCTGCTGGACGGCTCGGATGTCCACAAGCGACAGCACGTCGCCCGCGACCTCGCCGCGCTCACCCAGGAGTCGCAGGTCGAGTTCGACTTCACGGTCACCGAGGTCGTGGAGATGGGCCGCCTGCCGCACGACCGCGACCCCGCCCGCGACCGCCGCGTGGTGACCGAGGCACTGGCCACTGTGGACGTCGCACACCTCGCCGATCGCAGCTTCTTGAGTTTGTCCGGCGGCGAACGGCAACGGGTGCTGATCGCGCGTGCGCTGGCCCAGGAACCGCGCGTGCTCGTGCTGGACGAGCCGACGAACCACCTCGACATCCGCCACCAGCTCGACGTGCTGGGACTCACCCGCGAACTGGGCGTCACCGTCCTGACCGTCCTGCACGACCTCAACCTCGCCGCGTCCTACTGCGACCGCCTGTACGTGCTCGACGAAGGCCGCCTCGTCACTTCCGGCACACCTGCGGAAGTGCTGGAGCCTTCGTTGATCGCCAAGGTCTTCCACGTCACCGCGCACGTCGTCAATCACCCCACCACGGGAGTCCCACAGCTCCTGTTCGACCAGGAGGTCACCCCTTGAGAACCGCCCTAGCCCTGGCTTCGCTGCTGCTCGTCTCCGGCTGCGGCGCCACGGTCGCGCAGGACACCTCCTCCGCGAACACCCCGGTGACCGTCACGAACTGCGGCCAACAGGTCACGTTCGACAAGGTGCCGTCCAAAGTGGTCACCAACGACACCGGCATCACCGAGCTGATGTTCGCGCTGGGTCTCAAGGACCGCATGGCCGGCTACGTGGTGGACGGCGCCGACACCGCGGACCGCCGCACGTCGCCGTGGAAGGCCGACTTCGACAGCGCGAAGCACCTGTCCGACAAGATCTCCAAGGAGGTCGTGCAGGGCGCCAACGCCGACTTCGTGTTCGCCGGCTGGAACTACGGCTTCAGCGAGAGCAGCGGCTTCACCCCGGACGCGCTGAAGCAGCTCGGGATCGCCACCTACCAGCTCACCGAGGCGTGTCGCAACGGCGTCGGCAAGCAGCGCGGCATCATGCCCGCACTCGACGCGCTCTACACGGACCTGCGCAATCTCGGGAAGATCTTCCGCGTCGAGGCCAAGGCGGAGGAGCTGATCTCGGGCTACCAGCAGCAGATCGACAACGCGGCTCGGCTGATGACCGGCAAGCCGCAGCCCAAGGTGTTCCTCTACGACAGCGGCCAGGACCAGCCGTTCACGTCCGGTCGCAACGCCGCTCCGCAGGACATCATCTCGAAGGCCGGTGGGGACAACATCTTCGGCGACCTCAACGACAGCTGGACCACGGTCAACTGGGAGACCGTGGTGCAGCGCAACCCGGACGTGATCCTGATCGTCGACTACGCCGATGGGGACTTCAACACGCCCGAGCAGAAGCAGGCGTTCCTGGAGGGCTTCGCGCCTTTGCAGAACTCGCCGGCGATCAAGAACAAGCGGTTCTACGCGCTGCCGTACGCGGCGCTGGTGGAGTCGCCGCGCAACCCGGCGTCGATCGAGGCGTTCGCGAAGTTCTTGACCTCTGTTTAAGTGGAGGCCCAGGGCGACCGGGAGGGGCTGCAGCGCTTTGCTGGGGGAGTTGCGGGGCGGTGCGGTGCGCGGGCTCACCCGTTACCTCGCCCGCAGCCTTCCGGTGAGTACTGACAGGCGTGCGGGAGTACTCACCGTGACCAGATAGTGGGAGATTTCCTCCCGGCGCTTGGTACGCCGTGCTGAGCTGTGGCAGCATCCGCTTCATGGCTCAGCACCTCGCCATCATTATCGACGAGCGCGTCGGGTAGTGCCGCCCCTGGCACCCGACGCGCAGACCTCTCGCATCCGCGGGGGGTCTTTTTGTTTGTCCGGATGAGGAGATGACCCCGATGGCCGGCCCTACCGACGACTTCCACGTCTACGACACGACGTTGCGCGATGGCGCACAACGTGAGGGCATTTCGTACTCCGTCACGGACAAGCTCGCGGTGGCGCGGCTGCTGGACGGGCTCGGCGTCGGGTTCATCGAGGGCGGCTGGCCCGGCGCACTGCCCAAGGACACCGAGTTCTTCGCCCGTGCGGCGGCCGGTGACCTGGAACTGAAGCACGCCAAGCTGGTCGCGTTCGGCGCGACCCGCAAGGCCGGGGTCAGGGTCGAGGAAGACCTGCAGGTGAAGGCACTTCTCGACTCCCAGGCGCCGGTGGTCACGCTCGTGGCCAAGTCGGACCTCAGGCACATCGAACGTGCGCTGCGGACCGACACCGAGGAGAACGAGCGGATGGTGCGCGACACCGTCCGGTTCCTCGTCGAGCACGGCCGGCGTGTTTTCCTCGATGCCGAACACTTCTTCGACGGCTACGCCTTCTCGCCGGACACCAGTCTCAAGGTGCTGGAGTCCGCTGTGGAGGGTGGCGCGGACGTCGTTGTGCTGTGCGACACGAACGGCGGGCAGCTGCCGCTCAAGCTCGCCGAGACGGTCGCGGAGGTCGTCGAGAAGACGGGCTTCCGCGTCGGAATCCACTGCCAGGACGACACGTCCTGCGCGGTGGCGAACACCCTCGCGGCCGTTCAGGCGGGCGCGACGCACGTTCAGTGCACCGCCAATGGTTATGGCGAGCGAGCAGGCAATGCGGACCTGTTCGCCGTCGTGGGAAACCTCGTGACCAAGCTCGGCATGGAGGTGCTCCCGACCGGGGCACTGGCCGAGCTCACCCGTGTCTCCCATGCGTTGGCCGAGATCGCGAACATCGCACCCGACACCCACCAGGCCTATGTCGGGTCGTCAGCATTCGCTCACAAGGCGGGTCTGCACGCGAGCGCGATCAAGGTGGATCCGGAGCTGTACAACCACATCGATCCGGACATCGTCGGCAACGACATGCGGGTGCTGGTCACCGAGATGGCCGGTCGGGCGAGTCTCGAACTCAAGGGACGTGAGTTCGGGATGGACCTGACCGGCCGGTCAACCGAAGTGGGCAGCGCGCTCAAGCGGGTCAAGGAGCTCGAGGCGAAGGGGTGGTCGTTCGAGGCCGCCGACGCGTCGCTGGAACTGCTGCTGCGCAACGAGTTGTCCGAACTGGACACTCCACCGTTCACCCTGGAGTCGTACCGCGTCGTGCTGGATCACCGCTCGGACGGCGAGATCGTGTCCGAGGCCACGGTCAAGGTGCACGTGGCGGGGGAGCGGGTCATCGCGACCGCCGAGGGCAACGGCCCGGTGCACGCGCTGGACGCCGCCCTGCGCAAGGCGTTGCTGCCGCATCTGTCCTGGTTGGACACTGTGGAACTGGCCGACTACAAGGTGCGCATCCTCACCGAGCATCCCGGTACGGATGCCGTGACGCGCGTGCTCGTCGAGTCCACGGACGGTGAGCGCGAGTGGACCACCGTGGGTGTGCACGGCAACATCGTGGAGGCCAGCTGGTTGGCGCTGTGCGACGCGCTTGTCCACAAGTCGATGCGGAAGCTCTAGGTAAGCTGACACCCGTGCGTATCGCCCGTATTGCTCATCCTGCTGGCGTAGCTTTTGTCGCTGTTCACGGCGACGAGGCTGCGGAGATCGCCGAACACCCCTTCGGCACGCCCACGTTCACAGGCCGCAAGTGGCCGTTGGCCGACGTCAGGCTGCTCGCGCCGATTCTGCCGACCAAGATCATCGGCATCGGCCGCAACTACGCCGACCACGCCGCCGAGCTCGGCAACGAGGTCCCGGCAGAGCCGTTGATCTTCCTCAAGCCCAACACGTCGGTCATCGGCCCGAACGTGGAGATCAAGATTCCCGCCGCCTCCCAGCGCGTGGACTTCGAGGGCGAGCTGGCCGTCATCATCGGCCAGCCGTGCCGCGAGGTCTCGAAGGCGAAGGCGATGAGCGTGGTGATGGGTTACACCATCGCCAACGACGTCACCGCGCGAGACCTCCAGAAGAAGGACGTCCAGTTCACGCGCGGCAAGGGTTTTGACACGTTCTGCCCGATGGGTCCGTTCATCGAGACCGAGTTCGACCCGTCCGATGTCCGGGTCGTCACCGAGCTCGACGGGCAAGTCAAACAGGACGGCCGTACTTCGTTGATGGTGCACGACATTCCGTCGCTCATCGAGTACGTCTCGGGCATCATGACGCTCCTGCCGGGTGACGTGATCCTGACGGGCACGCCGGCCGGCGTCGGGCCCATGGAGGCCGGACAGACCGTTTCCGTGACTGTGGACGGCCTCGGCACGCTCACCAATCCGGTCGCAAATAGGTAGCCGTACGGAGCAATCCGGCGTCCGGCAGGTTACGCACCCCGGTACCCACTAGTAACTTCCCGGTGTCATGACGGACCTGGCGTCCACCCGTGTGCTGCTGGTCGATGGTTCGCAGCTCATCACCGAGGGGCTGCGGCTCTCGCTGCACCGCACGCACTGCTTCCGCGTCGTCGGCATCGCCCACACCGTGGCCGATGCCGCGCGCTGTCTGCGCGGGGTGATGGTGGACCTGGTCGTCACGGACTTCGACGTGCCGGGCGCCGGGCCGCTGCGCACCGTGCGGGACACGGCGCAGTTCCGGCCGAGCGCCCGCGTCGTCGTGCTGTCCAATGCGGACAGTCCGAGCTGGGCCCGCGCGGCGCTGGACGCCGGCGCGGTGGCCTACCTGCTGAAGACCTCACCCGTGGCCGAGCTGCTGCCGCTGATAGTGGCCGCCGTGCGGGGTGCTCCCGCCACGATCGACGCACGGGTGGGGTCGCTGGCCCGCCTGCCGTCCCGGATGCCGCCGCCCGCCTCGCTCGGCGCGTTGTCGGCGCGTGAGTTCGACGTGCTGGCCGAGATGGCGAAGGGCATGGACAACGCTCGCATCGCCCAGCGGCTCTTCATCAGCAACGACACCGTGAAGACCCACGTGAAGGCGATCCTGCGCAAGCTGGGCGCTCGTGACCGCGCCCACGCCGTGGCGATGGTCCTCGGGGAGTCCTCCGAGGCGTTCGTCACGACCTAGCGATGGTCTGCGGCGCCCTGCGCGCGAAGTCCGGCGCGTGTTCCGGGCGCGGGCCGATCGCGATCACGTAGGCCGGGACCGCCTGGAGCCAGGGCAGCTTCTGCGCCAGCTTCAGCGGCAACGGCACGCCCGCGGCCGAGACCGTCTCGGTGCTGTTGAGCTTCCGGCCCAGGAACAGCCGGTGGATGATCCGCTGCACGGTCTGGATCACCACCGTGGGGAAGAGGCGGCGCCGGCGCACCTTCGCGAGCGTGGCGTTCGAGACCATGCCCTGCCGCAACGGCTTCGCGAGGATCGCCGCGGTCGCCACCGCGTCCTGCACGGCGAGGTTGATGCCCACGCCGCCGACCGGTGACATCGCGTGCGCCGCGTCACCGATGCACAGCAGCCCGTCGACGTGCCAGCGCCGCAACCGGTCCAGCTTCACGTCGAGCAGCTTCGCGTCGTCGATGCTCGTGATGTGGTCGACGCGGTCGGCGAGCCACGGGATGAGCGTGACCACGCGCCGGCGGAACTTCTCCACGCCCTCCGCGCGGACCTTCTGGTCCGTCCCCTTGCGAATCAGGAAGGCGCACTGGAAGTAGTCGCCGCGCGGGATCAGCACCATGGCGCTGCCGGCGCTGAACCGCCCGGCGCCACCCTTGACCGGGTCGCTCTCCTTGCGCGGCAAGCGGAACCACCACACGTCCATCGGCGCGCCGAACTTGTACACCGGCAGGTCCACTTCCGCGCGCAGGATCGAGCTGCGCCCGTCCGCCGCCACGACGAGGTCCGCGGCGATCTCGCCCTCGTGCCCGTCGACGCGATCGCGGTACTTCACGCCCGTGACCCTGTTGCCCTGCTTGGTGATCCCGGTGACCTCGGTGTTCATCCGGAGGTTGAACGTGGGCTCCAGCCTGCCCGCGTCCGCCAGCAGGTCCAGGAAGTCCCACTGCGGCACCATCGCGATGCGCTTGTTCGCGCCGGGAAGTCGTTTGAGGTCAGCGATAGTGGCCTTGGCGCCGCCGTCGAGCAGCGCTTCGATCTTGTCGACGTCCTGGTGCGGCACCTGCTCGAACGCGGGCCCCAGCCCCAGTTCGTCCATGAGCGTGAGCGTCGACGCGTGCACCGTGTCGCCGCGGAAGTCGCGCAGGAAGTCGGCGTGCTTCTCCAGCACCGTGACCTCGACGCCTCCGCGTGCCAGCAGCAGCCCCAGCACCATTCCCGCAGGTCCGCCACCGACGACGAGGCAGGTTGTCCTCTCCATCTCGATCCCCTCATTTCAACCGCTGTTGAATAAACCCAGCATGCTCTTGATCGCCGTGTGCGTCAAGCTGAGTTCCGAGTGGCGTGGCTCTCCCTCGTTTCGGTCCGTCCTATGTAGACGGTCTGGGAACCCAGGCCCCGAAACGGTTGCGGCCAGTGCACAATGTGGCTGCGCGAGCTAAGGTGTCGCGCTCGCGGAACCGCCCGTTCGGGCAGTGTGTCGTGAGTTGCCGAACAACACTCGACCGGGTGATTGCATTCGGCGCTCGGACGAGTCTCACTGGTTCGTTCGGGGCCTCAAGGTCCCCTTGATCGTGCAAGGACCCACAGGAATCACCTCGTTAGCCGAATCGGACGAGGCCCCCTCACACCTAACCTTCCGGGGTGACAACTGCGTCCCCGACTTTCACGCGTAAGAGAACCGGCGAGATCCGCGCTGTGTGCCTGGACGTCGACGACACACTTGTCGACTACAGCACTTCCTCGCGAGCCGCGTTGGCCTCGATGGTCGGTAACGCCGACGCCTGGTCGTTGTGGCAGCGAATCACCGACGACCACGTCTCCCGCCAGCTCGCCGGCGAACTCCAGTACGAGCAGATGCGCAACATCCGCACCCAAGCCTTCTTCGCCGCACTCGGCGAGGAGCTGTCACTGGAGGAATCCACCCGCCGCGAGCTCGCCCGCCAGGAAGTTCTCTCCGCGGGCTGGTGCCTGTTCCCGGACGTGATCCCGATGCTCGACTGGCTGCGCGCCACGGGCCTCCCGATCGCCGCGATCAGCAACGCCTCGGGCCGCCACCAGCGCGTGAAGATCGCCCAGCTGGGCCTGTCGGAGTACTTCGACACAGTGCTGATCGCCGGCGAGGTCGGCTGCGCGAAGCCGGACCGCGTGATCTTCCACACGGCGTGCTTGTCGTTGGGGGTGCCTCCGGGCGACACCGTCCACGTGGGAGACCGCCTGCACGCCGACGCCATCGGCGCGCGCGACGCGGGAATGCACGGCGTCTGGATCAACCGCACTGGTCCTACCGGCGGCACGTTGCCCGCCGGCCTGTCGTCCATCGCGTCGCTGGCGGAACTGCCGGAGCTCCTCGTGTGCGAGCTGTCCGCCGCCACCGCCTGACTTCGGGGTTTGAACCGGCCCCCACCTGCGCGTTTGCCTGCAGGTGGGGGCCGATTTCACTTCTGGTGGGGGCGTGGTCTAGTATTTCTCCCGGCAGCAACGAGGACCTCGGAACTCCTTCGGGACACCGAAGTCGATCGTGAAAGCCAATGGGGTATGGTGTAATTGGCAGCACGACTGATTCTGGTTCAGTTAGTCTAGGTTCGAGTCCTGGTACCCCAGCTGCTGCGGAAGAACTGCCTTCGGGTAAGCTTTCGGAGCTAGCTATAAAAAGAACTGAATAGCCGGATTTGGACCGGACAGAATGATCTGATAAGGTTCAACGGCGAGAAGTTCTAGGGCCCCGTCGTCTAGCGGCCTAGGACGCCGCCCTCTCAAGGCGGTAGCGAGGGTTCGAATCCCTTCGGGGCTACAGAGATGAAAGAGGCCTGTCTGCGGAGAACGCAGACAGGCCTCTTTCGCATTTGTCCTCTGGGGGCCGAGCCCCAGACCCCCAGCCGGCGGAGCTTCGCCCCCGGACCCCCGTAGGTTTCCCGGCGCGGGGTGATGGGCGTCGCTTCGCTCGCCGAAAGGCTGCGCTTCGCTTGCCGGAATGAAAGCGGGCGTCGCTTCGCTTGCCCATTGTTTGGGTGACTGGGGTCACGTTAGGAATGTGGCGCGTCGCTTCGCTTGCGTGTCGGCGGATTGTTGGTGGCCGGGTCTGGGGCGTCGTTTTCCGACTGCGTCAGCCTTCACCGGCTCAGGCCGTCTCGCGTGCGATAGCGCTCCGCTTCGCCTCTCGTGCGGCATATGGAGTCCGCGCCCAGGGGCTCGCGTCTCATTGCCGCAGTGCGTCACAGCCGCGCCGCGCTGGGTTCCCTTGCCCTCTGCCCGGTCTCCCTCGCCCGAAGCAGCTTTACGTCGTCCTGCCACTCCGCCTGTCGCGCTCCGCCTCTCCGCTTCGCGAACCAGCGTCTCTCGCGCCCAGGGTCCCGTGTCTCATTGCCGCTTCGTCCGGCTCGTCCGCTGCAGGCCTCCGCTCCACGCCATCGCGATCAGCACGGCGATGAACGACGTGATGGCGAACCGCAGGAACGTCCCTCGACTCCGCGTCTCGGGCGCTATTGCCCGCTCGCCGCGCGTGTCTCGCGTTGTGTCGCGCGTGTTCCGTGTTTTGGGCTCCATCGCTCGCTCACGCCCGCGTCTCTCTCGCGCCCGTCCTGCGTCTTGGGCGTCTCGCCCGCCCGCCCGGCGCCCCTTGCGCGGTGTCGTGTCGGCCTTGTGCCTTGCGCGGCATGAGCCCTCCGCCGCGTGCCTTGCGCGGCATGAGCCCTTCGCCGCATCGCTCTCGCGCTGAGAGCCGCCGTCTCTGCTCTCTCGTCCTTCTAGCCCTCCGCTTCCTCTCTCGCCCCAGGCCCTTCCGCTCCGGGGCCCTCCGTCTCTCTCGCGCATAGGCGCCTCTCCGTCTCTCTCCGTCGCGCCTTACCTCTCCATCCCGCCTCTCTTGCGCCATTGCGCCTCGCCCGCCTCGTGCGCGTCATTGCCTTTCGGCCCGGCCCTATGCCGCATCGCACTCCGTCGCGTCCCTCTCGCGCATCGCCCCCGCCCCGCCTCTCTCGCCGTCGCGTCCTACCTCTCCGCCTCGCCTCTCTTGCGCTATCGCGGTTCGCTCGTCTCGTGCGCGTCATTGCCCTCTCGGACCGGGCTCCCATGCCCGCATCGCTCTGCGTCCCGCTCCTCTCACGCTTTGGTCTCCACCCACCTCTCTCACGCTGTCGCGCCCCACCTCTCCACCCCGCCTTCTTGCGCTCTACCTCTCCACACATCGCCTTGCAGTCTTGGCTCCCGTGCCCCACCGACTCTCGGTCTCGGCTCCCTCGACCCAGCGGCCCCAGCTCCCGCCTCTCGCTACCCAGCGACTCTCGCTCCCGGCTTCTGCGGCGCCCTTCGGCCTGGACCGCTTGCGCCGTGCCATGGGCCGTTCGCGCTTGGGTTCGCTTGCTTGCGGGCATGACGACACGCCGCGCGTTTCGGGCGACACGCGGTAGCGGGCGAAAGGGAGTGGAGACGCGTGTGGCCGCCCTTCCCGTGGGGAGGGCGGCCACATGGGTGGTGCGTTAGAGGCGGCTTTGCAGGGCTTCGGCTGCTGCCAGCAGGTCGGCTGCCCAGCGGGCGCCGGGGCGGCGGCCCATTCGGTCGATGGGACCGCTGACTGAGACGGCGGCGACCACCGCGCCTGAGGAGTCGCGCACTGGGGCTGAGACTGAGGCCACGCCTGGCTCTCGTTCGGCCACGCTTTGCGCCCAGCCGCGGCGGCGCACCTCCAGGAGAGTGCGTTCGCCGTAGACGGCGTCGGCCAGGACGGCTCGTTGGGTGCCTGGGTCTGCCCATGCGGCAAGGACCTTGGCGCCTGAGCCGGCGGTCATGGGCAGGCGTGCGCCAATGGGAACTGTGTCGCGCAGGCCCGAAGGGGGCTCGGCGGCTGAGACGCAGACGCGTTGCATTCCGTCGCGGCGGTACAGCTGCACGCTTTCGCCGGTGATGTCGCGCAGGCGTGGCAGCACCGAAGAGGCGGCGTCGAGCAACGGGTCTGTTGCGCCGCCTGCCAGTTCGGCCAGGGCCGCGCCTGGGCGCCAGCGGCCGTCGGAGCCTCGGCGCAGCAACCGGTGCACCTCCAGGCCCACGGCCAGGCGGTGTGCGGTTGCCCGCGGGAGGCCGGTGCGATTGCACAACTCGGCCAGTCCGCATGGATCTTTTGCTACGGCGTTCAACACGGCCACTGCCTTGTCCAGCACGCCGATCCCGCTATGCTGTCCCACAAGCCGATACTAACTTCCCAGACAGTGAGAAGTCCAGATCCGTCGGCACGTCCATAATGTGGGAGATGTCGCGATGAGCCGCACGCTCGCGGAGAAGGTGTGGGAGGCACACGTTGTGCGCCACGGCAGTGGTGCGGAGCCGGACCTGCTCTACATCGACCTCCATCTGCTCCACGAAGTCACCAGTCCTCAGGCGTTCGACGGGCTCCGGCTCGCGAACAGGAAGCTCCGCCGGGCGGACCTGACGATCGCCACCGAGGACCACAACGTTCCGACCGTCGACATCGACAAGCCGATCGCGGACCCGGTGTCGCGCACGCAGGTCGAGACGCTCCGGCGCAACTGCGCGGAGTTCGGCGTGCGGCTGCACCCGATGGGTGACATCGAGCAGGGCATCGTCCACGTGGTCGGCCCGCAGCTCGGCCTCACGCAGCCGGGCATGACCGTTGTGTGCGGCGACAGTCACACGTCCACGCACGGTGCGTTCGGCGCGCTGGCGTTCGGCATCGGCACGTCCGAGGTGGAGCACGTGATGGCGACGCAGACGTTGCCGTTGCGTCCGTTCAAGACGATGGCCATCAACGTCGACGGGGCGCTGCAGCCGGGCGTCACGGCGAAGGACATCATCCTCGCGGTCATCGCGAAGATCGGAACCGGTGGCGGACAGGGCTATGTGCTCGAGTACCGCGGCGAAGCCATCGAGAAGCTGT
The DNA here is from genome assembly GCF_047445655.1 of Lentzea alba. Taxonomy (GTDB): domain Bacteria; phylum Actinomycetota; class Actinomycetes; order Mycobacteriales; family Pseudonocardiaceae; genus Lentzea; species Lentzea alba_A. Next base: position 92,489 of record NZ_JAJAEG010000032.1, read on the forward strand.
CGATGGAAGCGCGCATGACGGTGTGCAACATGTCGATCGAGGCGGGTGCCCGCGCCGGCATGATCGCACCGGACGACACGACTTTCGACTACATCAAGGGGCGCCCGCACGCACCGTCCGGCGCGGACTGGGACGCGGCCGTCGCGTACTGGAAGACGCTCAAGACCGACGACGACGCGAAGTTCGACGCCGAAGTCAGCATCAACGCGGACGAGCTCACGCCGTTCGTCACGTGGGGCACGAACCCCGGGCAGGGCTTGCCCCTGGGTGCGAACATCCCCGACCCCGAGCAGATCGTGGACGAGAACGAGCGCGTGGCCGCCGAGAAGGCGCTGACGTACATGGGCCTGACGCCGGGCACGCCACTGCGCGACATCCACGTGGACACCGTGTTCCTCGGTTCGTGCACGAACGGGCGCATCGAGGACCTGCGCGCCGCCGCGGACGTCATCAAGGGGAAGCACGTCGCTTCTGGAGTACGGATGCTGGTCGTGCCCGGTTCGATGCGGGTGCGCAAACAGGCGGAAGAAGAAGGCCTCGACAAGGTCTTCCTCGACGCGGGCGCCGAGTGGCGGCAGGCCGGCTGCTCGATGTGCCTTGGCATGAACCCGGATCAGCTCGCGCCCGGTGAGCGCAGCGCTTCGACGTCGAACCGGAACTTCGAGGGCAGGCAGGGCAAGGGCGGCCGCACGCATCTCGTTTCGCCGCTCGTTGCCGCCGCAACGGCCGTGCGCGGCACCCTGTCCGCCCCCGCAGACCTGGAGAACTGACCATGGATGCCTTCACCACCCACACGGGCGTCGGCGTGCCGCTGCGCAGGTCCAACGTGGACACCGACCAGATCATCCCGGCCGTCTACCTCAAGCGCGTGACCCGCACGGGGTTCGAGGACGGGCTCTTCGCCGCCTGGCGCGGTGACGAGCACTTCATCCTCAACCAGGAGCCGTACAAGGCGGCCAGCGTCCTCGTGGCGGGCCCCGACTTCGGCACCGGGTCCTCACGGGAACACGCCGTCTGGGCGTTGATGGACTACGGCTTCCGCGTGGTCGTGTCGTCCCGGTTCGCCGACATCTTCCGGGGCAACGCCGGCAAGCAGGGCCTCGTGGCGGCGCAGTGCAGCCAGTCCGATGTCGAGTTGCTGTGGAAGTTGCTCGAGGCGGAACCCGGCACGCCGGTCACCGTGGACCTCACCGACAAGACCGTTCGCGCCAAGGACTTGGTAGCCCCGTTCGAGATCGACGACTACACCCGTTGGCGCCTGTTGGAAGGCCTCGACGACATCGCTTTGACGCTGCGCCACGAGGCCGAGATCAGCGGATTTGAAGGCAATCGCCAGACTTGGTTGCCCACAACGGATCCGCTTCCGGCGGTCTGAGAGGGGGCCGGATTCTCCCCTTGAGAGGGGCGAATCCGGCGCCTCCTGTCCCTCGAAGGGGCGCAATTAGCCACGCCACAACGAAAATTTTGGCGTGGCGATTGGTATTTCTCGCGATTTGGGCCTACCGTTGCGTTCTAGTCGGCCCGACGCTAGGGCCGTGAGCGTCCTGGGAGGGACTGGAAGTGAACAAGGCCCAGCTCATCGAGGCGCTCGCCGAGCGCCTGGGAGACAAGAAGACCGCGGGTGCTGCTGTTGACGGCATCGTCGATGTGATCGTGCGTTCCGTCAACAAGGGCGAGAAGGTCAACATCACGGGCTTCGGCGTCTTCGAGAAGCGTGCCCGTGCGGCTCGCACCGCGCGCAACCCGCGCACGGGCGAGACCGTGAAGGTCAAGAAGACCAACGTGCCCGCGTTCCGCCCCGGCTCGACGTTCAAGGACGTCATCAGCGGCGCGAAGAAGCTGCCCAAGGCCGTTGCGGCCAAGGCTGCTGCGAAGCCGGCTGCTGCTGCCGCTGCGAAGCCCGCGGCTGCGAAGGCGCCTGCCACCAAGGCGGCGACGACCCGCGCGACCACCACGCGCACCCGCACGGCCGCGGCCGCCACCAAGGCGCCCGCGACCCGTCGCACCACCACGGCTGCCGCCAAGACCACGGCTGCCAAGGCGCCTGCGAAGGCGACCGCCACGAAGGCCGCTGCCAAGCCGGCTGCGAAGGCCCCCGCGGCCCGCAAGACCGCTGCCGCCAAGACGACGGCTGCGGCCAAGCCCGCCGCGAAGACCACGGCTGCCAAGGCGCCCGCGGCTCGCAAGACGGCTGCCAAGAAGAAGTGAGACGGGCCTCCTCTAGAAGGAGGCTGCGTCACTTCGGTTCTACACGCGGAAGGCCCCGGTGTGCGCACACCGGGGCCTTCCGCGTGCCTGGGCACAGATCGCCTGCCCGCCAATAGAAATAACGCCCCAGGCGTGCGACCGCCCAGATCTGCCAATAGAAATAACGCTCGGCGGCCTCCGAACGGGTCCCGCACAAGCGAAACCGCCGCCCTTCCGGCCCGATTCGTTGCCTGAGGCNCCTGCCCGCCAATAGAAATAACGCCCCAGGCGTGCGACCGCCCAGATCTGCCAATAGAAATAACGCTCGGCGGCCTCCGAACGGGTCCCGCACAAGCGAAACCGCCGCCCTTCCGGCCCGATTCGTTGCCTGAGGCGAACTTTCGGTGGACCAGGAGGACGGCGGCGGTGAAAACGTAACGCAGAACCCGTCAGGGACGGGGCAGTGCCGAGGCCAGGTAGTGCGCTGACACCAGCGTTGGCCAGCGCGAAGGCGAGTCCGAAGTGGACCAGGTGCCGAACGGCCGGGTGAAGGCCAGCACCCACACGCTGCCCTTCTTGCAGGGCACCTCGGACAGTCGCAGGCCGCCCATCTCGGCCAGCGACTGCACCACGGACGGGATCACCCCGCCCTGCGACGACACGACCGCACGGCCTTCATCGGAGGCGACTTCCAGCAGTCGCACGAGACCTGCCTCCGGGTCGGGCCAGTAGCCCTCCTCCGACAGCCGGGGCTCCTCGACCATCTCCACGGAGAGATCGGTGGCCACGCCCCGCACGGTGTCCGCGCAACGCACCCTGGGAGCCGTGTGGACGCGTGTGGGTGTCCACAGGGGCAGAAGCGCGCGGAGCGCCTCGGCCTGCCGCCAGCCGGCGTCTGAGAGGGGACGCAGATCGTCGTCATCGTCCCACTCGGACCGCTTTCCCGCCTTCGCGTGCCGCACCAGCAACACCAGCAACAGGTCCGCGGGCAGCCGGGCGAATTCCGCGAGCACGTCCCGGTCCGGTTCGTAGGTCAGCAACTCCGAGGCTTCGGCGATCGGCAACCAGCGAAGCTCGTCGACCTCCTCCGAAACGGCGAAATCACCCGACACGGCCTCGGCGGCGTAGTAATCGACAGTCTTCGGCACGCCCCGGACGTCATAAGAAACCTGTCGCAGATGCCGCCCGAGGACGCACGAGTATCCGGTCTCCTCGAAGACCTCGCGCACCGCACAGGCGGGAATCGTCTCGCCGCGATCCAGTTTTCCCTTCGGCAGGGACCAGTCGTCATAACGCAGGCGGTGCACCACCGCGATTTCGACGTCGCCGTCGGCCTCGCGCCAGAGCACCGCCCCAGCAGCTTTGATCACCCAAGAGCTCCGTGCTTGTGCAACAGTTCCATTTGGTGGTCGCGGACCGACGGGCCGTCGGACGGCGATGCTTCCCATTCTCCGTCTGCACGCAGCACCCAGCAGCGCGTCTGCGGGTCGAGCGCGGACGTGAAGACGTCCTCCAGCTGCCTGGCCAGGCGCGGGCTCATGACGCGCACGGCCACCTCGACGCGGCGGTCCAGGTTGCGGTGCATCATGTCCGCGCTGCCGATCCAGAACTCGTCGGAGGCGATGAACCGGAAGATTCGCGAGTGCTCCAGGAACCGGCCCAGGATCGAGCGCACCCGGATGTTCTCCGACAGTCCCTTGATGCCCGGCTTCAGGCTGCAGATGCCGCGCACGACCACGTCGACGGGCACGCCGGCCTGGGAAGCGCGGTACAGCGCGTCGATGACCTGCTCGTCCACGAGCGAGTTCACCTTGATCTGCACGCCGGACTTCTCACCCGCCTGCGCGCGCTCGATCTCCAGGTCGATGCGCTCCACGATGCCCTTGCGGACGCCGTACGGGGCGACCAGCAACGAGCGGTACTCGTCCTGGCGCGCATAGCCCGTGAGGACGTTGAAGAGGTCCGTGAGGTCCGCGCCGATCGTCGGCTCGGCGGTCAGGATGCCGACGTCCTCGTACAACCGCGCCGTCTTCGGGTTGTAGTTGCCGGTGCCGATGTGGCAGTAGCGCCGGATCGTCGAACCCTCCTGGCGCACGACCAGCGACGTCTTGCAGTGCGTCTTCAGACCCACCAGGCCGTAGACGACGTGCACGCCGGCCTTTTCCAGCGCTCGCGCCCACTTGATGTTCGCCTGCTCGTCGAAGCGCGCCTTGAGCTCCACCAGCGCCACGACCTGCTTGCCCGCCTCGGCCGCGTCGATCAGCGCGTCGACGATCGGCGAGTCACCGGACGTGCGGTACAGCGTCTGCTTGATGGCCAGCACGTGCGGGTCTGCGGCGGCCTGCTCGATGAACCGCTGCACCGACGTGGAGAACGAGTCGTACGGGTGGTGCACGAGGACATCGCCCTCGCGCAACGTCGCGAAAACGCTCTTCGGCGTCTCCCGCTCACCGAACGCCGGGTGCGTCGCCGGCACGAACGCCGGGTCTTTCAACGTCTTGCGGTCGATGCTGTAGAGCTGCCACAGGCACGACAGATCGAGCAGGCCGGGCACCGTCACGACGTCGTGCGGGTCGACGTCCATCTCCCGCAACAACAGTTCGAGCATGTGCTCGGTCATGTCGTCGGCGACCTCCAGGCGCACCGGCGGACCGAACCGGCGCCGCGCGAGCTCGCGTTCCAGCGCCTGCAACAGGTCCTCGTCGCGGTCCTCCTCGACCTCCAGGTCCGCGTTGCGCGTCACGCGGAAGGCGTGACACTCGATGACCTCCATACCGGTGAACAGCTCGCCCAGGTGCGCGGCGATGAGCTCCTCCAGCGGCAGGAAGGTCGCCGAAGAAGACGACCGGTCCGCTTCGACGCGAACCAGGCGCGGCACGTTGTCCGGCACCTTCACGCGGGCGAAGCGCTCACCGCCGCCCTCGGGGTCGCGCACGGTCACCGCGAGGTTCAGCGACAGCCCGGAGATGTAGGGGAACGGGTGCGCCGGGTCGACCGCGAGCGGCGTCAGGACCGGGAACACCTGCTCGCTGAAGTAGTTGGAGAGCCTCAAACGGTCGTAGTCCGTGAGGTCGCCCCACGCCACGATGCTGATCCGGTGCTCTTCCAGGCCTGGCCGGATGTGGTCGAGGAACGCGCGGGCGTGCTGCTCCACGAGTTCCTGCGAGCGCTTGGAGATCGCCACGAGCTGCTCGAGCGGCGTGAGCCCGTCCGCACTGCGCACCGTGAGACCGGTCTCCGCCCGCCGCTTCAGGCCCGCGACCCGGACCATGTAGAACTCGTCCAGGTTCGAGGCGAAGATCGCGAGGAACTTCGCGCGCTCCAGCAGCGGCTGCGACGAGTCCTCTGCCAGTGCGAGCACGCGGGCGTTGAAGTCCAACCAGGACAGTTCACGGTTGAAGTACCGGTCGTCCGGGAGGTCGGTGGGCAGGGCGCTCGACGTCACCGCGGGTGGTGCCGAGGGGACACCCCGCACCGGCGTCGAGACCGGCTGAGTCGGCTGCGTCTTGGTCCGCGGAGGGTTGGCTGCCCGCCTGGTCGCCGCACGAGGCTGCCTGCGCGGGGTCGCCGCGGGTGGAGCCACAGCCTTGCCGCGCGTCGAGCGGCGTCGGGAGGGTGTCGCCTTGCCGTCGTTGTCGTCCGTGCTCACGCCCCGCATTGTTCCGCACTATCGGCGCGAGCGCCCCCAACCAGTACGTCCGGCTGGTGAACTCCTCGTCACAGAACAGGCATGCGCAGGGCGGTGATGGCCCCTTCGGGACTACGTTCGAGGGTCACCCGCTGCCCCGGACGCAGCATTCGCCAGCCACCCGCGGTGACCGCGGCCACGCTCACATCGACCAGAACGCCGTCATCGCGCAGCACTACCGCGGAACCGTCGCTGTTAAACGTCGACACAGTCGCCTGCACAGAGCAGAAGCCTAGACGTTCGGAGCTACTCGTCTCATTCGAGCCGCTGCCAGGGTCGAACGCATGAAGGTTATAGCCACTTTGACAGCGGCAGCCCTGTTGGCCTTCACCACGGCAGGACTGGCTTCGGCGGCGGCGGCCGAACCCAAGACTCCCAAGGTGGACAAACCACGCCTGACGGCAGCGGCCAAGAACGTGCGCCTGAAGGCCTCGCTCCCCGGCACCAACGGCGCGATCTCGATCGCGTTCGCCCAGTACGGACCGCGTGACGTGGCGTTCGTCAGCGCGACGGACGGACTCAAGACTTTCGACGTCACCGATCTGGACCAGCCGAAGCTCCTCGACCACCTCACCAAGCAGGAGATGGCGCTGCCCGGTGACGACACGACCCAGATCTTCTGGGAGAACGAGGACATCAACGTCGACCCGAAGCGCAAGCTCGCGTTCCTCGCGCGGGAGACCAACTCGTTCGGCCGCAAGCTCCCCGGCGACCGCCCGACCGGCAACTACATCGTGTCCGCTGTGGACCCGGCGGACCTGAAGGTCCTCAGCTTCCACCGGCAGAACACCGGTCACACCTCCACCTGCATCAACGACTGCCAGTTCCTGTGGACGGCCGGTCTGGACCGGTCGGACGCCAAGACCGGGCGGATCTTCGTCACGGACATCCGCGATCCGAAGACCCCGCAGGAACTCCCGGTCTCGATCGACGTCCGCGGCAAGGCGGGCGAAGGCAAGATCACCCACGACGTCCAGGTCGACGCGCAGGGCATCGCGTGGGTGGCCGGCGACAACGGCACCCGCGGCTACTACACGCGCGGCTGGCACCGCGACCCGTTGAGCGGCAAGTACCGCGAAGCGAAGGCGTGGGACCCGGTCGCGTACGCGGGCGGCAACGTCCCGAAGATCGACATGCCGACCTCGTTCACGCACAACTCGATGCGGCCGGTCGGCAGCACGATCGACGACGGCCCGCGCCCCACGCGCGACAACCCGGCGGGCAGCCTGCTCCTGCACACCGAGGAGGCGTTCGGTTCCTCCACGTGCAAGGACCAGGGCCGGTTCGTCATCTCGTCGCTGAAGGGCACGCACAACGGCGAGGGCTGGGCGGAGACGCCCGCGGAGATGAAGACCGTGGGCGTGTGGAGCCCGGACGACCAGGAGGGCACGATCCCCGGTGACGTCACGTGTTCCGCGCACTACTTCGACGTGAAGAAGCGGATCGTGGCCTACTCCTGGTACGACCAGGGCACCCGGTTCCTCGACATCTCCAACCCGGCCAAGCCGATCCAGATCGGCTACTGGCGCCCGGACGCGGCCACGTCGTGGGCACCGTACTGGCACCGCAACGCCGTCTTCATCGCCGACATCTCGCGCGGCGTGGAGATCGTGGCGCTGGAACAGGGTGCCTACGAGGCGCAGGCGAGCGGCACGAACGTGACCCTGACCACGCAGTACGCCAAGGAACTGGCCAGGGAGAGCGGACGCGACCGCGTGCCGCTCGCCCCGAACCCGTTCTACGGCTGGGCCTGCCCGATGATCGCGAGCCGGGACGACGCCGGTTCGGCAGACTGCGGCGTGGGGGCCTGCGGCGCACCCTGCTGAGCCCGAACGCGCTGGCGGGCGATCACACGACGACCGAGGTCGATCATCGGGATCTCCACGGTCTTGTGGAGAACGCCCGCCAGCGCCAACCCCATCGCGGTGACCACCGCGGACTGTCCGACACCGGAGAGTGCCGGCCAGAAGAAGGCTGCGACCGTCGCGGCGATCGTCTGCACCAGGTAGAGCGAGTACGAGCGTTCACCGACGTACTGCATCGGCTTCGTGGACAGAAAACCCGTCACCGGCCCCGGCCCGACCAGCGCAGCGAGCAGCACGGCCGTGGCGACCGCGTACATCGGGATCACCATCACGTGACCGGTGATGCCGTTGAACCCGTCGAGGTGGTGCGAGATCGGCTTCAGGCTCAGCTGCACGCCGACGAATCCAATCGACACGATCACCTGCGCGACCGGTTTCGTGAGCGGACGCACCAGGTCGAACCCGCGCCTGCTGTGCAGCGCGATCGCGAGCAGCACACCGGTCAGGATCGGGAAGTAGTGCAGCGGCCAGCCGGGGTTGTTGTGCGACGTCGTGAAGTTGACGACCACGAGTCCGAGCACCATGCCGAGGACGGCAGCACCGGCACGGCGCTTGAGCACGACTGTCCCCAGCGCGACCGCGACCAGCGGCCAGACCAGGTAGAACTTCTGCTCGATGCCCAACGACCACGACTGGTCGTACGGGCTGCGGTCGGCGAACTCGTTGGTGAAGGTCAGGAAGTACTTCAACGCGGGCCCGATGCCGTTGCTGACGAACGTGCCCGCCACCACCGAGGCCACGACCGTCACGAACAGGACCACGAGGTACACCGGCAGAATCCGGAAGCCCCGGCGCAGGTAGAACTCCTTGAGCGAGATCCGGCCGGTGCGGTGCTCCTCGCGCAGCATCAGCGTGGTGATCAGGAATCCGCTGAGGACGAAGAACATCTGCACACCGGCCCAGCCCTGCAGCCAGTCGGGTCCGCCGTAGTGGAAGACCACCACCATGACCGCGGCGATCGCGCGCAGGCCGTCGAGAGCGGGAAAGCGGCGCAACGCCAGGTAGTCGGCGTGCGTCAACGAAGACATGCGGTACACCTCGGGGCACGTGTCGGGGGCAAAAGTGCACGGGTTTCCCGTCACGTCGCCGGCGCCAACCTTTCGTGGCGCTTGTCACGGCCTAGCAGGCAGGCAGAGGTGAAAGTTCGGACAGGGGAACGGCGGCGGTGTCCTTCCCCTTGAACAGCACGAGCGCACCGCCCATCACCCGGAGCACGTAGCCGTAGCTGGTGTGCACGCTCGCGCCCGAGCGCATGTCCGTGACGTACGAGGAGTCCATGCCCCACCACGAGACGAAGTCGCCGTGCACGCTCGGCCCCCCGATGCGGCCCACGTTCGGCGACTGCTGGATCTCCGCGACCAGGCGTGGTTGCGGCCAGTCCGTTCGTTGCCCGTACAGGCGGTGGTCCTCCGCCCACACGGACGTCGTGCCGTCGGACGACCGGTAGTGGTCCGGGTCCTGACGCTCCCGGTTGATCCGGACGGGTTCGCCGCCCGTGTCGGCGTCCCACGTGTAGAACCTGACACCTGCACCGGACCTGCTGGTCATCGAGAACACCACTGTGCGGCCGTCGAACTCGATGACGTGCGGAGTGTCGTGCTGCGACGCGGCGATCTGCTGTCGTCGCCCGTCCGCGGCGTGCAGGACGAGTCCGGTCTCCGGCCAGGTCCGCAAGACGGTCGCGCGCCCGTCAGGACTGGCGGCGACGACGTCCACGGACTTTTCGGCGCCGGCTTTCACCTCGTTCGCCGCGAGCGCGTCCCGCCAGTCCTGCGGGAGGTTCACGCTGCACGACACGAGCTTGTTGGTGTACCGGTCTTCCACCTCCGGCGCGCACCCCGTGAGCAGCACGGCCAGCACGACCAGCGCCCGCGTCAACATGCAGGCAGTGGTGAGAGCTCGGACAGGGGAGCTGAGGCGGCAACCCGCCAGCCCCGCTGCGTGAGCGCACCGCCGTGCACCTCCAGCCAGTAAGCGCCTTCGGTCGTGTGCGCGGTCGCGCCACTGCGGATGTCCGTGACGTACGACGACTCCGACTGCCACGACACGAAGTCACCACTGACCCGCGGGAACACGATGCCCTCCGTCTTCGGCTCGCGCTTGATCTCCGCGAGCTCACGTGACTCGGGCCAGCCCTCACGCCAGCCGTGCAGCGCGTCACCCTCCGTCCACACCACCGTGCGGCCGTCCGACGCCACGGCCTCGGGTTCGGCGTTCTTCAACGGGTCCGGCACGGCGTCGCCGCGGAACCTCCCGTCCTGCAACCACATGACCGCGTCGCCGAGGAACACCGGATCCGCGCCCTGACCGACGACCCTGTCCTTCTTCCGCGCGAGGTCGTGGACGTGGACGCCGGCGCTGTCGGAGAACGCCGCTTTGCCGTTGTGCACCACGGCTCCTTCCGAACCGATCCGCACGGGGGCGCCGTCGTTGCGCGAGTCCCACGCGTAGGTGGTCGCGGCGGCGTCGGGCCCGGGAGCCGTGGAGAACGTCGCCCACCGCCCGTCGAACTCGACGCCGAAGAGCAGCCCGTCGTCCTGCACCGCCATCACCTGCTGGCGTTTTGTGCTGTCGTGCAACACGAGTTCGGTGGTCCGGTTGCGGGTGGTCTTCACCAGGGTCGTGCCGGCGTCGGAGTTCGCTCCGACCACGGTGACCTGTTCGTGCGCGCCAGCCTCGATCTTGTTGCGGGACAGCTCGTCCTTCCAGTCCCCGGGTAAGTCCACGCGGCACGAGGAGAGCTTGCTCGGCGCGGTGTAGTCGGAGGGCCGGTCGATCGGTACGGCGGCGACACAGCCCACGATGGCCGTGATCGCCGCCAGCGCGATGAGCGCTCGCATCAGTCTCCCAAGTCGTGATCACCCCAGTGACCCGGAAGACGCGTGAGAACTGCTCAGGTTGTCCAGGCGGGCAAGGCGTTCGAGGTGTGCGCGCCGAGGCCCAGCATGACGGCGAGTCGCAGATCTTCTTCCGTGTCCACGTCACAGCGCAGCGACGGCCACGGCCCGAACAGCGCCACCGCCCCGGAGATCCGGTGGTGCCCGGCGGATCCGACACCGAACCGCGGATCGAGCTCACCGCCGGGTGCCGAGAGCAACAGCGTCGTGCCGGTGCCCTGCCGATCCGGGACGAACGCGCGGCGGCCGGCCGATGCTTCGAGAGCCGCCTGCAGTTCGGACGATCGCAGCGCCGGCAGGTCGGCCTGGAGCGCGCCGATCCGTGCCGAACGGAGCGTGCGGGCGCCGTGGAGCAACGCCTCGTTGAGTCCGGGCTGCGCGGGCTCCGGCAGTGACTCGACGCCCAATCCGGACATCTCGGCCGCGACCGCCGGGTCCGATGTGATCGTGACCACGCGGCGGACACCCGGAGTCGCCAGTGCGGCGCTCACCGTGTCCATGGCGAGCGCGAGCGCCAGCGCCGCGTGCGACACCGGATCTCCGCCGGTGGCGCTGGTCAGCCTGGTCTTTGCCCGGTCGAGCGTCTTGACCGGGACCACGAGGTCAACTTCATCCCGCACCTCGCCATAGTCCACGATTCGACGACTAGTGTGCTCATGGGCGCAGTAGGTGCAGGTCAGGAGTGAGGAGAGGTCCACGTGGCCAAGGAGAAGGGCGGCTTCTGGGTCGGCGTCGCCGCGGCGATCGTCTACCCCATGTCGTTCGTGCTGGGCAGGCACCGGATCGTGCACGGCGACCGCATCCCGCGCCAGGGGTCGGCGCTGCTCGTCATGAACCACATCTCGCACCTCGACCCGTGCTACGACGCGGTGTTCGTGCACAAGAACGACCGCGTGCCGCACTTCCTCGCCAAGCACAGCCTGTGGAACGTGCCGATCATGGGCGCGATCCTGAAGGGCGCGAAGCAGATCCCGGTCTACCGGGGAACGTCGGACGCGCAGCAGAGCCTGCGCGAGGCGCACAACGCGCTGGAGACCGGCCAGGTCGTGGTGATCTACCCGGAGGGCACCATCACCAAGGACCCCGACGGCTGGCCCGCGAACTCCCGCACCGGCGTTGCGCGGCTCGCGTTGCAGCACGACGGCCCGGTCATCCCGGTCGCCCGCTGGGGCACGCTCGACCTCTACAACCACTACCAGAAGAAGTTCCGGCCGTTCCCGCGCAAGACGATCACCCACTTCGTCGGTGAGCCGATCGACCTGTCCGCCTACCGCGGCAAGGAGGAGACGCTGCCGTTGCTGCGCGAGGTCACCGATCTGCTCATGAACCACGTCAAGGACCAGCTCGCCGAGGTTCGCCAGCAGCCGGCGCCCGAAGGCTTCTACGGACCGAGGAAGGCCTGAGCATGGCTATCGAAAAAGTCGCGGTGCTCGGCGCCGGTTCGTGGGGCACGACGTTCGCGAAGGTCGTCGCGGACTCCGGGCCCGAGGTCGTGCTGTGGGCGCGGCGGCAGGAGGTCGCCTCGGCGATCACCGAGACCCGCGTGAACGCCGACTACCTGCCCGGCATCTCCCTGCCGGCGAACCTGGCCGCCACCTCCGACCCGGCGAAGGCGCTGGACGGGGCGGACGCGGTGATCCTGGCCGTGCCGTCGCAGACCCTGCGGGCGAACCTGTCCGGCTGGAAGGAGCTGCTGCCGCCGGACGCGACGCTCGTGTCGTTGTCCAAGGGCGTCGAACTCGGCACGCTCAAGCGGATGAGCGAGGTGATCCGCGAGGTCGCCGCCGTCGACGAGTCGCAGGTGGCCGTCGTGTCCGGGCCGAACCTGGCCAAGGAGATCGCCGTCGGGCAGCCGACCGCGACCGTCATCGCGTGCACGGACCACGACCGCGCGGTCGACCTGCAGCACGCGTGCTCGAACTCGTACTTCCGCCCGTACACCAACACCGACGTCGTCGGCTGCGAGCTGGGCGGGGCGTGCAAGAACGTCATCGCGCTGGCGTGCGGCATGGCGGCCGGCATGGGCTTCGGCGACAACACGATGGCGTCGATCATCACGCGTGGTCTGGCCGAGACCGCACGACTGGGTGCGGCCCTGGGCGCGGACCCGCTGACGTTCGCGGGCCTGGCGGGTCTGGGCGACCTGGTGGCGACCTGCGCGTCGCCGTTGTCGCGCAACCGGTCCTTCGGCGAACGGCTCGGCAAGGGCGAGACCCTCGCGCAGGCGCAGGAAGCCGCGCACGGACAGGTCGCCGAGGGCGTGAAGTCGTGCTCGTCGATCCGCGAGCTGGCACGGGCGCACGGCGTCGACATGCCGATCACTGATGGCGTGCACATGGTTTGTCATGACGGGCTCAGCGTGCGCGATCTGGGGGCGGCGCTGCTTGGACGCGATCGGAAACACGAACGCCAGTGAACGAGTCTTACGGTGACGGCACCCGAGTGGTGCATTCGGTTTCGGGCAAGCCCGGCGAGCCGTTCGGTGCGCAGCCGGTGTTCGCCTCGGCCTTCCACCTCGGTGGCGACGACTTCTACGGCCGCGTCGGCAACCCGACCTGGCGTGCGCTGGAGCAGGCGCTGGGGTCGTTGGAGGGCGGGGAATGCGTCGTCTTCCCGTCCGGCATGGCCGCGATCATGACGTTGCTGCGGTCGGTTCTGTCCACTGGGGACACTCTGGCGGTACCGTCGGACGGCTACTTCCTGACCAGGCGCGTGGTGTCCGAAATGGACGTCAACGTGGTGGAGGTGCCCACGGCGGGGCCGTACCCGTCCTTCGAGGGCGTGCGCCTGGTGCTGCTGGAGACGCCGTCGAACCCCGGTCTCGACGTCTGCGACATCGCGGCGCTCGCCGAGGCGGCACACGCCGCGGGTGCGTTGCTGGCCGTGGACAACACGACCGCGACCCCGCTCGGGCAACGGCCGTTGGAGCTGGGCGCGGACATCGTGGTGGCGTCGGACTCCAAGGCCGTGTCGGGTCACAGCGACGTCCTTTTCGGACACGTGACGGTGGCGTCGGCCGATCTGGCCGCTCGGGTGCGTGAGCTGCGCACGTCGAACGGTGCGATTCCCGGGCCGTTCGAGACCTGGCTCGCGTTGCGCGGACTGGCGACCCTGGACCTGCGTCTGGCGCGGCAGGCGGAGAACGCGGCGGCGATCTACGAGCTGCTCAAGGGCCGTGTCGAGGGCCTGCGGTGGCCGGGTGCGCCGGAGGACCCGGCGTACCTCGTTGCGGCGCAGCAGATGCGGCGGTTCAACGGCGTGCTGACGTTCGAGCTCGAGGACGTCGTGGCGGTCGACAAGTTCCTGTCGCGCCTCAAGGTGGTTTCGGCGGCGACGTCGTTCGGCGGCCTGCACTCCACCGCGGACCGGCGGGCCCAGTTCGGTGACCCGGTGCCCGAGGGACTGGTCCGTTTCTCGGCGGGTTGCGAGGACACGCGGGACCTCGTCGCGGACGTGTCCCACGCTTTGGGACTGGATTGACGGAGGGTCCCGGTTCCGGGACCCTCTGCCTCATGTCCTTCAACACGTGTTGCTGTTGTACCTGGCGATAGTCCCGCGTCCTCTTTTCGCGCACTCGCCTGGTTAGGACTTTTCCCCGATGTTCGCCGTTCCTGAGAACAGCGTCGTTCTGCCTGAAAACTCCGCTCTGCTGCACCCCGTCCGGGTGGCTTTGTCGTGGGCTGCCGACCGTGACCGGTGGAAGCACCTGCTCCGGTACGACCCGGAGGAGCGCTTCTCCGCGCTGGTCGACAAGACGGCCGACCAGGAGATCTGGCTGATGAGCTGGCTCCCCGGTCAGGTCGCCTCGCTGCACGACCACGACCACACCTCCGGTGCGTTCACCGTGGTCAGCGGCCTGCTGACCGAGGTGGTGACGACCCGCATCCAGGTCGTGCACTCGCTTCACGCCGGTCAGTCACGCGTGTGGGGGCCTGGCTACGTGCACCAGGTGCGCAACGACGGTGTGGATCCGGCCGTGTCGATCCACGTCTACCGTCACGGCACACGCGCCATGACCCCGTACCACTACGACCCGGTCAACGGCCCCGTGCGCTGACGTGCGGCGGGATGGCTTTGTCCGTCTCGTGCGGCACCGGCTCGCCCCACGTCGTGATGAGCGGCATGTGCCCGGCCCACACGAGGTTCGCTTCGAGGTCGGACGGCTCCTCACCCGGCCCGCCCTCACGCACCTTCACGCTCGCCTCGGTGAGGTCGATCTCCAGCGCGGCCGTCTGCGCGAGCTCCTTCTTGGACGGTTCGCGCGCGTAGTCCCAGCTGCCGGGCGTGACGTGCTCGACGATCACGCGCAGGGCGTGCTCGGGATCGTCGGCGATCTTCGCGGTGCCGTGGATGATCGCCGAGCGGTAGTTCATCGAGTGGTGGAACACCGAGCGCGAGTAGACGACGCCGTCCACGAGCGTGACCGCGACGCAAACCTGCTTGCCTTCGAGCATGCTCCTGATGGACCGTGAGCCCGTCGACCCGTGCAGGAAGATGCGGTTGCCGTCCCGTCCGTACGCGGTGGGGATGAGGAACGGCGCTCCGTCGACCTCGACGGCGAGATGGCAGACCAGGCCGGCGTCGAGGATGTCGTAGAGCACCTGGCGGTCTTGGACGGCTCGCTTCTTGCCGCGGACCGGGGTGCTGCGCGGAGTGGGCGAGAGCTGCAGGTCAGAGGTCATGGTTCTACTCTGGGGCCGGAAGTGGCATCATTGAAGCGCCATTTTCCGCCGATTTGAGAAGGCCACTTTGGCTGAGACCGCGCTTCCCGTGGCGCTGGACCGCGAGTCGGCCGAACCGCTCGCCGTCCAGCTGGCCGACGCCCTGCGCTCCGCCGCCTCCGAGGGACGGCTCCGCGCGGGCGACCGCCTGCCGTCGACCCGTGCGCTGGCCGACAGCCTCGGAGTGTCGCGCACCGTCACCGCCGCCGCCTACGACCAGCTGCACGCCGAGGGCTGGATCGCCGGTCGGCACGGTTCCGGCACCTACGTCACCACGACCCCGCCAGGCCCGTTGCGCAAACGTTCGCGCAAGGCGGTCGTCCCGGCCATCACCGACTTCGTCGACCTGGGCACGGGCGCGCCGTGGGCGGGCGGCCTGGACCGGGCGGCCTGGCGCCGGGCGTGGCGTGGCGCGGCAGACACACCGCCGCTGTCCCGTCCCGAACGCGCCGGCCTGCCCGAATACCGCGAGGCAATCGCCGAACACCTGCTGCGCCATCGCGGCCTGGCCGTCAACGCCGGCCCGGTGCTGGCGACCGGCGGCACCACCGCGGTGCTGACCGAGATCGCGGTGGCGGTGCTCAAGCGCGACGCCGTCGTGGCCGTGGAGGAACCCGGCTACCAACGCGCCGTGGGGTGCTTCCGCGCCAACGGCCTGAAGGTCGTCCAGGCCGCGGTCGACGCGGAGGGACTTCTGCCGGACGCGGTACCGGACGGGGTGAGCGCTGTGTACTGCTCGCCCGCGCACCAGTACCCGCTCGGTGGCCGCATGTCGGCGGGCCGCCGCGTTGCCCTCGTTGAGCGTGCACGGCGAGACGGCTGGCTCATCATCGAGGACGACTACGACGGTGAGCTTCGTTACGACGTGGCACCGCTGCCGTCACTGGCCGCGCTCGCGCCGGACGTCGTGGTCCACCTCGGCACCACGAGCAAGATCCTCACCCCGACGCTGGGCACGGGCTGGATGGTCGCTCCCGAGCACATCGCCACGACGATCCTCGAACACCGCGACCTGACCGGCACGAGCCCCGCGGCCGCCGGGCAGCGAGTCGTCGTCGAGCTGGCGCGCACGGGCGACCTGGGCCGGCACCTGCGCAAGCTGCGCCGGGAGCTGGCCGAGCGCCGGGCGTTGATCGTCGACACGTTCGCCGACGCCGGCATCGACGTGCTCGGCGACGACGCGGGCGCACACGTCGTGGTGCTGCTGACCAGCGCCGACCAGGAGCGCGAGCTGATGCGGCTGGCTCTCGAACGCGGGCTGCGGGTCGACGGTCTGGCTCGGCACTACGTGAACAGGGCCAAGCTGCACGGGCTCGTCATCGGTTACTCGGCGTGCTCCCGCGAGCAGCTGGTCAGCGCACTGCCCGTCCTGAAGGAGCTGCTCACCCGATGACCTTCGCACCGGCGGAGGGGTTCGCGCTGGACTGCAACCTGTCCGACCTGCGCAGGCACGCGGACGACTTCGCCAAGCGCGCCGGGTTCACCTGTTCGGTGCTCGAAGGAGAAGAGGTGATCGGCTGCGTCCACATCTGTCCGACGCGGGACGACCACACCGTCGCGCGGGTGGATTCCTGGGTGCGGGCCGACCGCGCTGACCTGGACAAGCCGCTCTACGACGCGGTTTCCGCCTGGCCGGCGAACGACTGGATCTTCCCCGAGGTCCGCTACGCCCCGCGACCGTCAACTGGTCAGTAGGCACAATCGCCCAAACGGGTAGGGTCCTGGCCCATGACGCAGCGCAAGACGAGGGTGGCCGTGGTCTTCGGCGGCCGCAGCTCCGAGCACGAGGTCTCCTGCCAGTCCGCCAAGAGCGTCCTCCCGCACCTGGACGCGGACCGCTTCGAGGTGGTGCCGGTCGGCATCACACCGCAGGGGCAGTGGGCACTCGGCACGGACCCGAACGCGCTGGAAGCCGGCGCCGGCAACCTCCCCACGCTGCGCAACCGCACGGACATCGTCGCGATCGAGCCCGGTCAGGCCTTGCAGGACGTAGACGTCGTCTTCCCGCTGCTGCACGGCGCGTGGGGTGAGGACGGCACCATCCAGGGCCTGCTCGAACTGGGCGGCCTCCCGTACGTCGGTCCGGGCGTGTTCGCCAGCGCCGCCGCCATGGACAAGATCTTCGCCAAGAAGATCCTCCAGGCCGAAGGGCTGCCGGTCGGCAAGTTCGTCGCCCTGGACCGCTCCGCCACCACGCTGACCCTCGACGAGCGCGAGCACCTGGGCCTGCCGGTGTTCGTGAAGCCGTCGCGCGCCGGGTCGTCCGTCGGCATCTCCAAGGTCTCCGACTGGGCCGATCTGGACGCCGCGATCTTCGAGGCCCGCCAGCACGACCCCAAGGTCATCATCGAGGGCGCCGTGCCGAACGTGCGCGAGATCGAGCTCGCGGTCCTGGAGTTCCCGGACGGCCGCGTCGAGGCGTCGCTGCCCGCCGAGTTGCGCGCGGTCGCGGACGACGTCGAGTGGTACGACTTCAACGCCAAGTACGTCGACGACACCTACGAGGCCGACATCCCGGCGAAGCTCGACGACGACATCACCGCACAGCTGCGCGAGATGGCCGTGACGGCGTTCAAGGCGCTCGACTGCCAGGGACTGTCCAGGGTGGACTTCTTCCTCACCGAGCAGAACGAGCTGATCATCAACGAGCTCAACACCATGCCCGGTTTCACGCCGATCTCCATGTACCCCAAGGCGTGGGAGGCGACCGGCATGGACTTCGGCACGTTGCTGACCACGTTGATCGAGACGGCGATCGCCCGCGGCTCAGGCCTGCGCTAGGGCGTCGTCTTGACCGGCTGCTTCGGCAGCAGGTCGCGCACCGTCGCTGAGATGTCCTGCAACGGCCCGGTGCCCGCGTCGTCGGGCACCGTCAGGGCCACGTACGCGCCGCGGTCCACGACCACCCAGGTGGAGCTGCCCGAACCGGGCAGCTGCAACCACTGCACGTCCGAGATCACCCGGAGTTGAGAAGTCTGCGAGAGCTCGGACGGGCGGGGGAGCCCACAGCGCAGGACCACCGGATCGTGTGCGGCGTCCCCCCACGCGACGGCGGCGAGCGGCGCGGGCGCGGCGAGTTCCCGGCGCGGCAGCGTGTCCTTCCCGGACGGCAGCTGCAGCGGCAGTTTCGGGATCAGGGACACACAGGTTTCCGAGCCGGCGTCCGGTGCGTCGATCGAGACCAGGGCGAGAGGACCCGTGCGACCGGGCACGTCCTGGGTCTGCTCCTCTTTGCCGAGCACGAGACCGAGCGCGGCGAAACCGACGACGAGCACCACGGCGAGCCCGACCGCCACGAGCAGCGGCCGGGACAGCGCCGACGTGGATTCCTGCTGAGTCACCCGGTTATGACAACACGGGCTACAGATGCACGACCGGGCAGGTCAGCGTCCGCGTGATGCCTTCCACATTCTGGATGCGGGCGACCACGAGCTGGCCGAGCTGGTCGACGGTGTCCGCTTCTGCGCGCACGATGACGTCGTAAGGACCGGTGACGTCTTCGGCGGTGGCGACCCCGGTGATCCCGGAGATCTCGGAGGCGACTGCAGCGGCCTTGCCGACCTCGGTCTGGATGAGGATGTATGCATGCACCACGGCGTGCCCCTTCGTCGCGACAGGTTGGGTCGAGGTAGGAACGTGTCACGCAACGTACCCCAGTTGGGGTTCCGAATGCTCAGATTGGGAGGCAACTTTGCGTCCGGAGCCGCCGCGCGACGCGGAGACGGTCGCCGATGTGGGTGAGTTCAATCTCATCCACCGGGTGACGACCGGCCGGGCGCAACCGGAGACGACCATCCTCGGTCCCGGTGACGACGCGGCAGTGGTCGCCGTCCCGGACGGGCGTGTCGTCGCCTCGATGGACGTGCTGGTCGAGGGTGTCCACTTCAGACTCGACTGGTCCAGTCCCGAGCAGGTGGGCCGAAAAGCGGCCGCGGTGAACCTCGCGGACATCGTCGCGATGGGAGCGTTGCCGTCGGCTCTGCTGGTCGGGTTCGCCTGTCCCGCCGACACCCCCGCGTCCGTCGTGGAGGGGATCATGTCGGGACTCTGGCAGGAGGCGGCGACGGCCGGCGCCGGCATCGTCGGCGGCGACATGGTCAGCTCCGCGACGCTGGTGATCTCGATCACGGCCATGGGCGACATGAACGGACTTGAGCCGATCACACGTTCCGGCGCGCTCGTCGGCGACGTCGTGGCGGTGACCGGACGACTCGGCTGGGCCGCCGCCGGACTCGCCGTGCTCGGCCGTGGATTCCGTTCGCCGGTCGGCATCGTGAACGCGCAACGCACGCCCGAGCCGCCGTACGAGGAAGGGCCCAAGGCCGCCGAGGCGGGCGCCACGTCGATGATCGACGTCTCGGACGGACTGCTGCAGGACCTCGGCCACATCGCGGACTCCAGCGGGGTCGCGATCGACATCCGCACCGAGCTGCTGCCCTTGCACCCGCGGCTGCTGGACGTGGCCTCGGCGCTCGGCGGTGACGCACGGCACTGGGCGCTGACCGGAGGCGAAGATCACGCGCTCGCGGCGACGTTCCCCGGCCCGAAGGCGGTCCCGCCGAACTGGACCACCATCGGCACGGTCCGCGCGGGCGAGGGCGTGACGGTGGACGGCAGGGTTTATGAAAAACCTCCTGGCTGGGAGCACTGGCGCGCGTAGACTGCCCGATGTGGAACTATGCACGCGCACGTATGACCATCCAGACTCGGTCAAGATGATCGCCGACCTGCAGCAGGTCTACGTCGAGCGCTACGGCGACGTCGACGTCACGCCGGTCGACCCGGCGCAGTTCGCCCCGCCGCTCGGCTACTTCGTCATCGGCTACCTCGACGGCGTGCCCGTGGCGTGCGGTGGCTGGCGCATCAACGAGGAGCTCGACGGCGCCGCGGAGATCAAGCGGATGTACGTCGTCGACTCGGTGCGCGGCAAGGGCCTCTCGCGCCTGATCCTCGCCCACCTGGAGGAGACCGCGCGCGAGGCGGGTCTGCAGCGAATGGTGCTGGAAACCGGTCTCCGCCAGCCGGAGGCGATCAGCCTGTACACGACCAGCGGGTACGAGCAGATCGACAACTTCGGCGTGTACCGCGACCACCCGGAGAGTCGCTGCTTCGGCAAGCCGTTGTAGGTTCGGGCGCATGGCCATCTATGCGCTGGGGGACTACACGCCGCAGATCCACCCGGACGCGTACGTGCACCCGGATGCGACGGTGATCGGCGACGTGCGGATCGGCGCGCACTCGTCGGTGTGGCCCCAGGCCGTGCTGCGCGGCGACTACGGCCGCATCGAGGTCGACGAGCGCACGTCGATCCAGGACGGCACGGTGATCCACTGCACCGAGGTCCACCCGGTGCACATCGGTTCGTCGTGCGTCATCGGCCACAACGTGCACATCGAGGGCGCGACGGTCGCGGACGAGTGCCTGATCGCCTCGGGTTCGGTGGTGCTCAACGGTTCCATCGTCGAGAAGGGCGCGATCGTCGGCGCCGGCGCGGTGGTCTCGTTCGACGGGCACGTCCGCGAACGCACGATGGTGCTTGGGGTTCCGGCTCGCGAGCGTGCTGGATATGTTGTGCCAGAACAGGCCTGGGCTTTCATCGTCGAGAAATATGTGCAGAACATCGGTCTGTACCGGGAGAAGCTGCGCCGTCTGGACTGAGATAGGGTTCACAGCCGTGGCTCGTCCCCTCAACGAAGTTGTCGAAGCCGGTTGGGCTGAAGCTCTCGCCCCCGTTGCTGACCAGATCGCCGCCATGGGTGAGTTCCTGCGCGCGGAGGTCGCCGCCGGCCGCACCTACCTGCCTGCGGGCGAGAACGTGCTGCGTGCGTTCAAGCAGCCGTTCCACCAGGTGAAGGTGCTCATCGTCGGGCAGGACCCGTACCCGACGCCCGGCCACGCGGTCGGCCTGTCGTTCTCGGTGGCCCCGGATGTGCGGCCGATCCCGAAGTCGCTGGTCAACATCTACAAGGAGTACGCGGAGGACCTCGGTCACCCGCTGCCCTCGAACGGCGACCTGACCCCGTGGTCCGAGCGCGGCGTGCTGCTGCTCAACAGGGCGCTGACCGTGCAGCCCGGCAAGGCGAACTCCCACCAGGGCAAGGGCTGGGAGGCCGTGACCGAGCAGGCGATCAAGGCTCTCGCGGCGCGTGACGCACCGCTGGTCTCGATCCTCTGGGGCCGCAACGCGCGCAACCTGCGTCCGCTGCTCGAACCGTTGCCCGCCATCGAGTCCGCGCACCCGTCGCCGCTGTCCGCGCACGCCGGGTTCTTCGGGTCGAAGCCGTTCAGCCGGGCCAACGAGCTGTTGGAGAAGCAGGGCGCGGAACCCGTTGACTGGAAACTTCCGTAGTGCTGTGACCGGCGGCCTCTGTCCCGTATTTCGGTGGTCAGACGGGCGCATCGTGGTGCTCTGCTGAGCATCGGAAGACGCGGCGGAGGCCGCCGGTCACAGCACTTAATCGATTGCCCCCGCTTGGTTCCTGACTAGCGTCGGGAATCATGCGGGGGAATCGTGATCTGAAGCTGCTGGCGTTCGGTGCGGCCGTCTCCCAGTTCGGCAACTCGCTGTCGCTGCTGGTGCTGGTCTTCTGGGCTACACCGATCAGCTCGTTGCTGGTGGCCGCGATCCTCGTCGCCGAACTGCTGCCGATCGTGCTCGGCGCACCCTTGGCGGGACAGCTCGTCGACCGGCTGCCCAACCGCAGATTGTTGATCTCCGCACTGCTTCTGCAGGGCGTCGCGATCACGGCCATCGCGCCGTTGATGGGCCAGCCCGCCTTCGTGGTGGCGCTGGTGTTCCTCTCCGGCTGTGGCCTTGCGGTCGCCGTGCCCTCGACGTCCGCTCTGGTGCCGCACATCGCCGGCGAAGAAGAAGCGACGCGGGGTTACGCGTGGATCGGCACCGCGCGCAGTGTCGGCAACATCGCCGGCGTCACCGGTGGTGCGCTGCTGGCCGGCTTCTTCGGACATCCTGCCGCGATGGTGATCGACGGCATGACGTTCGTCGTCTACGCGGCGCTGCTGGCCTTCGTGAGGTCGGAACGCAGGCCTACCGGTGAACACTCCGCGCGTCCCAGTGCGCTCGCCGGCATTCGGCACGTCCGGCGGGATCCCGTGCTGTTCGCGGCGATCATCGGGCTGGCGTTCTTCGTCGGCGCCGTCGTGGTGATCAACGTGGCCGACCCCGCGTTCGTGCGGTTCGTGCTGCACGGCGACGAGTTCCTGCTGGGCGCCATGCAGGCGTGCTGGACGGTCGGCATCCTCGTCGGAAGCCGGCTGGCCGCTCGGCTGAACACCGTTCCCCAGGTCGCTTACGCGCTCGCGATCACCGGCATCACCACGGGCATCGCGGTGCTGATCCCGGCCGCCTTCCCGTTCGTCGTGGCAGCCGGGATCGGGTGGCTCATCGGTGGCATCTCCAACGGCGTCGACAACGTCACGATGAACGCCATCGTCCGGTTGCGCACCCCGGAGGAGATGCGCGGCCGTGCGTTCGCCGCGGTCGGGTCGATGGTGACCGGCGCGAACCTGGTCGGTACGGCCGCTGCAGGGTTGTTGTTGCTGGTCATGGGCCCGCGAGCGGTGTTCGCGCTGGGCGGCACCGGTGCGTTGCTCAGCGGTGTCGCGTGTCTGGTGTTCGTGCACCGGGCCCTGCGGCGTCAGGCCGCCAGCGGCAGCGTCGACCGGTACCAGGACACGGTTTCACCGAGGCCCTGACGCAACGGCCGCGGCGTCACCAGCTCGTACATCCGCGTCGTGTCGAGCGCTCGTGCGGGCGCGCCGGTCGGTTTGGTGAGGTCGAGCCGCACCCGTTCCGGCACGTCCAGCAGCGCGCAGAGGGTGCGGGCGAGTTCGAGGATCGAGATCGTCTCGCGGGTCGCCACGGTCAGCACGTCGTCGGTGTGGTGGGCGATCATCTGCAGGATCGCCGCCACGACGTCGTGCACGTGCACGAACGACCGCGTCTGCGAACCGTCGCCCCAGATCTCGACGTCCTGGCCGGAGGCGATCCGGTTGATCATCGCGGGGATCACGCGGTCGAGCTTGTCGCGCGGGCCGTAGACGTTCGACGGCCGCGGCAGCAGGATCCGCATGCCGTACTGCTTGCGGTACTGCTCCGCCAGCAGCTCCACCACGGACTTCGAGAGCGCGTAGCCGTTGTCCGACTCCACCGACGCCTCGGCGGAACTGACCAGGACGACGTTCTCGACGCCCGCGTCTCGTGCGGCGTTCAGCACGTTGGACCCGATGCGCAGGTTCGTGTCGAAGATGAGAGCGGTGTTGTCGCGCTTGAACGCCGCGTTGCCGTCCATCGCCGCGGTGTGGATCACCGAGTGGGCGTTGGGGGCCGCGTACCGCAGCAGCGCGCGGAGCTCGTTCTCGTCGAGCAGGTCCAGCGGGAACGTCTGGAGGTTCGGCGCGGTGAACGGCGGCGGGTCCGTGCGGTACAAGGCGATCACGCGGGTGTCGGTGCTCAGCAGGGTTTCCACGACGTGCGAGCCGATGAAGCCACCTGCGCCGGTCACCACGACTGTCTTCACGATTGCGCCTCCACTAGGGCGATGAGGGAGGAGGCGACGGCTGCGGGTGGCGGCAGTGCCCGCATCTCGTCGCGGATCTTCTCCGCTGCCACGCGTGGTGCCGGGTCGTCCAGCAGCCAGGCGACGTGGTCACGGACGGATTCCGCGGTGATGTCGTCTCCGATGAGTTTGGCGGCGGCGCCGACGGCTTCCGCGCGGTCGGCGTGGCGGTGCTGGTCGCACATCTGCGGCAACGCGAGCTGCGGCAGGCCCGCGTGCAGCGAGGTCATGGTCGTGCCCGATCCGCCGTGGTGCACCACGGCGTCACACGTCTTGAGCACCTGGTTGAGCGGCATCCAGTCCACGACGCGGGCGTTGGCCGGCAGTGCTCCTGGATCCAGTGCGCCGCCGCCGGTGATCACCAGGACCTCGGCGCCGGTCGTGGCGAGTCCGGCGAGCACCGTGCGCAGCACCCGGTCGTGCTCTCCGCCGGGGACGGGCACGCTGCCGAGCGTCACGCAGATCCTCGGCCTGGTGCGCGGTTCGAAGATCCACGACGGGAGCACGCCCGAGCCGTTGTACGCGGTGTAGGCCATCGGCGACCCGGCCGGTGCGTCCGGGTACTGCAGCGCCGGGGGACAGACGTCCACTTCGAGTGCGGGCTCGTCCGGGAAGCCGTGTTCGCGGTGAACCGGTGCGAGGGTCGCGGCCTCGGCGGGCGCCAGCTCCGGTGGCAGCGCGACACCCCAGGTGTGCCGGACGAGCGGAACACCGAGTCGTGCGGCGGCGATCGGCCCCGCGTACTCCCACGGTGTGTGCATTACGGCATCCGGGCGCCATCTCTCGGCCAGATCGATCACCTTGGGGACCGTGAAATGGGCGATTTTCGCGTAATGCTCGGTGACGTGCTCGATCAGAGCTTCTGTCACATTCCCGGAATAAAGTGTGTGATTCGAGTCTCGGAAAACTTCCCGGATCGATACCTGTCCTACCGCTGTGGCCGGGAGGCCAGTAGCGGCTCCCACCTGCGTGAACTGGTCTGGCAACGCGAGCAGCACGTCGTGCCCGGCGTTGTTCAACGCCCAGCTGAGTGGAATAAGCGGATACAGGTGCCCGTAACCCGGACAACTCGTCACCAGGACTCGCACACATCCAACGTATGCGTAAGTTCAGGAGCGTTTCAACATCGTCTTGATTGGCGAGTCAACTACACGTCTTGTATGGGTTTTCGAGTAGTGGTTCTCTGCGTGAAAAAACAGAAGAGCCCGGCCGGAGCCGGGCTCTTCTGAGTTCTAGCGCTGTGGCGGTGATCAGCCGCGCACGACCTTGCCAGCCTTCAGGCAGGACGTGCACACGTTGATCCGCTGGCGCTGCGAGGCCGAGACCTTCGCGCGCACAGACTGGATGTTCGGGTTCCAGCGGCGGTTCGTCTTCCGCTGGGAGTGCGAAACCGAATGGCCGAAGCCCGGCCCCTTGCCACAGACGTCGCACACGGCAGCCACGTCAGCCACTCCTTCAGGTTCCTCAAGCGGTAAGTCTCGCGTCCCGGTGGGCGCGCAAGCGTGCACAAGCCTCAACCGGGCACGGCAACCCAGCTAGGGTAGCTGGTTGATTAACCCGCGACCAAACCGGGTGGATACCCTCGCCGCCATGCAGGTCATGGATGCGGTCGCGGTGCGCAGATGGGCGGACGCGTGCGTGCGGTCGTTGGACGCCAATCGGGAGTCCATCGACCAGATCAACGTCTTCCCCGTGCCGGATGGTGACACAGGTACGAACCTGCTGCACACGATGCAGTCGGCGCTCGACGCGCTGCTGCGGTCGCCCATTTCCACAGTCGGTGACGCGCTGTCGGCGTTGGCCCGCGGCGCGCTGTCCGGAGCGCGCGGGAACTCCGGCGTGATCCTGTCCCAGGTGCTCAGGGGGCTGGCGGAGACCGTGCAGGAGGTCTCGCTGGTCACCGGTTCGGCGTTGCGCAAGGGCCTGCACCGAGCGGACGAGCTGGCCACCGCCGCCGTGTCCAATCCGGTGCCCGGCACGGTCCTGACGGTGCTGCACGCCGCGTCGGAGGCTGCTCGCGACTGTGAGTCGGACGAGCTCGACGAAGTGGTGATGGCGGCGTCGCGCGCGGGTGCGGTCGCGTTGGCAGACACGCCGCGTCAGCTCGCCGTGCTGGCCAAGGCCGGGGTGGTGGACGCCGGCGGGCGAGGGCTCGTTGTGTTGTTGGACACACTGGCAGCGGTGATCACCGGTCAGACCGTGGAAACGCCGATGGACGCGCCGCTGCTGCCGCGCACGCCCGAGTCGCTGACGACCGAGCGGGAGAGCGGGTCGTCGGAGTTCGAGTACGAGGTCATGTACCTGCTCGACGACACCTCCGAGGAGGCGGTCGTGGAGCTGCGTGTTTCGCTGAACCTGCTCGGCGACTGCGTGTCGGCGGTGGGTGACGGTGCTTCTCTGTGGACCGTGCACGTGCACTGCAACGACATCGGCGCGGCCATCGAGGCAGGTGTGCGCGCTGGGCGTCCGCACCGCATCACGGTGGCGCGGTTCGCCGACCAGATCGCCGCGCAGGCTTCGCGGTTCGTGCGCGACCGTTCGATCGTGGTGGTGGTGAGCGGCGCCGTGGATCTGTTCCGTGCCGAGGGCGCCACGGTCTTCGACCTCACTACTTCTCCTGCGACGCCCACGGACCTGTTGTCGTCCATCGTGGCGACGCGCGCGCGTCACGTCGCGGTGTTGCCCGGTGATCCGGACATCCGTGAGGCACTTGATGAGGCCGTGGCATACGCACAGGCTGCTGGGCAGGACGTAGTGGTGGTGCCGACGTTCTCGCCCGTGCAAGCTCTCGCCGCGTTGGCCGTGCACGACTCTTCCCGGCGCGCCGGTGACGACGTTGTCGCGATGGCCGAGGCCGCCGCCGCCACGCGCCGCGGTGAGCTCTCGATCGCCGCCGACGAGGCGTTGACCTGGGTGGGTCGCTGCCAGCCCGGCGACCTGCTGGGCATGCTGGACGGCGAGGTCGTGCTGATCGAGCCAGGTCCTGCGTCCGCGGAGTCGTTGCTGGACCTGTCGTGCCGCCTGGTCGACCGCATGCTGAACGGTGGCGGTGAGCTGGTGACGGTGATCCTGGGCGCCGATGCCCCGGACGGCCTGGTCGACGTGCTGGAGGACCATCTCCGGGTCACCCATCCGGAGGTCGAGGTGACGGCCTATCCGGGCGGCCAGCCGGACGCGGTCATTTTTGTCGGTGTCGAGTAGTTCAATGGGACGCGATGATCTCCTTCGACGACAAGCTGCAGCCGTTGCTCGGCAAGAAGTCCGCCGACGCACTGGAGACCGGCCTCGGCCTCACGACGGTCGGTGACCTGCTGCGCCACTACCCGCGCCGTTACGACGAGCGCGGGAAGCTGACGGACATCCGGTCCCTGGAAATCGACGAGCACGTGACCGTGCAGGCCGAGGTCCGCAAGTGCACCAAGCGCCAGATGAAGGCGCGCCGCGGCCACATGACCGAGGCCGTGATCACGGACGGCACCTCCGAGCTGCACCTGGTGTTCTTCGGCAAGGTGGCCTTCGTCGCCGAGCAGGAGCTGCTGCCGGGCACCCGCGCGCTGTTCGCCGGCAAGGTCGGCCGCTACCGCCAGAACCTGCAGCTGGTGCACCCGGCGTTCGAGATCCTCACCCCGGAGCAGGACGGTTCGTCGTTCCTGCAGACCTTCCTGCCCGTCTACCCGGCCTCGCAGCACATCAACACGTGGAACATCGCGAACTGCGTGAAGCAGCTGCTGGAGATCTGGGACGGCGTGCCTTCCGACCCGCTCCCCGAGGACTTTCGTTCGGAGCAGGGCCTGATCGGCCTGGAGGAGGCGCTGCGGGCGATCCACCGCCCGGACAGCTGGGCGCAGATCTCGGTGGCGCAGCAACGGCTGAAGTGGGACGAGGCCCTGGCCGTGCAGCTCGCGCTCGCCCAGCGCCGCAAGGCTTCCACCGCTCGTCCGGCTCCTTCGTGTGCCCGCCGGTCCGGCGGCATTCTGGACGCTTTCGACGCGCGGCTGCCGTTCAAGCTGACGGGTGGTCAGGTCGAGGTCGGCGCGCAGATCTCTTCGGACATCGAGTCTGTTGTGCCGATGAACCGCTTGCTGCAAGGGGAAGTCGGGTCGGGCAAGGCTCAGCCGCTCGACTCACTCGTGCTCACGCCCAGCGGTTTCATCCGAATGGGTGAGGTTCAGGTTGGGGACGAGGTGATCGCGGCGAACGGTGAGATCACCGTCGTGACCGGGGTCTTTCCCCAAGGCGAGCGAGACGTCTATCGGGTGGTGCTTTCTGACGGACGCAGCGTGGAGTCCGACCTGGAGCACCTGTGGGCCGTGAACACGACCGTGCGCAGAGCTCGCGGAAACCCGGTCAAAGTACTCACGTTGCGCGAGATCCGCGACGATTTGACCACGGCGAGCGGTGCGTCGAAGTGGCATCTGCCGGTGGTGCAAGCGCCCGAGTTGGACTGCCTGACCGAACGGCCGCTGGACCCGTACCTGCTCGGACTGTTGATCGGGGACGGCTCGCTGCTCAACGGCAGGGTGATGTTCACCAGCGCTGACCCGGAGCTGCTGGTCGAACTGATGGCCGCCCTTCCAAAGGGGGCGCACCTCGCCAAGCCGGACTGGGCAAACAAGTACGACTGGTTCGTGAACGGATGTCGCAAGGGCACGAACCCGGTTCTGAACGCGCTGCGAGAGCTTGGTGTCTACGGCCACGTTGCAAGGGACAAGTTCCTGCCGCAGAACTACCTCGTTGCGCCAGTCAAGGTTCGTCACGCGTTGTTGCAGGGGCTGTTGGACACCGACGGCACGCTCGCCGCCAAGCAGGGCTCGAACGTGACCTTCTTGTCGGCGTCTCCGCGGCTCGCCGATCAGGTCGGCTGGCTGGCTGAGTCACTCGGCGGCACGGGCAGGGTCCGCCCGGTCGAGAAAATGGGGAAGACGTATCACCTCGTCAGCCTCCGCCTGCCGAACGAGTTTCCGCCGTTCCGGCTCACTCGGAAGGCAGACCTCGTCAAGGAACGCACCAAGTACGAGAAGCCGGTGCGCGCGATCAGGTCTGTGGAGTTCGTTGGGCGCAAGCCTGTCCAGTGCATCTCGATCGCTCACCCGGACCAGTTGTACGTCACCGATCACTTCGTGGTCACCCACAACACCATGGTCGCGTTGCGAGCAATGCTCCAGGTGGTCGACGCCGGCCGTCAGTCCGCGATGCTCGCACCCACGGAAGTCCTTGCGGCACAACATGCTCGTTCGTTGACCGAGATGCTCGGCGACCTCGCCCAAGCCGGTCAGCTCGGTGGCGCGGAGGACGCCACGCGCGTGACGTTGCTGACGGGCTCGATGAACACCGCTCAACGCCGCCAGGCCCTGCTCGACATCGTGACCGGCGAGGCGGGCATCGTCGTCGGCACGCACGCGATCATCCAGGAGAAGGTGGAGTTCCACTCGCTCGGTCTGGTCGTCGTCGACGAACAACACCGCTTCGGCGTCGAGCAGCGCGCCGCCCTCTCGGCGCGGGGGGAGAAGGAGAACCCGCACGTCCTGGTGATGACCGCGACCCCGATCCCGCGCACCGTGGCCATGACCGTCTACGGCGACCTCGAAGTCTCGGCCCTGCGCGAACTACCCGGCGGCCGCTCACCCATCAAGACCTCGGTCGTACCCGTGCGCGAAAAGCCCGCGTGGCTGGACCGCGCGTTCGCCCGTGTGCGCGAAGAGGTCGCCGCCGGCCACCAGGCGTACTTCGTGTGCCCGCGCATCGGCGACGAGGAACCCGCGAAGTCCTCGGAAGACGACGACAAGCGCCCGGCCCTGTCCGTGATCGACGTGGCGAACATGCTGTCCGCCGGCCCGTTGCGCGGCCTGCGCGTCGAAATCCTGCACGGCCGCATGCCCCCCGACGAGAAGGACGCCGTGATGCGCGCCTTCGCGGCCAACCAGGTCCAGGTGCTCGTCGCCACCACCGTCATCGAGGTCGGTGTCAACGTCCCGAACGCCACGGTCATGGCCATCATGGACGCCGACCGCTTCGGCGTCTCGCAGCTCCACCAGCTGCGCGGCCGCGTGGGCCGCGGTTCGGCGCCGGGGTTGTGCCTGCTGGTCACGGAGATGCCGGAGATGACGGCCACCATGGAACGCCTGCGGGCTGTCGAGTCCACTCTGGACGGATTCGAGCTGGCGCAGCTGGACCTGGAGCTGCGGCGGGAGGGCGACATCCTCGGCGCGGCCCAGTCGGGGCGGCGGTCCGGGTTGAAGATGCTGTCGCTGCTGCGCGACGAGGACATCATCGCGGACGCACGGGTGGCGGCCCAGCAGGTGGTGGACGCGGACCCGGACCTGGAGAAGCACCCCGGGCTGGCCGGGATGGTGGCCACGCTGCTGACTGAGGAACGGGCCGAGTTCCTGGAGAAGACCTAGTAGTACTTTGTTAGGTCTCGGCGTGTCGTGGGGACGCGG
>NZ_JAJAEG010000033.1:0-55119 GCF_047445655.1 Lentzea alba
TCAGGAGGAGATGCAGCAGCAGTGGCAGCAGGAGTACGAGTGGGTCACCGGCACTGTGACGGCTCGAACCAGCCGATCATCTTTGGCCGTCGACTACCTACTGCCGAGGAGATGAAGAGAGGGCCGTTCTTCGCGGCGCCAGTGATGATGGCGCCAGGCGAGTCGTATGCGGATGCAGTGAGGAACTGGGCGACGTACGTCTGCCGCAGCAGCAACCCCGGTCCTGGATTCTGCGAATGGTCCGAGACGGTCGGCAACAGTCCCGCGGACGGATGGGACGCCGTGTTCGTGGCCCTCGGTGCGGCCAGCCTCGCTTTCGGCGCCGGTGCCGGTGCCCGAGGCGCCGGAGCGGGGCTGCGAGGGGCAGCTGGCTCGTCGCGACAGGCGGTAGGGAACGGCATCCGGGCAGCGGCGCGCAGTTGCAACAGCTTCCTCGGCGACACACAGGTTTTGATGGCGGACGGCTCGACCAAGCGGATCGACGAGTTGAAGGTCGGCGATCAAGTCTTCGCAACTGACCCAGGATCAGGCGAGTCCGGTGCACGGGAGGTCCTCGCGACGCTTGTCAACGAGGGTGTAAAGGTCCTGGTCGAGATCGAGATCGATGGGGACAAAATCACCGCAACGGCCGGGCATCCGTTCTGGCTGGTGGATCACATGCGCTGGGTGGACGCCAAAGATCTGCGCGTTGGATCGAATTTGCAGACCTCGACCGGCAAGATCGTAAAGGTGGTCGCAGTCAAGAAGCGAGTCGCGCTCAAGCGAGTTCACAACCTGACTGTTGACAAAGTTCACACCTACCACGTGCTGGCGGGGTCTACGTCGATCCTCGTTCACAACAGCAGCTGCGGAGTCGGTCGGCAGCTGCTTGGAGAAAAGGCTTCCACTCATATCATTGACAATCACGCCTATCCTGGGTTGCCTGGAAAGGATGTTTTCCCAAGTGCATGGACTCACGACGAAATCCTGGACGCTGTCGCTGAAGTGGTAACGAGTCCAAATAGTACGCGGGTCTGGAAGACTGGTTCTGCCTACCATGCGGAGAGGACGCTCAAGACCAGGAAAGGCGATCCCACTGTTCAGGCGATCGTTGGCGAGGTGCGAGGTGTTACCATTGAGGTTCGCTATCAGCCGCTTAACGATGAAGTTCTCACGGCCTTCCCGAGATAAGGGGTATGAACAGTGGAGCGATACAAGTATCTCCGAGCTCTCATATCGCAACTCCTTGAGGAATCGCCTCTGATATCGGAGGAGGTTATTGCAGATGTTCATCATTTGATGAACGTGGGTGAAGAAGAGTTGGCTTTCGACACGATGTGCTCGTGGATCTACGAGGATGCTCTCCCCATTTCGAAGGAATACTACGAGCGTCTCGTGGTGGCGGCCATGGAGTTGGGTACGCCGAAGTCGGTGGACAAACTGGATGAACTCATTGAAGGTTAGGTGAGCGAATTCGGTTCGCGATGCGGCCTTAATTGCATTGCGCCGGTGTTGATCGGGGTTAGGAGCAATGCTCCAGTGAACGGTCGGCACCCACCCGGTGTGGTGGGTCTTAAGGGGAAGAACATGAGTCTGAGCTCGCGAGTGTTTTGGCGGTGCTTGTGCTTATGGCGACGGCCACGTGCGGTGTCGATGTCCCTGCAGGTCTCGCTGACAAGGTGAACGTGGGTTGTGTCTCAGCGGGGTTTTGGATGAGCCTGACAAGTCGTGTACGGCCAGCGAGGCTGACAGTGGCAAGTTCGCGGTGCACGGTGTGGCTGTGCGATGGGAAATGCGGTTCGCGGTCTACGGGATCCCTGCGAACGCCGAAGCAAGACTGCGTGATCGGCGGCCATTTTCGTGCGATGGCCGCCGATGCGACGCCTGAGAGGTGCTGCTGTGGACGTACCCCTTGTACGCCAGGCGTTTGCACTCTTGGGCGAGTCTCACGCTGTTCTGTGTGGAGCGAACCTCGAGCGCGACGTAGAGCGGAACGTCGTGTAATGGTGCGCGACTGCACTGGACGACAGGCATGGCATGGGTTGACCAAGTAGTTCGCTGTTGTCGCAGGTCAGATGTTTATTCCCGTCAGGCCGGCAGTGTGAGCGTCAACGGCTCGGGTCTTCGCTTTCCGAGAAGAAGGAGTGGATCTTCGGGCCTGCAATCAACGGCGTGCAACGTACTTGATCAATCGTCAAGTGCGTCGAACTGCGATCAACGTATCTGTCTATGCAGGTCAGCGGCTGGTGGATCCGTATCTGGGGGTCAAGGGGGCGCAGGTTCAAATCCTGTCGTACCGACGGTCTGAAAGATGCAGGTCAAGGCCGGGTTCTCCGCAGTGGAGAACCGGCCCTGATTGTCTCCCCGGAGGCGCTGGGGAGAATCTGGGGAGACGATCATGACCCGCTGCTGCCGGGCCACGACTCGAAGCCCCGCTGAGCACCATCCTGACCTGACTTGCTGACCTTCCGGGCACGCGCCCCTCAGTAGCTCGTCGAGCACGCGGACCGGCGAGCGCGGACACATCGCGAGCCGCGCATCCAACGACGCTTCCCAGTCGCGAGTGAGGTTGTCCAGCAACCGGTCCCACATCTCCCGTGTCACATGGGAGTAGCGGCCTTGGACCGAACCGTCGAGATGGCCGAGGCGGTCATCCATCAGCACCGCCCGCGTCCCGTCTCGCGAGGTTCGAGCGGGGCCTTCGTTGCGGCGAAGGAAAAGGCCAACCACAACTGCGGCCCGCCCGGCGCATCGGCTACACGCGAAGGACGGCACTGGCGTGCACGATGCTGCCATGCCGGACTACGGGCTGCGGCCGCCATCCGGCGCAAGCTCGACGAACTGGACCTGACCCAGGTCTGCCAGCGTGTCAATCTGGGCGGTTTCGACTGTCCTCTTCAGACGGTGGTGGGGCGATCGGGAGCGGCATCTTGCGCGACGGAGGAAGCTGCGGGTCGGAGAGGCTGCCGTCCAGCCGTCGCAGGCGCCGGTATCGGCAGCGACCAGATCCGGGCTGGACGCGCACACGCAGCTCTCCGAGCGTCGGCGGCCTGTCCACCTCCTTGCTCTGCAGGAGATCTCCGGATGGCAGCGGCACCGTCCGGGTCAGGTTGGCACGCGTCCACCAGTTCTGCATCGCACCTGGTTTCATCCTGCGGTCTTCGGGCCCTTTGATTCCCTTGACGACGTAGGTGGTCCCGCTGCCGTAGCGAAGGCGGTGACGAACCACCAGATCAACGAACTCGATCTCACCCTCGAGGCGCCCCCAGTTGACGAGCCGCACCAGCGTGGGGACGTTCAACCCGGTGTGCATTGGGGCCAGGACTGGACGATCATCGATCGAGATAGCTCGTCTCCCGGGTTTGAGCGATCGCTCAAAACGAGGTACCGTCCGGTTTGAGCACTCGCTCAAACCGGGGGGAAGAGATGATCGTTGTTGTTGGCGGCGGAATCGGCGGGCTGGCCGCGGCGGTGGCGCTGCACCGGCAGAACAGACAGGTCGTGGTGCTGGAACGCGCCGCGGAGTTCACCGAGATCGGCGCGGGCCTGTCGCTGTGGCCGAACGCGATGAACGCGCTGGCGACACTCGGCCTGGCGGACCAGGTGCGCGCGATTGGCGCCGTGGAGACGGCGGGCGGTGTGCGTGACCGCGCGGGTCGCTGGTTGTCGCGGACGGACAACGCGGAGATCGAACGTCAGCACGGCTGGCCGCTCGTGGTGGTGCACCGGGCAGACCTGGTACGAACGCTGGCTGATGCGTTGCCGCG
This sequence comes from Lentzea alba, assembly GCF_047445655.1. Classification (GTDB taxonomy): domain Bacteria; phylum Actinomycetota; class Actinomycetes; order Mycobacteriales; family Pseudonocardiaceae; genus Lentzea; species Lentzea alba_A. The sequence goes on from NZ_JAJAEG010000033.1 coordinate 3,747, forward strand.
AGAGTCGTTGCTGCCGAACAGTGAGACGTACGCGGTGCGGCAGGACAGCGACGGCGTGGTGGTGGAGCACAAGGGTGGGCGCCTGCGCGCGGATCTTGTGGTAGCTGCTGACGGGCTCAACAGCAACGTGCGCGGGCAGTGGTGGCCGAGCGCGCCAGGACCTCGTTATACGGGCTGCACGGCGTGGCGCGCGATCACCTCGCCCGTGCCGGGGCTGCGGGGTGAGGGCTCGGTGATGTGGGGGCGTGGCGAGCGGATCGGCTTCACTGTGTTGCCTGACGAGCGCTACTACCTCTTCGCCGCCGCCACGACGTCTCAGGGCGGGGGAGGCGCCGGGCTGCGAGACCGCTTCGCGGACTGGCCGGACCCGATCCCCGCGCTCCTGGCGGCCACGCCGGACGAAGACGTGCTCCGGCACGACATCTACGACATGGCGCCGTTGCCGACCTATGTGTGTGGACGGGTGGTGTTGCTGGGGGATGCGGCCCATCCGATGAACCCGATCCTGGGGCAGGGCGCCTGCCAGGCGTTGGAGGACGCGGTCACGCTCGCGAGCTGCCTGGACGCGGACGTCGACGTTGCGCTGGCCCGGTACGACCGGTTGCGGCGGCCGCGAACCCAATCGATCGTGCGCCGGTCCGCGCGGCTCGGTGCGGTCGCGCAGTGGTCCTGGGCGCCGGCCGCACTGGCCCGCGACCTCGGTGCCCGGCTGACGCCTGCCCGTGCGACGCTGCGCGCGATGGCGCCGGTACTCGGGTGGACCGCCGATGCCTGACTGGACCTACCACCCGTTGCGTGGTCTCGCCGGGACCTTGCTCGGCACCCGTCGGTCCCAGCGAGCCGCGCTGCGCGTCACCGCGGCGGTTGGCTCGCTGCCCGGTGGCGGACACCTGATCGCCAGGATGCTTGGCCATCGCCACCCGCCGGCACATCTGGCCGGTTCCGTCGCGGGTGTCCCTGTGCACACCAGATTGGGTGCTGTCGTACCACCGTCCGTGGCGCGGGATGCGATGCGCGCGTTGCCACTCGTGGGAGCGGGGATGATCTGGGTGACGCCGGTCGGTCTCGACGATGTCCCAGCGATTCGAGAGGCTGCCGCGGGCAGGCGCGTTCCGCTTGTGGTCGGATCCGACGCACCGGACGTGGTCGCCGCGCTGGCCTCGGACGTCGACGCGATCAGCGGCACCGACAACGTCGTCTACGTGACGTCGCCACTGGTCGCACCGGCCGCTGAAGCGCTGGCCGACCCGAACACGGCGGTGCTGGCGGCGCCGTCGGTGTTGGTGGAGGCAGGGCCGGGCTGGTTCGCGAGAGTTACCGAGGCCGCCACGCTCACGGAAGCACCATCACGTGACGTGGGACGGGATCCGCGCCGGTGGCCTGCGTGGTGGTGGGGTGCGCTGGTCGGTGTCGGCATGATCGTTGCCGGGTTCGGTGCCGCCGCGATCACGCTCGGGCCGGTGCTGCTGTGGTACGACCGCGACTTCCTCGGCATGAACCTCGACCAGTTGCACGCCGTCAACCATCACCTCGTGCACTTCCTGCAGCACGACCGGATCACCATGGCGGGCACGATGATCACTATCGGCGTGCTCTACGCGGGACTCGCGGTCGGTGGCATTCGGCGCGGCTGGCCGTGGGCCCGTGAGGTCTACCTCGCGTCCGGCTGGATCGGGTTCGCGTCGCTGCTCTACTTCCTCGGCTTCGGTTTCGTGGAACCGCTGCACACCGCCGTGACCGTCTTGCTGTTCCCGATGTTCCTGCTCGCGATCCGCCGTACGCCGCACCGGCCACAGTGGACTGTTCTGTCAGAGGGGCCAGAACACCAGCGCCGCAAGGCATTGGTCGGCCAGCTGCTGATGGTGTGCACCGGCGTCGGGTTGTTCATCGGAGGTGCGGTCGTGTCGTACGTCGGTCTCACCGACGTTTTCGTGGCGAGCGATCTGGAATTCCTGCGCACCGGCCCGGACGAGCTGGGTCCCCGGCTGATGTCTTTCATCGCGCACGACCGCGCGGGTTTCGGTGGTGCGCTGATGTCCGCGGCGGTCGCGATCACCCTGCTGAGCGCGTGGGGATGGCGGCGCGGCGAGTCGTGGGTGTGGTGGTCGCTCGCGCTGGCCGCGGTGTTCGGCTTCCTGCCGCCGGTGGTGGTGCACGGTGTGATCCACTACATCGACTTCGGCCACCTGGCACCAGTGTTCGTCGGCATGGGCCTCACGGCGGCAGCGCTGACCCTCGCGCGTCCCTACCTGTGCGCGCGGACATGCGGTGGTGCCCATGGCTGACACCCGGCAACGACTGATCGACGGCGCCATCGAGACGATCCGCCACCACGGCATCGCAGGCACGTCGGCGCGCACGATCGCCACCACCGCGGGCGTCAACCAGGCACTCGTCTTCTACCACTTCGGCAGCGTGCACGAGCTGCTCGAAGCAGCGTGCATCGCCGCCACCGAGGCGAGAGTGGCGCCGTTCCTGGCGCAGCTGGACGAGATCACCAGCGTCCGCCAACTGCTGAGCCTCGGCCGAACCCTGCACACCGAGGAACGCGCAGCGGGCAACGTCAGAGTGCTCGCCCAGCTGCTGGCGGGCGCGCAGGCCGATCCCCGTCTCGCCAAGGCGACCTCCGCGGCGCTGCAGTTGTGGATCGCGCCGATCGAGCAGGTGCTGGCACGGCTGCTGGACGGTTCACCGGTGGCCGGGCTCGTGGACATCGCCGGGCTGGCACGGGCCGTGTGCGCGGGGTTCATCGGGCTGGAGCTGTTCGAGGGCATCGACCGCGCGGGTGCCAACCACGCGCTCGACACCCTCGACCGCCTCGCCGTCCTGGTCGAGGTGGTCGACGATCTCGGGCCGGTGGCACGCCGTGCGTTGCGTGCCAAACTCCGGAAGTCAACCGATTAGCACTTCTGGCGGTATGCCCCTGCTTCCAGCGCTTCGGAGCCAGGACCCGAGCGTCTCCCTGTTGCGCTGATCGTCCTCAGCGGACGGCGGCCCACCCGGTGTGGAAGCGCAGACCTGACGTCCAGCTGCCCGCGCTGATCGGCGGGATGGTCCAAGCCAAACGCGATGACAAGCGGTGGGAGCGTTGTGGCACGCCCAGCGGCTCGACGGGACACTCGGACGATTCACTCCATCGCCAGGTGGCGGGAAGCCGCAGACTTGGGTCCGGAATGGCGGTTTCGGTGATGGGCCTGACACTGTCACTTCCTGGCCCCGACGTCGCGATCCCGCTCATAGTGATCTTGAGATCGTGCACGGGCGAGGACGAGTCGTTGAAGACGTAGGACTTGATGGCCAGGGCTTGCCGTTGCTCTGCGACCGGCGGCGCTTGCCCATCCCGACAGGCCGCTTTCCGCCGCGATGATCTGCGATGTCACGGCCGGCGTGGTGGATCACGAACGTCGCGCCGGTGGGCGATCTGCCGTCGAGTTCATCGTGGGGCAGGCGGGCTTCAAATGCGGTACTACCAGCCGGCCGCCGCCCCCTGGCCTCGCAGGCAGCGGCCGCACTGATCCCGCGCGATGATCTCGGCGATCACCGGCACCGCGGGCGTCGGCAAGACCGCTCGCAGAGCACCGGTCGCATCATTCGTGAAGTGTCAATGATCGGGGTGGCGTCTGGGCTTCTGGTCAGTGCGTGCGCTGGTAGTCCTCCCAGGTCCGGATCGGGATCCGGGGCCCGTCGTCGGGGCGGTGGTTGGCGAGGCCGTTGAAGCCGAGGTAGTAGTCACCGACCTGGTTCTGTGCCTGGGTGGCCTGGTCGGTGTCGTTGATCGCTACAGCGTGGATGTGCCACGGCCAGTCGCCCTGGGCCGGGCTGCGGACCCAGGCGGCGAAGCCGACCTGGCGCAGCGCACGGGCGACGGCGGTGCGAGTGTCGGCGGACATGCCGTCGACCTTGATGTCCACGACGCCGCCACCGTCGTGGGTGCCGGCGGAAGTCGGGTCGCCGCCGGGGTTGTAGGAGCCCTGCGACAGCACGAGGCGACGCCCCAGCAGACGTTCGGTCTCAGTGAGCATCGCCTGGGTACGGGTGTTGACGACGTACCCGCCACGCTGAACCGTCGGGCCTGGTTTGATCACGTGGGAGACGGTGAACCGGCCCTGCCCGAGCGTGGCCAGCGAACTCGCGCCGGGCAGCCCGTTCGCGGCCAGTCCGGTGTGTCCGAGCGAACGCTGGTAGGCCGCGTACGCCTTGATCGTCGTGGTTCCGAAGTAGCCGTCGACCCAGCGGGCGTCCAGCAGATTGCGTGCCTGGAGTGCCCGCTCGACGGCCAGCACGGAATCCTTGGCGCCTGGGGTCAGCGTGTTGTCGGCGCGCCGGGGATCGATCTGGGCGGCCAGGACGGTGGCTTCCATGTTGACGACGGGCAGCGCGGCGGCGGTTTCGGCCGGGGCCGGCAGCGCCCGTGGGGCTCCGGCTGAAGCCTGCGTCGCGCTCAACGTCAGGCAGCCCAGGACAGCGAAGGTCGCCAGCGCCGTAATGGCGCCCTGGGTCTTGATCTTTGTCTTCACGTGGTGTTTCTTTCCGTTCGGTCAAAGCCCGGCCACGGCCTCGGTCCAGCGCCGGGAATCGTGTGGGTGCGGCTTGTCATGGAGGTGCATTTCCCTACGGCCAGGGGTCAGCGGGTCAGTCACACCGTTGATCGGTGTGACCGTCGCTGACGTAGGAGCCGTGGCGGCTGTACGAGGCGCCAGGTCAGCAGCGGAGGTCGGTCAATGTGGTGGCGTCCTTGGGGCTGACAGGGTGGAGGCCTGCGCGGTTCCGGCGGCGCCTACGAGGACGGGCACGGCGACGGCCGCGGCAGTGGCTATTTTGGACATGGTTGTTCCCTTTGTTCTGGCAGTGGGGACAGCGCGAGCGCAGTGCCTTTGGACAAGGCTCGGACATGGTGCTGACAAAGCTCTGACACGGCGATGAGCCGAGGCTGTTCCTTCTGCTGGCAAGAGGCGACAGACCCCTGTCGTCGGGAACCGTTCTGCCTGGTGCGTGGTGACGTCGGAGCTCTCCAGGAACGTCCGGAGGTTCGCCCTTGTCAGGGATCGCCGAGATGTTGGCCGATCCCGCGCCATCACGCGGTTTCGCCACGATGGTGCCGTGCGCGCCGCTGGGGTTGCTCGTGCAGGCCAACGGCAACGACGCCGGGATCGCTTTGGTGTCAACGCGAGCCGGCACTTCTGGTGGAACTGGCGGTCACGGCGTAGTGACGCGCCCGGCGACCACCTCGCCGCCCTGGATCACGTGCCGGAAGTTCTTCGGTTCCGCCAGCAGACGCGCAACTGCGCCTTGGGATCGGCGACTCCTTTACCGCCCCGAATTTGAGCCTTGGAGTGCGCCATTCTCGGGTTGTCACCAGGACGGACGTCAATGTGCGTGCCGCTGACGAGGAGCCTGGGACTCCCTCACTGACACTGTGCTCGTGGTAGTTGGGTCGTCGAGTGCGGCTTCGACCAGTGGCGCCTACCCAACATGACTGGCGGACATCATGATCTGGCCGATGTGGGGGAACCGCCAGCGCAGCTCGCTGTCCGAAGACGCCGCGGTCGACACTGTTCTCAAACGCGGCGGGTCAGTCGATGGCGCGCAACAGCCGGCAGATCTCGGTCACGGCGTCGTGGGCACCGTCGCCGTGGGCGCGGACGGTGATGGTGGCGCCGGCAGTGGCACCAAGGCCCATCACGGCGAGGATCCCTGTCGCGTCGACCGTCCTGTCTTGGTGTGAGATCTCGAGCCTGCAGGGCAGTTGCGCGGCCGCTCTGGCCAGTTTGCCCGCGGGGCGTGCGTGCAGGTGTGCGGGCAGCACGACGTCGATCTCGGCCGTGTCGCCGGTGTGCAGGGACGTGTCAGAACTTGGCGGCATGGCGGGCCTCCTGTGCGGCGCTTGTGACAGTGGCGAGGTCGGCGCCGCCGGCGGCCGTGACGGCGGCGGCGACGGCGCCCTCGACGAACGGGGCGTCCACAAGCACCACGTCAGCCTGGGCGTGGTCATCCAGCACCGCGCGGGTGGTGATGACCGAGCTGCCGAGGTCGGGTAGGACGACGACGCCGCGGCCCTGGTCGGCGTTCTTCACGGCGGCGGCGATCGCGTCGTAGCTGGTGCCGATCCGGCCGTCGGCCGTGCCGCCGGCGGCGACCACCGAACCCGGCTGGACACCGAGCTGGTCTAGCAACGCGCAAAGCCCGGATGCCAGCTCCGCACTGTGCGACACGAGTACGATCCCAACAGGTTGCATGAACGAGATGCTGTCATGCTGAATACTGTTCAGCAATACTGAATCGAGGGTGATTGTGGTCCAGTCGGTACAGCGGGCGGTGCAGATCCTGCGACTGCTGAGCGCGGGCGGTCCACGACTGGGCCTGGCGGAGCTGGCCGATCGGGTCGGGGTCGCGAAGCCCACCGTGCACGCGCTGCTGCGCACGCTGGAGGCGGAAGGGCTGGTCGCGCAGGATCGCCAGACCGGCAGGTACGTGCTGGGTCCCGGCGTGCTCACGCTCGGCAACGCCTTCCTGGAGACGCACGAACTGCGGATGAGGTCGCTGACCTGGGCTGATCTGCTGGCGACCCGTGCCAATGAGGCGGTCTGGGTCGCGGTCCTGACCGGTGACCACGTGCTGGTCGTGCATCACGCGTTCCGGCCGGAAGGGGCGGTGCAGATCCTCGAGGTGGGGGCGAGCATCCCGTGGCACACCTGCGCGCTGGGCAAGGCGATCGTGGCGTTCCTGCCGGAGGGGCGGCAGGCGGAACTGCTCGCTGGGGTGTTGGCGCCACTGACCGGCCACAGCATCGTCGATCCGGATGCGCTGAACGACCAGCTGGCACAGGTGCGGTCGGTCGGTCACGCGCAGGAGGACCAGGAGTCCACGCTCGGCGACGCGGGGATTGCCTCGCCTGTTTTCGACAGGTCCGGGCTCGCCGGCGCGATCGGCGTGGTGGGTCCGGTCGAGCGACTGCTGGCTGACGGGCAGAACCAGGACCTGGCCGTCAAGGTGCGGGAAGTTGCCCGTCAGCTGTCCCGTGAGCTGGGGGCGGGCCGCGCTCCGCTCGCTCGCGCGCTCGCCTGACGTCAACCCTTGACAGTGACCTGGGCCACGCCTACCTTCCTCTCGTTCGGTAATGACGAACGGTGTTCAGTAGGCAGGACCCCAGTTCCCCGCCGAGGAGGTGAGCGCCCGCACTGTCGCGGGCGTCGAACATGGCTGACAACACATTCCCCCAAGCACTGGTCGCCGAGGTGCTCGGCACGGCGACGCTGGTCTTCATCGGCGTCGGTTCCGTCCCCGCAACGCTGATCGTGGGCGGCGACGCCCCGTTCACCATGGCCCAGCTGGGCATGATCTCCCTGGCCTTCGCGACCGCCGTCATCGCGATGGTCCACACGATCGGTCACGTCTCGGGTTGCCAGATCAACCCGGCCGTCACGCTCGCGCTGGCCGCGAGCGGGCGGATGCCGTGGCGGCAGGTACCCGGCTACCTCGCCGCGCAGCTCGCCGGAGCGACTCTGGGAGCGTTCGCCATCGTCGCAGTCCTCGGCCGCAAAGCCGTCGACGTCGGACTGGGCATTGCCGCCTACAGCGCCGACGTCGGTGCCGGCCAGGCGTTCACCGCTGAGGCGATCGGCACGTTCCTGCTCGTGCTGGTGGTGTTCGGCGCTATCGACAAACGGGCTCCGCAGGGTTTCGCCGGGGTGGCCATCGGACTCGCCGTCTTCGCGATCATCATCCCGATCGCGCCGGCCACCGGCGCCTCGATCAACCCGGCCCGCACGTTCGGACCGATGCTCACCGGACAGCTGTTCGGAGGGACCGTCCACTGGGAACAGCTGCCCGTGTACCTGGCCGCCGAGATCGCCGGCGGACTCGCCGCCGCGGCCGTCTACCACCTCATCGCCACCACCCGGCGCGTCGCCGAACAGCCGGTTCCGGTTCAGGCCGAAGGAGTCCTGTCGTGAAGAAGCTCATCAACTCGTCCGAGTCGGTGCTGACCGACGCACTCGCCGGCATCGCCGCCGTCCACCCCGAACTCCGGGTGGACACGGACAACCGGATCATCGTCCGCGCGGACGCGCCGAGAACGGGGAAGGTCGCGCTGGTCTCCGGCGGAGGCTCCGGGCACGAGCCGCTGCACGGCGGGTTCGTCGGCCCCGGCATGCTCGACGCCGCGGTTCCCGGCGAGGTGTTCACCTCCCCGGTACCCGACCAGATCCTGGCCGCGGCCAAGGCGGTCGACGGTGGCGCCGGTGTGCTGTTCGTGGTCAAGAACTACACCGGCGACGTGATGAACTTCCAGCTCGCCGCCGAACTGGCCGCCGACGAAGGCATCACGGCACGCACCGTGCTGGTCGACGACGACGTGGCCGTGCAGGACTCCACCTGGACCGCGGGCAGGCGCGGCACCGGCGCCACCGTCTTCGTCGAGAAGATCGCAGGCGCCCTGGCAGACCGGGGAGCGGACCTGGACAAGGTCGCCGAAATGGCAGAGAAGGTCAACGCGGCCTCGCGGTCGTTCGCCATCGCGCTGACCGCCTGCACCAGCCCGTCGGCCGGGCGGCCCGGTTTCGACCTGCCCGAGGACGAGATCGAGATCGGCGTGGGCATCCACGGCGAACCCGGCCGCAGTCGCGGCAAGCTCCAGCCCGCCAAGGAACTCGTCGGCCTCGCGATGGACGCGATTCTGACCGACCAGCCTCTGGCAGCGGGGGACAAGGCCATCGTGATGATCAACGGCCTCGGTGGCACACCGCTCATCGAGCTCTACGTCGTGGCGGCCGAGGTCGCCGCCGTGCTCGCAGCGCGAGAGGTGCACATCGGCGCGAGCCTGGTCGGCAACTACGTGACCAGCCTGGACATGGCCGGTGTGTCGATCACCGTCTGCAGGGCCGACGACGAGATGCTCGACCTGTGGGCGGCGCCGGTGGCGACGTCGGGGCTGCGGTGGGCGAGCTGATGACGCACTATCGCCACACCGGGCACGATGGCGGCACTGCCGTCCGAATCGAGGAGGATCCGGTGGACATCGCCATGGTCAGCGCGTGGATCCGAGCCATCGCCGCGGCTGTCGAGGAGCATCGCGACCAGCTCACCCAGCTCGATGCCGCGATCGGTGACGCCGACCACGGCGCCAACATGTCCCGCGGCTTCACGGCCGTCCTCGCCGCGCTTGACGACTTTCAGCCGAGCACGGTCGGTGACGTCCTGGTCAAGACCGGCAGCACACTCATGTCCACTGTGGGCGGAGCGTCCGGACCGCTGTACGGCACGGCTTTCCGCGCCGCAGGCAAGGCCCTGACCGGACCGACGGCCTCTCCGCAGCAGCTCATCGCGGCCTTGCACGCCGCAACTGCCGCCGTGACCCAGCTCGGCGCGGCGACCCTGGGAGACAAGACCATGCTGGACGCCCTTGCGCCGGCGGTCACCGCACTCGAGGAGGCCGTCTTCCAGGGCGCCGACCTGGCTGCGGCGGTCGCGGACGCCGCCAAGGCCGCCGAGGACGGAGCACACTCCACCATCCCGTTGCAGGCCCGCAAGGGCCGAGCCTCCTACCTGGGTCCGCGCAGCATCGGCCACCAGGATCCGGGGGCGACGTCCACCGCGTTGATCTTCACCGCGCTGGCCGGGGTGGTGGCCACCCGGTGAACCAGTCGCGCTTCACCGGGCGCGCGGCCAGTCCCGGCACCGCCGTCGGCGTGCTGCGCCGCACCGACCGGCCACTGCCCACCGCACTGCCCTGGAACGTCATCGGCAATCCAGTCACCCAGATCACCGAGACGTTCCAGGCCGTCGCCGCCGATCTGCTGTCCACATCGGAGCGACTGCGTTCGGACGACCGCACCGAGGACGCCGACATCCTCGAAGTCATCAGCTATCTGGCGATGGACACCGATCTGCGCGCACTGGCCGTCCAGCACGCCAAGAGCGGCCTGCCACTCGCGCTGGCCGTGCAGCGGGCGGTGGACCACCACGCTGCGGCGCTGGCAGCGCTGCCCGATCCGACGCTCGCGGAACGCGCGGCTGACGTCCGCCAGGTCGGCAAACGTGTGATCGCCCGGCTGCACGGCCATGATCACGGCCTCGACACCGAGGGCCCGGTGGTTCTGATGGCCGGCGAGATCGGTGCGGCCGACCTGCTCGAGCGGGCGGCCACGGTGGCCGCGGCGGTGTCAGTCACCGGCGGCTTCAACTCCCACGCCGCGATCGTTGCGCGATCGCTGGGCATTCCGCTGCTCGTCGGCGTTCATCCTGCGGTGCTCGACCACGCCGACGGCGCACCCGTCACCGTCGACGGCGAGCACGGCAAGATCATCATCAACCCGAGCTCAGGCGAACAGGCTGCTGCAGGCGAGGCGATGCGTGCCGCCCGGCAGCGCCGGGAAGCCCTTGCCGCGGAACGACATCTGCCCGCACAGACGCGTGACGGCCACACGATCACCTTGCGCGCCAACATCGCCACCGCCGTCGACGCCCGCGCAGCGATCACCGCGAACGCCGACGGCGTGGGTCTGCTGCGCACCGAACTCCCGTTCCTCGATGCCACGGAGTGGCCCAGCGAGGCCCAGCACAGCAGCGTTCTCCGGCCCGTGCTGCGCGCTCTGGCCGGGCACCCGGTCACCGTGCGCACCCTCGACTACGCCGACGACAAACTGCCGGCATTCTTGTCCAGGGGCAGGACTGGCCGGCTGGGTAGGGGTCTGCCGCTCATGCTCGCCGAGCCCGACGCGTTCGCCCGCCAGTTCCGGGCCGTCCTGGCCACCGCCGGCGACTGCGACGTGCGCATCATGATCCCGATGGTGGCGACACCCGGAGAACTCGATGCGTGCCGCCACATCCTCAACCGCGTCGCACACGACCTCGGCATCGTGCCACCACCGCTGGGCGCGATGATCGAACTCCCGGAAGCCGTCGCCGCTGCCGATGACATCGCCGCCCGCGCCGACTTCCTGTCCATCGGCAGCAACGACCTCACCGGTCAGATCCTGGCCCTGGATCGCCGCGATCCCGCGCTCACACCACAACTCGCCGCACACCCGGCCGTACTGCGCGCCATCGCCGACACCATCGCCGCGGCGCACCGCAACCGCCAACGCGTGTCCGTGTGCGGCGACGCTGCCGCACACCCGCTCGTCGTGCCTCTGCTGGCCGGGCTCGACTGCGACGTGCTGTCGATGGCGCCGGCTCACCTCGACCAGGTGCGCGCCACCATCCGCCGTCTCGACCACACGACGTGCGTCAACATCGCGCACCACGCCCTCACCCTCACCACAGCAGAACAGGTCTGGGATGTCGTCCGTGAACACTGCAGCCCGCGACTTCCCTGATCACACGCCGAAACTGGGCCTCGGTCTCGCAGCGCTCGGCCTGCCCGCGTACGTCGATGCGCCGATGCGATGACCGAGCGGGCCAGTTCTCCTCGGATCCGCCGGTGTCCCCATCTCGGGTTCTCTCTGGCGAGCCGCAGGACGAGCGTCTTGATCGCTGCTCGGGAGGGTGGACGTCCGATGCGTCGTCGCGTGGTGAACCAGAACCGGTCCGCCTCACTGCGGTGATGACTTTTCGAGCGGCACACGATCATTCCGCCTCGCCGGCCCTGGCCGCCTCCGCTACGTGACCAGGGCCGACGACGGCGTGAGGCACTCGCGGGCGATGCTGACCTCATGGCCGACCGCACCTCGGGGCCCGGAACGCCCTGGCCGCGCGCCACGATGGGCTCCTCAGCGAGGACCTTCTTGCCGCGGAACCGGAAGCGACACGTCCTCGAGCGGCACGGGTTCGTCCGCCTGCGGCGAGTCGACGACGAATCGCACGGTCACCTGACCGGTGTTCTCCGCGATCCACGCGGTGAGGGCATCGGCTCGACGGGTCGGTCGCCAGCTCTGCACGATGTTGAGCCGGCGGCCGCGCTGGCGCACCAACCTGATGAAGAACTCCGTCAGCCGAACCCCGTCGAACGGGTCGCGTGTGCAGAGGAACAACACCGTGCCCTGAGTGGACACCGCGTACAACATGGAGATCTCGTGGCCGCCAGTGCCCTTGCAGGCCGACGCGCCATCCGAGTGCAGTTGCGGACCGGCCAGCCAATGGGAGGTCGCGTGGTGCGTCCGGAACGTCTCCGCGCCCGCCAGGACGGTGGAGGGGCTCGCCACCGTCTGATCGGCTCGGCGTCCACCGGTCCGCTTGGAGAGAACGGCCTCGGCGAGCACGCCCCAGCGGATGAGGTAGTTGCGCACCGTTGTGGCCGAGAGGGCGATCCGGAACCTGTTGTTGACCAGTTCCGCCAGCGCCTGGTTCGTCCACAGCCAGTACCGGAGCCCGGCCTCGTCCGGACCGCACGTCGTCACGGTCCTGATCGTCCACAGCTGTTGTGCGTACGACAGCGCCAGTTGCTCACCCCGCTGTCTTCCTCTTCGTCTGTTCTGCAGTGCTTCTTCGCCCCTCGTCCGGTATTCGCGGTGCCAGACGCTGATCGTCTGCCGCGACACGCCGAGCATCCGTGCGACCTGCGTGCGGGAAACGCCGGACTCGACCGCGGCGATGGCGCGGCGACGCAGGGCCTCCAGTACGTCTGGAGACAACCTGCGTGCGTCTTCGGGGTACATGCCTCACCATCCGTTCGTTCGGGTCATCACCGCTGACGCGGTTCAGGGAATGCCCACGGAGACATGCACGATGGCCTCATCGACATCAGATGTGCGCACTTTCAACGACATCTCCCAGCGCCCGGATACGGGCAAGGAGAGCGCATCGGAAATGTAATGTCCTGGCACACCGCTGTAACGCAGCGGAACGGTCAACGGCCCCGGTGACCGCTCGGGGTGGCTCAGCGTCGCCCGCACCTCGGCGACCTCCTTCGGCCTTCCTCCCTCGTCCAGCACGGCCAAGTGCACCTCGCTGCTCCCCGACGCGCCGGGTGTCACGAGAGCAGCGACCTTGCCGCGTCCGGCCGCGCCGCCGGCGTCGAAGTCCGCGATGACGGGTTGGCCGGGCACGGGCGTCACCACCTCGGCCGGTCGGCTCTGCGAGGCCAGTTCCGCGGCTGCGGAACTGGTGTTGACCAGGACCGCCGTGAGCCCCAGCACGAGGGCCGCGATGCCGGCCTCAGCGGCGACGACCGCCCCAAAGCGCCGCACCTGGCGGTGACCGGGTCCGCGTGCCGCCCGGCGCCGGTCCGAGGGTGTGACGACGGGGAAGCCGTAGTGGCGCTGAACCCAGCGGCGCGCCGCGGCACCGAACGCGACGAGCACCACGATCAGCGCGACCTTGACCAGCAGCACCCGCCCGTACGAAGTGCCGACCAGGGCCGAGGGAGTGCCGACGAGCCGCCACGACTGGAACACACCGGTGACGACCAGCACGAGGACCGACATCAGTGCCACCTGGGAGAATCGCAGCACCGCCACGCGCATCGCGGACGCGTCCGCGGACCTCACGACGGCGCCGATCACAACGAGGCCGCCCAGCCACACGGCCATCGCGGTGAGGTGGGCCGCGTCGGCCACCACGGCAGGGCCCGTCAGCGCACCGGCCGCGTTGTGCGAGGCGGCGCTCCAGGTGAGAGCGAGTGCGCAGGTCGCCGCCAGCACCGCGGCGCCACGGCGGCGGCGCTGAAGATCGGTGGCCTCGGCGGGTTCCGCGCGGCGGAGCAACCGCAGGAGGGCGGCGCCCACCAGCCCGAGCAACAGCAGGCGCGCCAGCATCGCCAGGCCCAGCCTCGTGCCGGCCGTGCCCGCGATCAACGACGGGTCGGCCGCGGCGGTGAGCGAACGGCCCGTGGCGTACGGCCCGTACAGCAGCGGTACGAGGACTGTGGCAGCCAGCAGGCTCCACCACCCGCTCCACAACAGCACGCGGATCCGGCGACCGGCCACGGGTGTGGTCTGGCACCACACGACGAAGAACGCCGCCCCTGCCAGCAGCGCCAACCCGGCGAAGGACAACCACCGCGCCGTCCCGTACGACAACTCCACGGCTCGGTCGGTACCGGTGTGCGCCTCGGCCGGTGACGTCGCCGCGAACTTCGACGGCTGTCCCACGCTGAACACGAACGTGCCGCGCACCGGATGGGTGTCCGCGGAGGTGACCTGCCAGTTCACCGTGTAGCTGCCGTCGGACAACGCTCGCGGCACTGAAACCACCAGCACCTCGGGCCTGTCCACGGCGTGGACGGGCGCGGCCGTGGTGATCGTGTCGCCGGCGGGACCGAGGATCCGCACGGTCGCCAGCCCGAGCTCCACCGGCTCGCTGAAGGTCAGCGACACCTCGGCGGGTGACGTGCCGAGCACCTCCCAGCCGGCCGGACTGGTCGAGATGACGATGGCGTGCGCCTGGGCGATGCCCTGGCCGCCCAGAAATGGCAGCAACACCAAGGCGAACGTGATGCACGCACGTACGAAGTTGTTGGTCGCTCGTCGCACCGCTCTTCCTCTCACCAGGGGACGGGACGGGCGCGAGGTCGACGACCGGCGAAGGACCGTCGACCTCGCACGAGCTCAGACCCGGACCGCCTCGTTCTCCGGCGTCTTCTCCTGCACCTCAACGCTGTCCGCCGGTGCGGAGGACCGCCGCCGCGTGGTCAGCGCCAGTCCGACCGCGACGAGAGCGCCCAGGAGCCCGGCCGCACCGAGCACCCGGCCGAGCGTGTCGACGCGCGCGGCGGGTGCGGCGGCGAGCGGCGGTGCGGCCACCGACAGCACCGGAGCCGGGTGCTCGGGGCGGAGTCCGCCGTCCTGCTGGACGTCGATCCACCGGACCACCTCACCGCTGGAGTAGGTCTGCACCGCCTTGAACACCAGCTTGGTGTCCTTCTGCGGCAACTTCCCCATGGAGACGGGGAACTCCTGGAACTGCCCCGCCTGCACCGTCCCGCCTTCCCAGACGATGCCCGTCACGACCTCACCCGACCCGTGCTCGCCCGCCCCCGCTGGCGAGTCCGACTTCTCCTTCCGGGTGGTCGCCGTCCAGCCCGGAACCGGTTGCACGGAAACGGAACTGAACCGGTGGTCGGACGGGAAGGACACCTCCAGCCGGGTCGTCGAGGCGTCCGCGCGCTCGTTCGGCACGCGGAACACCACCCTGGCGTAACCGCCCGGCTCCGCGGTGCCCGGCGAGACGGTGACGTGGGCCGACGCGGTCGACGGGAACAGGAGCATGACGAACGCCGCCAGGACGAGGAGCGCGGTGCTGGGCCGGGACATCGGGTTTCCTTCCACAGTGCGGATTTCGCGATTGCCGGTGGTCGTCGTCATGCGTCAGCCGCCCTGTTGAAGGGGCAGCGGAAGGCCGATCGCGGGCGGATCGACGTTGAAGATGGACACCAGCCCGGCCATCCCGTGGTGGGTCTCGGCGTGGGAGAAGATGTGGCAGTGGATCATCCACTTGCCCACCCTGGTCGGTGTCCAGACGATGTCGTAGGTCTGCCCGACACCGACCAGGAGCGTGTCCATCTGCTGCGGTAACGGGAGTCGCTTTCCGTCCTGTGCAACGAGTTCGAAGTGCCCGCTGTGCAGGTGGATGGGGTGGATCATCTCAGGGCCCGCGCCGATCAACCGGATGCGCACCCGCTCGCCCACCCGCGCCCGCAGCGGCACGGTGGCCGGGAAGCTCTTGCCGTTGAACACGAAGCCCAGCGGGCCGTCCCCGATGATCAGCCGGTAGTCGCGGGCGGCGGTGATGTCGCCGAGTCTGGGCACCACCTCCAGCGAGCCGTAGAGCCCCTTGCCCTCTTGGTCTCCGTGCATGTGCGAGTGGTACCAGTGAGTTCCGGTGCTGATCGCCTTCCACTCGTAGGTGAAGCTCTGCCCAGGCTCGATCTCCGGCTGGGTGAGACCGGGCACGCCGTCCTGGTCGTTGGGCAGGTCCATGCCGTGCCAGTGCAGCGCGGTGGGCTCCGGCAGGTCGTTCTGCAGGATGAAACGCACCTGGTCGCCCTCGTTGATCCGGATCACCGGCCCCGGCACGATCCCGTTGTAGGCGAAGGCCTGCCGGACGTTGCCGGGTGAGACCTCCCACGACGTGGGAGCCGCCCGCAGACGGAACACCTTGACTCCGTTGACCACCTCGTACTGCGCGAGGCGGGTTCCGTCACCGAGATCCTCGCCCGCCGCGGCCGGCAGCACCGGGTCCGCAGTGGACTGTCTTATGACACCTGACGCCGTCACCCCCACCAGGGCGGTCAGGACGAACAGGAGAACCATCAACACCGGCAGGACCTTGCGCTGACTGGACGTCCGCGTCGCACCTGCCGTCAGAAACTCATCGCTAACCAACTCTGTGGACATGGGTCGCCTCCCGCAGGGAAGCCGCGGGCAGGGAAGCCGTCCTCGAACGGCTTCCCCGTCTCGCGGTGGTGGTGTCAGCAATCAGTGGCGTAGGTGAGCGGGTGTCGCTGACGGCAGGTCAGCAGGTCGTTCACCGGATTGCTGGGCGCCTTCTGCACCCAGCCTTCGTAGACGAGCGGCACGGCGAGTACACCCATGCCTCCCATGCCCATGTAGTCCACGACCGGGTCGTCCATCGCGGTCGTGGAGACCGAGTCGAGCACCATCTTGCCGACCACGGCGGCGTCGGCGGGGCTGCCGTCGCCGTTCGGGTCGATGTCGATGACCGCCATCGTGTTGGCGAACTTGCTGGAGACGTAGGCGTAGTAGCCGCCGCCCCGCTTCGCGCCGTAGTTGATGCCGTGGCAACCGGAGTCGCAGGGCAGCCACTTCACGATCTCGTCGGTCTTCGGGTCGAGGACGGTGATGTTGGACGACAACGTGTTGGCCACGAGTACCGCGTTGCCGTCCGGGCTCACCGGCAGCTGGATCGGCAGGCCGCCGAACGAGCCGCGGTCACCGGCCACCGGGTCGTAGTTGCGCCACAGGTCGATCTGTTTGTGGTGCACGGTGGCGTTACCGTCCTTGCACGCGTCGGCCTTGAGCGAGATGCAGGACACCGTCGCGCCCATGAAGTTGGCCTCGTACGCCTTCGCGCCGTCGGGCGTGATGCCCGTGGCGATCGGCAGTTCACCGGTGGCTTCCTTGCGGATGTTGCCGGACGCGATGTCCACGACGGTGGAGTCGTAGGTGTTGACGTTCGGCGTGACCATGGTCTTGCCGTCGCCGGTCATCCAGTGGGCGTGCGGATGCGCGACCTTCTCACCCGGTCCCTGGACCGGAATCCGGCGATCGATCTTCGTGGCACCGGGCGAGAGCTCGACCACCGACGCACCGCCGTTGATCGCGACGTGGAGCTGGTCGGTGTCCGTCCTCGTCATCACGTGCGAGGGGTCGGGCCCGACCTCGATCTGCCGGACGAACTGCCCCGTCGCCCGCTCGAAGACGGTGAGCTTGTTGCCGAACCACTCGGTTTGGTAGATGTACCTCTCGTCCTTGTCGGTCCACATGTTGTGCGGGTTGTTCATGTTGATCTGAGGCAGCGCGACCTTGCGGTCGACCTTCCAGGTGGAGACGTCGACCTTCGTCGCGGTACCGGACTTGGTCTTGCCCGCCGTCCGCTCCTTCTGGGTGTCGATCCAGACCTCGCCCACGCCCGGAGTCCCAGGCCGCTGGGTCAGTGCGGGCAGGGTCTTCGGCGTGTTGAACTTGTTCTTGAGGTAGGCGTCCAGCAGCGGGACGAGCTGAGGTGACCCGTTCGAGTCGTACATCAGGATCGGCGCCGGCGGATACGTGGGGTTCCACGTCCGCTGTTCGGTGTTGCTGAACTTCTGCCAGTTGGCCGGTGCGGTGATGTTGAAGAACTTCTGGACCAGTTGCGAGATGATGTCGCCATCGGACGGGACGTTCAGCCCGCGGCTGTTGACCTTGAGCTTCTTGCCGAAGTCGAGGCCTGGCGTGAGCGGGTCGTCCACGACGACCGCACCGAGCATGTACGGGTGGATCTTGCAGACGAACGCGTAGAGACCCGGTTCGGTCAGCTGCGCGGTCGAGCTGCCGACGAAGGCGCCCGGCTGGTCGAACGGGAAGCCCGCCGCACCCTCCGGCCAGATCAGGTTCGTGATGGTGTGCGCCGACTCCGCGGCCGGAGCCTTGATGTCGAAGTTCACCGTCACGGGCAAGCTGATCGTGGTGGTCTGGACGTACCTCTGGATGTCCTCCAGCACCTTCATCAGTTCCACCCCGACCGGCAGATCGAGCAGCGCGGTCTTCGAGTTGGCAGGCCGGGCCGCCATCTGCTGGGAGAGCTGGGTGATCAGGGTGTTCGCCTTGATCGCCCGCGCGTCCAGCAACGGCATCACCTTGCCGATCGAGGTGCGCAGCTTGTCGAGGCCGAGCAGCTTCGCCGGGTCGACACCGAGGCTCTGGAGCGGCGTCGGGCCGTTGTTGAACTGGAGCTGGGTCAACCGCGACAGATCACCGTTGAGCAGGTTGCTCGCGGCCGAGCCGAGCAGAGCGCCGTTGCCCAGCAACGGCAGCCCGTCCAGGGGCACGCCGGGGACGAGCGGGTTGAGCTTCACCCGCGGCAGTTCGGCGACCGCGAGGGAACGCGTGCCGAACAGCTGGAGGTTCGTGTCGTACCAGGACCCCTGGTTGTCCGTGAGGTGGAACGACACCGGAACCGGCCCGCCGCCGATCGGTAGCCCACCAGAACCCGTGGTCGTCGTCGGGCCGGGCGTCTGGGAGCTGGTGGTGGTCGTGGGCACCGTGGTGGTGGTAGTCGGACCTGTGGTCGTGGTTGTCGGTCCGGTGGTGGTTGTGGGCGACGTGCCACTGACCTCGACCGACCCGAGCATGTCCGGGTGGAAGCGGCAGCGGTAGTTGACGGTGCCGGCGGAGGTGAAGGTGAAGGAGAAGGACTCCCCGGCGTTCACATCCGACGACAGCGGACCACCGGTCACGCTGTGCACGACACCGTTGGTCTCGTTGTTGGTCCACCTGACGGTGTCGCCGACGTTCACGTTCAGCGTTGCCGGGTTGTACTGCAGGTTCTGCATCGACACCGTGAACGTGGCCGCGGTGGCTGCCGGTGTG
Source organism: Lentzea alba (assembly GCF_047445655.1). Taxonomy (GTDB): domain Bacteria; phylum Actinomycetota; class Actinomycetes; order Mycobacteriales; family Pseudonocardiaceae; genus Lentzea; species Lentzea alba_A. Next base: position 22,712 of record NZ_JAJAEG010000033.1, read on the forward strand.
TTCAGCCCGATCGCGGTCAGGGCGAGCAGCAGCGCCGAGCCGAGCGCGAGTGCTCGTGCTCCGCGTCGGCGCCTCCTTCCCGAGGAGAACATGCGTAATACCTGTGGAGAGCGCATCGATTTCCCTTCTGACACCTATTTCGGCACATCGGAAAAACTCCACGCATGACGAACACGCCCCGTTGAGGTTTAGTTCGCCGCACGAGCGCCTAACCGCGCTGCGGTTCACATCCGCGGTGATGAACCAGTCGTCACGTGAAGGCACCTAAATACATCCACGACCAATGTCCGAAGGATTTCCCGGACGTTAACGATCTGTCAACTGGGTCGCACCCGGCACTGCTCGTCGTTGTGACCAACACCTAACAGGATATTCTGCGAAATCCATGCACGACATCTCATTGTGCCGTCGCGAACCGCCATATGTGCAGGTCATGGCACCTATTTTGGACCTATGCAAGTGTGTGTCGAGTGACAGGTATTTGCTTTTTAAGTTGATACTCGACACCGTCGAGCCGTTCGAGACAGCGGCTCTCAAGGGTCTACCCGAGAGGTTCTGGCCAAAACGCCCGCGCAGCTGCCACCATGACTCACGCACACCGCCACGACCGCGCAGCAATGCGCAAACCCGCTCCAGTGAGAGAAAGTGATGGAACATGCCGTCTTCCAGGGGTACGCGCAAAGACGGTCCGCTGATTTCTCCCGCCAGCGGGCCAGGTCACTGGCGAGCCCGGCTGGCAGGCCTTGCCGCGGTCGTGCTCGTCGTGGCCACGGCCGCCTGGGTCGTCGTCGGCCGCGATCCCGACCCCGCCCCACGAACCCACACGGTCGTCTACGAGATCACCGGGCCGGGAGGCAGGTCGCCCGAGATCAGGTTCGCCACCGAGGGAGTGAACAGCACCGAGAAGGCCGAAGCCGTCGACCTGCCGTGGCGCAAGGAACTGACCATCTCCTCCGGCCCTGGTCTCAGCGTGGCGCAGGTGATGGCGGCCAACGGCCAGGGCGAGTCGATCTCGTGCACCATCACTGTCGACGGCCACGTCGTCGCCAACAACACGGCCAAGGGTGAGCACGCCACCGTGTCGTGCTCGAACATGATCACCCCGGCGGTGGCGGGGCAGGGCTGAGAGGGCTCAGAGCGTGCCGGTGGGGGCGGCGCCTGTCGGTCGCGGCCTCGATCTGCTCGGCGGTGCACGGTGGGTCGAGCAGATCGCCGCGCATGGCGTGGCAGCGGAACATGTCCGCCATGTGGTGCACCCGGTCGGGCAGCGCCAGGGTCATCAGGTGCTTGGGTGACTGCCCGGCAGGCCGGCACGCGCCTGGTCGGCCGGCTGCTCGCCGGCGATGACCTGGGTCAGACTGCCCACAAAGGACAGACGCGGGCTACCTGGTCTCGACCGGTTCGGCCGGCATCATCGGTACGTTTGCCGGCGCCTGGGTGTTCAGCGCGATCTTGATCGACTGTTCGTCGACCAGACCGATGACGACACCCGCCGCGACGATGACGACCGGTGCACCGAGGTGCCACCGGTCCAGCCGGGACGCTGCGAAGGAGCGGACCGCCACGGCGATCGCGATCATGAGGAGCAGCGAGTTCATGTGACCGTGCTTCGTGAAGGCGGCGTGACGGACGGGAAACGCACTGTCCGCAAGACCTTTGTGGACACTCAGCGATTCGTCGTCCCCCAGGTGGCGGGTCTTACCAGGTCACCTGGCTGGAAGGTCCAGCTGGTTCGCCGGTGCCGTGCGACGTGTGGCGTGGCTGATGATCGTGGAGCCGGTCCGCGGCGGCGTTTTCGCCTGCCCGGCTTGCGATTTTCAGCCACGAACAGAGAAGACGGAGTTGTTTCACCGTGCGCACCCCGATTGACCGCGCGACCTGGCGAACGCTTCTGGGGTACGCCAGACCGCAGCGGCTCACCATCCTTTTCGGAGGGGCACTCGTCCTGCTGAGCGGTCTTGCCGCCGCCGCACAGCCGCTGGCGGCCAAGGCGCTGGTGGACCGGCTGGGCTCGGGGGACGGGATCACCGGTCTGCTGGCGCTGCTGGTCGGCCTGGCACTGGCCGGTGCCGCGATCGCGATGGTCGGTGACTACCTGCTGGAACGTGCCGCCGAGTCGGTCGTGCTGGTCGCCAGGAAACGGCTGACTCGGCGGCTGCTCTCGTTGCGCGTGCCTGCGGTGCAACGCACCGAGCCAGGAGACCTGCTGTCGCGGTTCACCGGGGACACGACGTTGCTGCGCGAGGTGTGCACGCACGCGCTCGTCGCACTGGTCACCGGCTCGGTGACGACCGTGGTGATGGTCGTGATGATGGGCGTGATGGACCTCGTCCTGCTCGGCATCACCCTGGCCGTGCTCCTGGTGGTCGGCCTGCTCGCTCTGGCCGGGATGCCGATGATCGAGAAGGCGTCCCACGCCGCCCAGAGCGCTGTCGGTGAGACCGGTGCGCGGCTGGAGCGAGTGCTCGGCGCCTTCCGCACCGTGAAGGCAGCCGGCGCCGAGACGAGGGAGATCGCCGCGATCGAGCGCGGCGCCGACAACGCGTGGCGTGCCGGTGTTCGTTCGGCGTGGTGGGAATCGCTGGTGCACGGCTCCAACGGCCTCGCGGTCCAGGCGTCGTTCCTCGCCGTGCTCGGCATCGGCGGCGCGCGGGTCGCGACCGGAGCGATCTCACTGTCCACTTTGGTTGCTTTCCTGTTGTTCCTGTTCTACCTGCACGAGCCGATCGGTCAGTTGCTGCACGCCGGCAGCAGGCTGCAGATCGGGCTCGCCGCGGTGCGCAGGCTGAGTGAGGTCGACCAGATGGAGGCCGAGCCGCTCGGCACCGGTGACAACGAGGTCGCGGGAGAGGGCGGAGCTCGCCTGACCTTCGTCGACGTCCGGTTCCGCTACGGTCCGGACCGGCCGGAGGTGCTGCGTGGCGTGAGTGTCGACGTCCCCGCGTCGGGCATGACCGCGTTCGTCGGTCCTTCCGGTGCGGGCAAGTCCACGCTGTTCGCGTTGATCGAGCGGTTCTACGAGCTGTCGGCCGGGCGGATCCTGCTGGACGGCTGCGATCTGGCGGACTGGGATCTGGCCGCCCTGCGTGCGGGCATCGGCTATGTCGAACAGGACGCGCCGCTGTTGTCCGGGTCGTTGCGCGAGAACCTCGTCTACGGGCGCCCGGAGGCGACTGACGAGGAGATTCGCGATGTGGTGGCGCAGACCCGGCTGGACGCTCTCGTCGAGCGGCTGCCCGACGGGCTGGACACCGCGGTCGGGCATCGCGGCACCTTCCTGTCCGGTGGTGAGCGGCAACGGGTCGCGCTCGCCCGTGCGCTGCTCAGCCGTCCGCGGTTGTTGTTGCTGGACGAGATCACCTCGCAGCTGGACGCCGCGAACGAGATGGCGATCAGGGACGTGGTCACGACCGCGGCGAAGACGATGACGGTGCTCGTGGTGGCGCACCGGCTGTCGACGGTGACGCAGGCGGACCGGATCGTCGTGCTGGACAACGGAACCGTGCGTGCTGCCGGCACTCATGACGAGCTCGTGCGGAGTGATCCGATGTACGCCGACTTCGCCGCCACTCAGCTGCTCACCGGCGAACACGCCCGATGAGCGGGTGCTCGGAGTGCGCCGATCCGGCGCACTCCGAGCGTGGTCATCCGTGTGCTGTGCCGACTGTCGTGATCGGGAGCCGCAGCCGCAGCTGGAAGCCACCGTCGGGCATGGGGCCGGTGTGGAGTTTCCCGCCGAGCAGTGCGGCGCGCTCCTGCAGTCCGACGAGTCCGTGCTGTGCGCTGGGCAGGGCGAGGTTCGGCCGGGTGGGCCGGGTGTTGGTGACGGTGACGGTGAGGTCGGTGTCGTCGTGGCTGATCTCGATGGTGGCGCCGGCACCGGGAGCGTGCTTGCGCACGTTGGTGAGCGCTTCCTGGATGGTGCGGTAGATGGCCCGCTGCACGGGTGGTTCGAGCCCTTCCGGTGCGGCGCCGACCAGCCGGGCGTCGATCGCGCTGTTGCCGATGAGGCGTTCGAGATCGGTCAGCGTCGGCTGCGGGGTGAGCTCGGTCGACGGTGTGCCCGAGGCGCGCAGCAGATTCACCATGTGGCGCAGCTCGTCGAGCGTGTTCACGGACAGCTGCCGCACGTTCCCGGCCGCCTGCTTGGCGTTCGGATCCGTGGTGCTGACCATGAGCGCGCCTGCCTGCACCGCGATCAGGCTCACCTGGTGGGACACGACGTCGTGCATTTCGCGGGCGAGCTGGTTGCGTTCGCGGGCCAGGATCGCCTCCGCGTCGAGCCGCCGCTCGTGCTCGCGTGCTTCCTTGACCTCTTCCAGCCGCAGTGCCAGCTCCCGCTGCGTGTGCAGGAACTGACCGAGCAGGATCGGCGCGACCGCCGTCATCGTGAAGTAGACGACGCCGAGCAGCGTGTAGGAGTCCCAGATCGACGGCGCGAATTCCGTTGTCGGGAAGACGAAGCTGGCCGCGGCGAGGAGGCCGCACCCCGCGAGCAGCCACCAGTCGCGATAACGGCTGGAGACCGCGTAGAGAGCGACGATCGCCGGAACGATCGTGCCGGGGAACAGCACTGCCGGCAGGGTCGCGAAGAAGGACGGCAGCGGCCAGCGTTCGCGCACCAGGAGGGCGAGCACGGCGATCGCGATCGTGACGAGCCCGTACGGGTCGTTCTCGGCGATCGTGGTCAGCACTCCCTCGGCCACGGCGACCGCGAGCAGCACGGCGTCGACGAGCCGGCTGGACGGGCGGGAGCTCACAGCGGCTCCCCGCTGTCGTCGAGCAGGCCGGCCCGCTGCGCCACCAGGGCCGCCTGCACCCTGCTGCCGACGCGCAGCTTGGTGAGGATGGCGCTGACGTGGTCCTTCACCGTGCCGACACTGACGTGGATCCGGGCGCCGATCTCGGTGTTGGACAGTCCCTCCGCGATCAGCACGAGCACCGTGCGTTCGCGTTCGGTCAGCAGCCCGACCTGCTCGGTGGCTGCCGAGCCCGCACCGGAACCGAGGTAGCCGTCGACGACCGTGCGGGTGACCTTGGGGGAGAGCACCACGCCGCCGCTGACGAGCGTGCGCACCATCTGCGCGAGCTGCTCGGGCCCGGTGTCCTTGAGGATGAACCCGGCCGCGCCCGATCGCAGGGCCATGGCGATGTACTCGTCGGAGTCGAACGTCGTCAGCATCGCCACGACCGGCGGCTGCTTGAGGCCCTGCAGCTGACGCAGGATGGTGAGGCCGTCGACGTCCGGCATCCGGATGTCGAGCAGCACGAGGTCGGGTTTGAGCAGACTGATCTCGCGCACCGCTTGCGCGCCGGTGGGTGTGGCGACGACCTCCATGTCTCCGGCAGCCTGGAGGATGAGGCGGAAACCGGTCCGCACGAGCTCCTCGTCGTCCACGACGACCACCCGGATCATTTCACGCTCCTTTGTGGATCCTGCACGCGTGCAGTCTCGCCGAGACCTCCGCGGAGTCGCCATCCGGGACCTGGCGGGTCGGGCCCGGCCGACCGGCAGGTTCTGACCAGCCGGTCGGCCGGGGGCTCAACGGATGTACTTCGCCGGCTTGGTGGCGAGGTTGAGCAGGTACTCCAGCGGTCCCTTGCGGAAGAAGCGAGACCAGATGAAGGCGAACAGCATGGCGCCGAAGATGAACACGAGTACCGGTGTCCAGGACGTCTGGGACTCGGACCCGGCGGTCACGCCGGTCCCGGATGCACCGGAGGCCCCCGACATCTGGGACGACAGCAGGAAGTGACCGACGTAGGCGGTCAGGGACATGGTGCCCACGGCGATGATCGGTGCGGCCAGGCGCCGCAGCAGTGGCAGGCGGTCGATCGCCATCATCGCGAGCACGATCACGGTGATCGCGACTCCGACGCAGCCGATGATGTCGAACGGCATTCCGCTGTGCGGCCCTGAGGTCAGCAACGACCAGGCCGATCCCGTGGTGTTGGGCGGCATCATGTCACCGGCGGCGCCGAGGTCGCCCATGGCGCCGGGGTCCTTCGGTCCCTTGCCCGTGCCCGAGCCGCCGGGCCCCCTGGCGCTCTGCATCTCCGCGGCTTCCCGCACGCCGTCGATCAGCTGGGCCAGCAGCCAGGAGGTGCCGTAGGCGAACACGGCGAGGGCGGGACCGAACACGGCCAGCCGCTTGCGCACGGCGCCGGAGGACACGTCCAGCCGGCCCAGCGCCATGCCGGCGATGATGAACGCCATCCAGGGGATCGCGGGGTAGAAGCCGGTGAGCAGGAGGTCCAGCAGTCCCGCGCCGCCGAGTTGGGCGAGTGGGTCGTAGGCCTTCACGGCAGCCCTGGCCGGTTCGGTGATCAGGGACTTGAGGCCGAAGGCCAGCAGCGGCCCGACGACGGCGATCCCGGCCGCGATGATCGCGAGCGTCTTGGCGTTCAGGCGCAGCAGTGGCATTGCCAGGAGGAAGAAGAGCCCGTAGGAGGCGAGGATCACCACGTCGCCGTAGAACGTGATCATCACGGTGCCCAGGACGAGCAGCATCACGGCTCGGATCGCGATCCGAGCCTTCGCCTGCCGTCCGGCCACACCGGTCTTCGGCTCAAGGCGGCCGGCGATCAGCATCAGCGAGAACCCGGCGAGCGTGGCGAACAGGGCCGACGAACGGCCTTCCGTCAGGTGCCGCACCCAGGCACCGATGCCGCTCGCGTTGGTCGCCGAGGGGCCGAGGTGCACGACGTACATTCCGAACACGGCCAGCGCGCGGGCCAGGTCCACTCCGACCAAGCGCCCCATCGAGGGTGTGGGTTCTGTTGCCGTCTTGGGCTGGGGAGGCGATGTCTCCGGCGCAGCTGAGGTGTCCTGCGGTGGTGGCATCTGTGTCATGCAGCAACTTTGGCGGCGAGGTGGGTGACGGGACCATCCGTCAGGTCGGGGTGCGGACCCCGCCACCCGGCCGGACTCTCCGGGCCGACCGCCTTGGTCCACTGTGGCCGGTCAGGAGCGGCTGATCATCCTGGCGGCGAGGCGGAAACCCTGTCGTGGGGTGACGTGGGGCAGATAGGCACGGCTGACCGCGTTCGCGATGCGGGGCAGTGCGGCGGAGTCCGGGTAAGCCATGTACATCGGCCGGTACACGGGCTGGAACTTCGCCTTGAACGCGAACAGGGAGCGGAACCCGTAGACCGGTTCCACCACCTGTCCGGTGAGGTCCAGCACCCGCTGCAGCAGGCGAGGACGTTCACCGCGGTCGAGCCGGGCGAGCGGTGCGCCGGACAGGCTCAGGAACCGGGTGCCCTCGTTCTTCAGTTCCAGTGCGGCCGAGGCGATCAGGAACTCCATCGTGCCGCGGAAACCGTTGGCACGGCGGCGCATGAAGTCGAGCGTGTAGCCGATGACCTCGCCGTCGGAGTACACCGGCAGCCAGCTCGTGACGCCGTGCACGGTGCGGTCGGCGTCGATCGCGAGCAGGCACCGCACGCCGTCGCCGGTGAGCTCCTCGAGCCCGCCCAGCGTGAAGCCCATCTCGGGCAGACCCTTGTCCGCCACCCACTCCGCCGAGATCGACCGGATCTGGTCGGTGATCGCGGGTGGTGCGTCGGCGTAGGTGCACCACTCGGCGGTGATGCCTTCCTTGGCCGCCTTGTTCAGCGCGGTGCGCACGTCCTGCCACTTCTTGCCGGTGAAGGCCAGCGTGTCGAGCTCGATCACGGTGTCCTCGGCGACCTGCACCACCGGCCAGCCGAGCGGGGCGACCTCGTCTCTGGTCTCGGCGCTGATGCTGTACAGGCACGGGGTCCAGCCGTTTTCCTGGCAGAAGTCGGCAAATCCGCGGACCGCGTCGATCCGGTCGGGCCCGACCGGGTCACCGACGGTCAGCGCGATCGTGGCCACCACCCGGTACGCGATCACCGTCTCGCCGTCCGGGGTGAACCAGTACTCGTTGCCGCGCCACGTCGTCATGTGCGACAACGACGAACCGCCGTGCCGCCGCACCAGTTCGCGGGCGTGGGCCGCCTCCCTCTCCGACGACGACGGCCACGCGCGCCACGACGCCATCAGCAAACCCGCCAGCACGATCAGCCAGAACACCACGCCCGTGTACTCGAACAACAGCGTGCCGGCGAACCCGTTCGCCTTGAACCGCAACGGCACCAGCCCCAGGTAACCAGGAGGCAGGAACCGCGTCGGCAGGTCGGCGAGCAGCTGGAGAAAACCCGGTTGTGGGGTGAACTGGTCGCGCACCAGGTAGCCGCCGAACAAGTACAGCGCGGACAGCAATCCGATGCTGCCCAGCGTGAACCGCCAGAACTTGCGAATCGCGTGCCGGGGAAGCCGCACGGTGAAGTACTTGCGCGACAGCAGCAGCACGAGGGCGATCGCGAGCGGCGCCAGGATCGGCACGCCGTAGGAGAAACCGACTTCCAGTTCACCGCTGTCCGGGAACCGCGCGGTCTGCGCGACGTACCACCCGGTGACCGCCGCGTACGTCGAGGTGCCGCCCAGCGCCGACCACCAGGCGAACCGGCGGCCGCGGCGCAGCCCTTCCGCGAGCACCAGCAGCAGCAACGCCGGCAGCAGTGACATCACCAGGGCGGGGAACCGTCCGTAGGACAGCTGGATCAGCATCGTGCGGCATTGCTCGGCCGCGCCCGAAGCGCACGTGATGGCCACGTCTTCCGGTGCCGGCTGGGCGACCGCCACCACGTCGGAGAACCACGACAGCGGGCCGTTCGGGAACGGTGACATCATCGCCACCACCGGTCCGAGCGCCGATGCCGCCACCAGAAGGCCGACGAGAACCCGCTTCTCCGCCGAGGTTCCCGGCGTGCGGGCAACGTCCCGGCGGAGGAAGAGCACGCCGATCAGCAGTCCGGCCACGCCACCGGTCAGCCGCAGCAGGTCCTCCAGCCAGCCCGAGTACAACGCGAGCACGAGCAGCGACAGGGCGGTCATGAGCCGGACGCGGCGTCGCCACAACACCGGCATCCGGAACGTGCACGCCAGCGCGAGTCCCACCCCGCCGATCGACGGCCCGGCCGCGACCGCGCCCGTGAGCGACTCCAGCCAGGACCAGCCGAGGTTGCTGCCGAGCAGCACCACCCCCAGTCCGAGGAACACCCCGATCACGTGGGAGGCGAGGAAGATCGTCGCGGTGCGCAGGGCACCGAGTTCGCGTTCGGCCAGGGTGCCGAAGACGAGCAACAGCGCGGTGGTTGCCACGTAACCCGTGAGATCCATGGCCCACAGCGCCGAGGAGAGTGCCGTCCACAACGGACTGCCGGTGCCGAAGCCGATCCGCGCGAGCAGTTCCTCGTTCGGGCCACCCAGCGCGCCGGTCAGTGCGCCGACGGTCCAGAACGCGATGACGAAGAAGACAGTCGTCAGCGGAGCGGTCCGGAACAGCCTGCCGACCAGCCTCGTGATCCGGTCCAGTTGCGTGCTCATGTCTCTCGTTTCCCGGTGGTCCCTGCGGTCATCTGCTCAGCCCTGTCCGCGAGGCGAGCCACGGCAAGGAGTCGTAGAGGCCGGGCCGCCACACGTTCCAGTCGTGCCCGCCCGGAAGTTCCTTCCACAGCACGTCGATACCGGCCCTGCGACACGCCTCGAACACCTCGGCGTCCGCCTGGCGGTAGAGCACGTCGTCCCGTCCCGCGACGACCACGCCCGCCGTCTGCGCAAATCGTTCGCGGGCAAGGATGTCCATCGGGTTGACGCGCACGAACGCCGCTTCGTCCCCACCGAACGCGGCCTTGACCGTCTCGGCGCGAGAGCCCAGCGTCGGCTCGCGCTGTCCGGTGAGGTTGATGAAGTTCCCGTACACGTCCGGCGCGCGCACCGCGAGCTGAACCGCGCACGTGCCACCCTGGGACAAACCCGCGATGGTCCAGGCTTCGCGGCGCTCGTCGACCGTCAGTCGCCGCTTGATCCACGCGGGCACCTCACGGGCGAGATATGTCTCCGACTGCCCCAGCTTCGAGTCCAGGCACAGCGGGTTCGCCATCCGTGCGCCGAGCTGGTCGGCCACCACCACGATCGGTGCCAGTCCGTCGTGCTCGTGGGCGAACGCGTCCAGGCGTTCGGTGAGCCGTCCCGCGTCGAACCAGTCGCGCGGCGAACCGGGCTGGCCCGGCAGCAACACCACCACGGGCAATCGCGGACGAGGCGTCGCCGCGTACGCGGGCGGCAGGTAGATCCACGCCGGACGCGCCTTGAACGCACCGGGTATCGGCGCCTCCGAGACCGTGCCCTTCTCCGGCAGGTCCGCGGGCTTCTGCCAGACATCGGCGAGCTTGCCGCCCGCGGGTACCTCGATCACGCTCGACGCCGGCTTGGCGGCCTCGTCGAGATCCACCCGGTTGTTCGTGAGCAGCTCGAGCACCGCGCGTGAGGTGGGGTAGAAGCCGAAGTGCGCGTTCGCCGCCGTGAACGAGCTCGTCATCACGACCAGCACCAGCACCACGCTCAACAGCCGCCAGCACCACCGCCCGGTCCGCAGCCGCGCGACCGCGAGACACACCGCGAGCAGCGCCGCGCCCGCCCAGACGGCCAGGATCGGGGGAAGCGGCTCCGGCCACGGCTTCCACACGTGGTCGAGCAGGAGCTTCAGCCCTGCCGTCAAAGCGGTGCATGCCAGCACGACGGCCGGCACGATCCGGCTCCACCACGTCCGGTTCTTCCGGATTGCCAGAGCGACCAGCGCGAGCACACCGGCGACGGTTGCGGTGACGGGGATCGGCCCGTTGATCAGCGACAGGTCCAATGGGCTGAGCATCCGTTCCTCGGCAGGGAAGGTGCGTGACAGGCGTCCTGAGGGGGAGTTACGCCTGTCACGCGGGTCTCGTTGTGACGCCGGGTCATCCCTCGTCGTCGCTGAAGAACTCCTCGGCCATGCTGCTGATCGCCATGCCACCGAGCACACCGCCGGCGGCACCGGCCGCACCGGCGGCGAGCATGCCGCCCATGCCCGCCCCGCGCCGCTGACCGTGCTGGTCGTAGTCGTCGTGGTCGTAGCCGCGGCGACCGTAACCAGGCTGACCGCCGTACCCGGGCTGACCGCCGAAGGCGGGGTTGTGGCCGTTGTGGCCGCCGAACGCCGGGTTGTGGGCGGCACCGCCGAACGCGGGGTTCGTCCTGCCGCGCTCGGCGACCTGCGTGAGCCAGCCGCTGATGGCCGCGGCCCAGTCGGTGACCTGCGCCTCCTGGTGGGAGAGCCGAAGGTGGCCGGTCGTGTCGCCACCGGACGAGAACCCGCCGCGGCGCCGGTCGGCCTCCAAGATCACGTGCAGCTCGTTCGCGTTGGCCACGAAGGTCAGCTCGACCTGGCTCACCCTGCCCGCGAACTGGGCCGGGGGGAAGAACTCGAGCTCCTGGTAGAAGCCGAACTCGTGCGGTACACCGGGCAGGCGCCCGGCCTCGACGTCGGCGCTGCGGAACGAGAATCCGAGCTGTCCGAACGCGTCCAGCACCTTGTTCTGCGAGGGCAGCGGGCCGACCAGCACCGGGTCGAGGTCGCCCTTGTCGGGTGCGCCCGCGACGATCAGTTCGGTGCGCACACCCACGCTCAGCCCCGGCAGAGCCGCACCACCGACCGCAGTGATCGGCGTTTCCCACGGCACCGGCAGCTGGAACGGGATCGAGACCAGCTGGCCCGCCGGCACCCGCAGTCCCTGCTGCACGACCATCCGGAAGAACTCCGCGACGTCGCCGTGCTCGTCGTCGCCGCCGAAACCGCCGAAGCCGCCACGCTCGACCTCGACCTGGGTGACCAGCGACAGCACGACCTGGCCGATCTCGGCGTCCGAACTGCCGCCCTGGATGCGGACCTGTCCGGTGATCGGCTGGCCGGGCACGGCGTGCGGCGAGTCGAGCACGGTGTCGACGGACGGGCCACCGATGCCGAAGGCGCTCAGCATTCGACTGAACATGCGAAGGTCTCCTCTTTGGACGGATGAGATCAGTTCTGGTGCAACGTTGTTCAGGAGTTGGAAGGTTGTGTGCCCGCACAGTGCCGTGTCCCGGTGTTGTGGGTCGGGCAGGTTGCGCGGTAGGCGTCGTCGAAGGGGTGGGGCGACGCCTACCGCGCGGGCTCGGGTGCGGCTAGCGGTGCCTGCGGCCGTACAGCCCGGCCGCCAGGCTGACACCGCCGGCGGCGAGGGCGATCTGGATGAACAGCTCGATCCAGTCGATGCCGCGGGTGTCGCCCACGCCGAGTGCGTTGGCGGCGAATGTGCCGATCAGCGCGGCGACGACGCCGATCAGGACGGTCAGCCAGATCGGGATGCGTTGCCTGCCTGGCAGGACCAGCCTGCCCAGCGCACCGATGATCAAACCGATGAAGAGTGCGCTGAAGATGCCGGAAATGGCCATGTTGCCTCCTTGGACGTCAGTTCGGCCGAATGGCCGAAGTCGTTCGTGACATTCGAGGAACTTCATGCGCAGCACCGGACATCATGACCGAGAAGCCAAATCTCATTTCGCTGCAACGTCTTCCCGGAATGCCATGACACAAGTGTTGCGGATGCCGGCGTGGTCTCCCAGCTGCCGGGCGTCTGGAGCGACCCCGCTACCCGGCTGGAGCCGCCCCCGCCGATCGACCGGGTTCCACAATGGACCTCCACGCGGAGAAGGACGCTCGCGCTCCGAGGGTCAGTCCGAACGCGACGGTCAGCAGCTGGACGCGTTGCACCAGCCCGGCGCCAGGCTGGTTCACCAGGACTGCGGACAGCACACCCGTCGTGGCCAGCAGCGAGACCACCACTCTGGCGTGCCACCGGCGGGTGCTCCGTTCGAGACCTGCGGCAGCGGCCAGGGCGCTTCCGAACGTCAGCACGCTGGTGACCTGATGCAGCCGGTGCCCGAGCGACACCGACCCGGTCGCCTCGCGGTAGCGGCACAGCGCGTCCACACTCGCCGCGCAGTCCAGTGACAGCACCGTGTCGGCGAGGGTCGCGGCCGCGAAGACGAGCACAGACGCGATGATCAGGCCCCCGCGCATCCGGCGGGCGGCGAGCACCAGACAGCAGGCCGCCAGGGCGTCGGTGACGCGGAACAACCACCGGTACGGCTGGTCATCCGCGAGCAGCTCGCTCACGTAACTGTCCACGAAGGACAGACCGGTCGGCAGCACCAGCTCGAGGAGCCAGGACGAGTACAGGAGTGCGGCCACGACCAGCCACACGCCCGGCTGGTCGAGCCGGCGAGGAACTCGGCTGGAAGATCTTCTCGTCACCACGCTTCCCTCACCCTTCCGTCATGCTGTGTCTTGTGATCAACGCTGTGGGCTCGAACTTGCGCCTCCTGGCGGACGGACCGGTGGACGCGCCGCCGGTCGTGCTCACCTCGGGGCTGGCGGGCGCGGTTGCCGACTGGGACGCCGTGACCCGGCTCCTCGCACCTGCTGTGCGGGTGCTGCGGTTCGACCGGCCAGGCATCGGTGCCAGCACACCGTCGTCGGCGGTCGTGTCGGCGGGGCGAGAAGTGAGCGTGCTGGACGCGGTCCTGGACTTCGCGGGAGGTCCGGCCGTGCTGGTCGGACACTCGCTCGCCGGTCTGCACGTCGAGGCGTACGCGCGGCTACGACCCGCACGCGTGCGAGGTGCGGTGCTCGTGGACCCGAGCCTTGCTCCGTCTGGGATCGGCCGTCCGTTCGACCTCGGCGCAGTGATCGCGGCCGCTCTCGTCCGGTTCGGAGCGGCAGGTCTGGCGGCTCGGTGCGCCAGTCCGCTGCTCCGCCTGGCCGGCCGACCAGCGGCGAGCCCCGCCGTGGTGGAGGAACTCGCCAGGTACCCCGACGTGGTCGCGGAGGTGGACGCGTTGCGCGGCGCACATCCGTTGCCCGACGTGCCGTGGCAGGTGTTCACGGCGGGAGGAACACTCGGAGGCCCGAGGTCCGCGCGCCGCATCCTCACCGCCCACGAGTCGATGGCGACCTTCTCCTCGCGCGGCGTGCACCGCATCGTGCGCGAGGCGACACACCTGGTGCAGCTGGACAATCCCGACGCGGTGGCCGACGCCGTGCTGCGCTGCCTCACACTCTCCTGACCTGCACGAAGCCGTCGCCCCGTCTGCCGCTTCGTGAAGCGACGGCAAGGTGCCCGTGCTTGACATGTCCTGCATTCCTGTCCTGACCGCACATCCGTGACAGCGCCCACCACACCTGTGCAGACCGTGCTCGTGTCCATGACGTGGTGTCGCGGGTGAAGCCGCGGTGGGGCGGGGTGGGTACCGAACCAGGTGGCGCGGCCCAGTACCCACCCCGTGCCGCTGGATCAGATCAGGGGTCCGGTCCAGCGGCGGCGATCACCATTCCGTCCGGTCCGCTCGAAATGGCACCCGTCCCGCTCGGCGGGGCCACAGCCCGCCTTCGCGGCAGCGCACCTCGTTCGCCGTCCGAAGTCGCCTGGACCACTACATCGCGACGGCCGTCGAACCACCCTCCGCCTACTGGCTGGAACTGCCCGCCATCTGGCGGTGATCAGTGAGCCGTCTGGCGACTGGACTCGCAGCCGCAGCCGGAAGACCGCTGTCGGAGATGAGACCGGTGTGGATCCTGTCGTGCAGCGGCGTGGCCGGTCCTGCAGTCCGTGAGCCCGTGGCGGTCTGATCGCACGACGTGGTCGTCAGGCAGGTTCGCGACCAACGCGCAAGCCCGGCCGATCAGGACGATCGCAGGTCGACGTGCCAACTGGCGTCGCGGCGCTTGAGGACCTCGGCCTGGGTCGGCAGCCCGAAACCCGCCCAGGACATGTCGATCCACCGGTGTAGCGGCCGCTGGCCGCAGTCGTGGCGGTGCGGGTGCCGCAGCCGGTGTGGCGGCCTGGGCCGCGCGCTGTAGGTGCCGTGTAGGTGCGCCTTCCCAAGTTCCTTTCAGGGCGCGGAAATCCGCGTTTCCAATGGCATCAGGAGTGGCGCACCGGGGCGACACGGAGGCCACGCCCTTCAAGGTCGAGAAGGACAGCGACGACCAAGGGGGCGTGCCGGAGTTCCCGGAGGAGTGGAAGGCGTTGCTGCGCTTGCTGAAGGAGGGCTGCACCGACGAACAGGCGGCGCGCCGGCTCGGTGTGTCCACCCGCACCGTCGGCCGGATCACCGCGGAGCTGATGGCACAGCTCGGCGCGCGCAGCCGGTTCGAGGCGGGTGTGCTCGCCGCGCTCAAGGGGTGGGTCGACCAGTGACCGGAGAGGTCTGACAGTGCTGTTATATTAGCGCTGTGACATCGTCTGACCCGACGCGGGCCCGAGGCCGGTGGCTGGCGCTGAAGGAACTGCTCGCCGAGGTCGAGGCCGAGATCGAGGACGTCTACCAGGCCCGCGGCCTGCCCGACATGCGTCCGCGGTACGTCTACCCCCTGATCCGGCTGGCCCACACCGGGCCGTTGACGATCCGCGAGCTCGCCGAATCGCTCGGGCACACGCATTCGGCGATGAGTCAGACCCTGGCGGCCATGCGCCGGGACGGGCTGGTCGACTCCGTGCCCGGTGTGGACGCCCGCACGCGGCGGATCACGCTGACCGAGCGCGCCCGTTCGCTGGTGCCTTTCCTCGAAGCGGAGTGGCGGGCCACCGAACAGGCGGTCGCCGAGCTCGACGACGAGGTCATGCCGCACTCCTTGAGCCAGGCGGTGACCGCCACGAGGGAGGCGCTGCGCCGCCGCGGCATGAAAGACCGGATCTCCGACATCCTCGACGCCGCCTCGCCGGCCGAGCTCGCACCTGTGAAGGAGACGTAGTGCGGAAGGGCCTTCTGGACATCAGTCCGCTGCGGACCTCGCCCGCGTTCCGCCGGCTCTGGATCGGGACGACGGCGATCCGGTTCAGCGGGCAGATGGCCGTGGTTGCGGTGCTCTGCCAAGTCTGGGAGCTGACGAAGAGTCCGTTGTGGACGGGTGCGATCGGGGTGGCGACCGCTGTTCCGACGATCGTGCTGGGCCTCTACGGCGGCACGCTCGCGGACACCTACGACCGCCGCCGGGTGATGCTGCTGACCAGTTCCGGTGCGATCGTCGCTGCGGGATTGCTCGCTGCGCAGGCGATTGCCGGGATCGAGTCCGCGCTTCTGGTCTTGGCACTGGTCGCCGCGCAGACGTCCTGCACCGCGCTGGGCTACGCGTCGCGGCGGGCGCTCATTCCCCGGCTGCTGCCGCAGGAACAGGTTCCGGCCGGCGTGGCGCTCGACCTCCTCGCGTTCCAGGTGGCGATGCTGGGCGGCCCGGCACTGGCCGGGGTGGTGCTCGCCGCCGGGGGACCGAGCTGGGTGTACATCTTCGACGCCTTCGCGATTCTGCTTGCGCTTTACGGGATGTCGCGGCTGCCCGCGATGCTGCCCGAGGGTGGCGCGACGCGGGCGGGGCTGGGCGCCACGGTGGAGGGACTCGTCTTCCTCTGGCGGCGCCCGGTGCTGCGCGGGGTGATGGCGACCGATCTGGCCGCGACCGTCCTGGCGATCCCGGTCGCCCTGTTCCCGATCATCAACCAGGAGCGCTTCGGCGGCGACCCGCACACCCTCGGACTGTTCCTCACCGCGGTCGCCGTCGGCGGCACGGCGGCCGGGTTGCTGTCCGGCGCGGTCACCAGCGCCGCCCGGCCCGGCGCGGTGATGCTCGGCGCGGCCGCGGTCTGGGGGCTGGCCATGGCCGGCTTCGGTCTGTTCGACGGCCTCGCCGCGACGCTGGTCTGCCTGGCGATCGCGGGCGCCGCGGACAACGTGTCGGTGACCTCGGGCGGCACGGTCGTGCAACTGGAGACGCCCGACGGGTTCCGCGGCCGGATCACCTCGGCCCAGTACGCGGTCGGTGCGGGTGGACCGGGAATCGGCGACGCACGGGCGGGGCTCGTCGCGAGCCTGCTGTCGGCTTCCGCCTCGGCCGTCAGCGGCGGACTGGCGTGCGTGCTGGCGGTCGGCGTGATCGCGGGAACGCATCCCGCCCTGCGCCGGTGGCGGCGTCAGGAGCCGGTCACCACCGGGGTCTGACGCGTCACGAGCTCAACGTCGGCAGGTGCCGGCCGATCGCGTCCAGGCCGTCCCGGAGCACGTCGTCCGGCCGCAGCAGCGAAAGGCGGATGAAGTTCGAGCTGCGGCCGGGGTGGTTCCAGTAGAAGTGCCGTCCCGGCAGCACCGCGATACCGGTGCTCCTCAACCCGTCGGTCACCTGCAGATCGCTCAGCCCGGACAGCTCGCAGTCGAGCCACGCGAGCGGCAGGACGACCGCACCCCGCCCGGACGTCGACCGGTACTGGGTCCCGGCGAGCGCGGCGTCCACGCGTGCGCGCCGATGACGTGCCTCATCGAGAATGCATTTCGCGACGCCTTCCTCGTGGGTGATGTCGAACAGCTCCGCGAAAAGTGACAACGCGAAGCCGCTGGAGCACAGGAAGATCTCCTCGTAGATCTGCCGCGCCAACGCGGCGATGTCCGCGGAGTAGGCGAGCAGGCTGGCCTTCAGGTCGTGCGTCGGCCACGTCTTGCCGGTGTCCTCGACGGTGAAGTAGCTGACGCCGGAGGAATGCAGGATCTCGTACTCGTCGTACGGTTCCTCCGCGTAGAACCTGAACGTCAGATCGACCACGAGAAGCTTTCCCAGTTTTGCGCACAGGGTGCACAGCTCGGTGAACTCCGCGCGACTCAGGCGGAACCCCGTGGGGTTGTTCGGTGAAACGAGAAAAACGCATCCGACGCGGTCTTGAACAACTCGGTCGCGAAGCCTGTCCAGGTCGAGGAACTCCGCCTCCGGGATGGGGGTGACGTCCACCCCGCGGCGCCGCATCATGAGGTTCAGGTTGTCGAACGCAGGCGTGATGAGGCCGACGCGGACACCCTCCGACGCCATGTACGCGGCCACGATGTCGACGGAGCTCGACGCGGTCGGCGAGATGGAGAAGTGCCTGGAGCTGCGCAGGGCGTCGGAGTGCAGGAGCCTGGCCAGCGCGTCCTTGAACCCGGCTTCGAGGTCGTGCATCTTCCTCGACGCCGTCTCCCGCCATATCTCCGAAAGTCGGTCCTCGACCGACGCGTACATTTTCGGCATCGCGTGGTAGGGGGTGGCCGTCCGCGAAGTTGAACTCCTCGCCCAGTCCGATCACTTCGTAGCGGGTCAAGCTCTGGCCGTCATTCATCGCATAGAACCCCAACTGTGAACCGGCAGACGAATCGAATCAAACCTCGTGGATGTGAGTACCGCGAGTGCCTGGATGTGTCCGGATCCGGACTGGCAGGAACCGGACAGTGGCTCGGCCTTGTTCTGCCGCAGGTCGTGAACAACTATCGACTGCGGCACTCAGAAACTCATCTGGCGCCGGGGGAAATTAAGGAACTGTGCAATGAGAATCGCGGTCGTCGACGGCTTCTCGATGTCCCGGGTCCTCGTGCAGGAGCTCGCGCAGCGCGGCGCGGAATGCGTCCACGTGTGCACCAGACCGGACTTCGGTGAGTTCCACACCCGGCTCTTCGACGCGTCCGTCTACGCGGCCGACCTCGGCTACGCCGCCGACGCGCGGGCCGCCGCCGAGGCGTTGCGCCCCCTCGGTGTCGACGCGGTCATCCCGGGCGCCGAGTCCGGCGTGATCCTCGCGGACCAGATCGCCGACGCGATGGGGCTGGTGCCGACCGTCAACGACTCGCCGTACGACGTCGGAATCGAGATGCTCTTCGACGCCGCGCAGTGCCTGCGGTTCGGCCGGGACATCCTGGTCAACATCGCGACGGACAACCACCGCCTGGCCGTCGAGTGGCTGGAACGCCACCTGGAGGGCCGCTACACCCTCCACCGGATGCACCGGGTGACCGACAGCCACAACGACAGCGTGGTGCTCCCGCTGCGGCCGGGCACGCTGCTGATCCGCTCCCGGCAGTATCTCGACCACCTGCCCGCCGCACTCCAGAAGTGGGACGTGATCGAGGCGCCGGAGCCCAACACGCAGAACTTCCCCCAGTACGACGAGGACGACGTCATCCTCACCAGCCCGTTCATCGACCTGAACGTGCTGTCGATCGACGAGCGCACCGTCATGATCAACGACTCCTGCCCGGAGCTGGGGCGTGTGCTGGAACAACACGGCTTCGACGTCGTGCCCGTGCGCCACCGTCATCGGCGGTTGTTCGGCGGTGGCCTCCACTGCTTCACCCTCGACACCGTTCGTGACGGAGGGTTGGAGGACTACCTCTCGTAAGCGCTCTGCCGCCGGCCCGCTGATTCTGGGTGAAAGCCCAGGTCGGCGGGCTTTTCGTGCGCGCGAAAAGCCCGGTGTGCCATTCCGGAGTAGTGGCCGAGTAGCCTGGGTGAGTATTGTCTGACGGCCTTCGCGCTCATCTTCCCCATTTCTTTCAGGTCGATTGCGAACCTGCCCCCGCCGTGGTCACGATTGACCCGGTGAGTGACTGATGCTTTGTCGTCGATGTTTCACCTGGGGGTTTTGTGTCGTTCGCCAGAACCGTTGAAGACTTCACCGCGGATCCGTACTCGATGTACCGGGCGATGCAGTCCGAGGCGCCGCTGAGCAGGGTCGGCCCGAACGACTTCGTCGTCACCGATCCGGTGCTGATGCTCGAACTGTTCAAGGATCACGCCAGGTTCTCCAGTGCGCGGTGCCTGGAGGGGCAGGTCCCCATCGCGGACGCGGCCAGGGAGGTGCTCGCGGACACGCTGTTCTTCGGGCGTGCGCTGATCAACGAGGCTCCGCCGGGGCACACCGCGTTCCGGCGGACGTTCGGGAGACCGTTCACGTCGGCGGCGGTGGCGGAGCTGGAACCGCGGATTCGCGAGCTCACCGCCGAGATCTGTGGCGATTTGTCCGGACGTAGTGGTTTCGACGTCATCGGGGATCTCGCTTTTCCGCTGCCCATTCGGGTTCTTGCCGAGATCATCGGCATTCCGGACGAGGATCTGCCGCGGGTCAGGCAGTGGAACGACCAGTGGATCGCGCTCCAGGTCCTGCCGATGGCGGAACAGGACCAGGTGCGGGCCGCGGTGGCGGTGCGGGCCTACGAGGACTACATGAGACGGCTGATCGAGGAGATCGTGTCCGCGCGGCGGCCGTGCTTGCTGCTCGACATGGTCGACGCCATCGACGAGCCGTCCGCCGTGCACGATGTCAACGATGTCATCGTCGCGGTGCGGATGATGATCGGTGCCGGGCACGACGTGGCGTCCGGGTTGATCGGCAACGCGGTGGCGATCCTCGTCCAGACCGGGCGCTGGGAGGCGCTGGCGCGGGACCCGGCGAAGGTGCCGGAGTTCGTCGAGGAGACGTTGGTGCTCGACCCGCCGTTGCAGAGCGCGCCGCGGCTGGTCGAGGAGACCACCGAGGTGCGCGGTGTGACGGTGCCGGCCGGGGCCAGGGTCCACCTCGCCATCGGGGCCTACTCGGCGCTCAACGGCAAGCGGGGCAACGGTTCCCACGCGAGCCGGCACATCGGGTTCGGGTACGGCATCCACCACTGCGTCGGTGCTCACCTCGGCCGGGCGCAGGCTCGCATCGTGCTGTCGCACCTGCTGGCCGTCGTTCCCGCCACTCCCCGGTTCGACGAGGAGAACCCGCCTGTCCGGTTGCCGGGCGGCTACGTCTTCCGCAGCTTCAGCTCGCTGCCCGTCCTGTGGTGAGGAGTCACACCGTGGCCGTCAAACCGCCATTGGTGCCGAATGCCAAGCCGATCGTCGGCCACGCACTGGGCATCTTCAAAGACCAGCTCGAGTTCTTCAGCGAGGCGGCGCTGACCGCACCGCTGTCCCGCCTCAAGATCGGGTGGACGGACGCCTACCTGATCGCCAACCACGAACTGCTCTACCACGTGCTGGTGAACGACGCGAAGAAGTACGACAAGGGCGTGCAGTACGAGCGGGCGCGCGCGTTGCTGGGCAACGGTGTTCTGCTCGCGGAGGGCGACTTCCACTTCCGTCAGCGCCGGCTCATGCAGCCCATGTTCAACAAGCCGTCGATCGACGACTACGTCGACGCCATGCACCGCTACAGCACGGCCATGGTGGAGTCGTGGTCCGGCTCCGGCGTCGTGAGCCTCTACCCGGAGTTCTACCGGCTGGCCACCAGGGTCGTGATCGACACGCTCTTCTCCACCCGGATGACCGACGCCGACGTCGCGCTCGTCCAGTCCAGGATGCCCGTCGTCATCTCGGGCATGCAGAAGCGCGGAGCCTTGCCCACCAAGGTGTTCGACGCGCTGCCCACTCCGGAGAAGCGGGCCTTCTACACGGCGATCGGCGAGCTGCGGGCGCTGGGCGACCGTCTCGTGGAGGAACGGCTCGCCGCGGATCGCGAGACGGGCGCGTGGGCCGACCTCATCGACGTGCTCCTCAACGTCGACGACGAGGTCGCCCGCCGGGACAACGACAGGGCGCAGATCCTCAACGAGTTCCTGACCTTCCTGACCGCGGGCTCGGAGACGACGCCGAGCGCCATGGCGTGGTCCTGCTACCTGCTGGCACGGCATCCGGAGATCCAGGAGCAGGTGCGCGAGGAGGTCGCCGGGCTCGACCTCGTCGCGGAGGGCACCGCGCAGGCCCTCCAACGGCTGCCCCTGCTGCAGGCCGTCGTCAAGGAGTCGTTGCGGCTTTACCCGCCCGTGTGGTTCCTCGGCCGCCGCACGCTCGCGCCGACCACGCTCGGCGGGTACGCGCTGCCGACGGGTTCCCAGGTCTTCTACTCCGTCTACACGATCCAGCGCGACCCGGCGATCTACGACGACCCGGACGAGTTCAAGCCCCACCGCTGGCTCGACGGCGGGAAGAAGTACCCGCGCACCGCCTTCCTGCCGTTCGGGGCAGGGGTTCGCAACTGCATCGGTGAGCACTTCGCGTGGATCGAAACGTCCATCACCCTGCTCAACGTCCTGCAGCGCTACCACCTTTCCCTGGCACCGGGTCAGCAGGTGCGGCCGACGACCATGGGGTCGCTCGTGCCCGCCGGTGACCTGCCGATGCGGCTTGAGAGCGTGGTGAAGCGATGACCGACGACGAATCCGTCGCCGCCGAGCTCTCCCGCCGGGTCCGCGCGAACGTGGCCGAGCTGCTCGCGGAGTTCTCCGACCTGGCCGGCAGCTCCGATCTCGACACCAGCGGCCAGATCTCCACGTTCACGCAACGGCTGGCCGACTTCGTCACGAGGTTCGGCAGCATGCGGCGAACGCGGGTGGCGGCGCACGTGTTGCACGGCTACCAAAGCGTCACGGAGCAGGCGCTGGAGAACCTCGCCCACGCCTGTGCCGCGCTGGAGCTGTTCCACGCCGCGGCACTGGTCCACGACGACATCATCGACGAGAGCGACACCCGCAGGCACCACCCCACCCTGCACACCGGCTGGAGCGTCGCAGAACAGCGCAACGGCGACTCGTCCCCGCCGGCCAGGCTCGGGCTCGCGGCCGGATTGCTCGGCGGGGACGTGCTGCTGGTGTTGTGCGCCCGCGCGATGGGCCGCGTCGAGGAACCCGTGCGGGACCGCATGACCGAGGTCTTCCAGGACGTCCAGCTGCGTACCGTGGTCGGCGAGTTCCAGGACGTCCTGCTCGAACGCCGCAGGGCCAGCGCGGACCGCGGGGCGATCACCAGCATGGCGGTGAACAAGACCGCTTGGTACACCGTGATCGCGCCGATGAGACTGGCTGCCTTGTGCGCCGGCGCTGATGACGACGTCATGCCGTTGTTCGACACGGCCGGATCGGCGTACGGGGAGGCCTTCCAGCTCCTCGACGACCTCAACGGGTTGCTCGCCGACTCCACGACGACGGGCAAGAACCCGTTGGACGACATGAACACGGGCAAGGCGACGCTCCTGCACCACCTCGTCCGCGACCACGCCACCGCCGACGAGCTCGCGGTGCTGCGCCAGGTCTACGGGCACGGCCGCTGCACCGGGCCGGACCTCGCCCGCTACCGCGGAATCGTGCGGGCACACGGAGATCGGGTCATCGGCGAGCTGCAGACGTTGCTGGGGCGAGCCCGGTCCCGGCTGCGCGACGCCGGGTTCTCCGACCGCACGATCGACCACGTCGAGCACGAGCTGATTCCGCACGACCGGCTTCCCGTTCTGTTCACCGAGAGGTTCCTGCCGTGGCAAAAAGTCTCAACCAGGCGCTGAGCGGCGAGTACGTCCTGCTGCCGAGTTTCGGTCACTGCGTGCCCGCCGCCGAGAGGCAGGACAGCGCACAGGTCGTCGCGGACAGCCAGCAGTGGTGCCGGCAGGGACTCGCGAACCTGCTGCCACCGGAGGATCTGACGACACTGCTGGCCGAGCGCGCGTCACTGTGGACGGTCCTCGTCCTGCCCACCGCTCCCTACGAGTTCCTGGTCGCGGCGGCCAGGTACACCGAGTACCTGTCCATTCTGGACAACGCGCTCGTCGACAAGGAACGCCTCGGCAGCGACGCGGTGTACGCCGCGACGCTGAAGGCGGCCATCGACGTGGTGTTCGACGGTGGAGCACCCGGCGCCTCCGCCGACGAGGAGATGGCGATCTGGTTCAAGCCGCTGATCGAATGCCTGTCCACCCTGCGCGGGTACCTGACCGACGAGGTGTGGGGGAGCCTGCACCGCGAGGTGTACCGGTTCTTCGCCGGCTGCGTGGAAGAGGTGCGATATCGCAACTCGGCGGACGTGTACGACTTCGACACGTACCTGCGCATGCGGCGCGACAGCGTCGGCATGGGCATGTACTTCGCTCTCGGGGAGGCGCTCGCACCACCGTTCCCCGGCGGGGAACGCAGCGGTGCGGAGCACAAGGAACGGCTGCTGGCGCACGCGCTGGACCACATCGCGCTGGCGAACGACCTGTACTCGTTCCGGACCGAGGCCGAGGCCGACGACGTCGTGAACGCCGTCGCCACGCTGATCCTCAGCGAGCGGCTCACCGTCCAGGAGGCGTTCGACCGCGTGGGGATCGAGGTGCTGCGCAACGAGAACGCCTTCCGCAAGGAGCTGCGCGACACCATCGCCGAGCTGGGAGCCGGGCACCCCGTGAGCGTCTACGGGGGACTGCTCTGGCACATGATGTGCGGGAACGTCGAATGGTCGTACCGCACCACTCGCTACAACGGAGAAAGGCATGAGTGGGATGGCCGGTACCCGCAGGTCGTTCAGCTTCTACCGGGCAGCACGCGCTTTACCGGCAAGGCTTTCCGGGACCTCGTGGCGGAAGGACTGGTCTGACCGGGCCGCGGGCCACCGCGTCCGCCTGTACCGGGGCGCGAGCCTGACCAGGGCGGTGGTCCGGCTCGCCCGCGACCCGCTGGCGTACGTCGCCTCGCTCAACGACACGGCCGGCGTGCACGTCTTCCACGCGTTCGGCCAGGACCTCGTGCACCTCACGGATGCCTTGCTGGTCAAGGAGATGCTCGTCGACCGGCGCGGGGACTTCGAGAAGGGCGTGTTCTTCGACCGGGTGCGGCGCCTGGTGGGCAACGGGGTCGTGACCGCGAACGGGGCCGAGCACCGCAGGCAGCGGGTCTACCTCGACCGGTTCTTCAAGCGAGAGCACGTCATCGGCCTCGCCGGGCTGATGACCGAGGTGGTGCGCTCAGACCTCGCGGGCTGGGACGGCACCGTCGACCTCGACGCCGCGCTGCACCGCGTGGCGTTCAAGATCCTGGGCGCCACCATGTTCGGCACCGAGCTCGACGCCGCGAAGTTCGACGGCATCCACGAGTGGCTGGCCGTCGTGCTGGAGTCGGCCATGCTGCGCACCGTGGTCCCCGGCTGGTACCTCCGCGTGCCGACGAAGAAGAACCGGTTGCACGACACCGCGATGGACCGACTGAGGTCGGCCATCGTCGCGGCCATGCAGTCGCATTCGGGGGCCACGTCCGACCGGCTGGACCTCGTCTCGGTCATGCGGTCGGTCGACGGTCCCGACGGAAAGCCGTTGAGCTCGGAGGAGATCGCGGACCAGATCGTCTCCGTGACGCTGGCGGGCGCGGAGACGGCCGCCACGGCACTCGCCTGGCTGACCGTGGAACTCGCCGGCGACCAGGCGCTGCAGGACGACCTGCGGGAGGAGCTGGCCGCCGCCAGGGCGCGCGGCGTCGAGTACGGGCCGGATCTCGCCGAGACACCGTTGCTCAAACGGGTGCTCTCGGAGGTGCTGCGCAGCCGGCAGCCGATCTTCGCGATCTCGCGGCGCACGATTCGCGACACCTCGGTCGGGGGCCTAGTCCTGCCCGGTGGTACCGAGGTCCTGTACAGCCCGTGGGCCATGCATCGGGATCACGTCAACTTCCCGATCGGCCCGTCGTTCGACCCGTGGTCCTCAGGGGCGAGCGGTTGCCCGATCTCCCAGGAGACGGCGTTCATGCCGTTCGGGCTCGGTCCGCGGCATTGCGTGGGTGAGCGGTATGCGTGGCAGATGATGTGGATCGTGGTGGGGGAGGTGTTGGCTGCTGTTCGGATTGAGGAGGCTCGGGCGCGTTATCCGCACGGCCGTCCACTTGCGACGGTCATTCCCGGGGCTGTTGACGCGACGGTGCGGCGGTTGGCGCGTTGATCGTCAGCCCTCGGGGGTGTCACTCCGTGGTCGGGGAGGCGCTGGGCGCCGTTGGTGTCGAGGAGGTGCGGGCGGGTTGTCCGCGTGGTCGTCCACTTGCGACTGTCGTCCCCGGGGCTGTTGACGCATCGGTGCGGCGGTTGGCGCGTTGATCGTCAGCCCTCGGGGTGCCACTCCAGGAAGTGGCCGCGGGACCAGCAGCGGCCCACCGCGTCGGCGTGCACCTCCGACCGGTGGCACACCGTCACGCCGAGAATGCTGTGGCCGGAGGCGCGGCGGTCGCCGAACGTCGAGATCGCCGGTGCGACGCCTACGCCTTCGGCCGACACCCACGCCACCGGGCGGTCGGTCGCCGCTTCCTCCAGGTGCTTCAGGAAGCGGTGGCGGCCGTCCACCGGGAGCTTCGACAACGCCCACGTGGTGGTGACGACCGGCAGGGCGTTCGCGGGCACGCGGGTGAGGGCGTCGGGCAGCACCTTGAGGACGTTGCCCCGCAGCAGCGTCGGAGGCGCTGTCGCCGCCAGCGCCATCTCCGCTTCGAGCCTTGCGGCAGTTCGCTCCTGCGCGTCCGGTGGCAGGCATGCTCGCAGCCAGCGGGCGTCGTCGGTGTCGGTGACGTCGATCGGGTCGGGGTCGATGTTGATCCTGGCCACGACCTCGGGGATCGGCCGCTGCGGGACGGGCCTGCCGTCCACGACCGAGCACCACCACCTCAGCGGGGACGACGGGTCGCCGAGGACCTGTCCTGTGCTGTAGGTGATGCCGACGCGGTCGACGTTGAGGTTGAACCCGGCCGAGGTGCCGAAGTCGATCAGTCCTACCGCGTCTGCGCCCGCCCGGCGGGCCGCTTCGGCGATGGCCGGGTACAGCACGCCGTAGCGGCCCGTCTCGCCGGTCTTCGTCTTGCGGCGGGAGGCGATGGCGACGACCTCGTCGGCCAGGTCCAGCACCGTGTCGACGGCGGCACGGGCGGCGGCGTCGACGTCGGACTCGGCGTAGGCCTTGGCGAGGGCAGGGGCCTGCCCGGCGAGGACGAGGTCGTGCAGTGCGGCCAGGACGACCTTCGGGTGCCGTTTCTGCGCCGGTGCCGCCTCGATCGCGCGCAACGCCTCGGCGGACTCGCTCAGCGCGACGGCCACGCGTTCGTACAGCGGCGACATCTCGGCCGCGTCGGCCTCGGCGAAGCGCCGGTACACCTGAGCGAGCGGGCGGGCGCTTCCTGCGGTCGGCTTCGGCACTCGGCCGATCCTAGCCCGTCCGCAGGAAGCGGTGATCTTGCGACCTCAGCGCCGCGGAGCCTCCCACCAGCAGGCGGTGGTGTGGTTGCGGCCGTCGGTCGCCGCCAGGGCGTACCCCGCGGTCCGGCCGGAGGCGTTGATCGCCACGACGTACGAGCCGAGGCCGTTGTCGCGGAGCTCGGTCGTGCGTCCCCGCAGCGGTTCCCAGACGACCGAGGAGAACGGGAAGGCCGTCGAGCCGGGGAAGTCCTTCGCGCCGGCGATCTGGCCGCGGTCGTTGACCTCGGACGCCACGCGACCGGGCAGCTCGACGGGGTCGGCGGTGCGCGACGGCCAGTAGACGGCGGTGGGCTGGGCGCCGTTGGACCGCCAGCCGACGACCATCCCGCTCTCGTTGCGGTCGGAGGCGAACGTGTCGGTGGTGCCGCCGCTGGTGAGCGTGTGCGGGGTGCGGGTGCCGGGGTCCCACACGACCGCCGTGTGCCGCCAGGCCACCGCGTCGATCGGGACGATCACGCCGCCCGCCGCCCCGCCGCGTGCGTCGAGCTTGCGCGCGAGGGCCACGGCGCCGGGCACCGACGGGTCGGGCGGCGGCAGCTGGGTGTACGTGCGCGTGGCCGGGTTCCACAGGAACGAGCCGATGGGGAAGTTCAAGCCCGGCACGTTCGGGTCTGGAACGTCGTTGGTGCCGACGACGAGAACGGTGCCCCTGTCGTTGATGTCGACGGACAGGGCAGCGAACGCGCCGGGCGGCAGCGGCAGGACGTCGATCCCGGTCCGCGCGCTCCAGACGAAGGCCCTCGTGGGCTCGTTCGCCCGCTCCGCCGCGCCTGCCACGCCGCGCATCAGCCGCGCCTGCGCCGCCGCTCCCGACGACGGCGGGAGGCCGAGGCCGAGCGTGCCGGCCACGACTCCGTACCGGTTGACCGCGTCGGCCCGCGAGCTGCGCGGCTCGGACGGCATGAGGTCGAACAGCCGGCCGCCCTCAACGCCCGGGTTCATGATGAACGCGTGGCTCACGGCCGTGCCGGGGAGTGCGGTCACGCCCACGACGTCGCCGCGGTCGTTGATGTCCGCGCCCTCGCTCGCCGTGCCGGGACCGGCGAGCGACCCGATGTCGTGGAAGCCCGTCCGGGTACCGCGCGAGTCCGGGGCGGCGTGAGCCAGGCCGGGCAGGGCCGCGACTCCGGCGGCACCCGCCGCGGCGATCAGCAGACGGCGCCGCGAAATCCCTGCGGTGCTGGGGTTCATCGCCATGCCTTTCGGTGAAGTGAGAAGAGAAGGGGGATCACAGACTGCGCAGCAGGGAGGCCCGGTCGACCTTGCCCGTGTCCGTCAGCGGCATCTCGTCGAGTGCGACGATGCGCGTGGGGACCATGTACGACGGCAGGATCGCCTGGAGGGCACCGACGATCTCCGCCTTGGCGAGTGGTTCCGCCGTCGGGACGTAGAAGGCGGCCAGCGTCCGTCCACGCGGTCCCGAGGGCGCCACCACCGCGGCCGCCCGGATGCCGGGGCACTGCAGGAGCGCGCTCTGCACCTCGCCCAGCTCGATCCGGTAGCCGCGCACCTTGACCTGGTCGTCGAGGCGCCCCAGGAACTCGACGTTCCCGTTCGGCAGCCAGCGGGCGCGGTCACCGGTGTGGTACATCCGCTCGCCGGGGCGGTCGGCCCACGGGTCGGGCCGGAACTTGACGGCGGTGAGGCGGCTGGCGGCGGCGTAGCCCACGACGACGCACTCGCCGGAGATGTACAGATCGCCCTCCTCGCCCACGGGGCAGGGCCGCAGGTCGCCGTCGAGCACGTAGTAACGGGCGTTCTGCATCGGTTTCCCGTACGGGATGCTCGGCCACGAGAGGTCGACTTCGCCCACCGGGTAGTGGTTCGACCAGACCGTGCACTCCGTGGCACCGCCCAGCCCCACGACCCCGGCGCCGGGGAAGGCGGCCCGGATCTGGTCGGGCAGCGGCACCGGAATCCAGTCGCCGCTCAGCAGGACGAGGCGCAGCGTGTCACGGCCCGCGGGCTCGCGGACCCCGGCGAACGGCATCACCATCGCCAATGCCGCGGGGGCCGAGTCCCAGATGGTGATGTCCTCCTGCTCGAGCAGGTCCACCAGGACGTCCGGCTCGGCGATCTCCTCCGCTGACGCCAGCCGCACGCAGGCACCCGCGGCGAGCACGCCGAAGATGTCGTAGACGGAGAGGTCGAAGCAGAAGGACGTGACGAAGAGGATCTTGTCGGCAGGTCCGACCTCGTAGGTGCGGTTCAGCCAGTCGACGAGGTTCACCACCGACCGGTGGTTGACCACGACTCCCTTGGGCGCACCGGTCGAGCCGGACGTGAAGATGACGTAGGCGATGTCCTCGGCCACCGGCCCCTCGGGCAGCGGATCGGCCGGGCGGGCGGCGACGTGGTGCCCGGTCCACAACGGCTCGCGCTCCGCCGCGCGGTCGGGCATCAGGCGGATCACGGCGTCGTAGCGCCGGGCCAGCTCGCCCGCGAACGCCTCGGCGTCGCGACGGTGGACCTCGGCCTTGGCCACCCCGGGCAGGAGCTCGGGCAGGCGCTCGATGAAACGCGGTGACACGCGCAGGCCCGCGGTGTCGCCGGACTCGGGGTCGACGAGGTCGGCGAGCACGATCACGCCGTCGTCGCTGATCGATCCCCGCAGGGACGCGAGGACACCGGCCAGGTAGTCGAGGTCCGGCAGGAACTGCACGGTGCTGGCCAGCACGACGACGTCGAACGGCCCCCGCACCTTCTCGGCGGCCTCGTCGGCGAAGCACACGACGCCCTCGACCCCGGCGCGTTCCCGGCTGCGCGCCACGGACACCGGTGACGGGTCGACGGCGACGTAGCGGGACGCGTGCGCGGCCAGGGCCTCGGCGATCAGGCCGGACCCGCACCCGATCTCGAGGATCGCCGGCCGTTCGACCGGCGCCGCGGCCAGCACGAACGACGCCACGTGGTCGCGATAGCCCCGCACGTCCTGCTCGTCGAAGGGCCGGTCCGAGCGGCGCAGGTTGAAACCGGCGGCCTCCAGCTCGTCGGAGGACTCCGCCACGAAGTCGAAGAACTCCGCGACCCGGTCGCGCTTGAGAGTGGCCGACCACGAGTGCTCTTCCGGGATGCCGGGACACACCACGTGGCGCAGCGACGGCACCTCCCACCGGAGCTCCTGCACGGAACCCAGCCGGGGCCGGTCGGTCAGCACGGCGGTCACGTGGAGCTGGTTGAGCAGCCCGACCACCCGGCGGGCCGGCCACGCGGGATCGAGCGGGACGTAGGCCGCGCCGCACTTGAGCACGGCCAGCAGCCCGGCGAGGGCCCACGGGTCGCGCCCGCTGAAGAGGGCCACGGTGTCGCCTCGGCCGAGTCCGAGGTCGCGCAGCAGCCGCGCGAGCCGGTTGGCGCGGCGGTCCAGCTCGCCGTGGGTCAGGACCTGCCCGTCCGACGTGATGATCGCCGGGCGGTCCGGGTACCGCTGGGCGGCCTCCGCGAGCAGTTCGGGGATCGTGGCGTCGCCCCGGAACGGGCGCGTCGTCTCGTTCCAGCCGCTCCACGGTGCGACCGGGGTGGCGGCGCTCATCGGCGCGACCCGAGTGCCTGGGCGGAGGCCAGCGCGTCGGTCAGCTCGTTCACCGTCGGGTTGTCGAAGAACAGCCGCAACGACAGGCGGATACCCGCCTTCGCCGCGAGCTCGGCCATGATGTCGGCGATCAGCAGCGAGTGCCCGCCGATCTCGAAGAAGTCGTCGTCGTCGCCGAAGCGGTCGTGCGTGAGCGCGGAGACCCAGCCGGCCCGCACGTGGGCACGCAGCAGCTCACGTTCCGAGCTGTCGTGATCGGATTCGATGTCGTTCACCACTCGCTCCCTGCCATCAGCCGTCGGGGAGCCAGTCTCGCCACGGCCCCTGGCCGCGTCCGTGGATCTTTCAGAGGTCAGTCAGCGTGGACGCGCCCGAGTCGCACGCGCTGTCACCTTGGTCGCAGACGTGGTGTTTCGCTGCGACAGAAAGGAACGGGGAGACTTTCCTCAGGTGCATGGGAACGAACACGAAGAGTCGTTGGTTCGTCGGTGTCTCTCCCGGCGGGAACAAGAGTTGTGCGCTGTACGCGTTTCCCCACGCGGGAGCGGGGTCGACCGCGGTGCGCCGGCTGTGCACCGAGCTCGCGGACGAGTTCGACACCTTCGGTGTGCGCCTGCCGGGTCGTGAGTCCCGGCTCAGCGACCCGGTGGAGACGGTCATGGCGGAGCTCGCCGACAAGCTCGCGGACGAGCTGGTCCGCCACGCGGACGGCCGGCCGGTGGTGCTGTACGGCCACTGCGCCGGTTCGGCGATCGCGTACGAGGTGGCGCGCCGCCTGGACCCCGCCCAGCTGCGGGGACTGGCCGTGTCCTCCCATCCCGCGCCGGGGAGCATTCGGCGCGAGCCGACGTGGGCCCTGCCGCGGGCGGACTTCCTGCGCCAGGTCGAGACCGACGGGTACCTCCCGCCCCAGATCCTCGGCAACGAGGAGATGCTGGAGATCTACGAGGCCGTCGTGCGCGCCGACTACGAGCTCATCGAGACCTACGAGCTGGCGCTGTTCGAGCGCGGATCTGTCGACCCCGTCTCGGCTCCGACGGTGGCCGTCTTCAGTCGTGACGACCACACGATGGAGCGCGCGCACATCGACGCGTGGTCGGCGTTCACCACCGGGCCGTTCCAGGTCGTGCCGCTGGAGTCGGGAGGTCACGACCTGCCGGGCACTCAGCCGGTCGAGCTGGCGCGGGCCGTGCGGCAGGGACTCAAGACCGGTTTCTCCGTGTAAGAGAGACGAAAGATCGCGGATTGGCGGTCTTCTGGCCGTGTCATGATTCCGCCACGGATGACCGGACTTTGTCGGCGCGAGTGGCCATGGGTCATTCAGCACGCGTGCCTTGTTGAAGTGATCAATTTACCGGTGCGCTCATCAGCGAGGGAGCGGCAGCTTGGGCACTCTGACCTATGCGGACTATCTGCGGATGGAGACCCTGCTTTCGTTGCAGGAAACGCAGATACCTCCGACGGCCAATCGCGCCGTGGTGCTGGCCGAACAGTTCTTCATCATCGCACACCAGTCCTGCGAGCTGTGGCTGAAACAAATCGGGACGGACCTGACCTGTGCGGCGGAGGCGCTTCTGCCGCCGTGTGACGTCGGCGATCTCGAACAGAGCCTGGAGTACCTGCTCAGAACGGGGGAGATCCTCCGGCTGTTGCACGGTCAGCTGCTCGTGCTGGAGAAACTGCCGATCCGGTACTTCGCCGAGTTCAGGCCGTACCTGGGAACGGCGAGCGGGGTCCAGTCCACGCAGTTCCGGCAGATGTCGCGGTTGCTCGGCGACGACGAGAGTCCCGAAAGCCTGTACAAGGTGTTCGAGGCGGCCGTGGAATATCACGGGCTGTCCGTTCAGGACGTGTGCGTGCAGGGCGTCGGCGCAGGGGCTCTGCACCGAGTCGCCGAGGCGTTGCTGGAGATCGGCAACGGCTACTGGCACTGGAAGGTGGCCCACCTGGCGCTGATCTCGAAGATGGTCGGGAGCAACGAGGGCACGGGCGGCACGAGCGGTGTCGACTTCCTGGCCCGGCGGGTCACCATGCCGTTTCCGACGCTGCGCCGGGTGCGGGGCCAGTCGATCGAGAGATAGACCCCGCCTGACCTGCGGCGGGGCAAAAAGCGGCCGGGGGGGGGGGGG
>NZ_JAJAEG010000033.1:55262-108789 GCF_047445655.1 Lentzea alba
CCGCCCGTCCGGCACGTGCGGCACGTGACCGGACACCTCTCCACCGGCTCCTGGTCAAGAGTCCGTGGCCTGCAGCATGTAGCCCCGGCCCCACACCGTGCGGATGGACAGGTCGATCGGCAGCAGCCGTCGACGCAACCGCATGATGTGCAGGTCGAGTGAGTTCCTGGTCAGCGCGGGTACCCGCACGGCCAGGCAATGGGTGAACTCGTTGCGGTACACCACTTCGCCGAAGCGTTCCACCAGAAGGGCCATGAGCTCCGTCTGAGTGGTCGAAATGGTGATCGAGCGACTTCCGTAACTCAGGGTTCCCGACGAGTCGAGAATCGGCACCTGGCGGCTGTCGAACCGGTTCTGCAAGGCCTTGACACGCGCCTCCAGATCGTCTTTCGAGATCGGAGGTCGTACCCAGTCCTCAGTCGGGTCGTTGCTCACCGGAGGCACCGCGCCTCCCTCTACGACAAGCAGCCGAGGTATTCCTTCGCTCTGGCAGCGGCTTCTCAGATCCGCCTGTGCCGGCCACCTGACGAAGATGACGTCGGTGTTGCGAACCCCCACGAGTAAATCCCTCCCCCATACGTGGCTACGAGAGCTGTTGCCTGGCTGTCAACTCGTCTCTGTGCCCGTTGGCGAATGGATCGTGGTTCATAGCGTGCCTCCCAGTTTTTGTTTCATCGGTCATCAAAACAACGAGCGAGGTCCCGGTGCGCACGCCTTTGTGGCGCCGCCGGGTTCGTCCGCATTTCGTGACCGCTACACGCCGTCGAGCTTCGGGGGATAACCCACACTACATCCGCACGACGGCACGACTGTGCTGTTACAAATCTTTTTCCTGACCGGTTGCGCGAGCGCGGTCCCGTCCGTCAGTGGCGGCCTGACGGAGTCGGTCAGGCTCGCCTGCCTCGCTGCTGAAGCGCCGGCTCACCTGTCCCGCACCCCCCTTGTGCGCTCCTGGCGACGAGATCCCGCTCGGAACCTCGTCCACCCCCCATGGTGGTCACTCTGTCAGGGTTGACCACCGTGCTGAAAGAAGTTGGGCAGAAACAACCGTCATCTGAAGGCAAGCTGAAGGAAAAGAACAACCGGCCGGAGCGGTACGGCGCGGCCCGAAACGGACATGTCCGGCAGGGGTACCGGCCGCGGGTGCCGCAGGAACTACCAGGTCACCGGCGTTTTCCCGGTCCTGATCATGCCGGGCGGGAGCTTTCCGTCACCTTTCCGCCGAACGGCCCACGCGTCAGTTCGGTGCGGCGTCTTTCACGTATGCGATCACGTCGTTGGTCGCGACGTTGACGGGGGACAGCGGCGAGTAGCGGTACGAGGACGACTCGCGGTGCACGAGTGACAGATCTCCGACGGCGGCGGCCAGCACCCGCGCGTCGACGACGTACCGGTCCTGCGGGACCTCGTGCAGGACCCCTTCGAGGGTGCCGGACGGCGGTGCGTCGACGCCGTGGCGGTCGAGCGTGCCGACGGCAGTCGTCACCAGCGCGTACTCCTCGCCCAGCCGGTCGCTCAGGATCATGCCCGCGCTCGGCCACTCCACCAGCTGCTCGCCCATGTTCATCGAGCTGGTGACCCGCTGCAGATGACCGTTGTGGCCGTTCGCCAGCGTCGGACCGCGCTCGGCGAGGGCGAGCAGGTTGCCGGCCATCATCGACTCCCGCAGGCCCAGCAGCCGTTCCACGCGGTCCGGTGACGTGTCGGCCAGCCAGAAGTGATACTCCAGCACCCCGGTGGCGGCACGGCGGTACAGGCGTGCCCGGTCCCACTCGTCCGGAGTGGACGTCTCGGCCAGGTGCGCGGTCCTGGCGTCGAACAACTCCGCGAGGTCGCCCGCGAGCTGGCGCAGCCGGTCGGCTTCCGGGGTTCGCCCGACAGACTTCGACGGGTCCATCAGCGCGCCGGGATCGGACCACCGGTCGTCGTCGCCGATCAGGCCGTCGAGGGTCTCCTCGGTGCACGGCAGCAGATCCGGGCCGAGACGGGCGGCCAGGTGGCCGTGGAGCGCGATGAGGGCCTGCCGCGGGCTCGCCGCGCCGGAGTCCGTCAGCGGGCCCTCGAACCCGGCGAAGCGCACCTGCTCCGCCGCGGGCCTGCCGTCGTTGTACTCGCGCATCCAGCGGACGAGCTCGCGGTTGCCCTCGGACACGTTGAACCAGGCGTGGCTGAAGCCGCGTTCCACGACCTCGTCCAGCGTGCCCGCACCGGTGGTGACGTAGTCGTCGACCATCAAGCCCAGCAGACAGTCGCTCTCGATCGCGATCGTCCGGAAGTGCTCCTGTTCGACGAGCTGCCGGAAGAGCCCGTTGCGCAACCCGAGCAGCACGTCCTCGCCGTGGACCGGCTCACCCAGGCCGAGCAGTCGCGGCCTGGTCCGCAGCAGTCCCAGCACACCGGCCGCGTCGACGGCCCTGACCGAATCCCTGATGGCGGAAGTCATGGCTCCCAACGTATCGGTGATGATCTTCAGACGGGTTCGCGGTCCAGGATCTCCGAGACCAGGGCGGCGACGTCGGTGGCCACGTGGAAGTGGCCGCCCGGTCGCACGCGCAGCCGGAAGCCGCCCGTGGTGACGCCCGCCCACTCCGGCAGCCGCGCCTCGTCCACCAGCGGGTCGCCCTCGCCGTGGTAGCAGCTCACCGGGCAGGCCAGCGGCTTGGTCTCGGCACCCGGCCGGTAGGTCGCGTGCGCCCGGAGGTCCGCGCGCAGCGCCGGGATCAGGAGGTCGCGCAGCTCCGCGTTCTCGGCGATCCCCCGGTCGATGCCGCCCAGCTCGCACAGGGCCGCCCAGAACTCGGTGTCGGGTGCCAGGTGCAGGTCCCGGTTCATCATGTCGCCGGGCGGAAGGCAGGAGGAGACGTGCAGCCGCGCCGGCTCCCGGCCCATGTCCCGCAGCAGCACCGCGGTCTCGTAGGCCACCATCGCGCCGAGGCTGTGCCCGAACAGCACGAGCTCGCTCGAAGGCAGGGAGAGCAGCTCCCCGACCACGTGACCGGCCAGCGCGGCCACGTCGTCCACGAGATCGTCACCGAGCCGGTCGCCGCGTCCGGGGTACTGGACGGCCACGAGCTCGATCTCGGGCGGAAGTGCGCCCGCCCAGTCCCGGAACGCGTTCGCCGAACCCCCGGAGTGCGGGAAGCACACCAGGCGGACTGTGGGTGCCGCCGACGCAGCCAGTGTCCGCAGCCAACCCTGTCGCCCCATCCGGCTCATCCTTCCGCCTTCCTCCGCGCGCTTTACCTCATCGTTTGTGCTGCGAACCGGAATTTCGCGGCTCGCGAAAGAGATCGGTAAGACCTCGCTGGCCCCGCGGGCGGCGTCACCACAATTCGACTCGGCGACGCGAACGGCGGCGCCGAGTTCTCGTCAGGGGAGTGCGGATGAAACGAGCGGTGATTGTCGGGTCTGGCATTGCCGGTCTTGCCACGGCGCTTCGGCTGGGAATGGACGGGTGGGACGTGCTCGTGCTGGAGCGGTCTCCGGCTCGGCGCAGCAGCGGTTACATGCTGAGCCTGCTCGGGTCCGGCTTCAGCGCCGCCGAGCGGCTCGGGCTGGTTCCCGCCCTGTCGAAGCAGGCGCTGGGCGTGTTCACGAGCGTGCTGGT
Organism: Lentzea alba; assembly: GCF_047445655.1. GTDB lineage: Bacteria > Actinomycetota > Actinomycetes > Mycobacteriales > Pseudonocardiaceae > Lentzea > Lentzea alba_A. The sequence continues at coordinate 58,870 of NZ_JAJAEG010000033.1, forward strand.
GCGGGAGGACGGCAGGCCGAAGCTCACCATGCCGGCCGCCTTCGCCGAGGCCGCGATGGGCTCCCGGACCATGGCCCTGTTCCGGCAGGACCTGGAGACGGCGCTGTACGAGGCCGCGCGTGACCACGCGGAGTTCCGCTTCGGCACCACCGCCACCGACATCGAGCAGGACGGTGAGCAGGTCAAGGTCACGCTCAGCGACGGCACGACGGAGATCGCGGACCTGCTCGTCGGCGCCGACGGCGTGCACTCGGCGACCCGCTCCGCGGGGTTCGGCTCGGGTCACCAGGCCGAGATGCCGTACGTGGTGTCGGCGGTGCCGCTCGCCCACCCGATCGCGGACGTCCCGGAGCGGTCCGCCGTGAGCTTCATCGGTCCCGGGCGGTCGGCGGCGGTCATCAACCTCGGTCCCGGCCGGTCGTCGGCGTTCTTCACCTACCGCGCCGAGAACCCGGCTCAGGAGCTGGAGAAGGGCCCGGTGGGCGCGTTGACGGCGGCCTTCGGGGACCTGTCCGCGGGGGTGCCCGACGCGCTCCGCTCGCTCGAGCAGGACCCGTCCGGCGTCTACTTCGACAGCGTCAGCAAGGTGATCACGCCGAAGTGGAGCAACGGCAGGGTCGTGCTCGTCGGTGACGCGGCCTGGTGCGTCACGCTCTTCGCGGGGCACGGAGCGTCACTGGCGCTCGCCGGTGGCGACCAGCTCGGTGCGGCCCTGCAGAAGCACGGCGACGACATCCCGGCCGCTCTGACCGAGTGGGAGGCCGGACTGCGGCCCGAGGTCGCCAAGCGGCAGGCGATGGCCGCCCGCGGCACCTACTACTACGCGCCGCCGAGCCGCTTCCACGTGTGGATGAACACCATGATGACCCGGACGATGACGCTTCCCGGCATCCGCAACCTCGCCCAGAAGGGCATCCAGCGCCAGAACAGCTGAGGCGCCGCGAAAACACTTCTGTCCGATTTCTTTCACGACCCCTGCCCGGCAGGGTCCCGGCAAAGTCGCTCGGCCGTTCCTGGCCTGGGTGCAGGGGCGGCGACTCGATCAAGATCCGCACACGAGCCTGATGTGGATGAACGGAACCTTCATCCACGTCAGGTCGATGAAGGTTCCGTTCATAGACAACGCGCGGTGCGTGGGCGTGCTCTCATCGGGCATTTCGGGCGGGCGGGATGACTTTGCTGTCGCATGACCCCTGCCCGGTCGCGTCGTCACACGTTCGACCGGGTGTGGTAATGCCGGACTAATAGGGCGGTAAATCTTCCTGCGGACTGCGGTACGAACGCGAAATTCCTGCGTCCGCGAACAACAGCACTCGCACGTTGCATGGGGGAAGGATTTGTCAGTGGGTGCCCAGAACTCCGATGTCATTTTCGTCAGATGGCCCGTGCAGGCGGCGCTGAGAAGCCGCTGCAGACAGGACGGAGTGCCGAGACTGCTCGTCGTCGAGGGAGGTGCGCTGCCTCCGATCAGCAACGACCCGGTCGAAGACTGGGTGCGGCCTCCCGTGTCGTGCGACGACCTGCAGACACGGGTCCGCGCCCTGCAGAACCGCTTCAACAGCCGCCGGGCGCCGTCGATCGACTCCACCGGAACCCTGACCTTCGGCCGTCACACGCTCACGATCTCCAGCACGCAGGCGGAACTGATGCGGTTGCTCGTCGAGCGCTTCGGCAAGGTCGTGTACCGCGTCGAGTTCATGCAGCGCTTCGAGAACCGCACGCCGGCGCTCAACCGGAACTCGCTCGACCTGCACATCATGCGGCTGCGGCGCAGGCTCCTGCCGCTCGACCTGTCGATCCGCACGGTGTGGGGCCGGGGCTACATGCTCGACCACGCCGGGTCCGACCGAACGGAGAACGCGTGATGGCCGACATCGACTACGTCGTGGTGGTCAACGACGAGGAGCAGTACTCGATCTGGCGCGCCGGCGAGGCGTTGCCGGCGGGCTGGCGGCCCGAGGGGACCCGCGGCAGCGAGGAAGTCTGCCTCGACCACATCGAGCGGGTCTGGACCGACGTGCGTCCGCTCAGCGTGCGCAGGCGCTTGAACGCCGGTGCGGTCTGAAACCCCAGCGCGACAGACATTTCCGGCCGGGAGCGGTGATCGCTCCCGGCCGGGGTTCTTTCCCGGTCAGCTCTTCGCGCCCACGGACTCGCAGGACGCGCGCACGACGGCGGCGAGCTCGGACAGGGTCGCCGACTCGAACACCGCTCTCATCGGCACGGTGACGCCCAGTTCGTCGCGAAGCCGTCCGGCGAGCCGGGTCGCCAGCATCGACTGACCGCCGAGCGAGAAGAAGTTGTCGCTCGCCTTGGCGTCCGGCACCGCCAGGATCTCCCGCACCATCAGGTAAAGCCTGCTCTCCACGTCGTTCGCCTCGTCACCGGCGGGTGCCTCGTCGGGCACCGCCGCGGACTCGGCGAGAGCACGCAACGCCGTGCGATCGATCTTGCCGTTGGCGGTGACCGGGAGCTGCGGCAGCACGTGAACGGATGACGGCACCATGTGCTCGGGCAGGGTTTCCGCCGCGTGCGCACGCAGTTCGGCAGCGGACACCTCGGCCCCGCCGACGGCGCTGACGAACGCCGCGAGGCGAGCGCCCGCGAGATCGCCGATCACCACCGCGGCGGCGACGTCCACCGAGGCGTGGGCCGCCAGCCGTGCCTCGACCTCGCCCAGCTCGACGCGGAAACCGCGGATCTTCACCTGGTCGTCGCCCCGGCTGGAGAACACGAACTCCCCGTCCGCACGGCGGTGCCCGCGGTCGCCGGAGCGGTACAGCAGGCTGCCCGGTGCGCCGAAGGGGTTGGGCACGAACCGCGAGGCCGTCAGTCCCGGCCTGTTCAGGTAGCCGCGAGCCAGGCCGTTGCCGGCCAGGTACAGCTCGCCGTCACGACCGTCCGGGACGGGACGCAGGCGCTCGTCGAGGACGTGCACGCTGTTGCCTTGCCACGGAGTTCCGATGGTGATCTCGTCGACGGCCGTGATGGGACCGGCCACAGTGGACCCGACGGTGGTCTCGGTCGGCCCGTAGCCGTTGAACATGCGCCGCCCAGGCGCCCACTTGGCCACCAGCGCTCGGGTGCACGCGTCGCCGGTGGACATCACGGTGCCTCCGACCAGGACGTCGTCGGGGTCGGTGACGCTCAACGCGACGGGGGGCAGCACGGCGTGGGTGACCGCGTGGCGCCGCAACGTCTCGCGCAACGGCTCACCCGGCAGGAGTTCCTCCGCCGGTGCCACGACCAGGGTGGCCCCGGACAGCAGAGCCGCGGACCAGTCCCAGAACGCCGCGTCGAAGCTGATGGACGCCCACTGGAGCACGCGGTCGCCTGGGTGGGGCGCGATGGACGCGGCCTGGGCGGCCACGACGTCGGCGACACCGGTGTGCGTCACCGCGACGCCCTTCGGTGTCCCGGTCGAACCCGACGTGTAGATGACGTACATCAGGTGCTGCGGACGCAGGGGAGCGTTGCGGCACGCGTCGGTCAGGTCGTGGCCGGGCTGCGCCGCGGTCTCCCATTGCACCCCGGGGTCGTCGACCACCAGCTCGGGAACGAGTGCCGCGAGGTCCAGCGACACCTCTGTTGACCGGACCAGCAGCACGGGCCTTGCGTCCTCGACCATGTGCGCCAGGCGTGGGGCGGGGTACTGCGGGTCCAGTGGCAGGTAGGCGCCACCGGCCTTGAGCACCGCCAGCAGCACGACCACCAGCTCGTCGCACTTCGGCAACGCCACCGCCACCGCGGTGTCCGGGCCGACCCCGCGCTCGACCAGCACCCGCGCCAACCGGTTGGCGCGGGCGTTGAGCTCGGGGTAGGTCACGACGAGGTCGCCGAACACCACAGCGGGCGCGTCACCCGCTCTGTCCACAATGGACTCGAACAGTTCCGGAACGGTGGGCACCGGCTCACTCCGTCCTCTCGACAAGGGATGTGGTCACTGCTCAGCGGCCGGTGAACGTGACGGGCAGGCTGCTGTGGCCGTTGAGGAAGTTCGAGTAGATGCGCTGGGGAGGCCCGGCCAGCTCGATGTCCGACACCGTGTCCACCAGCGCGGTCAGCAGCGCTCGCAGCTCGGCCCGTCCGAGGTGGGCGCCGAGGCAGAAGTGAGGACCGTGGCCGAACGACACGTGCCTGTTCGGGTCGCGTGCCACCCGGAACTCCAGCGGCGTGTCGAACTGCCGTTCGTCGAAGTTGGCGGAGATGTTCCACAGGGACACGATGTCGCCCGCCCGCACCCGCCGGCCTCCCAGCTCCAGGTCCGCGGTGGCGGTGCGCGCGAAGTGCAGCGCGGGTGTGGCCCACCGCAGCACCTCCTCGACCGCGGTGTCGATCCCGACGTCGCCGTCGCGCACGGCACGCCACTGGCCGGGGAAGTCCGCGAACGCCTTCACCGCGCAGATCGCCGACACGCGGGAGGACTCGTCGCCGCCGATGATCAGGCTGTAGCAGTTGAGCGCCACGTCCTCGACGGACAGCTGCTCGCCGTCGACGGTGGCGGTGGTGATCATGCTGACCACGTCGTCGCCGGGACGCGCTCGGCGTTGCGCTGCCAGGTCGGTGAAGTAGAGCAGGATCTCGTTGCGGGCTTCCAGCGCGGCGTACGGGTCCGCGTCGGCCTCGTCGGAGGACAGGGCTTTCTTGTTCCACCCCAACAGGTCCGGCCGATCGGCCGGCGGGATCGACAGCAGGTCGCAGATCGTGCCCATCGGGATGTGCTCGGCGACCTCGGTGGCGAAGTCGAAGGTCCCCGTCTGCGTGACCTGCTTGATGAGCTCCCGCGTCCGGCGCTCGACCTGCTCCGTGACGTCGCCGAGCACACGGGGCGAGAACGCGCGCAGCATGACGTTGCGCAGGCTCCGGTGCCGCGGCCGGTCGGTGACCGCGAGCATGCGGCCGCCGGCGGAGTCGTCGCCGCGCAGCAACACGTCCAGCACGGTGCCCCGCGCCGAGCTCAGCCTCGCCGCGTCGGTGTAGCAGGCGACGACGTCGGCGTAGCGCGACACCACCCAGAAGCCGGGGCGGTTCTCGTCGCCCTGGTGCCAGAAGACGGGGTCGCGGTCGCGCAGCTCCGCCCAGAACGCGTGCGGGTCGTTGTGCACGAACGTTTTCGGGTCGGCGAGGTCGAGCGAGGTGATGCCGGCCGTGGACGGGCTCATCGACATGACCTTCCTTCCGGGAATCCGCGGACACGGCAGCGCGGCGAGCCGTACCGGTGCCCGCACCGTCACAAACACGGGCGCGGCAGGGGGCGCATCTGGCGCAGTTCTGTCGGAATGCGATCCACCTGAGGCCGTTCTTACCGACATCTTTCAGGCGCGGACTCGCCGACGACGCCGGACATCACGATGGACGGGCAGGACCCACCTCGGCAACGAGGCGACGAGGCGACGCTGGGAGTGAGAGTGTCCAAGCAGGCAGAACCAGTCGAGATCAACGACCCCGACGTGCAGAGCGTCTGGCGTCCCATCGCCGAGGCCGGCGTGCGCGATCTCGCGGCGCAGTACGTGCTCGCCAGCACGTTGGTCGGCACGGCCCGCGCCGGTGTCGCCGAGCGGCTCAGCGAGCAGTGGACCCCGTTCGCGGACGTGGTGCCGGACGGTGCGCTGCCGCACCTGGTCCGCAACACGTTGCGCTACCTGGAGATCCACGACGTCGTGGAGTCCCGCGACGTGAGCTGGGACGGCGCGGAGCTCAGCGCTCTGACGCCGGACGGGGGTCGGTGGAGGCTGACCGAGAAGGGCGCGGTGCAGCTCGCCGAGGTCTCGACGGCGCTGCTCGGCTTCTACGTCGAGTCCTACGGCTCGGTGCTGGCCAACCTCGGCGGTCTGCTCACGGGCACGGTCGACTACGGCACCGACGTGGTGCGCGACGGCGAGTCCCTGGGCCGCCGGTGCGAGCTGATGACCATCAGCTTCCTGTCCAACCTGCTGCGCGACCTGATGCGTCAGCGCGGCGCGCATTCGGTGCTGGACATGGGATGCGGCTCCGGCGGCCTGGTGCTGCACATGGCCGAGACCGATCCGAAGTTCCGCGCGGTCGGCATCGACATCGCACCGGACGCGATCCGGTTCGCCGAGAAGCGGGTCGCCGAACGGAACCTGGCCGACCGGGTGTCCTTTGTGGTCGGTGACGCCTTCGCGCCGGACTCCTGGCCCGCCGAGGCGACCGACTGCGACTTCTTCCTCGCCGTCGGCGCGCTGCACGAGGAGTTCCGCAAGGGCAGGCAGGCCGTCGTGGACCACCTGCTGCGGTACCGCACGCTGCTCGCGGAGCGGCCCGACCGGGTGCTCCTGCTCGCGGAACCGGACCTGCGCGTCAACACCGGTGACGCCGAGTACTACCTGATGCACGTGCTCACCAAGCAGGGGTTCCCGCGCGACCGCGACGCCTGGCTGGACGTCATCGAGGCCGCCGGCCTGACCTGCGAACGGGTCTACTACCAGCCGAACGTCGAGTTCCGGTTCGCCTTCTACGAGATCACCGCGCCACGGGCGTGAGAGCCCGAGAGCCCCCGCCCGGCTGGGCGGGGGCTCTCGCCGTCTTGGGTCGAGGTCAGTGGTAGCGGCCGTGGACGATCGTGCCGTCGGGGTCGAGGAAGTTCTTGAGTCGCCGGGTGAGTGCGGTTGCTGCGGGGTCGGTGTGCAGTCGTTCGCGCCAGTCGGCGTGGTCGACGTCCAGCCGGTAGGGGATGAACCCGGCCGCGGTGAACCGTTGGTACAGCAGGTCGAGCGCACGGTGCGCTGCCGCCACGCCGGCCTCGTCGTCGCGGTCGAACCGCAGTCCGACAACGCTTTCGACGACGTCCTGGTCGAGGACGTGCAACGTCGTGGCCGCGCGCACGCCTGTCTGCTCGGAGACCTCGCGCAGCAGCCGGTCGGCCAGCGCGATCTTCTTGCCGTTGAACGGGATCAGCGGCAGGAACGACGCCAGGCCGATCTTCTCGTCCACCTCGGCGGGCGCGTGGCCGGTCTTGGCCTCGAACACCGTGTTGCGGACGTCGGGATCACCCGCGTAGCCGCGTTCCACGAGCACCGCGGTCTCGTGGTTGGGATGCGCGGGTTCGGTGGCCTCGGTGTGCGAGATGCCGGAGAACAACCCGGTGGCGCGGGCCTCGGCAGTGATCACCCGCACCAGCGCGGCGACGGACTCGGTGGTGCCGTCCACGCAGACGTGCACCAGGTACTTCCCGGGATCGCCGCCGTACGGGCGGGAGGTGATCTGGTCGAAGATCTTCGGCACCCCGCGGACCAGGCCCTGGTGGACCCAGCGCCGCAACGCGTCTGCGGCGTGGTCGAGCACGTCCGGCTCGAACGCCATCCTGATCACCCGCAACGCTTCAGGCCTGGGCAGGAGGCGGATCGCGGCGGCCGTGACCACGCCGAAGCTCGACTGCACGAACAACTGCAACAACGACGGGCCGAGACCGTGCGGGTACACCGGTGTCGCCTTCTCCCGGTCCGGCCACCAGCCGACGCGCACGAGCTCGCCGTCGGGAAGCACGACCTCCAGGCCCGCCAGGTCGTGGACCCGCTGGTGGCGCAGGCCGGAGCCGCGGTCCAGCGCGTTGCCCAGCACGCTGGTCTCCGCCGCCGACACCGTCACGTTCACCATCCGTTCGGTGCCGTCCAGCAGCTCCGACAGCATTCCTTGCGTCACACCGGGTTCGACGACCGCCCACCCCGCGGTGAGGTCGATCTCCCGCACGGCCGCGAGCCGGCCCAGGTCGAGCAGGACCGCGTCGTCCTGCGGCGCGTGGTGCGAACCGAGGCCCCAGTTGCGGCCCGTGCTGATCGCGTGCAGCGGTCCGGCGCCCGGCGTCGCGACGACCTGCCGCGCCTCGTCCACTGTGGCCGGTCGGACGACGCCGCGAATCCGGCGGGTCCGGAACATGCCGGTGTTCGGCCGGTCCGGCTCGGACAGCACGTTCTCCGGCCCGACGATCCGCGCCAGGGCGTCCAGGGGCGGGGTGAGCTCTGTCATGGCGTCTCCAGGGCGGCCGGATGCGAGAAACGTTGGTGTGTGGGCAAGTTCGCCGATTGGTAACACCGCGGCAGAGGCCGCACGGCTGGTTCTTTCACTTGTCCGTCAAGGGGAACCGCGGCCGTCCCCGGTCTCTTTCCCGAATATTTCGCACCCCCTCGGCGGCTGGTGGGGCGGTTGTAGCGTCCGGCCACGACCTCGGCGAAGGCACCACGGCGGATACGGAGGGCACTGATGGTCGAGAGTGAGGGCTCCCACGAGTACCTGGTGGTGCTCAACGACGAGGAGCAGTACTCGATCTGGCGCAGTGACAAGGCTTTGCCCGCCGGGTGGCACGTGGAGGGAACGCGCGGCAGCAAGGACGCCTGCCGTGACCACGTCGACCGGGTCTGGACCGACGTGCGTCCGCTCAGCGTGCGCAAGCAGCTGGACCAACGGGACGGTTTCGTTCCCGTGCACCGGATCGTCGCCGACCGCGCCCGCGAGGTCCCGGACCGCACCGCGGTGACCGACCAGTGGACGAGCATCACCTACGGCCGGCTGATCGACCGTGCCGAGGAGCTGGCCGCCGTCCTGGTCCGGCGGGGCGTGCGCAGAGGTGACGCGGTGGCGGTGCACCTGCAGCGCGGCGTGGCGCTCGTGGTGACGTTGCTGGCCGTGTCACGGGCCGGCGGCACCGCGCTGATGCTGGATCTCGCGGGCCCGGAGCAGTGGCTCAAGGGGTTCGTCGACAGGGCGCGGCCGGTCGCCTGGATCACGCACGAGGACAGCGCGGAGCCGAAGTTCGACGGGACCGTGTGCCGGCTGGACGTCGACGGACGGTTCGTCGGCGACGCCGGTGCGGACGTGGTCGACTTCCCGGAGGTCGGGCCGGAGGACGCCGCGTGCCTGGTCCAGACGTCCGGCTCGACCGGGGAACCCAAGCTGGCGCTGGTGCCGCACCGCACCTGGGCGTTCGCGTGCGAGTCGCAGCAGAGCGTGCACGGGATCGACGCCGACGAGCGCGGAGCCTGGTTGTTCCCCTCGCACACCTGCGTCTCCGTCAGCACGGTGATCTGGCCGTTCCTCGCGGCGGGCGCGCATCTGTCGGTGCCGTCCCAGGAGACCATCACGGCGCCCGCCGAGCTCGCGGCCTGGATCCGCGAGGAACGGATCACGCAGTTCTTCGCGGTCGCCCCGCTCGCCGAGGCGCTGGCGCGGCTCGACTGGCCGCCCTCCGCACTGCGGCTGATGCTCACCGGCAGCGACCGGGTGCGCGAGTGGGGCAGGCAGGACCTGCCCTTCGAGATCGCCAACTGGTACGGCGCGGTCGAGGTCAACATCGTCACCTCGTCGATGCTGCCGTGGGATCAGCGCATCACGTCGGCCACGGCCAGTGCGGCGGACCGGGCGGGAACGCCGCCCATCGGACGCGTGTGGCCGGACGCGACCTGGCGGGTGGTCGACGCGGACGACCGGCCGGTCGCCCCCGGCGAGGTGGGCGAACTGGTCGTCGGCGGCCGCCAGCTGGCCATCGGGTACCTGTCGCCGGGCGCGACCGCGGAGAAGTTCCTGCCCGACCCGCACGCGGTGGTACCGGGTTCGCGCGTCTACCGCACCGGAGACCTGGTCCGCGTCCGCCCGGACGGGGCCATCGAGCACTGCGGACGCGCCGACGAGCAGGTGAAGATCAACGGCATGCGGGTCGAGATGGCCGAGGTGGAGCAGGCACTGCTGCACTGCCCCGGCATCCGCGAGGCCGCGGCCAAGGCGGTCGAGACCTCGTCGGGACGGGCCCAGCTGGTCGGGTACGTGGTGACGGACGTGCCCGTCGCCGACACCGAGCTGCGGCGGACGCTGTCCGACGCGCTCCCGCCGTACATGGTGCCGGTGGCGTTCGTGCGGATGGAACGGTTGCCGCGCAACCGGAGCGACAAGATCGACCGCCAGGCGCTGCCGCACCCGGACTCCGTGACCGCGAGCGGCGGGGACCACCTCGTCGCGCTGGCGGCCGCGACCCTGTCCGAGGTGCTGGACCGCGACTCGTGCGCGCCAGACGACAACTTCTTCCTGCTCGGCGGTGACTCGTTGCTGGCGGCCGTGGCGGCGCGCCAGCTGACCCGCAAGGCCGGACGGCCGGTGTCGGTGGAAGACGTGGTGCTGAACCCCACGGCCCGGGAGCTCGGTGTGCTGCTGCGGACGTCGGCGACGAAGGCGCACCAGAGCTGATGCGCACGATCTCCGTCGTACCGGGGGACGGCATCGGCCCCGAGGTGATCGAGCCCGCGCTGGAGCTTCTCGCGTTCCTCGGGCTCGACGTGAAGCTCGACGTCCTCGACCACGTGAACGCGGAAACCTATGTCAGCACTGGGCGTGCGCTGACCGAGGCGGACCTGGACCGGGTCCGGGGCAGCGCGGCGACACTGCTCGGCGCGGTCGGCGACCCGAGGCTGGGCGACACCCCGTACGTGCGCGAGGTGCTCACCACGCTGCGCGTCGAACTGGACCTGTACGCCAACTACCGGCCGATCCGGCTGTGGCACGACAAGCTGAGTCCGTTGCGGGACAAGACAAAGCGCGGCATCGACTGCGTGATCGTGCGGGAGAACACCGAAGGGCTCTACAGCGGTGCGGGCGGCAACCTGTCCGCGGGGTCGTCGCAGGAGGTCGCGTTCGACCTCGACGTCAGCAGCTACCGGGGCGTGTCGCGCATCCTGGACTTCGCCTTCTCCGTCGCGCGCACCTCCGTGTGCGTCGTGGACAAGGCGAACGCCGTCCGCCACGGCGGGACGCTGTGGCAGCGCTGCTGGCGGGAGGCGGTTGAACGGCATCCGCACATCGACACGACCCACCTCTACGTGGACACCGCGGCGATGAGGCTGGTGACCGACCCGACGGCCTTCGACGTCATCGTCACGAACAACTCCAACGGCGACATCCTCAGCGATCTCACGGCCGGGCTCGCCGGCGGCCTGGGCGTCGCGGCGTCGGCGAACCTCAACGCCGCCACCGGGCAGGGCCTGTTCGAACCGGTGCACGGCAGTGCGCCCGACATCGCGGGAACCGGCGTCGCCAACCCGTTCGCCGCGGTCCTCTCGGTCGCGCTGCTGGTCGAGCACCTCGGCCACGCCCGTGAGGCAGAGGCCGTGCGCGCGGCCGTGGCGGCCGCGATCGAGCACGACCGGGTGACCCCCGACCTCGGCGGGTCGCTGAGCACCAGGCAAGCGGGCGCAGCGGTGCTGGCGGAGCTGCGGTGAGGGACATGAACGACTCCGGAATTGTGATCATCGGCGGTGGCCCGGTGGGTCTCGTCGCCGCGATGTACCTGGCTCCCCGGTTCGGTTCCGTGACGGTGCTGGAGAAGAGGCCGGACCCGCGGTCGCGGCTCGGCGCGGTGGGACGCTCGATCACGGTCATGCTGTCGACCCGCGGCTGGCGCGCGCTGGCGGAGGTGGGACTCGAAGGCCCGGTGCGGTCGATCTGCGTGCCCATCCACGGCCGCTGCGCCCACCTCACCGACGGCAGCTCGCACGTCACCCCGTACAGCCGGGACCGGCGGCCGATCTGGTCGGTCGAGCGCGCACGCCTGCACCGGCTGCTGCTCGACGCCGCCGAGGCGACGCCCGGCGTCCGCCTGTGCTTCGACCAGCAGGTGCGCGAGGTGGACCTGGACGAGCCGGCGGTGGTCGTCGACGGTCCGGCCGGCAGGCAAACGCTGACGTGCCGTCTCGTGCTCGGCTGTGACGGCGCGCATTCCACCGCCCGCGCGGCGCTGGTCGCGCGCGGCGCACGAGAAGAGGTGCGCACGCTCGAAATGGCGTACCAGGAGATCGACGTGCCGGGCGGCTGGCTGGATCCGTTCACAATGCACTACTGGCCGACCGGTGATGGGTTCTTCGGCGCCTTTCCGCTGCCGTCCGGGCACTTCGCCGGCTCGCTGTTCCTGCGTCTCGACGGACCGCCGCCCTCCTACGCCGCCGGCGGCGGGGACCTGTTCGGCATGTTCACCACCCACTTCCCGGAACCCGCCGCCGCGATCGGGGATCTCGCCGGCCAGCTCGCGACGAAGTCCGTCTCGACGATCACGATCGCGAGCTGCGATCGGTGGGTCTGGCAGGACAAGCTCGCGCTGCTCGGCGACGCCTGCCACGCGATGGCGCCGTTCATGGGCCACGGCATGAACTGCGGCTTCGAGGACGTCCGCACCCTCGCCGAATGCCTCGACGGCACCGATGACACGGAATCGGCACTCGCGGTTTACGAGAAGTCGCGTGTCGAGGAGGCGAAAGCGATCTCCGCCCTTTCGCAGCAGCACTACCACACCATGTCCACACCGCCGCAGGACAAAGCGGCCGCGCTCGCCAAGGAAGCCTTGCGCGAACGGCTTTTCGAACTCTTCCCGGACCGTTTCGTGCCGCTGTACGAGCAATGCGCGTTCACCGAGGAGAGCTACGCGACCCTGCTGAACAACGACCTGGTGCTCGAAAGCCTGGTCGAGGAGCTGCTCGGCATTCACGGCCCGGAACTCGTCTCGGCACCGGCGAGCACCTTGCGCGCCTGCGTGCCCGGCGCCGCCGATTCGATCACAAAGGAATCCTGATGTTCATCATCGTCTTCCGGTCCCGCCTCTCCGGGGACGCGGACGAGGACTATCTCGCCGCCGACAAGGCCATGTGGGAACGGGTCCGCGCCATCACCTCCGACGACCCGCAGGACTTCCTGGAGTACGCCAGCGACGACGGTGAACGGCTCGCGATCATCCGCTGGCAGAACGCGGAGACCCTGGAGAAGTGGCGGCGCGACGAGGCGCACCTCGCGGCGAAGCAGAAGGGCCGCGAGAAATGGTATTCGTTCTACGAGATAACCGTCGCCGAGGTGGTCCGCACCAGCACGGGTGGAACGACGGTCGACACCTCGCCGTTGCAGCTCGGCTGACAGCGCCGGCCACCGGGTTTCCGCTGCGTCCGGCAGGTTCTTGCGTGCATCTTTCACGCCGCCCTGGGACGCGAAACACCCGACATAGTATCGAGTTCGTTCGCTTTTCCTCGGGGGAGTCCGCATGAGTTCTATCGCTGTGTCCTCGGCGCAAGAGGCGATGTGGCTGGAACAGAATCTCGCGCCCGAGGTGCCCAACAACACCACGACCATCTGGGTCGTCCGGGGTGAGTTGGATCTGCGCGTTCTCGACGACGCGTTCCGGCTGACGCTCGGCGAGTCGGATCCTCTTCTGGTCAATTTCCGCCGTGAAGGCGAAGAACTGCGTCTGTTCCGCAGGGACCTGGGCGAATGGGAGCCTTTCCACGTCGACGTGAGCGACGTGGCCGACCCCGCGCTCGCGGCGCGTGAGTTCCTCGCCGAGGAGGTCCGCCGTCCGTTCGACCTCGGTGCCGACCTGTTGTTCCGGATCGGGTCCGTGCGGCTGGGCGACGGGCACCACCTCGTCTGCCTGATCCTGCACCACGTGGTGACGGACGGGTTCGGCGTCTTCGCCCTGCTCTCCCAACGCATCGCGGAGGTCTACCGGGCCCTGCGCACCGGCTCACCGGTGCCGGAACGGCCGAGGACCCCGCCGGGGATCGACGCCGAGCGGGAGGCGGAGTACCGGTCGTCAGGGGAGTTCGCGGAGGCGGAGGACTTCTGGCGGGACTACGTCACGGGCGACGGCAGGGCGGCCCGGCTGCCGACCGGCGTGCGGGCCGCAACCACGTCCAGGGTGGCCGACGGCGCGGACGACGCCGGGTTCTGGGACTGCCTGACCGCACCGCTGGGTGCGGCGAGCTACACGGCCAGGGTTGCGGCGAGCGAGGTCGCCCGGTGGCAGGAGGCCGCCGGCTCGACCGGCGTGGCGGTCCCCGACCTGCTCACCGCGGCCACGGCGGCGTTCCTGCAGCGCTGGTGCGACCTCCCGAAGCCGTTGCTGTCCTTCAGCGTCAACTACCGCAGCGGCAAGATCCGGCAGGCCCTGGGCCTGTACTCCAACGCCCTGCCGATGGCGGTGGACGTGCCGCCCTCCGCCGACCTCGTCGCACTGGCGGGGCTGGTGCGCGCGGAGCGGATGCGGGTCCTGCAGCACGCCGAGCACAACGTCTCACTGATCAAGCGCGCGATCGGTCACGCGGGTGACGTCCGCAGCCCGTTCGGTCCCCTCATCAGCGTCGTCTCCTTCCTGCGGGAGCTCGACCTCGCGGGCGCCACCGGGCGTTTCGTCGGCGGCACGCTCGGCCAGACCGACGACATCAGGATCGCCGCGTTCGGCGACGGCGGCGCGGACAGCGACCTGTACTTCCGCTTCGACGCGCCCGCGACCATGTACAGCCGCGAGGACCTCGGCGGGCTCGCCGAACGGTTCGTGACCTTCGTCCGCGGCGCCCTGGCCGATCCTCGTGCGCAGGTCCGGCACGTCAGTGCCGTCGAGGAGGAGGAACGCGCCGCGCTCCTCGCGCGCGGCACCGGCCCGGTCGCCGACGCGGACGGCCTGACGGTGCCCGCCCTGATCGACCGGCAGGCCGCCAACACTCCGGAGGCGGTCGCCGTCGTCCACGACGACACCGTCCTCACCTACGGCGAACTCTCGGCGAGGGCAGACCGCCTCGCCCGCAGGCTCGTCGCACTCGGCGCGGGGCCGGAGCGCTTCGTCGCGGTGTCGCTGCCCCGCTCGACCGCACTGGTGGTCGCGGTGACCGCGGTCCTCAAGGCCGGTGCCGCCGTCCTGCCGATCGACCCGAACTGCCCGGCGAACCGCGTCGAGGCGATGCTGACCGAGGCACGACCCGCGTTGCTGCTCACCGTCGTCGGCACCGACGCGGTGGGCATCACCCCGCTCGACGGCGCGCAGCCGCGGTGGGAGGCGAGCGTCATCGAGCGCGCGACCGGATCGGAGGACGCCGGCGCGCCACTGCCGGAGCACTGGTCCGGCGAGGACGCCGCGTACCTGCGCCAGGGCGTCGTGATCACCCACGCCGGGCTCGTGAACGGGCTGCTGTCGATGCAGGAGCGGTTCCGGCTGGACGAGACCGACCGGGTGCTGCACAAGGCGCCGTCCTCGCTCTCCGCCTCCGTGTGGGAGATCTTCTGGCCCTTGATCGCCGGTGCCGCGGTCGTCATGACGACGGAGGACGTCCACCGGGACGCGATCGCGTTCGCCGCGGCGGTGCGGCGGACCGGGGCGACCACCGCCCACCTCGTTCCGTCCGTGCTCGCCGAGCTCGTGCGGGACGAGGCCGCCGCCACCGACTGCAAGGGCCTCAGCCGCCTCCTGTGCGGTGGTGAGGTGCTGCCGGCGGGCTTGGCGGCACGGTTCCGCGAGATCTCCGGCGTGCCGGTGCACAGCCTCTACGGCGTCACCGAGACGACGTCGGCTGTCATGTCCTGGGAGTACCTGGCGGGGCCGCCCGCCGCACCGATCGGCCGTCCTGCTCGCAACACCGAGGTTCTCGTGCTGGACAGCAGACTCCAGCCGACCCCGCTTGGGGTGGCGGGCGAGCTCTACGTCGTGGGCGCGGGCGTGGCCAGGGGCTACCTGGACCGCCCGACCGCGGACCACTTCGTCGCATGCCCCTTCGGCCCCGCGGGGTCGCGCATGGTCCGCACGGGCGACCTGGCCCGGTGGAACTCCAGCGGGGATCTCGAGTACGTCGGCCGTGCCGATCAGCGGGTGCTGGTTCGCGGCTTCTCGGCCGATCCCCACCAGGTCGAGTCCCTCCTCACGGGCCACGAGGGAGTCGCCCAGGCCGCCGTCGTCGCCCGCCCCACAGGCCCCGACGGGGCCACCCAGCTGATCGCCCACGTCGTCCCCGCGACGGCGGGCCGGCTGGGCGCCGCGGGCGAGGACGTGGACTTCAGCGCCGGGCTGGACGTGGTCGAGCTGCGCCGCTTCGCCGCCGCCGCGCTGCCGGAACACCTCGTGCCCGCGCACTTCATGGTGCTCGACACCCTGCCGCTGACGGCGGACGGCAAGCGTGACCGCGCGGCGCTGCCCGAACCCCAGATCACCCGGCGGACCCACCGGGCTGCGCGGACCGCGCAGGAACGGGACCTGGCCGAGGTCTTCGCCGAGGTGCTGGGAGCGGGCCGCATCGGCGTGGACGACGACTTCTTCGCCCTGGGCGGGGACAGCATCTCGGCGATGCGGGTGGTGGCGCTGGCCCGGGCCAAGGGGCTCGTGGTCACCGCGCGCACCGTCTTCGAATGCCGCACCGTCGCGACGCTGGCAGCCGCGGCCACCCGGACCGACGACGTCGCGGTGGTCGCTCAGGCCGACGACGGCCAGTACGGGCCGATTCCGTTGCCGCCCATGGCAAGGCTCTTCGCCGAGCGCGGACCCGGCCTCGACCGGACCGCCCAGTGGCTGGTGCTGACCGTGCCTGCGGGCATGACCTCCGACCTGCTCCACGAGACGGTGCGGGCAGTGCTCGACCGGCACGACGTGCTGCGCTCCCGCCTCGCCGGGGACTCGCTGGTGATCGAGCCGCCGGGTGCGGTGGACGGGATCGTCCGGAGGGTGCCGTGCGACGGGGACTGGAACGGACCCTCGTGGCAGGCACTGCTGGAAACCGAAGCGGCGAAAGCACTCGCCGAGATCGACGCCTCGGCCGGGCGGATGCTCCGCCTCGTCTGGTTCGACCCGCCCGCCGGTCAGGGCCGGCTGCTCGTCGCGGCCAACCACCTCGTCGTGGACGGGGTCTCGTGGCGGGTGCTCCTCCCGGACCTCGCCGAGGCCGCGGAGCAGATCCGGGCCGGGAAGACCCCGGCTCTCGCTCCGGTGGGCACCTCGCTGCGGCGGTGGCTGGACGAGCTCGCCGCCGACGCCGCACGGCCCGAGCGCGTGGCCGAGCTGGACCTCTGGCGCGGGATCGTCGACCGGCCCGCCGATCCGGTGGGAACCCGGCCTCTCGACCCGAGGACCGACCTCGTCGCGACGGCGGAGACGCTGCGGGTCGAGGTGCCGGAGGACCTGAGCCAGGCCCTGCTCACGTCGGTACCCGCCGCATTCCGTTGCGGCGTGGACGATGTGCTGCTGACCGCTCTCGTTCTGGCACTGGCACAACGCCGCAAGAGCGCGGAAACGGTGGTGCGGCTGGAAGGCCACGGACGCCAGGAAGAGCTCGTCCCCGGCGCCGACCTCACCCGGACCGTCGGGTGGTTCACCACCGTTCACCCGGTTCGCTTCGACCTCTCCGGCGTCGACGTCGCCGACGTGGCGGCCGCGCTCAGGGTGGTCAAGCAGTCCCGGCGCGTTCTGCCCGACCAGGGCATCGGCTACACGCTCCTGCGGTACTGCAACTCCGAGACCGCGGCGGTCCTGCGCGACCACCCGGCCGACGAGGTGGGGTTCAACTACCTCGGCCGGTTCGAGAGCTCCCGCACCGACACGCCGTGGGCGCCGGCCCCGGAGTTCCCCGAGCTGCAGGCGTTGCTGGATCCGGAGATGCCGCTGTTGTCGGCACTGGAGCTCAACTCCCTCGTCGCCGGCGAGCAGTTGCAGGCGCTGTTCACGTTCGCCACCGGAGTGCTGTCCACCGAGGACGTTCGGCAGATCGCCGAGGCCTGGCAGACGGCTCTGCGCGGCCTTTGCGCCCAGGCCACCGCGGGTGCGAGTGGACTGACCCCGTCCGACGTGCCGTTGGTGGACGTTCGCCAGCAGGACCTCGACAGCTGGCAGAGCCGCTTCGGCCGCGTCGGCGACGTCTGGCCGCTGACGCCGCTGCAGCACGGGCTGCTCTTCCACAGCATGTTGGGAGACAGCGCTTCCGCGTCCTACCAGACCCAGTTCGTGTTCCGGATCAACGGGCCGGTGGACGCGACGCGGCTGCAAGCCGCCGCCCAGGCCCTGCTGGACCGGCACCCCAACCTGCGGGTGGCCTTCGTCGCGAAGTCCACCGGCGACCCGGTGCAGGTGGTCGTGGACGGCGTCGAGGTGCCCTTCCGGCATCTCGACCTCACCGGCCGCCAGGACGCCTCGGAACGTCTTGAGGAGGTGCTGGTGGGGGAGCGGGAGGCCCGGTTCGACCCGGATGCCGCGCCGCTGCTGCGGTTCACCCTGATCACCCTGTCCCCGACGCGGGCCGAGCTCGCGCTGACCGCGCACCACGTGCTGTTCGACGGCTGGTCGCTGCCGCTCATCGAGCAGGAGCTGATGCGGGTGTACGCCGGCGGGGCCGTCGAACCCGTCCAGAACGGCTACCGCGAGTTCCTGCGCTGGCAGTCGCGGCAGGACGCCGGTGTCGGCGTCTGGGCCGAGGAGCTGTCCGGCGTGACGCAGCCGACGCTGCTCGCCGCAGGAGTCACCTCCGCGAGTGCCGACGAGATTTCTACCGAGGTCGGTCAGGTCGACGTCCAGCTCACGCGTCAAGAAGCGGCATCGGTGGTGCGGCAGGCAACGGCGTGCGGCATCACACCCAACGTGCTGGTGCAGGGCGCGTGGGCGGTCGTGCTCGCGCAGCTGACCGGGAGCTCCGACGTGCTGTTCGGCAGCTCGGTCACCGTGCGCCCGCCCGAGCTCCCGGACGCGCACAACGTCGTCGGCATGTTCACCAACACCGTGCCAGTGCGGGTGCGGTGCGCGCCGGCCGACAGCCTCGAAGGCGTGTTCCGGTCGGTCCAGGACGCGCAGGCCAGGACGCTGGACCACTACCACGTCGGGCTCGGCGACATCCAGGTGGCGACCGGGCTCACCACGCTCTTCGACACCATGGTGATCTTCGAGTCGTTCCCCGTCGACAGGGCCGCCCTGTCGCGGGCGAGCGCGTCGGCCGAGCTGACCGTCACCGGGATCCGGCCGTTCGCGCCGACCCACTACCCGCTCTCCGTGCTCGCCGCGGCGGATCCGCTGCTGAGCCTGACCCTCCAGTACCAGCCGGACGCACTCGACGCGGAGACCGCTCAGGAGATCGCGGAACGTCTGACGAGGGTGCTGCGGCAGTTCGCGGCCGACGCGCGGTCCCTCGTCGCCGCGATCGACGTGCTCTCCGACGCCGAGCGGCAGCTGGTGGTCCACGACTGGAACGACACCGCTCTCGACGTGCCGTTCGTGTCCGTGCCGGAGCAGTTCGCACGGCAGGCGGCGGCAACTCCGGACGCGATCGCGATCGAGTCCGGCGAGCAGCGCCTCACCTTCGCCGAGCTGAACGAGCGGGCCAACCGCCTGGCGCACTGGCTGATCGCGGAGGGCGTCGGCCCCGAGAGCCGGGTGGTCGTCCTGCTGCCGCGCTCGGCCGACCTGGTGGCAGCGTTGTTGGCGGTGGGCAAGGCGGGCGGCTGCTACGTGCCCGTGGACCCGGACCACCCCGCCGCGCGGGTGCGGTCCGTGATCGACGACTGCGAGGCCTCCCTGGTGCTGGACCAGGTCCTGCTGGACCGGACCGACCTGGCACGCCAACCGGCGCACGACCCGGCCGTCACCATCGCGCCCGACCAGGCCGCCTACACCATCTACACCTCCGGCTCGACCGGCACACCCAAGGGCGTGGTCATCGGGCACAGCGCCCTGACCAACTTCCTCGCGAGCATGCAGCGAACCCTCCGGCTGTCGGCGGACGACCGCTTCGCCGCCGTCACCACCGTCGCGTTCGACATCGCGGCGCTCGAACTGTTCCTGCCGCTCACGACCGGGGCGCGCGTGGTGCTCGCCGACCGGGACCACGTCGCCAACCCGCAGGCGATGCTCGACCTCGTCGAACGGGCGGGCGTCACGGTCGTGCAGGCCACCCCGGCGCTGTGGCAGATGCTCGCGACGCACGACGTGCGGCGCCTCGCCGGGCTGCGGGTCCTGACCGGTGGGGAGGCGCTGCCCCGGCCGCTCGCCGAGAGCCTCTGCGCCAACGCCGCGCAGGTCGTCAACCTGTACGGGCCCACCGAGACGACCATCTGGTCCACCCTCGCGGACGTCATGACGAGCAGGCCGCCGTCGATCGGCACGCCCATCGCCAACACGCAGGTCCTGATCCTCGACCAGGCACTGCGTCCCGTCGGGCCGGGTGTCGGCGGCGACCTGTGGATCGCCGGCGACGGCCTGGCCCGCGGCTACCACCGGCAACCGGGACTGACCTCGACTCGGTTCGCGGCCAACCCGTTCGGCCGGCCGGGCTCGCGGATGTACCGCACCGGTGACCTCGCCCGGTGGTCGCGGACGGGGGAGATCGAGTTCCTCGGCCGGGCGGACTTCCAGATCAAGCTCAGGGGCTTCCGGATCGAGCCCGGTGACGTCGAGCACGCGCTCACCGAGCACCCGGCGGTCGGCGAGGCGGTCGTCGTGGTGCGGGAGGACCAGCCCGGCGACAAGCGGCTTGTCGCGTACGTCGTGGCGGAGGGAGATGAGCCGTCTGCGCGGGAGCTGCAGCTGTTCGTGCGGGAGCGGTTGCCCGACTACATGGTTCCGTCAGCGGTGGTCGCACTGCCCGCGATTCCGTTGACAGCCAACAAGAAGCTCGACCGCGCCCGGCTGCCGCGTCCCGAGGCGAGCAGCGCGAGGTACCGCGCGCCCGAGTCACCGCGGGAGGTCGCACTGTGCGGGCTCTTCGCGGAGATCCTCGGCGCGGAACGCGTCGGCGTCGACGACGACTTCTTCGCACTCGGCGGGCACTCGCTGCTGGCCACCCGGCTGGCCGCGCGCGTCCGGTCGGACCTGGGGGTCGAGATCCCGATCCGGACCATCTTCGCCGCCCCGACCGTCGCCGAGATCGCCCGGCGCTGGAACGACCTCTCGACCTCCGTCCGGAAGCCCCTGCGCAGGATGACCGAAAGGTAGCAGGACGATGTTGCCCCTTTCCCACGCGCAAACGCGCATGTGGTTCATCAACCGGTTCGAGGGTCGGACCGCGACCTACAACGTTCCGATCCTCATCCGGATGAGCGGGCGGATCGACCCGGACGCCCTGCGCGCCGCGTTCCTGGACGTGCTGGCACGCCACGAGATCCTGCGCACGGTCTACGACGAGGTGGACGGGCAGCCGGTTCAGCGGCTCGTCGAGCCCGCCGACCTGACCCCGCCGTGGACGGACTGGGGCAACGTGCCCCCCGACCAGGTGAGCGGCGTCATCGCCACGTCCGCGCGCGAGGGCTTCGACCTGTCGGCCGACCTGCCGATCCGGGCCTACCTGCTGCGCCCCGAACCCGACGCCGCCCTGCTCGTCGTGGTGATCCACCACATCGCGGGCGACGGCGGCTCGCTGGGCCCGTTCACCGGGGACCTCTCGGCCGCCTACCGCGCCCGCGTGACGGGGACGGCGCCGGACTGGGCCGAGCTGCCGGTGCAGTACTCGGACTACGCGCTGTGGCAGCGCGAGCTCCTCGGTGACGAGTCCGACCCCGCCAGCGTCTTCTCGACCCAGCTCGACTACTGGCGGCGGGAGCTGACGGGCGTGTCCCGGCCGGTCACGCTGCCGTTCGACCGGCCACGTCCCGCCAGGGCGAGCTACCGCGGCGACAACCACGGGTTCCGGATCTCCGCGGAGCTCGTCGAGAAGGCCGAGCGGTTCGCGCAGACGCGCAACGTGACGGTCCCGATGGTGTTCCAGGCCGCGCTGGCCGTCCTGCTGCACCGGCTCGGCGGCGACGAGGACATCACGCTCGGCTCGCCGATCGCGGGCCGCACCGACGAGGCCCTCGAAGAGCTCGTCGGGTTCTTCGTCAACACCTGGGTGCTGCGGGTGTCGCTCGACCCCAGTGCGTCGTTCGAGCAGGTGCTCGACGCGGTGCGGGAGAAGGCGCTCGCCGCCTACGACCACCAGGACCTGCCGTTCGAACGGCTGGTGGAGCTGCTGCGGCCCGAGCGGTCGATCGCGCACCACCCGCTGTTCCAGGTCACGCTCGCGTGGCAGAACAGCGTCCGGCAGGAGCTGGACCTGCCGGACGTCACCGCCTCGATGGAGCCGGTGTTCACCGGCACGGCCAAGTTCGACCTGTTCTTCAACCTGATGCCGGACCTGACCGGCAAGGCCGTGACGGTGGACCTGGAGTACGCGACCGACCTGTTCGACGCCGCCACCGCGGCGGCGATCGCGGAGCGCTTCCTCGGCGTGGTCGAGCAGGTGGTCGCGAACCCGAGCGTCGGCGTCGCCGAGGTGGACGTGCCACCTCTGCCCGCGACGAGTGCGGACCAGACAGGCGGCCTGGCCGACGACGAGCGCGAGAAGATCCTCTACCGGTGGAACGACACCGACCGGGACTTCCCCTGCCCGGGGTCGATCCACCTGCCGTTCGAGAAGCAGGCCGCCGCGCGGCCCGACGCGATCGCCGTGCGCTGGGCGGGCGGCACGATCACCTACCGCGAGCTGAACCGGCAGGCGAACCGGATCGCCTGGACCCTCAAGCGCCGAGGCGTGGGGCCGGAGACCGTGGTCGGTGTGGCCGTGCGGCGCGGCCCGCTCATGGTCGCGGCCGTGCTCGGCATCCTCAAGGCGGGCGGCGCGTACCTGCCCATCGGTGCGTCGCTGCCGTCCGAGCGCGTCGCCGGGATGCTCGCCGACGCGTCGGCGCGTCTCGTGCTGACCACCGACGACACCAACAAGTGGACGCCCCCGGACGGTGTCGAGCTGCTCGACGTCGGCGGTGCCGGAATGGCGCTGTCGCTGGACGGCGAGATCGACCCCGATCCGGTGGCCGGCGCGGACAACACCGCCTACATCATCTTCACCTCGGGCAGCACCGGAAAGCCCAAGGGCGTCACCGTGTCGCACCGCCCGGTGCACAACCTGCTGAACTGGTGCCACCGGATCTTCGAGTTCGGGCCCGACGACGTCAGCCTGTGCGTCACGCAGCTGGACTTCGACCTGTCCGTGTTCGACATCTTCGGCATGCTCGGCGCCGGCGGTGGTCTCTACATCGCCGACGCCGTCCAGCAGCGCGACCCCGAGCTGCTGCTCGACGTCCTGCTCTCGGAGCCGATCACGTTCTGGAACTCGGTGCCGGGCACGATGAACCAGCTGGTCCCGCTGCTCGGGCAGGCGGAGGGCCATCCGGGTGCGCGGAACCTGCGCCTCGTCTACTTCTCCGGCGACTACACCCCGCTGCCCCTGCCGGACCAGGTCAAGGCGACCTTCCCGAACGCGCGGATCGTCAGCCTCGGCGGTGCGACCGAGGCGACCGTGTGGTCGAACTTCTTCCCCGTCGGCGCGATCGACCCGGAGTGGCGCTCCATCCCGTACGGGCGGCCCATCGACAACGCCCGCTACTACGTGCTCGACGAGAAGCTGCAGCCGTGCCCGGTCGGCGTCGAGGGCGACCTCTACATCGGCGGGCCGGTCATCGCGCTCGGGTACGTGAACCGTCCGGGCCTGACGTCCGAGAGGTTCGTCGCCGACCCGTTCGGTGACGTCCCCGGTCAGCGCATCTACCGCACCGGCGACCGCGCGAGCTTCTTCCCCGACGGCAACATCTGCTTCCTCGGCCGCGCGGACGGCCAGGTGAAGGTGCGCGGGTTCCGCATCGAGCTGGGCGAGATCGAGTACGCCCTGAGCCGGCACCCCGCGGTGCGCCAGGCCGTCGCGATCACCCGCCGGGACGCCGCGGGCGACCTGCGGCTGGTCTCCTACGTCCTGCCCGACCTGGACGCCGTGGAGAGCGTCGTCGCCGCCGACGAGCAGGTCGGGGAGTGGCAGGAGATCTACGACCAGGGCTACCAGGAGGTCACCGACCGCGAGCTCGGCGACGACTTCGCCATGTGGGTCTCCAGCTACACCGGCGAGCCCATCCCCGTCGAGCAGATGCGCGTGTGGCAGGAAGCCGCCGTGGACCGGATCCTCGCGTTCACGCCGCGGCGCGTGCTGGAGCTCGGCGCCGGGACCGGCCTGCTGCTCGCCCGTGTCGCGGGCAGCGTGGAGACGTACTGGGCGACCGACTTCTCGGAGACGGTCGTGGAGCGGCTCGGCCGGCAGGTGGCGCGGGCCGGCTGGTCGGAGCGGGTGCGCGTGCTGGCCAGGCGCGCGGACGACCTGAACGGCATCCCGGAGATCTTCGACACCGTCGTGCTCAACTCCGTCGCGCAGTACTTCCCGAACGAGGCGTACCTGGAGCGGGTGCTCGACAGCGCCTGGGAGGTGCTCGAACCGGGCGGCAGGCTCGTGCTCGGCGACATCCGCAGGGCCCGGTCCCTGCGCGCGTTCCAGGTGGCCGTGCAGCGGGCCAAGCACGGTGACGTGCCGCCGGCCCAGCTGCGTGGCGCGGTGGAACAGGCCCTGCTGCTGGAGAAGGAGCTGGTCGTCGACCCGGAGTGGTTCTGCCGCTGGGCGGGGCGAGCGGGCGCGGCCGGCGTCGACGTGCGTCTCAAGGACGGCGCGTACCAGAACGAGCTGACCCGGCACCGGTACGAGGTCGTGATCCACAAGCCGGGCGGGCCGGCCGCGGACCAGCCTCTCGTGGTGGCCGAGGCCCCGCGCCTTCCGTGGGACGGCGATCTCGGCGGTCTGGCCGCCCGCGTCCGCGACCTGGGCGAGCCGGCGGTGCGGGTCACCGGCATCCCGAACGCCCGCGTGACCGGTGAGGTGACGGCCGCGCGGGAGCTCGGACTGGAGGAGTCCGAGCCGTCCGCGCAGGCGCCGCTGGACCCGCACGAGCTGACGTCCTGGGCGGCGGGGCACGGCTGGCAGGTCGCGCTGACCTGGTCCGGCGCGGCCGTCGACCGGTTCGAGGCGGTCGTGCTCACCGGCGGTACGCGGCACCAGGCCGTAGCGGGCACCTACGTCCCGCTGACGGGCACCGGCACGTGGATCAACGACCCGGCCGCGGCCGCGGGGGTCACCGCGCTGCCCGCGGTCCTGCGCGAGCACCTCGCGAAGAGCCTGCCCGAGTACATGGTGCCGTCGGCGATCATGCCGATCGGCAGCGTGCCGCTCACCGCGAACGGCAAGCTCGACCGCGCGGCACTGCCCGCGCCCGAGTACGCCGCCGCCCGGCGCGGACGGCTGCCCTCCACGCCGGAGGAGGAGTCGCTGTGCGACATCTTCGCGAGCGTCCTCGGCCTCGACAGCGTCGGCGTGGACGACAACTTCTTCACCATCGGCGGCCACTCGCTGCTGGCCACCCGCGTGGTGAGCCGGATCCGCGCCGCGCACGGGGTGGAGATCCCGATCCGGGCGGTCTTCGAGGCGCCGACGGTCGCCGAGCTGGTGACCCGGCTGGCGGGGCAGCGCGAGGTGAGGCCGGCGCTGCGGCCGCGGTCCAGGCCCGACCGGTTGCCCGTTTCCTTTGCGCAGCAACGGTTGTGGTTCATCCACCGGTTCGAGGGACCCTCACCGACCTACATCATCCCGCTGTCCATGCGGTTGCGGGGCAAGCTGGACGCGACCGCGATGCGCCAGGCAGTGCGCGACGTCGTGGTCCGGCACGAGTCGCTGCGCACGGTGTTCGAGGAAGTGGACGGGCTGCCGTACCAGCGCGTCGTCGACGGCGCCGAGCTGGAGATCCCGTGGCAGGAGCACGACGTCGCCGCGGAGGACCTGCGCGACGCGTTGCGCACCGAGGCGCGCAGGCCGTTCGACCTGGCGGCGGACATCCCGGTGCGGGCCGCGCTGTTCCGCCTCGGCGAGCACGACGCGGTGCTGCTGCTGCCGTTGCACCACATCGCGGCGGACGGCTGGTCGCTCGGCCCGCTGGCGGAGGACCTCACCGCCGCGTACACCGCGAGGTGCGACGGGAAGCCCCCGCAGTGGGCGCCGCTACCGGTCCAGTACGCCGACTACACGTTGTGGCAACGCGATCTGCTCGGCGGCGACGAGGCCCACAGCCTCTACGGCCGTCAGCTCGACTACTGGACCGAGCAGCTGGCGGAACTGCCGGAGTCGCTGGCACTCCCGGCGGACCGCGCCCGTCCCGACGTCGCGTCCTTCGCCGGTGACGTGCTGCCCGTGGAGTTCGACGAGGCGCTGACCGAGGGCATCCGGCAGCTGGCGCTGCGCACCGGGACCACCGTGTCCATGGTGCTGCAGGCGGGTCTGGCCGGGCTGCTCAGCAGGCTCGGAGCCGGGCACGACATCCCGATCGGTTCACCGATCGCCGGGCGCACCGACGAGGCGCTCAACCGGCTGGTGGGCTTCTTCGTCAACACCTGGGTGGCCCGCGTCGACACCAGTGGGAACCCGACGCTGAACGACCTGGTGGACCGGGTGCGCGGGGTCAGCCTCGCCGCGTACGACCACCAGGACGTTCCGTTCGAGCACCTGGTCGAGAAGCTGAACCCCGTCCGCTCGACCGCGCACCACCCGCTCTTCCAGGTGTGCCTGGCCCTGCAGAACAACGTGCAGATGGCCTTCGACCTGCCCGGGCTGACGGTGGCCCACGAGCCGGTCGACATGGGCGTCTCCCGCTTCGACCTGTTCCTGAACCTCCTGGAGATGACCGACGGCGACGGGAAGAACCGGATCGAGGGACTCGCGGAGTACGCGACCGAGCTGTTCGACCGCGAGACCGTCGCCGGGCTCGTGAACCGCTGGCGACACCTGCTGCGGCAGTGGGTCGCCGCGCCGGAGACGCCGATCGACGCGGTGGAGATCCTCACCCCCGACGACGTGGCGGTGTTGCAGCAGTGGTCGGGCGGTGGCACTTCGCGTGTCACGGGAACGATTCCCGAGCGCTTCGCCGCCGTGGTCGCCGAGCAGCCGGACGCCGTCGCCCTCGTGGCCGCGGACGGCACCGAGAGCTGGACCTACGCCGAGCTGGACGAGTGGGCCAACCGCATCGCCCACCACCTGCGCGGACGTGGCGCCGGCGCGGGCCGCCGAGTCGCGCTGATCATGGACCGGTCGCCGCTGATGGTCGCGGCGGTCCTGGGCACGGTGAAGGCGGGCGCCGCCTACGTGCCGATCGACCCCGCCTGCCCGCGCAAGCGGATCGACTTCGTGCTCGCCGATCTCGACCCGGCCGTCGTTCTCGACGACCGACTGTCCGAAGAGGACCTTTCCGGACATCCGGCGTCGCCACCTGTCGGTGATGTCGGCGATGTCGCCTACGTGCTCTACACGTCGGGCTCGATGCCGAACGGGGTGGAGGTGAGCCACCGCAACGTGCTCACCCTCGCGCTCGACCCGACCTGGAGCGCCCACGAACGGGTGCTCGTGCACACCCCGCCCGCCAACGACCCGTCGGCGTACGAGCTCTGGGTGCCGCTGCTGAACGGAGGCGCGGCCGTGGTCGCCCCGCCCGGAAAGCTCGACCCGGCAAGGCTCGCGAGCGTCATCACCGAGCGGGACGTGACCGGGCTGTGGCTCACCGCGGGCCTGTTCGACCTGCTCACGCAGCACCACCCGAAGTGCTTCGCCGGGGTGCGCGAGGTGTGGGCGGGCGGCGACGTCCTGTCCCCGGCCGCGGTACGACGGCTGGACGGCTCGCTCACCGTCGTGCACGGGTACGGCTCCACCGAGACCACCGCCTTCGCGGCCGCGCACCGAATGTCCACAGTGGACCGGTGCAAGGACCCGCTGCCGATCGGCGAGCCCGTGGCGGGCAGCCGCCTGCACGTTCTCGACGACAAGCTGAGGCCGGTGCCGCAGGGCGTGACGGGCGAGCTCTACGTCGGCGGTGACGGGGTGGCACTCGGGTACGCGAACCGGCCGCGGCTCACCGCCGAGAGGTTCGTCGCCGACCCGTTCGGACAGCCCGGTGAGCGGCTGTACCGCACCGGCGACCTGGTCCGGTGGAACCACGGCGGGCAGCTGGAGTTCTTGGGCCGCAACGACAACCGGCTGACCTTCCGCGGCCTGCGCGTCGAGCCCGGCGAGATCGAGGCGGCGCTGCTGCGGCGGGACGGCGTGGCGGAGGCAGTCGTCGTCGCCCGTCCGGACCGGCACGGCGAGCAGCAGCTGGTCGCCTACGTGGTCCCGGAAGTGGTGGAGGGTTCGGCCGCGGACGTGACCGAGCACGTGGAGAAGTGGCGGTTCGTCTACGACTCGATGTACGGCGACACCACCGGAACCATCGGCGAGGACTTCACCGGCTGGAACAGCTCCTACACCCGTGAGCCCATTCCGCTGGCCGAGATGCGCGAGTGGCGTGACTCGACGGTGGCGAAGGTGCGCGGCCTGGGGGCTCGCCGGGTGCTGGAGATCGGCGTCGGTTCGGGCCTGCTGCTCGGGCCGCTCGCGCCGGCCGCCGAGGAGTACTGGGGCACCGACTTCTCCGAGCCGGTGATCGAGCGCCTCGCGGCTCAGATCGGGCCGGAGCTGAAGGACCGGGTGACGTTGCGGTGCCAGGCCGCCGACGTCGCCGACGGGCTGCCCGAGGGGTACTTCGACACCGTCGTCCTCAACTCCGTCGTGCAGTACTTCCCGGACGCGGGCTACCTCGCCCGCGTGCTGGACGTCGCGCTGTCGCGGCTCGCACCGGGCGGCCGGATCCTCGTCGGCGACGTCCGCAACCACGCGACGCTGCGAGCGTTCCTGACGGCCGTGCACCGCGCACAGCACCCCGACGACGGCCCGGCGGTCGTGCGGACCGCGGTCGAACGCGCGGTGCTGGGGGAGCGGGAACTGGTCATCGACCCCGGCTTCTTCACCGAGTGGGCCCGGACCCGTGACGACGTGGTGGCCGTGGACGTCCAGCTCAAGCCCGGCGCGCACCAGAACGAGCTCACCCGGCACCGTTACGAGGTCGTGCTGCACAAGCTGCCGAGCCGGCCGTTGCGCCTCGCCGACGTGCGCACGGCGGCGTGGGGCGTGGACGTGCGCGAGCTGTGCGAGCTGGAGCCGGCGCTGGCCGAGCACGGTGGCCGCCTGCGGCTGATCAGGATCCCGAACGCGCGGCTCGTGGGCGAGGCCGGCGTGGCCGCTCAGGCGGCACTCGACCCGCACGAGCTGGTGGTGTGGGGCGAAGAACGGGGCCACACCGTGCTGACCACGTGGTCGGCGGAGGCACCCGGCTGGTTCGAGGCGGTGATCGTGCCCGCGGGCAGTGCGCACTGCTACGACGGTGTGCACCGGCCGGACTCCGCGGCGAGGCAGCTGGTCAACGTGCCCGCGCTGGCCCGCAAGGTCGCGCGGCTGCCGTTGTGGTTGCGCGAGGAGCTGGCGGCAGAGCTGCCGGAGCACCTCGTGCCGGCCGACGTCATGGCCGTCGAGCGGCTGCCGTTGACCGCGGCGGGGAAGATCGACCTCGCCGAGCTGCCGGAGACCGACCCGGTCGACCACGACCACGCCACGCCGCGCACGCCGCTGGAGGCCGAGCTCGCGGTCCTGTTCGCCGAGGTGCTGGGCGTGGACAGGGTCGGGGTCGACGACGACTTCTTCGACCGCGGCGGCAGCTCCCTGCAGGTCATCCGGCTCATCTGGCGGATCCAGGCGGAGCTGGGCTTCGAGATCCCCGTCCGAACCCTGTTCGGGCACCCGTCGGTGAGCGAGCTCGCGGAGCAGCTGGCGGCCGACCGGGAGGACCACGAGTTCGACGACCCGTTCTCCGTCGTGCTGGCCATCCGGACCGGCGGCGACCGGGCTCCGGTGTGGATGGTGCCGCCGGGCGGCGGCCTGGCCTGGGCCTACCTCGGCTTCGCCCTGCACCTCGACCCGTCGCGGCCGGTGTACGGCCTGCAGGCGCGGGGGTTCGCGGGTGAGCCGCGGGCGACGTCGATCAAGGCCGTGGTGGACGACTGGGTCGACCAGATGCTGCGCGTCCAGCCGGAAGGTCCCTACCACGTCCTCGGCTGGTCGCTGGGCGGGCCGATGGCGCAGGCGGTGGCGGGCGAGCTGCAGAGCCGGGGACGCGAGGTGGGTCTCGTCGGCGTGCTCGACTCGGGCCCGTCGAGCTATTTCGCCGATTTCCGCAGTCCCGACGAGGGGCTGGTGCGCCGCTATCTCGCGCATTACATGGGTCATTTGGCGGGAATGGAGGAGTTCGAGTCGCTCGTCAAGACCGCCACCGCTCTCTTCATCGAGCACACGGAGCTGATCACGCGGTTCACCTCGCCGGTGTTCCGCGGTGACCTGGTCTTCTTCTGCGCCCTGATCGACCAGGCCACCCGTGAACGACGGGAGCTCGAAGTGGAGCTCGACGTCATGTGGCAGGAGTTCACCGACGGAGCCGTGAAGCGCTTCGAAATCGAATGCGCGCACAACGAGATGATGTGGTCCGAGAACGCGGCTGAGATCGGCCGCTACGTCAACAAGATCCTGAGCGAGGAGAAATGACCGTGAATCCGTTCGACGACGACAACGGCGAGTTCTACGTGGTGGTCAACAACGAGGACCAGCACTCGCTGTGGCCCTCGTTCTCCGACGTGCCCGCCGGGTGGCGCGCGGTGTTCGGGCCCGCCGGGCGAGCGGAGAGCCTCGCGTACGTGGACGAGCACTGGACCGACATGCGGCCGAAGAGCCTGCGCGAGGCTGTTCGCTGAGAACCTGCTTCATTCCGCCGAGGACCCCGTGGTGTCGAACCACGGGGTCCTCGGCGGTTTCGGCACGTCGAGGAACGCCACGTACCCGGCGAGCTGGTTCGCGGCTTCGAGCATCGCCACGCCCCGCGTGGTCAGCCGCCGGCGCCAGTCCTCCAGCGCCCTGGCGAGCGCCTGCGTCCCGCCCGCCGTGCGGATCTGCTTCACGACGACCGCGATCCGTTCGAGTCCGTAGCCGCCGCGCCGCAAGAGGTGCGCGAGCTCGGCGTCCCGGACGTCGGCCGCGTCGTAGGTGCGGTGACCGGACGCCGAGCGCTGCGGGACCACGATCCCGGTGTCCTCCCAGTTGCGCAGGGTCGCGGCGGTCACGCCGAGGCGGTCCGCCAGCCTGCCGATGCTGAACGTCGTGCGCCGCCCGTGCGCGGGCTCCGCGATCGGCGTGGTGGCCAGGTGTTCGACCGCCTCCGCGACCGCCTCCAGCGTCTCGCGGTCGCGCAGCAGCTGGGCGTGGCTGCGGTCGATCGCCCACAGCGCCGCGTCCACCTGGCCCGTGTTGAGCGCACGCATGATCTCCCGCGCGATGGCGTAGCCGTGGGCCGGCACGAGCGCGAGCAGAGCCCGCAGGGCAGCGGCGTGCACCTCCGCGTAGACGCGGTAGCCGCTGTCGGTGCGCTCCGCGGGCGGGATGAGCCCGTCGGTCTCGTAGTTGCGGACAGCCTGGGGCGTGATCGAGTGCTCACGCGCGAGGTCGATCGGTCGCAGCTTGCTCACGGTTTTAAACTTTACAGCACCCCACCTGGGCGTTCCCGTAGAAAAGTTCAAACACGGTGTTCAACGATATGATTAGGACTCATGCAAACCAGGAAAGCACAAACACCTGGCTTCGTGAACTTCGACGGGAAGGGGGATCCCGGATGGCTCCGGCAGTTCTGATCTCCGGCTTGACCAAGCGCTTCGAGTCCAAGCGCGGCGCCGTGACAGCGCTCGACGGCCTCGATCTCACCGTGCCCGAGGGCACCATCCACGGCCTGCTCGGCCCGAACGGCGCCGGCAAGACCACGGTCGTGCGCATCCTCAGCACGCTGCTCACCCCCGACGGGGGCAAGGCGGAGGTGTTCGGCCTCGACGTCGTGAAGGACGCCTGGCGGGTCCGCGCGGCCATCGGCTTCACCGGCCAGAGCGTCGCCGTCGACTTCATGCTGACCGGCCGCGAGAACCTCGTGATGATCGGCAAGCTGTTCGGGCTGTCGAAGTCCGTGTCCACGGCACGGGCGGACGAGCTGCTGGAGCGCTTCGACCTCGTGGAGGCGGGCGCGCGGCAGGTGCGCACCTACTCGGGCGGCATGCAGCGCAGGCTCGACCTCGCCGCGAGCCTCATCGCGAAGCCCCGCCTGCTGTTCCTCGACGAGCCCACGACCGGGCTCGACCCGCGCAGCCGCATCGAGGTCTGGCGTTCGGTGACCGAGCTGCGCAAGGAAGGCGCGACGGTCCTGCTCACCACCCAGTACCTGGAGGAGGCCGACCAGCTCGCCGACTCGCTGTCGGTGCTCGGCGGCGGCAAGGTCATCGCGAACGGCACGCCCGACGAGCTCAAGGCTCAGGTGGGCCCGGACTGGGTCGACGTGACGCTCGTCGACACCGAATCCGTTGCCAAGGCGGAGGAACTGCTGCGGAGCAAGCTCGGCGTCGAACCCGTCACCGACACCGAGAACCTCGGGGTGCACGCGCCCGTGGCCGAGGGTGGCCTCGCCGACGTCGTGTACCTGCTGAAGGAGGCCGGGATCGAGGTCGGCAACGTCGCCCTGCGCCGCCCGACCCTCGACGACGTCTTCCTCAAGGTCACCGGCCGTTCCGCGGAGGCGGCTGCCCAGAACGAGAACGGCTCGAAGGTAGGTGCGCGGTAATGGTCGCGATGACTGCTGAACTCCAGCGCGGCAGCGCTGTCCAGGCACCCCGGCGCGGGCTCGGGTGGTGGTTCTCCGGCGCGTTCGAGCTGGCGATGCGCAACGTCCGGCACATCCTGCGCAGCCCCGAGCTGGTCGCCTACGCGCTGATGCAGCCGGTGATGTTCGTCCTGCTGTTCACCTACGTCTTCGGTGGCGCCATCGAGGTTCCCGGGGGCAACTACGAGCAGTTCCTGCTGCCCGGCATCTTCGTGCAGATGGTGCTGTTCAGCTCCGTCTTCGGCACGACCGTCGGTGTGTCCACGGACATGCGCGGCGGGATCATGGACCGCCTGCGCTCGATGCCGATCAGCCGGTCCGCGGTGCTCGTCGGGCGGACGACGTCGGAGATCCTGCGCAACGTCGTGTCCGTGGCCGTGATGATCATCGTCGGCCTGATCATCGGGTTCCGGTTCGAGAACGGGTTGCTGCCCGCACTCGGCGCCCTGGCACTGCTGCTGTTCTTCGGCTACGCCATGTCGTGGCTCGGCGTGTTCGTCGGCCTGACGACCAAGAGCCCCAACGCCGCCCAGTCGGCCGGCCTCACGTGGCTCTTCCCGTTCACCTTCATCTCGTCGGCGTTCGCGCCCACCGAGACGATGCCGGGGTGGTTGCGGCTCTACGCGGACCACAGCCCCATGACCACCACGGTCAACGCGCTGCGCGGCCTGTTCAACGGCACCCCGGTCGGCAGCGAGATCGTCCAGACGCTCGCCTGGTCGGTCCTCCTCGTCGGGCTGTTCGCCTGGCTCTCGGTCCGCAAGTTCGCGTCGCAGTCGAGCTGACAGACGACCTGGAACCACTGGAGAGGCTTTGTCTGAAGCGACCCACGACTTCATCCGGGTGCACGGGGCTCGGGAGAACAACCTCAAGAACGTCGACGTGGAGATCCCGAAGCGCAAGCTGACCGTGTTCACGGGCGTGTCCGGTTCGGGGAAGAGCTCACTGGTGTTCGACACGATCGCCGCCGAGTCGCAGCGGCTGATCAACGAGACCTACAGCACGTTCGTCCAGGGGTTCATGCCGACGCTGGCGCGCCCCGACGTCGACGTGCTCGAAGGCCTCACCACGGCGATCATCGTCGGCCAGGAGCGCATCGGCAGCAACCCGCGCTCCACCGTCGGCACCGTCACCGACGCGAACGCGATGCTGCGCATCCTGTTCAGCCGGCTGGGCGAGCCGCGGGTGAGCTCGCCCCGGTCGTTCTCGTTCAACATCCCCTCGCTCACCGTCTCCAACACGGTGACGGCCGAGCAGGGTGGCCGGAAGGTCGAGGAGCAGCGCGACTTCGAGGTCGCGGGCGGCATGTGCCCGCGCTGCGAGGGCATCGGGGCGGTGAACGACGTCGACCTCGCCGAGCTCTACGACGCGTCGAAGTCGCTCGACGACGGCGCCATCACCGTTCCCGGCTACCACGTCGGCGGCTGGAACTGGAAGGTCTACGCGGGCTCCGGGCTGCTCGATCCGGGCAAGCCGATCAAGGAGTACGGCAAGAAGGAGCTCGACGACTTCCTGTACCACCAGCCGGTCCGGTTGAAGGTCAACGACCTCAACACGACCTACGAGGGGCTCGTCGCGCGGGTCCAGAAGTCGGTGCTGGCCAAGGACGTCGAGGCGCTCCAGCCGCACGTGCGCGCCTTCGTGGAGCGCGCGGTCACGTTCATGCCGTGTCCCGACTGCGGTGGCAGCCGGCTCAACGAGCGGGCCAGGGAGTCCAGGATCGACGGCGTCAACATCGCCGACGCGTCCGCGATGCAGATCAGCGATCTCGCCGAGTGGGTGCGCGGTCTGGACGAGCCGTCCGTCGCGCCGTTGCTCAAGTCGCTGCTGCATTCCCTCGACTCG
Source organism: Lentzea alba (assembly GCF_047445655.1). GTDB lineage: Bacteria > Actinomycetota > Actinomycetes > Mycobacteriales > Pseudonocardiaceae > Lentzea > Lentzea alba_A. Next base: position 92,932 of record NZ_JAJAEG010000033.1, read on the forward strand.
TTCGTGAGCATCGGGCTGGGCTACCTCTCGCTCGACCGGGCCTCGGGCACGCTCTCCGGCGGTGAGGCGCAGCGCGTCAAGATGATCCGGCACCTGGGGTCGCCGCTGACCGACGTCACCTACGTCTTCGACGAGCCGACGGTCGGTCTGCACCCCCACGACATCCAGCGGATGAACAACCTCCTGCGGCAGCTGTGCGACAAGGGCAACACCGTGCTCGTCGTGGAGCACAAGCCGGAGGTCATCGCCACCGCGGACCACGTCGTGGACCTCGGCCCCGCGGCGGGCACGGCGGGAGGCACCGTCTGCTTCGAGGGCGCTGTCGCGGACCTGCGGACCAGTGGCACGCTGACCGGACGCCACCTCGACGACAGGGCGTCGCTCAAGGACGAGGTGCGTCCGCCGACGGGTGTGCTCTCGGTGCGGGGAGCGAACAAGCACAACCTGCGTGACGTCGACGTCGACATCCCGCTCGGCGTGCTCGTCGTCGTGACCGGTGTGGCGGGTTCGGGCAAGAGCTCGCTGATCGAGGGTTCCGTGTCCAAACGCGACGGTGTGATCGCGATCGACCAGGGGCCGATCAAGGGTTCGCGGCGGAGCAACCCCGCCACCTACACCGGCATGCTCGAGCCGATCCGCAAGGCGTTCGCCAAGGCCAACGGTGTGAAGCCGGGACTGTTCAGCCCGAACTCCGAGGGCGCCTGCCCGACGTGCAAGGGCGCCGGCGTCATCTACACGGACCTGGCGATCATGGCGGGCGTCGCGACGACGTGCGAGGACTGCGACGGCAAGCGGTTCCAGAGCTCGGTGCTCGAGTACCGCCTCGGCGACCGCGACATCAGTGAAGTGCTGGCCATGCCGGTGACGGAGGCGCGCGAGTTCTTCGCCACCGGCAAGGCGCGCACGCCCGCCGTCGTCGCGATCCTCGACCGGCTCGCCGACGTCGGGCTCGGCTACGTCTCGCTGGGCCAGCCGCTGCCCACCCTCTCCGGTGGTGAACGGCAGCGGCTGAAGCTGGCGACGCACATGGCCGAGAAGGGCGGCATCTACGTCCTCGACGAGCCGACAACCGGTCTGCACCTCGCGGACGTCGAGCGACTTCTCGGTCTGCTCGACCGGCTCGTCGACTCGGGCCGGTCGGTGGTCGTCATCGAGCACCACCAGGCGGTGATGGCGCACGCGGACTGGATCATCGACCTCGGTCCCGGCGCGGGCCACGACGGCGGCCAGATCGTCTTCGAGGGCACGCCGGCCGAGCTCGTCGCCAAGCGCTCCACCCTCACCGGTGAGCACCTGGCGGAGTACGTGGGCGACTGAAAGGCACCTGTGGGCCGCTTTCGTTGCGGCCCACAGGTTCTTTCTTCCGCCTGGCACGACAGACCTGCGACATACCTTTTGCTTCCGTTGCACCGCAATGGAACTGTCGTCTCATGACACGTGACGTAGTTGTCGTCGGCGGTGGTCCCGCCGGCTTGGCCGCTGCCGTGGTCCTGGGTCGCGCCCTGCGCTCGGTGCTGGTCGTCGACGCGGGCGAACCCCGCAACGCGCGCGCCGCGGGCGTGCACAACTTCCTGACCCGGGAATCCCTTTCCCCACAGGACTTCCTGGCTGCCGGACGCGCCGACGCGGAGCGTTACGGCGTCACGTTCCGCACCGGAACCGTCAGCGCCGTCACCGGAACCGCACCGGAGTTCCGCGTGGAGCTGGCCGACGGCACAACGCTTACATCCCGGCGCGTCCTGGTCGCCACCGGCCTGGCCGACGTGCTGCCGGAGATTCCCGGCCTGGCCGAGCGCTGGGGCAAGACCGTGCTCCACTGTGGACACTGCCACGGCTACGAGGCGCGCGGGTCGGCCATCGGCGTGCTCGGCGACCAGCTCGGCGCGTTCATGAACACCCTGCTGTGGCGGCAGTGGAGCGAGGACGTCGTGCTGTTCCTCAACGACGCCTTGGTGCTGGACCCCGAGCAGCAGCGCCAGCTCGACGCCCAGGGTGTCCGCGTCGTGCCCGGCCGCGTCGAGTCGTTCACCGACGCGGGCGTCACGGTCGCCGGCGGCACCGTCGTCCCCCGGACGTACCTGGCCCTGCACACCCGAGTCGAGGCACGCGCCGATTTCCTGGAGCCGCTGGGGTTCAAGCCCGTGGACCTGCCTTTGGGGCTCGGCACCTACCTGCCTGTCGAGGACCCCACCGGCCGCACGTCGGTGCCCGGTCTGTGGGTGGCGGGCAACGCGAGCGACGCGCGGGCCCAGCTCACCTCCGCGGCGGCGGCCGGTGTGACCGCGGGCGAGGCGCTCACCATGGACCTGGTCATGGCCGACGCCGCCGCTGTCGCTTAGCGCGATCTCTGTCCTTGCAACGTCTCTGCCGTTCCGCGGGACGGTGATGGGGAAGGCTCATGTTCGCGGTACCCGAGAACACCATTCCGGTGTCTGCTGCGCCTGTCGCGAAACACCCTCTGGTGATAGCGGCGGAGCTGGCGCGCGACGAAACCCGTTGGCGCAACCGCTTGCGCTTCGATCCGGTGTCACGTTTCGTCTCTTTGATCGACCACACCGAGGAGTACGAGGCGTGGCTGCTGACCTGGCTACCGGGTCAGTCCACGGAGCTGCACACCCACGGCAACACGACCGGCGCGTTCCGGGTGGTCTCCGGCGTGCTGACCGAGGAGGTGATGCGCACGAACGAGACACTGGCCCTGGAGTCCGGCCAGACCAGGGTCTTCGCGCCCCACTACGTCCACCGGGTGTCGAACAACGGCAGCGAACCGGCGGTGAGCATTCACGTGTACCGGCCGGTCCGCGAGATGCGCCTCTATCCCTGAACCTGGCTGTGTTGCAACGCTTCAGGCGTCCGGTCCTTCTGCGCGGGGATCCGTTCGACCGACTTGAAGAACAGCATCAAGCCGATGAACGCCAGCGGGTAGACGAGGTAACCGAACCGGCTGGCAGGCATCAGCAGGATCGCCGCGCCCATGCCGACCGTCACGCGCCAGAACGCGTCGGCGGCGGTGTCTGGGCGGCGGACGATCAGCCACGCCACGATGGCGAGGCCGGTCAGGACCAGCAGCGCGAGCGCCGCGAGGTGGCCGGTGGATCCGAGTTCGGTCAGCAGGCGGCCGGGGAACGGGCTCGAGGCCGGTGAGGAGACGTGTGCGCCGCCTGTGGGGAAGCGGATCGCGTGTTCCACGAACGCTTTCGCGTCGACCAGCAGCACCGGCAGGGTGAAGCCGAGACAGGTTGCCGCGAAGAGTGCGATGTGGCGCCTGCCCAGCATGAACACGACGAGCACGACGATCGCCGGCAGGGCGATGAGTTTGATGCTGACGACGGCCGCCGCCACGACGGCGGCCCAGCCGTGGCGCTTGGTGATCACCAGAGTGGCGGTGAGAGCGATCAGGGCGATCACCGCCACGTCCTCGCCCGACGTGGTCGTGGTCAGCAACGTCAACGGGCTCACCGCGGCCAGCTGGGCCGCACGCGTCGGGATGCGTGGCCGGCCCAGCAGCCGCAGGCTCAGCACCACGGCGGCGATGGCGACGAGGGCGAACATGACCCGTGCGTCGGTCAGCGGGGTGTCGCCGAACAACGCCCTGGGCAGGCCGAAGACGGGCATCAGCGGGCCNACGGGCTCACCGCGGCCAGCTGGGCCGCACGCGTCGGGATGCGTGGCCGGCCCAGCAGCCGCAGGCTCAGCACCACGGCGGCGATGGCGACGAGGGCGAACATGACCCGTGCGTCGGTCAGCGGGGTGTCGCCGAACAACGCCCTGGGCAGGCCGAAGACGGGCATCAGCGGGCCGTAGGGCGTGTAGTCGTTGACGTCCGGTGCCCTGCCGAGCGCGGTGACGTCCGTGTAGGGCGTGCCGTGCGCGAGCAGGAGACGCGCGGAGCGTTCGATCACCCAGACGTCCGGCTGGGCGTGCCACGTCCACGGCGTCCCGCCGAAGTCCTCCGCGGCGGCGTTGCGGTTGAAGATCAGCACGCCGAGCGGAGCGATGCCGCCGAGGAGCAGGGCGGTCCAGAGGGCCAGCCGGTTGTTGAAGACCGCGAAGGCGCCGGCGGCCAGGAAGGCGACCGCGGCGAACCCGCCCCACACGCGGTAGCCGTAGAACTCCGACGACATCGTGGTCGCGATGGCGAACACCGCGAACCCCAGGTAGAGCACGCCGTCCGCGCACAACGACCTGCCACGCGCGAAAGTCCGATCCAGCATCGACGACCTCTCGTTCACCAGTCCGATGTGGACGAGAGTGCTGGTCGCGGGGGTGCCGCCGGATCGGCGAGAAGGTCAGGAACGGCTGGCCCATGAGCCAGCGGCGGTCACGCCATCGGCCTTTCGGCTGAGGTCATCCGGCCACCACGTGGGCGCGGAACGCCCAGGCGACGACCTCCACCCGGTTGCGCGCGCCGATCTTCGCCTGCGTGGACGCCAGGTAGGCCTTCACGGTGGACACCGAGATCTTCAGCGCCGCGGCGATCTCGGAGTTGCTCAAGCCGCGTGAGACGTGCCGCACGACGTCCAGTTCGCGCTCGGTGAGCAGGTTCGCGTCCGCGTTCGGCTTCGGGGGAGCGGCGCGGCCCAGCACCCGCAGCACGACCGCGGGCGAGATCAGCACGTCGCCGCGGACCGCCGACCGGACGGCCTCGACGAGCAGGGCCGGGCTGGCGTCCTTGGTGAGGAACCCGGTCGCGCCGTGGTCCAGCGCCTTGTGCAGCACCTCGTCGGTGTTGAACGTGGTCACCACGACCACGCGGGTGTGCGGCGCGAGCTGCCGCGTGACCTCCAGACCGTCGAGCCCGGGCATCCGCACGTCGACCAGGCACACGTCCGGCATCAGCTCTCTCGCCCGCTGCACCGCGCTGATGCCGTCGGCGACGTCGGCGACCACGGTGATGTCGGGTTGTGCCTCGAGAATCAGCCGGAAGCCCGTCCGGACCATGTCCTGGTCCTCGGCGATGAGCACGGAGATCACGCGTTTCCCTCCAACGGCAGTTCGGCGGTCACGAGCCAGCCTTCACCCGTGGCACCGGCGAAGAGCCGTCCACCCAGTTCACTCACCCGTTCCCGCATGCCCACCAGCCCGAACCCGCCTGAGTGCGCGGGCCTGGTCGTACCGTTGTCCGCGACGGACAGCAGCAAGGTTGATGCCGTGAGCCGCACGTCGACCTCCACGCTCGTGGCGTTGTGCGCGTGTTTGTGCGCGTTGGTCAGGGCTTCCTGCACGAGCCGCAGCACCGACCGCCCCAGTTCGGGCCGCACGTCGTCGTGCAGCTCGATGGTCGCCTTCACCGGCAGTCCCGACTTCTGCACCAGCTCGTGGAGATCCGCGGAAAGGTCACTGGTCGCCGGCGTCGCGGTCGCGTCACGCAACGCCCGCACCATCGCACGCATCGCACCCAACGCCTCCGTCCCGCCGTTCACGATGCCCGGCAGCATCTTGCACGCGGCAGATTCGTCCTCTTCGGACACCACCGTCGCGGCCTGCGCCTGCACCAGCATGCCGGTGACGTGGTGCGCCACGACGTCGTGCAACTCCCGCGCCATGTCGAGACGCTCCTCCCGCCGTGCCCGCTCATCCCTTGCGGCAGCCAGTTCCGCGAGCACCCGGTCCCGGACCCGCATCAGGTACCCCAGTCCCACCGCCGCGGCCGCGACCAGCACAACGCTCGGCACGATCACGGGATACATGTACTGGACCGTGCGGACATAGGCGGAGAAGACGCACACCGCGACCAAGGCGACTGTGCAGATCGTTGCGACCAGCGGTGTTGCTGTCCACACCAGCACGACGATCAGCGCCGTCACCGCCACTGCCTCGGTCGCGGTCAGCGGCATCTGGTCGAGCCGCAGGACCTCGGCGAGCCCGCCGTACTTGATCGAGGCTGACGCCCACGGATCGCGCGGCAGCAACGTGACGGCGAGGACCGCTGTGCCGGCGGACGCGGTGGCGAGCACGTGGTGGTGGGCTAACACTGCGGCCAGCACGACCACCGCGCTCAGTGCGAGCACCGCCCAGTCCTGGCCCCGTGCCGGTAGCGCGAACACCACCTGGATGCCGAACACGGCGACGACCAACGTGGCGAGGAGCCAGTGACGACGATAGCCAGCCATGATCGCGATGGTAGGGCTGATGTGGGAGGTCCGCTCTCAGACGCCGCTCCTGCGTTCGAAACGCTCGGAGGCGGCGTGCTGGAGGGCTTCAGTCGTTGCTCACGGTGAAGTCGGTGATTCGTGTTGCCGCGCAACAGGTTTTGTTGTAGGAAACCGCGGTGCTGATGGGTCGCTTCGGTTGTACGGCGGCGAGGAACTGCTTTGCCTGTTCGCGCACAGGTCCGCGCCACTGCTCGTTGTTGCCGGGCGTGGGCACCTTTTTGTTGCCGCTGCCCGCGCTCACCACGGCGTTCTCATCGAGGATTTCGATGGTGCAGCCGTCGGAGTCCTCCTTCCAGCGTGCGTCCGAACCGACGGTCAGGCTGATGTCCATCTCCCTGGCCGGTCCGCGGTTGAAAAAGTCCTCCTTGGCGCGTTCGGCTCCCGGCTGGACCCGGTGATGTCCTCGGTGGTCTCCCAGTACTGGATGCTGAGGACGACAAGGGAGTCCTCGTTGCGGAACGGGCAGATGCGCGTGGACCACCTGGGTCCGTCGTGCTTGTCGTCCGGGAGTGCGGGCGGCAGGTCGACACTCAGCCGCTGCCGGATCTCCTGGCAGCTCCGCCAGTCGCCGACGGAGTACTTGACGGCTCTGGCGGTTGCGTGGTCGTCGTGTCGCCCAGGGGCGTGGACGGAACGCGCCGACCATGGTGGCACGACCTGAGTGGTGCCGCCATTTGGCGTAATCGGCCGGTCATGTCGAGCGGGATGCCTCCTCGACCTGGGTCTTTCGGTCGGCGGGTGGGAGTGGCCCGAAATTGTCGGTGGTGGTCGCTAACGTCTCTCCTGCACCGCCGGACAGGCGGATCGGCTCGCTCGGGGGCAAGGAGAGGAATCGTTGTCGGACTGGGAAAGTGCGAGCACGGCGCGGGTGTTGCCACCTGCACGCCCGCGCAAGCTCGCCAAGGTGCCGTTCGTCGAGTTGGCGGATGGGCGGCTGCAGGGGGTGGTGTCCAGTGGGTCGGACATCGAGCGGGTGTACGTGTCCTCGGTTGCGGCGGGTAGTTACGAGTTTGCCTGCAGCACCAACAACAACCGGCCCTGTGGTGGGGCGCGGGGGTACTTCTGCAACCACATCGGTGCGCTGATCACCGAGGCGGTGTTGCAGTACGGGGTGGCGCGGGTGGCGCGGTATCTGCGGGTGGACGCGGAGGACATGGACGCGGAGGCCATTCGGTCGCTCATGCTGGCGGCGCGGCCGTCGCAGGCGGACAGTGCTGCCGCGGCGCAGGTGTTCAGCCGGTTCCTGCGTCACCTGGCCTATGTGGAGCTGCCGGCCACGACTGGTCCGTTGCCGGAGCTGCAGTGGTTCCCGTCGACCAGGGCGGTGGTGTGATGCGGGCCGATCTGCTGGTGGATCCCGTGGACGGGGTCGAGGAGGTGCTGGCGGTCGTCGACGGCTTCGACCGGGCGTTGGCCGCCGGGCTTCTGAGGCCGCAACCCGCTCAGGCCGCTGGGCTGGTCGGACTGGCTGAGGCGGTGGCGGCGTCTCCGCTGGGGGCGAAGGTGGCCGAGGCCGCGGAGAAGGCGGCGGCCGGTGCTGCGGGGGAGGAACACTTCGTTTCCCTTGCGGGGGCTCGGATCGCGTTGTTCGGGTCGGTGCACGATGCGCTGATGGCGCGGATCGGGCAGGCGACCGGGCGGGCGCAGGAGGACCTGAGCGGGTCGGTGCCGGGTGCGGGCCAGGCCGAGAACCTGTTGCTGGCCGCGCGGTCCTGGTTGGCTGATGTGGCGCGGGCCGGGTGGCAGGGGATCGACCACGATCTGGTTTCCGGTGCTGAGCCGGTGATTTCGGCGTTGTTGCCGGAACCTCGTCTGCGCCGGTTGGCCGCGCTGCTGGACGGGTTCGCGGCCGAGTTGGCGGCGTCGTGTCCCGGTTCGGCTCTGGAGCGGATTCCGGTGCGGCGCTGGGGAGATCTGTGGTCACGGGCGTTGCTGCTGACGCTGCCCAGGGCGATGGAGGCTCCCGCGAGCACGGTGACCGGGCGGTTGTTGCCGCTGGGGGTGGATCTGCACGAGCACGCGACCGCCGCGCAGGCGCAGGTGCACGCGGTGTTCGAGCCGGCTGACGGTGGGGCGCCGCGGTTGGTGCGGGCCAGTGTGTCCGCGCCGAAGCCGGACACGATCATCGGTGCCGGGATCTGGCAGTTGCTGCGGCCGCATTTGTCGTTGCTGGCAGCGGTCAGCGAGGGTCGGTCGATGGAGTTGACCGACATGCCGATCACCGCTGAGGGCGACCTGCTGTGGGTGGACGAGTGCGCGCGCAACGGTGAGCCTGCTGATCCGTTCGTCACCGCGCGAGTTGTCCTGCCGACCGCGAGCACGCCGCCGACGGCGCCGTTGGACCGTCACCCGGCCCGCATCGCCGTGCCCGTGTTCCTGGAGGGCTACACGGCCGAACAAGGCGACGCGCTGACCTTCAGCCTTGCCGGGCAGCCGGTTGCTGTGGACACCGATCGGGTGCCGGCCGCCGGGCCGCTCACGCCCGAGGCGGTGGCGGCGTCGAACGCGTGCATCGGTCTGCTGCGCTGGGACGCGGGCACGTTCCGGGTCCAGCCGCTCGCGGTCGAGACCACGGCGCGCAAGAAGACCGTGGCACTGCACGCCGGTGCCTGGGCCGGTGGCGCGGTGGACAAGGCCGGGGTCAAGGCGGAGAAGGCCGCGACCGACGCCGCGACTGTGCTGCGTGAGCGCGCCGGAAGGTTGCTGCGCAAATGACCGACGCACAGGAGAACCGCCGGCAGGTCCTGTACTGGCGGTTGCTGTCCCGGCTGTTCGACCACGAGGAACAGTCCACTTTGGAGTCAGCGAGTCTGGCCGTGCTCCAGGACATCGGCCTGCCGCCCGCGCTGCTGGACCCGCAGACCGGCGTCGACTCGATCGTGCAGCGCCACCCCGAGCTCGCCGCCGAGTTCGACGGCGTGATGGTTCCCGAGCAGGGGGACGACCGCGACAAGGCGGCTGAGGTGCGCAGGGCCGCGCTCGTGTCGAAGGTGTTGCTGAACGTCTTCAACACCGGGGCCGGCAACGTCACGGCTGGGCAGCTGTCGCGGTGGCAGGCCGACGCAGGGTGGCTGGAACGTGCGTTGGGCTGCCAGCCGGGGGCACTGCGCGGCAACGGCAGGAAAGCCGGACAGACGGGCACCGGGATGGGGCCGGGCACGCCGGACCTGAGCAACCTGATCCCGCAGATCGGGCCGGAACTCGGTGCCCTGGAAGCGGATCTGGTCAAGCGCATGCACCTGCGCGAGGTGCTCGCGGACCCGGCGCTCGCCGCCCAGCTCACGCCGAGCATGTCGCTGATCGAGCAGTTGTTGCGGGACAAGGACAACCTCTCCGGGGTGGCGCTGGCCAACGCCAAGTCGCTGATCCGCCGCTTCGTGGACGAGGTGGCCGAGGTGTTGCGCACGCAGGTGGAGAAGGCCTCCGCCGGGGCGCTCGACCGGTCGGTGCCGCCCAAGCGGGTCTTCCGCAACCTCGACCTCGACCGCACGATCTGGAAGAACCTGACGAACTGGAGTCCGGAGGAGGAGCGGCTCTACGTCGACCGCCTCTACTACCGGCACACCGCGCGCAAGACCACGCCGCAGCGGTTGATCGCGGTGGTGGACCAGTCCGGCTCCATGGTCGACTCGATGGTCAACTGCACCATCCTGGCCTCGATCTTCGCCGGTCTGCCCAAGGTCGACGTGCACCTGATCGCCTACGACACCAGGGCACTGGACCTGACCCCGTGGGTGGCGGACCCGTTCGAGACCTTGCTGCGCACCAACCTCGGTGGTGGTACCGACGGCACGGTCGCGATGGCGCTGACCCAGCCGAAGATCGCAGAGCCGCGCAACACCGTGGTGGTGTGGATCTCCGACTTCTACGAGTCCTACTGCGAGCAGCTCTACGACTCGATGGCGGCGATCCACCGCTCCGGGGCCAAGTTCATCCCGGTCGGCTCGGTGACCAGCTCCGGCCGCGGCAGCGTGAACCCGTGGTTCCGCGAGCGGTTCAAGGATCTCGGCACACCGGTGATCTCCGGCCACATCCGCAAGCTCGTCCACGAGCTCAAGACCTTCCTCACCATCTGACTTTCTTTCTGGCTAGAAAGGCACCACAAGACATGTCCGACCTGTTGCGCGCCCCCGCCGAGCTCAAGTACGCCGAGGAACTGGACTGGCTGGAGTCGGTCGACGACAACCCCAAGCCGTTCTCCTGGCGGTTGTCGCCGAAGATGATCCGCCTGTTCGTCCTGGGCGCCGAGCGGTCCGACGGCCTCGACCGGGAGGTCGCGCAGAAGTGGTTCGGTGACCGCAGCATCGTCGAGCGCGCCATCGTCACGCTGGCGTCCGACCGCGGTCTGCTGCTCATCGGCGACCCCGGCACCGGCAAGAGCTGGCTGGCCGAGCTGCTGGCCGCCGCGATCTCCCGCAACTCCACCCAGGTGGTGCAGGGCACCGCCGGCACGACCGAGGACCACATCAAGTACTCGTGGAACGTGTCGATGGTGATCGCCAAGGGCCAGTCCCGCGAGTCGATGATCCCGTCGCCGATCATGAACGCGATGGAGTCCGGCACCATCGGCCGGTTCGAGGAGCTCACCCGCTCGACCAGCGACGTCCAGGACGCGCTGATCTCGATTCTCTCCGAGAAGTACATCTCGGTGCCGGAGCTCAACGACGACAACATCGTGTTCGCCAAGCCGGGTTTCTCGGTCATCGCCACCGCGAACAGCCGCGACCGAGGCGTCAACGACCTGTCGTCGGCGCTGAAGCGGCGGTTCAACTTCGTGCGCATCCCGGTGGTGACGAACAAGAAGAGCGAGGCCGAGATCGTCCGGTTCCGGACCGAGGAACTGCTGCGCCGGCACCAGATCGAGCTGGACGTGCCGCCGACCCTGCTCGACGTGCTGCTGCGCAGCTTCGCCGACCTCCGCGCGGCGTCGGCGGCGGCGGGCAGCGACGACGAGAAGCTGGAGTCGGCGCTCTCCACCGCTGAGCAGATCGGCGTGCTGGAGGACGCCATCCTGCACAGCAACTTCTTCGGCGAACAAGCACTCACCGCGCGCACGCTCGGTTCCTCACTGGTGGGGTCGCTGTCGCGGCGGGCGCCGGAGGACCTGGCGATCATGAACAAGTACCTGCACGGGGTCGTCGAGCCGCGGGGCAAGGACGAGGGCGGGCTGTGGCCGGAGTTCCTGGCCGGCGGCCGCGACACGATCGCCACCCTCTCGTGAGCTTCGAGTCGCTGCGCACGCAGCTGAACGAGGCCGCGACGGCCTTCTCGGACGGACCCGGTGCCCTGGAAGGCATCCTGCTCGGCATGGTCGACGACGTCGACCGCGCGGTACGGGAACCGCTGGAGATCTTCCCGGTCTGCCACCACTCGCCGGCCTCGGCGGTGGCCATGGCCCGCCGGTTGCGGGACAAGCAGCCCAAGGTGGTCTACCTGGAGCTGTGCGAGGACATGGCGCCGCTGCTCACCGAGCTGCGCAACTGCCGTCTTCCCGTTGCGGTGCAAGCGTTCTCCAGCGAGGTCGACGGGTTCCCGGCCGACTGGGCGCCGCTGTCCGTGGTCGCGCCGATCACCGAGGCGTCCGCGGAGTACCAGGCGATCGCCTACGCCCTGGACACACCGGGCGTCGAGCTGGTCCTGGTCGACCGGTCCTCGGACCACGTGTTCCAGTGGCAGCCACCGGAGACCAAGGCAGCGGACGAGGACGCGCTGCACGGCGACGCGGTCGGCGTGGAGATCGGCGACCTGCGGCCGCGCTTCGCCGAGCTGGAGGAGCACCTGCTGCACCACGGCAAGGTGCGGCACTGGTCGGAGTGGTGGCACCAGTACGTCGAGCTCCCGCTCGGCGACAGCGACCACGACACGTACCGCCAGGTGATGTTCCTGATCGGCAGCCTGTTCCGGCGGCTCGCTCCCGGCAACCCGCACCGCGTACGCGTCGACGAGGACCGCGAGCGCTACATGTGGACCCGCATGCGCGAGCACCTGGCCGCCACCGGCACGGACCCGGCGGACTGCCTCTACGTCTGCGGCGCCTTCCACGCTGCCAGCCGGGTCGCGGAGTTCGGCGTCGACGGCAGCGACGGCTTCGTGATCAGTCCGCGCAGCGCGACGAAGTGGCAGCACGGCCTGATCCCGTCGAGCCACGCGGCGATCGAGGCGCAGTTCGACCTGGCGGCGGGCTCGGTGTCCATCGCGGCCACCGAGTGGGCGAAGAACCTCAAGCGCACCAAGGTGAAACCGTTCCAGCTGGCCGGTCAGGCAGGCAGCAAGAAGACCAAGAAACCCGCCGCACTGCCCGGCCAGGTCGCCGAACTCGCTGCGGTGGACCAGCTTTCCGGCTTCCTGCAACGTCCACCGGTCCTCGACCGCCTGGACGAGGCCGAGCTGCTGGGCTGGTCCGTGGAGATCGTCCGCGCGGCCCGCCGCAACGGTTATCTGGCCTCCACCGCCGACGCCATCGCGGTCTTCGAGACCTCGATCCTGCTGGCAGGTATGCGCGATCGAGCCAGGCCGACGCCGTACGACTTCCAGGACGCCGCCGTCACGTGCATCGAGAAGGACGTCGTCCCGGGCCGCCGGGACGTCCGCCGCCTGGTCGAGATCATGATGGGCGGCGACCGCATCGGCCAGGTCGGCTACGACGCCCTGCCACCGCTGGCCCGCGACGTGCACGACCGCCTCGCCCCGCTCAACCTCAAGCTCCAGCAACGCGGCGTGCAGCGGGCGTTGCTGGACATCGCCTCCCAGCCGGAGCTCGAACCCTGCTCGAACCTGCTGTGGATGCTGCGCTACCTGCTGCCGCACGGCGCCGCCCGCCCGATCATGGGCGAGCGGAAGCTGGGCGAACGCCCGATCCAGGAGTCCTGGGACCTAGCCCTCGGCACCCACCAGCGATCCCTGATCGAACTGGGCTACGAGGGCGTGAGCGTCGAACAGGTCGTGGAACAACGCCTCCGCCGCAGCGCCTACGACCCGCAGACCACCACGGCTTCGGTGCTCGAGGCCGTCGAGGACGCCATCCGCTACCTGCACAGCCCCCGCCTGGCAGGCGAACTGGGCACCCGCGCCCTGGAAGTCCTGTCAGGCGAACGCACGGTGGACGGCGCCCCGGAGGTCCTGCGCCGCTCCCGCCGCCTGCTCGCCTACTACCGCACGAACGAACCCGTTCTGCCGCAATGGATCGAATCCTTCGTCCGGACCGGCTACGCCCACTACTGCACCCTGCTGCCGACGGCGTTCACGGAGGAGGAAGCGGGCGTCGACCAGGTGGCCGCCATGCTCGGCTTCCTGTTCAGCATGGAGTCCCTGGCCCTGTCCCTGGGCTGCGACCGCACCCAGCTGGAACTGGCGGTGGCCCAGTCTCACCCGGAAGAGCCGTCGAAGGTGGCCCTGCTGTGGGCGGCCCAGGTCCACCTCGGCCGCCTGTCGAGGGCCGAACTCCGCACCCGGTGCGACGACCTGCTGGGCAACCCGCTGTCGCTGCCCAGCTATCCGCGCTACCTGAGCGGTTTCGTGCACGCCCTCGACCCGGTGCCGAGCCTGGTGGACTTCGTGGTGGAGACGATGTCCAACGCCTTCGCCCACCTGCCCGACCACCTGCTGCTGCCCTGGCTGCCCACCCTGATCAGCACCCTGCGCGCCCGCGGCGCCCAGTTCGTCCCGCTGCTCATCCGCGAGGCCGGCCGCCTGTTCCCAGGCCGCCTCCCGGCACTGGACGAGTGGGTCGCACCCTGGCACGACCAGCCCGCCCCCGTCTCCGTGCGCACGACCACCGGCAAGGGCCTCACCCTGCTGGCCGCCCACCCGGCGACCTGCGACGCGGTGGCCGACCTGCTCGGCTGCGAGGGTTCGTGGCAGACCGCACCGGGCGGGGTGGCGCTGCTGAGCCGTCACCCGGACACTGCGGTGGCACTGGAGGCGCTGCTGGCAACCTGAGTCGACGACCGGGGTCACGCCCGCCGCAAGCGCGCCGTCACGTCCCACTGAGGCGACGGGCTCGTGAGCGGGCGGTCCCCGTATTCCATGATGTCGCCGTCCACCTGCAGCCCGATCGTGGCGTAGCCCGTGCACGTCCCACCCCACCCGGTGGACAGTGTGACGAGATCAGCGGCGACCCCTTCCAGCCTCAGCCTGCCCTCGCAGTCGTAGGAGCCTCCGACGTGCACCATCCGCACGGAGCCCACGTCGGTCAGCAGGTCACCGGCCGTCAGCTGCACCTCGACGGTGACCGTGTGCCAGGAGTCGTCGCCTTTCTGGCCCTGTCCGTTCCAACGACCGGCGTACCCGTCCGGAAGTCCTTGAGCAGCGGGCTTCTTCGGGGCCGGCTTGGACGGGGTGGCGGTGGGTGCGAGAACCGTGGTCCGTTCCGGGGCGTCCGGTGATGCGGGCGGGGAGGTCTGCACGGCCGACGACGCCGCGGCCTTGCCTTCTTCCTCCGGCCACAACCTCGGGACGAACTCGGCGAACACCGTCGCGGCGGCCCCCAACAGCCCTATCACCACCCCCGCAACAACGGTCGGAGCCTTCCAGCCTGCTCGGGAGCTTCCATCGCCTGTCGCCATGGGTGTCCTCGGCTCTACGCGGGTTCGTACTTGGTTCTCGCCGCCCCTCTTCGGGGAGTTACACGGCCGGGACGCCACCTCCAGTGGCACCCTGGGACGCAGCGGCATCACGGCCGCACGGCACCACGAGGTTTCCGCAGTGACTGATCATCTTGTTCCCGCGCTGGCACGGTTCGTGCGCTCGATCGCGGTCCTCGCGATGCCCGCGGAAAGCCAGACGCAGTGGCTCGACTCGCTCGGCCTGCCTGGTGGGGCGCGGATCGCCGACGAGCTGGCGCTGGGGTTCGACGACGGGTTCGGAGCTGCTGCCGCAGTTCGTGGAACACGGGTGGGTCGCGGAGCAGGTCGCCGGGAAGCTGCGTGAGATCGACTCGTTGCTCTCGGCCATGAGCAAACCCGGGAACTCCGCGGTGTGGGACGTGTCGGCTCTCGGCAGCGCGAAGGAATGGGCCGAGGTGAGGGAGAAGGCCGCGGTCGCCCTTATCGAGATCTGACCGGGGCCGGAACGTCACGCGTCGATCTCGAAGTCCAGGGTTCCGACGGACTCCAGGCATTCGTTGAGCACGCCGGTGTGGAAGCGGGTCGCCTCGTCGTCGCCGCGGAACAAGGGCTTCTCACGTTCCCCGCCGCAGTAGGACTGACTCTGTCGAAGCGCTCGGGTCGCGTCGTAGCCGATCGGCCGGAGGTAACGGCGGAACCGACCCGCCGCGTCAGCCAACCGAGGGGAGGAAGCGGGCCGTGAGCAACCTGGTCTTGTTCACCGAGTCGCGGCGACGTCTCGAAGATCACCTTGATCTCGTGTCACAAGTTGCTGCCGATGGCGACGCCGCATTCGCCATGTCGATGATGCGCCGAGACGTCCCAGGCTTGGCCGCAGCTGTGCATGCGCTTTTCGACGAGCATCTCCCGGACGAGAACGGCTGTGCAAGAAGTGTCGCAACGGACCGTTCTGGCGCAGGATTCGCTCGCCGTGCCGGATTCCTCGGGCGATGTGAGTCCTAATGGGACAGTTGCCGCTCGATCGTCCATACGAGCCTGAACTGCCGCGGCCGACCACAGCTGATCAAGCGCAAAGGGAGCCGCGCTGGACGAGTAGGGGTGTGTCAAACGAGCGGTGTAACTCGGGTTGAAGGAAACTA
>NZ_JAJAEG010000034.1:0-102371 GCF_047445655.1 Lentzea alba
GTCGAGTACGCCCTGCAACACGAACCCCGCTCAGCCAAAGCGTTCTGCAAGGAACTGGCCTACCGCCTGGACCAGGACGGCCCCGAACCCAAAGACCCCGAGCCGGTCCAGCCGCGCAACATCGTGCGACGCAAGTGGGAAGGCGGCCGCTACCTGCTCTCCGCCGACCTGGACGCCGAAACCGGCGCGAAGCTGGACGCGTTGATCGACCCGCTCGCCAAGCCCGAACCCAACGACCTCAGGTTCGCCCCCGAACGCGAGGGCGACGCCCTGTGCGAGATCGTCGACCTGGCAACGCGCGCCGACTCTTACCGCATCCACGGCGGCGAACGCGCCCAGCTCACCATCACCGTGGACTACGACAAACTCCGCACCGCCATCGGCACCGCCCGCCTCGACAACGGCGAACACATCCCGATGGACAAGGTCCGCAAGATCGCCTGCGACGCCGGCGTCATCCCGATGGTGCTGGGCAGCCGCTCCCAGATCCACGACGTGGGCCGCAAAACCAGAGCCCTCAACGCAGGCCTGCGCCGCATGCTCGTCGCAAGAGACAGCGGCTGCGCCTTCCCAGGCTGCACCAGACCACCAAAACACTGCGAAGCCCACCACATCCACCACTGGTCCGACGGCGGCCCCACCAACCTCACCAACCTGGTGCTGCTCTGCCGCCGCCACCACGACCTGATCCACCACTCCGACTGGCAGATCAAAGTGATCGCAGGCGTCCCAACATTCCTGCCGCCAGCCTTCATCGATCCCGCCCGAAGACCCCGACGCAACAAGATCCACGTCGCCTAACCGACCCCGCGGCAGGCAAGCCCACCTCGCCGCCGGCTACCCACGACCATCGGCCGACGACAAAGACCACGCACCAGCCCGATCCACGTCGCCCAACCGGCCTGCGGTGGGGAAGCCAACCTCGTCGCCAGCTCTCCGCGTCCGTCGACCGACGCCGAAGACCACGCACCTGCCCGACCCACGCCGCCTAACGGGGGCACCAGCGGACCGCATCCGCGCTGGACCGGCCTCCTACGCAACCCGCACCCCTGCAACCACGCACGCATCCGGCGCCGACCGCACGCAACAGGACCACGCCCCGCAACCACCGCCGCCCAACCCGCGTTGCAGAGACCGGCCACCCGGCGATAGCAGTAGGTGCCCAGAAGATGCGCGCCGAACATCCTCGCGCCAGTCGGTGGAATCGCGTTGCTGTCCGCGATCGTGTGGTCAGCAGTAGGACTCGCCCTCTACGGCAGCCAGATGACGCCCGACCTGCTGGCCGAGCTCGCCGGCGTCTCGTTCGAGGTCGCAGTCGCCGCGCTCATCGTGGAACGCGTCATGAGCAGGCGGCAGCGACGCGAGTGGGACTTCGCCTACCGCACTCGACTCGAAAACACACGACCAGTACAGACGTGTGGAGCGGAGGCTCGCGTGGTGTCTCAGCAGGCTTCGCGTCCCTCCCCGCGTCGGTGACCACGAGGACCTCCTGCCGTTGTTGCGCGCCACCGCGATCCTCGTCTTCGACCCGCTGGCCAAAGACGGTCACCAAGCTGAACTGGCGGCGGCAGAGGCTTCCCTGAGCGAGGTTCGGGCGTCCGCCCACGCATGAGCCAGGACGTCGACAACGAGCACTCGATCGCATACTTCATGATCGACTACCTGCTTCTCACTGCAGCCGAACCCGCACCACACCCCTAGCAACAGAAGAGCCGCCGAAGCCAAGAAGCTGGCTCCGGCGGCTCAGGAAGCGCGCTAGACGACCTTCAGGCCGTCCGGGGTCTCCTCGTGCCGGGTACCGCACTCAGAGCACGTGAAGGACTCTGAGAGCCGCGCACCACACGCACAGACCCAGCCCTTCACGACCGCCGGGTTGCCCGCGACAAAAGCATGCGCAGGCACCGACCGCGTGACCACCGAGCCCGCCGCCGCGAACGCGTACGAACCGATCTCGATGCCGCACACCACGACCGTGCCGGCGCCAAGCGTGGCACCGCGACGGACCAGCGTGGTCTCCAGCGCGTCGCCGGTCTTCTTCACATGAGCGCGAGGCCGCAGGTCGTTGGTGAACAACACGTTCGGCCCGAGGAACACGTCGTCCTCGCACGTCACGCCGTCGAACACCAGCGTGCCGTTCTTCACCGTCACGTTGTTACCAAGCACCGCGCGGGACTCGACGAACGCGCCGTCGCAGATGTTGCAGTCACGGCCGATGCGCGCGCCCGGCAGCACGTGCGCGAAAGCCCACACGCGCGTGCCGTCGCCGACGTCGGATGACTCGCACAGCCCCTGAGGGTGCACACGCACGCCACTCACCGCAGGGCCTCCGTCAGCGCCTCGACCACGCGTGCCTGCTGCGCCTCGGTGATCTCCGGGAACAGCGGCAGCGACAGCAACTCCGAAGCAGACTGCTCGGCGACCGGGAACGAGCCGGCCAAACCAGCGAACGCGCCGGTCTTGTGCAGCGGCGTCGGGTAGTGGATGCCGGCGCCGATGCCCGCGGCGTGCAGCGCGGACAGCACGCGGTCGCGCTCAGGCACGCGCACGACGTAGAGGTGCCACACGGGAAGGTTGCCGTCCAGAACCACCGGAACCCGAACGCGTGAAACGTCAGCCAGCATCTCGGTGTACCGCAGGGCAGCGGCGCGGCGGGCCTGGTTCCAGCCCTCCAGCCGGCGCAGTTTCGCGGACAGCACCACGGCCTGCAGCGTGTCGAGGCGGCTGTTGAAGCCCAGCACCGGGTGCTCGTACTTGCGCGGCGACCCGTGCTCACGCAGCAACCGAACCGACTCAGCGACGGCGTCTGACGTGGTCAGCACCGCGCCACCGTCGCCGTAGGCGCCGAGGTTCTTACCGGGGTAGAAGGAGGTCGCGGCAGCAACGCCAAGACCACCGACAGCCACCCCGTTGCGACGTGCGCCCTGGGCCTGCGCGGCGTCCTCGACGACCGGCAGACCGGCGGGCAGCAGCTCGACCGGCGCGGCCTGGCCGTAGAGGTGCACGGGCACAACGGCCTTGGTGCGTGAAGTGACCACAGAGGACACCGCGTCGACGTCGATCAGCAGTGTGTCGTCGACGCAGTCCACCAGCACCGGCGTCGCGCCACAACGCGCGACAGCCTCGGCGGTGGCGATGAAGGTGTTGGCGGGCAACACGACCTCGTCGCCATGACCCACACCCAGCGCACGCAGCGCGAGCTCGATCGCGTCGGTGCCGTTGCCAACACCGATGGCGTGCGGAACTTCCTGGTAGGCAGCGAATTCCGACTCGAACCGGGCGACCTGGGGGCCGTTGATGAAGGCTGTCGTCTTGAGCACCTCGGCCCAGCCGTCAGCGACCTCGTCGGCCACCTGCTCGTGCTGGGCACGCAGGTCCACCAGCGGAATCTCGATCACGCGCTCTCCCCACGCAACGGGCGGGCCGGCACGCCGGCCCACGTTTCTCCTGCAGGCACGTCCTGCAGAACCACGGCGCCCATGCCCACCACGGCACCGGCGCCGATCTTCAGACCCTCGCGCACCATCGCTCCCTGCCCGAGGTACGCGGACTCCCCCACGAAAACCGAACCGCCCAAGGACGCGCGGCCGGCGAACGTGACGCCGTCCGAGACAACGTCGTCATGGGTGATCAGCACGTGGGGCATGGCCACCACGTGCCGACCGACGGACAGCGGGGTCGTGATCACGACGCCCGCCAGCAGAACCGTGCCGCAGCCCAGAGAAGCTCCGGACGTGACGGCCGCCGGGTGAACGACGGTCGCCCACCGCTCGTCCGGCAGCCCGAGACGTGACACCAAAGACAGCCGGGACAACGGCCGCCGAGCGTTGGCGATGCACGCCACGACGGCCGCGTCCGGATGTGAGGCCAGCTGATCAAGCCCGCCCAGCACCGGCACCCCGTCGATCAGGGTGCCGTGCAGGGCTGCGGAGTCGTCCAGCGCGCCCACCAGCCGCCAGGACTCCGGGAGGAGGCGGGCCGCCGCGATCACCTCGCGAGCGAGCCCACCTGCCCCGATGAGCAGCAACGGCCGAGAACTCACTGGAAGACCACGTCCACCCAGTAGTTGCCACCGTTGTAGGTCGACGTCGGGAACCCGGACCCGGCGGTGAACACGCCGGCCGACGGGCTCGCGCCCAGCGGCGGTGAGGTCACCGAGCCGAAGTAGCCGGCGTTCATCGAGTAGTGCCCCGTCGTCGTCGTGTACGAGGCCACGTACGTGGTCCCCGCCGTGATCGACACCGGCGTCGTGAACGTCAGCGTCTGCCAGCCCGACTCGGTCTCGTTCGAGAACGTGCCGGTCGCCAGACGGGTGCCGTCCGCTGACCAGAGCGACCCGGTGTGGGTGCCGGTGTTGCCGGCGCCCTTGTAGAACTTCACCGCGGTGACCTGGCCGTTGGCCGTGGACGTGAACTTCACACCCAGCTCGTACGCACCGTTGTCGTCAGCCGAAGTTACCGTCGGCACGGTCGCGGCGCTGAACAGCGAGCACGGGCAGGTCTGCGTCGTCGCCGAGGTGAACGACCACGTGACCGGGTTCGCCATCATGTTGCCGAACGTGTCCGACATCCTGACGCTCACCGAGTACGCGGTGGACGCGGCGAAGCGAGCAGCCGGCGTGAACGTGACCATCCTGCTGTCCGGCGACAGCGACAGCGTGCCGGCGATGCGAGCGCCACCGGGGTCGGTGACGGTGAACTGCGCACCGTTCAGGTCGACCGCCTCGTCGAACGACGCGGTGACCGTCGACGTCAGGTCCACTTCGGACGCACCGGACAGCGGCGTGCGCGACTGCAGGACAGGCGCGACGTTGTCCGCGTTCGGCTGGTAGACGACGTCGACCCAGTAGTTGCCGGAGCCGTACGTCATCGTCGGGAACCCGTTGCCCGGAATGAACACGCCGTTCTGCTCCTGCGGCGCCGACAGCGGCGGCGAGTCCACCGCACCGGTCCCGAAGTACCCGCCGTTCACCGCGTAGTGGCCGGTGGTGGTCGTGTACGACGCGGTGTAGGTCTGCCCGGCGCTGACGATCACGGGCTGCGAGAACGTCAGCGTCTGCCAGCCGGTCGCGGTCTCACCGGTGAACGTGCCGGTCGCCAAGCGCGAACCGGAGGCGTTCCACAGCGAACCCGTGTGCGTGCCGGTGTTGCCCGATCCCTTGTAGAAGCGGACACCGGTGATCTGGCCGGACTGCTGCGGCGTGAACCGCACACCCAGCTCGTACGCGCCGTTGTCGTCAGCGGACGTGATCGCGGGCACCGTCGCCGTGCTGAACAGCGAGCACGGGCAGGTCGGCGTGGTCGTGGTCGTGAAGCCCCACTCCGCGGGCGTCGCCATCGCGATGCCGTTGACGTCCGCGATGCCGACGTGCGCCTGATAACGCGTGCCGGCGACGAGCTTGCCGGACGGCGTGAAGGTGACCGTCTTCTGGTCTGCGGACAGCGACACCGAGCCGACGAGCTTGCCGCCCTTGGGGTCGTTCAGCCAGATCTGCGCCGACGCCGGGTCGACCGGCTCGCTGAACGTCGCCGTCAGCGCGGTCTGCAGGCCCACGTTCGTCGCGTCGACGGCCGGCGTGCGGTTCGTCAGCGTCGGCGGCGTGGTGTCGCCGTTGAGACCGTTGCGGTAGATGACGTCGACCCAGTAGTTCGTCGCGTTGTACGACGAGGTCGGGAAGCCGCCACCACTGCCGTAGCGGTAGACGCCGTTGCCGCCGTCCGTGCCGTTCTGCAGCGCGTGCAGTGACTGGTAGTCCGCGCCCTGGCCGTTGAAGTAGCCGGAGCTGACCGAGTACCGGCCGTTCGGGGCGTAGTACGACACGACGTAGGTCGTGTTCGCCTGCACCGCGACCGGCGAGTTGAACATCAGCTTCTGCCAGCCGGACGTGGTCTCCGCGGTGAACGTGCCCTGAGCCAGCAACTGGCCCGTGGAGGTCCACAGCGAACCGATGTGCGTGCCGGTGTTGCCGGTGCCCTTGTAGAAGCGGACGCCGAGCACCTCGCCCTTGCCGTCGAAGCGGACCTTGGTGCCGAGCTCGACCGCGGTGGTGTCACCGGCGTCGATCACGGCCGGTGCCGCGAAGTCGTCCCAGATCGTGCACGGGCAGGTCGCCGGACGTGGCGAGCCCGTCGTGAACGTCCAGTTCGCCTGCGAGGACAGGTTGTTCGACGCGTCGGCCGCCCTCATGGTCACCGTGTAGGCCGTTGCTGCCGCGAGCGGAGCGGACGGCGTGAAGGTGATCGTGCGGGCGTCGTTCGAGATCGTCTTCGTGCCGGTCACCGCACCGGACGGGCCGGTCACCGTGACCTGGGCCGAGCTGAGCGTGACGTTCTCGTCGAACGTGCCGGACACCGTGGTGTTCAGCGCGACGGAGCCGGCGTTGGACACCGGGTTCATCGCGGTCTGGATCGGCGCGCGGGTGTCGGGACCGGGGTCCGGCGCCCACACGACGTCCACCCAGTAGTTGGTGTGGTCGAACGTGTTGTTCGGGAAGCCGGCGCCGAAGCGGAAGACACCGTTCGGACCGTCCACACCGGACTTCAGGCCGGTGACCGGCTCCATGTACGCCTGCTGGCTGTAGAACCCGCCGGTGTCGTACGCGAAGTGGCCCGTCGGCGTGAAGTACGAGACGACGTAGGTGGTGTTGCCGGTCACCGCGATCGGCGACGGGAAGAGCAGCGTCTGCCAGCCCGTGGCGCTCTCGTTGGTGAACGTGCCGGTCGCGAGCAGGTCACCGTTGGCGGACCACAGCGACCCGGTGTGCGTGCCGGTGTTGCCCGTGCCCTTGTAGAACTTGACGCCGCGGACGTAACCGCTGCTGGCGGCCCTCCACTTCACGCCGAGCTCCAGCTGCGAGCTGTCGTCCGCGGAGGTGACCTTCGGGACCTCCTGGCCGGAGAACATGCCGCACGGGCAGGTGCGGGCGGCCACGTTCGGCGTGGCCTGCACCGGCGTCGACAGGTTCAGCGAGTCGTCGACCGCGCGGACCCGCAGTTGCGCGGCACCGGACTGCGACGGCGTGTACGTGTAGCTCCACGTCGTCTGCCCGGCCTGCCAGTTGGCGTAGTGCCAGCGGTTTCCGCCGTCGGTCGAGACCTCGACGCCCGCCACACGGCCGGACGCGTCGATCACGGTGCCGGAGAACGTGTAGGGCTGGCCGACCGTCGACTGCGAGGGCAGCGTGGTGATCTGCACGCCGGGTGCCGCGTTGTCCGAGATGGCACCGGAGATGGTGAGCTGGTCGGGTCCCCACAGCTGGTAGGGCTGCACGCCCATGTCCGCGAGGAAGTTGACCGTCGCCTGCTTGATCCGCTTGTCCGAGGTCGGGGTGTTGGTGAGGAACGCGTGTTCGTCGTCGACGCCCCACGCCCACTGCACCGTGCCCGCGCCGAACACCAGCGCACCGGACGGCGCGCGGTAGTACGTGATCGCGTGCGTCTCGGTGCTCGAACCGTACTCGTCGCCGTAGTTCTTCAGCGCGTAGTAGCCGTCGAGCTGCACGGTCGTGCGCGACATCTGGGCCACGCCGGCGGGCTGGTAGCCGTTGTCGTACACGGTGTTCCACTCGTAGCCCAGCGTGCCGGGCTCGAAGGTGTACGTGCTGCCGGCGACCATGTTCTGCAGGTCGGTGTTGCGCCAGAGCCGCATCTTGCCGTACGCGGCCGGGACCTGCAGCGAGTCGTCACGACGGCCGTTGACGGTGAACATGTTGCCCAGCAACGCGTTCTCCGGCCTGCCGCCGTCCTGCGGCGGGCTGTAGCGCGGGTCGCGCCACGTGCCGGTCCAGTCGCTCAGGCCGTCGTTCTGGGTGCCCTTGGTCTCCTTGAAGCAGGCGATGGTGCGCCAGTCCGTCTGGGACGAGTCGATGCTCTTCTCGTAACGGGTCTTCCAGAAGATCTCGTTGCCGGTGAGGAATGCCATGTGGACACCCGCGTCGCGGGCCGCCATGACGTTCGCCATCTGCTCGTTCGACCAGTACTCGTCGTGGCCGACGGCCATGAACACCTTGTGGTTCTTGATCAGGTGCCCGCGCCGCGCGGAGTCCACATCGGTCGTGTAGCTGAGGTCGTACCCGTTGCGCTCCAGGAACCTCAGCATCGGGTACTCGGCGTTGAAGATGAAGTTCTCGTCGCCGTCACCACCGGTGTACGGGCGGTTGTAGCTGACCTTGTACGAGCTGCCGCCCTGGCCGGGGCCGTCACCGAAGTAGAGGCTGTTGCCGCCGTAGCGGTTGTACGCGACCCAGGTGGCGTCGGAGGTCTGGAAGAACACCTTGGAGGTCGAGCTGTCGTCGCGGACGACGAACGCCATCTCGTTCTGGGCGCCGGTGTCGTTGCGCGTCATGCGCACGTAGTAGATACCGGAGACCGCGGTGGACGGGATGTTCCAGGTGACCGACACGGCCCAGTTGCCGCAGTCGATGAGGGCGGTCGGCGCGTCCCGCAGACACGGTGGCTGGTTCTGCGGGGTGTTGCGGTTGACGGTCCCCATGTACCGGGCGCCCTTACCGCCGTACCAACCCATTCGGTAGATGTCGAGCTTGTACGACGACGCGGAGGTCAGCATCTTGAAGCTGACCGTCTGACCGACGTTGTAGCTGATGTCGGTCGTGTAACCGAGGATCGCGTCGTCGCGGTACTGCGCCTGCCAGTTGTCGGCACCGGGCTGCGTGTTCTCACACGCGACCTTGTTGGTGACCGGGAAGTCACATGGAGCAGCGTTGGCGTTGGGGGCGTTGAAGACCCCGAGCACGAACATCGTGGATGCCACTAATGCTGTGATCACAAGCACCCGCACGAGACGCGAGTCCTGAGCCACCATTGGGTTTCACCTCTCGGACGGAGTTACCGTGTGTGATCCGCGCACTACGCTGGACAGCACAGGGCTGCTACTCCGAACGTCGGCGATCCGGTTGAAGCTGTTACGTGCCAACACAAAAATGTTCCGGTTCTGGCTCAATCTTTATCTTTCAACCACGTACGGTCAGATGGAATGTGTGGAGAGTTTCCGACAACGCTGACACGACGGTGTCCTGCTCGTCGTACGTCATGTCGTGGAACAGCGGGAGAATCAGCGTCCTGGCGGTGAAAGCCTCCGTCACCGGCAGCGGTGCGCTGGGGTGACCCTCGTAGGCGGGTTCGAGGTGTGACGCCATGATTCCGCGCCGTGCCGAGACTCCGCGTTCGGCAAGGCCCGCAAGGATTTCCTGGCGGTCCGGCGCGCCTTCCGGCAGCCAGACCCAGAATGACTGGTAGTTCGTTGTTCCGTACTCGGGGTCACAAACCGCTGTGACTCCGGTGCCTTCGAGCAACTCGTGGTAGCGCGCGGCCAACTCTCGGCGACGGGCGATGATCGCGTCCAGTTTGGACAGCTGCACCAGGCCGACAGCGGCCTGGATGTCCGTCATCCGGTAGTTGAACGCGGTCTCCAGGTACTGCTCGATGACCGCCGAGCCGCCGTTGTGGCGGTCCGCCGCCGAGACGCTCATCCCGTGTTCCCGCAAGCGCTTGAGCCGAATGGCCCAATCCGCGTCGTCGGTGGTGACCATGCCGCCCTCACCGGTGGTGAGGAGCTTGCGCGGGTGGAACGACCAGGCGGCCAGGACGGCGTTCGTGCCGACCGGCTTGCCCTTGTAGGTGGAGCCGGCCGCGCAGGCCGCGTCCTCGATGACGACGATGCCCTTCGGCTCGCACAACGCCTTCAGCGCGTCGACGTCCGCGGGCACGCCGGCCTGGTGCACGACCATCACCGCGCGGGTCTTTGCCGTGAGGACCGGTTCCACCGTCTCCGCGGTCAGATTGCCGGTTGCGGCGTCGACATCGGCGAACACCGGGGTCGCGCCGGTGTAGCGGACGGCGTTGGCGGTGGCGATGAACGACAGCGACGGCACGACCACCTCGTCACCGGGGCCCACGCCGAGCAGGTGCACGGCGAGGTGCAGGCCGGTGGTGCAGGAGGAGACCGCGACGCCGTGCGCCGCGCCGACTGACGCGGCGAAGGCTTCTTCGAACTGGCGGACCCGCGGGCCCTGCGCCACCCAGCCGGACCGGACGGCCTCGGCGGCGGCGAGCGCTTCTTCTTCGCCGAGCAACGGCCGCATAACCGGAATCAAGGCTCTACTGCCTTTCATTGGCGTGCGCCAGGCCGCACGCGACCTGGCGGTTGGTGGATCTGCCGTCCGCGAGCACCGGCCTGGCGGTGGTGCTCACGAACGTCCTTGTGGTGCTGTCGTCCGCGAGCGCCGACCCGGAGGCGGCGCCCACGAACGTTCCTGCGGTTCTCCCGTCCGCCGGCACCAGCCAGAAGGCGGTGCCGACGAACGTTCGTGCGGTGCAGTTCGTGCTTGGGGTGCGGCTGCAGCGCCGGCCTGGCCTGGGGGTGCCGGCGGGCGCCGCAGCCGCGGTCTGGAGGGTCAGGCGTTCTTCTCTGCGCGCCACCACGCGACCAGGTCGCGCAGCCCGCCGTCCATCTCGATCTCCGGCTTCCACCCGAGGTCGCGCGCGGCGGCGGAGATGTCGGCGAGCCGGCGCGTCACGCCGTTCACCTTCCGCTCCGGGCCGTGCTCCAGCGGCAGGTCGGAGTCCATCGCGGCAAGCAACGCGAGGGCGAGCTCCTTGAGCGATGTCTCCTTGGCGGACGCGATGTTGTAGACCGCGTCCGTGACCGGCGCCTTGGCCGCGAGGATGTTCGCGCGGGCGATGTCGTGCACGTGCACGAAGTCCATCGTCTGCGCGCCGTCGCCGAAGATCAGCGGCGACTTGCCGTCGACGATGCGCTCCATCCACCGGATGAGCACCTCGGTGTACAGACCGTGGACGTCCATCCGCGGGCCGTACACGTTGAAGTAGCGCAGCGCCACGTAGTCCAGGTCGTACATGGCCTTGAAGCTGCGCAGCATGCTCTCGTTGAACGCCTTGGCCGCACCGTAGAACGTGTCGTTGTTGTACGGGTGGTGCCGCTCGTTCGTCGGGAACGACTCCGCGAGGCCGTAGATCGACGCCGAGGACGACGCGATGACCTTCTTCACGCCGGCGGCCGCCGCGGCCTCGATGACCGTGAACGTGCCGTCGACCAGACACTCGAGCGCCAGGCGCGGTTCCTCGGCGCACTGGGTGATGCGGATGGCGGCGAGGTGGAAGACGAGGTCCTTGCCCACGGTGAGGTCGTGGACCAGCGTCTTGTCGTTGATGTCGCCCTCGACGATGCGGACGACACCGGACTCCAGCGCCTGAGCCAGGTTCTCCCGGCGGCCTCGCACGAAGTTGTCCAGCACGACGATCTCGGCGGCGCCCGCCTCGACGAGCTGGTCCACCACCGACGACCCGATCGTGCCCGCGCCACCCGTGACGAGGACGCGCTGACCGGTGATCGGCTGAGCCAGATCATTCTGGGCAGTCACGAACTGACCCTGCTTTCCACTTGTTGAACGGGAACGAAAACTCCGCCGGAGCGCAGCGACTCCGACGCCGCCTCCAGCACCGCCAGCACGCGCAGGCCCGCGCGACCGTCGGTGAGCGGTGGGCGCTTCTCGGTGATGGACGCCGCGAACTCGGCCATCATCGTGCGCAGCGCCTCGCGTTCCACCAGCGCCGGCGCCACCATGTCGCCGGTGCGGTAGGAGATCTTCTGCTGCTCTTCCGAACGGTCGACACCGCGGTCGTAGATGGACAGACGCTGCGCCGGGTTGTTGTCGTCCCACACGACCGTGCGCTGCGAGCCGCCGATGACCATCGTGCGGATCTTCGTGGGCGACAGCCAGTTCACGTGCACGTGCGTGATTGCCCCGTTGGACAGTCGCACGGTCAGGTGGCCGACGCACGCGACGCCCGCGCCGATCGGGTCCGAGCCGTGCGCCGCGACCTCGACCGGGTGCACGTCGTCGGGCAGGATCGCCTCGAAGATCGACAGGTCGTGCGGAGCGAGGTCCCACAGCACGTCCACGTCCGGCTGCACCAGACCGAGGTTGATGCGCACCGAGTCGATGTACTGGATGTCGCCGATCTCGCCACCGCGGATGATCTTCCGCAGGTGCTGCACGGCGGAGGTGTACGCGAACGTGTGATCCAGCATCAGCGTGAGGCCGCGCTGTTCGGCGGTCTCGACGAGCTTCAGGCCGTCCTCGAAGTTGGCCGCGAGCGGCTTCTCGACGAGAACGTGCTTGCCGGCCTCCAGCGCCGCCAGCGCGACGGGCAGGTGCGTGGCAGCGGGTGTGGCGATGGCTACCGCGTGCACCTCGGGGTCGGCGAGCACCTCGTCCAGCGACGCCGTGGCGCGCACGGTCGAGTACTGCCCCAGCACGCGCCGGGCCTTCTCGACGTCGAGGTCGCACAGGTGGCGCAGGTGCAGCGAGGGCGTCGCCTGCGCGTTGCGGACGAGGTTCGGGCCCCAGTACCCGGCACCGATGACAGCGATTCCAACCACAGGAGATTTCTCCATCAGTAGGCCCCCTGACCGCCGAACACGGCGCGGAAGGTCTTCCACAAGATCACGGCGTCGAGGGCGAGCGACCAGTCCTCGACGTAGCGGAGGTCGAGGCGGATCGACTCCTCCCACGAGAGGTCACTGCGTCCGCTGACTTGCCACAAACCGGTCAAACCGGGCTTCACGAGCAGGCGGCGCCGCACGTCCGAGGAGTACTTCGCGGTCTCCTCCGGTAGCGGCGGGCGGGGGCCGACGAGCGACATGCTGCCCGCGAGGACGTTGAACAGCTGCGGCAGCTCGTCGATCGAGTAGCGGCGCAGGAACGTGCCGACCCTGGTGATGCGCGGGTCCTTCTTCATCTTGAAGAGCAGACCGTGACCCTCGTTCGCCGCGGCGAGCCTGGCGCGCAACGCGTCGGCGTTCGTGACCATGGTGCGGAACTTGATGATCGTGAAGGGCTGGCCGCCCTTGCCGACGCGCTTCTGGCGGTAGAACACGGGGCCGCGGCTGTCGATCATCACGAACGCGGCGACGGCGAACATCAGCGGCGACAGCAGGACGAGCAACACGAACGCGCCCACCCTGTCGACGATGTCCTTGACCAGACGGCGGAATCCGCTCAGTGCCGGTTCGCTCACCCGGAGCAGCGGC
Source organism: Lentzea alba (assembly GCF_047445655.1). GTDB lineage: Bacteria > Actinomycetota > Actinomycetes > Mycobacteriales > Pseudonocardiaceae > Lentzea > Lentzea alba_A. The sequence goes on from NZ_JAJAEG010000034.1 coordinate 13,069, forward strand.
ATGCCGAGCACGGCGCTCATGTGCAGACGAGGACCGGCGACCTCCATGAGGCCCGGCGAGACGACCATCTCGGCACCGGAACCCTCCAGCGCCCACGCGAGCTGCTGGAGACGGCGAGGTGTCCAGTAGGCGTCCGGTGTGACGGCGACGATGCGGTAGCCACCGCGGCGGACGTGCTCGGCGAGCTCGCGCAGCTGTCCGACGACGGGGACACCGTCGACCTGGGTGCCGGAGCGGCCGCGGCCGTCGATCGTGCAGATCGCGTCCACGCGCCAGCCCAGGTGGGCGACGCGCTTGGTGCGGTGGATGAGGTCCTCGACGGTGTCCAGGTTGCCTGCGGCGAGGACGGAGAGCAGGAAGCGGCCTTCACTGCGGCCGCGGTGCAGCGGGCGGCGCAGTAGGTAGCGCATGGGGAACGCGACCAGGGCGATCGCGGGAACTACGACGAATACCCACAGGCGGGCGCCGGGGATGTCGACGGCGAGCGCTCCGAGGCCGAGCGCCACGACGGCACCGAACAAACCCCGGCCGAGTCTTCGGAACTCCTCGGCGCCCTGACCGAGGACGGTCGGCGTCCACACGCGGTTGATCGCGAGGGAGCCGACCACGACAACCACTGTGAGTATGTCCAACAGGGCAAGGGAAAGCGGGCCGAAGGCGGCGTGACGCATGCTCATGAGGGCACCGACGGCGATGACGACCAGGGCAACGGTCAGCACATCGGCGGTGATGACGGCGTAGCGGTAGCGGCTCTCCCAACGGGCAACAGGTGGGTGCGTCTGTCTGTGTTCGGACAGAGGATTGAGCGTGGAGCGCAGCCCATCGACGTCACGGGCAGCGCGGACCTGCTCACTCATCGTTCTGATCTCCCCGGCTCAGCGGCGATTCCGGACGTGCACGTACGCAGGTCACCCCGAGGACCTTGAAACTTCGCTCTCCGGCAAGCCTTCATTCGTGCGCGGCGGCCGAAGCTCGCAACCGGTGATTCGTACGTTCAGGCATCCGCGTTACAGGCCCTGGAAAAAAGTTTCCCCGGTGCCCGAATATCGGACGTGACGCGCGTCTCACCGTCTGGAAACCTCGGCCACGCAAGACGATTCCACGTGTCCACAAGGGACATAATGGTTACGTATGTCGCGGGGGAATCGTTCAGAACAGGTCTTCAGACCCTAGTTCGATCGACTGCTGTTGTGCATGCTCTTACCGCTGAACGGAGTAATGCTCTACGGCCGGACGGAAATGCGCACCTCGTCACCGTTGACCACTACTACGTCGCCGCGGCGCAGCTGTGCCCCGCGGCGCACCTCCACAGAGCCGTTGACGTGGACTTCCCCGTCCTCGATCAGCTCCTTGGCGTGCGCGCCGTCCTCGGCCAACTGAGCCAGCTTGAGGAACTGCCCTAGCCTGATCGGCTCTTCGGAGATCTCGACCGTCCGCATGCGCCCATCTTCCAGTAGGGCGTACCCCACCGCGCGCTCGGGGGCGAACCCCAGCGCGTTCGAGTGAAGTCGTTGACAGGCTTGAGGTTATGAAAACTTCGAGGGGGTACGTCGCCTGGTTGGCGGTGTCGGGACTCGTCTGCGTCGCGATAACGATCTTCGCCGCCAGCGCCTACGTCACACTGGACATGAGCCAGGCCAGGCCGCCGTTGCACGGACCGGTCCACTACGGCCTTCTGGTCGCGCACATCTTCACCGGAACGGTCGCGGTCCTGGCGGGTGTCTCGCAGTTCTGGCCCGGGCTGCGCGCGCGGCATCCGCGGGTGCACCGGGTGATGGGCCGCGTCTACTTCGCGGCGGTGCTGCCGTCGTCGTTGCTCGGCGTCGTGTGCGCCCAGCTGTCGCTCGCCGGGCTGGCGTCACAGGCGCCGCTGACGGTGCTGTCGGCACTTTGGTTCATAAGCGCCGTCTATGGGTTGCGGACCGCACGGCAGCGCAAGTTCGGCGAACACCGCATCTGGATGATCCGCGGGTTCGCGTTGACCAGCGCTGCCGTGACCGGCCGGCTGTGGGGCCTGCTGCTCGGCGCACTGATGCCCGAGGGGGACGGGCTGCTCATCTTCGCCACCGCGAACTGGCTGTCGTTCGTGGTGAACCTGCTGGTGGCCGAGTGGTGGATCGGGTCCCGGGGCTACGCCCGGACCTTGCCCTCCGCAGCGTTGAGACCCAGCATTTCGAGCAGGTCAGCGCAGTCGAGCGCGTCCGTGGCGTGACAGGCCACGGTCCGTGCCGCCTTGCTGTTCTGAATCGTGCTGTGCTCCTTTTCCAGAGCCTTTGCCTCGGCGAAGGTGCCGGTTTCGGGCTCGGCGATCGCGGGACGCGCCCAAGTCATGTCGTGCCTGCTTCCGCATCGGGGGATGTGGTCATCATGGCAACGGGGTGACCGAAACACCAGAACTAGTGCTTTCCGTAATCGATCACCCACAGAGCGTGCAACAGCCACATTCGTGCAGAAAGCGTTTTCCTGGCTCCAATCTTGATCAATTGTTGCCAGGAATTCGCGTCATCGGCCGTACCGCAGCACGGACTCCACTTCGGTCACAAATGCAACGAGCCTTTCTCCGTCCACATCGTCCGGCGTGGGACCGTCCACCGCGAGCCGTTGCAGGGCAACGGAAGTGGTGGCGTTCTCCCGCGCCAGGCGGCGGAACCCGAACGTGGCCTCGTACAGCGACACGGCGGTGGCCAGAGCGGCCAAAGTCGTTGCGGCGAAACCCCAAAGTGCCCGGCGGGGGCCGTCCGCCATCCCCACGGCCGCCGCTGCGGCCGCTGCGATGAACAGACCCGCCGCGATCGCGACCGTCCACGTGCGAGCGCTGGAGTAGCGCTTGCGGCCGCGTTCGAAGTGGTCGAGGCGGTCGGAGAAGCGGTGCCTCAGGTAGGCCTCGACGAACTGGGCCTGCCGTTGCTCGACAGTCACCTTCCTCGCCACCCCGGCGCTCGCGGTGTCGTCCGCGGCCCCGTTCTCGCGCTCCAGATCAGTAGACGCACTCATGTCCTGACCACCTCGTGCTTGCGGTCGCTGACCGCGGCCTCCAGGTCCGCCACCTTGTCCTGGCGTTCCTCTTCCGTCGCGGGCGCGGGGGCCGCGAGATGCGCGAAGTACAGCGCCCTGAGGCGTTCGGCCCGCGACCGCGCGGTGAGGTACTTGTCGAGCGACTCCCGCTTGCGCGCCACGATCGTGATGGCCGCGGCGAAGGCACCGCCTGCCACGACGAGGACTCCGGGCCACGGCGTGTTGTTGAGCCACGTCTGGAGCGCGCCGAACACCGTCGTCGTGAGCCCACCCGCGATCGCCAGCACGGCCATGAGCCGGTAGCGGTTCTGCTCGACGTCGGCCTGCGCGTCGAGCTCGTGGAACGCCGGCGCGACCACCTGGTTCGCGTCGTGGATGGCGTCGGCGAGCAACGGGTACGCGACGACGAAGCCGGGGTCGACGAGCGGCCGGGGTTCCGGTGCCCGGTAGCGGATCTTGGGCAGGATCTTCGGTGGCTTGACGGGCTTTTCCTTGCCCAGCAACCGTTCCAGGGCGGTGACGGTCTTGCCGGGACCCTCGTCGACGTGGACGATGAAGATCTTGCCGCTGCGCACCAGCACCGCGAGGTCGCCGGTGAGGTCGCCCGTCGCGATGCGGTCCGCGAGGCCACCTGTGCCGGCGAGCACCAGGAGTGCGTTGTCACCGCTCAGATGATCGACGACCTCCTTCTCGCTCTCGCCTCCGACGACGAGTGCGATGACCGGCTTCTTGTGCCGGACGGCGTCGATCGTGCGAAACAGCACAGGTGTCGCGTCCGTCCACTCCGAACCGGGGACGATGACGGCGACGCTGTGGTTGGGTTCCAGCGCGATCTGACCGTTGGTGGAGGTTTCGGTGAGGTCGTGCACCTTGCTGCTGGGCGCGACACCGACCACGACGGGCCAGCGTTGCTCGCACGCCTGCAAAGCCATGCCCAGCAAGTGGACAACGCCTCTGTCGGTGCCTTCGGTGACGAACACCGCGCCGTTGCGGGCCGCGGTCACCACGACGGACCTGAGCACCGGCAACAACTTCGCGGCGAGATCCGTCTCGATGTCTTGTGTGGAGCCGAAGACCGAGATCACCGTCCGCCCCCGGGGCAAGCCGAGGGCCTTGGGTTTGATGTCGGCGTCCGGCTGGGACAGCCGTTTGACTGTCGGGCCGCCTGCTGTGGGCATGCCGCGCACCATAACGCCGTGATCGATCGCAGACCAGAGCCGTTCAGACCCCGGACAGCGCCGTCAGGCTTGGTCTTCCTCGTCCAGTGGTACTTCCTGCTGCTGCTCGTAGGCGTCGACCTCGTTCGCCTCGAACGGCGTCGTCAGCGTCTCAGGTGGCTCCTGCGGGACGACTTCCCGCTGCTGCTCCTGCACGTCCGCCTCGGGTGCTTCGGGATTCATGCTGTGCGGTTTCCCTGTGTTCGGGCCGCCCACACCTGCCTGGTCAGCTCTTCCAGGTCGCTCAGGTCGTCGAGGACGGTCTTCGCGCCGACCTGTTCGAGGTCTTCCTTGCTGCTGCGGCCGGTCGCCACCGCCACCAGCCGCGCCCCGGACTTCGTGGCGGCGTAGACGTCGTTCGGGGTGTCGCCGATCAGCACGACCTCGTCATGGGTGAAGGGCCGGATGTGCTGGGCGCGGTGTCTCGCGAGCGTCACGAGCTCGGCCCGGTCGGCGTGGTCGTCGCCGAACGCGCTCACGTCCCAGTCGACGAGATCCGCGAGCCCGAACGCCTCCAGCTTGATCTTCGCGACGCTCTTGAGGTTGGCCGTCAGCACCCCCTGGTGGACGCGCGGGTCGTTCGCGAAGTGGTGCAGCGCCTGCTGGGCACCGGGGAGCACCTCGCCGTGGCCGGGAAGCTCGCTGCGGCGGCTTTCGAAGGAGTCGGCGAGCGCGTTCGCGAGGAGCTGGGACGCCTCCTCGGTGTGCTCGATGCCGTGCTCGCGCAGGGTCACCGCGATGATGTCCAGCTCGGTGCCTCCGCCGAGGTCGACGCGCTGCAGGTCCCTGCCGAACGCCGTCTGGAAGGCGTCGCGGTACATGAGTCCGCCGAAGCCGCGCGCCGCGATGAGCGTGTTGTCGATGTCCCACAGAACCAGCAGTTCGGGCCCGGTCACCGGACCACCACCCCTCACACCGTAAAATGCCTGCTCATGACCTCGATCGACCCCGCAGAGCTGGAAGTCTGCCTGCGCGTGCTTGCCCAGGTCGAGGACCTGCCCGCGGAGCACGAGGACGCGGTGCGCGTCCGCCGGGCCACCGCGAAGATCTTCAAGGCCGCGAAGAAGTTCCGGAAGACCGAGCGCCGGGCCGCCATCACGGCCAACGACCGCGCGGTCACCGCGCTGACCGCCACCGGGTCGCCGGACCGCATCGACGACGAGACGCAGGGCCTGCCCCTGGTGTCGAACGCCGCCGGTGCCACTGCCGGCACGCTGCTGCGCGCACGCTCGTGCTACACGTGCCGCAAGCGGTTTGTCGAGGTAGACGCCTTCTACCACAACCTGTGTCCGGCCTGCGCCGCCTTCAACCACAGCAAGCGTGACGCGCGCACGGACCTGACCGGGCGCAACGCGCTGTTGACCGGTGGTCGCGCGAAGATCGGCATGTACATCGCGCTGCGCCTGCTGCGTGACGGTGCGCACACCACGATCACCACCCGGTTCCCCAAGGACGCCGCGCGCCGGTTCGCGTCGATGCCCGACTCCGCCGAGTGGATCGACCGGCTCAAGATCGTGGGCATCGACCTGCGCGACCCGGCCCAGGTGCTGGCGCTGGCAGACGAGGTGGCTGCGCACGGCCCGTTGGACGTGCTCATCAACAACGCCGCGCAGACCGTGCGCCGGTCTGCTGGTGCTTACGCTCCGCTGGCTGCCGCCGAGCACGAGGCGTTGACCGGGGACGCTCGGCGGCCCGAGCTGATCTCGTTCGGTGGGCACGGGCAGCTGGCGTTGCCCGGGACCGCCGTGCCCGAGGCGCACTCGGTGACGACTTTGGCATTGATGGCCGGGTCCAAGGACATCGACGCCGGTGGGTTGGTGCCGGACACCGCCGCGGTGAACTCGTGGATCCAGAACGTCGACGAGGTCGATCCGGTGGAGCTGCTCGAGGTGCAGCTGTGCAACTCGACGGCGCCGTTCCTGCTCATCTCGCGGCTGCGGTCGTCGATGGCCAAGTCGGCTTTCCGTCGTAAGTACGTGGTGAACGTGTCCGCCATGGAGGGGCAGTTCTCGCGTGCCTACAAGGGTTCCGGGCATCCGCACACGAACATGGCCAAGGCCGCGTTGAACATGTTGACCCGGACCAGTGCCGAGGAGATGTTGCAGGCGGACGGGATCTTGATGACCGCCGTCGACACCGGGTGGATCACCGACGAGCGGCCGCACCCGATGAAGATGCGGCTCGCCGATGAGGGGTTCCACGCGCCGTTGGACCTGGTGGACGGGGCCGCGCGGGTGTACGACCCGATCGTGCGCGGTGAGGCCGGGGAGGACCTGTACGGGTGCTTCCTGAAGGACTACGCGACTGCGCCCTGGTAGCTGTGTTCATTTCCCCCGCCCACCACCCCCGCCTCCGGCGGCTCTGAAGAACGGCGCAGCCTCCGGCCGCGCCGCCAAAGAAGCCGCAGCCTTCGGCCGCGTCGTGTGGGTCTGACCGGCACCCACAGGCGCCACCATCAGCGCACCGGCACCACCTCTAACAGCGGCGTTGGTGGCGCACGTGTCCGGGGTACCCGTCGGACGCACCCGAACGAGCCCTTTCGTCAGGCCAGGGGCATATTCGACCACGTGTTCGAGTACCCATTTGTCATGAGAACTGTGTGGCGGGGAGCACTTCGGTTCGGGATGACGACGATGGCGGTGCGGCTGGTCTCGGCCGCCACCGAGCACCGCAGCAGGGTGCATCTGGTGCACCGCGAGGACAGCGGGCGCGTGCGGCACCAGCAGGTGTGCGGTGAGTGCTCGCTGCGGCTGACGCCGGAGGACATCGGGCGGGGGTACGAGCTCGACGACGGGCGCATCGTGCAGATCGATCCGGGTGAGCTGCCGGAGCCGGAGCCGAGTGTCATCGACGTGCAGCAGTTCACGCCGCAGACCGATGTCGACCCGATCGCGTTGCACCGCAGCTACTACGTCGAGCCGGACGATCTGTCGGTCCGCTCGTACGTGCTGCTGAGGGAGACCCTGGAGCGCACCAAGACCGCGGCCATCGTGAAGTTCGGGTTGCGCGGCAAGGAGACTCTCGCCGCGATCCGGCCACAGCAAGGCGTGCTGGTGCTGCACACGTTGCTGTGGCCGGACGAGGTGCGCGAGCCGCACTTCGCGTTCCTGCACCGGGACACCGAGGTGCGCACCGGTGAACTGGCTGCCGCGGCGGCGCTGGTGCGGGCGCAGACACGGCCGTTCCGGCCGCACGACTACCCGAACCAGCACCACGAGGCGCTGCTGCAGCTGGTGGACTACCAGTTGGCGGGCTCTGCCAACGCGTAGCTCGTCGCGATGCGGTGGTGGTCGTGGTAGATGGACAGGGTGGACTGTCCCGCCGGCTTCCCGGTGCGCCACGCCGTGCAGTAGATGCCGGAGGACCACCGCATCGTCTTCGACGTCTTGGGCAGCACGGTCTGGGTGCGGGAGACGACGCGGGTGCCGTTGATCCAGACCTCGAACTTGCCGGTGTCGCGCGCCAGCTTGAAGCGCGTGACGATGCGGGTCCACTCGCCGCGCTTGATCTTGCCTGCGGTTCCGGAGATGCCGCCGGAGCCGCCGAAGCGGATCTCGTCGTTCTGCACGAACATCAGCAGCCACGGGCCTTCGGGGTCTTCCGGTGACCACTGCTGGAACGTGACGTTCTGGTTGTGGAACTGCCAGTTCGCCGGGAGCATGATCGCCTGGCCGTAGTAGCGGTCCTCCCCGACCGACTGCGCGCCGCGGTCGATGGTCTCCGAGTGGTAGCCGCCGGTCTCGCCGATGTAGGTCTGCCGCGCCTCGATGGCCGTGGAGCCCTTGTACTTCACGTTCGTGACGTCGCGGATGACGCCGTTCTTCTGGGTGTAGTGGTAGTCCCAGCCGTTCAGGGTGCCTTCGTTCTGGAAGTCCACACCGGGCAGGGGCTGTGCCGCGAGCAGTGCCGCCATGAGCAGGGGGAGCATGAAAACGCGCCTTCCACGGGTGCCGGGTGGCGGCGGCGCAGCACACTAACATCAGTGCCCATGCTCGCCAGCCCGTCCGATCTCGTCGACCTGCTCGAGTGCGAGCACCGCAGCTACCTGGGACGCAACGACCGGCAGGGCGAGCCGGACCGACTCCAGGCCGAGGCCGACCGGACCGCCGCTGAGATGCGCGCCGGCCGGGACATCATCGAGAACCCCGTCTTCTTCGACGGCGAGTTCCACTGCACGGCGCAGACGCTCATCAGGACCCCGGACGGCTACGAACCCGTCGCCGAGGCCCAGGAAGCCACGCCGTTGGCGGTCCTGAGCCTGACCGCGGTCGCACAGGCACTCCAAGCCTCAACCGCTCACCTGGTCGTCGACGGCCGGCGCAGCTCGTTCCGGGTCGCCGACTTCATCCCGCTGCTCAACCGCCTCAAGGCCCGGCTCCCGGCACCGGTGCCGAAACGGTCGTGGGGCGACGTCCGGGCCGCGTGCAACGGCTGCCGGTTCGCCTGTCACTGCGCGACCGGGCGTGAAGAGGCACGTGACCTGTCGCTCGTGGCCGGGTTGCGGGCGGACCAGCGCAGGAAACTGGTTTCGGCCGGCATTGAAACGATCGACGAGCTTGCACGGACCGAGGAACGGCCCGCCACCCTGTCGCCCGCGAGCTTCACCGCGTTGACCGCGCAGGCGAGGCTGCAGGTGCAGCAGGAACGCACCGGCGTCACCACGTACGAGGTCGTCGCGCCGGAAGCGCTGCAGAACCTGCCCGAACCGCAAGAGGACGACGTGTTCCTCGAAGTGGACGGCGACACGTTCCGCACGCCCGGCTGGGAAGGCACTTTCGCCGAGTTCGTCGACCGCACACCGGCCGGCACGGTCTACCACTTCACGCCGCACGACCTCGCCGCGCGAGCCGCCCGCAGCGCGACCAAAGAGTCCGAAGTGGACGAACTCGTCAAGCGCTGCGTGGACCTCGGTGCGCTCACCCGCCGGGTGCTGCGGATCTCCACCCGCGAGTACACGCTCGCAGCGCTGAAACCGTTGGTGCAGGACGAGATCCCCACTCGGGGCCTGCGCGACCTGCTCGAAAGGATCAAGCGCGAGCACGGCGTCGAGACCGCGCCACCGCAGGAGCAGGACGAGGCCGCACGAGAGAAGGCGGCAGAGCGCGCGAGAAGAATGGCTGCGCTCACCGAGCCGTTGATCGCAGAAGGCCACACGTTGTTCGCGGCCACGGTCGGCTACCACCGGCGCGAGTCAAGTCCCGCCTGGGGGGACTTCTTCCGGCAGGCCGCAGCACCGATCTCCGATCTGGAGACCGACTCCAACTGCGCGGTCCCGATCACGCTGCGAGCTGAGGACTGGGTGCCGCCGAGCGGGCGGATCCGCACCCACAAACGTCAGGTGCACGCGCGGATCGACCCGGAGCGCCCTCATCCGTTCGGGCAGGGCGAGCAGGTCCGGCTCCTCTACCCCGGCAACGTCACGCGCAACGCCGCCGTGGCGGACGACAACCCGTACGAGCTCGTGATCACTGAGAGCGCTTCCGCGGAGCACGCCGAACTGCCGATCGCCGTCCTCCCCGGTAGTCCCGTTCCCGCGTCACCGAAGGACGAAGCCGTCGCGGAACTGGCCGAGCAGGCGATCCACCTGCTGCCGCTGCTCCCCCGCAACCCCGGCATCGACCTGCTGCTGCGCACCCCACCGGGCCAGCTGCCGCAGCACCCCGACGTCGTGCAGGCCGTGATCAAGGCGGTGGACCAGCTCGACGGTGGCACGCTCGCCGTGCAGGGCCCGCCCGGTGCCGGCAAGACGTACCTGGCGACCAAGCTCGTCAAGCACCTCATCGACCAGGGCAAGACCGTCGCGGTGACCTCCACGTCGCACAAGGCCGTCGAGAACGTGCTCGGATCAGCTGACCCGAGCATTCCGATGGCCAAGCGCCCCAAGGGAAAGCCCGAGGAGGACGTTCCCTGGGACCAACCGAAGGACAACGGCGCGCTCGCGAGGTGGCGTGAGGAACACCCGCAGGGACACCTCGTCGGCGGCACCGCGTGGACGTTCTCGAACGCCGTGATCAAGGCGCAGCCGTTCGACGTGATGATCATCGACGAGGCCGGCCAGTTCGCGCTCGCCGACGCGGTGGCGGTGGGCACGGCGGCCAAGAACCTCGTGCTGCTGGGAGATCCGCAGCAGCTGCCCCAGGTCGTGCAGGGCGTGCACCCGCCCGGCAGTGACGCCTCCGCGCTCGGGCACCTGCTCGGCGACGCCGACGTCATCCCTGACCATTTGGGCTATTTCCTCGCCGAGACGCGGAGGATGCACCCCGCGGTGTGCAAGCCGGTGTCCGAATTGTCCTACGCGGGACTGCTCCATTCGCACGAAACTGCCCACAACCGCGGCATTGAAGGCATCGAGCCCGGCATCTACCTGCGTGAGGTCGACCACCAGCACAACATCACGTCGTCGACCGAGGAAGCCGACGCCGTGGTGGACACCGTGCGGCGCATAGTCGGTCGTACGTGGACTGACAATGGCCGAACGCGCGAACTCACGTGTGCGGACGTGCTTGTCGTCGCGCCCTACAACCTGCAGGTCAGGATCATCCGCAGACGGTTGGCAGATGCGGGTTTCGACGAAACGCGGGTGGGCACAGTGGACCGGTTCCAGGGGCAGGAGGCACCTGCGGTCATCATGTCCATGACGTCGTCGTCCACCGTGGACCTGCCGCGTGGCCTGGACTTTCTTTTGTCACGTAACAGATTGAACGTAGCACTCTCCCGTGCCCAGGCGCTCGCCGTGATGATCTGCTCGCCACAGCTGCTGGACGCGGACGTCCGGGGCGTGGAACAGATGCGACTTGTGGCCGGTGCCATCGGCCTAACAGAAAACATGAGGATCTATCCGTGGTGACACCTTAGCGTTGTCATACGGTGACCTTTCGAGCGCTCTCTGTTGCTAGCGTGGCGCGGTTCACCCGGTCGGGTGATTCAGTTATCTGATGTGCTCGATCCGCCAACGCACCAACCAGAGCAGGAGATTCCATGGCAAGCAGAGTTCTCGGCGCGTTCGCGGTGGCGGCCACCGCGGCCCTGGCTTCGCTGGCACTGGCCACCCCGGCCAGCGCACACACCCCGGTGTCCTCAGCGGAGTGCGTCAAGGACAAGGCTGTGCTGAAGGTCAAGCTGACCCAGTACGCGGGCGGCAACAAGAACACCGTGCTGATCAAGGACGGTGACAAGGTCCTGGTCGACGAGACGTTCGGCCAGAGCTGGGGCGAGAAGAAGTTCGAGGCCGACGGCACGGTCGCGCACACCTTCACCATCACGGTGAAGGCTTCGGACGGCGACAAGTACAACTACGAGAAGACGCACAAGACTCCGCCGTGCGTCAAGCCGGAGCAGCCGAAGCCGAGCGAGCCGTCCAAGCCGCAGGAGCCGAAGCCGAGCACGCCGTCGGAGGCGCCCTCGTCCTCCGTGACGCCGCCGTCGTCGTCGACTCCGGTTGCACCGGCTCCCGGTGGCAGCACGCCGGAACCGCCGCTCGCGGCGACCGGTGCGTCGCCGATGTGGCTGCTGCTCTCGGGTCTGGGGCTCGTGGGCGCCGGTGCCGGCACCCTGCTGTTCCTGCGCCGTCGTCGCGCGTGAACTAGCTGATCGACGAACGGGGGCGGTCCTGCGGGCCGCCCCCGTTTCTGCTTGCTAGAGGTCCAAAGTGGTCTCCGGGCCGTGGCCCTCGCGGATGAACCACTCGGTGCCGAACGGGATCGCGAACGTCTCGTCGTCCAGCGCCAGGAAGAAGGACTGCTCGGGGATCTGCGAGGCGTGAGCGCGCATCGCCGCCCGCTTCACGTCCAGGTACTTCGAGACGTCAACGCCGACGTTGATCTCCGACTCGGGCACGGCGCCGTCCATGTCGATGCCCGGGGGGGTTCTCCATCCCCACGCGCCGCATGGCTTCCTCGAACTCCGACTCGCGCATCATCGCCTGGTACACGGCGCGCGTTCCGGCGATCTCCGCCGCACGCTTGCCCACGCGGTGCACCTGGATGTGGTCCGGGTGGCCGTAGCCGCCGAAACTGTCGTAGATCGTCAAAGCGGAAGCGTCTTCTTCCACCAGGATCGCGGCGAGCTTCTGCGCGGCCTCCTCGACGTCCGCCGTCCAGAACGAGCCCGGTCGCGAGTTCAGCTCGTCGCCCATCATCCCGGAGTCCAGGTAGCCCAGGAACTCCACGCGCGCCACGCCCAGCAGGTCGGCCGCCGCGTGTGTCTCCGCCACCCGGCGCTCCCACAGCTCCTCGCCGTCCTCCAGGAAGTCCGGGATCTCGCCGACCTCGCCGCGCGTCGCCACGACGAGCACGACCCGGTGTCCCTCCTCGTACGCCTTCCGCATCACCCCGCCCGTGACGATGCACTCGTCGTCCGGATGCGCGTGGAACGTCACCAGTGTTGCCATGTCCGCGACGTTACCCGCGAATGGAACTTCCCAATTCCCGCAGGCCCGCGCGGCTCCCTACCGTGGGGATCAGACCCCAGGCCGTGTCCTGCAAGCCCGTCCGCGATAGTCGAACTGCCTTGCAGGACACGGCCTTGGCCGCAGGGAGGTTCGCCGTGCGCGTGCTGTGCACAGTCGCGTTCTCGGCTGCCCACGCGCGCGCCGCTCTCCCCCTCGTCTCGATGCTCACCGAGCTGGGGCACGAGGTGTTGGTGGCGGGCCCGGCCAGCGTCCTGGAGGGCTTCGTGGGCGAGCCCGTGCGCACGGTCGCCGCGCTGCCCGAGGTGTGCGACCAGCTCGCGGACCTGTTGCAGGGCGAGGTGCTCGCGCTCCCACCGGACTACGACCCGTTCGCCGACGAGATGCTCGTCGAGTTCGCCGCCGGGCCGCACATCACGCCGACCGCGCGGGCGTTGCTGCCGGTCGCCGCCGACTTCCGGCCGCATCTGGTACTGCGGGCCGGAATCGAGTTCTCCGGCGTGCTGGTCGCGGAACGGCTCGGGGTGCCGCACGTCGCCGCGCCGACCGGTGTCGGGCAGTACATGGACCGCCTGACCCTGTTGAACGCGCTCAACGAACGGCGTGCGGAGCTCCGGCTGCCGCTGCACGAGTCGCTCGACTCGGCGCACCGGTACGGCCGGTTGGACGCCGTCCCACCGGCCTACTCCTTTGCCCGCCAACGGATGCCCGCCGCGTTCGCCTACCAGCAGCCCTCCCACCACAGCGACGGCGAGCGCCTCCCGCAGTGGATCGCGGATCTGGATCCGGGCAAACCGCTGGTCGTCGCGTCGACGAGCACGTCCGGCGGGGTGTTCGCGACCGAATCCGCGTTGCGGCTCTTCGACTTCGACGCCATCCCGGACCAGGCGCTGCGGCACTCCCCCTTGGCACACCTGGAAACGCTGATCACGGGACTGGCCGCGGTCGACTGCGAGGCGGTGGTGCTGACCGGCAGCCTGCCGGTCGAGGCGCACGCCGCCCCGAACGTCCACCTCGTCGAGTCGGTGCCCCAGGCGTTGTTGCTGCAGGCGGCCGACCTGCTGGTGTCGCACGGCGGCTACAACTCGATCCGCGAGGCCATGCGCGCCGGCGTGCCCGTCGCGGTGCTTCCCGTGCTGCACGACCAGATGCACAACGCACACCGCGTCACCGAACTGAAGCTGGGCGTGCGGGTGCCCGACTTCCAGCCGGACGCGGTGGCGAAAGCCTGCCGCCACGCCCTCGCGAACATGGAGATCCGCCACGCCGTCCGCAAGGCTCAGCGGCACGTGCTCGGGTTGCCGCCGATCCGTGCGGTGGCCGGCTATCTGGAACGGATCGTGCTGCGCAACAGAAAGCTTGTGAGCATGTGAAAGGGCGGTGCCTCCTCCCCCAAAGATCTAATGGAGCAGGCAGGCACCGCCCTCGGCGAACTCGTGGAGCTATCGCAGGGTCAGGTTCCAGGCGTTGATGTACCCGGTGTCACCGGAGTACACGTCCTGGACCCGCAGCTTCCACGTGCCCGCCGCGACCTCGGACGAGGCGTTGACCGTGTAGGTCGCCACCACGTTGTCGGCGCTGTCCGAAGAGGACGAGTTCTTCAGCCGGTAGGCGGTGCCGTCCGGCGCGATCAGGTCGATCACCAGGTCACCGCGGTAGGTGTGGACGATGTCCACGCCGACCTTGGTGGTCGAGGAGGCGTTGCCCGTCACCGAGGAGCTGATCGAGGACTCGACGGTGCCCCGGTCGATGATCGTGACGTCGGTCGTGTTCTCCAGACCACCGCTGGGAGGCGGCGTGGTGTCCAGAGCGTTCACGGTCTTCGTCGCGTCGGCGAGGCCGGCGCCGCAGCCGCCGGAGCAGGTGCCCGGCAGCGGCCGGACGTTCGCCTTGATCAGGCTCTTGACGTCCGCCGGGGTGATCGACGGCTTCTTCGCCACGAGCAGTGCCGCGAGGCCCGCGATGTGCGGGGCGGCCATCGACGTGCCCTGGTACGGCTTGTAGTTCTCGGCACCGGGGGTGGTCGTGCCGGCGTTCAGCGTGGACCAGATGCCGTTCTCCGGCGTGGTGATGGTGCCGGGGGTGTCGGTGCCGCGACGGGTCTCGCCGCCGGGCGCCGCCACGTCGATGCGCGTGCCGAAGTTCGAGTAGAACGCCTTGTTGCCCTCACGGGACGACGCGGCCACGGTGATCACGCCGTTGCAGTTCGCGGGCGTGAAGTTCGCGACGTTGGCGTTGGAGTTGCCCGCCGCCACGACCACGGTGGTGCCGCGGTTGATGGCGCCGTTGATCGCGTTCTGGTAGGTCGTCGAGCAGGACGACTGACCGCCCAGCGACATGTTGATGACCTTGGCGGGCGTGGCGTTCGCGGGAACACCGCTCACCGTGCCACCCGACGCCCAGGTGATCGCGTCGGCGATGTCCGAGGTCGCGCCACCGCACTTGGCGAGCACGCGCAACGGCTGGATCTTGGCGTCGTAGGCGATGCCCGCGACACCCTTGCCGTTGTTCGTGGACGCGGCGATCGTGCCGGCGACGTGCGTGCCGTGCCAGGACGAACCCTGGTCCTGCGCGGGCACCGGGTTGCCGAGGGCGTCGGTGCCGCACTCACCGCGAGCGACCCAGTCGCCCTCGTCGGCCGGGTTGCTGTCACGGCCGTTGTTGTCACGGGCACGGGCCGAGTCCGACACGAAGTCGTACCCCGCGACGACTCGGGCCGAGAGGTCGCTGTGCGCGACGTAACCGGTGTCGATCACGGCGACGGTCACACCGGCGCCGGTGGTGCTGGCCCACGCGCCGGGCACGTTCATGCCCGCGGTGGCCTCGAACAGGTCCCACTGCCGGGAGTACTCGGTGTCGTTCGGGTCCGCGAACGGCTGCATCAGCAGGTCCGGCTCGACGAACGCGACATCGGGGTCGGCCTTGAAGGCCTGGATGGTCGACTCGGCGTTGGAGGTCTTCTCACCGAGGTTGACGACCACGGCACCGCTGGACATGCGGCGGTGCACGGACTTGCCCTTGTTCTTCGCATCGTCCGAGGCAGCGGTGTCGGACGAGGCTTCGGCGGTGCCCGGCTTGTAGCCGACGATCAACCGTTCGAAGGGGCGGTTCACCTGGGTCGAGTCCGGCTGGGACTGAACCGGGGAGGGAGCGGCGGCGCTGACTGGTGAGACAACGCTGAGCACGGCGGCGGAGACAGCCGCGGCGCACAGGCTCGTGCGTCGCAATCCGTTCACGAGACAGGGTCCTTCCACACAGGGCCTTCGCGTGCCGTTGAGGGCGTCAGGGATCTGAACCGGCTGCGGAGGTGGGCAGGACCGTAAGCAGCGCCACACCTGCGAAAACAGGTCTAGCGGAGTCCGATTTCCGACACTGACGTGTTCACGACAGGCCGACTGCGCTGAATGGCGCACAATATGGCCGTGTTCGGACACCTGGGCGTCTCGCCGGAGCTAACGGCCGTTTACGAGCTTCTGGTATCGGGAGGCAGCCGCACGACCGCTGAGATCGGTGTTTCTTCCGGCTCGCTGGAACGGATGCGGGAGCTCGGCATGGTCCGGCACCTGCCGGGGGACGTGTGGCAGGCCGTCGCGCCCGACCTCGCCGTGGAAGGCCTGATCGCGGCCCGCGAGGAGGAACACCGCAAGGCCCGCGCGGACGTCGGCCCGCTGATGGAGCTCTACCTGCGCAACCGCGACGAGGAACAGGCCGACAACGCGTTCGTCGAGGTCGTGTCCGGTGTGGGCGCGGTGCGCGAGCTGTGGCACACGCTGCTGCGCGGCGCCCGCGAAGAGGTCTGCGTGCTCGACCAGCCACCGTACGTGACGCCGCTGGGCGAGCACGTCGCTCTGGAGGACGAGACACGGCTGCGCGACGTGGTGTGGCGCGTGGTCTACGACCGGTCCGCTGTGGACCTGCCGGGCCGCGTCACCGAGATCATCGAACTGGTCGCGGCCGGCGAACGGGCCCGCGTGACGCCGACGCTGCCGTTCAAACTCGCCGTGATCGACACGCACGCCGCCGTGCTGCCGGTGGCGAACGGCGACGTGATCGAGAAGGTGCTGCTGATCCGGCCGTCGGCGTTGCTGGACGTGCTGCGGTCGACGTTCGAGCTGTACTGGGACAAGGGAATCCCGTTCAGTCCGGGTGGGATCTACGCGGCGGCGGCCGATGTGGACCCGAACCTGCTCGGGTTGCTCGCGGCCGGGCTGACCGACGAGTCGATCGCACGGCAGATGGGTCTGGCGCCGCGGACGGTGCAGCGGCGGGTGCGGCAGCTGATGGACCGGTGCGGGGCGCAGACCCGGTTCCAGGCCGGCGTGCAGGCGATGCGCAGGGGCTGGTTGTAAAAACGATCTTGCACGCAACCCCGGTGATCTTGCGTACGTCTTCCCCTGTGCAAGCACACGATCACCAGGGGGACACATGCGCATGCGCAAGGTGACGGCGGCCGCCCTGACGGGCCTCGCGCTCGTCGGTCTGGCGGGTACGGCAACGGCTTCGGCCTCTGCCGCTGGGGACTACCCGTGGCCGCCGAAGGACATCACGCCGGTCCACAAGACCAAGGCGGAGCTGCAGAAGCAGGCGGACGGGTTCTCCGCGCACCAGCAGCGGAGCTACCCGAAGGTCTTCCGCGGCGCGCAGAACGTCGTGCCCGGTCCGTGGGGCGGTGAGGCGCCGGGCGTGTTCGACGACATGCAGTACATGGCGAACTCGGTCTCGTTCACCTACCAGGGCCGCGAGTTCAACGTGATCACGCAGGTCAACGCGCCGGGCTTCTACACCGCCTCGCCCAAGCAGCTCTGCGAGCGGGAGAAGTGCACCGGCACGGTCAGCGACAGGCGGGGTGGCGTGATCGTCTTCAGTGAGCTCGACCAGTTCAACATGAGCCTGGCGACGAACTTCCGCCCGAACGGCGAGGTCGTCTGGACCCAGGGCTCCAAGCAGGACGACCGGGCGCAGCTGGCGGCGGTGGCCTCCGACCGCGCCTACACGTTCACCAAGTAGCAATCGTTCCGGGTAACACCAACAGGAGCGGGGGGTGCCGGTCATGGAGTCACCGGCAGCGCCCGCTCAGTCAACTGGCGACCTTGCGCGCGGCCACCAGTTGCCCGTCCGCGAACCCTTCGACGCGCACCTCGGAGCCGGTCGCGGTCAACGTCGCGGTGTGCGCGCCGTCGGTCACGTCCAGCGAGGTGGCCGGGCGGCCATCCACGTAGATGTCCACCCGGTCGAGGTTCACGGTGTCCAGTGAGACGGTCGAGCCTTCGACCGCCACCCCGAGCCGGCGCACGGGCATCGCCGCGAGCAGCGATCCGGCTCGCGCCAGCAGATCCACGTTGCCCTGCAACAGGTCTGCCCGCGTCAGCTTGTGCTGGTGCGTCGGGCGCACGCCGAGGTCCTCCACGGGCGTGCCGGCGAGCTTGCCGACGCGCAACGTGCGGCGGATCGACACGCGCATGTTCGCCTTGTTGGGCAGCGGCTTGTACGGCGACTCGGGGTCGCCCGGCGCCGGGATCCTCAGCAGCGTCGAGAGCAGCCCGTGCGTCCACACGTTCGCGCCGCCCGCACCGGTGTTGTCGTCCACGCCGAGGATCGGGCCGAGCTCGTGGTCGGCCCAGCCCGCCGCGAAGATGTCGGTGGCCGAGTAGCAGCGCGCGTCGGTGATCAGCACGACCGGGCCGTGGTAGGTCTGGCCCACGGCGTTCGCGCCCGCGACCGGCGTGATCGTGTGCGAGCAGGAGAACGCCTGGCCGGTCTCGGTCGACGAGTCCAGCGACGGGAACCACGGGCCGAGGTCGATCTGGCCGGTCGGGTCGTCCGCGTGGCGGCGGCAGATCCGCAGGTTCAGCGGCGTGCTCAGGAACTGCACGGGTTCCGGGTCGATGCGCCGCGGCGTCATCGTCTGCAGCAGGAACTCCGACGCGAAGATGTGGCCGCCGCCGTTGTCGCGCACGTCGACGACGAGTCCGTTCTGCGGCAACAAGGCCGCGAGCCGGACGAACTCCTTCAGGAACGCGTCGGGGTCGTCCACGCTGAACGTGAAGATCCGCAGGTGGCCGAACTCGCCGGACGGCGTGGTGATCGGCCGCGCCCGGAACACGCCGGGCATGGTGGTCGGGACGTCCTGCGCGGCCATCGCGACGGTGCCACCGGCGGCCTCGGCCTGCACGACCTTGGGGGCGTGCAACAACTTCTTGGCGCGCGCCTTCTCGTCGGAGTCCAGGTCGACACCCTGCGCGGCCGCGGCGGGCGACAGCGAGTCGACGTCCGTCATCGGAGGCAGGTTGTCGGTCACCTGCCAGTCGACGCGGAGGTCCTCGGAACCGGCCTCGCCGCGGTAGGTCACGACGACCCAGTCCTCGTCGGGCGGGAGCTGGATCACCAAGGGGCGCAACGTGAGCGACTCCAGGCCGCGGGCGAGGTTCGCGGCCGTGTTGCTGCCGCAGAAGTCCGCGCCGTTCAACGCCACCGCGCGGGCGATCGGCGTGCCGTTCCAGTGCGTCACCTCGGTGCCGATGGCCAGCCCGTCGAAGCCCGCGACCGTGCGCGCGACGATGTACTCCTCGGTGCCGTCCGCGTCGAAGCAGCGCTCCAGCTGGAACGGCAGGAAGGCGATCTTGCCCGCGAACGGGGCCGGCAGCAGGTAGTTGGTGTGCAGGTCGCGCACCGAGTGGAAGGTGCTCGACAGCTCGCGGTGGAACTGCCACTCGGGCTCGGCCGTGGCGTCGGTCTGCCGTTCGAGTCTGGCACGTAAGACCCTGAGTCTTTGCACAGGATTCACCGCGTGCATCGCGACTTTCAGCGGCAGATGCGCGTAGTTCTGTTCCAGCATGATCAGGGCCTGGTCGACGATCAGCTTGCGCTGCGCCAGCGTGAGACTCCCGGCGGTGGCGAGGAACTCGGCGAGTCCGACGGAGTTTGCGACGTTCGGGTGAGCGGTTGCGGTCATGGTGGGGCCTCCTTGCCAAGTAGAGGCTTTCCAGGGCGGCTGGATACACCTTTTTCACCCGTTCGGCCGCTAACTGGAGCAGTTTTGGCACCGACAACTGGAGTAAAGGGAGGCCGGCGATGAGTCCGAGAGCCCTGGAACTGCGCATCCACGGGGTGAACAACACGCCCCCGTACGCGATGCTGGCGCTCCCCGACCACGCCGTCGAGCAGTTCCGCGGCGATCGCTTCGGCAGCTTCTGGCGGCCGAACCCGGACAGACTGGCCGACCTGCCACCGGATCACGCCGGGCAGGTGCCCGCGGACGTGCGGCGCGAGGCGTACTCGTGGGGCGGCATGGCGCGCAGCAGCCCCGGGGTGCCGGGCAGCGGGGTGCCGTCGGTGCTCGCGAACGTGCTGGGGCGCATCGGATGGGCGTTGCTGCTGCCGTTCGGGCTGGCGAACGTCGCCTACTGGTCCCGCAAGCTCCCGGACGACTCGGTCCCGTCCACGAAGCGGATGGTGTGGTGGAACGCCGGGCGCGGCGCTGCTTCGACGCGGCTGTTCGGGCTCGGGCTCACCGTGCTGCTGGTGCTCGCCGTGTGCGAGGTGGCGATCGACGTCTACGCGATCCAGTGCTCGTTGCCGGGCACGACCTGCAAGCGGCTGCCGGAGTTCCTGGACCTGCTCGGTGATCCCGCGCGGCACGTCCGGGTGCTCACCGCGTCCGCCGTGCCGGTGCTGTTGTTGCTCGGGTTGCTGGCGCTGACCTCGTTGTCGCGCAGCAGGTACGAGCAGGCGGCGATGCGCGAGGACCCCGTGCGGCGGCCCGGCGTGATGCTCAGCCGGAAGTCGATGTGGGAGGGCAGCCCGCGGATCCGCCGGCTCACCCGCCTGCACCTCGCCGCCGGGTGCAGCGTGGTGACGCTCGTGACGAGCGCCGAGCTGGTGCACCACTGGTTCTTCGTGGTGATCACCGTGCTGGCGGCCGCTGTGCTGGCGGTCGTCATGGCGCGGGTCGTCGTGACCGCGACCGACTGCCCGGACGTGCCGCTGACCGAGCAGGGCGGGCTGTGGTCGTGGCTGCTGATGATCTCCGCCGTGATCGTGCTGGTGGCGCACGGGTTCGGGCTCTACTCGATCGCGCCGGCCTTTACCGGGCCGCTGTGGCTGACGTCGTGGGGACCGCCGGTCGTCGCGGTGGCGTTGCTCGGTTCCGTGCTGGCGGCGTGGTCGTGGCGGCGCAACGACGCCAAGGGGCCTTTGGTCCTGCTGGTGCTGTTCGTGGCTTTCATGGTTGCCACGTACTGGGTGTCGCTCGCCTGGATCGGTGCGGCGGTGTTCGGCGGGGTGCTCGCGTGGCGGGCGCGACCTCGGGCCGGTGACGAGTGGCAGGCGTGGCGTGGCGCGGGACCCGGCGTGCTGCTGGGGTTGTCGCTGACCACGTCGGTGATGCTGGCGACGGTGCTGGTGCTGACGTTCCGCGGCTGGGTCGGCACCGGGCTGCGGGCGCCGTCGTTCTACTCGTGGTTCAGCGCGGCCTTCGCCGTGGCGCTGGTTCCGTTGGTGCTGCTGGTGATCGCTCAAGCCCTGATGTTGTTGTCGCGCATCACCAAGCCGGCGGCGCTCGGTGGCGAGGGCCAGGTGCTGGTGGTGCGGGTGCGGCACGTGGTCGCCGTCACGCACCGGGCCGAGAACGTCATCGGTGTGCTGTCGACGTTGGGCGTGCTCGCGTTGCTGCTGACGGTCTACCTGACGTTCGACTCTCCAGCCTGGAGCCAGTGGGAGGGCGTCACGTGGGTGGTGGGCAAGGGCGACTGGGTCACCGGGCTGGCCGGCGTCGCGGTCATCGGGTCGTTCGTCGGCGCAGGGATGCTGACGAACCGGCGGCCGCTGGGTTTGTTGTGGGATCTGATGTGTTTCCTGCCGCGCACCGCGCACCCGTTCGCGCCGCCGTGCTACGCGGAGCGCGCGGTGCCGGAGATCGCCGACCGGACCCGCGAGTTCCTGGACGAGTCGCCTGATCATCGCGTCGTGCTGTCCGCGCACAGCTTGGGCGCCGTGCTGGCCGTGGCGGCGCTGTACGCGTTGCCAGAAGGGTATTTGCCGAGGGTGCAGCTGCTGACGTACGGCGTGCAGCTGCGGCCGTACTTCGGGCGGATCTTCCCCGAGCTGCTCGGGCCTGTGGTGCTCGGCACACCGGAAGTCCGCGCCGGCGCGATGTTCTCGTGCGACCCGTGGCGCCGCGAAGCCGGTACGACGCCAGACCGCGGACTCACGGTGCTGCTCGGTCCGAACTGGATAAACCTGTGGCGCCGCACCGACTACCTGGGCTTCCCCGTGCACGGCTGGACGACGAACTCCGTTGACAGGCTGGCAAATGAGACGGACGGGTCTCCGGACACAGTGGAGACTCACGGCGGGTACCACCTGTGCGGCGAGTACCGGCAGGCGTTCGCGGACCTCGTCTCAATTGATCTGAACCGGTCACCCGATGGTGAACGTGGAGGGGGTGGGAACCTGGAACGCAGTTGACTCAAGGAGAGACATGCGCACGACTGTGGCGACCCTCGTGGGTGCCGTACTGCTCACCGGTGGACTGGCCGCCTGTTCGAGCGAGGCCCCGTCCTCCTCGGCACCGGCCCCGACGGCGCCCGCCATCAAGCCGGTGGCGGAGACCGAGGTCGCGGGCCCTGCGGCGAACGGTGACCAGCCGAAGGGCATCACCTACGACGTCAAGCGGATCCCGGTGGGCGCCAAGCTCTCCACCGGCTCGTCCGTCGAGAATGGACAGACGACGGTCGAGCTGAAGGTGTCCGGCCTGCTGCCGAACACGAAGTACGGCTCGCACGTGCACACCAAGCCGTGCGGCGCCAAGCCCGCGGACTCGGGCCCGCACTACCAGAACGAGAAGGACCCGGTCACGCCGAGCGTCGACCCCAAGTACGCCAACGCCCAGAACGAGATCTGGCTCGACTTCACCACCGACGACAAGGGTGCCGCGACCGGCACGGCGACGGTGAAGTGGGAGTTCCGCAAGGGCGAGGCGAACGCGGTCATCGTGCACGCCACGCACTCCAGCACCGAGCACGGCAAGGCGGGCACCGCGGGCGACCGCCTCGCCTGCCTCACCGCCCAGTTCTGATTGATGAAGGGAACCTTCATCCACGTGAGGTGGATGAAGGTTCCCTTCATCGGTTGCTCAGCAGGGCCAGGTCAGGGCTACGTCGCCGGCCAGGTGTGGACCAGAGACGGGTTCCAGCACCGCCGCGCGCACGAGGTTGAGCACCTCGTATCGGGGTCCCGCGCGGCGAACCAGCCCGCGCACGCTCAACGCTTGCAGGACATCGTCGTTCTCCCAGCACCCCTGCTCGGCCATGCGCACGAGCGCGGCCCGCTCCCGGACGTTCAACGTGGACAGCGAGCGGCGCAGCGAGTCGCGCAGGTGCGCCGAGGTCGGGTCGAGCGGCGTGGACCGCAGCTTCTCCAGCAGGTGCTGCGGCGAGTAGACCATGAACCACCCGGCCGCGAACTCCAGTGCCGACGGCAGGCCGTCCAGCACGTGCACGAGACCGACCAGCGCGGCCTCGTTCGCGGGCTCCGGCCGGAACGCGGGCCGCACCCGGTGCACCTGCGTCACGAGCATCTTCACGGCGGCGTCGTCGTCGAGAGCCTCCAACGGGAACACGTGCTCGCCGTCGAACTCGGTCGGCGCCAGCGCGGTGACGACGATCCGCAGCCGCGGGTGCACCTCCAGCAGCCGCGGGTCCGGCCGGTGATCGGTGACCAGGACGGTGTTCAGGTTGTCGTCGATCGCGGGTGTCCGGCTCCCCGGCGACCACAGCACCGACCAGCCGTGCCGGAAGTGCAGCTCCCCCACCACCTCCAGCGCGAGCCGTGTCTTGCCGACGCCGCTGACCCCGGTGATGGTGACCAGCCGCTCCCCCTCGACCAGCAGATCGACCAGTGCGGCGGTCTCCGCCTCGCGTCCCACGATCGCCGACGCCGGCGCCGGTGGGGCCGTCGACACCCTCCCCGCGAACCGGCCACCGGCCTGCTGCAGGTGCGCACGGCTGCTGTCGTCCAGTCGCAGCCCCTCCGCGAGCAACCGCACCGTCTCGGCGCGTGGCGACCGCGTCCGGCCGCACTCCAGGTCGCGGATGGCTCGCACGCTCAGCATCGCGAAGTCGGCCAGCTGTTGCTGCGTCAGGCCGGCGTCCAGGCGATGCGTCCGCAGTAGTTCCCCGAACTCCTTCATGTTCGTTCCCTCCTCACCCCGAGTCTCAGGGTCTGGGAACGGAAGAACATGGGTGGTGGACCCCCATATTTCACGTTCGCGGCAAATCTGGGGGCCACGCCCCCATGTGTCAGGCGTGCGCGCGTGCGAGATTCACGCTCGTGACCTCAGCGGCGGAGACCAGCACGGGCGAGAGCTGGACAGCGGCGTTCGCCCACGCGCTGCGCCCGTTGATCGACGCCGCCCGCACCGAGGTCGCGCCGCCGTTCGACGCGTCGTTCGCCGAGCAGCTCGGCCGACGGCTGGTGGCGATCGCGGCACGCACGCTGGTGCTGGAGCTGCACAACGCGCGCGGCACGCTGGCCGGATCGACCGGGACCGAGCGGTTCACCGAGTTCACCCGGAACCTGGACCTGGCGGA
Organism: Lentzea alba; assembly: GCF_047445655.1. Taxonomy (GTDB): domain Bacteria; phylum Actinomycetota; class Actinomycetes; order Mycobacteriales; family Pseudonocardiaceae; genus Lentzea; species Lentzea alba_A. The sequence goes on from NZ_JAJAEG010000034.1 coordinate 37,296, forward strand.
GTTGTTCACGCGCTACCCGGTACTGGCGAAACTGCTCGCGCAGGCCTGTGAGCTGGCTGTTTCCACGCACCACGAGTTGTCGTCGCGGTTCACCAGGGACCGCGCGGAGATCGTCCGGATCGTTTTCAGAGGGGTCGATCCGGGCGCTCTCACGTCCATCGAGACGGGGCGGGGAGATCCGCACCAGCAGGGCCGCACGGTCGCGGTGCTGACCTTCGAGTCCGGGGCGCGGCTGATCTACCGGCCGCGCCCGGTCGGGCTGCACGTGCGGTTCGTCGACCAGCTGGAGTGGCTTTCCAAGCGAACTGGAATCGAGCTCCGGTCGCCACGGCTGGTGGAGCGCGACGGGTACGGGTGGCTCGAGTTCGTCGATCAGGAACCGTGCGCGGACGTGGCCGGGGTGGCCGAGTTCTACCGGCGGCTCGGCGCGTTGCTGGCGCTGCTCTACGCGGTCGACGGCACGGACATGCACTACGAGAACCTGATCGCGTGCGGCGACCAGCCGGTGCTGGTGGACGTGGAGACGTTGTTCCACCCGACGCTGACGCCAGGCTCGGATCCCGCGGCTCTCGCGCTGGCGCGGTCCGTGCACCGCACCGCCCTGCTCCCCCACGTGCTGCTGGGCGACAACGGGGTCGTGGACGTGTCCGGTGTCGGTGGCGACCAGGGAGTGCCATCGCCGCTGGACGTCGTCGACTGGGCCGACGCCGGCACGGACCGGATGCGGCTGGTGCGACGACCGCTGGAGACGCCAGGGGCGTTCAACCGGCCGTTGCTCAGCGGGGTGCCCACCGAGCCGGCCGACTACCAGGACTCGCTGCTGGCCGGGTTCCGTGCGGGCTACGACGCGATCCTGGCGCATCGGGACGAGCTGCTGCGGCTCGTTCGTGCGTGCGCGTCCGAAGAGGTGCGGTTCGTGGCACGTGCGACGCGTCAGTACGCCGTGTTGTTGGACGAGTCGACGCACCCGTCGGTGTTGGTCGACGCGTTGGACCGCGACCTGGCGTTCGGCGTGTTGGTGGTCGACGATCCGTTGCTCGACCGGCTGGTCCCCTTCGAGGTCGCCGACCTGTGGCGGGGCGACGTGCCACTGTTCACGTGCCGTCCGGGGTCGCGTGACCTGTGGACCGCGTCCGGGCTCCGGCTGCCGGGGATGCTGCCGGAGCCCGGGCTGCACGCGGTCGAACGCAAGATCACCGGGATGAACGAGGTCGACCGGCACGACCAGCAGTGGGTGATCACGGCATCGCTGGCGTCGCGGCCGCGGCCGGTCTCACACCGCTCCGGCGCCTCGCTGCCCGGTCACGTCGCCGCGGTCGACCCCGACCCGGCCCGGCTGCTGGTGGCCGCGTGCGGGATCGCCGACCAGATCCTCGCGCACGCCGTGACCGGCGAGGACCGCGTCAACTGGCTCGGGCTGGAGCTGGTCGACGACCGGCACTGGGCCGTGCAGCCGCTCGGCGCTGGTTTGTCCACCGGCTACACAGGTGTCGCGCTCTTCCTGGCGGAGCTGGGCGCGCTGACCGGCGCCGCCCGGTACGTCGACTTCGCGGCGGCGGCGATGCGTCCGCTTCCCGGCTTGCTGGAGCTGTTCGGCTCGGAGCCGGAACTGGCCGCGGCGGCCGGTGGCGGGATCCACGGTCTGGCCGGGATCTGTTACGGACTGGCGCGGATGACCCCGTTGCTCGGCCTGGACCCGTCGTGGCTGAAGTCGGCCGTGTCGCTGATGCCGCGGGAGGACACCTCGGTCAGCGTTGTGGACGGTGTAGCAGGGTCTTTGGCGGCGATGATCGCCATCGGCACGCCGGAGTCGCTCGCGCTGGCCGGTCACTACGCGACGGAGCTCCGTGCCGCCGTTTGCCGGGAGAACGGGTTCGCGCGTGGCCTGGCCGGAATCGGATGGGCGCTGCGGCGTTACGCGGCAGCGGTTTCGGACGAGTTATCTCATGTGGCAGGACGAGCCTTCCTGGAGAGCGACGCGATCGACCCCGCGGACACCGGCTGGTGTTCGGGGCTCGCCGGCGCCGCTCTGGCACGTGACGACGAACGTCTGGTGTGCCTGCTCGCGGCCAGGGAACCGTTGCGGGACATGAGTCTCTGCCACGGCGAACTGGGCGTGATCGAGGCGCTGTCCGCCCACCACCCCGGCGCGGCGACCCGTCGCACGGCGCTGCTGCTGGGGGCACTGGACGAACACGGCGCCCGGTGCGCGGCTCCTGGCGGCGTCGCGTCGCCGGGGCTGCTGACCGGGCTCGCCGGCATCGGCCACGGCCTGCTGCGCCGCGGATTTCCGGTGCCATCGGTCCTGCTGCTGGATTCCCTGTAACCAACACACCGAGGAGTGCTCCCGATGAACGAGTCCCTGCACCGCCCGACCGACCAGACCGAGCCGGCCGAGCACGTGATCGGGGAGATGCAGCTCGCGCCGAAGTCCCTGGCCGGTGCACGGGCACGGGCCCTGGCGGGCCTCACCCTCGCGGCAGGCGCCTTCGCGTCGATCACACCCACGCTGTCGGACACGACCGTCAGCGTTCGATGAGGTCACGCTGCTGAACGAGGGGCCGGGTCCGCCCGGCCCCTTCCGCGTTTCAGGGGCGTGAATACGCCTGAGAAGCCGATACGGACGGCACCACGCTGCCGTTAAGGTCCAGGCCATGCAGACCCGAGCGCCCCACGTGGTCGGCCGAGACCGGGAGGTCGAGGCCCTCACACAGGCACTCGAACGCACGCGCACGAGCCGCGGTGGTGCGCTCTTCCTGACCGGCGAGGCCGGTATCGGCAAGTCGCGGCTCGCCCGGTACGCGGCGGGCCAGGCGTACGACGCGGGCATGCGGGTGCTCAAAGGACGCGGTACGTCGATCGGGCCGATGGTGCCGTTCCGGCCGATCGCCGAGGCCCTGCTCGGGCTGTTCCGCGGTGAGCCGCCGGACGACTCCGCGCTCGGACCGTACAAACCGGTGCTGGGCACGTTGATCCCGGACTGGCACGACCACCGGTCCACGACGGAGTCCGTCGTGGTGCTGGCGGAGGCGGTGCTGCGGCTGCTGGCCAGTGTCGCGCGGAAGACGCCGTGCCTGCTCGTGCTCGAAGACCTGCACGACGCGGACGCCGAGACGCTCGCGGTGATCGAGTACCTGGCGGACAACCTGGAGGACCAGCCGGTTCTGCTGCTCGCCACGATCCGCAACGAGCCGGGCAACGCGCTGGAGCTGATCCGGCAGATCGTGCAGCGCGGTGTTGCGGCCCAGCTCGAGCTGCGCCGGTTGACACAGCTGGAAGTCCAGCGGATGGCCGCCTCCTGCCTGGACAGCGAGGAGGTGCCGGCCGAGCTGTGCGATCGCTTGTGGACGGACAGCGCCGGGAACCCGTTCGTCATCGAGGAACTGCTGCACGGCATGGTCAGCGGCGGGTTGCTGGTGGCGGGGTCGAAGGGCTGGCAGGTGCTCGGCGAGCTCAAACTGCCGGTGCCCGCCGCGTTCGTGCGCAGTGTCGCCCACCGCACCGAACGGCTGGGGCCGCAGGGGCGGGAGGTGCTGTCGATCGCCGCCGTGCTGGGGCACCGGTTCCCGCTTTCGGTGGTGCAGAAGGTGACCTGCACGGACGACCGGCAGTTGCTCAGCCACCTGCACGCCGGGGTGGCCGCGCAGCTCGTGACACCCGACGAGCCCGCCCCCGACTGGTACGCCTTCCGCCACCCGCTCACCGCGGATGCGTTGCTCGCGCAGTTGACGCCGAACGAACGTGCCTCGCTCTCCAGGCGGACGGCCGACGCGATCGAGGACCTGCACCCCGGTCTGCCCGGCGACTGGTGCCCGCTCGTGGCGAAGCTCAGGTTCGACGCCGGCTCACCGGCCGAGGCGGGCAAGTTGTTCGCGGAGGCCGGCAAACGGGCGTTGGGCAACGGCGCGGCGGGGTCGGCGGTCACGTTGCTGGACCGCGCGCAACTGTTGCTGGTCAACGAGATCACCGCACGCGCGGACGTGCTCGACACGCTGCTGCCGGCCCTCGCGGAGACGGGCGAGTTCGAGCGCGCCTTCAAGCTCGAAAAGGACGTCGCCGAACTGGGCGGGCTCGACGGGCCGCGCCGGGTGAAGCTCCACACGCGACTCGCCCGCGTCGCCTACCTGGCCGGGTGGTACCCCGAAGGCGTGGAGCAGGTGCGGATCGCCCGCGCGTTGCTCGGTTCGGACGCGCCGGACGCGTTGACCGCGCAGCTGGACGTCAACGACGCCTATCTCGCGCTGAACATCCCGAGCTCGGACCGCATCTCGTCGGCGGAGAGCCTGGCCCGGCAGGCGGCGGAGGCGGCGGCACGGGCCGAGCTGCCGATGGTCGGGTGTGAGGCGTGGCAGCTGCTCGGGATCATCACGCGCGAGCACGATCTCGGCGCGGCCAACGCGTACTTCGACAAGGCGCGGGCGCTCGCGGAAGCACATCAGTTGCCCATTCAGCACATCTACGCGCTGGTGCGGATGGCGGGCAACGACTGGCTCGCGTCCGGCAGCACTTCGACGTTCGACCGGGCGCACGAGGCGGCGTACCGGGCCGGGGCGATCACGGTGGCGTACAACGTGGACGCCATCATGGCGCTGCAGTCCGTCCTCGTCGGCAACTACACCGAGGCGTCCGGGCAGATCGACCGGTGCCTGGAAGCCACGACACGGCTGCACCTGCGCGCGCTCACCCGCTATCTGTTGATGGTGAAGGCGACGCTGGCCGGGCACCGCGGCCTCCGCCAGGAGACCGACGACGCCACAAGGGACTTCGAGGCCGTGGCCAAGGGCGGCGCGCAGGAGATCCCGCTCTGCTACGGACTCGCCCGCGCGTTCTGCGCGTTGCTCGAGGAGAACCACGCGCTGGCGATCTTCGAGCTCGACCGGGCGATGGAGCAGGAGTCGCAGAACCCCACGACGTTCCACCTCTCCGGCACACACGGCGTGCGCGTGCTCCTCGGCGTGCTCGACGGCCGTTCCGGCTGGCCCGAGTACGACGCCCTGGCCACGTCGTCGGCCGCCGGCATGCGCTGGAACCGGCAGTTCGCGGATCTCGCGCACGCCGTCCTGCTGGGCCGCGCTGGGCGCCCTGACGAGGCTCGTGCCGCGTTCTGCCGCGCTCAGGAGGCGGCGGCGATCTACCCGATGGCTCGGCACCTGGGGCTGCGGCTGGTCGCGGCGGAGGCTTCGGCGTGGGGTGATCCGGTGACCTGGCTGCGGGCCGCCGAGGAGTACTTCCACCAGGCCGGCAACGCGGCGGTGGCGTCGGCGTGCCGCGGGTTGCTGCGGCAGGCCGGTGCGCCGGTGCAGCAACGGCGCAGCGGCACGGACCAGGTGCCGAAGCAGCTGCGCGGGCACGGGGTGACCGCCCGCGAGTTCGAGGTCTTCGGGCTGCTCGCCGACCGGCTGGGCAACAAGGCGATCGCGACCCGCCTGCACATCTCGCCGCGCACGGTGGAGAAGCACGTCGCGTCACTGATCGCGAAGACCGGTCAGCCCGATCGGGAGTCCCTGTCGGCGTACGCCGCGGCACTGAGCCGCTGACGGTCCCGCTTCAGCCGCGCTTCGAGCTCGTGCCTGCGCCCGCCCGCCAAGTCGTTCCTGGCGGCGCGTTCGACGTCACGGAAAGCCTCGTAGTAGATGTCGTCGTACTGCTCGACGATCTCGAACGACCACTTTCCCGGCAGCACGTTGCGGCCCAGCAACTCCCGCTGCACCCGGTCCGCGTGCTCGTGGTGACCCGCCAGGCGCAGCAACGCGATCGCCTCGTCGAGCATGAAGTCCGCGGTGCCGGTGAGCTGGTGGAACGAGTAGAGGTGGCCGCGGGCCCGTTCGGTGGTCTCGAGCGCCGCGCTGAGCTTGCCGAGCGCTTCGATCGTCTGGTCGTCCATCACAGAACCCGTCATTTGCTGTCGTCGTCCCGCACGCGCTTGCGGTGACTGGTGTCGCAGAACGGATAACGCTTGCTGCGGCGGCAGGCGCACACCGCGACCACGAACCGGTCGCTGGTGTGCGTCACGCCGTCCTCGGTGACCAGCTCCACCGGTCCCTCAACGAGCACCGGCCCGTTCGGGACCACCGTCACCCTGCGCCGGTTCGGCTCGGTCACCACGGATCACCACCAGTTCCTCGTCTCGCCGGCCGGGCTCGATCCGGCGCTGCACGACCGCGGCCTTCAAGCCGTTGTCCCGCAACTGCCGCAAGGTCGTGTCCACTCCGCACAGTGCGGAGTGGACCATCAGCACCACCCCGCCCGGCACCAGCAGGTCGAACATCTTGGCGCACAACGGGTCCAGCAGCCGGCGCCCGTCCCACGCCCGTTCGGCACCGCGAGCGGCACACGAGCGGGCGGCGGGAACGTACGGCGGATTGACGAGCACCAGGTCGAACCGCTCGTCCGAGATGACCTGGAGCGCGCTGCCCAGCCGGATCCGCAGCGGGACCCGGCGCAGGGCCGCGTTGGCCCGCGCGGTCCACACGGCACGCCGGAAAACGTCCACACCGGTCACCTCGGCGGCTCCGGCGTGGATCGCCGCGACGGCCAGCGCACCTGTGCCGGTACCGACGTCCAGCACGCGAGCACCCGCCGGAATCGCGGCCCCGTGCAACGCCTCCACGAGAAGCGCGGTGTCGTCCTGAGACGTGTGCGCGCCTGGTGCCCTGAGCAGCCTCACAAACGGAGAATCCCCCGCGCGAAGACGTTGAAACGCCGCGTTTTCCGGCGATCTGCGCGGGGTACTCCTGCTGGCACCGGTCTCATGACTTCAGCTTGTCGTACACCAGGTTCAGCGAGTCCGAGGCCGCGACGACCGTGAGCACTGTGGACACCAGCCTGGTGAGCCGCGGCGCGAGCACCAAGCCCGCGGTGAGCCCGCTCGCGATCCACACGCCCGCGCAGAACGGGCACGTGAGCAGCTCACCGATCGCGTGCCGCGCCGGGTGGTCCGACCGCGGGGACTCCTTGAGCTCCGCGTGGCCCGCCGGTTGTTCGTAGCGGGTGAAGGGCGCTCGCAACGGGCTGGTCACCGCCTCCTTCGTGAGCAACCGGCTCGCTTTGTGCGTTGCCACGGACACTAGTGCGGTGTCGGCGAGCGAGAACCGCTCCGGCAACCGGGCACCGGCGAGGCGCCCGGTCGCCGAGACAACGCCGGCGAGTGCCGCGTAGCTGCCGATGGCCAGGAGATAGCCCGGCAACGGCCTGTCCTCGCCGTACACCTGCCAGATCCGCCTCACGCTCCGGAGCCTTCCGCCGAACCCGGCTCCGTCATCGTGCGCACGAGCTTCGCCTTGACCGGATCCGGCGCCACCTTCCCGGCGACGGCCTGGACCTTGTTCTTCAACGAGCCCGCGACCACGTGGTCGTCGCCCTTCATCAGCGCGTCGAAACCCTGCCGCGCCACCTGTTCCGGATCGTCCTTCTCCCCCGCCCCGACCTTCGTGTCCAGCATGCCGGCGCGTTCGAAGAACTCCGTGTCGGTCGGCCCCGGCATCAGCGTCGTCACCGAGACGCCGGTGTCGCGCAACTCCTCCCGCAACCCCTGTGCGAACGAGGCCAGGAACGCTTTCGAGGCCGCGTAAACGGAGTGGAACGGGCAGGGAGCGGTGGCGGCGATCGACGACGTGAAGAGGACCTTGCCCTGCTTGCGGTCCACCATGTCGCTGATCACGCGGTGCGCGAGGTGCACCGATGACCGGACGTTCAGGTCCACGATCTCCAGGTTGTCGTCGAGCGAGGTGTCGCGCACGAAGTCGCCGCCGACGCCGACGCCCGCGTTCACCGCGAGCACGTCGACCGGGCGTCCCGCGGCGCGCAGGCCCGCGACGACGGACTCGACGTCCTCGTACTTCGTGAGATCGGCCCGCACCGCGTCGACGTTCACTCCCCCGCCCCGCAAGGCGATCTGCGTGGCCGCCTCGTCAATCCTTTCGTCCTCGGCCACGACGACGAGGTCGAAGCCGTTGTCCGCGAGGACTTTCGCGAGTTCGTAACCTATTCCGCTCGAAGCACCGGTTACCACGGCAAGCGCATTCACAGGTCTTCTCCTTCCGGTCAACACCCGGATACCCGTGGCCACGCGGTCGATGCGGCATCGGCCGAAAGTCCGATGCAACCTCCCGGACGTGTGCGGTGTCCTTATCGGTAGGTTGGTCGAAACGACATGGGGGACATTCGTGCGCAATATTGTTCTCGCGCCGCTGTGCGCGCTGGTCACGGTCGCCGTGGCGGCGTGCAGTCCGTCAGGTCCGGAGCAGACCAACCCGGAGCTGGCGCCACGCGGTACCGCGATGACGAAGGTCAAGCCGACCAGGCAGGACCTGACCACCAAGCTGAGCATCTCCGGCAAGGTCGAGATGAACCCGACGTTCGGGCTCGTCGCGCCGACCGAGGGCCAGGTGCGGTACTTCGACATCCCGACGCCCAACGGCACGCCGACCAGGCCTACGCGGGTCGCGACGGTGTGGAAGGGCAACACGCCGAACTACGTGGAGATCCCGGCGGGCGCCACGTTCGGCGGCCGGCTGGTCGACGACAAGGCGACGGTCACGGCAGGCATGCCGATCGCGTCCGCCAAGCACGTCGGCTACGCGATCGTCGGCGACATCGACGGCCAGCAGGCGTACAAGATCAGCGGCGCGCTCACCGACGTGACGGTGCAGATCAAGAACGGGCCGGGCCCGTTCCCGTGCACCGTGCTCGGCACGATCGCCGCGCTGCCGCAGGGCACCATCCCGGAGAAGCCCACGCAGACGCCGGATCCCAAGAACCCGCCGACGACCGGCCAGCAGCAGCCCAAGACGCCGGAGCAGCCGCAGCAGCCCAGCACGTCGACGGGCCTGCGCATCGTGTGCACCGCCCCGGCGGACGTGCAGATGATCAACGGCGCCAGCGCGTCGATCGAGGTCACGACGGGCAAGGCGACGCAGGCGCTGGTGGTGCCGGTCGAGGCCGTCGCGGGCCAGCAGGGCAAGGGCAAGGTCGACGTGATCCAGCCGGACGGTTCGCGCCGCACCACCGAGGTGACGCTCGGCCTCACCGACGGCAAGGTCATCGAGGTCAAGTCCGGTCTCACCGGTGACGAGGAGCTCGGTGTGCCCGGCCCGAACCTGCCGGAGGGCCAGCAGCAGGGCGGCGACCCGCAGCAGAAGCCGACGGGACCGTGATGACCCAGCCTCAGGTTCAGGTGCAAGCACCGCTGCTTCAGCTCAACGGCATCACGAAAGTCTTGAAGGGCCAGGAAGAACCGCGCACGATCCTGTCCGGCGTGGACCTCACCGTCCACCCTGGACAGAGCGTCGCGATCCTCGGCCGGTCCGGCTCCGGCAAGTCGACGCTGCTTTCGTTGATCGGGCTCTTCGACCGTGCCGACGAGGGCCAGTACTTCCTGCACGGCAACGACATCACGAAGCTGCCCGAGCGCAGGGCCGCGGCGTTGCGCAGCGCGGAGTTCGGGTTCGTGTTCCAGCGCTTCTTCCTGCTCAAGCACCTCACCGCGGCGCAGAACGTGGCGATGGCGCTGGTGAACGGCCAGGGCTGGTCCGCGCGCCGCAAGCGCAAGCAGCAGGTGATGGAGGCGTTGGAGCAGGTCGGCATCGCACATCTCGCGAAGTCGAAGCCCTCCAGGCTTTCCGGTGGTGAGCAGCAGCGCGTCGCGATCGCCCGCGCCCTCGTGCGGCAGCCGCGCGTGATCCTGGCCGACGAGCCGACGGGTGCGCTCGACACCGAGACGGGCAACCTCGTCGTCGAGGTGCTGCTCAACACGACCAGGCAGGGCTGCGGCCTCGTGCTGGTGACGCACGACCACGACCACGCGCGCAAGATGGGCCGCGTGCTGGAGCTGCGCGACGGGCGGTTCAACTGATGTTCTCCGGCAAGCTGCGGTCCGCCCTGATCATCGGCGGACAGGGCATCCGCGCCCGAAAACTGCGCACGTTCCTCTCGATGGTCTCGTTGTTCCTCGGTGTTCTCGCGGTCGTGGCCGTGCAGGCGGGCGCCGAGATCGCCGAACGCGCGATGCTCACCGACGTCGAGCTGCAGTCCGGCAAGGACGGCACGCTGATGGGCTACATCCCCGGCGAGAAGGGCGCGCCGGGGATCGTCGAGGCGATGATGAAGGGCCGTTCCGACGCGGTCGCGATGATCAGCTCGCAGGCGATCATCGGCGAGCCCGGCGTGAAGCCGATCAACGAGGGCGGCATGCCGTTCGAGTACGCGGGCCGCGGCGGCGACTACAACGGCCCGATGATGTACTGCGACTCCAGTGGTGTGTGCCAGGAGCAGAAGCCGCAGGAGAAGAAGCCGGACGGCCAGGCCATCGAGGTCAGCATGGTCGCGCTGACCGGTGACATCCGGACGTTCAAGCCGTTCCGCCCGGTCTCCGGCAGCTGGCTCGACTTCGGCACGGCGCCTTCACTGGCACCGCGCATCGTGCTGAACGAGGAGGCCGCGAAGGGCCTGCGGATGTTCCGCATCCCCGGCGAGATGACGATCGAGGGCGCCTCGCACCACCTGACACCGCAGATCATCGGCGTCGTGCAGGACGGCAACTCGTCACCGCGGATCTACATGCGTCTCGACGAGCTGCGCACGTGGATGCCGTCGGCGGCGGAGTCCAACGACGCCAACAGGTTCCGCGGCGGTGGCACCAACCTCGAGGTCTACCTGCAGCCGGGGTCCGACGACCTCCAGAAGCTGCTGCAGGCCAAGCTCGCCGGTGCCGGCGTCGACCCGAACCAGGTGCACTTCCAGACGGTGAACTCCAAGGAGCGCATGGAGTCCGAGCTGAAGATCATGCGGTTGATCTTCCTCGGCATGGCGTTCCTGGTGCTGCTGATCGGTGTCGCCGGCATCCTGAACGTCGGTCTCGCCACGGTCGGCGAACGCGTCGAGGAGTTCGCTCTGCGCCGCGCGGTGGGCATGTCGCGGATGTTGCTCGCGGGCATCGTGCTCGCCGAGACGCTGCTGACCGGTCTGCTCACCGCAGCGCTCGCGATCGGCGCCGGGGCGGCGGGGTTGCAGGTCGCCCTGATGCTGTTCGGCGGCCGGTTCCCGTCGTTGCAGGGCACCGTCTTCCCCTGGGAGGCGGGGATGGCCGGAGTCATCGCCGGTCTCATCGCGGGTGTGCTGGGCGGGTTGATCCCGGCGATCCGGGCGGCACGAATTCCGATCGCCACAGTCATGCGGGCCTGAGCAGGAGGCACAGCGCCCGTTGCCGGCGAAGCCCCGGACCGCGAGAGAGGCGGCCCGGGGTTTCGTATTTCTCGGAGTATTTCTCAGGCCTCGTTGAAGGTGTCCGGGTTCGGGCCGATGCGACCGCCACGGTCCAGAGTGGACAGAGCGGCGATCTCCTCGTCCGAGAGCTCGAAGTCGAACACCGCGATGTTCTCCCGGATCCGGGACGGCGTCACGGACTTCGGGATCACGACGTTGCCGATCTGCAGGTGCCAGCGCAGCACGACCTGAGCCGCCGAACGGCCGTGGTCTGCCGCGATCTTCGCGACGACCGGGTCGCTGAGCAGCTCGCCGCCCTGGCCGAGCGGTGACCAGGCCTCGGTCTGGATGCCGTGTTCGGCGTGGAATGCGCGCAGCTCGGCCTGCTGCAGGTACGGGTGCAGCTCGATCTGGTTGACCGCAGGCACGACGCCGGTCTCGTCGAGCAGGCGCTGCAGGTGCGCGGGCTGGAAGTTGGACGCGCCGATCGCGCGGACGCGGCCGTCCTTGTGCAGCTCGGCGAACGCCTTCCAGGTGTCGACGTACAGCTCGCGAGCCGGAGTCGGCCAGTGGATCAGGTACAGGTCCAGGGTGTCGAGCTTGAGCTTCTTCAGGGACTCGTCGAACGCGCGCAGCGTCGAGTCGTAGCCCTGGTCGGCGTTCCACAGCTTCGTCGTGATGAAGAGCTCTTCACGGTCGTGGCCCGCGATGGCCTCGCCGACGCCGCCCTCGTTGCCGTAGATGGCGGCGGTGTCGATGCTGCGGTAGCCCGCCTTCAACGCCTCCGCGACAGCGGGCGTGGCCTCCGCGTCCGGCACCTGCCAGACGCCGAAGCCGAGCTGAGGCATGGACACACCGTTGTTGAGCTTGAGAGTAGTCAAAACCGAATCCTTACTAGTGCTTACGGGATCAGCGTCGGAGCGGTGCCGCCGTCGACGCGCAAGGCGGCTCCGGTCGTCGCGGATGACAGGTCCGACGCGACGTAGGTGATGAGGTTCGCGACCTCGTGCGGACGGATCAGGCGGCCGAGCAACAGAGTCGGGCGTTCGGTGCGGACGAACTCCGCCTCGCCGCCCTCCCCCACGCGGTCGCGGATGAACTCCTCGACGCCCGGCGTGAGGGTCGGGCCGGGCAGCACCGAGTTCACCGTGACGCCGGTACCGGCGACGGCCTGGGCCATCCCGCGCGCGATGGCGAGCTGGGCGGTCTTCGTCATGCCGTAGTGGACCATCTCAGTGGGCGTGAAGACGGACGACTCACTGCTCACGAAGATCACCCGGCCCCAGCCACGTTCGACCATGCGCGGCGTGTAGTGCCGCGAGAGCCGTACGCCGGACATGACGTTCGTGTCGAAGTATCGCTGCCACTCGACGTCCTCGATCTCGAACACCGGCTGCGCGCCGTAGATCCCCATGTTGTTCACCAACACGTCCACGTCGGGCAGCTGGTTCACCAGCTCGGCCGCGCCTTCGGCGGTCGCGATGTCAGCCGCGATGCCTCGCACGTCTCCGTTGCCGCTGAGCTTGCCGACCGCCTCGGCGACGCGCTCCTCGCTGCGGCCGCTGACGACGACCGTCGCCCCCGCCTTGAGCAGCGCCTCCGCCGTGGCGAAGCCGATGCCGGAGGTGGAGCCCGTCACAAGAGCCGTGCGTCCCGACAGATCCATGTCTCTCCCCGGTAGACTTGTTGAAGACGATAACAAGCGTACGCAATAGTTGCACACGCTGTCTATTCGAGAAGGGTTGACCTTATGTCACTGGACGACGACGCCGTCCAGGCGCGCGCTCAGGGCTGGCGCACGCTCGCGGCGTTGCACGCGCGCATCGAGGACCGCCTCGAGAGAGCACTGCAGAAGGCGCACGAACTCTCCGTCAGCGAGTACACCGTTCTGGACGTCCTCAACCGCCAGGACGGCTTCCACCTTCGGATGAACCAGCTGTCCAACGCCGTGGTGCTCAGCCAGTCGGCGACAACGCGCCTGGTCACGCGCCTGGAAGACCGCGGTCTGCTCGCCCGCTACCTCTGCCCCACGGATCGGCGCGGCATCTACACCGAGGTCACCGAGAAGGGCCACGAACTGCTCGCTCTGGCTCGTCCCACACACGACGAGGTCCTCTCCGACTCTCTTGAGGAGGCTGGCGGCGTTCCTGAGCTGAAGCCACTCGTTGAGGCGCTCGCCAAGCTCTGATCCGCTGGGCAAGATCAGCCGCATGTCTCTGCACGCCCTGATCCGCGCGGAAGCCGACACGGCCGAACGCGACCGCCGGTTGACCGACCCGGTCGTGGCCGCGCTCGTCGACCACGGCGTGCACCGGCTGATCGCGCCGAAGCGCTACGCCGGCGCCGAGCTGGACCTCCCGTCGTGGAGCCGCGAGATCCAGGAACTCTCGCGGTCCGACACCTCGACGGGCTGGACCGCCATGACCTGCACCATCTCGTCGTCGCTGGCCTGGTACCTGCCGGTGGAAGCCGCCGACGAGGTCTTCGGCGACCCGCGCGCGTTGATCGCCGGCACCGCGGCACCGTTGGGCAGGGCCGTGGCTGCGGAGGACGGCTACCGCGTCACCGGCCGTTGGGGCTGGGGCAGCGCCGTCACGCACGCCTCGTGGGTCATCGGCGGCACTCTCACGCCCGCAGGCCCACGTCTGGCCGTGTACCCGCGAGCGGACGTGACGATCCACGACACCTGGCACGCCGCCGGACTGCGCGCCACGAGTTCGCACGAGTTCTCTCTCACGGACGCCTTCCTGCCGTTTCGCCGCGCGGTGTGGCCCATCGGCTGCACGCCCGGCATCGAGGGACCGGTCACGGTCTTCCCCTACTTCAGCTTCCTGGCGGCGGGCGTGGCCTCGGTGTGCCTGGGAGTGGCGCGGCGCGCGATCGACGAGATCGAGGCGCTGGCTCAGGCGAAAACCCCGCAACACGCCACCACCCGGCTGGCAGAACAGACCGGTGTGCAGATCGAGCTCGCGCTGATGGAGGCCCGCTTGTCGGCCGCGACGGCGTTCCTGGACGAGGCGCTGAGCACCGCCTGGGAGTTCGCGTCGAACGGCACGCCGGCGCCGGACCCGGTGAAGGCCCGGCTGCGGCTGGCCTGTTCGTTCGCCTCGGGCGAGGCCACCGAGGTGACGCAGAAGGCGTTCGCGGCGGGCGGCGGCAGCTCGGTGTTCGAGTCGTCGGCTCTGCAGCGGTGCTTCAGAGACGTGCACGTTGCTGCCCAGCACACCGTGGTGTCGCGCCGGATGCTGGAGACGTACTCGATGCTGCGGCTCGGCCTTGGGCCGGACATGTCCCGCTTCTAGTGCCGTGGCCGCTGGCCTTTGCCCCGTGTTCGGCGGTCACGGCACTAGGTAGGCTCACCCGTATGGCCGACACGCAGTACGAAGACCTGCTCCGCCACGTCCTGAAAGAGGGTGTGCGCAAGGAGGACCGCACCGGCACCGGCACGCGGTCGATCTTCGGCCATCAGCTGCGCTACCCGCTCGCCGCGGGCTTCCCGCTGATCACGACCAAGAAGGTGCACTTCAAGTCGATCGCGTACGAGCTGCTGTGGTTCCTGCGCGGCGACAGCAACGTCGCCTGGCTCCAGGAGCACGGCGTGACGATCTGGGACGAGTGGGCGGGCGCTGACGGCGAGCTCGGCCCGGTCTACGGCGTGCAGTGGCGTTCGTGGCCGACCCCGGACGGCGGTCACATCGACCAGATCGCCGAGGTTCTGCGCACGTTGCGGGAGAACCCGGACTCGCGGCGGATCATCGTGTCCGCCTGGAACGTCGGCGAGATCGCGCAGATGGCGCTGCCGCCGTGCCACGCGTTCTTCCAGTTCTACGTGGCCGACGGCAAGCTCTCGTGCCAGCTCTACCAGCGCAGCGCGGACCTGTTCCTCGGGGTGCCGTTCAACATCGCCTCCTACGCGCTGCTGACGCACATGATCGCCGCGCAGACCGGCCTCGGCGTCGGCGACTTCATCTGGACCGGCGGCGACTGCCACATCTACGACAACCACGTCGAGCAGGTCGAGCTCCAGCTGAGCCGTGAGGCCCGCGAGTTCCCGACGCTGCAGATGGCTTCTGTCCCGTCGTTGTTCGACTACTCCTACGAGGACTTCGAGATCGTGGGCTACGACCCGCACCCCGGCATCAAGGCTCCGGTGGCGGTGTGATCGGCCTGATCTGGGCCCAGGCCCCGAACGGCGTGATCGGCCGCGACAACGCCATCCCGTGGCGCGTCCCCGAGGACATGAAGCACTTCCGGGAGACCACCGCGGGCGCGGCCGTACTGATGGGCCGCCGCACCTGGGAGTCCCTGCCCGCACGCTTCCGCCCGCTGCCCGGCCGCCGCAACCTGGTGCTGTCCCGCACGCCGCAGGAAGGCGCCGAGACGTTCGACAGCCTGGAGAAGGCGCTCGCGGACGTGACCGGTGACCTGTGGGTGATGGGCGGCTCGGCGGTCTACGCGGCGACGCTGCCGTTCGCGGACCGGATCGAGGTGACCGAGATCCGCGAGGTCTTCGAGGGCGACACGTACGCGCCGAAGATCGACCGCGAGCCGGTCAGCGTCGGCGAGTGGCAGGAGTCCAGCTCGGGCCTGCACTACCGGTTCGTCAGCTACTGATCTCCACCGCCCACACCGGAAGCACGAACTCCACCTCGGGCAAAGGTTCTTCCTGGAGCTCTTCCCACGAGATGAAGCCGCCGGGGTGCCTGAGAAACCCTTCCACGATGGCGGCCAACGGCACCGTGAGATCGAGCTTCGCCCCGAACGGCAGCTGATCGCGTGGCGACGACGAGGTCGAACACTTCAGCTGCCCGGCCTGCACGTCGTGCCACACGTAGAACGTCGCGGTTCGGCCCATCGCAGCGGCCCGCTCCCCCTGCAACCGGGCGGTCTCCTCAAAGGCGGCCACGACGTCGGCCACAACCGGTGACTCACCCGAAGCCGGCCCGAGACTCCAGGTGTTCGCGTCGGCCTCGGCGTAGGTGTCGCCGTTGAGCAGCAACGGCTCGTCCGCGACCTCGCGAACCCACGTCACCAGCATCAGCGGCGCCGTGCGCGTGCGTGCCAGGCCTCGACGATCAACTCTTCCAGCTCCCCCACCTCGATGTGCTCCAGCCGCACCAGAATCGCCGGATACCCGTGGAAGTGCGGCGTCGTGAAGTACACCGACTCGTCGGAGGCCAGCAAAGCCTCCTTCGCCCCCAGGTCCGGCACCCGCGCGGCCAGGATCGGCCCGGAGGGCGCCGAAGCGCCCATCGCCGCCAGGTCCGTCTTGCGCAGGGGCCGTTCCCACACGAAGAGCTTGTCCTTGACCCTCCAGTCGACGACGCCCTCCCGCACCCGCTCCGTCACGTCGGGCATGGAGGTGGCGATCCGGCGCACGTCGTTCCAGGTGGCCATCACAAGCTCCTACAGGTGGTCCGGCGGACGCTGCTGCTCGGCCAGGAACCGTTCGAACTCGGCCCCCAGTTCGTCCGCGCTGGGGAGATCGGTGTTCCCGACAGTCTGGATGAAGGCGTCGTACTGCCGCTCGAGCGCTTCCACCACCTGGGCTACTTCTTCCGACTCCGCCACCTGGCGGTGGATCTCGGCGTCAGCGGCCTGAGCTGCGTCGATCAGGGAACCGATCGGGAGCGCGAGCCCGGTCGCACGCGCGACAGCATCCAGCAAGGTCACCGCGGCGGTCGGGTACTGCGACTGCGCCAGGTAGTGCGGCACCTGGGCGGCGAAACCCATCGCGTCGTGGCCCGCCTGGCCTAGCCGGAACTCCAGCAGGCCCGACACGTTGCCCGGCACCTGCACGCGGTTGAAGAACGGCTGGTAGTCGGACACGAGCTCGGGGCGCGTCGCGTGACCGATGACGTTCAACGGCCTGGTGTGCGGCACGCCCATCGGGATGCCGTGGAAGCCGACGGTCAGGCGCACGCCCCAGCGGTCGATCAGCGAGCGCACCGCGAGGATGAACGCCTCCCAGCCGCGGTCCGGTTCCGGACCGGTGAGCAGCAGGAACGGGTGGCCGGCGCTGTCGTGCAGCAGGTGCACGACCAGTTCAGGCGCGGCGTAGTCCTCCCAGTGGTCGGTCGCGTAGGTCATCAGCGGCCGGCGGGAGCGGTAGTCGATCAGGCCGTCGAGGTCGAACCGGGCGACGATCCGGCTTTCGAGGGTCTCCAGCAGGTGCTCGGTGAGCAGACGGCCCGCGGCGCCGGCGTCCATGAAGCCCTCGAAGTGGTGCAGCAGCACCGCACCTGTCAGGTCCGGCACCTCCGAGTCCACCTCGTACAGGTTCTCCGGGTCCACCGCACGCCTCCAAAAGCTTGATTTCGGTCTCGTCCAAAGCCAACCAGATGGACACGTGGCTGATTCCGCACGGGTCGATTAGCCCATACGGACCGAGTGAGCGCATCACCTCACGGGTACTCCACCGCGGTGGACAAGCGCTGGGTGACGCGTGGAGCTCTGGTCGCGGTCGTGTTCATTCTCCTCGGCGCGGCGGTCTACGTCTTCGGCCAGTTCAGGCCGTTCGGTGACGAGTCGATCGATCGCAGCCAGCCCGCGATGCTCAAGGCGGTGCGGGACCTCAGCCAGTACCACGCGGCGGCGGGCGAGTTCCAGGTCGTGCTGGACATCGAGAACGACGTGAAGTGGGTGCCCGCGGCGCTCGCCGGTGAACGCACGCTGTTCGTCGCGGCCGGGGCGGTCAACGCCTACGTCGACTTCGGTTCGCTCGCCGAGGACGGGCTCGTCCTGTCAGCGGACGGAAAGACCGTCGAACTGAGACTGCCGCAACCGCAGCTGGACAAGCCGAACCTCCACCACGACCGCTCGTACGTCTACAGCCAGAAGCGCGGCCTGATCGACGACTTCCGCGCGCTCGTGGAGACGCCTGACCAGCAACGCTTCTACATCGCGGCGGAGGCGAAGCTCGCGGAGGCGGCGAAGGAGTCGGAGATCCTGCAGCGGGCCGAGGACAACACCCGAGTGATGCTCACAGGAATGCTGCAGGCGTTGGGATTCCAGGTGAAGGTCGTTCCTGACTAGTCTCGGGGCGCATGGACCGTCTCGTTGGTGTCAAGGCATATGGCTACGACTGGTGCGACGAACTGACGGTCCCGGAGGCCGCCGAACGCATGGTGCGCCAGGGCGTCGACTGGGCGCTCGTGCAGAACCAGCTGGACCCGTTGCCCGGCAGTGCCGTCGACCAGCAGCCGCCTGCCGGCGGGTACACCGACCTGGCGTTCCGCGAGGCGTTGGGCGACAAGGACATCCGGGTGTTCCAGTCGACGTCGGTGTTCTTCGACCCCGCCGACTTCGCCGCACACCCGGCGCTTCGGCCGGTCGATCAGCACGGCCGCACTTTCGAACCTTTCGGGTGGTATGTCGGAGTGTGTCCGTCGGATCCGAAACGGCTGGAGCGCAAGGCCTCCAGGATCGCCGAGGTCACGTCGTCGCTGCGCCCGGACGGGATCTTCCTGTCGTTCATCAGGTTTCCGGGCTTCTGGGAGCTCTGGATGCCCGAGACGGCACGGGCCGGCATCGCCGAGTACTGCTTCTGCGCTCGCTGCCTGGACCGCTTCACTGCCGAGACCGGCCACGAGACGCGTGATCCCCGGACGATCCTGCACGATCTGCGCGCCGAGTGGACCGCCTGGAAGTGCGCGGTCATCGCGGAGACCGCGGGCGTGCTGCGCGCGGCCGCGATGGAGGCCGACCCCACGATCACCGTGCTGCTCAACGGGTTCGGACTCGGACGGCCCGACTTCGGCAACGCGGTCGAGGAGGTGCTCGCCCAGCGGTTCGCCGACCTCGACCCGTACGTCGACCACTACGAGTTGATGTTCTACTTCCAGATCCAGCGCCGCGAACCAGGTGAGTACATCCGGCGGCGCATCGCGGAAGCCCGGCAGCAGACGTCCCGGACGTTGCTGGCGTGTTTGCAGGGCGGCGCGGAATACCTGGAACCGGAGTACCTGCCCGGCAACCGGAAGCGCGCGATCACCGACGCCGACTTCCGTGCCGCGCTGAAGGCGGGCACGGAAGCCGACGGCGTGCTGGTGTACTCGTGGCGCGACCTGCTGGCCGATCCCACCCGAGTCACCGCGTTGCTCGACTACAAGAACGGCTCGCTATAGGTCTTTGAAAGAGAAGTCGACCCAGACCACACCCCAGGTCTGCTGCCTGGTGACGGGCCGCATCGCGTCGCCGATGGTCTTGGCGGGCGGCTTGGGCAGCTTGCCCCACCACTTCTTGTCGGCCTGGTAGCCGTACTGGTAGATCACCGGGTTGGGGAAGAACCTGTCCGCCCACACCTGGAACTCCGCGACCCAGCCCTCCAGCGACTCGAAGTACTGGCTGTCGTTGGTGAACACGATGTCGCCGCGGTAGGTCGGCGGCATCCACGCCGGGTCGTAGTGCTTGAGCGCCAACGTGAACCGCGAGTTGTGCGCCTTGACCTTCTGCTCCCAGCGCTGCGCCACGTCGTCGGGCACCTTCTGGCCGCAGTCCTCGCACGTGCCGTTGTACCACTCGACGTCGACCTGGATGCCCATGACGCTGCGGTGGTGCTTGTAGCGGTTCAGCGAGAGGTCGATGAGCTGGTCGACGCTCGCGTAGCCGGGCTCCAGGCTCAGCCACACCTTGATGTTGTTGTCGTCGAAGTACTTCAGGTACTTCTCGTGCTTGTCGCTGCTCTGGAACGTGATGTTGGGGTAGCTGCCGCTGCTCGGCTTGGGGAACTCGACCTTCATGCCGCGCCCGCTCAGCCCGCCGACGTTCCACAGCCCGATGCCCGTCGTGCCGGGGAAGTAGCCTGTCATCTTGGTGATGTGGCCACCCCAGGTCTGCTGGTTCGGGAACCCGCCACTGGGCCCGTAGGGTGACGATCGAACCCCCGCCCAGGTCGGCGCCGAAGGTTCAGCATGAGCCGGTGTTGTTGCGGTGCCGAGCAGGAGCAGCACCGCGAGAAGAACGCGCATCCGAACTCCTTGGTAAAGAGTCTTTACCAACGGCGGTGACCCGACTGTACCGGGATAGGATTCGTTGGTGGAAGACGATCTGATGGCCTGGGCGCCCGCGGCCGGTGCCGCGCCGGCGCCGGAGATCGCGTTACCCGGCTACAGCGCTTTCCGCGTGATCGCGCAGGGTGGCGAGGGCACGATCTACCGGGCCCGCCAGGACGGCCTCGGTCGCGACGTCGCGGTGAAGGTCCTGCAGGTGACGGACCCCGCGACGCTGACCCGCTTCCGCCGCGAGCTGGCGATCACCGTCGAGCTCGGCCGCCAGCACCCGCACATCGTCACGGTGCTGGACACCGGCACTCTGCCGGACGGCCGCCCGTGCATCGTCATGGAGTACTACGAACGGGGCTCGCTGCACGACCGTTTGCGCGCCATGGGCCCGTTGCCCGTGCCGGACGTCGTGGCCGCGGGCATCGCGGTGGCGGACGCGCTGGCGTTCGCGCACGGCCAGAGCATCCTGCACCGCGACGTGAAGCCGCAGAACGTCCTGGTGCTCCCCACCTCGTACGTCCTGGCCGACTTCGGCATCGCCCGCGGCGCCGACGCGGGCCATTCGGCGTCGTTGCAGATGGTCAGCTACCGGCACGCCGCCCCGCAGATGCTGGAGGGCGGGGTGCCGTCGTTCGCCGACGACATCTGGTCGCTCGGCTCGACCCTCTTCACGCTGCTGGAGGGCAAACCCCCGTTCGCCTCGGACAACCCGGACGAGGACACGCTGCTGTCCTACGTCGGCCGCGTCAGCCGCGCCGAACCCCGTTCGCTGACCCGGTTCGACGTGCCGGCGTCGCTGGTCGCCGTGATCTCTCGCTGCCTGCGCAAGGACCGCGTGGAACGCTTCGCCTCCGCGCTGGAGTTGCGCGACGCCCTGATGGCCGTCAGCGCCGGGGTCTCCACGGCACCTTCGGTGTCCATTGTGGACCCCGACTCGACGATGATGCTGGGCGAGCGCACGACGATCTTCCCGGACGGTCCGACGGAAGCACCCGGTTTCGGTCCGCGGCCCAAGGTCGAGGAGGAGAAGCCGGCCGAGGAACCACTGGAGGAGCCGGACAACTCGTGGCAGGGCCAGCTCGCCGACCTGACCTACCGCCAGCAGGACATCGTTGTGCCGCCGCCTCTTCCGCAGCCGGTGGCCGTGCTGCCGACCGTCGACCTGCCGCCCGCCGAGCCGATGACCGCACCGGTGCGCAGGAAGAAGCGCGGCGGCGTGCTCGCCCTGCTGGCCGTCGCGGCGGTGACCGGCGGCATCGTCGCAGGCATGCTGATCAACCGCCCCGCGGAACCGCGGACGCAGCCGACCACGACGTTGCCGGTGCCGACCACGGAGTCCACCGACGCGGGCCCGCCCCCGAACGCCGACCCGCGGTTCATGCCGGTGCTCAAGCGCGCCGAGTACAAGGGCAAGGCCATCGAGCTGGAGTGGAGCGACCCGAGCGACGGCCAGGCCGAGTTCGTGGTGATCGACGTGACCGGTGCTCCGCAGGCCGTGACCAGGGTGACCGGCGGCGCCACCAAGTACGTGATCGAGGACGGCGGCGGCGAGCGTCGTTGCTTCCAGATCGCGGCGTTCGGCTACCAGGGCGAACGCGGCAGCTCGGCGAAGGTCTGCACGACCAAGAACTGAGCCCCGGCCGTGACTAGCGGCGGAACAGCGGCCGCGGGTCGACCGCCCACACCACCTTGCGCCACCAGGAAGCCTTGCGCCGCACCGCCTTCTTGACCTGACGGGCCAGCCGCCAGCTGTTCTCGGGCGGTCCTGGGTGCGGTGCCGGGGCGAACGCGGCCTGATCAACCACGGCCGCCAGCCGCTGCCCTGCCTCGCCCCACTCGCGCCCGATGTCCGGCACCGTGCGGCTCGGCCGGGGCCGCAACCCGGCCAGCTGCAACGAGTCCAGCACCTCGTGCCACGCGCCTACCGGCCCCGCTCCCCGCAACCGCACGCGGCGCGCGGTTCGGGCCGCGTACAGCGCGACCAGGAGCAACAACGGTGTCAGCACCCAGAACGGAAAGCCCTGGGGTGTCGGAGGAGCCGCGACAGCGTCCGGTGCGACGGCCGTCGGTTGCACCAGAGGTGGCACGGACGCCAGGGAGGTGGGCGTTGGCTTGGCGGTGGTGGAGGCGAGGCGGTTCAGCACCTCGCGCTTCGACGCGGCGGACGGGCCGCTGCCGTTGCCCGACACCGGGTCGAACGCCACCCAGCCCCAGCCGGTGAAGTACACCTCCGGCCAGGCGGTGGCGTCGGCGGCGCGCACGATTCGTTCGCCGTTCTCCTCGGGCACCGGCTGGAAGCCGACCACGACGCGCGTCGGCAGGCCGACCGCACGCGCCAGCACCGCGTAGGCCGAGGCGAACTGCTCTGCCGTGCCGGCACCGGCGCCGGATTCGCCCGCGTCGCCGAACAAGAACGTCTCCAGCCGCGCGTACGACGATCCGACCGGGGCCTCCGCGTCCGGCCTGCGGTTGAGGCGCACGACCTGTTCCAGTGCAACGGCCTTCTCATAGGGCGTGCGGGCGTTCTGCGTGGCCTGGCGGGCGTACTCGGCCAACGTGAAGGGCAACCGCGGCAGCGCGGTGTACCTGGTCGCGTCGGCGGGCACCGAAGCCGAAGCCAGATCGGCGTCCGCCGGCGTCTCCACCACACCGCGCACGGTGTAGCTCAGGCCCGCGCGCACGCCCTCGGCCACCACCAGCGAACCCGTGTCCGGGTCGACCATCGCGTCGCTCAGCGACACCGCCTGCGGCTTGCCCACGCCGGGCAGCCACTCGCCCTCCAGCCCGGTGATGCGCAGGTCGGCGCTCGCGTCCTGGAACTTGCCGCCGGTGGGCAGGTCCGGTGGGTCCACGACGCCGAGCGGCCCGTACGTGCTGGCCGCCTCCCACGACGCCCCCGAGTAACGGCTCAGCGTCACCAGGCGCACCGGCACCTCGGGCCCGCGCATCCGGAACAGCTCCGTCTCCCCCTGCGCCGCCCACGCGGCCAGCTGAGGCAACGGATTGGCGATCGCCACGTCGGTGACCGGCGGCGTGACCAGCTTGCGGGGTTCAAAACCGTTGGTGGGCAACACGATCGTCAGCAACGTCAACGCGGCCAGCGCGGTCGCCAGCACAGCGGGCGGCACGACGGGGCCGCGGCGGTCGATGATCAGCCAGCCCAGCGCCAGCAACACGACCAGCAACAGCGCGACCAAGCCGTAGCGGTCGGCCCGCCCGGTGGTGAGCAGCGCCGCCGACACGTACAGAACCGCGGCACCCAAAGCAGGAACGAACAGAGCCGTGCCGCGCTTGGTCACCGACAGCACCGTCACCGTCGAGACGCCGATGATCAGCAGCAGACCCGGCACGAGCAGCTCGGGCGTGGCAGGCGCGGGGCGGGCGGCGGTGAGCAGGCGGGGAACGGTGTCGAGCAGCACCCACGTCGGGTCACGGTCCGGCGAGGCGCCACGAGCCGCGAAGAACCCGCCCGCCATCGCGAGCACCATCACGGCGAGACCCGCGAGGCCGGCCGGCACGAGACGCTTCAGCAGCAGGGCGAGGAATCCGGCGAAGGCCGCCAGTCCGAAGTAGACGATGGCACCGTCCCACGCCTGGGATAGCTGAAGAGAGCCGACGAGGAGAACCGCGGCAACCCATGCGAACTTCATCGCGACACCACCACAGCACCACAACCGACAACCGCCCGCGCAGCCACCCGCGCCGACCTCACCGCGCCATCACCAGCCGCGCCCGCGACACCACCAGCCGACCCCGCGAACCTCACCATGCCACTATCGGCAACCCGCGCGACGCTCACCACGCCACCACTGGCAACCCGCGCGCACTTCATCGCGACACCACCGCGTTCCACGCGTCGACCAGGTCCTCCGCCCGAGCGCCGCTGATCACCAGCACCGACCCGAGCGCACTCGCCGGACGCTTCTCGTCCACGACCAGCACGGTGCCGAAAGCAGCCCGCCCGGCCTCCAGCACCAGGGCGGGCACGGTCGCGCCGCTGACCACGGCCACCACGTCGAGGTCGCGCACCGGCACGGTCGGGCGGCCGTCGACGTCCTGCAGCTCCAGGTCGGCCAGCGCGGACAGGATCGGCGCCGAGTCCTGGTTCTCCTCCAGATCGGTGCCGCCGGAAGAGGTCAGCAGCCGCACCGGATGGCCCTGCTCCAGAGCCGAGGTGATCAACGAGGCGGCGACCTCGACCGCTTCCTCGAAGCGTTGCTCTTCGGCGTAAGAACCGCGGCTGTCGTCCAGCAGCACGGCCAGGTGCGGTCGAGCGGGGTCGGCGTCCTCGCGGATCATCAACGTGCCGGTGCGCGCGGACGTCGCCCAGTGCAGGCGCCGCAGGTCGTCGCCCGGCACGTACTCGCGCAGCCCCACCAGGTCCGTGCCGCCGCGTTCGACGCGTTCGTCGGCGCCGACCTGGCCTCGACGGGCGCCGGAAGGCAGGCCGCGGACGGGCAGCACGCGCGGCACCACCCGCACCTGGACCACCTCGCCCAGCACGGTCCTGGCCTGCGCGAGACCGGCCAAACCCTTGCGGCGCAACGTCAGCGGGCCGACGTCGAACACGCCGCGCCGCGACGTCGGGATCGCGTACTCCACGGCCTCCACAGAACCCGGGCGAAGAAGCGGCACGTCCACCGGCGAAGGTGCGCCGGCCACCATGTCCACCGCGTCCAGCGCCACCGGCCAGCGTCCGGTGGCCGACAGCTCCAACCGGCCACTGCAGCGCGCCAGGCGAGGCACGGTGCGCGGCCGCACGGTCCGCGACACCGTCAGCGGTGAGGCGACCAGCACGGACACGATCGACGCGACGACCAGGGCGACCAGAGCCAGGCCGAACGCCGCCATGCCCGCGTAGCGCCACCACAGACCGACGCCGAGCATCAGCAGGCCCAGCACCGCGGTTCCGGTGCCGCGCAGGGTGAGTCTCATTGCGCGGCGGGCTTGGGGACCGGCACCCGCGAGAGCACGTCGGCCAGCACCTCGGACGCCGTCACGCCGGCCAGCACGCTCTCCCGCGTCAGCACCAGGCGGTGGGCCAGCACCGGGTCCGCGATGTCCTGGACGTCCTGCGGCACCACGAAATGCCGCCCCTTCGACGCCGCGTACACCTGCGCGCACCGGACCAGGGTCCGCAGACCACGCGTCGAGGTGCCCAGCCGCAGCCGTTCGTCGGTCCGGGTGCCCGCGCCCAGACCGGAGACGTACTCCAGGATCGGGTCCGCCACGTGCAACAACGAAAGCCGCTGACTGAAAGCGCTTACCTCGCGCGGTGACGTCACGGTCCGCACGTCGGCGATCCGGCCGGCGCCACTGCCCGGACGCAGCACGTCCAGCTCGTCGGACAACGACGGATACCCGATCGAGGTCCGCAGCATGAACCGGTCGAGCTGCGCCTCGGGCAACCGGTACGTGCCGTCGAGGTCGATCGGGTTCTGCGTCGCCACCACGAGGAACGGGTCCGGCACCGCGTGCCCGACGCCGTCGATCGTGACGGTCCGCTCCTCCATGACCTCCAGCAGCGCCGACTGGGTCTTGGCCGCCGCCCGGTTGATCTCGTCCGCCAGCACGATGTTCGCGAACACCGGACCCGGCCGGAACCGGATCTGCCCCGTCTGCGGGTCGTAGACCGACGTGCCGGTGACGTCCGACGGCAGCAGGTCAGGCGTGAACTGCACGCGCCGCGACAAGCCACCCAAAGCACCGGCCACGGCACGGGCCAGCGTCGTCTTTCCCGTGCCCGGCACGTCTTCCAGCAGCACGTGGCCGCCGGCGAACATCGCCACCAGCACCAGGTCGACGACGTCGCGCTTGCCGCGCACGGCGCTCTCGACCGCGTCACCGAGCCTGGTGTGCAGGTCGCGGAACGCCGAAACCTCACCGGTGTCGATCACTTGTCCTCTTCTCTCCGTACACCGATGCGCAGCAGGAACGCGCTCACCAGCAGACCAAGACCGCCCGCACCCATCGGTGCCGTCTCCACCCCGGCGGGCGCCATGCGCGGCACGCACGTCGGCTTGCCCGCGCACTCGTCGAGGATGTAGATCGCGTTCTTCACCGCCGAGTCGACCTGACCGCCGCCGTTCGCCGCGTAGGCGCGCACGACGATCGCGTTGCTGCCCTCCTCCAGGTCGATCGACGCCGTGGTGGCGTTGCACGGGATGCCCACCTGGTAGCCCTGCGTCCTGTTCACGACCTCGCAGCGCCCGTTGTGGTTCGCCCAGTCCGCCGGCGGCGCCATGTTCACCCGGCGCGTCGGCACACTCCGCCCACCTGTGAGCGACGTGATCACCACGGCACCCGCACTCGGTAACGACGGCGGTGGCGGAGGTGGCGGCGGAGTAGTCGTCGTCGTCACCGGTGGCGGAGGCGGCGGCGGAGGCGGCGTGGTCGTCGTGGTGGTCGGCGGTGGCGGAGGCGGCGGGTTGTTCGGCGGCGTCACCGTGAACGACGCCATCCCCGCGGCACCGGCGGCAGCAGCCGTCGAAGCGCGCACGGTCACGTCCAGCCTGCCGTTGGTGCAGAACGTGGAACCCGTGCAGGGCAACGACAAGTCAGCCGAGGTACCGGTCACCTGGGTCGACACCGAACCGCCCGAGAACGAGCCGGAGCCCGCCACGGTGTAGCCCACGACCGGGTCGACCGACGTGACCGCGTTCCACGACACCGTCACGACCAGCGCGGAAGCGTTGCGGGACTTCTCCCGCACCGTCACGCCGGCCGGCGCTGCAGGCCCGCCCGAAGACGACGGTGGCGGCTGCGCGGAAGACGACGAGGACGGCGGAGCGGGAGGATCGTCGCTCGGACCGTTGCCGGGGTTGCGCGGCGGCTTCACCGGCTCGTTCGGGTTCGGCGGCGGGGGCGGCGGCACCGACGGCGGCGGCGAGCGGTCCGGGTCCTTCACCGGCAGCTCGGGGCTGCGGATCGTCAACGACCGCGTGTCGCCGTCGGAGTCGACCAGCACCCCCGTCGAGGAGCCCGGCACGTTCACGAACAACCGGCCGTCGTCGAACACCAGCTCGGGGTCCGCCCCGCCGGACGTCCGCACGTCGTCGCCACCGCGGTTACCCGACCGGTCGAGGATGATGACCTTGCCGGATCCCTTGCAGGGCACGTAGACCTTGTCGCGGAACACCGCGGGACGACCCGGCTTCGGGCAGCCCATCGCACCGACGTCGACGCGTAAGACCTGCCCGTCGACGACCAGCACGACCACCGACGAGTCCGACACGGACGCCGGCACCAGATCCGCCGGCGACGTCAGAGCGGCGACCACCTCGGCGTCGGTGCGCTCGGTCGACCTCGACACGTCCTCACCAGTGCCGTCGCGAACCACGACACCGCCGTCGAGACCGATCAGCGTCACGCCCTGGTCGTGCGGCACCAGCACGGTTCGCGGCCCGGCACCGGAGATCTGCCGGTTCGAACGCTCGTCGAACCGCTCCTCGTCCTCGGACCAGTCCAGCGACCGCAACGTGCCGCCGTGGTCGACCACCCACAGCACGCCGCGCTCGTCCACGACCGCGTCGGCGAGCGGCTGCCCGGCCTCCCACGGCTGCCCGACATCGGCCAGCGTCAAGGGATCCGCGGTGTGCACCTTGCCCGAGGCGCGGTCGACGACGAACACCATCCCGTTCGCCACCAGCACCTTGCTCGACGCACCCGGCGGCGCCTGCCGGCGACCGGAGGCGAGCAGGGTCGCGAGGTCGATGACAGTGATCTCGCCGGTGCGCCGGTTGAGGATGATCAGGCGACCGTCCTCCTGGGCGATCTCCAGCTGCGAGTCCGGCCCGCTGACTTGCAGGCGCGTCTGCGGTTTGCCCGACACCGGGTTCACCTGCACGACTTCACCGCGCTGGTCGTCGCCCAACCAGGTGAGCCCGTCCGACACCGCCACGGAGGTGCGCGAGATGCCCTGCCCCAGCGCGGCGCCCGCGAGCACCAGCACGCCGAGCAGTGCCGCGACGAAACTCGCCGACTCCCGCCCTCCACCGGAAACAATGCGTCTGATCCGGTGCCACCAAACCATGTGCGCCTCCCTCGCCCGCCGGGGATGCTAACCCCCGACTCTGACAACTTCGGACGGCGCACAGTTCCCGGATCGCCGCCTCAACCGATCGGCAGACATCAGGAACACTGATGACGGGGTCTGACACTTTCGGATCCTGAATGACGCTCCCCCAAACCGATCAACACATAGGGCAGAGTGGACGCATGGAGATCCCCGGCATGGGACTGGCGAAGCAGGCGCTGGGCACCGCGATCAACACCGCGATCGACACCACGACGGCCGTGGCAGCGGTCCCCGGCCGCGTGCTCGGCCTGATCGGTGAGGTCGAGCAGCTGGTCCGCAAGGTCAACGGCACGGTCGACGAGATCAACGCGATCATCACGAAGGCCGATGTGCTCGTCGAACGCACCGGCCACGTCGTCGCGGACGCGGAGAAGGCCGTCGACGAGGTCCGCGCGATCACCGCGAGCGCCGGCGACGTCGCCGAGCGGGCGGCCCAGGTCGTGGCGACCGCCGGCCACACCGCGCACACGGCGAACGAGCTGATCGGGCTGTACGAGCCGATCGCCAAGCAGGCGCAGCCGCTGGCGAAGCGGTTCGTGGAGGAGCTCTCCCCGCACGAGATCGAGGCCGCGATCAAGCTGGTCGACGAGCTGCCGGTGCTGACCGAGCACCTGACGAACGACATCCTGCCGATCCTGTCGACGCTCGACCGGGTGGGCCCGGAGGTCCACCAGCTGCTCGAAGTCACCAGCGACATGCGCCAGGCCATCCTCGGCATCCCCGGCTTCGGTTTCATGCGCCGCCGCGGCGAGAAAAAAGAAGAGGAAGAAGGTGTGAGGCCGGTCGAAAACGGGTAGCCCACCCGCATGACCGCCGACGCACGCGAAGATCAACTGACCTGGTGGCTGCTCAGCAGCGTTTTCGGACTCCTGTGCTTGATCAACATCGGACTCGCCCTCACCGAGAGAACCACGTGGCCCTACGTGCTCGCGGCGTTACTCCTCGCCGCGAGCACGTGGAGCGCCAGACACGCCCTCAGGCCTTCCCCGTCTTCTGCTGGGTCAGGTTCGACGGCGCTCCGAACCGGAACGGCCGCACCCGATAGGTCGCGGTTTTCTCGTCTGGGAGTGTGATCACCCCGTACGAGGTCGTGTCCGGGTCGAGCTGCACGGCGACCCGGAAGTCCGCCGCGCCGGCCGGCCTGACCTCGATCAGGTACCCGTCCTCGCCGGAGGCCTGGTCCTCCCACGTGAACAGGATCCCGTTGGCGTGCTTCACCTCCGCCTTCAGGTTCTTCGGCGCGGCCTCGGCCGAGGACACGGGGTGCGTGCCCCCGCCGTCCTTGCGCGCGGCCGTCCAGTCCGGCCCCTCGATCTCCGGCACCTCGTCACCCGGCGGCAACGCGATGTCCACAGTGGCCGAAGCGGGCCCGCTGAACGGCCGGACCCGGTAGTAGAACTCGGTTTCCGGGATCAGGTCCGGGTGTTCGAAGGAGTTCTTCGACGGTGGCGCGAACTCCAGCACCACGTAGTCGCCGTCGGCCGCGTTCGCGTACTCGACGACCTGTCCAGCCGTTCCCGCCTCGGGACGCCAGTGCAGCGTCACGTCGGTCGGCGAGGTCAGCTCGGACGTCAGCACGGGGTCCTGCTGTTCCTGGCCGCAGGCAGCCAGGAACAGCAGGAACACCAGACTGGTGGTGCGTGCGATCACTTGCGCCAGAACCGGATGTTGCTCCACACGACCGTCGCCGGGCCCTGACCGCTGGCGGTCCGGTACGCGCCGAACTTGTCGTAGAAGCTGCTGCCCGAGCTCGCGTAGGTGTGCTTGCGCGAGCCGTTGATGTACGTGCGGTGCTCGTTGCCCACGTTGTGCACGGTGTTCACGCGCACGGTCGTGCCCACGGTCGCCCCGGTGGCGATGGTCGCGCCACCGTGCACGGCGTACAGCCGGCCGCCGCGTTCGACGGCCATCATCCAGAACGGTCCCGCGTTCGAGCCGTCCCGGAACGTCTGCTTGAGACTGATGCGGGTGCCGCCGAGACTCGTGATCCGGAAGCTCCCCTCGAACTGACGCGTGCCGCCGGTGTAAGTGGCGTACCGGCGTTCTGCACGCTGGTCACCGCTCGCGGTGGAGCAGGAGAGCCGGAACTCGAGGCCGCTGACCGTGCCGCAGCCGCGTTGCTGAACGCTGAACGACGGCGACTCACTGGTCCACGGCCCGGTTTCCACCTGCGCCTGGGCGGGAGAGCCCGCCACGAGCAGTGCGGCTGCCGCTGCGATCCCCGCGACGGTGCGGAGTCGTTTGGACATACCGATACCTCCTCAAGACGTGCTGAAGACAGCACGTTTTCTCAGGGGGCGGTATCGGGAGCGTATCGGATAATGATCTGATGTTCGACCTCCACCGTCTGCGATTGTTGCGCGAACTTTCCCAAAGGGGCACGCTCGCGGCCGTCGCGCAGGCGCTGAACTACAGCCCGTCGTCGGTGTCGCAGCAGTTGTCGCTGCTGGAGACCGAGGTCGGTGTGCCGCTGCTGGAGCCGGTCGGAAGACGGGTGAAGCTCACCCCGCAGGCCGAGATCCTGGTGCGCCACACCGAAGAGGTGCTGACGCGGCTGGAACAGGCCGAGTCGGAGGTCGCCGCGTCGCTGCACGAGATCACCGGGACGCTGAGGGTCGCGACGTTCCAGACCGCGGCGCTGGCGTTGATCCCGGCGACGTTGGCACGCATGAGAGATGAGCATCCGTCACTTCGGATCGAGTTCCAGGTCCTCGATCCGGCGGAGGCGCTCTCGGGCCTGAACGCCCGCGACTTCGACCTCGTGTTCCTGGAGGAGTGGCCGGACCAGCCGGAGCCCCGGTTCCCCGGCCTGGAGTACCGGGAGCTGTGCCGGGACCCGATCAGGCTGGCCGTCCCACGTGGACTGCCGATCGCCGAGGCCGCGGCGTTCCCGTGGATCATGGAGACCGTCGGCATGCCGCAGCGGACCTTCAACACGAACTGGTGCCGCCATCAGGGTTTCGAGCCGGACGTGCGGTTCGCCTCGATCGACGTCCTGGTGAAGCTGCGGTTCGTGGAACGGGGACTCGCGGTCGCGCTCCTGCCCGACCTGGTCTGGTACGACCGCGAGATCACCGTCGATCTGCACGAGCTCCCCGTTCCCCAGTCCCGCTTGTTGTTCACTGCGGCACGGGCAGGACGAGGTCAGCATCCCGCTGTGCGGGCGTTTCGCGAGGCGCTGGCGCTTTCCGTAGCGCCGCTCCAACTCCCGCGATGATCACCAACGCGATGGCGCACAACGAGATCACGCTCAGGTGCTGTCCCAGCAGCAACGCTCCCGCGAGCGCGGCCGCCGCGGGTTCGAGCGCGAGCACCACGCCGAACGTGCTGGCCTGCAACGTCTTGAGCGCCCTGATCTCCAGGGTGTACGGGATCGCGGACGCCAGCAACGCCACCAACGTGCCCAGCAGCAGGATCTTGGGCTCGAACAACGTCGTGCCTGCCGTCGAGAGCCCGTACGGCAACGTGAGCGCCGCCGCGATCAGGCTTGCGCCCGCAAGGCCGCCGGTCCCGAGCCCCGCCGTCGCGAGCTTGCGCCCGGCCAGCACGTAACACGCCCAGAACACCGCCGCGAGCAGCGCGAGCACGACACCGATCATGTCCAGGCTGGCCCCGGTGTACTCGCGCACGCCCAGCACGACCACGCCGGCCAGCGCCAGCCCGACCCACACGAAGTCCCTGGCCCGCCTGCTCAGGATCGCCGCGAGCCCGAGCGGCCCGAGGAACTCGATCGTCACCGCGACACCGAGCGGAATCCGGTCGAGTGCCAGGTAGAACGTGCCGTTCATGCCGGCCATCGTCATACCGAGCACGAGCGTCTCCTGGCGGAACTTCGGCCGCACCACGACGGCCAGCATCAACGCCGCGATGCCGAGCCGCAGCGCCGTCGCACCGGGCGCCCCGATCTGCCCGAAGAGCTGACTCGCGAACGCCGCGCCGAACTGCAGTGAGATGACCGAACCGAGGACCAGGAAGACCGCCATGCACTACAGCGTTGTTGACCAGGTCCCATCGGTACAGCGAATGTTTATGAGCGATATCGTTCGGTTTTACCGAACGTTTAGACTGGTCGTGCGATGAGACGCAAACCTTCCTCCCCTCTCCCCCAGCGCAACGGCCTGGACGCGGCCCGGTTGAGGCTGCCCGCCGAGGGCCCGTGGCTGTCCCTGCGCGACCACCTGGTCGAACGCCTGCCGCGGGTGGACCCGGCGCGGATCGAGGAGATGCTGCGCGACGAACGGATCTGGGACGTCTCCGGGCCGCTGGGCATCGACACGCCGTTCACGCCCGACACCTACATCTGGTTCCACCGCGACCTGCCCGTCGAGGTTCCGGTGCCGTTCGAGGTGGGCGTCGTGTACCAGGACGACGACATCGTGGTCGCCGACAAGCCGCACTTCCTCGCCACGATCCCGCGCGGTCAGCACATCATGCAGACCGCCCTGGTGAAGCTGCGCGACTCGCTCGGCCTGCCCGACCTCTCCCCCGCGCACCGCCTGGACCGGGTCACGGCCGGGCTGGTGTTGTTCGTGGTGCGGCGCGAGGTGCGCGGCAAGTACCAGACGATGTTCCGCGATCGGTTGGTGCAGAAGGAATACGAGGCGATCGCACCGTACTCGCCCTCGTTGGAGCTGCCCCGTGTGGTGCGCTCGCGGATCATCAAGGAACGCGGCATCATCACCGCGTTCGAGGAGGACGGCACCCCGAACGCCGAGACGCACGTGTCCCTTGTGGAGCATCGGAACGGCCTGGGGCGGTACAGGTTGAGCCCGCTGACCGGCCGCACCCACCAGCTGCGTCTGCACATGTCCGGGCTCGGGGTGCCGATCGTCAACGACGACTTCTACCCGGTGCTGAAGGAGCGTCCGCTCGACGACTTCTCCTCACCCCTGCAGCTGCTGGCCCGCACGCTGTCCTTTGTGGACCCGCTGTCGGGCGAGGAACGCTCCTTCACGTCAAGACTGAAACTCTCCGCCTGGGGCGAAGGCTGAGCCGAGCCGCAAAGGCCCAATGTCCGCATGGGTCGAGGTAATGGTGACGCGCCCTGCCAACGCAACCACGCAGGCAAGGCGACCGCCCGCACGCCAGGCGACCCCTCCGCTGGAACCGGCGGCCAGCCCACGCAAGCCGGCCCGCGCCAGCCGACCCCGCGCCTGGTCATGAGACGTGCGTGCGCCGGCTCTCGATCGGCTGCGGTTCCCAGATCCGGTTCATCCGCTCGAGCAACCGCCGGGCGAGCGCGCTCATCGCCGGATGGGTCTCGGTGAACCCCGCCACCACCCGCGCCCGGAACATCAACCGGCCGCGTGCGGTCGTGCTGTACCAGAACCAGTCCTCGTCGACGACCCTGGCGAGGTGGTCGGTGCCGTCCCGTTCGGCCCGCTGCACCAGCGCATCACCCTGCACCAGCCACCTCACGCAGGCGTCCTCCAGCGGCTCGGCCCGGCCGCGTTCGGAGAAGTAGGCCTGCTCGGCGGCCTCCCGCAGCTCTTTCGGTGTCTCGGACACAGTCGCGCAGGTCGGGAAACCCATCCGCAGGTACACCAGCTCGGTCAGCCCGTCGCCGAGCATCGCACCTTCGAGGTCGACGAACCGGGCCCCGCGTTCGGTGTACATGTCGTTGCCCGGACACGGGTCGCCGTGCAGGAGGTCGAACCTGCCGGTGTCGGTGAACGCCAGCTCGGTCTCCGCGTCCCCGATCTCCACCTCCAGCGCGCGCGCGAACCGCAGGAACGGCTCCGGATCAGGAACCTCCTGGCGCGGCAGGACTCCGGCGTGCTCGGGACCCGTGGCCTGGTGCAGCCGGGCGAGTCCGCGGGCGTAGTCGACCACCCAGTCCTCGTCGAACGGGTGGGACGGCAGCCGCTCCATCACGACCGTCCGGGTGTCCGGGTCGACGTCGAGGACCCGCGGCACCATGCCGGTGTGCTCGGCCAGCCGCAGCGCGGTGATCTCGCGGGTGAAGGCGGCCGCATCGCCGATGACCTGCTTGACGATGCGGTCGCCGTCCGCCCACACGTTGGACCGCTGACTGCTTTCGAGGAGTTCCACGCCTCCAGTATCAGGCCAGGGTCAGTGCGTACAGCTCCACTCGCGGATCATCGGGCAGCGTCACCGAACGGACCGTCTTCGCAGGATCCAGCCGCAAAGACTGCCCGAACAACCGGACCGGCGGTCCGTCGATCCCCTGCCCCGCCTTGATCCGGTGCGGCATCTCCAGCACGGCCGGGCCGCCACCGGCCCAGTCCGGCACCGACGCGGTCACCTCGGCCGAACTCCCGTCGGTGTACCAAACGGTGAACGCGGCGGACACCGGCCCGTTGTGCGAGGCACCCACGACGTGCAGCCACGAGAACTGCCCGCCGGGCAACAACAATCCCTGGCCCCGAGCCTCGACGAAGTTCGGCGCCACACCGGTCGGATCCGGCGCCTGGTAGGTGATCCCGCCCCACGTCACGGGCCCGGCAGGAGGCAGCAGCGCCGCGTCGTAGCTCCAGCCGCCACCGTCGAAGTTGCCGGAAGCAGGCTCCGCGACCGACGCCGTGCCGTCGTGGTTCCGTTCTGGCGCAACGTCCACCGAACACGACGCGAACGCGCACACCGCGGCCGGCTTGACCTCGACCACGGCCTTCAAGGTCACATCACCGACGGCGACACCGACTTCGTAGGACCCGACCGCCACTCCGGCCGGCACCGACACCGTCAACGGCACGGTCTTCTGCGTCGGCAGATGCCGCGACACGATCACGAACGGCGCAGCACCGCTCACCTTCCACCCGTCAGGCGCCGACACGACGGGCCGGACGGACATCCCGGAAGGCGACTGCGCGAGAACGTCGAGCTGCAACGTCAGCGACTGCGCGGAATCCGACGTGGGCATGACGATCTCGGAGTTCCGCAGAGAAGCCGACAGCTCACGCCGCGAGTCCAGGTTGCCGTCGTTCAGCGATGGCGGCTCGTCCGAACGCCCGGTACCCCACGACGAGGGCTGCGAAGACACCTCGTACGCCAGCTTCCCGCCGCGTTGCAACGAAGACCAGTCGAGCCAGGTCTTCCGCACATCACGCCCGTTCAACGAAGCCGACCTGACATACCGAACCGAGTCGGAAACCCCAGGCGCGGCAACGGTCAGAACCCCGCCCTGCGACCCGTGCTGTCCGATTCGGACGGTCGCGGACGGGAACTGCGGCGACGACAGGGCGAGGAAACCGGACCCGTTGAAGGTCGGGTACAGGCCCAGCGAGGAGAAGACGTACCAGGCCGACATCGTGCCCAGGTCGTCGTTGCCGGTCATGCCGTCCGGACCCGTCGTGAACAACGTCATCGCCGCCCGCACGACCGTCGCGGTCTTCGACGGCGTGCCCGTCCACAGGTACATGTACGGCGCCAGCAGGTCCGGCTCGTTGTTCGGGTTGTAGGTGGGTTTGCCGTAGTAGTCGTACGGTTCGGTGATCCAGTCACGCCGCGCGGTACCCGCAGGATCCACCAAGAGCTTCTCGTAGGCGAAGAAGGCGTCGAGCCGCTTCTCCGTCGCACGGCGCCCGCCCATCAGCGACACCAGGCCGGCTGGGTCCTGCGGCACCAGCCACTGGTACTGGTAGGCGCCGCCCTCGTGGAACTGGTGCGACGCGTCCACCGGGTTGTACGGCGTCAGCCACGTACCCGCGACGGTCCGCGGCCGGAAGTGCCCGGTCGAGGAGTCCCAGAGATTGCGGTACCACTGGCCACGGTCAGCGAACAGCCGCGCGTCGGACCGATGGCCGAGACGACGAGCCATCAACGCCAGCGACGCATCGGCGGCCGCGTACTCCAGCGTGGCCGAGGCCGGGTGCACGCAGTCGTTGTCGCCGCCCTTGTGCGCGCAGTCCGTACCGAGTTTCAGGCCGGACGGGATGTACCCGCGATCCGCGTAATAGGTGACCCCGGAACGCCCGTTGTACGGAGAATCCGCTGGAGGCAAGGACAAAGCGTTCTTGCGCAGCAGTTGATAGGTCTCCTCCTCGAAACCGCGCAGCAACCCCTTGTCCCACGCTTCGACGAGGAACGGCGTCACCGGGTCACCGGTCATGATGTTGGTCTCGGAGGAGGCCAACGCCCAGCGCGGCAACCATCCTCCGTCACGTCCACTGGCCACAACGGACAGTGCGACGTCACGGGCCACGCGTGGTTCCAGGATCTGCAGCAACTGGTTCTGTGGTCTGTAGGTGTCCCACAACGAGAAGTTCTGGTACGGCGTGTAGCCCGAGGCGACCCGCACCTGACCGTCGAAGCCCATGTACCTGCCGTCGACGTCACCGGCGAGGTTCGGGTGCAGCACCGAGTGGTACAGCGCGGTGTAGAACGCGACCTGCCGGTCCCGCGCCCCGCCGGAGATCCGCACCGCGTCCAGCTGCTTGCGCCAGGTCTCCTTGGCAGCAGCCGTGACAGCGTCGAAGTCGTGGGAAGGAGCCTCCGCCGCGAGGTTCTTCCGCGCACCCTCGACCCCGGTGTACGACAGGCCGATCTTCAGCACCACGTCCCGGTCCGCCGACGCGTCGAACGTGACCCACGCGCCGTTCCCACCGGTGCCGGCGGCATCGCGGGAGCCCGGCGTGGGAACGTTTCCACGCCAGGAGCCGAACGCCGCGAAGGGCCGGTCGAACGAGGCCGTGAAGTAGACGGTGTGCTCGTCCTTGCCCGCGCAGAACCGGCCGTTGCGCACCCGGCCCTCGATGGTCCGGTCGCCGACGACGTGGATCTCGGAGTCGAGCACGGTCTGGTTCGAGCGCCCGGTGTTGAACAGGACGTTGGCCGCGCCGGAAGCGGGGAACGTGTAGCGCTGCCACCCGGTCCGCTGCGTGGCGGTGACCTCGGCGTTCACGCCGTACCGCGACAGCCCGACCCGGTAGTACCCGGGCTGCGCCGCCTCGTCCGAATGGCTGAAGGCCGACTTGTAGCCGTTGATGTCAACGTTGTCGACGGGCCCGACCGTCGGCATCACCGGCAGCTCGCCCATCACCCCGCAGCCCACTCCGGAGAGGTGAGTCTGCGAGAAGCCGTAGATGGACGTGGCCTTGTAGTCGTAGCCGCCCTGACCTCCCGTATCAGGGCTGACCTGCACCATTCCGAACGGCACCGAGGCGCCGGGGAAGGTGTTGCCGAAGTTCTGGGTACCGACGAAGGGATTCACGAGCGACGACGGGTCTGCGTCTGTTTGTGCCTGTGCAGGGACTGCTAGACCCAGTAACAGCCCGGCTACAACCAGTGTCCGCATGGAGGCAGTATTGTCTGATCGTCGCCGCCCCGACACCCATCGGAGGTCGGCGATGCGCGCATTAGCGGTAGCGTTGCTGCTTCTCGTCGCATTCACTCAACCGGCACACGCCGCCACCCTTGACACCGTCACCACGACGAGCGTCTACGGCTGCCTGCGCACCAACGGGGCGGGCGTGTACGACGCGACGGTCAACAAGACGTTCGTGACGTACTCGGGCACCAGGCACGACATCTACGTCAAGGCGTTCGACCACGCGGCGAACACGTGGTCCGCGGCGGTCAAGGTCGCCACGCTGAACCTGACGCACGACAACGCCTACCACGACTACCCGGTGCTGACGCAGCTCGGCGACGGCAGGCTCGCGATCTTCCGCGCCACGCACACGAGCTCGATGCAGTTCTACACCGCGCCCACACCGCGTTCGATCACCGGCACGTGGACCGCGCGCACGATCTCCAACGACAAGAACACCTACCCCGAGCCGGTCGTCACCGGCAACACGATCCACCTGTTCTACAGCCACAACACGGACCTGTCGCACCCGTACCGCACGTACAAGATGATCAAGTCGACGGACAACGGCAGGACGTGGTCGGCGCCGCGCATGATCATCGACTCGGGCCGCACGGCAGACAGGTACGCCGAGGTGTACGCGTTCGGCGTGACGCAGCGCAGCGGCCGCATCTACCTGACCTGGTCGATGCACGGCGGCCCCAAGGGCCACAACGGCGGCGGCAAGAACATCTACGTCGCCTACTTCGACACGGCGTCCGGCACGCTGTCGACGGTCGGCGGCGCCACGCTCGGCAACACCGTCGACTCGGCGGACCTCGACAAGACCCGCGTCGTGACGACGAACCCGCTGGACCTGCCCGCGGACAAGGCACTGCCGGAGGAGAACCCGGTCACCGTGCCGCTGAACGACGGCTCGCTCGTGCTCGGCTACGGCGTCCACACCAGGACCAGCGCCAAGATCGTGCTCGCTCGCTTCGCCGGTGGGACTTGGACTTCCACGACCGTCGACACCTCGACGTCGCTGTTCAAGGACCTCGTCGCGAACGGCAGCAGCGTCGACTTCTCCTACGCCAGCGCGGACAAGAAGCGACTGCTGGTGAAGTCGTGGACGCCCGGCGGCGCGGTCACCTCCAAGCACGACCTGGCGGTGCCGTACTCGGCCGGCTCCGACACGACGTTCTACGCGAACTTCGTGGAGAACCGGCCGAGCGACCTGGTCGCGAACACGATCGACTACGAGACCCGCAAGACCAACCACACGGGCAAGTGGCCGGTGTTCTCACTGCGGGTTTAGCAGCGAACGTTGGTGTAAGCCGTGAAGTTGTCGTCCTGCTGGACGCTGACCATGCCGTAGGCAGCGGTGCACTGGGTGGTGGTGGCGGTCCGCTTGCTCCACAGCTCGACGGGAGCGAACTGGTCGCTGTTGCCACCCTTGTGGTCGTTCGGCGTCTTGTCGGTCGAGCTGCTGTAGATGCCGACCGCGGTCTGCGTGCCCCAGTAGCGTCCGGTGGCCCGGAAGCTCTCCCACACGTAGACGTAGGCCCAGTTGTACCCGCAGCCGGCGTACTGCTTCACCGACGCGATCCTGTCGCCGCGCCACTTGATGTACGCGGTCGACCCGATCTGCCCGGCGCTGGCGCAACCGGGCGCGGTCTCGGCGTTGGCGACACCCGGAGAAACGAAACCGAGCAGCACGAACGCGACGGCGATGATCCCTCTCTTCATGGAGCGATCGTCGCCGTTCGCGCTGACAACTCCCTGACACACGGGTATGCAGGTCTTATGCCCGTACAGCTCAACCACACCATCGTCCACACCACCGACCAGGAGCGCTCGGCGCGCTTCCTCACCGAGCTCCTCGACCTGCCCGAGCCGGTCCGCTTCGGACCGTTCCTCGTCGTCGAGGTCGCCAACGGCGTCTCGCTCGACTACATCACCAGCCAGGACCCGATCGCCGAGCAGCACTACGCGTTCCTGGTGAGCGAGGAGGAGTTCGACCAGATCTTCGGCCGCATCCAGGAACGCGGACTGGACTACTGGGCCGACCCGTTCCACTCGAAGCCCGGCGAGATCAACCACAACGACGGCGGGCGCGGCGTCTACTGGGACGACCCGGACGGCCACAACCTGGAGATCATCACGCGACCGTACGGCTCGGGCGCTTAATGGTATAGACCACAGGTTCCTCGCCGGACCCTCCAAGTGCTTTGGTGCCCTATGTAACGCAACGCGGGCGCGCCGAAGCTCTGAGGAGTGGTCGTCATGTCGAGAAACCGTTTCGTGGCACTGGTCGTCGCCCTGCTGGGCGTGCTCACGTTCGCCCAGCCGGCGGCGGCCGCGCAGTACGTGCTCACCCAGGCGCAGTTCAACCAGATGTTCCCGTCGCGCAACAGCTTCTACACCTACAGCGGCCTGACCTCCGCGATGAGCTCGTTCGGCTCGTTCGCCAACCAGGGCAGCGAAACGGTGAAAAGGCAGGAGCTCGCGGCGTTCCTCGCGAACGTCCACCACGAGACCGGCGGCCTGGTGCACATCGTCGAGCAGAACACGGCGAACTACCCGCACTACTGCGACTGGAGCCAGTCGTACGGGTGTCCCGCCGGGCAGTCCGCCTACTACGGCCGCGGTCCGATCCAGCTGTCGTGGAACTTCAACTACAAGGCCGCGGGCGACTACATCGGCCAGAACCTGCTGGGCAGCCCGAACCTCGTCGCCACCAACGCGACCATCTCCTGGAAGACCGCGCTCTGGTACTGGAACACCCAGAACGGGCCGGGCACCATGACCGCCCACAACGCCATGGTGAACCAGCGCGGGTTCGGCGAGACGATCCGCAGCATCAACGGCGCCATCGAGTGCAACGGCGGCGCGCCCGCCGCGGTGGCGAACCGGGTCGCCAAGTACCAGCAGTTCGCCGGCGTCTTCGGCGTCTCCCCGGGAGGCAACCTGTCCTGCTGATCGGTTCACATGCACAAAAGGTATAGACCACCTCTTGTGCTCGGAGTGTCAGGCCTGCCACCGTGAGAGCGGTAACACACAGTGGGCGCGCTGATGCTCTGAGGAGTTGGTCCCCATGTTCGGAACACGCGCCGCCGCCCTGATCGTCGCGCTGATCGGTGTTTTCACACTCGTTCAGCCGGCGACGGCGGCGCCGTTCATCGTCACTGAAGCGCAGTTCAACCGCATGTTCCCCAACCGCAACGCCTTCTACACCTACAGCGGCCTGAAGTCCGCGATGAACTCGTTCCAGTTCGCGAACCAAGGCAGTGACACGGTGAAGAAGCAGGAGTTCGCGGCCGCGATGGCGAACTTCTCCCACGAGACCGGCGGTCTCGTGTACATCAAGGAGATCAACCAGAGCGGCGACTACTGCGACGAGAGCAAGCCGTACGGCTGCCCCGCCGGGACGAGGCAGTACTACGGCCGCGGCCCGATCCAGCTGTCGTGGAACTTCAACTACAAGGCCGCGGGCGACTACATCGGCCAGAACCTGCTGGGCAACCCGAACCTGGTGTCCTCCAACGCGACCATCGCGTGGCGGACCGCCCTCTGGTACTGGATGACCCAGAACGGCCCCGGCACCATGACCGCGCACAACGCCATGCTGAACTCGCGCGGCTTCGGCCACACCATCTGGGCCATCAACGGATCGCTGGAGTGCAACGGCCGCAACCCCGGCCAGGTCGAGAGCCGCGTGTCGAAGTACCGGCAGTTCACCTCGATCATCGGCGTGACGCCGGGCGGCAACCTCTACTGCTGACCGGTTGAGAAGAACAGGTCTAGACCCTTGACTGGTCTGGACCACTGGTGCCAATCTCAGCGTTGTTCACATCCTTGATTCCTCGGGCGCGCAGACTCCAGGAGTGGGTGACCTTGCTGAGAAAACGCATCATGGCTTCCCTTGCGGCAGGCGTGATGGCAGCCGTGTTAGCCGTCATCACGCCGACCGCCGCCTCGCAGGCAGAGGTGTCGGCGCAGGCGTGCACGTACACCGACTGGGTACAGGGTCAGTGGTACACGACCGGCTCGATCGTGAGATTCGAAGGCGCGTACTACATCGCCGAGCACGACAATCCTGGTTACAGCCCAACGGTTTCCACCTGGTACTGGGAGCCGACGAACTGTGACGGCGGTGGAGGTGGCGGCGGCGGCACCTGCACGTTCACGGACTGGGTGCAGGGCAAGTGGTACGTCACCGGCAACATCGTCCGGTTCGAAGGCAACTACTACATCGCCGAGCACGACAATCCCGGTTACAGCCCAACGGTTTCCACCTGGTACTGGGAGCCGTACAACTGCAACGGCGGCGGCGGGGGCGGTGGTGGCGGCGGCAGCTTCGTCGTCAGCGAAGCCCAGTTCAACCAGATGTTCCCGTCCCGCAACAGCTTCTACACCTACAGCGGGCTCGTCGAGGCGATGAGCGCGTACCCCGGCTTCGCGAAGACGGGCAGCGACACGGTGAAGAAGCAGGAAGCGGCGGCGTTCCTCGCGAACGTCCACCACGAGACCGGCGGCCTGGTCCACATCAAGGAGATCTCGCCGGGCACGTACTGCGACTGGAGCAAGCCGTACGGCTGCCCCGCCGGCGCGGGCAACTACTACGGCCGCGGTCCGATCCAGCTGTCGTGGAACTTCAACTACTACACGGCGGGCCAGGCGCTCGGCATCGACCTGCTGAACCAGCCGTGGCTGGTGGAGCAGCAGGCGCCCATCGCGTGGAAGACGGGCCTCTGGTACTGGAACACGCAGACCGGCCCCGGCACCATGACCGGGCACAACGCGATGGTCAACGGAGCGGGCTTCGGCCAGACGATCCGCAGCATCAACGGGTCGCTGGAGTGCGACGGCCGCAACCCGGCACAGGTGCAGAGCCGCGTCACCAAGTACCAGCAGTTCGTCGGGATCCTCGGTGTGGCCGCCGGAGCAAACCTGTACTGCTAGGACTTGAGCTGTCCTAGTTCGGTCTTAGCTTCAATGCATGACCATGGAGCTCAACGACCTGCTGCACGAGCTGAACGACCAGCGCAGGACGTTCCGCATCACGATGCGAAACCTGACTGAGGCGGACGCGAAGAAGCGCACGACGGCCAGCGAGCTCACGCTGGGTGGGTTGCTCAAGCACCTCACCTGGTGTGAGCGCGGCTGGACGCACATCCTGACCGAGCAGCCGCTCCCCCCGCCCGGCATGTTGGACGGCACCCAGTACACCTGGACGGGTTCCGACTTCGACGCGCTCCTCGCCGAGTACGACGAAGCGGTGCGCGCGACCGATGAGGCCCTGCGCACCGCTTCGTTGGACAAACTCGTACCGCTGCCGGAAGCGCCGTGGGATCCGGACCCGCAACCGATGTCGATCCGGCGGATCGTGCTCCACATCATGCGCGAGACCGCCCAGCACGCCGGTCACGCGGACATCATGCGGGAGACGCTCGACGGACAGTCGACCACGGCCTCGCTCTACGAGTTCTGAGCAGCGATCTCTAAGCTGCGAGCTGTTCCTTGACCTGGCTCAGCGACGGGTTCGTGAGCGCCTGGCCGTTCGGGAAGTGGACGGTCGGCACCGTGCGGTTGCCGCCGTTCACGCTCATCACGAAGTCGGCCGCGCCGGGCGTCTCCTCGATGTTGATCTCGGTGTACTCGATGCCCTCGCGGTCGAGCGAGCTCTTCAGGATCCGGCAGTAGCCGCACCACGAGGTCGAGTAGACGGTGAGCTGGTCGGGAGCCATCAGGGCGCACTCCTCATCGAGGTCGAAAAAGTCGGTCATGAGTATCAACGCTCGATGAGGAGTGCTTCATCCCACGGTGCAGCCCAGATCACTCAGACACAGCTCACTTCTTGTGCTTGAGCAGCTTCGAGCCCGGCTTCTGCGACTCGAAGTCGAGCTTCGCCCAGTTCTTGTCCTTCGGCACGGACAGGATGCGGGCCTCGTCCAGCAGGCCGTCGAACGAGCGCTTGCGGCTGTTGCTGCCGGGCGTCTTCTCGTTGTTGCCGATGGTCACC
The DNA here is from genome assembly GCF_047445655.1 of Lentzea alba. Classification (GTDB taxonomy): domain Bacteria; phylum Actinomycetota; class Actinomycetes; order Mycobacteriales; family Pseudonocardiaceae; genus Lentzea; species Lentzea alba_A. Next base: position 80,849 of record NZ_JAJAEG010000034.1, read on the forward strand.
GGCTCGGTGCCGGTGGTCTTCCAGGCGTTGGTGTCGGTCTTGCCGACCTCCAGCTTGCCGTTGATGTAGTAGTAGGCGTTCGGCTTGTCGATGACGAAGACGAAGTGGTACCAGGTGTTGTTCTTGACCTTGGTGTAGGCGCCGGACGGCAGCGGGCACCAGTCGTAGTTCGCGACGTCGATGCACGGCTCGGTCTGGTCGCCCGAGCCGAAGTAGTGGATGCGGAAGCCCGTCTCGCCCTTGGAGAACATCGCGATGTACGCGGCCGGGTGCGTCTTCGCGTTGGACCAGACGGAGAACGTGCCCTTCGAGGGCAGCGGGTTGAACAGACTGCTGGACTCGCTGCCCGGCAGCAGCACGTACTCGCTCTTCGCGCGATTCAGGTTCAACGCGTTGCCGACCACGCCGGGGCCGGTCGCGTCACCGGTGATGTTGACGCCCTTGCCGTTGAGGTTGCCCGCCGAGTCGCGGTAGCCGGCCGCCGCGCCCTTCTCCGCGAGGTGGTGGGCGGTGAGCCAGCCGTCGGCCTTCGGGAAGACCTTGGTGCCGTCGCTCTCCGACGACGCCTCGGGGTTGCCCCACTTCAGCGTCACGGCCTGGGTCGCGTTGTTGCCCTTGACGTCGGTGCGCACCCAGATCGCCGCCTGCTTGGCGGTCGCGTCCCACTTCTCGATCTCGTACGGCAGCGGTTTGCCCGCCGCGTCGTCGAACCTGACGTCGGCACCGCCGGGCTTGGCCTGGCTGAAGTCGAAGTTGGTCGCGTCGAGCCTGACCGGTACCGGGAAGCCCTTCACGTCACCGGCAACGTTTGCACCGGAGGCCGTCGTGTCGATGGTGATCTTTCGTTGATGTGCCCAGCCCGCCTGGGCCTCTGACGCCAGTGTCGGCACGAGGAGGCCCGCGAGCACCGTGGCGGTGATGGTGAGAGTGCGCCCTGTCTTCTGCATGTGGTCCCTTTGTCCGGGGCGGCGGACACCTCAGGTTCTTACGGGAAACTTTGTTGCCTGTCAGCCCCACGTCACTCGAACGGCCTAACGGACGGCGATCGTCAGGCAATCGTCAGGTCAATTCGCCACACGGTGGGTGAGCATAGTTCGCGCACGACCGAAGATTTCGGCCGTGCAATTAGTCCTGCTTTCCGACAAGCATTACCGAGCAATTCAGTCACCCATTCGGCGGCCCTTCGCAACACAGGGTTTCCGATATCGTCTGGATTCCGCCGCCGGTACCACACTTTGGAAAGAAAGGCTGGCCATGCTGAAAACGGTGCTGGCTGCTGCCCTCGCGCTGTCCGCGGTGGTCACCGCGCCCGCGGCGCAAGCTGTTTCCGATGTACCCGATTTCGTCACGATCGACGTCGTCACCGTCAACGGTTCCGGTTGCCCGGCGGGCACCGCCGCGGTCGCGGCCGCGGACGACCGAACGGCGTTCACGATCACCTACAGCCAGTACCTCGCACAGGCGGGGCAGGGCTCAGGTCCCACCGACTTCCGCAAGAACTGCCAGCTCAACATCAGAGTTTCCTACCCGCAGGGCTTCACGTTCGGCATCGCCCAGGCGGACTACCGCGGCTTCGCCCACCTACAGGAGGGCGCCACAGGTACAGAAAGAGGAAACTACTACTTCCAGGGCATGTCCCAGGGAGCGAGCCGCACCCACAACTTCTACGGCCCGAAGACCGACAACTGGCAGGCGACCGACCGCGCCCAGGTGTCGGAAATCATCTACGCGCCTTGCGGTGAAGTCCGGCACCTGAACATCAACACCGAGCTGCGGGTCAACGCGGGAACCAAGTCGAAGGCCAACAGCTTCATGACGATGGATTCGACGGACAGCAGCGTGAGCACGAAGTACCAGTTCTCCTGGAAGCGCTGCTGACCCAGGCACCAATTGCCGCCGCCCGTTCATTGCTGAACCCCAGACGGAAAGGTGCCCCATGCTCAACGCAGTGGCCGCGGCCGCGTTCGCGATGTCGACGATCATCATCCCGCCCGGCGGCGCCCCCGGTACGACGCCGCCGCCGGACATCATCACCATCGACGTCGTGACGATCAACGGGTCAGGCTGCAAGCCGGGAACGGCCGCAGTCGCCGTCAGCCCCGACAACAAGGCGTTCACCGTCACGTACAGCGAGTTCATGGCGCAGGTCGGGCCGGAGGCGAAGCCGACCGACTTCCGCAAGAACTGCCAGCTGAACCTGCGCGTCAACGTGCCGTCCGGCTTCACCTACGGCATCGCGTCCACCGACTACCGCGGCTTCGCGCACCTCGAGCGCGGCGCCACGGCCCTGGAGAAGGCCAACTACTACTTCCAGGGCATGTCGGAGACGCAGTACAAGCAGCACAACTACAAGGGCCCGTTCAGCGACGACTGGCAGGCGACCGACACCACGGACGTCGCCGCGATCGTCTACCACCCGTGTGGTGAGAAGAGAAACTTCAACATCAACACGGAGCTGCGGGTCATGGCGGGGACGTCGGACCCCAAGAAGGTCACCAGCTTCATCTCGATGGACTCCACCGACGGGTCGATCGAGACGACGTACCACTTCGCGTGGAAGACGTGTCCTCCTAGGCCGTAACCCTCACCCGGTGCCGGGCACTCCCTCCGAACCGGGGTGCCCGGCACACCCATGCCTGAGAACATCGTCCCTGGACACGTCTGGGGGGACGATGAAGATGCACGCGCTGACCGGGGTGGAACCGGGGCCGGAGGAGTTCCACGCGGTGGTGGACGCGATCGCCCGGTGGCTGCCCGCGCCGAGGTACTCGCGGTTCCCGGTGGTTCTCGACGACCTGCAGGCCCTCTCCGCACGGCTGGAGCTCGTGCGGCTGGCGGCGATCGTCGCCCTGGAGCGGACCGCCAGGAGCGTCCATGTCCTGCCTGTCTCCGCGGCTCACAGCTATCAGTCCGGCCACGACTGGGTGATCTCACAGGCCGGGCCCGCTCGCGAGCGCACGGTGACCTTGGCGGAGGACGGCGACGGACACGTGCGCGTCACGGTGGAAGGTCGGCCGATCGAGGTCGCGGTGCCGTCCGAGCAGGAGTGCCGGCGGTTCCTGGAGTCCGGGGTGAGTGGCGCGATGCTGCGGTTCCCCGTCTTCTCAAGTTCGGGCTCGTCGCTGATCGCGCGCACCGACGGGGCGGACGAGCTGGTGCTGTGGCGCCTGGGGCTGCCCGCGGCGAGGTTCCGGCTACCTGGCCCCGTGCTCGCCGCGACCTACCTGTCCGACGGGTCGTTCGACCTGCTGTTCGCGCTGGTCCAGATCGGCGGTGAGCTGGTGGTGCACCTCGAGGGCACCCCCGGCTCCGCTGTGCACCAGCTGCGCGCGCCGATCGACTTCTCCGTCGCGGAGGAGGCGGAGCGAGGCCTGTCGCCGTTGTACCTCGACCTGGACGAGCCGTGGCGCTTCGGCGTCCGCTTCCGCCGCGCCGGGCAGTGGTGGGCGTTGCGCTACGACGGCGGCAGCATAGCGCTCGTCCCATCACACGCGGACGCGCACCACGAACCGCCGTGGATCGCGGTACAGCAGTCGCCTCACCTCGTCGAGATCCTCGACAAGGCGACTGGCACGGTGCTGCACCGCCTCAGCACCTGATCAGATCAGGAACCGGTAGGCGGTCGTGCCGGGAGCCACGTGCTGGATCTTCAGCGGGGACTCCTTCATCCGGCCCCACAGCAGGTCGTAGTCCTCGCGGCGGCCGAGCTCGATGCACACCAGGGCGGCGCCGGTCTCCCGGTTGTCGCGCTTGATGTACTCGAACAGCACGATGTCGTCGTCCTTGCCGAGCACCTCGTCGAGGAACCGCCGCAGCGCGCCCGGCTCCTGCGGGAACTCCACCAGGAAGTAGTGCTTCAGGCCGCGGTGGACCATCGACCGCTCAACGACCTCGGCGTAGCGCGAGACGTCGTTGTTGCCGCCGGAGAGCAGGCACACGACGGTCGAGTCCGGCGTCACCGAGATCTCCTCCAGCAGCGCCGCCGAGGCCAGCGCTCCCGCGGGCTCCGCGATGATGCCGTCGATCTGGTACAGCTCCAGCATCTCCGTGCAGACCGCGCCCTCGGACACGGTGAGCAGCTCCGCGCCGCTGTCGCGCACCATCGGGAACGTCACGTCGCCCGCCCGGCGCACCGCGGCACCGTCGACGAACGAGTCGACCTCGGGCAGCGTCACGGGGTGGCCGGCCTGGACGGCGGCGATCATGCTGGCCGCGCCCGCGGGCTCCACGCCGATGATCCGGGTGCGCGGGAAGCGTTCCTTGAACCAGGTGCCGACACCCGACAGCAGACCGCCGCCGCCGATGGGCACCACGACCACGTCGGGGGCGCCGCCGAGCTGCTGCACGATCTCCAGGCCGACGGTGCCCTGGCCCGCGACCGTGCGGCGGTCGTCGAAGGCCGGGACCAGCGTCGCGCCCGTGGTCTGCGCGTACTCCTTCGCCAGCGCGGCCGCGTCGTCGTAGGTGTCGCCGTCGACGACCAGCTGCACCATGCCCTGCCCGAGGGCGGAGATGCGGTCGCGCTTCTGCCGCGGGGTGGTGCGGGGCACGTGCACGCGGCCCTCGATGCCCAGGCGGCGGCACGCGTAGGCCATGCCCTGGCCGTGGTTGCCCGCCGACGCGCAGACCGCGCCACCGAACGCGAACTCGGTCTGGCAGAGCAGGTTGAAGGCGCCGCGCAGCTTGTACGAACGGCCGACCTGGAGGTCCTCGCGCTTGAACCACACGCGCGCGCCGGTCCGCTCGGACAACCGCTGGTTCACCTCGAGCGGCGTGGTGCGTGCGACTCCACCGAGCCGGGCTGCGGCCGCGGACACCTCATCAGCGAAGGACATGTCAATACATCTTCCGTGAACGACTCGGGTCTGGCACGCGTACCCCTAGAAGGACAGGGGAGGTGCCTGTGTTTCGCCTTTTGGGCGTGCTGTCGCTGCTCATGATGCTCTCCGTGGTTCCCGCGCACGCCCATGGCGCGCCCACTGACCCCGCGAGCAGGGCTTTCCTGTGCTCGCCAGGTCAGCCAACAGCATCATCCTCGCCCTGCCGCAGTGCCGTTCAGGCGGGGTTGCCGTCCAAGGAGTGGGACAACATCCGGCTGCCGAACGTGGCGGGCCGGGACGTCCAGCGCGTTCCGGACGGCAAACTGTGCAGCGCGGGGCTGCCCGCGTACGCCGGACTCGACCTCGCTTCGGCGCAGTGGCCCGCCACGAAGCTCAAGAGCACGGCCTTCACCTACCGGGCGACGATCCCGCACCAGGGGTCGTTCCGCTTCTACGTGACGCGTGACGGGTACACGCCCACGCGCGCTCTGCGCTGGGCCGACCTGGAGCAGTTCCTGACGGTGCCCACTCCCCCGTTGGTCAACGGCGCCTACGAGTTCAAGGTGCAGCTGCCGAAGAGGGCCGGCCGGCACCTCATCTACACCGTTTGGCAGAACACCGACACCCCGGACACCTACTACTCGTGCACGGACGTCGAGATCGCGGCACCGGCGGCACCGGCACCCGCGGCACCTGCGCCACAGGCGAAGCCCGCACCGCAGACCAAGTCGGCATCACCGACGACGACCACATCCGCGGCGCCGAAGTCGAGCACGCCGCGACCGGTTCCTGTTGCGTCGAGCGCCGAACAACCTCCTTCCAGCGCAACGAGGTTCGGCATGTCCGCCGTGGTAGCGGCGTTGGGCGGGCTCGCGGTGCTGGGCGGGATCATGTTGTACCGCAAACGAATTCTGTGAACGTACCGGTCCCCAATAGGTCTGGACCATCTCTACGATGATCTTCGGGCGCGCAACCCTGCGATGTAGAGGTGTGCCCGTATGGCAAGAAAACTGTTGGCGCTACTGGCAATGCTCGCCGCCACGCTGGTCCCGGTCACCGGCACGGCACAGGCCGCACCGTTCAAGGTGCTCGGCTTCTACTCCGGCAACCACGACCTGGCCCACATCGCCTTCGTCAACGAGGCGAACCCGTGGCTGACCCGGGCCGGACAGGAGAACGGGTTCACCTACGAGGCCACCAACGACTGGAACCGGCTGAACACCCTCACGCCGGCCCAGGCCAAGGTCGTCGTCTTCCTCGACAACCTGCCGAGCGGCACCCAGCGCGCCGGGTTCCAGCGCTACATGGAGGCGGGCGGCGCGTGGTTCGGCTTCCACGTCTCCGCGTTCACGCAGAACGCGAACGAGTGGTCCTGGTACCACAACACGTTCCTGGGCAAGGGGAACTTCGTCAACAACACCTGGGAACCGACGACCGCGGTGCTGAAGGTCGAGACCCGCACCCACCCGTCGACCCTGCGCCTGCCGGAGAGGTTCACCTCGTCGGTCAGCGAGTGGTACAGCTGGTCGCGTGACCTGCGCACGAACCCGGACATCCAGGTCCTGGCGAGCGTCGACCCGTCGAGCTTCCCGCTCGGCACCGACCCGAACCAGCAGTGGCGCAGCGGGTACTACCCGATCATGTGGACGAACAAGAACTTCCGGATGATCTACGCCAACTTCGGCCACAACGCCATGGACTACCCGAACAACCGGCCGTTGTCGTCCACCTTCGCCTCGGCCACCCAGAACAACTTCCTCATCGACAGCCTGCTGTGGCTGGGCGGTGGCACCCTGCCTCCGCAGCCCGACTGGAAGACGGTCACCAACAGGGGCAACGGCAAGTGCGTCGACGCCAGGGCCGCCGGACTCGACAACGGCACCGTCATCCAGCAGTACGCCTGCAACTCCACCACCGCGCAGAACTTCCGCGTCGTGGCCACGAGCGACGGCTACTCACGCCTGGAATACCGCAACGACACCAGCAAGGTGCTCGACGTGAGCGGCGTGTCCACTTCGGACGGTGCGGGCATCCACCTCTGGACCTACGGCGGCGGCAACAACCAGCAGTGGCGCGTCACGACCGGTGCGGACGGCTACTCGACGCTGACCGCCCGCCACTCCGGCAAGTGCCTCGCCGCGGTCGGCAGCGCGGACAGCACTCAGCTGGTGCAGGCGACCTGCACCGGGTCGGCCGCGCAGAGCTTCAAGATCGGCTAGCCGGATCGTGAGTGGTTCTGGTCGACCGACGAGCTGTCCGAGCGGCCGAAACCACTCACGACCACCCGCTCCCCCGACGTACGCGAGGCACCACCGGGCGACGTGGCCAGGAACCCGTACATGTCGTTGAGCTGGTGCAACGCCGAGACCGCATCCCGCCAGACCGGGCACGGCCAGGCCCGATGGCGTCCGTACCAGGTATGACACGACTTGCACCGATGCCGCTCGTTCGGCTCGTGCATCCGCAGCAGCCCGCGCCACCAGGGCAACGCGGCGCGCAGCTGTTCGCGCAGCTCGAAGACCTCGTTCGGCGAGTCCGTCTGCGCCAGCTGGTTCATGGTCTTGTAGACGACTTCGATCACCGTTCGGTGAAAGGAATCCTGTCGTTCCGCGAGGGCCATGGCCGAGCTCCTCCTCACCGCAGTTGAGACAGGCTCGCCAGGAGTCTATGTTGGCCATTGGTGGGGTTTCAACTGGTGAAAATCCCGTCACCCAGATAGCCCTTTCCGTGGGTGGAAACGCTCACTGCGCGCAACGGGGGGAGCCGGCAATGGCGGGGGAACGCTCCCTGGCTGACAAGCTCAACCGCCTCTTCGCCTGTCACACCGCGCGTTCGGGCCAGGAGTACAGCAACGAGCAGGTCGCGGGGGCGATCGCGGACACCGGCGTCACGATCTCCCAGAGCTACATCTGGCAGCTGCGCAAGGGCAAGAAGGACAACCCGACGTTCAAGCACTTGCAGGCACTGGCAGGCTTCTTCGGTGTGCCCGTGAGCTACTTCTTCGACGACGAGGTCACCGACCGCGTCGACGAGCAGCTGAAGTCGTTGAAGGACGAGCAGACCAGACTCAGCGAGATCGCCGCGGGCAGCGACGCGCAGCTCATGGCGATGCGCGCGGGTGAGTTGTCGCCGGACCGCCGCCGGCTCGTCATGGAATTGCTGGACGTCGTTTACCGACAGGAACAGGCCGAGCGCGGCGAAGGGTGACCGGTGCCCGAACGAGAACTCCGCAGGCGGTGCCGACGCCTGCTGAACGAGCTGGACATCCAGCCACCGCTGGACGTCGAGGAGCTGTGCCGGCGGGTCGGTGACCAGCGGGGCAAACCCATCCGGCTGGTGCCGCACCCGATTCCGGTGCCGGGGCCGTTCGGCGTGTGGATCGCCACCGCCAGGGCCGACTACATCCTGTACCAGCAGGAGACGTCGAAGGCGCACCAGAACCACATCATCCTGCACGAGCTGGGGCACCTGCTGGCCGGTCACACCAGCGACGAGCAGGACGACGGGTTGCTCGCGGGCCTCTACCCCGATCTCGAACCGGACGCGGTGCGGCGGGCGTTGCGGCGCACCTCCTACGACACCGAGCACGAGCGTGAGGCCGAGACGGTCGCCACGATCATCCTCGAATGGGCGTCGGTGCTGGACAAGGTCGCGCCGCGGGCGTCGGAAGGGCCGGCCCGGCGCATGTCCAAGTCGCTGGCGGACCGGCTGGGGTGGTTGTAGGTGGAGTACCTGAAGGAAACCCAGGGCCTCGTCGCCCTGTCGGTCTTCGCGGTCATGCTCTACCTGCTCGCCCGCCGCCCGCACGACCCGCGGCTGCGTTCAGTCACGGGTCTGGTCGCGGGCTGGGCGATCGGGCACCCCTTCGGCCGGGCCGCGGCGGACGGCAGGTGGTTCCTCGGACTCGACCCGATGATCTGCCAGCTGATCCAGCACTCGATGCTGCAGATCGGCGTCTACGGCCTGATCTGCTTCTTCATCTTCTCCGCGCTCGACGACGCCAAGGCGCGGCGTCAGGCCCTGATCCAGCTCGCCCCGCTGCTCCTGTGCATCACGATCATGACGTGGGCCGTGCTGACGATCCCGGACGACCTGCGCGTCGCGGCCGCTCGCGTGCCGAACTCGCTGGGCGGCGGCCCCACCGGCATCCTCGCGATCACGGTGTTCTACGCGCTGGGCAACGGGTATCTGCTCTACGGGTTCGCGACGATGTTCGTGTGGGCCCGCCGCTACGCCCGCGGCGCCGAACCGCGCCTGCGCCGGGGCCTGCTGATCACCTCGACCGGCCTCGCGCTGCTGGTGCCCGCCGACGCGATCTTCGTGGCGTCCAACGTCTCCCGCTACTTCGGCGAGCCGCTCCCCCGCTGGCTGCTGACGGTCGCGGTGTGGTTCCTGCTGCCGGGTGTGCTGCTGTGCTGCATCGGCGTCGTCTACCCGATCGCGGCCATGCGGATCTCGGCGACGCGGTTGTGGCTGCGGCACCTGCGGACCTACCACCGGCTCGCTCCACTGTGGACGTTGCTGAACCAGTCGTTCCCCGAGGACGCGCTGCACCGCGTGCCGTCGAAAGGTGACGCGTTCTCACTGCGGGGTGTGCACCGGCGCTACTACCGGCGCGTGATCGAGTGCCGCGACGGCCTGGTGCGGATCAGCCCGTACGTCGCGGAGACGCCGGACGAGCTGCCCCTGTCCGAACGGCTGCGCGCCGGGCTGGAGACGCGGCGAGCGGGCGCGATCGCGATGCGGCGGCCTGTCGCGCTGGCCGTTCCCGAGGACGACGGCCTGGACGCGGACGTCCGCGAACTCGAAAAGCTCGCGGTGGCCCTGCGCTGAGCTTATGGTCCGTGGGTGGACCTGCCCGTGATGCCGCCGGTGAAGCCGATGCTCGCGAAGTCCGTGCCCGAGCTGCCGCGCGGGGACGGCCTCGCGTACGAGCCGAAGTGGGACGGCTTCCGCTGCATCGTGTTCCGCGACGGCGACGAGGTGGAGCTGGGGTCGCGCAACGACAAGCCGCTCACCCGGTACTTCCCCGAGGTCGTCGACCTGCTGCGCGAGTCGTTGCCGCCGCGGTGCGTGGTGGACGGCGAGATCGTGCTGGTCACCCCGGACGGATTGAGCTTCGACACCCTCCAGCTCCGCCTGCACCCGGCCGCTTCGCGGGTCAGGAAGCTCTCCGTCGAGACACCCGCGTCGTTCGTGGCGTTCGACCTGCTGGCGTGCGGCGACCAGGACGTGACCGGGCTGTCGCTGGGTGAGCGCCGCAAGATGCTGGAGGAGATCGTCACCGAGATCCCCGGCGTCTACCTGACACCGTCCACGACGGACCCCGAGGTGGCTCAGGACTGGTTCACCCGGTTCGAGGGCGCCGGGTTCGACGGCGTGATGGTGAAGCACGTCGACGGCGTCTACGAGCCGGACAAGCGGGTGATGTTCAAGGTCAAGCACGAGCGGACAGCCGACTGCGTGGTCGCGGGCTACCGCTGGCACAAGGACGGCGAGACGGTCGGGGCGCTGGTGCTCGGGCTCTACCAGGACGGCGAGCTGCACAACGTCGGTGTCGCGAGCAGCTTCACCGCCGCGCGGCGGCGCGAACTGGTCGAGGAGCTGGCACCGCTGCTCAACCCGGCCGAACATCCGTGGGCGGCGTGGGCGACCTACGAGGGGCCTGGCATGAACAGCCGGTGGAACCCCGAGAAGCAGCTCCAGGTCGTGCTGCTCGATCCGTCGCGCGTGGCTGAGGTGCGGTACGAGCACGTGCAGGGCGGACGGTTCCGCCACACCGCACGGCTCGTGCGCTTCCGCTCAGACAAAACGCCGCTGGAGTGCACCTACGAGCAGCTCGAAGAAGTGCCGCCGGCCGAGCTGGACGCCCTGTTCGGCGAGGCCGAGCGCAGGCGCACAATCGAGCCGTGAAGGTGATCAAGCGGGACGGCACGCACGAGATCGAGATCCAGCGGTCGCGGTTCCTGTGCCACGTCGCCCGCGTCGCCTCCGAGCAGGAGGCCTCGGAGTTCTTCGCGCGGATCCGCAAGGAGCACTGGCAGGCCACCCACAACTGCACGGCGTTCCGCACTCGCGACACGCAACGCTCGTCCGACGACGGCGAACCCGCCGGTACGGCCGGGGTGCCGATGCTGGAGGTGCTGACCCGCCGGGATCTCGTCGACACCGCCGTCGTCGTCACCCGCTACTACGGCGGGATCAAGCTCGGCGCCGGTGGCCTGGTCCGGGCTTACGGACGGGCCGTGTCGGAGGCCATCGACGCGTTGGGCACGCTCACCCGCGAACGGCACGAGACCGTGCTTCTGGCCGTGGACCACGATCAGGCGGGCAAGCTGGAGAACGCGTTGCGCGCGGCCGGGTACCACGTCGCGGACACCGAATACGGCCATGACGTCACCTTCACCGTGCACACGAAGGACCCGGACGACTTCGAGGTCTGGCTCGCCGCTCAGACCGGCGGCTCGGTGACCGCGATCAGGGGCGAGCCCGTGGACCTCGACAGCTAGAACTTCGTGGCCCAGTTCAGGGCGTAGTCGGCGACCTCTTCCCAGCCCGGTGTGGCCATGACGAAGTGCGGGCGGTTCGGGAACTCCTTGATCTCGGTGATCGCAGGTCCCTTGTAGCGACGGGCGTTCTCGCGGTTCATCGAGGCGGGCACGACGTTGTCGCCTTCGCTCGCGATGAACAGCAGCGGCGCGCGGTCCGGGTTCTTCAGGTCGACCTTCGTCGCGTTGTGCGTCGTGAAGTTGGCGGTCGCGGCCTGCCACAGCGGACGTCCGGGCGCGGTGATCGCGAACTTCTGCCGCAAGGCCTCGGCTTCGTCAGCGGGCAGCGTGTTCGTGAAGGCGTAGTGCCACTCCTCGGGCGAGAGGGCGACGTTGCGCTTGACGTTGGCCGGGTTTTTCAGCACCGGGAACGCGGCCTTGATCGACGAGAACGGCAGCCCGAGCGTGCCCTTGGCCGGTGCGGAGTGGATCGCGACACCGGCCTTGCCCAGGCCGCGGTCCAGCAGCTTCTGCGTGATCAGGCCGCCGAACGAGTGGCCCATGATGATCGCGTCCTCGAAGCCGGCCGCGCGGATCTCCTTCTCGACGTGGTCGGTGATCTCCACGACGCCGAGATCGTTCGCGATCTCGGGGTGGGCCCGCATCTCGTCGACCTCGCCGTAGCCGGGCCAGGTCGGGGTGAGCACCTCGTGGCCTGCGGCTTCGAACCGCTCGGCGACGTTCTTCCAGCTGGCGGGGGTCAGCCACAGTCCGTGAACCAGCACGATCTTCGACATTTCCGTCTCCTTCAGCTTCGTGGAGAACGCTCGTTCTCCGGTGTAGGTGCTAAGGTAGAGAACGAGCGTTCTCCACAGCAAGGGGTATCTGAGGTGACGACGGACACAGAGGTCCGGGAGCGGGTTCTAGAGGCCGCTGACCGGCTGTTTTACGCCAAGAGCGCGCACGCGGTCGGCATGGACGAGCTGCGCACCGAGGCAGGCGTCTCGTTGAAGAAGCTCTACCAGCTCTTCGACGGCAAGGAGTCGCTGGTCGAGGAGGTGCTGCGGCGCCGCGAGGAGGCCATCACGGCCGAGACCATGAAGTACGTGCAGCGCGCATCCACGCCGGAGGACCAGATCCTGGCGGTCTTCGACTGGATGGCGGACTCGTCCGGCACGTCCGACTTCCGCGGCTGCGCGTTCATCAACTCCTACGCGGAGCTGGGGCCGTCGTCGGAGCGCGTCACGGCGGTCGTGCGCCACCAGAAGTCCGGCGTGCGGGGCGCGATCGCGGCGATGGTCGCGGCGACCGGCCGGCCGGAGTGGGTGGCGGACTCGATCTTCCTGCTGTTCGAAGGGGCGATGACGAACACCGCGATCACCGAGTCGTCCGAGCCCGCCAGGCAGGCCCAGGTGGCCGCGCGGTTCCTGCTGGAGAACGCCCTACCTAAGGCTGATGAATCTCAATAGGACCCGTGAAAGCGTTCTCCCGACCGATTCCTGAGGGGGAACACACGGTGAAGTTCCTGGCATGCGCGCTGACCGGCGTGCTGTTGATCGGCGGCGCACCGGCCGCCCACGCGACGGACGTGCCGTCGCTGACCTGGACGGACTGCCGCGACGGGTTCGAGTGCGCGACGGCCGAGGTGCCGCTCGACCACCGCGACCCGGCCGGCGAGAAGATCGAGCTCGGGGTGACCCGCAAGCGGGCCGCCGACCCGGCGCGGCGGATCGGGTCGCTGTTCATCAACCCCGGCGGTCCTGGCGGTGGCACCGACGGCCTCGTGCGCTACTTCGCCGAGAACGGGCCGGCCGAGCTGCGCGACCGGTTCGACATCGTCGGGTTCGACCCGCGGGGTGTGGGGCGCAGCCGGCCGCTCGCCTGCCAGACGCAGGCCGAGTACACGCAGGCGTGGGCGGAGTCGTCCGCACGGCCGCGCCGGGACTCGTTCGACAGCGCGGTGCGGACCGGCAAGGCGTTCGCGGACGCCTGTCAGCGGGAGAGCGCGAAGCTCCTGCCGTTCGTCGGCACCGAGTACGTCGCACGGGACATGGACCTGATGCGGCAGGCCGTCGGCGACGAGAAGATCAACTACTTCGGCATATCGTACGGCACCTACATCGGCACCGTGTACGCGAACCTGTTCCCGAACAACATCCGCGTGCTCGCGCTGGACGGCGCGTACAACCCGCACACCTACGCGAACCGGCCCTACGAGTACGACCTGGGCCAGTACCAGGCGATCGAGGCGGCACTCGGCCGGTTCTTCGACTGGTGCGTGGCCACGAAGTGCGAGTTCGGCGGCGGTGACCCGCGCTCGGCGTTCGTGAAGCTGCAGAACGCGCTGGACGCGGACCCGGTCGTGAAGGACGGCGTGTTCGCCGGCAACGGCGCGACGCTGACGTACAACGTGCAGTCCGAGCTGGGCGGCGGCAGGGGCGCGTGGCCCGGCATCGCGAAGGGCCTGGTCGAGGCGCAGAACCGCACGGGCGACCTGCTGGCGGTGCCGGGTGTGCGGTTCCTGTCCGCCAACACGGCCGTCGAATGCGCGGACCGGGCGTTCCAGAAGGGGCAGCTGAGGGCGCGGCTCACGATCGCCTCGGCGCTGGCACCGATCACCGGTCCGGCGCTGGCGTACGCGGTGCCGAACTACGACCACGCGCACGCCACCGCCTGCACCCAGTGGCCGGTCAGGTCGCAGTCGCGGTACGCGGGCCCGTTCTCGGCGGCGGGGGCGCCGCCGATCCTGGTCGTCGGCAACACCGGCGACCCGGACACCCCGTACCAGGACTCGGTCGCGCTGGCGTCGACGTTGCGCAGCGGCCATCTGCTGACCCACCGGGGCGAGGGCCACACCGGGTTCTTCCAGAGCGAGAAGTGCGTCGCCGAGAAGGTGACGGCCTATCTCGCAGAGGGCGCCCTACCCCCACAGGGCGCCTTCTGCGAGGACTAGCGGGCCGCTAGGTCTTCGGGTCCGGCGGCGGGTTGTCGGGTTTGCGGGTGGTCTCGACGAGCAGGTCGCGAATGTCTCCGTTCATGGGTTCTTCATAGAGCGAACGCGTTGTTCGGTTCCGCCGACTGGACGCCGAACAAACAACGAGAGAACAATCCGGCGGGTGCCGAGACCCGAACGCCCGCTGGATTCCCCCGATGACGAGCTGCTCAGCTTCGCCGCGGACCTGAGATTGTTGCGTGAGAAAGCAGGTAAGCCGACCTACCGGGAGCTCAGCAGGGTCGCGCACTATTCGGTCACGGTGCTCTCGGAGGCGGCGAGCGGACGGAAACTGCCCAGTCTGGCCGTGACGATCGCGTACGTGCACGCGTGTGGCGGCGACGTCGAACAATGGCGCCGAAGATGGCAGGAGACGTCCGACAACGCGAAGCCCGCCGAGCCCACCGAGGTCGACCGCGAACCGCCGTACCTCGGGCTCGGCGCCTTCCAAGCCGCGGACTCGGACCGGTTTTTCGGCCGGGAGAGGCTCGTCGGACAACTGCTGGAGAAAGTGAGCGAACGTCCTTTCGTGGGCGTTTTCGGCGCTTCCGGATCGGGCAAGTCGTCGCTGCTGCGCGCGGGTCTCGCGGCGTCGCGGCCCGCCGAGGTCTTCTCCCCCGGCCCGCACCCCTTGACGCGCTGGGGTGAGTCGACCGCCGAGCTGGTGGTGATCGACCAGTTCGAAGAGGTCTTCACGCTGTGCCGCGACGAGGACGAG
This sequence comes from Lentzea alba, assembly GCF_047445655.1. Lineage (GTDB taxonomy): Bacteria > Actinomycetota > Actinomycetes > Mycobacteriales > Pseudonocardiaceae > Lentzea > Lentzea alba_A. Next base: position 95,867 of record NZ_JAJAEG010000034.1, read on the forward strand.
CGCGTCGCCTTCATCGAGGCGATCACGCACTCCGCCAACCTCGACTTCTCTGCACGCAAGGTCGTCATCGGCGTCCGCTCCGACTTCTACGGCCACTGCGGCCGCTATCCCGCGCTGGTCGACGCGCTGCACGACGCGCAGATCCTGGTCGGCGCGATGAGCCCGCAGGAGCTGCGGCGGGCGATCACCGAACCGGCGTTGCGCGCCGGCTACACGGTCGAGGGCGCGCTGGTGTCGGTGCTGGAGGCCGAGCACGCGCCGTTGCCACTCGTCTCGCACGCGCTGCTGGAGACGTGGCGTCGTCGTCGCGGCACCCGTCTGACCGTGGCGAGCTACGAGGAGACGGGCGGCGTGCGGCACGCGCTGGCCCAGAGCGCTGAGGCCGCCTACCTGGCGTTGGACTCGGAACAGCAGGCGATCGCGCGCAAGATCTTCCTGCGGCTGACCGCGCTCGGTGAAGGCACCGAGGACACCAAGCGCCGGGTCAGTCGCGACTCTCTCGACAACGATGACGACACGTTGTTCGTGCTGGACCATCTCGCGCGCGCACGGCTCATCACGCTCGACGACACCGGCGTCGACCTCACGCACGAGGCGGTGATCCGGTCGTGGCCGAGGCTCAGCGGCTGGCTGACCGCGAACCGCGACGGCCTGCGCATCCACCACGGCCTGACCGAGGCGACCGCGACCTGGGAGTCGTTGAACCACGACTCGGGCGCGCTTTATCGGGGCGTGCGCCTCGCCCTCGCGCGTGAGTGGGCAACGGGCGACGACGACGCAATGTCCGCACGTGAACGCCGGTTCCTGACGGCCAGCGTCGAGGCCGAGGAGGCCGAACAGCAGGCCTCACGCCGACGCACCCGGCGGTTGCGCCAGCTCGTGGCCTTGCTGACCGTGCTGCTGGTGCTCGCCGTGACGGCCGTCGGGTACGCGATCCGGGCGTCCAACGACGCCACGACCCAGCGGAACATCGCGATCGCCCGCAAGGCGGTGAGCGACGCGAAGGCGCTGCAGCAGCTGGACTCCCAGCTCGCGGCGCAGCTCAGCCTGTCCGCACACCAGCTCGCCGACAACGCCGAGACCAGCGACAACCTGGTGAGCATGCCGTCAGGGCCCTACTTCACGAGGATCGCCGCGCACTCGTCCGAGATCCCGAGCGTCGCGATCCACGGCACGACGCTGGTGACCGTGAGCGTGGACCGGACGCTGAAGCTGTGGGACATCGCGGACAACCACCGGCCGGTGCAGCTCGGCGGCATCGACCTCTCCTTCGACCCGGACGCGGTCACCCTGGGCAGGCAGGGCCGCCTGCTCGCCGTCATGGGCCGCTACAACGTCACGTTCTTCGACGTCAGCGACCCCAGGCAGCCCCGGCAGAACGGGGAGCTCAAGTCCCCGGACAGCGTGCTGAGGTCGGCGGCGTTCAACCCCGACGGCTCGCTCCTGCTGACCACGCACGGCGACGACAACGCCGCGCGGTTGTGGAACCTCAACGACACGAACCGCCCCGAGCTCACGCAGACGCTGCCGGGCAACGGCACCGGCGTGAAACGAGCTCTCTTCCGCCCGGACGGCCGCGCCATCGCCGTTGCCGCGGGCACGACCGTCAGGCTGTGGTCGCTGGACGGCACCCCGCAGCCCCGCGGTGAGCTGGTCGGCCACTCGCAGGCGGTCGAGTCGCTAGCGTTCAGCCCGGACGGCCGGACGATCGGCACCGGCGGCTGGGACCACGTCGCCCGGATGTGGGACGTGAGCGACCTGGACGCGCCGCGGTCACGCGCGGAGATCACCGGCAGCGCGGCGGTCGTGTGGGGAGTGTTCTTCTCCCCCGACGGCAGGAAGTTCGTGACCACGGGCGACAGCAGGACGCGGCTGTGGAGCGTCAACGAGGTCGCGCTGAGCGGCCGGCCGCGCGCGCTCGGCACGATCCCGGGAGGTGTCTTCACGGCGCAGTTCACCCCGGACGGCACGACGCTGGTGATCGACGACGCACCGAAGTTCTTGCGCCTGCAGGACCTTCGGGAGATGCCGTTGATCGGCCACGAGAACATCGTGTCGTCGGTGGCGTTCCGTCCGGACGGCGAGGTGCTCGCGAGCAGCAGCTGGGACGGCACGGCGATCCTCTGGCGGATGACGGCGCGCCGCACGCGCGAACCCATCGCGCGGATCAGCGACGCCACCGAGTTCGCGCGCTTCGTCCAGTTCAGCCCGGACGGCAGGTACCTGGCGGTCGCGAGCGACGACGGCTACACCCGCGTGTACGACGTCGCGAATCCCGCCGAGCCGGCGTTGAAGGCGAAGCTGCAGCCGCGTGACCACCAGACCGCCAACGTGTCGCTCGACTTCTCACCGGACGGCCGGACGCTGGCGGTCGGCTCGGCGCACACCCTCACCGTGTGGGACATCAGCGATCTCGCGCAGCCGCAGGAACTCTTCCGCCGTGAGGACTGGTACGCGTCCGTGTGGGCGGTGCAGTTCAGCCCCGACGGGCGCCGGATCATCGCGGGCGGGCGCGGCGAGGCGCGCCTGTTCGACGCGACGGATCTGCGTGCTCTCAAGCAGATCCCGTTCCCCGGCTCCGGGGACGCCGCGATGGCGGGCGGGTTCAGCGCGGACGGCAAACTGCTCGCGACCTCGATCGCCGACTCCGGCGTGCGCCTGATCGACATGGCGACGCTGCGGGAGGTCGCCCAGCTCAAGGGTTTCACCGACGTCGCGTACACCGCGGCGTTCCACGGCAACCGGATCGCCACCTCGCACAGCGACGCGAAGGTGCGGTTGTGGGACATCACGAACCCGGAGCGGCCACGCCTTTCGACGACCTACTCCGGGCACGAGTTCGCGGTGCCCTCGCTCGCGTTCAGCCCGGACGGCAGCTATCTCGCGTCCGGCAGCAACGACACCACGATCAGGCTCTGGGACGTGGGCACCGACCAGGCGATCGCCCGGCTGTGCGCGCGGAACCCGGCGCCGCTGACGTCCGCGCAGTGGGAGGAGCACTTCCCGGGCGTGCCCTACCGGCAGGTCTGCCGGTAGGGCACGCCTGGGTTCTTCGTTCTACGTGCAGGGAACGACGTCCGGATCAGCGCCCGCCTTGGGCACCCACCGCACGTTCGCGAACGACGCCTGGAACGCGCCGTCGGTGTAGACCAGGAACGGCGTGTTGACGTTCTCCAGGTCCAGTCCCTTGTCNAGGGAACGACGTCCGGATCAGCGCCCGCCTTGGGCACCCACCGCACGTTCGCGAACGACGCCTGGAACGCGCCGTCGGTGTAGACCAGGAACGGCGTGTTGACGTTCTCCAGGTCCAGTCCCTTGTCGGAGAAGCAGGAGACCGGGATCTTGACGGTCGCCTTCTGTCCGGCGGGGAGGTTGCGGAACAGCTGCGTGGCGTCGATCTCCGCCATGCACGGGTACACGCAGTGCGAGCTGATGACCGTGCGGTTGGCCGGGGCCTGGTGCACGATCACGTCGAACACGATGGCCGAGTTGGCGTTGCCGTACCCGCGCAGGTCCGCGCCGGTCGGGCTCTGCAGGTACACCTGGCCGGGGCCGGTGCCGGTCCACGTCGTCTTGAGCGCGTCCTGCTGGACGTTGACGTCGGACTGCACGACGTTGATCTCGGCGTGCGAGGCCTGGCCGTCGGGCCCGACCACGGTGCCGCCCCAGTTCTCCGCGGAGCCGATCATCGCCTGGTACGGCGCGATGTCCGTGCGGTTGAAGATCTCCAGGTCCTCGGTCGCCGTGCCACCGCCACCACCGGAGCACAGCGCGCCGGGGCTGGACTCGTCGAGCACGCCGACGTTGCCGGTCTGCCAGTCGCGCAGGCCGTAGCCGAGCTTGAACAGCGGCTGCTTGGCCGGCTCACCGGGCAGCGCAGGGCAGGCCGCACCGGGCCACGTGTAGGACAGCTTGCCGCTGAACCCGTTGTGGCGTCCCCGGATCAGCAGGTCCGCGATGCCCTGGCCCTCGGTGCCCGGCAGCCAGGCGGCCACGAACGCGTCGGAGCGGTTGATCTCCTTGTTCATGTAGAGCGCGCGGCCGCCGACGTAGACGGTGACGACGGGCTTGCCCTTGCCGGACACCTTGTCCAGCACGGCGAGGTCCTGCGGGTGCAGGCGAGCGGTCTCGAGCGACCGCTTGCCGAGGTCGCCGACGCCCTCCGCGTACGGCGTCTCACCGATGACGGCGATGACGGCGTCGAACGCACTCGGGTCCACGTTGTCCGCGGTCTCCGCGAACGTGACGTTGGCGGCGCCCAGGGTGTCCTGGATGCCCTTGAGGATGCTGGTGCCGTGGGGGAAGTCGGCGTTGGTGTTGCCGGTGCCCTGCCAGCTCAGCGTCCAGCCACCGGTCTGGTTCGCGATGCTGTCCGCGCTCTTGCCGACCACCAGAACCTTGCTGCGCTTGGACAACGGCAGGACGCGCTTGTTGTTCTTCAGCAGCACCGCCGATTCCCTGACCGCTTCGCGCGCGAGTTCCTTGTGCAGCAGGGCTTCCTGCTCTCCAGCGTGCTCGCGCTCGGACGGCTTCGGCGCGTCGAACGTGCCGGCGCGCAGCTTGACGCGCAGGATGCGGGTCACCGCGTCGTCGACGCGGGCCATGGGGATCTGACCGCTCTCGACCTGCGTGATCGTGTTGGCGATGAACGCCTTCCAGTCGTGCGGCACCATGATGATGTCCATGCCGGCGTTGATCGCCTGCGGGCAGCTGGCGTTCGTGCAGCCGGTGACCTGCCCGATGCCGTTCCAGTCGGAGACGAGCAGCCCGTCGAAGCCCATCTTCTCCTTGAGGATGCCGGTCTGCACGTACTTGCTGCCGTGCACCTTGCCCTCGTTGATGACGTCGTTCGTCCAGCTGTTGAACGAGATCATCACGGTCTGCGCACCCGCGGCCAGAGCCCCGTAGTAGCCCTGCCCGTGAATATTGATCATGTCCTTCTCGGTGGAGGCGTTGACGCCCTGGTCCTTACCGCCGGTCGTGCCACCGTCACCGATGAAGTGCTTCGCGGTGGCGATCACGCCGTCCTCGCTGATGCGCTTCTTCGCGTTGTCCTGCAAGCCCTTGATGGCCTCGAACCCGTAAGCCCGCGTGATCCGCGGGTCCTCGGAGAAGCCCTCGTACGTCCGCCCCCACCGGTCGTCCTGCACCACGGCGAGCGTGGGCGCGAACGCCCAGTCCTGCCCGGTGGCCCGAATCTGCTCGGCGGTGGCCTCACTGATGTCCCTCACGAGACACGGGTCGTGCGCGGCGCCGAGCCCGATGTTGTGTGGGAAGACCGTGGAGCCGAAGACGTTGTTGTTGCCGTGCACCGCGTCGATACCCCAGATGACCGGGATCTTCGTCCGCGTCTGCTTCGACGCCGTCCAGTACGCGTCGGCAAGCGCGAGCCAGTCCTGCGGCGTGGCCTTCTTGTTGCCGCCCGGGAAGCTGCCGCCACCGTTGAGCACGGAGCCGAACCCGTAGGTGGTCACGTCCTGCGGCGTGATCGCAGCGATCTCCGGCTGCGTCATCTGACCGATCTTCTCGGCCAGCGTCATGTCCTTGAGGATGGCCTTGATCCTGGCCTCGTCCCTGCGGTCACCCTTGAGCTGGCTCTCGACCTTCGGCCAGTCCTTGAGGGTGGACAGGGACTTCTCGATCCGAGCGCACCCGTGCTCCGTCCTGGGTTGCCCGATGACCGGCGGCTTCGGTCCGTGCTGCGCGGACTCCGGCGCGGCGGCCGCTGTCGCGCTGGCGGCGAGCGTCAGCCCCAGCACTGCGGCGAGAGTGCTTCTCCAATGCATGCCGCAGATCCTCAACTTTGTGTTACGTCCACGTCAATGGGAACGCTCTCACGACTTTTGTTCCGGTACTGGCGGGAGGAAGCTCCCATATCGGGCTGGGTGGGTTTGCCCTGGTCCGGACGGGTGGGTGGGTTGAGCGGTTGGGTGGCGGCCGGGTGGGCGGCTCGTGCGGGTGGGCGACGGCCGATCAGGTGGTCGCCTGGCGTGCGGGCGGTCGCCTTGCTCGAGTGGGCGCGTGCCGGACGGGCGGGTCGGCTTGCGTGGGCCGGCGCGAGTTTCAGCGGAGGGGCCACCTGCCGCGCGGGGGGTCGCCTTGCTCGGGTGGGCGCGTGCCGGACGGGCGGGTCGGCTTGCGTGGGCTGGTCACGTTCCAGCGGGGCGGTCACCTGTGCGGTCACGTCACCTTGCGAGGGTGGTTGCTCAGGCCTTGGACGAGCCGGGTCAAGTCATCACCACTTCGCGACGATTGCGATTGGGGCTTGACCTTGAGCCTCTAGCGAGGTGCTTGTCGGCCTTGAAAAGCCGGGCACATAACGCGCCCGGCCGATCCCAACACGGTAACACCTCGCACTCAAGGTCAAGCTCCAATCGCCGGGCTGGGCACGTCATCACCGGTGCTTGAGTGGGGCATCAGGCCTTCACGGCTCGCTTCGCATCGCCGCCTGCGGAAGGGCAGCTCGGCTAATGAGTGCTGAGCCGGTCGTCTGGCAGGCTCGGCC
>NZ_JAJAEG010000035.1:0-101806 GCF_047445655.1 Lentzea alba
TTGTTACAAAGACGCTACGCATCCACTGTGCGGTTCTGGAAGAACCGAGCGGCATTCCGATCGCCGCAGGTACAACTCCACAGAGTTTCGGTGGTTATAGCGTTGGGGAAACACCCGGTCCCATTCCGAACCCGGTAGTTAAGCCCTTCTGCGCCGATGGTACTGCACTGGTTACGGTGTGGGAGAGTAGGTCGCCGCCGAACAATCGTTCAGAAGACCCCTGCGGGTCGAGCACTTCGCGTGCTCCCCGCAGGGGTCTTCTGCATTTCCAGAATTTCGCTTGCCCGTCCTGATCTGATGGACCCATGGACGCGGTCGTGCACACCAGCCTGGAATCGTTCGACGCCGTCGCCCACGATCGGCTCGCGGCCGATCCGGTGCGCAACACGGTGGCGCTCACCTCACTGGACCGCATTCGACGCCTTCCCGGCGAGCCGACGCCGACTCTCATCACCTTCCACGACAACGGCGAGGTGATCGGCTCACTCGTCCGCACCCCGCCCTGGCCGTTCCAGACCGCCGACCTCCCGCTGGCCGCGGTCGAGCTGGCGGTGAAGATCGCCGTCGAGGTCGACCCGGAGGCGCCGGGGGTGACGGGTCCGCGAGAACGGTCGGAGGCGTTCGCCACAGCGACGGGCAAGGACTTCACCGAGTCGTTGACCACCAGGCTGTACCGCCTCGGCACGCTGGCCCCGCCGGTCGCGGAAGGTTCCGGCCGGCTGGCCACCGAGGACGACGTCGAGCTCCTGGTCGCCTGGCGGCACGCCTTCCTGAAGGAAGCCGTACCGGAGGCGCCGGCCGGGCCGACCGCCGAGGCCATGCGCGGCTCCCTGCGGCTCGGCAACGGCCACGCCCTCTGGGAGATCAACGGCACGCCCGTGGCGTGGGCCGTGGCGAGCCTCCCGCACGCGGGCATGACGCGAGTCGGCCCGGTCTACACCCCGCCCGAGCACCGCAAGCACGGCTACGGCGCCGCGGTCACCGCGATGGTCACGCAGTGGGCGTTGGACCAGGGCGCGACGGCGGTCCTCCTCTTCACGGACCTGAGCAACCCGATCTCGAACTCGATCTACCAACGCATCGGGTACCAACCACTCGACGACTGGGCGGAGTTCTGGTGGAAGCGTTAGTGCACAAGGACATCCACGACTTCGTGGCCACCGCCGGCGCCTTCCTCGACGCCGATCCGGTCAACCACAGCGTGCACCTGACCGCGGTCGACGCCGTGCTGCGCGGCGACAGGCAACCCGTCACGCTGATCTCGTTGCACGACAACGGCACCATTGTCGGCGCGGTGACCAGAATGGAGGGTCGCCCGGTCCACGTCGCCGCCATGCCACCGGCCGCGGCGCCGATCGTGGCCGACGTCCTGCGCGACGGCCCGGACTTCACCGAGATCACCGGCCCGCTCGACCGGGTCGAAGCACTCCGCACGCTGTGGCGCGACGGCGGCACGGAGATCTACCGGCTGCGGCTCTACCGGCTGGGTGACCTGGTGACGCCGGACGTGCCGGGTGAGGCCAGGCTGGCGACGCCGGACGACGACGATCTGATCACCAGGTGGTGGATCGCGTTCGTCTCGGAGCTGGACAGCCTCCACGGCGAGGAGGCCGAGCGGCGCGCGATGGACAGCCGGGGCATGTCGGCCGGGCACATCTTGTGGCTCGTCGACGGAGAGCCGGTGTCGTGGGCCGGCAGCACGACTCCGGTGGGCGGGGTGTCCAGGGTCGGCCCTGTCTACACGCCTCCCGAGCACCGCCGGCACGGCTACGGCGCCGCGGTCACGGCTGCGGTGAGTCGCTGGGCCTACGAGGCCGGCGCCGAACACGTGGTGCTGACCGCGGACCTGGCGAACCCGACCTCGAACTCGGTCTACCAGGGCATCGGCTTCCGGCCCGTCTCGGACTGGACCGAGTTCCGCTGGGACTAGTCGAAGAGCTCGGGCGCGAGCGGGCGGTTCCGCACGTGGGAGGAGAAGACGAGCGAGGTGGTGGTGTCGCCGTAGCGCTGCATCACCTCGACGAGATCCTCCAGCTCGACCATCGAGCGGCAGACGACGCGCAGCAGCCAGCAGTCATCGCCAGTCACGTGGTCCGCGTCCCGGATCTGCGGCAGCGCCAGCACGGCGGACCGGAACCGCGGTGTGTCCAGCGATCGGACCCGGACGCGCACGATCGACTCGATCGGCAGCCCCAGCCGGGCCGGTGAGACCACCGCGGCGAAACCAGTGATCACGCCCAGCGCCTCCAGGCGGCGCACCCGTTCGGTCACGGCCGGCGCGGACAGCGACACCTCGCGGCCGAGTGCCGTGAACGACATCCGCCCGTCCTGCTGCAGCAGCTCCAGGATCTTCCAGTCGACCGCATCGAGTTCCACCTGGAAATCATAAGCAGGAGGCCCGGAACGCCTGGACTTCTGCATGTGCGGAGTCGTAACCGCCCAGCAGGATCAAGGGCATGACCAACGCACTGCGCTTCCCCGCGGCCGACCCGAAATCAGCCGCAGAGTTCTTCGCCGCCGAGCTCGCGTTCGAAGCCGACCCGGACGACGTCCACCGCGACCTGCAGGCCGGCAACACGCAGGGGTACGTGCTCGTGGAGACGCGCGCACCGGAGGCGTTCGCTCAGGCACGCATTCCGGGCGCCATCAACCTGCCCTACCGCGACCTGCCCGAACAGCTCGACCTCGACCCTGAACTGGTCTACATCTGTTATTGCGAGAGCTTCCAGTGCAACGCCGCGACCAAGGGCGCTCTCGCACTTGCCCAACGCGGATACCGGGTGAAGAGGCTCGCCGGAGGCATCACGGCCTGGCGAGACGCCGGGTATCCGGTCGAGACGGACGATCTTGTCCTGGCAAGTGTTTCTAAGGTCGCGTGTCATTGTTGAGTCAAGCCGACATAGGCTCACGTCCGTGACCGCACCGCGTTTGCTCGTTCTGCAGCCCTCGCAGTCCGACCCGCTGGCCAGGCTCGGCGACTGGCTGGAGGCGGACGGCATCGAGCTCCACCTGGTGTCGCTGCAGGACGAGCCCGCGCCCGAGAACCTCGACGGCTACCAGGGCGTGATCTGCCTCGGCGGCGAGATGGGCGCCCTCGACGACCTGCAGCACCCCTGGCTCGCCGACGCCCGCCGGCTGCTCAGCAGCGCCGTGGCGAAGAGGCTGCCGACGCTCGCGATCTGCCTCGGGGCGCAGCTGCTCGCGGCGGCGACCGGAGGACAGGTGCGGCGGGGGCCTCAGGGGCCCGAGGTCGGCGTGCTGTTGGTGGCCAAGCGCGACACCGCCGGGAACGACCCGTTGTTCGCGGATCTGCCGTGGACTCCCGACGTGCTGCAGTTCCACAGCGACGAGGTGCACCTGCTGCCGCCCGGCGCGGAGCACCTCGCGGCGTCACCGAAATACCCGAATCAGGCGTTTCGCGTCGGCGCGTGCGCCTACGGTCTGCAGTTCCACATCGAGACGACCCCGGAAATCGTCTTGAACTGGGCGGCCAAGGATCCTGATTCGGCGGCGTGCGCGCGGCCTGCCCACTTCGACGTGGACTTCCTCGCTGAGGCGCACCGCGACTTCGAAGAGGTGTGGCAGCCGTTCGTCGCCAGATTCGCGAAGATGGTGCGGGGAGAACTGTCGCCCGCGGGGTGTTTGGGCACACAACTTCCGTTGGTGTGACGTTACTTTCGTAGGTTATAAGGCATCCTGAGTACCCGGTACCGTCATCATCGAGCACCTTGTTCGATCCAGCCGGAGGATCAGTGTGGATCCCGCTCTTGTAGTGATCATCGTCGTTGTCACTGCTCTCATCTTCGACTTCACCAACGGGTTCCACGACACGGCCAACGCCATGGCCACCTCCATCGCCACCGGTGCTCTGAAGCCCCGGACAGCGGTCGCGTTGTCGGCGGTCCTCAACCTCGTCGGCGCCTTCCTGTCCGTCGAGGTGGCCAAGACCATCTCCGGCGGCATCGTCGACGACGCCCAGATCACACCCGCTGTCATCTTCGGCGGGCTGGTCGGCGCGATCATGTGGAACCTCGTCACCTGGTACGTGGGTCTGCCGTCGAGCTCGTCGCACGCGTTGTTCGGCGGCCTGATCGGTGCGGCCTGGGTCGCGTCCGGTGTGGACTCCATCCACTTCGCCAAGGTCGTCGACAAGGTGCTGGTGCCCGCGATCGCGGCGCCGTTGATCGCCGGCCTCGTCGCGGCGCTGGCCACGATCCTCGTCTACCGGCTCAAGAAGGCCTCCGACCCGCGCGTCTCGCACACCGGGTTCAAGGTCGGCCAGGTCGCGTCCGCCTCGCTGGTCTCGCTCGCGCACGGCACGAACGACGCGCAGAAGACCATGGGCATCATCACGCTCGCGCTGATCACGTCCGGCTCGCTCGCCCCCGGTTCGGCGCCGCCCACCTGGGTGATCGTCAGCGCCGGTCTCGCGATCGCGCTCGGCACGTACCTCGGCGGCTGGCGCATCACGCACACGCTCGGCCGCGGCCTCACGACCATCGAGCCCGCCCAGGGCTTCGCGGCGCAGACCTCGACCGCCACCGCGATCCTGGCCTCGTCGCACCTCGGGTTCGCGCTGTCGACCACGCACGTCGCGTCCGGCGGCATCATGGGTTCCGGCCTGGGCCGCGACCGGCACGGCGTCAAGTGGGGAACGATGGGCAAGATGGCCGCCGGGTGGCTGCTGACGCTCCCCGCCGCCGGCATCGTCGGAGCGATCGCGGGCAAGTGGGCGTCCAGCGGCACCACTGGTGTCATCGGGGTCGCCGTGATCGGCGCCGCGGTGTCGATCGGCATCTGGATCCTGTCGCGCCGTGAGCCGGTCAAGCCCGAGCACATCGTCGACGAGGTGGCCGCTCAGGCCGAGCTGCACAAGGTGGCGGCATGACGATCAAGTGGGAAGCGCTGCTGCAGGTCTTCGGTGCCACGCTGCTGGTGACGCTGCTCGTGGTCACGCTGTTCGTGCTGGGCATCCGGGCGTTGTCGAGTGACAAGAAGGTGCCCGCCGTCGCGAGCTTCGCCGGCTGCGTCGCGGTCGTGTTGTACGGGCTCTCCCTGATCGTCTTCTAGCGCTGCGAGGACTAGGTTTAGCTCTTGATGAGCGAACCAGTCCGCCACGCGTCACCAGCAAGATTCGGACTCACCGAGCCGCGCAGCGAGGAAGTGCTGCGCGGCCTGGGTCTGTGGGCTGATCGTCGTCCCGCCGACGGCTCGGAACCGGTGCTGGCCGCGCTCTCCCGTTCCCCCGATCCCGACCTCGCGCTGCGCGGGTTGGAACGCCTCCACGCCGCGGCCGACTGGGACGCCCTGTCGGTCGCGCTGCACAAGGACGAGGTCGTGCGCGGCCGCCTGCTGGCCGTGCTCGGATCGTCGACCGCGCTGGCGGACTTCCTAGTCGTGAACCCGGAGCGGTGGCGCTCGCTCACCGAAGGCGTGGACGTGACGCTGGAGCTTTCGGACGGCGACGTGCTGCGCACCGAGTACCGGGCGAAGCTGCTGCTCGTGGCGGCCAACGACCTGGCGCACGTCGTCGAGCCGTCGCTGCCGTTCGTGCCGTACGACACCGTGGCGGCGCAGTTGTCCGATCTGGCCGTGTCGGCGTTGCGGGCGTCGTTGAAGCTCGCCGCGGAACGCGTCAACGGCGCGGACCGGTGCCGGCTCGCGGTGATCGCGATGGGCAAGTGCGGTGCGAACGAGCTGAACTACGTGAGCGACGTCGACGTCGTGTTCGTCGGCGAGGGCGATCTGGGTGCGGCGACCCGGCTGGCCAGCACGATGATGCAGATCGCCGGCCAGTCGTGCTTCGAGGTGGACGCGGCGCTGCGGCCCGAGGGCAAGGCGGGCGCGCTGGTGCGGACGTTGGACGGCCATGCCTCGTACTACAAGAAGTGGGCGCGGACCTGGGAGTTCCAGGCGTTGCTGAAGGCGCGGCCGGTCGCGGGCGACGAGGAACTGGGGCAGGCGTACCTCGACGTCGTGCGGCCCTACGTGTGGACCGCGGCCGAGCGCGAGAACTTCGTCGAGGACGTGCAGGCGATGCGGCGGCGGGTCGAGGACCACGTGCCGTCGGGGCTCGCGGATCGTGAGCTGAAGCTCGGCCGGGGCGGTCTGCGCGACGTCGAGTTCGCCGTGCAGCTGCTGCAGCTCGTGCACGGCCGTTCCGACGAGGACCTGCGGATTCAGGCGACGACGGCCGCGTTGGCGGCGTTGGGCACCGGCGGTTACGTCGGGCGTGAGGACGCGGCGGAGTTCGGGCGCTCGTACCGGTTCCTGCGCACGCTGGAGCACCGGCTGCAGTTGCAGCGTTTACTGCGCACGCACCTCTTCCCGGCTGACGACGACGTCACGGCGTTGCGCTGGCTCGCGCGTTCCATCGGCCTCGCGGCGGATGGGCAGAAGTCGGAGGGGCAGGTGCTGCTCGCGGAGTTCCGCAAGCACGCCAACCAGGTCCGGCGCCTGCACGAGAAGCTGTTCTACCGGCCGCTGCTGCAGTCCGTGGCGGGCGTGCCGACCGAGGCGTTGCGGCTCACGACCAAGGAAGCCGTGGCCCGGCTGGCTGCTCTCGGCTACACCTCGCCCGACGGCGCTTTGCGGCACATCCAGGCGTTGACGCACGGCATGTCGCGGCGTGCTCGCATCCAGGGTGCTCTGCTGCCCGTGCTGCTTGACCTCTTTGCGTTGACGCCGGACGCCGACGGCGGGCTGCTGGCGTACCGGAAGGTGTCCGAGGCGTTGGCCGAAACGCCTTGGTACCTGCGGCTTTTGCGCGACGAGGGCGCGGTCGTCGAACGTCTTGCGGTGCTGCTGGGCACCTCGCGTCTCGTGCCAGATCTGCTGGTGCGGGCGCCGGAGGTGTTGCGGCTGCTCGCGGACACCGACGCGTTGGTCGGCGGTGACCCGCACTCGATCGGGAACCCGTTGCGCAGCGCGGTTTCCCGGTACGGCGACGCGGCGCGGGCGATCGCGGCGGCGAGATCGTTGCGGCGCCACGAGTTGCTGCGGATCGCCGCCGCGGACCTGTTGGGGTTCATGCCGCTCGAGACCGTGTGCATCTCGCTGTCCGAGGTGTGGGCCGCGGTGCTGGAGAGCGCGTTGGACGCGGCCGTGCGCGCGGGTGGTTCGCCGGTTGCCTCGTTGGCAGTGATCGGTATGGGACGGCTCGGCGGGCACGAGCTCGGGTACGGCTCGGACGCGGACGTGATGTTCGTGTGCCGGCCGTTCGAGGGTGTGTCCGATGCCGAGGCGGCGAAGTGGGCCAGCGGCGTGGTGGAGAACATCCGGCGGCTGCTCGGCGCGCCGTCGCAGGACCCGCCGCTGCAGGTAGACGCGGATCTGCGGCCTGAGGGCCGGCAGGGGCCGTTGGTGCGGACGTTGGACTCGTACCGCGCGTACTACCGGCAGTGGGCGGAGCTGTGGGAGAAGCAGGCTTTGCTGCGGGCGCGGTTCATCGCGGGCGATGCCGCTCTTGGTGCCGACTTCGAGGCGTTGATCGAGCCGTTGCGGTATCCCGCTGAGGGGTTGGATGCCGCCTCGGTGCGGGAGATCCGGCGGATCAAGGCGCGGGTCGACGCGGAACGGCTGCCGCGCGGGGCTGATCCGAGCACGCACACGAAGCTCGGGCGGGGTGGGCTGGCCGACGTCGAGTGGACCGTGCAGTTGTTGCAGCTGCAGCACTCCGGTGCGGTTCCCGGCCTGCGCACACCGTCCACAATGGCCGCGATGGAGGCCGCGGTCTCGGCGGGCTTGCTGGCTGCCGAGGACGCTTCGGCTCTGACGGCCGCGTGGAACCTCGCGACCCATGCGCGCAACGCCGTGACGTTGGTGCGGGGCAAGGCGTCCGACCAGCTGCCCACGTCCGGGCGTGATCTGGTCGCGGTCGCTTCCGTGATGGGGTATCAGCCCGGTGGCGATCCGGGAGTGTTCCTGGAGGAGTATCGCCGTACGACCCGCCGCGCACGTGCAGTAGCGGAACGAGTCTTCTACGGTGAGGGACTGTGAAAGCTATCGCGTTTACCGAGTTCGGCGATGCCGACGTCATGTCGTGGCAGGAGCTGCCAGACCCGCTGCTAGGGCCTGACCAGGTCCTGGTGGAGGTGAAGGCGGCCGGGGTGAACCCGGTGGACTTCAAGATCAGAGCCGGGTACCTGCAGGGCCTCATGCCGCACCACTTCCCGTTGATCCCCGGCTGGGACGTCTCGGGTGTCGTGCGGGCGGTCGGCATCGGCGTGACGTACTGGAAGCCTGGCGACGAGGTGCTCGCCTATGCGCGCAAGGACCACGTGCAGTTCGGCGCTTGTGCCGAGCTGATCTCACTGCCGGACCGGATGATCGCGCGCAAACCGTCCAACGTGGACTTCGTGACGGCGGCTGCGCTGCCGTTGGCCGGGTTGACGGCGTTGCAGTCGTTGAAGGCCGTGGACACCGGGGCGGGCGATGTCGTCCTGGTGCACGCGGCTGCCGGTGGCGTCGGCCATCTTCAGGTGCAGATCGCGCGTGAGCTCGGTGCTGAGCGCGTTCTCGGCACGGCGTCGCCGCGCAATCACGACTTCGTCCGCTCGCTCGGGGCCGAGCCGGTGGCCTACGGCGATGCGCTGGTCGACACCGTGGCCGAGCTGGTGGGCGGTGACGGCCTGGTCGACGTGGTGATCGACAACGTCGGCGGGCTCGCGTTCGACCAGTCGTTGCAGCTGGTGCGCGACCGCAGGCAGATGACGTCCATTGTGGACGGGCCGCGGGCGTTGGAGAACGGCGTGATCAACACGTGGGCGCGGCCTCACGCCGGGCAGACGCAGTGGCTGGTCGATCTTGTCGCCGCGGGCAAGTTGCGCGTCGAGGTGCAGCAGACTTTCCCGTTGGCAGAGGCCGTGAAGGCGCACAAGCTGCTCGAAGGTGGGCACGTGCGCGGCAAAGTTGTACTAACTGCCTGAAATCTTCATGTATGGCTTCAGGTTTGGGGGCACTCCTGGTGGGGTGCCCCCACTTCTGAGTGCTGCTCAGTCTTCGTCCGAGTCGGGGTCGACAGCAGGAGCGCTGGTGTAAACCTCGACCACCCACTCCTCCTCCAACGCCTCGGCGTCTTCGGAGTCGGGGACGAGCCGGTTGTAGACGCGGACACCGAGGTCGAGCACGTCAGCGGCCTGAACCGCTTCGAGCGCCTCGGCCGCCGAGTCGACGATGTGGGTGGTGAGCAGCTGCGGAGCCGTGAATTCGGCGACTTCTTGGGACACGCGCGGACACTAGCGCATTGACGTTTCACCCATTCGAGATGAGACTAGGCGCGCTCAGCGGGGGAGCTGTTGTACGTCACGGGGGTCGAACAGAGGAAGTCATGCAGCATCGTCGGGTCACGCGCCGAGGTAAGACCGTGATCGCCATCGCGGGGGTGGCTGCCGGGGTGCTCGCGTTACTCGGTGTGATCCAGTTTGCACTGAGTGGTGACAACTCCGCCGCCCAGCCCAACGTCACGGGCACGACGACTACGTCGAACGGCGTCGAAACCCCTGATGGCGCACTGGAAACCACCGAGCCGTCCGCAGACGTGAAGGTCACGACGGGCTCCTTCAAGCAGCAGCGCGGCATGCTCACCGTCGAGGTGACCCGCGTAGAGGCAGCGAACGGCCGGGTGAAGCTCTTCGTGACGGCCACGAACGCCTCCCAGGCCCGCATGGTCCTCCCCGTGGACGGGATCGCAGTCCTGGACGATCTGAAGCGGACCTACGCGGCCTCGAGCAGCAAGTGGGACGGCCTGGTGACCCAGGGCAGCACGACGTCGGGCACCGTGGTCCTCGACGAGAAGCTCGGCTCGGGTGTGAACTCGCTCACGCTGACGTTCTCCTCCATCTCCGGCCAGTTCGCCCCGACCGGCGCCGCGATCACCGTGACGGGGATCCCGCTGCCGAAGTGAGTTCGTCGGTTCTTCTGGGTACGCCACGTACATGACTCAACGCGGAAGTGATCAGCACGGCCCCGCCCGCGACGACGAGCTGAAGCGCGAGATGGCCAACGAGCTGCGCTCCGGGCGCCCGACCCGTTCGCAGGAGTGGCGCGAGCCGGAGATGCCGGGCTCGGACGAAAACCTTGCTGCTGACGAGCGCTAGGCGCTTAGTGTTCTCGTCGTGAAGTACTTGTTCTTCTGGGGCCATCAGCCCGAACGTGACGGCTCTGTCGGCAAGGGTTGTCTCTCGCAGTGGTGGCCGTGCGTGTTTGAGGTCGACGGGGTCACGTTCGCCTCCGCCGAGCACTACATGATGTGGCGCAAGGCTTTGCTGTTCGACGACACCGCGGTGGCCTCACGTGTCCTGGCTGCTGCCTCTCCTGCCGAGGCCAAGGCCTTGGGGCGTGAGGTCTCCGGGTTCGACGACGAGGTGTGGGTTTCCTCGCGTCTGGAGATCGTGGTCGCCGGCAACCTGGCGAAGTTCGGCCAGGATCCTGCCCTGCGTTCCTACCTGCTGAACACAGGTTCCCGCGTGCTGGTCGAAGCCAGTCCGCAGGACCGCGTGTGGGGCATCGGCCTGGTCGCTTCCGACCCGCGCGCGTCGGACCCGTCGTCGTGGCTGGGCCTGAACCTGCTCGGCGAGGCGCTGATGGAGGTCCGCTCTAGGTTGTCCGCAGCGTGAGGTAGGTCGTGAGTGCTGCCAACGTGATCCCGCACGGGATCAGTCCTTTTCGGATGTACGTCGGGATCTCGTTGAGCGGCACCCACTCGATCTTCTGCGCTTCGGCCGGGTCGTGCTCGCCGGTCTTGACCGGGTCGCTGCCCGTGAAGATGTGCGTGGTGTGAGAGCTGAGGCCGTTCAACGGGTGGATGGTCACCAGCGGCTCGATCCTGCCCGGCCTGTAACCGGTCTCTTCCTCGGTCTCCCGAATCGCCGCGGTCTCGGGCGTTTCATTGGCTTCGCACCGGCCCGCCGGGATCTCCCAGCCCCACGCGTCGGTGGCGAACCTGTGGCGCCACATCAGGAGCACGTTGTCTTGGTGCACGAGCACCACGGCCGTCGACGGGTACGGCAGCCTGAGGACGTGGTGCTCGAACCGTTCGCCCTGCGGCACCTCGACGTCGTCCAGGTCGACGCTCATCCACTCGGACTCGTAAATCCTTCGGGTGCCGTGCACCGTCCACTGTGTCACCCGACAACCTCTATCACGCGCTGCGGGCCTGCCGCGTCCTCGGTACGGTCCGGATCATGTCGCCTGACTTCTGGGCCGGTGCCGGCGTAGGGCTGCTCATCGGGTTGCTGTTCGTGCTCGCGAACTACCTCGTCCGTCGAAAGAGCTGACCTCAGAACTGCCAGCAGTAGAGGCGAAGCTGCCCCGCAGACGCGACCGCGGCGGCGGCCAGCTGTGCTACGCCCTCCACCACCGCCAGCTTCTCGTCCGTGGTCAGTTCGTCGTCATTGATCCTCACGAGGAACTCGCCCCAATGGCCTACGAGCCCACGCAGCTCGTCCGGACCCGCGGCGGCAAGCGCGACCAGGACGTTCTCTGGAACGATGAACACACCGACGCCGTCGTTGAGGAAGTCCGCCACATAGCGCGGCCAGTTGCCGAGGGACAACCGCTCGTCGTCCGCGAACTGCCTCCCTGGTGCCTCGAAGTATCTCGTCCACTCGACCACGGCGTCGTCGGGGTCGAAGCCGTGGAACGTCAGCGAACGCAAGGCACGACCGGGCCTGCTGTTGCGGGTCAATGCTGCGGTCTCGTCGTCGGGCGCGAGGAAGAACGTGATTTCCGAGGGCATGGCGGCATGATCGCAAAGAGAGCGCGAGGCCCGGCGATGAATTACGCCGGGCCTCAGCCGAGCCACCCATGACCTGGTTGGTGGTGGGCCTGCTGTCACAGCAGATTGATGCCGTCGTGAGCACGGGTCTGAGTGCCGGCTTCGAACGCATCGACGACCCGCACCGCGTAGGCCGGTGCCATCGCCTCGTGCACCTCGTCCAACGACATCCACCGAACCTCTGCGGCCTCGCCTGTCGAATGCCTGGGCTCGCTCAGCGGCACACAGCGGAAGACGAGCGCGACAACGCCACGCTCCATGTTCTTGTAGACCCCGGTGAGCCGTTCAACCCGAACCGCGACCCCGGTCTCCTCCAGCACTTCGCGGCGAACGCCGTCCTCGAACGTCTCCGCCAGCTCAAGCACCCCACCCGGCGGCTCCCACCGGCCGTTGTCGCGGCGCCGGATGACGAGAACCTCGCCCTCGCCCCTGATCACAACTCCGGCAACGCTCACCGAGTGACGCTGTGTCATCCACCCCTGCCTTCGAACGAACGCGGCCGCGCAGCCGTGCACAAGGTGAAGAGTCTTGTCGATGCGGCCGAACTTGATCTGACAGGGAGAACCGATGTTCAGCTACTCAGGCCCGGCCCGGCTCGTCTACGCGGACGGCACCGCGGCCGAGCTGGAGCGGGTGGACCTGATCGAGACCGTGAACGACGGCTTCTGGCAGCTGTCCGGCGCGGTAACCTCCGCGCACACCCTCGACGGCGGCGACGCGAGGATCAAACTGCCGACCGGAGGCGAAGCGGACGTCCTGGTCACCAACGTGCGGACCGGCACGAGCGCGCGAGGCGTGTCGTACACCGCGACCCTCCTCGGCACGGAAGGCCGAACAGCCTGAGGGCCGGGTGACAAGAAGTCACCCGGCCCTCAGACCGAAAGAACTGAAGATCAGCCGATCACACGTCGTAGGTTTGTCGCTGGTTCGCGGCTACCTGCGGTTCGCACTATCGCACCTAGTCTGACCTGCTGGTTCGGTATCGAAGTTTGTCGTCGTTGATCGATGCTGATCCACGTCTGACGGCCTGGAGACGGCCTGATCTTGTGTCGGCGCCGACGGGCCATTGACTCGATCGTGTCGACGAGCAATGGGGCAGACTTCGGCGACATGTCACACACGTTGAAGCAGCTGCGCGCAATGACTGACGAAGAGATCGAGAAGGTTCACGATGGCCATGCCAAGAACACGGCTGTGGGTATCAACTACTACCTTGACGAGCTGAGCAGGCGCTCGTTCGAGCGTGCCGCTGCCGCTTCGAATCGTGCCGCTGAAGCGGCTCTTGAGGAGGCTAGGGCGTCACGAGCGCTCGCAAAGGCCAATCTTTGGATCGCTGGATCGGCCTTCGTCGTGGCGATCATTGCCATCGTGGTGCAGCTCGCCACCGCCGCCTAACACACCCGGACTCGGTGGCCGTTGACGCGGAGCGTTGACGGGCGTCGATCGCCGTGCCCAGCTCAATCAGCTCGACCACGGCGCGATCGTCCCGACCGGAGTTCGCTGACAGCTCGTGGTGTCGGTTCCGTTGTTGGCGGCGCGCTGCCACGCGACCACGGGGACCGCGCCGCCGTGGCCGGCGGGCGGAGCGAAGCGGGAGCCCGACGTGCCCGGATGGATGCGGGCCACGCTGGCAGGCGACCGGCCCGCCGCGCGCCGCCGACGGCGGCGCCTTGATCCCATAAAGCAGAATTCAGCAGTGCACGCGGCTGGCTGAACGACGCGGTCGGTATCGTGCCGCACGACCACGGACACAGCGGGAGAGCGAATGACCGGGCAGACCATGAGGTTTCGCTGTCAGCGCGACCACGGCGTGAACGGCTGGTCGATGTTCGATGAGGACGAGTCAGCGCTGGAGCTACTGGGAAAGGCGCAATGCGCTGTCTGTGTGGAAATCGGCATTGAACCCTCGTGTGAAGAAGGCCTGAGCGTCGCCGTTTGTGAATGCTGCGGCTCAACCTGGCGATGGAATGACGGCGAAGTTCAGTTCCTTCCCGGGGCAAATATTTCCATTGCGCACTGACTCCCTGTTTCCAGGCGTGCAGCGGTGCGCTAAACTCGTGTACCTGTGTACACAACCTGGTGGAGGGAGGGGATGTGCCGATCGATCAGTCCAGTGACCGAGCTGTCTACAAGCAGATCGCTGACATCTTGAGAGAAGCGATCAAGGACGGTACGTACGGTCCTGGGGCGCGCCTGCCGTCTGAGAACGAGCTGGCGAAGAAGTACGGCGTGACTCGTGTGACCGCCCGTCGCGCGTTTGCCGAACTTGCAGCGGAAGGCTTGACGGTTTCGCAGCATGGCCGAGGCGTCTTCGTTCGTTCCGCTCCGGTAATCATCCGCGCGAGTATGAATAGGTTCTCGCGCAAGCGTCGCCAGGCTGGTGACGGTGCGTTCGCATCCGAAGTAAAGCGACTCGGTATGACTCCCAGTCAGAAGCTGGTGGAGGTTGGCGAGATCGAACCGCCAGGATTTGTGGCCGAATTGCTGAGGCTTGGTGACGGGGAAAAGGTGGCTGTGCGTCGGCGGATCATGTTTGCCGACGACGTGCCCATGCAGCTGGCGGACAGCTACTTCCCGGCTTCGTTGGCGGCGGGCACCAAGCTCGTTGAGCAGGACTCTGGCCCCGGTGGCTCCTACGCCCGAGTTGAAGACGCCGGTCACATGCTGGCCCGGTTCCGCGAAGACCTCACAGCGCGAATGCCGACGCCCGAGGAAGCGCGCACGTTGCAGCTGGCTGGAGCTGTCCCGGTGGTTCAGCTTGTCCGCGTGGCCTACGACCAGAACGGTCAACCGGTGGAGGTGTTCGACAGCGTTGTAGCTGCCGACAAGTACAGCTTCAGCTACGAGTTTGACGCACCCGAGTAGGGCCTGCCTCCAGGTTCGCCCTGGTCGGCAGGCCTCTTTTGCGGCTTGAATACTTGTGTACACTAGTAGACGAGTGGACAAGCTTGGATACGAGCAACAGGATCAAGAGAGGCAACAGACATGGCTATCCCCGCTGGTCACAGGTTTCCGATCTCCTTCGACGAGCTGTTCCCGCAGGGCTTCTACGTCATCTCGGTGGAGAGGGCGAACGACTACGCCGATGGCAAGAGCAAGCCCGCCGTCTGCAAGCTGACGGGTCGTCCGGTGTGGACGGTGCAAGGCACGGACCCGTCCGCCAAGGGCAAGAACACCGGTCAGGTCGTGAAGATGGCGGCCGACTATCAGCCGGTACCTCCAGAGACGATGCAGGGCACGCCGTTTCGCCCTGCGATGTTCACCGGCCTGAAGGTCACGCCGTATGTGCGTGACGGCTGGGTCAACTACACGATCTGGGCCGACGAGATGCACTCGGCCTTGCCCGCGAACCGTGGTGGCAAGGCAGCTGCGCAGAAGTCCGACGCGTCGCCCGCTGCGGCGTGAGAGGAACGGCTGTGATGACTGTGGCTGAGCAGAAAGTGACATGGGCGCGGATCGCGCAAGTGCAGTCGTTGAGCGAGGCGCACGACTTGTTGCCTCGGATGATGCCGCGCGATGGTGCCGCACCTGCAGACCTGCGGCGGTTCCACGAGAAGAGCGCAGCGGTCTACCAGCGGGTGGCCGAGATCGACCGAGGTCATCACCACGAAGCCTTGTACTGGGCTGACCGTGAGGCCCGGTTGGCGCGAGAACTGGGTGAGGCCTGACCCAAGGGTCTACGAGCGCTGATCAACAACTGAATACCTGTTGGTGTGTCGCACGGAAAGCAGTCGAAAGTCTTGGCGGGCCTCGACTGCTTCCCGGCGACGTACCGACTCGATCTGCCATGCATTCATTGGGACACAAGGAGATTCGAGTCATGCAGAGGGTATCGCCGCATACATGTGGCGCGTCAAGCGGGACCGATCGCCCGTCCGGTTGGAAGCTGCCGAACGGTCGGCGTTGCCAGGTGTGCCACCGGTTCGGGATCTATGCGCCAGGACAGATCAAGTGCTGTGCCTGTCTCGGCTGGCTGCCGCTCATCTTCGTCACGGTCGTCGTCGTGAGCGGCGGTGAGGCGTGATGTCTGGGAACAGGTGGGTTGATCCGGCTCCGTTCGAGGGCGTCCGGCCGCGACTGCCGTGGTGGTTCTTCTTGCCTCGGTGGGTCAAGGTCGTGTCGCTGCCGTTCGCCTTGGCGTACTTGGTCATCTGGCTTGCGGTGCGCCTGGTGATCCTTGCTGCTCACTACCCGGTGGCTGTCGTCCTCGGCATCGCGCTCTACCTGGTCCGCGTCCACTGCGGACTGTGGGCTCTGGTGATCGTCGTGCTGACCACCGTCGGTGGACTGGTGATCTGGGCGGGCCTTCACCGCCCGTCGTTCATCCGACACGCGTGGCTTCGAGCGCTGACGGAATGGCGGCGGGCCACGCTCTACGTGCCGCACTGGCGGACCGTGACGCGACTCGCCGAACTGACGAAGGACAGCAGGGGCAAGGAGTTCCGCCCGCAGCTGCGTCGCGTGCGCTCGGATGGATGGCGTGACCGTGTCCGAGTCAAGATGATCCCCGCGCAGTCTCCGGAGCAGTGGGAGGCCCGACGGGACAACTTGGCGCACTCCTTCAACGCGAAGTCGTGCCGTGTTCGAGTGCTGAAGCCTCGGTTGCTCGAACTCGACTTCATCCACTCCGATCCGCTCGCTCGTCCGATCCCGGCACCCGCGCTGTCTGCGGATGCAGTAGCCGCGAACCTCAAGGGCGTCGTGGTCGGCAAGACGGAGACCGGCCGGCCGTGGCTGCTGCGACTTCTGGGCTCTCAGCTCCTCGTCGTCGGCGTTCCCGGTGCGGGAAAGGGCTCGGTGCTGTGGTCGATCGTGTGGCAGCTCGCTCCGGCTATTCGGGCTGGCCTCGTCCGCCTCGTCGGCATCGACCCCAAGGGCGGCATGGAACTCGGTCAGTGTCCGGACGCCTTTGCCAAGGTCGTCTACGACAACGGCCCCGCAGCTGTGGAGCTCCTGGAGGAGATTGCCGCTGAGGTCAAGGAACGGGCGTCGCGCTACAAGGGCATTCGGCGTCTGTGGACGCGCTCATCCGGTGAGCCGTTCACGGTCCTGATCGTGGACGAACTTGCGGACGTCATCGCCTATCAGACGGACAAGAACCTCCGCGAACGAGCGACTCGCGCCGTCCAGACGATCACCTCGCAGGGACGCGCTCCGGGGTTCGCGGTCGTCGCGCTCGTCCAGGACCCGCGTAAGGAGATCGTCAGCTTCCGCCACCTGTTCACCACGCGTGTGGCGCTGCGCCTCGACGAGCCGATTCAGGTGGACATGGTCCTGGGCGATGGCGTTCGTCAGCGTGGCGCGGCGGCTCACGAGATCAGCGAGAACACGCCCGGCGTGGCCTGGATCAAGCAAGACGGTCGCAGGGAACCGGAACGGGCTCGCGCCTTCCACATCACCGACGCGGACCTGGTTGAGCTCGGCCAGTTCCTGACCGCAGGGGACGCGTCGGTTCGTGAGCTCACCGGACGAACAAGCAGCACAGAGACGGAGGCGGCGTGATGACCGAACCAGACTCGACGGGCGTCGTTCCTGCTGTGCCCCTTGATGTTGCAGGTATGACGTCGGCTGAACGCGCTCGGCTGCCGCTCAGCCTCGACGTGATCAAAGCAGCGGCTGAGCAGCATGGCGTGTGCACCCGACCGGTGATGCGTGAGGTCGTCGACCTCGACACCGGAGAGGTCCGCATCGTCGCGGTCCGTTGCAACTCCACTCAAGCGAGCAAGTGCCCGGCCTGCGCTGACCGCAACCGTCGGTCCCGTATGGCGCAGTGCCGCGAGGGATGGCACCTCGACAACGAACCCGTCGCCGAGCGCGAGGCACCGACGCCCGATCAAGTCGCGTTGGTGACCTACCGTTCGGACCTGACGGCGGAGTATCGCAAGGCTGCGGCTGAGGGTGCGGTGGACCAGGTCGATGACCTGCGTGAAGCCATCCGTGAGGCGGACGCTGACCTGCGTGGGGAGGGTGTCCGCGGGAACCTTCCAGCTGTCGAGCGACCAGCTAAAACAGCCCCGATTCGATCGACTCGTCGGCGTCAGGACGCGCCTAACCTGCCCCGGCGCAAGGTCGACAAGCGCACGGTTGGAAGGGAGTTCGCGGGCAAGTACCGCCCGTCCACGTTCATCACGCTGACGCTTGACAGCTACGGCAAGGTCCGCGATGACGGCACGCCGGTCGCCCCAGACAGCTACGACTACCGCCGTGCTGCTCGGGACGCAGTGCACTTCGCGTCGCTGGTCGACCGATGGTGGCAGAACCTGCGTCGGGTCGTCGGGTTCGATGCGCAGTACTTCGGCACGGTCGAGCCGCAGAAGCGGATCACCCCACATGCGCACTTTGCCGTCCGGGGTTCGATCCCGCATCAGGTCATCCGCGACGTCACGGCGGCTACATACCTCCAGGTGTGGTGGCCCAACCACGACGAGATCAAGTACAGCGGCGACCGGATGCCCGTCTGGGACATGCGCGCCAAGGGTTTCGTGGACCCGGACACCAACCTGCCGCTGGCTTCGTGGGCGGACGCGGTGGCAGACCTCGAAGCTCCGGCACACGTGGCGGAGTTCGGACCGCAGGTGCACTCCAAGGGCATCCTCGGCGGTACCGAGGAAGCTGGACGGCACATCGGCTACCTGACCAAGTACCTCGTGAAGTCCATCGCTGAGGTGGTGCACACGGACGAGTCGGCTCGGGTCTCCGAACACGCCGGCCGCCTGGCCGCCGAGCTGGCCGTCACGCCGTGCTCGGATCGCTGCGCGGTGTGGCTGATCTATGGCGTGCAGCCCAAGGGAACGAACTCCCGGATGACTCCGGGACGCTGCCGCTCCAAGGCGCATCGCAGGGAAACGCTCGGCCTGCCCGGTCGTCGGGTGCTCGTGTCGCGGCGGTGGTCGGGGAAGACCCTCGCCGAGCACAAGGCCGACCGGTCGGCCTTCGTGAAGGAGGCGCTCGCCGCTGCGGGCATCGCCAAGGAGGAGCACACAGACCGGACGCGCTTGATGTGGTCGCCCGTGCGGGCCGGTGATCCACACGTTCCCGGCCGGGCGGAACTGCTCATGCAGATGATCGCCCAGCGGCTCAAGTGGCGAGCGGAGTACGAGCACGCGCAGGCAGTCATCGCCGCGTTGCCTCGGCCTGCGCCCGATGTTTCAGCAACTCCGGCAATGGCTGCCTGATCTGGGGGATCACATGTCGAACGTCGAACCGCTATGGACAGTGGAAGACCTCTCGGCCTTCCTTGGGGTGCCCGTGCACACGATTCGTGGGTGGCGGACGAAGAACTACGGCCCGCCTGCGCGCAGAGTCGGCAAACACCTCCGGTGGGACCCGGCCAAGGTGCGCGAGTGGTTCAACAGCGCTGACGCGGCCTGACAGATCTCGAATTCGAACAAGGGGAGAAGACTGTCATGGGCCACATCCAAGACCGCTGGTGGACCGTCAAGGACGGTGTACGGGAGAAGACTGCCTTGTACGGCAAGGGATTGCGCTACAAGGTGCGCATCCCGTTGCCGGGTGGTGGAGAGCGCACGAAGTCGTTCCCGGATCGCCAGAAGACTGCGGCTGAAGCCTTCCTGCACGAGATGGAGAACGACAAGAACAAGGGGACGTACCTCGACCCTGACGCGGGGAAGATCGCGTTCAGGAAGTACGCGGAGGAGCATTGGCTCGACGGGCAGACGTTCGATGAGTCAACGCGCGAGCAGGTTGAGTTTCGGCTCAAGCTCCATGTCTTTCCGTACTTCGGTGACGATGAGCTGCGGGTGATCCTGCCGTCCACGATCCAAGCGTGGGATCGGAAGCTCCAGAAGAAAGGCCTCGCGGAGACCTACCGACGCACGATCTTCGCCAACGTTTCAGCAATCCTCACGGCTGCGGTGGATGACGAGCGCATCCGTAAGAACCCGTGCAACGCCAAGTCTGTCAAGAAGCCGCGTGGCGAGTATCCGAAGATCGTGCCCTGGGAGCCCGAACGAGTGCACGCGGTTCGGTCGGCGATCGGGGAGCGGTACCGCGTTGGCGTGGACCTGGGCGCGGGTGCCGGTCTGCGGCAGGGAGAGGTCTTCGGCTTCTCGCCGAACGACGTGGATGACTCGGAGGGTGTCATCCACGTCGTGCGTCAGATCAAGATCGTGCGCGGCAAGATGATCTTTGCTCCGCCGAAGCACGGCAAGTGCCGGGATGTACCTCTGGCAAGCAGACTGGGGGAGTCGATCGACGCGCACGTTCAGAAGTTCGAACCGCTTTCGATCACGCTGCCGTGGGGAACTCCTGACGGCAAGCTCGTGACGGTGCCGCTTCTGATCTACACGCGGGAGTCGAAGCAGATCTATCGGCACTCGTTCAACCATCACGTGTGGAAGCGTGCGCTCGTCCAGGCCGGCGTGCCCGCTCCTGGCAGGGCAGAGGGCTTTCACGCACTGAGGCACTTCTTCGCATCCATGCTTCTGGATGATGGTGTGAGCATTCGGGCGCTTGCTGAGTACCTTGGCCACGCTGATCCGGCGTTCACCCTGCGCGTGTACACGCATCTGATGTCGTCTAGTCATCAGCGAGCACGGGCCGCGATCGAGAAGATGCTCCGCACGTGGCCAGCGTTGAGGGGGTGGGCAAGTGAGCTGGCGTAACAACCTAGGTCCTAGCGAGCGATGGGGGAGCTAAGACCGCACGCCAGCTCGGCAGATCGAGGTGTCATGTCAAGGAGCCTGAACGAGCCTTCGTCGACTGTTCGCAAAGTGTCGGATTCGTGGAACACGTTGAGGAAGTCATCAAAAGGCTGGCCGCTCTTCTTGGACGCCGTGACGGTCTCCGGCTTGCGAGGCTGGAGTGCAGAGAAAGTCGAGTTCAGGTTCCCCGTGGTCGCGATTGCGGGCGCCAACGGCTCAGGTAAGAGCACAGTACTCAAGGCTGCTGCTGCGGCATATAGGGCTCGGGACACCGGCTCGAAGCGGGATCCAACCACGTTCTATCCCGATGATTTCTTCCCTAATACGCCTTGGGAAATTGTCGAGAACGTCTACCTTCAGTACAAGTACACGCACGGCGATGTTGATCAGACGAGCTCGTTGCGGAAGCTCACCAAGCGCTGGCGCGGCATGCCTGCACGTCCTGTCCGGCCGGTGTTCTTCCTTGATGTAAGTCGAACCCAGCCGATTGACACACTCATCGGCTACGGAAAGATTGCCAAGGAGTCTGTGTTCGCCGGTGAAGAGGTGGCTCTTGAGGACAAGTATCTGAAAGTGTTGGCCCGAGTTCTCGGCGTGTCCTATGAACACGGGATGATGGTGACGAAGGACGGTAAGAAGGTCGGAGTCCTTGAGGTTGGTGGGACTACCTACTCGAACTTCCATCAAGGAGCTGGCGAAGATGCGACGACGGACCTCGTGGCCATCTTGCAAGAGGTTCCTCGTAACTCTTTGATCATTATCGATGAGGTGGAGTCTTCGCTTCATCCCCGCGCGCAGAGGCGATTGACTACTGAGCTTCTCGAATTGGCTCTTGATCGGAAGCTTCAGATTATTCTTTCGACGCACTCTCCCTATGTTTTTGAGCAGCTCCCTTTGGAAGCTCGTGTCTATGTGAATGTTGACCGAGACAGGCGTCGTCACGTTTTGTACGGTGTTACTCCTGAGTTTGCGCTGAGCATGATGGACGACATTTCCCATCCAGAGCTGGTCGTCTACTGTGAAGACGCCCAGTCAAAGAGCCTCGTCCAGCTTTTGGTTGCCATTGAGGATACGGACGGCTCGTTCGGCAAGAGGCTTGACGTTGTCGCAGTCGGACCCGCTAGCACTGTTCAGACGCTGGGGGAGGTGGCTGACAAAGGTGGATTGCCGGGAAAGGCTGTTGGAGTGCTGGACGGCGATCAGGAGTTCAGCCCTGGTTGCCTGGTTTTGCCTGGCGGGGATGCACCCGAGCGTGTTGTGTTCAATGGTCTGACTGAGGAACAGTGGGGAAAGGTCGCTCAGCGGCTTGCCGTACGGGAGGGCGACCTCCTTGACGCTGTTGATGATGCAAAGCGTCTTGAGAACTCCCACACCTGGCCGCGTCGAACAGCGGAAGCCCTGGGAGCGCGGTTCCGTGCCAGTCGTGTGTGGGATGACGCAGCGGCAGTTTGGGCTGAGGAGCTCGACGCCGACGTGCGTTCCGAGTTCGTCAACGCTCTTACGGCGTACCTGGGCTAAACGGGCAAGGGCCGGGCGACTGAAGCAGTCACCCGGCCCTCGGCCTTTGGTAGATCAAACGGCCTCTCCACGCTGGACGGCCTGGAGACGGCCTGGCTGGGGCTTCAACCGGTGAAACGGCTGGTCAAAGCCCCGCACCGATCACACGTCGTAGTACAGCGCGAACTCGTAGGGGTTCGGGCGCAGACGCAGCGGGTCGATCTCCTGCTCACGCTTGTACGAGATCCAGGTGTCGATCACGTCCGGCGTGAACACGCCGCCCTCGAGCAGGAACTCGTGGTCGGCCTCCAGGTTGTCCAGCACCGCGTCGAGGGTGGCCGGGACCTGCTTGACGTCGCGGGCCTCCTCGGGCGGGAGCTCGTAGAGGTCCTTGTCGATCGGGGCCGGCGGCTCGATCTTGTTCTTCACGCCGTCGAGGCCGGCCATGACCATCGCCGAGAAGGCGAGGTACGGGTTGCCGGACGAGTCGGGGCAGCGGAACTCGATGCGCTTGGCCTTCGGGTTGTTGCCCGTGATCGGGATGCGGACGCACGCCGAGCGGTTGCGCTGCGAGTAGACCAGCGACACCGGGGCCTCGTAGCCGGGGACCAGGCGGTGGTACGAGTTCACCGTCGGGTTGGTGAAGGCCAGCAGCGACGGGGCGTGGTGCAGGATGCCGCCGATGTAGTGGCGGGCGGTGTCGGACAGGCCCGCGTAGCCGCTCTCGTCGTGGAACAGCGGCGCGCCGTCCTTCCACAGCGACTGGTGGGTGTGCATGCCCGAGCCGTTGTCGCCGAAGAGGGGCTTCGGCATGAAGGTGACGGTCTTGCCGGCCTGCCACGCGGTGTTCTTGATGATGTACTTGAACAGCATCAGGTCGTCGGCGGCGTGCAGCAGGGTGTTGAAGCGGTAGTTGATCTCCGCCTGGCCCGCGGTGCCGACCTCGTGGTGGGCG
This sequence comes from Lentzea alba, assembly GCF_047445655.1. Lineage (GTDB taxonomy): Bacteria > Actinomycetota > Actinomycetes > Mycobacteriales > Pseudonocardiaceae > Lentzea > Lentzea alba_A. The sequence goes on from NZ_JAJAEG010000035.1 coordinate 22,892, forward strand.
CGCTCGACGGCGAAGCCCTGGGCCTCCATGTTGAGGACCATCTTGTCGCGCAGGTCGGCGTAGTGGTCGGTCGGCGTGACGGGGAAGTAGCCGCCCTTGTACTTCACCTTGTAGCCGAGGTTGCCGCCCTCTTCCTCGCGGCCCGTGTTCCACCAGCCGGACTCGGAGTCGATCTTGTGGAACGACGAGTTCGCGGTGGTGTCGAACTGGATCGAGTCGAAGATGTAGAACTCGGCCTCGGCACCGAAGTACGCGGTGTCGGCGATGCCCGAGTCGGTGATGTACTGCTCGGCCTTGCGCGCGATGTTGCGCGGGTCGCGGCTGTACGCCTCACGCGTGAACGGGTCGTGCACGAAGAAGTTGACGATCAGCGTCTTCTCGATGCGGAACGGGTCCAGGCGCGCGGTGTAGAGGTCGGGCAGCAGCAGCATGTCCGACTCGTGGATCGACTGGAAGCCACGCACGGAGGAGCCGTCGAAGGCGAGACCCTCTTCGATCGCGTCGGCATCGAACGCCTTCGCCGGCAAAGTGAAGTGCTGCATCACGCCGGGCAGGTCGCTGAACCGCACGTCGACGAACTTGACGCCCTCGTCGGAGATGAACTTCAGCACCTCGTCGGAATTTTTGAACACCCTCGTCGACTCCTTGACTATGGAATACGGCTGGTCATCGCGAGCGACCGTATGCGGGCGGTGTTGCCCGTCCGTCACTCGGATGTTTCGCCAGTGTTAACGGGGCGGTTCGAGGGGGCAAGACGACCTGCCGATCCTCACGCGATGTTCACGGGCTTACTCTGGTGGGGTGAGCAGGTGGACCGGTTCGTGGCTGTCAGGACCCCGCTCGGTGCTCGAACCGGGTGAGGAGTCGAACGACGGCAAGCAGCAGCGCTGGCGTGGTGAGCGTCACGGCTTCCCGGAGAAGGGGCCCGGCTCCATCGCCTCGATCGGACGGCGCACGTTCGCCATCCTGGTCGACTTCCTCCTCTCCGCCGGTGTCGCGGCTGTGTTCACGCAGCCGGAACTGCCGCGCAACTGGAGCTTGCTGGCCTGGTTCGTCATCACCGTGGTCGCGGTGGCGTTCTTCGGGTTCACGCCGGGGCACGCGTTGTTCGGGCTGCGGGTGGCGCGGATCGACGGCAAGACCTTCGTGCACCTGCCCCGCGCGCTGCTGCGCACGGTGCTGATCTTCCCGCTGATCCCGGCCCTGGTCTGGGACTCGGACGGACGGTGCCTGCACGACAAGGCGGCAGGCACCGTCGTCATCAAGGTCCGGTAGCTCTACTGACCGGCGCAGTGGCGGCAGTCGATGACCACGCCGTGGCCGGTGTCGACCGGTGTGGCGCTGCCGACCGAGGTGATGCCGCAGTGCCGGCACGGGTCGCCGTCCGCGAGTGCGGTGGCAGTGCCCAGTCCGAGCAGGGCGATGGCAGTGGTGGTCGCGATGACGATGTTCTTCAGCATGGAACGAAGCTATTTGCGGTAAATGCATCCGCGGCAGTCGTGATACCCGCAGCCGTTACGCGTTAGGCACTGCGGGTCACCAGCCAGGTAGCGATCTGCGTGCGGGTCTGCAGGCCGAGCTTCTCGCGGATCTTGGTCAGCCGCGCTTCCACGGTTCGTTCGGACAGCTGCATTCTTTTCGCGATCTGTCGATTCGTGTCACCGCGCGCGACCATCGCGGCTATTTCCCGTTCCCGTTGGGTCAACGGCGAGTCGTCGCCGAGCCCCGGCCAGATCCGGTCGCGGGCGTAGCAAACGACCTGGTCAAGGGGTAGGCGGGCGCCCACCTGCAACGCCGTTCGCGCCTTGGCGGGCGGTAGCGCTGCCTCGGCGGCGGTCAGTGCGGCGGACACCTCGTCCCGCCAGCACGGGTCCTGCGCGCCGCAGGTCTCCTGCACCGCGCCGAGCAGCCGCAACGCGCGTTCCGGCTCGTCGCGGCGAACCGCGGTGATCGCCAGGCCTTGAAGCAGGTAGATGAGGATGTGCTCGTCGGGGGACTGGCCCAACGCCTCGCGGAACTTCTCCTCGGCAGCGCCCGTGTCGCCCCGGCGTAACGCAAGCGCTCCCGCCGTGCGCAGGATCGCGGCGAGCTTCCCCGCGGTCGCGGCCTGGCGGTAGACGGGCAGAGCCTCGTTCACCAGCTGCTCGGCACGCGCGACGTCGCCCGACTGCAGCTCGGTCCACGACAGGTTGTGCTGGACGGTCGCCCGGTCCAGCGGTTCTTCCAGCAGGTCGAGGCAACGTTCATAGGCCGCCCGCGCCTCCACGAACTCGCCACGAGCCATATGAACACCCGCGAGCGCGCTGAGCGCCCTACCGAGGTTTTCGCCGTGCATGTCCTGTGCTGCTGCGCTGCACAGCGCGAACGCCTCGGCGTGGTCGTTCTCCTTCGCTGCCAGCCACCCGGCGTGCACCAGCGCGACGCTGCGGTCGGCTGGGCTCGCCGTCGCGTGCGCGAGCGCATCGTGCAGCAAACGACGGCCGCGCGCCGTGTACCCCGCCTGTGACCAGCACAAAGCGAGTGTGGTCGCGAACAGGAGCTCCCGGTCGTCGCCCTTCTGCGCGGCCACCCGCGTGGCTTGCGCGAGGTTCGCCCGCTCCAGCGAAGCCCGTGCCATGGCGGCCGCAGGCGTGAACACCGGCTCCAGCACGGCCCGTGCGACCTCGGCGAGCCGTGCGCGTGCACGTTCGCAGGTCGTGTCGAGGTCTCCGGCTTCGACGAGCCGTTCGAACGCGTACGCCCTGATGCACTGCAGCAAGCGGTACCTGCGGTTTTCGTCCGGCGGCACCAGCAGCGACTTCGCCACGAGCGCCGTGATCGCGCCCACCAGCTGATCATCCGGCAGTCCGCACACCGCCGAAGCGGTGTCGAGGTCGAACCCGCCCGCGTACACGGACATCTGCCGCAGCACCTGCTGTTCGGTGGCGGTCAACGCGTCCCAGCTCCACGCCAGCGCGGCCCGCAGGCTCGCGTGCCGGGGATGGCCGGTGCGGGTGCCGGTGGCGAGCAGGTCGAGACGGCGCTGGTCCAGCCGCGCCAGCAGCTCCACCAGCGGCAACGCCGGTACGAGGCGCGCGGCGAGCTCGATCGCGAGCGGGGAGTGGTCGAGCCAGGAACAGATCTGGTCGACCGCGTCGGAGCGTGCGACGGAGCCGTGCGCGCGGTCGATGAACAGCTGCGCGCAGTGCGCCGGTGACAGCGGACCGACGTGCAGGAGCAGTTCGCCGGTGATGCGCAGCTCCTCGCGGCTGGTGAGGAGGACGCGGCGGTTCGGTGCGGCGAGCAGCTCCGCCGCGACGCGGGCACAGGCTTCGAGGTGGTGATCGCAGTTGTCCAGCACGACGAAATCGGCGGTGACGTCGACCGCGCTCACTCCGTCGGCAACGTCGATGACCTGTGCGTTCGGCCTCTTGGCCGCGAACTCCGCCGCGAGGCGCGACTTGCCGATGCCCGGCGGTCCCACGACGGTGACGAGCCGGGAGCGGCGCAGGAGCTTGCCCAGGCGCACCCATTCGTCTTCACGGCCCAGAAAGCTGTCGGTCGGCCCCGGCGCGGTGCTCGGGCGCGAATTTTGTTTGGACCGGTTGCGATATGCGCGCTGGCGGCAAGCGTTTGAGCAATAACGATTCGCGCATTCCGCGCCGCAGACCACGCACATGACGAAGAAAGCCTCTCCGATCACCCCGCGGCGGCGGTGGTAATGGGAGAGGCTAACTCAGATCGGGCTGGAATATACCTAGAAGATTCAGCGGCGGCGCAGGGTGCGCTGGACGTTGCGCATCTTCGCGCCCGCCGGCATCGGGCCCTTGGGCAGCGCGGCACCGCGGTTGGCGAGCGCGGCGAGGCGGGTGTCGAGCGTCTCGACCTGCGCGGCGGTGATGTTGCGCGGGAGCTTCATCAGCACCGACTGCAGCTTCTTCAGCGGGACCTGGCCCTCTTCGGTGCCGATGATGAAGTCGTAGATCGGCGTCTCGCCGATGACGCGCGCGATGCGCTTCTTCTCCTGCGCGAGGAGCGGCTTCACCCGGTGCGGCGCGCCCTCGGCGACGAGGACCACACCAGGACGGCCGAGCACGCGGTGCACGGCGTCGAGCTGCGTGGTGCCCGCGACGGCGGGGGTGACCCGCCAGCGGCCGCGCAGGTTCTCCAGCGCCCACGCGCCGGCGCCCGGCTGGCCGTCCGCCTTGCGGAAGACGTTGCTCTGCACCCGGCGGCCGAAGATGATCACGGCCAGCAGTGCGCCGATCGCGACGCCCAGCGGCACGAACATCCAGACCGCGTTGAAGACCAGTCCGAGGACCACGGCGATCGCGGTGACGCCGAGGACCGCGCCCAGCATCAGCGGAATGAGCGCCTTGTCCTCGCGGCGTTGCATCTTGAACGCCTCGAAGATCTGCTTGCGCCGTTCGCGTGAAGCCGCGCGACGAGCCTTCGCCGCTTCCTTGGCAGCCGCCTTGTCCTGCTTTCCAGCCATACCCACCAGGATACGTGCCCAGAAAAATCGGACACAGCGGTCTCTTGTAACGAGCACGGATCGGCCATCTGCGAGACTGCGGGGCATGGAGGCGTTGCTGGAGGGTCTTGATCCGGAACAGCGCGCAGCGGTGGAAGCACCGCGCGGCCCGGTGTGCGTGCTCGCGGGCGCCGGTACCGGAAAAACGCGAACCATCACGCACCGCATCGCGTACCTCTGCCAACGCGGCCACATCGCTCCGTCGCAGGTCCTCGCCGTCACGTTCACGAAGCGCGCCGCGGGGGAGATGCGCACCCGTTTGCGTTCTCTCGACGTGCACGGCGCACAGGCCGTGACGTTCCACGCTGCTGCCTCGCGCCAGCTGCGCTACTTCTGGCCGCGAGTCGTCGGCGGTCCGCGCTGGGAGCTGGTCGACCAGAAGATCCGCGTCGTCGCCCGCGCCGCCTCCCGGCTGGGGCTGCCGACCGAGCCCGACGCGCTGCGCGACCTCACCAGCGAGATCGAGTGGGCCAAGGCGTCGCTGCTGACGCCGGAGGACTACCCGGCGGCGGCCTCGCGCGCGGCGCGGGACATCCCGGCGCCCGCCGAGCAGATCATGAAGCTCTACACGGTCTACGAGCAGCTCAAGAACGAGGCGCAGCTGCTCGACTTCGACGACCTGCTGCTGCACACCGCCGCCGCGCTGGAGGACAACGCGGAGGTCGCGCAGGAGTTCCGCGACCGCTACCGCTGCTTCGTCGTCGACGAGTACCAGGACGTGACGCCGCTGCAACAGCGCGTGCTCGACTCGTGGCTCGGCGACCGCGACGACCTGACGGTGGTCGGCGACGCGAACCAGACCATCTACTCCTTCGCGGGCGCCTCGCCACAGCCGCTGCTCAACTTCGGGCGCCGGTTCCCCGAGGCCGTCGTCGTGCGGCTGGAGCGCGACTACCGGTCGACGCCGCAGGTCGTGGCGCTGGCCAACGACGTGATCAAGTGGGCGCGCGGGCGTCCGGCCGGCTCGCGGCTGCAGCTCGTCGGGCAGCGGCCGGAAGGGCCCCTGCCGCGGTTCCACGAGTTCGACGACGAACCGGCCGAGGCGGACGCGGTCGCGCGGCGCATCAAGACGCTGCTCGACGAAGGCGTCGCGGCCTCCGAGATCGCGATCCTCTACCGGGTGAACGCGCAGTCCGAGGTGTACGAGCAGGCGCTTGCGTCCTTGGGCATCCCGTACCTGGTGCGCGGCGGCGAGCGGTTCTTCGAACGGGCCGAGGTCCGCCAGGCGATGATCTCGTTGCGCGCGGCGGGCGACGTGTCCGGCTCGCTTCCCGAGGTCGTTCGCTCGGTGCTGGCACGGGTCGGCCTGACCGACGAGCCGCCGACCGGTGGCTCCGCGCGGGAGCGCTGGGAGTCGCTGCTCGCGCTGGTCGAGCTCGCGGAGGAGTTCGTCGCCGCCGTGCCCGGCGCCGACCTGCCGCGGTTCTGCGCGGAACTGGACGTGCGCGCCGAGGCGCAGCATCCGCCGACGGTCGAGGGCGTGACGCTGGCGTCGCTGCACGCGTCGAAGGGCCTGGAGTGGGACGCCGTGTTCCTCGTCGGGCTGGTCGAGGGCACCATGCCGATCCAGTACGCCGACGGCGACGAGGCGAAGGTCGAAGAAGAACGCCGCCTTCTGTACGTAGGCGTGACGCGAGCGCGTGAGCACCTCTGGCTGTCGTGGGCGTTGTCGCGCGCGGCTGGTGGGCGCAAGTACCGCCGCAGGTCGCGGTTCCTCTACAGCCTCGTACCGGAGAACCACCCGGCTGCCCGAGTATCTGCCGGTGCGCAGCGGCCTCCTCTGATGAAGAAGGAAAAGCCGACGTGCCGGGTATGCGCGTCGACGTTGATCGAGGCACAGGCCGTGAAGCTCGGCCGTTGCACGTCCTGCCCGTCCGATGTGGACGAGGAGCTGCTCGAGTCGCTGCGGCAGTGGCGGTCGGCGCGGGCGCGGGAGCTGAAGGTGCCCGCGTACGTCGTCTTCACCGACGCCACGCTGATGGCGATCGCGGAGCAGCGACCCACGGATTCGGCCGGACTTGTGGCGATCTCGGGCATCGGCGCCTCGAAGCTTGATAAGTTCGGCGACGATGTGTTGGGCCTGGTCCGGGCGGGTGTCGGGTACTCCGCCACCTGATCGGGACAAGTTTTGTTAAATAGGTTGCGAGCCCCTGGGACGGGGTCATAACCTGCTCATGCCGGGTCCGGAGGACCCGTCTGGGGAAGAAGAACTACTACTAGCTCTCGACAGCAGAGCTCTCTTGGTGGAGGTGACCGTTGTGAAGATCTTCAACATCTCTCGCACGCTCGGCCTCCCCGTGTCCGAGGGCCTCTGCATGTCCGCAGCCGAACTGACCGTGTGGCAGAAGTCTGCCCACAGGTCGACGGCCCTGCTGGGTCGCGAGCGCGGCACCGGACTGACCAACGAGCAGCCGATCGTGCTGCCGGTCGTCGTCGATGTTCCTAACTACACGAATGCGCTGTCCGCGCATCAAGTGAGAAGGCTCCTGCCGACCCCATAGGGGGGTCGAAGGACCACCAGGCTCACGAAAGCCGCGGACTCGCACAGAGTCCGCGGCTTTCGTGTTTTTGCAGTACCCCACACAAGGAGAAAACCCTGATGTTGACCGCGACTGTCCCGCTCACCGGCGAGACACTTCCGGACCTCGCGGACGGGCTTGACCTGCCCTGCCGCACCCACAACCCCGACCTCTGGTTCGCTGACGCGCCGGCCGACCTCGAGAAGGCGAAGTCCTTCTGCGGGACCTGCCCGGTGCTGGCGGAGTGCCTCGCCGGCGCGATCGCCCGTCACGAGCCGTGGGGCGTCTGGGGTGGAGAGATCTTCGAGCGCGGTGTCGTGATCGCGCGGAAGCGGCCGCGTGGCCGTCCGCGCAAGGACGCGGCAGCTGTTGTCACTGCTGACAAGACGGAGGCGGCAGCGTGAACACCGTGCAGCTCAGCCACAGCGCAATTCCCGCCTACCTGAACGAGGGCCTGACTCAGATGTCTCTGCAAGAAGAACTCGTGCGAATACGAATACAAGAAGCCCAGAGGGTCGCGGAAGAGCAACGCGTGGCGACCCGACTCGCGTCAGCGCAACGTTGGCGCAGGTTGGCGCGATGGGCCGGTCGCAGAGCGGCTCGCTTCGACCTCTGACAGTCTCGAGCTGAGGCCGTCATCCACGAGAAGGTGGATGGCGGCCTCGGCCGTTCCTCCGTACCGTTCCCTTTGTGCCGCACCACACCCACGACGGAATCGACTGGTCCGCTCGGTTGAGCGGGATGAGGCGCTACGGCGCCCTGCAGGAGGAGGCGCTGTCCGCGGTCGCCCGCAGACTCGTCGCCCTGCTGCCCGACTCCCCGGTCGTGATGGACGTCGGCTGTGGAGCCGGCTCCATGAGCGTGCCGCTGGTCTCGGCGTTGCGCGACCACGGCGGTGGCGTCCTCGTGCTGGTCGACGCCACACCCGAGTTGTTGGACGCAGCCTGCGCCGCGGCGCGTGCCGAAGCCGACGGCGCCGTGTCGGTGAAGCCCGTGCTGGCCGACCTCGCCGCCGAGGATCCGCTGACTTTCGCAGGCCCGGTCGAGCTCATCTGGGGCTCGCGGGTGATCCACCACCTTCCTGATCAGTTGCGCGGTGTGCGCCGCCTGGTCTCGGCGCTCGCTCCCGGCGGCTGGCTGGCCCTGGCCGAGGGCGGGCTCGAAACCCGCTTCCTGCCGTGGGACCTCGGCGTCGGCGAACCCGGCCTGCAGGACCGCATGGCCGCGGCCCGCGCGGAGTGGTTCGTGTCGATGCGCGAGGGCATGACCGGTTCCGTGCGGCTACCCGTCGGCTGGAACGTCGCCCTGGCCGACGCGGGCCTCGGTGAGATCAGCGCCTTCAGCTTCGTCGTCGATCACCCGGCCCCGGCCAAGCAGCAGGTGCGCGACTGGGCCGTTGACCGGCTGGGTTGGCTCTCCGAGATCACCTCGTCGCGCCTGCACGCGTCCGATCGCGATGCGCTGCGCCGGCTCCTGAACCCCTCCGACTCCGAGTACGTTGGGGCTCGCGAGGACGTGTTCCTGCTGGAAACCGACACCGTCCACCTGGGACGACGGCGGTGACGGCCTGCCACAGATGCGGGCGGTCGCGTGCCTCCGTTTCCGACCTGGAGTTCCTGGCCTGGTCTTCGGAGCGGACGGGTGGGTCTGTTCGGTGGCTTTGTCACGTGTGCGCGAAGACGCACGTTCGGGACATCGAGGGCAAGCTGCCGGACGAGTACTGGCGCTGACTCACCGCGATCTCGGTCGCTCTCGCCGCGGTCGGATTGGTGAGGGCGTGGCGAGTTCGGGGTTCGGTGTGGCGGGCGCCGGTGACCGAGTGCTGTGGCGGTGTCGGTCGGCTGCCGTTGGCGCGTCAGGTTCCGGCGCTTGGTGTCGGTGGTGGATCGGACCGCTGGTCCAGGCCGCGTATGCCCCTTCTGACCTGCGCGTGTCCACGCCGGTCGGTCAACTGACGTTGTGCTGGGCCGGCGCGTGTGGTTCGGCCCTCTGTGACTGGATCGTGGCGGAGGGGTTGGCTGGCCGCCGTTGTCGCCTCAGGGGCCGGCGCTTGGCGTCAGCGGTGAACCGGCCTGCGGATACAGGTGGCATAAGGCCTTCCTGACCAGCGCGGATCCTCGCCGGCTGCTCAACCTCAGCTCCTCGTGGAGATCAGCAGGCGAACACAGCCGTGCACCCATCACCGCGTCGAGGAGCTCCACGACCGCGCGCGGGTTCGTCTCCCGGCGAGCCAGGTCGACAGTGGCCCGGGCCGGGGCGGCAAGCCTCAAACCGTGGCGCTCCACGACGCCCGGCGGCCTGCACGTGCGTTCGAGAAGAATCCACGGATGCGCTCTTCGCGCATCCTTTCCCACGAGCACGTGAATGTGCCGGGGGAGGGGCAGGACAGCGCCTTGCCGAGTCAATGCGTCCGCGCCTGTGATCACGGAATCAGGGCCTGCGAATGAGAGCACGGCTTTCAGGCGGTCCAGCCGGGTCGGCGGCGACGGCTTCTGCAGAACAACGCCGGGCAGCAGCTGCTGCCACGGCCCGGCGGGCGTGCAATGACGGTGGATCTCCCGTGTGGAGAGTCCGGATTTGCGCAGGTCAGCGGTGGTTGCAATGGGTGACATGGGTCCATCTTGGCCTGCCCGCCAGACCGCAAAGGGGGCTCAGCGCAAACCTGTGGACAACTCGGCGAGGGTTCACTCGGACGAGTTAGTCGTCGAATCCCGGCTGCCAGCGCGCGACGATTTCGCGTGCGGTGACGTGGGCGTCCAACTGGCAGAGAATGCCCGTCGCGCCCAATGTCACGCGGTGAATCAGCAGGTACTGAGGGGGCAGGTTCAAAGAGCGGCCCGTTTGTGAGTCCGGGCTGCGCAGATCGCCCACGCGTTCTGCCTGCGACTGCAGCCAGCGGCGGGTGAAGTGGAACGACTCGGTGCGCAGCGGTTCGACGAACGGCGCCAGGTAGCCGAGGACGTCCTCGCCGTCCAGGGACATGCCCTCGCGGATGAAGTTCTCGGTGCGCAGGAGCTCCACCAGGTCGGCGGAGCGGCCGTCCAGGGCCAGCCTGGTCATCAGACCGAGCGTCTTGGGCAGGCCGTCGGGGAGACGGGCCACGGCGCCGAAGTCGATCACGCGCAGGCGGCCGTCGTCGCCCAGCATGAAGTTGCCGGGGTGCGGGTCGGCGTGCAGCAGGCCGGAGCGCGAGGGTGCGGAGAAGTGGAACTCGGCCAGCAGCTGTCCGGCCAGGTCGCGGTCGTCGACGGAGCCCTCGCGGATGATCGTCGAGAGCGGCGTGCCGGACGTCCACTCGGTGACCATGACCTTGGGGGAGGAGGCGACGACGCGCGGGACCACGACGTGCGGGTCGTTCTCGAAGGCCTTCGCGAACGTGCGCTGGTTCGCGGACTCGTCGCGGTAGTCGAGCTCCTCCAGGTACCGGTCGCGCAGCTCCTCCAGCAGCGGGCGCACGTCGGTGCCGGGCATGATCGCCTGCAACAGCCGTGAGAAGCGCAGCAGCTGCTTGAGGTCGGCGCGCAGGGCCTCGTCGGCGCCGGGGTACTGGACCTTCACCGCCACGTCCCGGCCGTCGTGCCACACGGCACGGTGCACCTGGCCGATGGACGCCGATGCGGCCGGGTCGTCGTCGAACGACTTGAAGCGCTTCGTCCAGGACGCACCGAGCTGTTCGGCGAGCACGCGGTGTGTGGTGCGGGCGGGCATCGGCGGGGCCGCGGTCTGCAGCTTCGTCAAGGCTTCGCGGTACGGAGCGGCGAGCTCGTCCGGTACGGCGGCCTCGAACACGCTCAGCGCCTGGCCGAACTTCATCGCGCCGCCCTTGAGCTGACCGAGCACCGCGAAGACCTGTTCTGCGGTCTTGGCCGTCACCTCGGCGTTGACCTCGTCGGCCGCGCGTCCGGTCAGTCGCTTCCCCCAGCCACCGACAACCCGGCCGGCCACCCCGAGCGGGAGGCTCGCCAGCTTGGCGGTGCGCTGCACGGCCTTGCGCGGAATCTCGGTCACTCGGTCATGTTATGTGCGGAGCACTGACAGTCCGGGTGCGGATACCAGCTTCGCCTCTCAGCTTCCCCGGTCACCAGGTCCAGCTCGACAGTGGCGTTCAACACGGGCGGAGGGGCCTGCTCGCGGCCGCGGACGTAGATCAACGACTCCAGGATCTGCGCCACTGCCAGCGCGGCCGTTCCGGACGCGAACAGCACGTCGGTGGAGGCCGGTTTGCCGGCCAGCTGGGTCGCGATGGCGGGCCACGCCGGATCTTGGTCGGTGCGGTGGAGGTCCGCGCAGTTCAGGCAGCTCGTGCGGCCAGGCAGGACCAAGGGCCCGACGATGCCCACGCCCTCACGCACGCGCACGGCCAGATGCGGCGTGCGGAACGCCATCAGCGTGTTCACGACGTTCGGATCGGGCACGAGGGTCGCCGCGAGCACCACCAGATCGGCGGCGTGGGCGAGCCGGACGCCCGATTCAGCTAGAAGCGAAGTAATTGCCAGCGCAAGGTGGCTGCTGCCGTGCACGGAGGCCGTCGCGCCCTCCAGCCGTGAGCTCTCTTCGAGCAGACCGGCGTCTTCCAGCGATGTGAGAACGGCGGTCAACTGGGCGGGGTCCTCACCACGTTCACGGAGTCTTTCACCCAGTTCAGTGACGGTGTGGCGGCCGTCGATGGCGAGTAGCTGATCGATCAGGGCCTCGGACAGCGAGTCGATCACCACGGCGTGCTTCGGGTCGGTGCCGACCTGCACGACACCGGGGCCGCGGCGCACCACGGGCAGTCCACTACGCACGCGGGGTCTGTTGTCCACAAGAGAAAGACTGGCAGGGGGCGAGGCCCCCTGCCAGCGGAAACGTCAAACCTTGGCCTTGCCGAGGATCCGCGTCATCTTCGTGCCGCAGACTGGGCAGGTGCCCTTCGCCATGCGCCGGCCGTTGGTCTCCTCGACCTTGCCGTCGAAGTCGCGCTTCTCCCGACACTTGACGCAGTAGCCGTTGTACTTCTCGGCCACAGCCCCTCCCTTGCAGTTGTGAGTGCGGACACACTCGGGGACCTTGGCGCGACGGTACCTGGGCGGGGCGGCGAATCCGCGCAGGTTCATCCGCGCGTGTCCAGCCGCCGTTCGGTGGAACTTGGACCACCGCCTGCGGGCGTGCGGCCGGTTGGGGGCCGAAAATTGTCGGTGCCGCCGTTTACGGTGACTCCATGGCCGAACCGCGGGTGGAGGTGCGGCGGAGCCCCCGGCGCCGCCGCATGGTCAGCGCGTACCGGGAGGGCGACACCGTCGTCGTCCTTCTGCCGGCACGGATGACCAAGGGGGAAGAGAAGCACTGGGTGGCGGAGATGTTGAGCCGCCTCCAGCGCAGTGAGACGCGCAGGAGATCCCCTGCGCGAACGTCGGACGAGGCGCTGATGGCGCGCTGTGCCGAGCTGTCGGCGCGCTACCTGGACTCGCTCGCCGACCCCGTGAGCGTGCGCTGGGTACCGCCCATGCGCACGAGGTGGGCGTCGTGCACGCCCACGGAAGGCACCATCAGGGTCTCCGAGCGCCTGCGAGAGGTGCCGCCCTGGGTGCTCGACTACGTGCTGGTGCACGAACTCGCGCACCTGCTGGTGCCAGGTCACGGCAAGGACTTCTGGGAGTGGGTGCACCGCTACCCGAAGACCGAACGGGCCATGGGTTACCTCGAAGGGCTGTCGGCAGCGGCCGGGCTCGGCATCACGGAGGACTGAGAGAGATGGGCAGGAGGCTGGTTCGCGCGGCATGGCTCGTGTACGGACGGGCTGAGCTGCTCTTATCCCGCTAGTAGCTGACCCTGTCGGGCGCGCCGCGAGCGCCCGGTGGGGGTCGGCACCCTTGAGCCTGACTGGGCGCGCCGTATGCGCCCGATGGGTCGGCGTACGTCAGCGTGACTGGGCGCCGCACGCATCCTGATCGGCTCTGGAGCGCCGCCGGACGCGCCGCACGGCGATACCGGCAATCAGCAGGAACTTTTCGCGAGGTTTGTCGCACGTCGCGCATCGCGCGGCGTGTCCGGTGATCGCGTGGGCGCCTTCGCGAGGTTTGTCGCACAGCGTGTCTGGCGCAGGAATTCTTCACGAGGCTTGGCACGCGCCGGATGGCATGTCTGGTGATCGCGAGAGAGCCTTCGTAAGGCACGCCGCACGGCATGTCCGGTGATCACCAGGGAGCCTCCGCGGGGCTTGTTGCGCGCTGGGTGGCATGCCGGTGGTCGCCTGGGTGCCTGCGTGGGGCTTGCCGTGCGTCGGACGGCGCGTCTGGCGATCGCGGTAGAGCCTTCTCGGGCTTGTCACCCGCCGGGATGGCATTCGGCGATGACCCAGGTGCCTTCGCGGTGCTTGTCGTGCGTCGGACCGCATGTCCGGTGATCGTGCGGGTGCCTTCGCGGGGCTTGTCGCGCGTCCGGTGATCACGAGGAGCCCTGCGCGAGCTTGTCCGCGTGCCGCACGTGCCGTGAACCCGTCACGCCCCGAGAAAGGCTCGGGCCGGGCGCGCAGCGCGCACCCGGCCCGTGAGTCGAACTCGGCGGATCAGCCTTGCTCGGGCTTGCCGTTCTCCGGCTTGCCCTCGTCCTCGGACTTGCCGCCGCCCTCCGCCTTGCCCTCGCCCTCGCGCATCGTGCGCTCCAGCTCGGCGATGGGGTCCTCCAGCGCCTTGCGGGTGTTGGTGAGGCGCTCGGCGAACTCCAGCGGGTCGTCCAGGTCCTCGGCGGTCGGGACGAGCTCGGCGTGCTCCCACACGCTGTCGCGCACCTCGACGCCGTGCTGGTCGCCGATGAGCTTCCACAGCGCTGAGGCCGCCCGCAGCTTGCGCGGGCGCAGCTCCAAGCCGACCAGCGTCGCGAAGGTCTGCTCGGCCGGGCCGCCTGAGGCGCGGCGGCGGCGCAGCGTCTCGCGCAGGGCGGGGGCGCCGGGCAGGCGGTCGGCTACGGCGGCGTCGACCACGACGTCCACCCAGCCCTCGACCAGGGCGAGGAGCGTTTCGAGGCGGTTGAGCGCTGCCTTCTGCTCCGGGGTGGTCTGCGGTTCGAGCAGGCCGGAGCTCATGGCCTCCTCGATGGAGGCCGGGTTCGACGGGTCGATCTGGCCGGCCAGCTGTTCCAGGGCCGAGGTGTCGACCTTGATGCCCTTGGCGAACTCCTCGACGGTGTCGAGCAGGCGCTGGCGCAGCCACGGCACGTGGGTGAACAGGCGCTGGTGGGCTGCCTCGCGGGCGGCGAGGAAGACCATGACCTCCGAGGCCGGGCGTTCCAGGCCCTCGGTGAACTTCTCGATGTTCGCGGGCAGCAGTGCGGCGGTGCCCTCGGGGCCGAGCGGCAGGCCCACGTCGGTGGAGGTGAGGACCTCGGCACCGAGCTGGGCCAGCGCGTTGCCGAGCTGGGAGCCGAACGCCATGCCGCCCATCTGGCCGAGCATCGACAGCAGTGGGCCGGCGGCCTGCTTCGCCTCGGCGGGCATGGCCTCCACCCAGGCGCCGGACATGCGTTGTGCGACCGGGTCGCACAGGCGTTGCCAGGTGGGGATGGTGCGCTCGATCCAGTCGCGCGCGGTCCACGCCTGCGTGGTGCGGGTGCCCGCGGGCAGCGAGGTGACCGGGTCCAGCCACATCTCGGCCAGGTGCACGGCGTCGGTCACCGCGCTCGACTGGTCGGCGGCGAAACCGATCGTCGTCGCCTGCGAGGAGAGCTGCTGGAAGGCGATCTGCTTGGCGAGGTCGTAGTTGACCGGCCCGCTCGACGTCCCTGCGCTGCTCAGCATCGCGCCCAGCTGGCTCAGCATGTTGCCCAGCTGGCTGAAGTCGAACGGGTTGTCCCCCGGCTTCCCGCTCTTGTCGTCGGGGTCGTGCGGGCTGAACCCGAACGGCACGTCACTCATGCCTCTACCGTACGCGGATAGACATGGTCGTACGCTGTTCAGCCGTGAGTGAAACCGTCACGACCGCACCTCCACCCGCGCCCCCGCCGAGGGAGCGCGGACTGACCCGCCGGACGTGGACGCTGATCGTCAGCTTCCTAGTGGTGGCGGCGCTCGGACTGCTCGGCGGTTTCGCCAGAGTCCCGTACGTCGCGCTGGGCCCCGGCCCGACCTACGACGTGCTCAGCCAGGTCAAGGACGCCGACGTCGTCTCGGTGGAAGGCCAGAACACGTTCCCCACCAAGGGGACCCTGCGCATGACGACGGTCTCGCTCACCGATGACGTGTCGTTGTTCGGCGCACTCGGGCTGTGGCTCTCCGGCCGTTACGCCCTCGCGCCGCGCGAGGAGTTCTTCAAGCCCGGCGAGTCGGAGGAGGAGGTGCAGAAGAACAACGAGCTGGCGTTCAGCGAGTCGCAGACCTCCGCGGAGGTCGCCGCGCTGCACTACCTCGGCTATCCCGGCAAGGTGATCGCGAACCAGATCACCAAGGGCAGCCCCGCCGAGAACGTCATCCCGCTCGGCGCGCGCCTCATCTCGGTGAACGGCAAGCAGGTGCAGAGCTCCGCCGACGTGACCACCGCGCTGGAGAACACCAAGCCCGGCGACCGCATCGAGGTGGCCTTCGAGAAGGACGGCACCTCGAAGTCGACCCAGCTCACCCTCGGCACCCGCGACGACGGCCGCCCCGCCGGGTTCATCGGCATCTCGCCGGTCGACCGCGCCGACGTGCCGTTCAAGATCAAGATCAGCCTGTCCGACGTCGGTGGCCCGTCCGCCGGTCTGATCTTCGCGCTGGCGATCGTCGACAAGCTGACGCCGGGCGAGCTCAACGGCGGCAAGTCGATCGCGGGCACCGGCGAGATCACCGGCGACGGCACGGTGAAGCCGATCGGCGGCATCGCCTTCAAGATGGTGGCGGCCAAGGAGGCTGGTGCGACGGCGTTCCTCGTGCCTGCCGCGAACTGCACCGACGCCAAGCAGCAGGCGCCGGAGGGCCTGACCCTGATCAAGGTCGAGAACCTCAAGGACGCGGTGACGTCGCTCGAAGCGCTGACCTCGGGCAAGTCCACGCCGAGCTGCTGAAACTTCCGCTTCGGGCGAACAAACAACACGAGATCACAACCCCGGCGCGATCAAGCGCCGGGGTTGTGCCAGCCTGAGGGTGTGACAGCTAGGGCCGCAGCGTGGCGAGCAGGGCGTCGGTGAGGTTGGGCGCCAGCTCGGGGTGCTCGACGAACTCCTCTGGCACCTCGACCGTTCCGCGCAGCCGCAGCACGCAGGAGACCGAACCGTCCCGCAGCACCGCGGCGACGAGCCGGGCCTCGCGGCGCGCCGGGTGCTCGGCGGCGAAGCGGCGGGCGGCCTCGTCGTCCAGCTCGCCGTGCTGCAGCTCCGTCTCGGCGTCCGGCGGCAGGACCACGATCTCCTGGGCCAGTGCGCACCCGGTCACGGCCGGGGGCCACTCGATGCCCGCCAGCGCGTCGCCCAGATCGCCTTCCAGGGCGTCCTGGGCGATCGGGGTCAGCGGTGACGACTCCGGATCGAGCTGGTCCCGCAGCTCCGGCTGCTGGTCGAGCAGGTCTGAGGTGGCCACGAGGGCGAAGAGTTGCGGTGGCTGCTCCCAGCCGCCTGCCGCTACGAACTGCTCTACCTCGCGGGCGACCGTCGGGAGGATGACCGCTGGCGTTTCACTCGCTGACACGCATGTCATCGTAAGACGGCGCTCTTCACGGGAACCCAGGGCGTCGTCCGTAGAGTTGGACTAAACGTACGTATCGAAATACCGCGATCCAGGAGCGTGCCTCGTGGCCACACGGCCTCCAGTCGGACTGCCGAAACTGTCCCGACGCAGCCGAATCCTGCTCATCGTCGGTGTCGTGCTCCTGTTCGGTCTCATCACGGGATCGCGGCTGCTCGACACCTACGTGAACTGGCTGTGGTTCGGTGAGGTGGATTTCCGCAACGTCTACAGCACAGTGCTGCTCACCCGACTGGGGCTGTTCGTCGCCATCGGGGTCGTGGTCGGCGGCATCGTCGCGCTCAACCTGTACCTCGCGTACCGGGCGCGCCCGGTGTTCGTGCCGGTGTCGGGGCCCGATGACCCGGTGGCCCGCTACCGCACGGTCGTGATGCGGCGGATGAGGTTGTTCGCGATCGGCATCCCCGTGTTCGTCGGGTTGATCGCCGGTGCGTCCGCGCAGGCCGACTGGCAGCAGATCCAGCTCTTCCTCAACGCCGAGCCGTTCGGCGTGACCGACCCGCAGTTCGGGCACGACATCGGCTTCTACGCGTTCCAGCTGCCGTTCTACGAGTGGCTGCTGTCGTGGGCGTTCATCGTGACCGCGGTGTCGTTCATCGGCGCGGTGATCGCGCACTACCTGTTCGGTGGCATCCGGCTGGCCGGCCGCGGCGGGCAGCTCTCCGGCCCCGCGCGGCTGCACCTGGCGCTGGTCGCGGGCACGTTCGTGCTGCTGAAGGGCGTCGCGTACTTCTTCGACCGGTACGAGCTGCTGCTGCACGAGAACGAGAAGTTCGTCGGCGCCAGCTACACCGACCTCAACGCGGTGCTGCCGGCCAAGCTGATCCTGCTGTGCATCGCGGTCTTCTGCGCCGTCGCGTTCTTCGCGGGCGCGTTCATGCGCAACGTGCAGCTGCCCGCCATCGCGACCGTCCTGCTGGTGCTGTCGAGCGTGCTCGTCGGCGCGGCGTGGCCCGCGGTGCTGGAGCAGTTCTCGGTCAAGCCGAACGCCATCCAGAAGGAAGCCGAGTCGATCACCCGCAACATCGCGGCGACACGGCAGTCGTTCGGGTTGACGGACGACAAGGTTGAGACGAAGCCCTACGAGGGCAAGCAGAACATCAACAACGACCAGATCAAGATCAACGACGCGGCGACGCTGGGCAACATCCGCCTGCTCGACCCGGCGGTGCTGTCGCGGACCTTCACGCAGTTCCAGCAGCTGCGGCCGTTCTACGGGTTCCCGAACAAGCTCGACGTCGACCGGTACACAGTGGACGGCAAGCTGCGCGACTACATCGTCGCGGTGCGCGAGCTCAAGCTCGACAGCCTGCCGCAGGGTCAGCGCGACTGGATCAACCAGCACCTCATCTACACGCACGGCAACGGCTTCGTCTACGCCGAGGCGAACAAGGTCAACGCCGTGGCTGACCAGACCAACGGCGGCTACCCCGAGTTCAAGACCGGTGAGGTCGCGCCGGACGGCAGCGTCCGCAACGCCGACAACGGCATCAAGATCGACCAGCCGCGCACGTACTACGGCGAGCTGTTCGGTCAGAACGACTACTCGATCGTCGGCGGCCGCCCGGCCGGTTCGGCGGCGGAGTACGACACGGACGCCAAGTCCTACACCTACACCGGTTCCGGTGGTGTCCCGATCGGGAACCTGCTCGACAAGCTGGCGTTCGCGGCCTACTACGGCGAGCGGAACATCCTGTTCAACCAGTCGATCGCGGACGACTCGAAGATCCTGTTCAAGCGCACGCCGCGAGACCGCGTGGAGGCAGTCGCGCCGTGGCTGACCGTGGACAGCGACCCGTACCCGGCCGTGGTGAACGGCCGCATCACGTGGATCGTCGACGGTTACACCACGCTCGACAACTACCCGTACGCGCAGCGCACCCCGTTGAGCGACGCGACCAACGACTCGCTCACCGCGGACGGCGTGGTCGTCTCGCAGATCAACAAGCCCGTCAACTACATCCGCAACTCGGTCAAGGCCACTGTGGACGCGTACGACGGCACCGTGAGCCTGTACGCGATGGACGAGAAGGACCCGGTCCTCAAGGCGTGGATGGGCGTCTTCCCCGGCACGGTCAAGCCGAACAGCGACATCAAGCCCGAGCTGCGGCAGCACTTCCGCTACCCCGAGGACCTGTTCAAGGTGCAGCGGCAGATCCTGTCGAAGTACCACGTGTCGTCCCCGTCGGACTTCTACTCCGGTGTCTCCTACTGGCAGCCGCCGCAGGACCCGACGATCGACAACGTGACCACGGCCGAGGCGCAGAAGAACGAGGCGAGCAAGCGCCGCGACGCCCAGCCGCCGTTCTACGTCCTCGCCGGTGACCCGAGCGACTCCAGCAAGGTCCGCTTCCAGCTGACCAGCCCGCTGGTGCGTGAGAACCGGGAGTTCATGGCGGCCCACGTGTCAGTGGGATCCGATCCGGACAACTACGGGAAGATCAGCGTGCTGCAGCTGACGCAGGACGCCAAGGGCCCGCAGCAGATCCAGACGCAGTTCCTCACGTCGGACAACGTCAGTCGCGAGCTCAACCTGCTGGCACAGCAGAAGACGACAGTCGTCTACGGCAACCTGCTGACACTGCCGGTGGGTGGCGCGTTGCTCTACGTCGAACCCGTCTACATCGAGCGGGCGTCGAACAACACGTCGTATCCGCAGCTGTCCAAGGTCCTCGTCTGGTACGGCGACCGGGTCGGCTACGCGTCCACGTTGAGCGAGGCGCTGGACCAGGTGCTGAGCGGTGCCGGTTCGGTCGCGCCACCGCCGACCGACAACAACGGCAACGGCAACACCACCACGCCGACGTCGCCGACCACGCCGGGCAACGGGTCGTTGAGCCCTGAGCTGCAGAAGGCGGTCAACGACATCGACGCGGCGCTTGCCGACATCAAGAAGGCCAACCAGAACGGTGACTTCGCCGCGCTCGGCCAGGCGTACCAGCGCCTGGAGGAGGCGTCGAGGCGGTTCAAGCAGTACAACACCGCGGCTGCCGCACCGCCGGCGACGCAGCAGTCGACGACTGTGCCCAGCCCCACACCGTCTGGCTGACCTCTCGATTTGCTTTAAGTGCTCCGCCCCGCGTAAGGTTCTAATTACCGACGCGGGGTGGAGCAGCTCGGTAGCTCGCTGGGCTCATAACCCAGAGGTCGCAGGTTCAAATCCTGTCCCCGCTACAAAGTTGGGAAAGTCCTGTCTGCGGAGATCGCAGACAGGACTTTTTCGCGTTTCACATTGGGGGCGGAGCCCCCAAACCCCACCCTGGGGGCAAGCCTTCAGACCCCCGCGCTCGGCTCGCCTTCGGCGTCGCGAGCGATCATCTGGGATAGCCGCGAATGCCTGCCAGTCTCGATCTGGCCGCTGACCTGCGGAAATCGGGTTAGTGGGGGGTGGTGAAAATGGGGTTTCCGGAGGGTGTACAGTTCTCCTTACAACAGCAAGACAAGCTAGAAGCGGCGCGGGGTGGAGCAGCTCGGTAGCTCGCTGGGCTAATACCCCTGGGGTCGCAGTTACAAATCCTGGCCCCGCTACTACACAGAAGGCCGTAACAATCTGGTGCCGGCCTTCTGCTTATTCCCGATCAGTGCGAACTGCTCGGTCTTTCAGGTCATGTTCTCCGCCCAGTACTGGGCGCACAGCATGCTGGAGCAGATGCGGCCCTCGCCGTTGACCGTGCGGTGCTTGCGGATCTGTTTGCCGCACACCATGCACTCGTCCTTGCCGGCCTGCTCCGGGATGCCGCCCGTCATCCACGCCACCGTGTGCGCCGCCACCTTCTTGTGGTCCAGCCACTTGATGTTCTTCATCGTCCCCGACCTCCGTGTGTGTCGCCCGCCTGCTGGCAATGATCATTTTCCCGGACTTGAGGGCCGTGGAAAGAGGTGTGCGCGGACATCACCAGGTCGTGCGACGAACGCTCACGTCCGTCCATACGGGTGGCTTCGGCCGGTGAGAGTCGTACCGCCGATCGAGTGAGAGCGGGTGACTTTCGTTTCTGCGAAAGGCTTTTTCCATCCGGGATGGACACGGACGGTCAAGCGGCCAAACGCGTGAGGCGTGGAAACTGCCGCTTACTCAGCGAGACTTTTCGTTGCTCCGCATGGCCCATCAGACTAGCCCGGTGATCAGCCACTGTGGACAGAACGGCTGACCATTGTGGACAGCTTCCCCCAGACGTGGGAACGTTGTCGTTGTGTCAGACCTGAATGCGACCGCAGCCGCCCTGCTCGGGCTGCTGCACGACGGACCCAAGACCGGTGGCCAGTTGGTGGCGGAGGCCGGAGACCGCTTCGGCGCGTTCTTCAGCGTGACCCGCTCCCAGGTGTACCGCGAGCTGCCCGCGCTGGCCGATCAGGGCCTGCTGCGACTCGGCAAGCAAGGACCGCGGTCCAGCCAGCAGTACGTGCTCACCGCGGCGGGCAAGAAGGCCTTCAAGAACTGGCTGCTGTCCGAGCCCGGCCCGGACCACCTCCGCAGCCCGCTCATCCTGCGCCTGGTGCACGCCGGCTCGCTGACCGCGAAGCAGCGCGAGTCCCTGATCACGACCGCGCGTTCGACGTACGGTCAGGAGCAGGAGAGCGCGAAGAGCGCGGCCAAGACGGCGGAGGACCCCTACGCCAAGGCGGTGGCCGAGTTCGGCCTCGCTCACGCGAAGGCGGTTCTCAAGCTTCTGGACGCCATCCCCACGGCTTGAGCGCGACCGGCCTCGGGCTGACGCCGGTCGCTTCCGGCGCCCAGTAGGGCACCTCGCGGCACCGGCCCCGCGCCCCCGTGTGTCCAACACGAGGACGCGGGTCGGCACCGCGATGCACCCGCCTGGACGTCGAAAGCGCGCGACGCCAGCCCGAGGCCACCACGCAGAGAGCGCCAGCGAAGCACCGGTCGCGAACAGTGACCGGTGCTGGCGTAATCTTTTTGCGTGAACCCGGACGTCGAAGCAGACATCAAGGACCTCTCCGCCACCCTTTCCAGCATCGAGGCGGTGATGGACCTCGATGCGTTGCGCGCCGCGGTCGCGGACCTGGAGGAGCAGGCTGCCAAGCCGGACCTCTGGAACGACCAGGAGAAGGCGCAGCAGGTCACCAGCCAGCTCTCCCACAAGCAGGGCGAGCTGCGTCGTGTCACCGGCCTGCGCGAGCGCCTGGACGACCTCCCGCTGCTCTACGAGCTCGGTGAGGAAGCCGAGGACGCCGACGCGCTGGCCGACGCCGACAACGACCGCGCGAAGCTGCGCGAGGAGATCGCGGCGCTCGAGGTTCGCACGCTGCTGTCCGGCGAGTACGACGAGCGCAACGCGCTGATCACCATTCGTGCGGAGGCCGGTGGTGTCGATGCCGCGGACTTCGCCGAGATGCTGCTGCGCATGTACTCGCGCTGGGCCGAGCGCCACGGTTACCCCGTCGAGGTCTTCGACACCTCCTACGCGGAAGAGGCGGGCATCAAGTCCGCGACGTTCCGCATCAGCGCCCCGTACGCCTACGGCACGCTGAGCGTCGAGCAGGGCACGCACCGCCTCGTGCGCATCTCGCCGTTCGACAACCAGGGCCGCCGCCAGACGTCGTTCGCCGGCGTCGAGGTCGTGCCCGTCGTCGAGCAGACCGACCACGTCGAGATCGACGAGAAGGACCTGCGCGTCGACGTCTACCGCTCGTCCGGCCCCGGTGGCCAGGGCGTCAACACGACCGACTCGGCGGTGCGCCTCACGCACATCCCGACCGGCATCGTGGTGTCCTGCCAGAACGAGCGCTCGCAGCTGCAGAACAAGGCCACGGCCATGAACGTCCTGCAGGCCAAGCTGCTCGAGCGCCGCCGGCAGGAGGAGCAGGCCAAGATGGACGCCCTCAAGGACTCCGGCTCCAGCTGGGGCAACCAGATGCGTTCGTACGTGCTGCACCCGTACCAGATGGTCAAGGACCTGCGGAACAACCACGAGGTCGGCAACCCGTCCGCGGTGCTGGACGGGGAGATCGACGACTTCCTCGAGGCCGGCATCCGGTGGCGCAAGCAGAGCCAGGCGTAACGCCGGGCAAGTTCCGCGGCCTCTGCTTCGAGGCGGCGCGCCGCACCGGCGGTGAGGTGGTGCGGTGGTCGATCCCCGAGGTCGTGCCGAACTACCACGAGGTGCACATCGAGTACCGCGACCTGCGCGGCACGATCGTGGTGCTCTGGACGGCGGCGGGTGATGTGGCGCTGACCGCGTCGCCCGAGCCGTTGCCACCTGTCGAGTTCCTCGACGACGTGGCGCTCATGGCCGTGCTCGCGGAGTTGTCGAACGACATCCGGGTGCGCACCAGGGACGAGTTGGAGATGCCGTTCAAGGCGGCGGAGTGGCCGGATCTCGACCCTCGCGACGTGCGCTACTGGCGGCCGGAACGGGTCGGCGACGTCCTCTTCAACTTCTGGGACTGAACGATCTGAGGCGAAGCGCACGTTCGGCCGCTCAGATGGCCCGAACGTGCGTTTTTCTGCACCGGTTGTGCCGGTTCGGCCACGCCGTGTGGAGGGTCAGAACCGCCTTTCCGGGGCCCGAAGTTAACCGGAACGGGGGCTTTACCCCGGCCATGGGTAGACTCGCGCCTCGTGATTCGTCTCGAACACGTTTCCAAGGTCTACAAGACCTCCACGCGTCCTGCGCTCGACGACGTGTCCGTCGAGATGGAGAAGGGCGAGTTCGTCTTCCTGATCGGGCCCTCGGGCTCCGGCAAGTCGACGTTCCTGCGCCTGCTGCTGCGCGAAGAGGTGCCGACCAGGGGACGCGTCTACGTGTCCAACTTCGACGTCGCCAAGATGTCGCGGCGCAGGGTCCCCCGCCTGCGTCAGTCCATCGGCTGCGTGTTCCAGGACTTCCGTCTTCTGCCCACGAAGACGGTTGCCGAGAACGTCGCGTTCGCGCTCGAGGTCATCGGCAAGCCCCGCAACACCATCGTCAAGGTGGTGCCCGAGGTGCTGCAGCTGGTCGGCCTCGACGGCAAGGAGGACCGGTTCCCGACCGAGCTGTCGGGTGGTGAGCAGCAGCGCGTTGCGATCGCCCGTGCGTTCGTGAACAGGCCGTTGGTGCTGATCGCCGACGAGCCGACCGGAAACCTGGACCCCGACACGAGCCAGGACATCATGTTGCTGCTGGAGCGGATCAACCGCACCGGCACGACCGTCATCATGGCCACCCACGACCACGGCATCGTCGACTCGATGCGTCGTCGTGTCGTGGAGCTGGCGTACGGCAAGGTCGTCCGCGATGACGCGCGCGGCGTTTACGGCGTTGGCCGTTAAGCGTCCCTAACCCCCGACCCCCAAGGAACCCCGCCCCCGATGCGTACAAGCTTCGTGTTCAGCGAGGTCGTCACCGGACTTCGCCGGAACGTCACGATGACGATCGCGATGATCCTCACGACCGCCATCTCGCTCGGGCTGCTCGGCGGTGGCCTGCTCGTCGTCCGCATGGTCGACAAGATGCAGGCCAACTACGCGGACAAGCTCGAGGTCTCCGTGCTGCTGACGAACGACGTCAGCGCCAACGACAAGGACTGCACCCAGCAGCCGTGCGCGGGTCTGCGCGCCGATCTGGAAGCGACCTCCGGTGTCGAGACAGTGGTGTTCCAGAACCGCGACGAGGGCTTCGAGCGCTTCAAGCGGATCTTCGAGGCCCAGCCCGAGCTGCTCAAGCTGGCCAGGCCGGAGGCGATTCCGGCCACGTTCCGCGTCAAGCTGGAGGACGCCGAGCGCACCGACGTCATCAAGCAGGCCTTCGAGGGCAAGCCGGGCGTCAAGGGCGTCGACGACCAGGGCAAGTTCCTGGAGCGGTTCTTCGAGGGCCTCAACGGTCTGCGCGACGTCGCGCTGATCCTCGCGCTCATCCAGGCGTTCGCCGCGTTGCTGCTGATCTCGAACACCATCCAGGTGTCGGCGTTCACCCGCCGCGTCGAGGTCGGCATCATGCGACTGGTGGGCGCGACCCGGTGGTACACGCAGCTGCCGTTCCTCATCGAGGCGGTCGTCGCGGGCATCATCGGCTCGGTCACCGCGGTCGCCGGCCTGGTGCTGTTCAAGGCGTTCTTCCTGGACCGGATCACCAGAAACCTCACGGAGTCGGGCATCATCCCGCCGATCGGGTACCTGGACATCCTGCTGGTGTCGCCGTGGCTGTTCCTCGTGGCGATCGTCATCTCGGCCAGCACGGGATACGTGACGCTGCGTCTCTACGTGCGGCTTTAACGGTTGTACTGACCACGTAGAGTTGTCGTCATGGTCAAGGAACGCGGGCAGAAGGTCATCGCGTCGAACCGCAAGGCTCGGCACGACTGGACCATTCTGGACACCTACGAGGCCGGCATTCAGCTCGTCGGTACCGAGGTGAAGAGCCTGCGCATGGGACGGGCGTCCCTGGTGGACGCCTTCGCCCAGGTCGACGACGGCGAGATCTGGTTGCACGCGCTGCACATCCCGGAGTACGTCGCGGGGACGTGGACGAACCACGAGGTCCGGCGCAAGCGGAAGCTCTTGCTGCACAAAGCGGAGATCGAGCGGCTGATCGGCAAGACCAAGGAGTCCGGTCTGTCGCTCGTGCCGCTGCAGATGTACTTCAAGGACGGCTACGTCAAGGTCGAGATCGCCCTCGCGAAGGGCAAGAAGTCCTACGACAAGCGCCAGGACCTCGCCAAGCGCGACGCGAACCGCGAGATCGCCAAGGCGCACGGACGGGCGTTGAAGGGCCGTTACTGATGGCACTGGTGGACGTCCACGTCCACTTCATGCCGCAGAACGTCCTGGACAAGGTCTGGGGCTACTTCGACCGCGTCCGCGAGTCCGGCCTCGACTGGTACATCCAGTACCGCACCGACGAAGACGCCCGGCTCAGCGCGTTGCGCGAGCTGGGCGTCACGGCGTTCGCACCGTTGCTGTACCCGCACAGGGCGGGCATGGCGGAGTGGTTGAACGAGTGGGTCCGCGATTTCGCCTCCCGCGTGCCCGAGGCCGTGCCGACCGGCACGTTCTTCGCCGAACCGGGTGCGGACGTGTACGTGCGCAAGGCGTTGGAAGCCGGTGTGCGGTGCTTCAAGTCGCACGTCCAGGTCGGCGGGTACGACCCGCGTGACGAGCTGCTGGACGGCGTGTGGGGCCAGCTGGCCGAGGCGGGTGTGCCGGTGGTGACGCACGTCGCCGAAGGGCCCGAGCCCGGCAACTTCACCGGGCTGCCGATCTTCGAAGAGGTGCTCAAGAAGCATCCGCGGCTGACGGCGGTCATCGCGCACGCGGGCATGCCCGACTACATGGGCGCGTTGGACCTGGTGGAGCGGTACCCGAACGTGCACATCGACACCACGATGATCGGTGTTCCGTTCAGCGAACGGATGTGGCCACTGCCCGACGGCTGGGTCCAGCGCGTCGCCGGGCTGGTGGACCGGGTGGTGCTGGGCACCGACTTCCCGAACATCCCGTACCCCTACGAGGTGCAGCTCGACGCCATTCGCGGGTGGGATCTCGGCGCCGCCGCCGAGCAGGCGATCCTGCACGACAACGGCGCCCGCCTGCTTCAGCTGTCCAGGTAGGCCAGGACGGCGCGCACGCGTCGGTGCTCCGAGTTGGACGGTTCCAGGCCGAGCTTCGCGAAGATGTTGCCGACGTGCTTCTCCACGGCGCCGTCGGACACCACGAGCGTGGCGGCGATGGCCGTGTTGGACAGTCCCTGTGCCATCAGCCCGAGCACCTCGCGTTCGCGGGGCGTCAACGAGTCGACGGGGCTCTTCTTGCTGCGCACCATGAGCTGCGTGATCACCTCGTGGTCGATGCTCGTGCCGCCGTCAGCGACCCTGCGCACCGCGTCGACGAACTCCTTCACGTCCGCGACCCGCTCCTTGAGCAGGTAGCCGACCCCGCTCGCACCGCCCGCGAGGAGCTCCACGGCATAGCGCTCCTCGACGTACTGCGACAGCACCAGCACCGGCAGTCCGGGGTAACGGCTGCGGCACTCGATGGCGGCCCGCAGCCCCTCGTCCGTGAACGTCGGCGGCATCCGCACGTCCACCACGCACAGGTCCGGCCGGTGCTCGGTCACGGCGTCCAGCAGGTCGTCGCCGTTCTCCACTGCCGCAACGGTTTCGATGCCCTCGTCGGCGAGCAACCGCTGCACGCCCTCCCTCAGCAGCACCGAGTCCTCGGCGATCACCACACGCACGGCAACTCCGCTCGAATAACGGTCGGCCCACCAACGGGGCTGACGACGACAACCACACCGTCGATCGTGGCGGCCCGGTCCGCGAGGCCGGCGAGCCCGCCACCCGGCTTCAGCTCGGCGCCGCCCTGACCGTTGTCGGTGACCTCGACCAGCACTCCGGTGTCGACCCTGTTGACCCGCACGGTCGCCTTGGTGCCGTTGGAGTGCTTGGTGATGTTCGTGAGCGCCTCGCCGACGGTGAAGTACGCGGCGCTCTCCACCGCTGTCGGCGGACGCGGTTCGACGTTGACCTGGAGGTCCACCTCGATCGGAACGCGCGCGGCCAACGCCGAGAGCGCGGCGTCGAGACCGCGGTCGCCGAGCACGGACGGGTAGATGCCCCGTGCCAGGTCGCGCAGTTCCTTGATGGCGAGCTTCGCGTCCGCGTGCGCCTCCGCGATGAGCGCCGCCGCCCCCTCCGGATCGGAGTCCATTTTGGACTTCGCCCGGCCCAGGCCCATCGCCACCGCGACAAGTCGCTGCTGCGCGCCGTCGTGCAGGTCGCGTTCGATGCGCCGGCGCTCGGCCTCGGCCGCCTCGACACCGCGGGCCCGGCTCGACTGCAGCCGCTCCGCCTCGATCGCCAGCTCGTCGGCCCTGGTCGGCCCGAGCATGGCGCGCGCGAACCTGCCGTGCAACGCACCCAGCGACCTCGTGCCCATCAAGGCGAACGGGATCAGCGCCAGCCCGATCGCCGACACCGGCAACGCCGAGTAGAACGAGTCGATCGTCCAGAACTCGCCCACGATCACCGCGAACGGCGCCTCGCCGATCCAGAACGGCACGGCGATGAACGCGGCCACCACCGACCACATCGTGACGACGGTCGCGAACTCCGCGATCCCCACCGGCATCAACAGCGCCAGATAGCTGAAATCACGCCACGTCGCGGGGTCGGTGAACTGGTGCTTCCACCGCACCAGCGGCGTGCCCTCGATCTTCGGCCGATACGGCCTGGGGATGTCCGTGCGCAACGCCGCCCTGACCCACGCCCGCTCCACCGTGGCCCCCGCGCGCATGACGTTCATCGCGAGCCACAGGATCGGCACACCCACCCAGAAGACGGACGTCGCGAACCCGACCACGACGAGCACGAGCGTGAGGGTGAACCAGAAGATGCCGGTCACCAGGTGGGTCAGCAGGTAGAACCCGGCTGCGAGCGCGTTCGGTTTCCTCATGCCGTCCATGGTGTCGTTCCCGCTGGTCAGGGACCATCTGGCCAGCTAGCCGGTCAGGGGTGGGGACAGCCCTACCTGCCTCGGGAAGAACTGGTTGGCCCCGGTCGTTATGCTATGCGTACCACTACAAGGGGGTGAACGGTTTCGACTGTGGACGTTGATTCAGGGGAAGCGTGCCGGTGCAGGCGAGAGACCACCGTTAAGCGTCATCGCAAACCAATAAGCGCCACGTCTAACGACAAGCGCACCGCGTACGCTCTCGCTGCCTGACAGCGGAGCTAGCGGTTGTCGACCTAGGAGTGCCTTCGGCCTAGTGTTCGGCATCAGCTAGAGGGCTTACCAGCAGTCACGGTCGCGGTGACTGTTCGGGAAACTCACAGCGACTGGGCCTGTCACATCAGCTCGTTCGCGTGACTGATGGGGTCAAGTAGAGGCAGAGCGGACTGCGCACGGAGAAGCCCTGATGAACCGCCACAGGACCCGGGTTCGATTCCCGGCACCTCCACTCGGCCGAAGGCTGCTCGGTGGCGCTTCGCGCCACCTTCGCCGGCTCGTTCCGGGTGTTTTCTGGGGGCCAAGCCCCCAGACCCCAGCCGGGGGCAAGCCCCCGGACCCCCAGCCCGCCTCGTTGCTTCGCAACTTGGCGGGCTTTCCTGTTGGGTGGGCCTGTGCGTAGCGTCGTCTTTCTCGTGTTCGACGGGATGAAGATGCTGGACGTGACTGGGCCTGCAGAGGTGTTTGCCGAGGCCAACGCTGCTGGCGCCGAGTACGTGATCAGCTACGTGTCGCCCTCAGGCGAACCGGTCACGACATCTGTGGGGATTCGTCTGCCCGTATACGGCACATCCGCCGAGGTCGTCGATCCGGACACCGTGGTCGTCTCCGGTGGCGACGCACTTGTCCATCAACCTGTGCCCGCTGACTTGGTCGAGGCCATTCGCCACCTGCATCCGCGTGCGCGCAGGCTGGTGTCGATTTGCACCGGGTCGTTCGCGTTGGCTGCGGCTGGGGTGTTGAGCGGGCGGCGGGCCACCACCCATTGGCAGCCTGCGCCGCTGCTGGCTCGGGCCTACCCGGATGTCGAGGTGTTGCCGGACGCGTTGTTCGTCGAGGACCGCGGGGTGTTCACGTCAGCCGGGGTTTCGGCGGGGATGGACCTGGCACTTGCGCTCGTCGAGCAGGACTACGGGGCTGACCTGGCGCGGACGGTGGCGCGCAGCCTGGTGATGTTCATGCAGCGGCCCGGTGGGCAGTCGCAGTTCTCGGCGCCGTTGGAGATCAGGAGGCCGCGCACACCCGCGTTGCGTGAGGTGGTGGACCTGGTGTCGGCGCAGCCCGCGCTGGACCACAGCGCGCGGTCGTTGGCTGCGCGGGTGGGGGTCAGCTCGCGGCACCTGGCCAGGCTGTTCGCGAGCGAGTTGGACACCACGCCTGCTCGGTTCGTGGAGCAGGTGAGGCTCGATCACGCCAAGGCGCTGCTGGACGCCGGGCACGGGGTGGCGCAGACGGCTCGGCTGGCGGGTTTTGGCAGTTCAGAGACGATGCGTCGGGTGTTCGTGGCTCGGATTGGGGCGTCGCCCAGCGAGTATCGGGCTCGCATGTCCACATCTGTGGGGTAGCGGTCTGGTTTGACAGTGGGAAGTGGCCGGTGATCGGTCGAGCATTGGCTCATGGCTGAGGTTGTTGCTGGTGTGACGGTTCCTGACTCCGAGATGGCGCGGGCGGCTACGGCGTTGGTTCGGAAGGTCGCGGTATGACACGTTGTTCCATCACTCGCGGCGGGTGTTCTTGTGGGGCGCGTTGAAGGCCGCCCAGCGCGGGTTGGACGTGGATCTGGAGCTCGCGTATGTGGGTGGGCTGTTCCACGACCTCGGGCTGACTGAGTCCTACGCGTCGAAAGACCTGCGGTTCGAGATTGATGGGGCTGAGGCTGCTCGGCTCTTCTTGTTGGAGCACGGGCGGTCTGAGGCTGAGGCGCGCAACGTTTGGTTGGCGATCGCGTTGCACACGACGCCTGAGGTGAACGAGCACCTGTCGCCCGAGGTTGCCGCGGTGGCGTTGGGGGTCAAGACCGATGTGCTCGGAGTCGGGCTGGACGAGCTGAGCGACGAGCAGCGCGCAGAGGTCGTGGCGGCGCATCCCAGGCCGGATTTCAAGAGCCGGATCTTGAGGGCGTTCTACGACGGCATGGCGCATCGGCCGGAAACGACGTTCGGGACGATGAACGACGACGTGCTGGCGCACTTCGACCCGGAATTTCAGCGGACGGACTTCGTTGACCTGATCAAGGGCAGTGCTTGGCCGGAGTGAGTTGGTCAGTGGGTCTGGGGGACTCGATGCGGGCTGTGCGGACGGCGGAGTTGCAGGTCGTTCACGTGCCGGAGGCGGTTGCCGGGCCGGGTGAAGTGCTGGTCAGGACGGTTGCGACCAGCATCAACCCGGTTGACGACAAGACCGCGCAGAGTGTCTTCGGTGAGGTCGGGGAGCTCGGGTGGGACCTTGCCGGGGTTGTCGTCGAGGGTGCGGGGGAGTTCAAGGCCGGAGATCGGGTTGTGGCGATGTCGCACCAGCTCAGCACTGGTCGGGGACCTGGGCCGAGCTGGTGGCGTTGCCGGTGGAGTTGGTCGCGCCGGCGCCGGAGACGTGCAGTTTCGTGGAGGCGGCGACGTTGCCGTTGGCCGGGATGACCGCGTTGCAGGCGTTGGAGTGGCTCCAACTCGAAGCCGGCGAGAGGTTGCTGGTTGCGGGTGGCGGTGGGGCTGTCGGAGGTCTGGCGGTGCAGCTGGCGCGGGCGCGGGGTGTGCAGGTCGACGTGTTGACCAGGGAAGAACCTGAGATCGACGGTGAGTACGACGCTGTGTTCGACACGTATGGCGCGTTTGTCGTTGACGCGGTGGTTGAGGGCGGGCGGTACGCGTCGATTGCTTCGCAAGCCGGTCCTGTGCCGGTCAGGGACGGGGTGCGGACCACGAACATCGAGGTTCGTGAGGACGGGGTTGCCCTGCGGGAGTTGGTTCGGCTGGTTGACGACGGTGTGCTCCAACTCCGAATCGACTCGACGTTCGCTGTTCGGGACGTTCGGGCCGCGCACGAGCGGTTTCGGCGGGGTGGGCTGGGCGGCAAGGTCACACTGGTGTTTTGAGGTGGGCGGAGAGGGCGTCCAGGAAGTCGGCGGCGTCGAACATCGCGCCCGCTGAGGCGACGCCGGTGACCTTTGAGCGGCCGGTTAACAGGCGGTCGACGGCCTCTACGGCCAGAGGGGCGCTTACGGCGTAGATGTCGCGGCCGGCGATGGTCATGCGGCGTTCCTCGGTGCCCTTGCGCACGCGGACGTCCACCTCGAAGGTTTCGGGCTCTGCGCGGTCGGCGGCATCGCTGAGGCCTCGGGCCGCGGTGGTCGACATGTAGGAGGTCACCGACGGGATCTGCAGGTGGCTCGGGATCGTGACGATGTCCGCCATCGAGAACTCGCCGATGACCTCGCGGGGGCCGTTGGGGAAGTCCCACGATGAGGTCGGTGGGGTGTCGGAGTGGTACTGCAGTGCGCCGTCGCGGAAGCGGACTCGCTGGCCGTTGCGGCGTTCGCGGGAGATCGTGCCGGCGGCGAGGGTGCCGGCGGTGGGCTGCCAGCCGCTCAGGCCGTAGGCGATGTGGGCGGAGTCGGCGGTGGACCAGTCGGCCATCGCGGCGGTGACCAGCAGGTCTGCCAGGCCGCCGAAGAACGCCATGGCGGGTACGACCGGGATTGAGGCGCCGCGGGCGAACGTGTCGGCGTTGGCCTCGATCTCGGCGGCCACGTCCACGTAGGGGATGCCGGCGCGTTCGGCGGCGGAGATCAGCGGACCCGCAGTCACCGCGAACGGGCCGGCCGTGTTGATCACTGCGGCAGCGCCGGTCAGTGCGCGGTCAAGGGCGTGCGGGTCGTCTGCCGTTGCCTGGGCGCGGCCGAACGGGAGTGGTTCGAAGCCGCGCTTTTCCAGCTCTGCCAACACAAAGCGTCCGGTGTGGCCGGAGGCGCCGTAGACTGCGATCTGGTGTCCCATGTGGACCATTCAACGGTCGCGAGCGAGAACGGGCTAGTGTCTGGAACGACATGATGCGTACAGTTTCGGACATGCTTGTGTTCGCTGTGACCGACGGGATGCTGCACTTCGAGCTGACCGCGACGTACGAGATCTTCACCGCCCCGCAGCTCGACTACGAGGTCAAGATCTGCGGCAACGCGCCCATGAGGGTCGGGCGGTTCACGGTCGAGCCGGACATGACCCTTGACCAGCTCGAACGTGCCGGCACGGTGATCGTGCCGGCCATCGCGGACGTGGACGAGCCGATCGACTTGGAGCTCGTCCAAGCCGTCCGGGCGGCCCACCAGAAGGGGGCGCGGATCGTGTCGTTGTGCACGGGGGCGTTCGTGCTGGCGGAGGCCGGGTTGCTGGACGGCCTGAGGGCGACGACGCACTGGGCGCACACGGACGTGCTGGCGCAGCGGTATCCGCGGGTGGAAGTGGATCCGGATGTGCTCTACGTGGACAACGGTCAGGTGCTGACCAGCGCGGGGAAAGCGGCGGCGATCGATCTGAGCCTGCACCTGATTCGTGGTGATCATGGGACGGCGACGGCGAACACGGCGGCGCGGCGGCTGGTCGTGCCGCCGCATCGGGACGGCGGGCAGGCGCAGTTCGTGCTGGCGCCGGTGCCGTCCGAGGAGGGGCATCAGCTGACCGAGTTGTTCGGGTGGGCGAGTACGCGGCTCGACCAGACGTTGACCGTGGAGGACCTGGCGCGGCAGGCGAACATGAGCTCGCGGCATCTCGCGCGGCTGTTCAAGGCGGTCACGGGCACCACGCCGCTGCAGTGGCTGCACATCCAGCGGATCCGGCGGGCGCAGGAGCTGCTGGAGATGACGGACGACAGCGTGGACCAGATCGCCGAGGCGTCCGGGATGGGGACCGCCACGACGTTGCGCCGGCACTTCCACCGAACGGTCGGTGTGCCACCGGACACATACCGACGCACGTTCCGCCCGGTTGGTGGCCGCCAATAACTGACTCACCGGTTAGGTTGTCCGGATGAGCAACGAACAGCGCATCGGGGCGCGGGTGTTGCGGCGCAAGCCGATCGATCAGCTGACCCATCCGGACAGCGGGATGCACCGCACCCTCGGGGTCGGCCACCTCACGATGATCAGCATCGGTGCCACCCTCGGCACCGGCATCTTCGTCGTGCTGGGCGAGGCGGTGCCGCTGGCAGGCCCGGCGATTGTGCTGTCGTTCGTGCTCGCGGGCATCACCGCGTTGTTCTCCGCGCTGTCGTACGCCGAACTGGCGGGCCTCATCCCGGCGTCCGGTTCCTCGTACTCCTACACCTACGCCACGCTCGGCGAGATCGTCGCGTGGGTCTGCGGCTGGTGTCTCGTGCTCGAGTACGGCGTGTCGGTCGCGGCCGTCGCGGTCGGGTGGGGCCAGTACGTCAACGAGCTGCTGCACCTCGTGACGGGGCTGCGGATTCCGGACGCGTTCAGCCAGCCGCCCGGTGACGGCGGGATCATCAACATCCCGGCCGTGCTGGTCGTGGTGATCTCGATGCTGGTGCTGCTCGGCGGCGCCAAGGGCAGCGCGCGCACGAACACGATCCTGGTCTACGTGAAGGTCGGCGCGCTGCTGATGTTCTGCGCGGTGGCGTTCACCGCTTTGAAGGCGGGCAACCTGCAGCCGTTGTTCCCGCTCGGCCTGGCCGGCATGAGCGCCGGTGCGGCGACGCTCTTCTTCTCCTACATCGGTTTCGACGCCGCGTCGACGGCCGGTGAGGAAGCCAAGAACCCGCAGCGCGACCTGCCGCGCGCGATCATCATCTCGCTGGTCGTCATCACCGCGCTGTACTGCGCGGTCGCGCTGGCGGCGGTCGGTGCGATGCCGTGGCAGACGTTCGAGGGCACCGAGGCGGCGCTCAGCCGGGTGCTGACCGACAACGTCAGCGGCTCGATCTGGCCGATCCTGCTGTCGATCGGCGCGGTCGTCGCCACGACCTCGGTGGTGTTGACCGTCCTCTACGGACAGACGCGCATCCTGTACGCCATGTCGCGGGACGGACTGGTGCCGTCGGTCTTCGCGAGGCTCAGCCCGAAGACCGGTGTGCCGTTCGTGAACACGATCGTCGTCGGCCTGTTCATCGCGGTGCTGGCGGCGCTGGTGCCGTTGGGTGCGCTGGCCGACGCGACGAGCATCGGCACGCTGTTCGCGTTCGCGCTGGTCAACATCGCGGTGATCATCCTGCGGCGCACCGAGCCGGACCGGCAGCGCAGCTTCCGGGTGCCGTTCTCACCGGTCACGCCGCTGCTGGGGCTGGCGTTCTGCCTCTACATGATGTTCAGCCTCGGCCTCGACACGTGGATCGCGTTCCTCGCCTGGATGGTCCTCGGCTTCGTCATCTACTTCGGTTACAGCGTGAGGAAGGCTCGCCTTGCGGTTCCAGGTGATCAGTGACGTTCCCGGCATCGCCCGCGTCGCCGCGTACTACGCCGAGGTCTGGGAGACGACCGAGGACGTGCTGTCCACGGAGACGTTGCACTGCATCCGGCACGCGGGCGGCGCGACCATCGGGGCGTTCGACGGCGACGAGCTCGTCGGAGCCACGACCGGGCTCTTCTGCCCGGACGGGTCGGTGTACTCGATGATCGCGGCGGCGCGGGCCGGTGTCGGGCACTCGTTGAAGCTCGCGCAGAAGGACTGGGCGGTCGGGCTCGGCGCGAAGTCGATGCGGTGGACCTACGACCCGCTGGTGTCGCGCAACGCCCGGTTCAACCTGGTCAAGCTCGGCGCGGTCGTCACCGAGTACACAGTGGACTTCTACGGGCCCATGCGCGACGGCGTGAACGACGGCGACGAGAGCGACCGGCTGACCGTGCAGTGGGATCTCACCGGGGCTCGTGAACCGCACGAGTCGGTGCCCGCCGGTGAGGTCACGGCGACGGCACCGGACGGGGAACCGTTGGCGCGCACCGACGGCGAGCGGATCTGGTGCCGGGTGCCGCGTGACGTCGTGCAGGTGCGCAAGGAGTCCGCCGACCTGGCGCTGGAGTGGCGGAGGGCGGTGCGCGGCGTGTTCGTCGACGCCTTCTCCCGAGGTTGTGTGGCGACGTCGATGTCGCGTGACGGTTGGTACGAGTTGGAGCGCCGGTGAAGATCGAACGCGTAGAGCTGCTGCACGTCGCGATTCCGCTGGTCTCGCCGTTCCGCACGTCGTTCGGGACGATGACGACCAAGGACACGTTCCTGCTGCGGGTCGTGACGGACGCGGCTGAGGGCTGGTCGGAGTTCGCGGCCGACCCGGAACCGTTGTACTGCTCGGAGTTCGTCGGTGCCGCGGAGCTGGTGCTGGACCAGCACCTCGTGCCGCGGGTGATGCCCGAGGTGACGGCCGCGGAGGTCGCACACCGGACCGAGGCGGTCAAGGGCCACAAGCTCGCCAAGGCCACACTGGAGACCGCGATCCTGGACGCCGAGCTGCGGTCGTACGGGATGTCGATCGGGACCTACCTGGGTGCCACGGCAGATCGCGTACCGGCCGGTGTCTCGGTGGGGATCAAGAACTCGATCGCCGAGCTGCTGGCCGACGTCGAGGGCTACCTGGCCGAGGGATACGCCCGGATCAAGCTCAAGATCGAACCGGGCTGGGACGTCGAACCGGTGCGGGCCGTGCGCGAGCGGTTCGGGGACGTCCTGCTGCAGGTGGACGCGAACACGGCGTACACGCTGGCCGACGCCGAGCACCTGCGCCGGCTCGACGAGTTCGACCTGCTGCTGATGGAACAGCCGCTGGAAGAGGACGACATCCGCGGGCACGCGCTGCTCGCCCAGCGGATCCGCACGCCGATCTGCCTGGACGAGTCGATCACCTCGGCGAAGGACGCGGCGACGGCGATCGCGCTGGACGCGTGCCGGGTGATCAACATCAAGCCCGCGCGGGTCGGCGGCTACCTGGAGGCGCGGCGGATCCACGACGT
Organism: Lentzea alba; assembly: GCF_047445655.1. Classification (GTDB taxonomy): domain Bacteria; phylum Actinomycetota; class Actinomycetes; order Mycobacteriales; family Pseudonocardiaceae; genus Lentzea; species Lentzea alba_A. Next base: position 59,003 of record NZ_JAJAEG010000035.1, read on the forward strand.
CGCGGTGGCGCACGGGATTCCGGTGTGGTGTGGCGGAATGCTCGAGACCGGCATCGGGCGCGGGCCGAACCTCGCGCTGGCCGCTCTGCCCGGGTTCGTGCTGCCGGGCGACGTGTCCGCGTCGTGCCGGTACTTCGCGGAGGACGTCACCGAGCCGTTCGAGCTCAAGGACGGGTTCATGCACGTGCCGACCGGGCCGGGCATCGGGATCGACCCGATCCCGGAGACGCTGAAGCGTTTCACGACCGCGGTGAAGGTCCTCTACGCCAAGGACTGAAGCTCGCGGGCGAGGTTGACCCGCGCGGAGGCGTCCCACAGCTCCCGCGCGGGTTCCGTCACGTACAGGTCCTCGCGGTCGAGCAGCGTCTTCAGCACGTGGGTGCGGCCCGCACGCCACTGGTCGTCGTCGTACTGCGCGTACTCCTGGCGCACGGCCTGGCTGTAGCGGTCGTAGTGCGCCGGTTCCGCGCCGAGGATGGCGAGGTCGGCGTCGAGCAGCACGTGCGCGAGCGGGTCGTCGGACGAGTGCGTGATCGTGGCCAGCACCAACGACTCCACGCGGGCGATGTGTGCTTCTTCCAGGCCCGTCAGGCGTTCGCGTGCCCAGGCGGCGGACGCGCGTTCGTCCTCGCCGGGTTTGCTGTCGTAGATCACGTCGTGCGCACAGGCGGCCAGCGTGAGGATCGCGCGCTCCGCCGTCGTGAACGAGAACGCGTCGGCCAGCGCCGCGGAGTCGCGGACGACGGCGGCCACGTGGAAGGTGTTGTGATACCTCCGGTGCGGCTCGGCATAGCGCTCCATCAGGTCACCCGAGTCGGGTGCGCCGCCGAGCGTGCGGACCGCGTCGTCCCAGATCCGTCTCACCGCGCCAGTTCCTCCTCGACCACGTCCGCGGCGAACGTGCTGCCGCCCGCCCGGTGAATCATGCGCTGCATGTCCTTCACCCGCGCGGAAATCGCGGAATCCGACATCAGCTGACCCACCAACGAGCGCACGCTCTCCTCGGTCACGCTGTCGAGCAGCACGCCCAGACCGAGCTCCTCGACGCGCTGGCCGTTGAGGCGCTGGTCGGTCATGCGCGGCACGACGATCATGGGAACACCGTGGTGGAGGGCCTCCATCACGCCGCCGAGGCCGCCGTGCGTGATGAACACGCTCGCGTGCTCCAGCACCTTGAGCTGCGGAACGTCGTCGTGAGCCTCGACGTTCGGCGAGGGGTTCGAGACCTTGCCCTTCGCGACCAGGTGCCACGGCATGCCGTGGGCCGCGTCTGCGCACGTCTGCGCGTCGATCGTGGCGAGCACGACAGGTGTGTCGTTCGGAGGCGTCCACGTGCCCTGGAACGCTCGCTCGGTCAGGCACGGACCGGTGAAGGCGAACCGCTCGTCGAACGTGTCGCCCTCGGGCTGGAACTCCCTGGCGAACAAGGCGATCCGGCGCCGCGTGCCCGCGACGAACTCCGGCAGCGCGCAGCCGACGAACTCCTGGACCCTGGTGAAGAACCGGATCGCCTCCAGGTCGAAAGTGCGCGCGGGCACGACCGCGGCGCCGAGCGACCAGTGCGAGTTGCTGGTCAGCAGGCTCTCCAGCAACAGGCTCGGAGCGCCCGTCCTGCGCGCGATCACGCCGCCGGCCCAGGCCGCGATGTCCCACAGCACGATGTCCGGCAGGTCCTGCCGGAACACGGCTTCGAGCAGCGGCAATGTCGACTCCGCCTCGACGAGTGCCAGCTGCGCGGCCTCGAAGAGCGACTCCGGCAGCTCGGCGGGAAGCGTTGTCCCGCAAGGGATCGCGGTCGCGCCGCACTCGGTCACGGCCTCGGCGAACGGGGCCGGGACCGGGCAGCTCACGCGATGGCCGCGGCGCACGAGCTCGGCGATCATCCCGAGCGCCGGGAGGACGTGTCCGCGCTCGGGCATGAGGAAGATCGCGATGTGCGCCATAGCTGAGATTAACGTTGTTCGATTCCTAATGGTTCAAATTGGTGGCGGTGATTCGACTCAAGTTCCGTTCCGCCAGCGCTGTGATCGTGACGAACGGGTTGGCGCCGATCGAGCCCGGGATCAGCGAGCTGTCCGTGACGTAGAGGTTGTCATAGCCCCTGACCCGGCCGTATTCGTCCGTTGCCCGGCCGAGCAGACAGCCGCCCAGCGGGTGATAGGTGAAGTCGTCGGTGAAAACTTTCCCGATTCCGAAGAGGTCGGGGCGATATGTAGTGAGGTTTGTTCGGTTGATCTCGTCGAAGACGCCCTTGACCGCGCGGATCGACGGTTTCATCTGTTCGCGTCGCCAGTCGAGGGTGATGCCGTCGGTTCGGCGGTCGTAGTGGAACGTGCCGCGCTCGGGGTTCTTCGTGATGGCGAGGTAGAGCGAGGCGAGGGTCTCGATGCCCGCGGGAACCGGCGCGATCTCGGCGAACACCTCGTGGTCCTGCCACGCGTCGATGGCGAGCACGGGCATGCCGGACTGCTGGAAGCCGCCGAGCATCGTGCGGGCGGTCATCACGTTGCCGTTCGGGCCCCAGCCGCGGCCGATCTCCTCGCTGAGGTTCGGCAGTTCGCCGTTCTCTCGGGCGCGCAGCAGTAGCTCGGTGGTGCCGAGGCTGCCGGCGCCGAGGAACAGGTGGCGGCAGCCGATCTCCTTGGTGGCCAGGAGTTCTCCGAACGGGTCGCGGTGCTCGACGGTGAGCAGGTAGCCGTTCGGTCGTTTCTGGATGCGTTTGACGTGGTGCAGCGTCTTGATGGTGACGTTGCCGGTCTGCAGCGCGTCGGCGAGATAGGTCTTGTCCAGGCTCATCTTGCCGTGGTTGTTGCCGTAGATGACCTCGCCGGCCAGCGCGGACTTCGGTTTGGTGCCACGGGCTTCGCCTTCCATGTGGGCGAAGTCGTAGACGTTCGGGATGACCTGGGTGCCGTAGCCGGCGTTCGCGGCCTGGCGGCGTGCCGTGCGGGCGTACTGGTACCAGCTCGTGGATTCCAGGAAGGCACTGCGGATCGTGTTGACCCTCAGCGTCTTGTTGGCCAGCGGGAAGAACGTCCCGTACATCTCGTCGGCGTCGACCTGTGGCAGCACCTCCTCGAAGTACTCGCGCTTCGGGGTGACGGCCATGCCGCCGTTGACCAGGCTGCCGCCGCCGACACCGCGACCGAGGTAGACGGACATCTCCTGGAAGTGGACCTTGTCGAGGACGCCGGCGTAGCGCTCGATCGGGCGGTTCACGAGCGGCAGGCCGAGCAGGGTTTCCAGCGGTGCCTCGGTGCAGTCCTTGAACCACATCGCGCGGCGGTCCGGGTTGAGCATGGAGCAGAAGACCTTGCCGTCGTGGGCCGGCTGATTCCAGAGCTGACCCATCTCCAGCATCGTGGTCTTGATGCCCTTTTGGCCGAGTCGCAGCGCGGCGACGGCGGCTCCGTAGCCGGTGCCGATGACGACGGCTTCGTTCGTGTCGGCCTTTGCGGTGCCGGTCGCCGTCATGGCCAGTGCCGTCATTCCCAGAAAACGGCGCCGCGATACCTGAAAACCCCTCATGTGCCCTTGCTGTAGGGCCGTTCGGGCCAGTGATGCTTCGGGTATCTGCCCTTCAGCTCGCTGCGCACCCGCAGGTAGCCGTTGCGCCAGAAGGACCTGAGATCGCTGGTCACGGCGGTCGGGCGGCCTGCGGGCGAGAGCAGGTGAACGACCACCGGAACTCCCGCGATCTGCGGCGTGTCGGCCCACTTCATGGCGTCCTGGATGCGGACGTGCAGGGCGGGCTGGTCCTGCGTGTAGTCGACCTTGCCCTGGCCGATGCGCTCCGGGGCGAGCTTGTCGAACTCCGCTGCCTCAGGCCACGGCAGCATGTTCCGCAGCAGCGTCGTCGTGTCGATTTTGGCCAGGTCGGAGCGTTTCTTCGCCTTGCCCAGGTCGATCGCGCGGATCAGGCTCTCGTCGTCGACGCTCGGCCAGTCGCGGGTCCGGTGCAGGAACGCCATGCGTTCGCGCAAGCGTTTGGCGGCGTCGGTCCACTTGAGCAGGCCGAGGCCTTCCTGTTCGAGGCCGAGGCGGAGTGCCTGCTGGGACTTGGCGAGGTCGTTGAGCGGGCGTTCGTCGAGGGTGATCGCGCCCAGCTTGCGGACGCTGTTCGCGATCACGTCGCCGTTCCAGCGGATGTCGTCTTCCGTGTGCACGAGGGCTTGGGCGGCTTCGACGGCGAGTTCCTCGTCGGCGGGAGCGGCGAGGCGGATGCGGCCGTGCTTGCTGCCCGGTTCGCGGTCTGCGATCGCGACCGCCAGCCACTTGGCGTGCGAGTTGTCGTGCTCGACAGCTGTGCCGTTGGCCATCAGGTAGACGTTGCTGTTCTTGGACCGGCGTTTCGCCAGCCGTTCCGGGTAGGCGAGCGCGACGACGAGCGCCGGGTCGCCGTTGCCGTCCGGGTTGGTACCGAGCTTTTCGAGCTTCTTGGCTTCCTTGCGCCACTTGCCGGGGGCCTTCAACGCGGTCGCCAGGTCGGTGGTGGACGGGTGGGAGCTGTCGTCCAGCAGTGCCACGACTTCGGCGGCGGTGCGGTTGCCCGCGAGTGCGCTGCCGTCGATGAGTGCGCGGCCCAGTCGTGGGTGCAGGCCGACGCTCGCGATGCGGTCACGACGTTCGGGGTCGTCGGCGCCGATCGCGTTGAGGGTTTCCTGGGCGGCTTTGAGCGCGCCCTCCGGTGGGGCGTCCCACCAGTTCAGGCCGGTGCCGTCCGGGGTGCCCCACACCGCCAGTTCCAGCGCGAGCCTGGTGAGGTCGGCTGTCTTGATCTCCGGTTCCGGGTAGCGGGGGAGCGTGGAGTGCTCGTGCTCCGGCCAGCAGCGGTAGACCCTTCCCGGGGCTTCTCGGCCGGCTCGTCCTGCGCGTTGCTCTGCCACGGCCTGGGAGACGCGGATCGTGGTGAGACCGGCGAGTCCTCGTCGGTGGTCGACTCTGGGGACTCGGGCCAGGCCTGCGTCGACGACCGCTCGCACGCCGGGGACGGTGAGGCTGGACTCGGCGATGCTGGTCGCGAGCACGACGCGTTGGTTGTCGCCGCGTTTCAGCGCGGCGTCCTGGGTCTGGGCGTTGAGCTGGCCGTGCAGGATGACCGTTTCGGCGCGGAGCAGGCTCGCGGTCCGGTTGATCTCTCTGACGCCGGGCAGGAACGCGAGCACGTCGCCGTCCACTTCGGACAGAGCTTTGTTGATGGCTCTGGCGACCGTGGTCTCGATGTGCTCGTTGCGTGTCGGCGGGACGTACGTGATCTCCGTCGGGTACATGCGGGACTCGGTGTGCAGTACCGGTGCGTTGAGCAGGTCGGAGAGTCGTTGTGCGGCAACGGTTGCTGACGTTGCGAGGAGTTTGAGGTCCGGGCGCAGACCTGCTTTGGAGTCCAGCAGGAGCGTGAGGAGGAGGTCTGCGTCGAGGTGGCGTTCGTGGCACTCGTCGAGCAGGACGGTGCCGACGCCCTTGAGCTCCTGGTCGTGCTGGAGTCTGCGGACGAGGAGTCCGCTGGTCACGACCTCGATCCGGGTGTGCTTGCTCGTCTTGCGGTCGCCTCGCACCGAATAGCCGACGGTGTGGCCCACGGGTTCGCCCAGGAGGCTCGCCATGCGTGCGGCGGCGGCTCGGGCGGCGATCCTTCTCGGTTCGGCGACGACGACCTTGCCGGGGAGCGCGAGCGGGACGAGCGTGGTCTTGCCCGTGCCCGGTGGCGCGACCAGTACGGCCGACCCGTTGTCCTCAAGGGTCTTGAGGAGTTCGGGGAGAACGGACTTCACGGGGAGATCGGGCAGGTGCACGTTGTTGAGTGTGTCAGGGTGGAGCCATGGGGATTCTTGGCGTGGTGTCTGGGGCACTGTCCGTGTTGAGGTCCGCTCGAACCGTGGCGCAGTGGCAGCACGTGGCGGAGGTGTCGTCTTCGTCGAAGACCGCGTCCGTGCTGGCTGTCGTGCCGGCGCGGAACGAGGCGCTGACGCTGCCGTCGTTGCTGTCCGGGTTGGTCGGTCAGCCCGGGGTGCGCGTTGTGGTGGTGGATGACGCTTCTTCGGACGAGACGGCCGTCGTTGCACGTGCTGGTGGGGCTGAAGTGATCTCGTCTGAGGGGCCCGCGCCCAGGTGGGCGGGCAAGGTTGCGGCGATGCATCTGGGCGTGGAGGCGGCTCGGGATGAAGAGTGGTTGCTGTTCCTCGACGCGGACGTGACCTGCACGCCTGACCTGGTCGGGCGGTTGGTGGCCACGGCAGGCGAGCTGGGTGCGGATCTCGTGTCGTCGTCCGGGCGGGGCACCGGGGCGGCCTGGTGGTTCCTGCTGCCCGCGTTCAACACGCTGGTGTTCGAGGGCTCGCCGCCGGACGGTCGTGGGGCGACGGCGCTGGCCGTGGGGCACTGCATCCTGGTGAGGCGGTCGGTCTTCCTCGCCGCGGGTGGGTGGCCCGCGCTGGCCCACACCCACGCGGACGACGTCGGACTGGCCACGTTGATCAGGGACTCCGGCGGGGTCACGCGGTTCGTGGACGCGCAGGGGCTGCTCACGACCTCGGGGATCGACACTTTCGGCTCGTGCTGGCGGTCGTTGCGCAAGAGCATCCAGCCGTCGATGCGGGAGATGTTCGGGCCGTGGGGACGTCCGTTGTTGGTGGTCGCGGGCCTGCTGCACCTCGCGTACGGGCTGATCCCCGTGCTTCGGTGGCGGTCGCCGTGGTCCTGGCTGGCGTGGTTCTCTCAGGCCGTGGCGCACCGCGAGTTCGTGCGGCGGGTCGGTCAGCCGGAGATCTCGGCCGTGCTGGCGCCGTTGTCGTGGGCGACGATCGGGGTGTTCCTGCTGGACTGCGCACTGCGTCCAGGTGCTTCGTGGAAGGGCCGTCGAGTTGGTTGACCCGTTGCGCGATCCGGACGATCCGGAGCTGCTGGACCCGTACCAGTCGCGATCTCTGGCGATCTTGGTCGAGGGCGCGCGGCTCGCGTCCGGCGCGGTCCGGTACGGCAAGATCGGCCGGGTCGGGTGCGCGGCCGTGGTGATCAACCGCGAGAACCCGCTGCCTTCCGGGAACTTCGGGTGCGCGCTGGACGGGACGTCGGTGGAGGTCGCGTCGACGTTGCTGCAGCTGGAGCAGACGTTCGCGGACGTGGGGCGTGCGGAGGCGGTCGTGTACGCGTCGCCGACGACCGTGGACGAGATCGAGGGGATCGCCGACGACTCCGGCTGGTACGCGGTCGAGGAGCTGTTGACCGTGGTTCATCGCGGGTCTGCTGTTGTTTCGGAGGACGTCCGGCGGGCTGAGGATGCGGATCTGCCGGGCATCGTCGACCTGTTGTCCGACGAGCTGGTCGGAAATCGGGCGCGGCTGGCTCGGTGGCTCGGGCATCGATTGGACGACCCGCGGTGTTTGTTGATGGTGGTGGACGACGGCGACCGGATCGGCGGGTTCGTGTCGGGGTTCGCCGAGCGTGGCGTGGGCTTGGTCGAGCAGTGCGTGGTGCGTCCGGCGCGGCGGCGACGTGGTGTTGGACGGTCGTTGGTGGTGTCTGCTGCTGCGGCTCTGCGTTCGAGCGGTGCGGCGTTGATCGCTTCGCAGGTGGACGAGGGTCCGGGGGAGCGGTTCGCCGAGGCGTGCGGGTTCGTCGCGGCGTACCCGGTGACGGCATATGTACGCAGAGTTGATGAGCTACTCGAATGAGTTATTTAGTTGCCGCGTGACATATCCTTAGCAGGGCTAAGGGAGGCTTTGTGCGCGAGCGGTTGCCGGTCGAGGTCTGGGTTCTGGTCGCGGCGAGCTTCATCATCGCCATCGGGTTCGGGATCGTCGCTCCCGTGCTGCCGGTGTTCGCGGCGTCGTTCGGTGTCGGTCACACCGCCATCGCGGCTCTGATCAGCGTTTTCGCGTTCGTCCGGCTGGCGTTCGCGCCGATGAGCGGCAAGCTCGTCAACCGGTTCGGCGAACCGCACATCTACATCGTCGGCATCCTGATCGTGGCGTTCGGCACCGCGATGTGCGGGTTCGCGCAGAGCTACACCGAGATGCTGCTGTGGCGTTCGCTCGCCGGCATCGGGTCGACGATGTTCACCGTGGCCGCGCTGGGCCTGTTGATCCGCATCACGCCGGCGCCGATGCGCGGGCGGGCGTCGGGGATGTGGGCGGCGGGCTTCCTGGTCGGCAACATCGCGGGTCCGATCGTCGGCGCTGGCCTGGTGCCGCTCGGGCTGTGGGTGCCGTTCGTGTCGTACGGCCTGTTGCTGTGCCTCGCGGCGTTCGTCGTCTGGTTCTTCCTGCGCCGTTCGACGTTGGCGGCGCTGGACCGCAACAACACCGAGACGCCCATGTCGATGCGTCAGGCCGTGCGGCACCCGGCATACCGTGCGGCGCTCGCGTCCGGGTTCGCCAACGGGTGGGCCGTGTTCGGCGTGCGGATCTCGCTGGTCCCGGTGTTCGTCATCGAGGCGCTGAAGCACAGCGCGGCCGTGGCGGGCATCTCGATGTCGGTGTTCGCCGCCGGCAACGCCGCGATGCTGTTCCTGTCCGGCAAGATCGCCGACACCCGCGGCCGCAAGCCGGTCGCCATCGCCGGTCTGCTGATCAGCGGCCTGGCGACGGTGTGGATGGGCTTCACCGGTGACGTGTGGACGTTCATGGCCGCCTCTCTTGTCGCGGGTGCGGGCGCCGGGCTCCTGAACCCGCCGCAGAACGCCGTGGTCGCGGACGTCATCGGCGCACGCGGCAAGGGCGGTCCGGTGCTGGCCGGGTTCCAGATGGTCACCGACCTCGGCGCGATCATCGGCCCGATGTGTGCCGGCCTGCTGGCCGACTCTTTCGGTTTCGAAGCGTCGTTCGCCATCACCGGCGCCGCACTGCTGCTGTCCGTGGGCTTCTGGTTCGTCGCCCCCGAGACCCTGCCCACACATGAGGAGGAGCACACGGCTGCCGCTGTCGCACCGGAGTGCGGCTGCCTCGACGAAAGCGCCGAGGTCCCGACCGGCGAGCGGGTGGGCGGCCGGCCACGCCACCCAGAAGCGTGATTGCGTACTCAGCTTCTTTTTAGTTTGGCTCGCTACCCTCGTCGCCGTGGGTGGTGCAGAGCGCAGTGCGCGGAAGAAGAAGCAGGCCGCGCGTGCGGTGGTTCAGGCCCGGACGTCCGGCGGTTCCGACCGGACCAAGGTGATCGCAGGCGTCATCGTCGTGGTGCTGCTCGCGGTCGCCGTGATCGGCTACGTCGTCTACGACAGCATGCAGTCCAAGCCGTCCCCGGATGCCGCCATCCCGCAGGCCCCGGCCGACCACACGATCTCGGCCCCCGCGGTCCGCGACGGCAACACCGTGCTGGTGGGCAAGGACACCGCCACGGTCACCGTCGACGTGTACGAGGACTTCCTCTGCCCGATCTGCGGCACGTTCGAGAAGACCTACGGCACGGACATCAAGAAGGCCGTCGAGGACGGCAAGGTGAAGGTCCGCTACCACATCCTCCCGATGCTGAACCGCATGTCGAAGCCCGAGGGCTACTCGACCGAGTCGGCCAACGCCGCGCTGTGCGTGGCCGACGACGGCAAGTTCAACGCGTTCCACGCGGCCCTGTTCAACTCGCAGCCCGAGGAAGGCGAGGCCGGCTACACCAAGACCCAGCTCATCAACCTGGGCAAGGCAGTCGGTGTGACTGCTGCTGGGTTCGAGTCCTGCGTGCAGAACCAGACCTACAAGTCGCAGCTGGACGAGCTGATGTCCAAGACCAGCAACGACCCCGCCCTGCGCGACCCGGAGACGGGCCGCTTCCGCGGCACGCCCAGCGTCGCCTCCGGCGGGAAGCTCGTCGACCTCGACAACAAGAACTGGCTCTCCGACCTGGCTAAGTGAGCCCGTCGATCGGCGCCTGGCCCTGGGTCCACCGGGCCAGGCGTTGTGCTTTCCCCACCTCTGTGCGCGGCAGCTTGCCCGGTTCGAGGACGTGGACCTGGCACGTGATGCCCAGGCGTTCCTTGAGGTTGTTGCTCATCGCGTTCTTGATGTCCTGAGTGGACTCAACGGCGACGTGCAGCTGCGCAGTGCTGGTCCTGCGGTCCTCGATGATGAGGTAGTGCGGGCCGGCGTGCTGCAGGACAACCGCTTCGATCTCCGTCGGGAACACGTTGACGCCGCGGATGATGAGCATGTCGTCCTTGCGGCCCTTGAGCTTGCTCATCGTGGTCAGTGTTCGTTGGCCTTTGGGTGCGTGGAGCGTCGCCACGTCACCCGTGCGGTACCGGAGGAGCGGCATGCCGGTCTTGGTGAGCGTGGTGAAGATGAGCTCACCGTCCTCGACCTCCGGGTAGAAGTGGTCCTCCGCGATGTTCAGAAGCCCTTCCGAGTCAAGGGATTCACACGCCACGCCCGGACCGATCACTTCGGACAGTCCGTAGATGTCCAGCGCCCTGATGTCGAGCCGCTGCTGGATCTCCTGCCGCATCTCCTCGGTCCACGGCTCGGCGCCGAAGATGCCGACCTTGAGGCTTGTTTCTTTGAGGTCGTCCGCGAGCCTCAGTGCGTACGACGGCGTGCAGCAAAGGATGTCGGGCTTCAGGTCGTCGATGAGCCGGACCTGCCGCTCCGTCATGCCGCCGGACATCGGGATGACGGTGGCTTGGAGTTTCAGCCCACCGTGGTGCACCCCGAGCCCGCCCGTGAAAAGCCCGTAGCCGTAAGCGTTGTGGATGGTCGACGTGTTGGTGGCTCCCGCACCCTTCAGCGCCCTGGCCATGACCTCGGCCCAGATCTCGATGTCGTTGGCGGTGTACGGAATGAGCGTCGGCCGGCCACCCGTGCCCGACGACCCGTGCACGCAGACGACGTCTTCCTCCGGCGCGATCCGCAGCCCGAACGGGTAGTGGTCCCACAGGTCCTGCTTGCTGATCGTGGGCAGCAAGTGGATCTCGTCGAGCCTGACATCTGTGCCGCGCGTCACTCCATGATCTTTGAGCCTCGCACCCTGGAGGTTGTCGGTGCCGAGAAGCCTGTCGACGAGGCCCTGCAGGCGTTGTTCCTGCAGCTCGCGGCGGGCCTCGGGGTCCATGCACTCGATCTTCGGGTCGAACGGCGCTGCGGCGGTCATCACCCGGTCCTACCAGCCTTTATGCGGTTTGGATACCCCCGATTTTTATCTCGGTGGCGTCTTGATGTACGGTATTGCCACACGAGAACGGCAGGGAAACCGGCCGGGAACGTGGACCTTCAAGGGGCTGTGGCGCAGCTGGTAGCGCATCACACTGGCAGTGTGAGGGTCAGGGGTTCGAGTCCCCTCAGCTCCACAATTGAATTGGCTGTGCAAATCGCCCGTTGACCTGCAGGTATGAGGTCGGCGGGCGATCTTGTGCTTTTGTCCCATGTGGACAGTGGCACCCCTAACTGGAGCAAAACTGGAGCACGGGCCTGAATCTCGCGAAATAGGGTCACGGATCTGCTCCAAGACCATGCCGCCCGTCTGGGTGATGGTTGCTCGGGGCCTTTGGGATCGTCGCAGACCACGTCTGGGTCGGCGGTCAGTGCCGCGCGCCCACCGTGCGCTAGTTCTTGGCGCACCGGGCAACTGGGGCGGTCAATCCGGGCGTTGACCGCCGTGATTGGGCGTCGATTGGACGTGCGACGTCTGGCCAGAGCGGCGGGGTGACAGGTAGGCACGTCGCTGAAGTGCAAAGGGCGTGGCGCGCATGGCTAGCTCGGCGTTGGCACCGCTGGACACCTGTGCGCCCGTCGGCATGTGGCCGCGGCGGGCCCCTCCGTGCTGAAGGAAAAGCGAGCGAGTCTTCGCATCCGAGGTTGCAGGTTCGAATCCTGCCGGAAACTCGCCCGAGGCTTAGGCGATGCGACTGCTCAAGGAGCTGTCCAGTTTCGTCGGCACCCTGCGCAACGACTTCGGCGACGGCCACGGCTCCGTCCGGGCGCACACCTCCGTCGAGTCCCGTCACGCGCGTTTGACCGTGCGGGCCGCGATGGCGTGGTGCTACTTCGCGTTGGAGACTTTGCAGGACCAGAACATCGACGATTAGAGACGGCACCAGGGCCGCGTGCGAAGGACGATCATCGGCCGCGTGGTTGCGCCGCTTTGCCTGACCAGGCGGGCCGCCGCGCATGGCGCGAACGCTGCCTGCTCAGGGTCGCTTGACGATCCGGCCATCGGCCAGACGCCAGTGCCCGCCGCATAGCTACGTATGTGTCGTACGCGTTGGACTCCGCCTTCTCATAGGTCTCCTCGTGCACCTGCACGTCCGCCCATGCGAACAGCTGCGGAACCACCTCGGCGTAGCTCGCGAGGCCAAGAACCACGCCCCAACTGGCCAGCTTCTCAGGCTTCTGACCGTCTGCGTTGTCCACGCCCAGCGAGATGGAGCCGCGTCCGGACGTCTTGTTGATCCACTCCTCTATATCCACCATCAGTCGCTTGCCACTGGCCAGCAGCTCCATCCACGGCTTCGCCAGCTGCAGCTGGCGAAGCCGCAGGACGTACGGGTCACCCTCGGCGGCCACGCGAAGCCTGTTCGCCGCGCTTGCGTCCAGCACGTGGGCTTCGGGTACAAGCAGCTTCCAGCCTCCCGTGGACGTTTCTTGGAGCGTCTGGCGGTTCACCAGCTGCCAGTGGCAGTGCTTGGTCTCCGGGTGGTACAGCACCACGGCCACAGGTAGGGAGTGGTTGAGCCAGTAGGCCACATGCTCAGCATCCGGCCGGAACCACCAGCCCCTTCGCGCCGTCTCCCGGAACCAGCCCATCCCGCCCTTGATCTGCAGCGCCAGCAGCCGCCCTTGCACGTCCTCGCCGTCGACAACCTCAGCATGCGCGTCGATGCCGTAGTCCTCAGTCGGCTGCTCGCGGAACAACCAACCCAGCTCGTCCTGGATGGCCAGCTGGGTGTGAGTCACTCCCTCGCTGGCGACCCTGGCGGAAGGCTTGCGTCGCATGCCGGACATCTTTCCGCTGCCGGCTCCCCAACCAGGAGACGGCCAGGCGGAGCGGCCCTGCCGAACGTCGTCCTACTCCAGTTTCCCATGACCTGGCGGAGGTCAGCGACCCATCAGACACCGAAGTAGGCGCCCACCAAGGGCCTTGGGATGCGGCATCACAACCATCACCGCCTTGAAGTTGGCGGGAGGCCCGACAGCATCCGGGCATCCCACCAACTTCCGCTCGTCGTTCACGACTAAGTAAGGACATAGCTGAACGGCGCGAGGCAGAGCAAAACCGTTGCGGCGAAAGCTCCACCCCCAGCCGCGACGGCGACGCTCAGACGTTGGGAGCGTCTCGTCAGGATGCCCGCCACAAGCGCCACGATGACGCCCGTCAAGCACGCCACGAACGCGGTGAGCGCCTTGATGATCACCGGGCGCGCCAACAGCATGAGCGTCGTCGGCTCGTTGAACGAGACTGCGCCGCTGCTGGCCGGGCTACGAACGACCGTTGAAGATTTCGTACAGCAGGGTGGCGAGCCGCTCGAGGCTGTTGCCGGCCGCAGCGTTCTTCTGAAGTGTGAAGGACGCTTCGATCTTGCCGTTCTTTCGATGGATCTTGATGTCCACTTTGGTCTGCAACCACGAGATCGCCGCCGCGAGCACCACGACTGTGGTGACTGCGGTCTCCACACTGAGCTGCTCGTCCGCAGGTGGATCCGCAAGGGTCGCTTCTGCGGTCGCACGGGTGTCTTGATCGCCCAGGAGCAGTTCGAGCATTCGACGAGCGACCATCGGATCGCCGGCGATCTCGCCGTTGCCGGAGCGGCCGCCTACCCGCAGAAGTTCCGCCACTACTTCCCCGGCCTCGACTGCATCGCGGACCGTACTGTCGGCCACTTCGCCGCTGGGCCATAGCTGCTCAGTGATTTCTTGCAACGCAAGCACTACTGTGCGGTCTGAAATATCAAGCACGCTATCTCCAGTCTCCGAGGATCATCAGACTCGCCCAGTGGTACGGGTGCCGCAACCATGGTCGGCTGTCATCCGCAACGAGCGCGCGTTGCGCTTTCCACAATGCTTGCCACAAAGGGGCGCCCTCAAGCCAATTCTGGTACAGGAGCGCCACCAACTCCCGGGAGCTGGCTCGGTCGATGTTCCATCCGGGACCGACGACCGTGCGTGTACCTGTGTAGAGGAGCGCACGGGTCAGGCCAGCGGTACCGGCACCGGGGTGCTCCGGCATGGACCAGGAAGCTGAGCACGCCCTCATAATGGCCACGGGTGGCACGTTCGGCGACTCCGCGATATCTCGTGCACGCAGGATGAAGCCGGCTTCGCCAGCTCCCGCCGCATACCTGCTTGGCCGGGTTCGGCCATCGGAGAGCAGTAGCGCCGATTCGAGTGGGTCGTTCGCGTCTGAGATGCCGTGACAGGTGAAGTGCACGATTTCAGGCCCGGACAGGGCATGGAGCACAGACTCCGGCGTAGCCGAGGTTCCCGTCAACTCCGTGACCTGCAGACCGACCTCGGCCAGCAGTGCGGACTCGCTTTCGAACTCTTCGATCATCGAGTCCTCAGTTGCCCCGACTGCCGCCACAAGGGCGTGCCACGGGCTCACGGGAGGACCGGCGAGCAGATAGGGCAGGACGCTCACGCTGGGGCAGTGTGTCACAGCGATCCGTTCCCCGATCGGCACCCCGTCAAGTCCTTCCATCGCCTGAATCGGAAGTGAGTCCAACGGTCCATGGGGGGCGATGCAGGCCAGGCGAAGGCCTCTCAGGTCAGTGGCCCAGGGAAACAGCGGCCTCAGCGCATCAAGGAAAGACAGAGCGCGAGCAAAAGGACGACGTGCACGTAGTGGCGGCATCGGCGGAAATGCCTCGGCATCGCCATTGAACGTCCGGCGCAGCTCTGCGGCAGTCGAGGAAATCACATCTCGGCCGATCGGCACGCGATGGATCTGCAGGGTCAGATCCTCGGACGTCAACACAAAGCAGAACGTCGAGCGCACTCCGACGAAGTACGATACCAGGATCATTCCTTCGGCCGGAGAATTCCTGGCGACGAGCCGCTGGATGTCGGTCAACCCGCTCGGTTCTCCTGCGCGGAGTCGAACATATTCGGGTGCGCCCATCTGGTCGTGAATCGCCAAGAGATGGGCGGCGATCTTGGCGCCCATCTCCACTTTTTCGGGAGAAACCCGCTGCCCGACTGCGAAAGTGTGCCTGAGATGTCGCCGGGCGATGAGGCACCTGTGTTCGAGCTCCACGAGCCTACTCTGCACCCCGGCAGGAGCAGGCAGCGGTCCGTCCGACAGCTCAGCCAGAAGATCCCTTGCTTTCGCCTCCTCATGCAAGTCGAACGCGAGCTCCTTGCGGCTCCGCTGGTCTGGAAGAGGCACATCGTGATCTAGCAACATCTCGATCAGCTCTTCATATACCGCAAGGGCGTCGCCCGCTAGCTCGGCCCGCTGATGCGGATCATCGGTGGCACCCATTTGACGAAGGAAATCTTCACGACACCCCCACACTGTCGCCCATCGCTCATTCGTCATCTCAGGCTGGTCGGCCAATATTCTCGCGTAGCCGAGGCGTAGCTGGGTTCCGAAACTTGAATTCCCTCGCTCTTCGGCCTCGGCGATCAACAGCTTGTACAGTCGTCCAGCGTCACTCCTTCGGCCACCCCTGGCGCAGAGGTTTGCCAACGTCTGCCCGGCCGTCGCGCGCCGGTACCAATGACCGGTCCGTCCTGCAGCGGTGAAATCTTCTTCGAGCCATTCGACGATTTCCGAGTCAGGTTCAGCGGATATCTCGGATTGCCGCGCCGCACACATGGTCGCCAGTTCGCCGTTGGACGCCTCACTTGAATGGATCCAGGCGGCCTGGTAGTAGGTTCGGGCCGCCTCGTGATCAGCCGTATCGCGCGCGATGTCGCCAAGCCCGATCAGTGAAATCGCCTCAGCCCCCGTGCCGCTGGGACGGTGTGCATATGCGGCCAGCGCCGCTGTGTACTCCCTCTGCGCGGATGCGAAGTCGCGATCCGTGAGGTAAGCCACGGCAAGGTTATTGTGGAGACTTCCGTCCACCACCCAACTCTGCGCTGCGGCAATCCGCACATTCTCCCTGGCAACCTGGATGCCGACACGGATACGGCCCCTTTTCAGGAGCGACGCCGCGAGGTTGCCACGGTAGCGGAACGCATGACCCGACCGGTGCGTCCTCTCGATGTCAAGAGCCGCCTGGTAGTCCGCACCTGCTGCCACGTGGCGGCCGAGGTCATCGTGAATGAGGCCGCGCAGGTTGAGAAGACTGGCGAGGGTTGGATTCGATTGTCCTGCCAGTTGAGTCTCGGCCTCTGCCAGCGCGTTATTTGCTCGTATCAACGCCGTGTGGAGCTGTCCCTGCGTTCGCAGGGACATGGCCAGCGCACGGCATAGCGTCAAGCGGTCGGCCGCGGCGGCATGGGGTTCGGCCATCAGGAACGCGTCGACGGCACCTCTGGGGTTTCCGGAAGCCTGCAAACACGAACCGAGGGTGAGCAGCGTGAGATAGCGCAACTTCGTGTCATGCGCTGCTGCTTCCCCAACCGCGCGCCTCGCGTGGTAGATCGCGCGGTGGTACCGGCGACGATCCCGCAGAGCACATGCCCACATCGCCCTTCCGTGGATTCGATCCCGGTCCACCTCACTAACCAGGCCCGCCGCGGTCGCGAGCGAGTATCCCCGGTAGGTGGGGAGATTCGCCCTGTCGGCGAATTCGAGCACCGCGTCGATCGCATCTTCAGGCAGTGGCCGGCCGTCGAGCAGTGCGTCTCGCTGGCCTAAGAGGTCGCCTCGACCGGCGGCATTCTTCAACGCCGCCGTGAAACCACTGACGTTCGAATCTGTCGAGCTCGCGAGTTCGCCCACAAACCGGAGGAAAGCCGCCTCCGCAGGGCTGCCGGCCTCCACCGCAGCGTTGACCATCCACTCCAGAGCGTCGGGAAGTACCGCTCTGACGGGCGGTGGGAGCTCCCTGAGCATCGCACCGACCGCAGCAACGTCTTGGCATTCCAAGAACGCCAGTTGAATAGCCACCCAAAAGGTCGCGTCGGCCTTCGGCTCAGCCACTCGACGGCACCTCTCTGTAGCGCCGGGCGCGGTGGACATCACCGAGCTCGTCGCACACCAGAACCAACGCGGATCGTTGTTCATCGCTCAGGTCTGGGTGCTCCGCGACCAGCGCGTCGGCGGCCAACCGATCACCTACCCGCAGCTCGGAGGTTGCCAGCTCGAGCAGGTACTCGCCAGGGTGCCGCTGGTGGCGGCGGCGCAGGGTTTTCAGTGCACGCTGGGCCAACGGTTCAGGGCCACTACACGCCAGCTCCATGAGGTGCCGGGCTTCGGCGATGCGTTCCTCACGATTGAACCGGCGATCCATGACCGTGGCTTGGCGCTCCAGAAGGACCGCGGGCGAGCTGGGATCGGCGGCGGTCAGCCGATTCAACACATCCGCGTACTCCGTCGGCGTGCCGACCTCGTTCACGGCCCCCAGGAGCTCAGCGAGGGTCTCCGGGTCGGGGTCCGCGCGTGCCAGCGCTTCAGCCGCTTCCCGGAAGTGGTCCGAATCCCCAGTCAACCGGCCAAGAGCCATCAGTGCATCGGCGCGCTTCCGGATCAGTCTGGGCACGCCGCCGCGCTGAGACCACTCGTCCAAAGCGTTCGCACGCAACAGATGAAACTTCTCGTCGAGCTTCCGGCGCGTGACGACGAGTTGGCAGGCTTCGAACCGACGTTGGAGGTCGGAACCGCCACTCTTCCCAACGACCTGGCCAAGGCACAGCAAGGCCAGCTCGACGTTGTCTGCTGCCACAAGAGCGGTGGCCAGGTCCGCGACAACCGCGGGACTGTCATTCCAGCGATCGTCGACCAGGGGTCGGAGTACGTTGATCGCCCGGAACGGTGCGCCCGCGACGAGATAAGCCAAACCCAGCTCGTGGCGGCGTGTGCTGTCATCGCCTGCGCGCGTCGCCAGCGCATGCAGCGCCTCAAGGCGGCCCGACTGCCCGGCTTCGACCCTCGCGAAGAGGTTCTGCCAGCCTGGGAGCACATCCGGATCGAACGGTACGGCCCAGTTCAGCCCAGTGTCATGGACAGTCACCCGAGCAGCACGTACCGCGCGGCCCGCCGTCGCCACAGGTGCTGGTCCCTGGCCTGGCTCGCGCATCGCCTCTGCCAGCCCCATGAGGATCTCCGGCCTGTCCCGACTGTCCGCCACAGCGAGCGCCCGCCGGTACAGGTCAACAGCCTCTTCAAGATCATCAGTCGAGGTGTCTCCCTGGACGCGATCCTGGTACCTCATACGTAACAAACGAGCGAGGCAAGCCAGATAGTTGGCTGGGCGCGAGTGGCGATCCGACGGGTTGGCCACCACTCGCCGGCCCAACGCGATCGCCGCGTCACGATCGTCAGCCTCTCCGACCAGATCGAACCGCGCGACCAGTGCGATGAATCGGCTCGTCCGACTCTCAGGTCTGTCCGGCAACAAGTTCAACAGATCGAGTGCCATGTCCAAATCAGCCAGGTCATGGCCCGGTCCGAGCAAAGACGCGGCCACATTGTTGGTCAGTCGAGCGAGCTCCTCGTACCAGGCGAGAATCTCGTTACGGCACGCGTTGGGCTCTGTCAACTCCGGCAGCACGCGCCCCAGAGAGCGATGTGCAGCGATCACCTCCCGTGGAGGGATCCCGCCAACCTCGGTGTGCCATCGGTACAAGGCGTTGGCGAGGTAGTAGGCGAGGCCTTCAATGTCAAGATCCTTGTGCTCAGCAGCGAGGCTTCGCCCCAGAAGGTCAATCGACTCAACGAGTGCTGACGCATCCTGCGTATCGTGATAGCGCATGGTCAGCGCGACTCCAAGGCACCCAAGGCGACCTGGGTCGGGGTTCTCGGTTACGCCGATCCGCAAGGCGAGGATCGCGGCCTCACGTGCACCAGGATCTCCATCGCATCCCGTATCAAGCACAAGATCGAATGCCAAGCGGTCGAGCACCTCGATATGAGAACGATTCCTGGCGACCTTGAGCAACAAAGGGCGGATGGGAGGAGCTACGGCGTCAGGATCATCACGCCCAACCAGATAGGAGCAGATCTGAGCTGCCAGCAGATCGCATCGCGCCTGCTCGCGGAAGCCCGCACGGTACACGTAGAGAAGAGCAACAGACTGAAGGACATCATGGTCGAACTTTCCGTCATTCCATGACGCGTGGAGTATTGATGCCGCATGTTGGGCGGCCTCCAGACTCAACACTGCTTGGCTATCGCCATTTCGCATCCAGGTACTGATGGCGAAGAGACGCTCCCCCTCGTACACCGCTCTGATCCTCCAGCCCCGAACCGCATGGCGCAACTACCCATTGAGCTACTGAATTCGAAGCCAGCCCGTGCGGGTGTGCGCAGCCCCTGACAGGCCGACTGGCACCGCGACCCTGCACGACCAGCCTGTGGCCTGGTCCTCCTCGGTCACACAGGTGACCGACGTCGCCGCTCGCATAGCGGCAACCGGCTGGCCGACGCTGGGACTTGACCATGACCATAAGAGTGGTGTCGAGCGGTCGTCGAAGTGATGCGGCTGATGGCCGTGACCGGTCATGCGCTCGATGCCGTCAATCGCCAAGTTGAGACCACTCGGCTACATGGAACCTGACCGCCGCGGCGCTGAGCTGCTGTTCCAGGTGCTGACCGAACGCGAGGAGGAGAACTCCGTCGCGATCGCCTCGAACGAAAGTTTCAGCGACTGGACCAAGACCCCCCACCGGCCCGCAGCTCCGCGCCGCGATCGTCGACAGACTCACTCTTGGCGCCAACATCATCGTGATCGGCACCGACTTCAACCGGCTCGCGCAGACCCGCGCACGAGTGGTGCCAAGGGGTGACGGGTGAGCGGTGCGCTTTCGGCGCAGCGTCAAGCACGTGGGGGAACAGCTGAACAACCTGGTACCTGAATGGATGAGCTTGGTCGGCTCGCCGAGCGGGTCGGTGGCTTAAGGACGGCGGGTGTCCCGCCTGATCTCTCAGATTGGGTTGAAGATGGCCGGTCACTAAGAGACGCCGTCCATTCGGGCCCTCTGCCTGGACAGATGCGCGGCTCGATCAGCAGTCTTGGCCCCGAAGTTGGTCCGATCGAGTGACGGTTCACTCCATCGGGTGGTCTCGATCAGCAGCACCGCAGGACTAGACAGAATCCGCAGCGTGAGCCGGACGCTTGATCCCAAGTTGTCCACAGGTCTTGAGTTATCCACAGACGGCTGTGTGCAGCCCCATGAGAGAACCGCGAACTACCAAGGTGAAGGCACAGCAGGGAGGTGACCATGTGGTCCAACATCGGCGCGACGGGAGCGCTCGCGCTGTTTGGCGTGGTCGCCGCACGCGTGGTGATCATGATCGCGGCGTTGCGCGGAACGAAGCCCGAACAGCGAGCTGAGATCATCCGCGCGCTCAACAAGGAACCAGGTCCCGCTCGGCCCCGTAGTCGGGAGCGCTGACCCGCTCGGCGGAGGGCTAGCGCAATCACGCCCGAAGACGTGGAAGGTTAAGCGTGCGAAGCACGGCCAGGTTGGGCAGCACGATCATCGATCGCGCAGTGGCATCGGCAGCTGTCGATGCCGTATCCGGCTGGGTTGAGATATCGGCATAGGGTGGATCAGGTGATCGACAAGCTGACGAGGGACGCGGCGGTCGCCGACGCATGGCTCGCTATCGGAGTTCGATGATGCCCGCGAGTGGCTGCATGCTCGACCGGAACTGCCGGATCCGCTCGCAGCAGAGATCTGGGTCTTCGACCGTGCCTATGGCCACGTGTTGCTCGTGCAACATCGTGTGCGTGGTTTGGTAGCTCCGGGCGGCACTGTTGAGGCTCGTGAGACGCCGCGGGCAGCTGCGGTCCGTGAACCTCTCGAAGAGACCGGCGTGGTAGGGGATCTGCTGCCAGCTCCGACCGCCGTCGGTGTTCGTTCGTATCGCGCTGACTGGGCGCCGACGTTGAGCCTGTTCTATAGCGTCGTGGTCGATCGTGCTGTGGCGCTGGGTGGGGGAAAGGCGGGCAGCCGCCGAGACGGGTCAGCCTGGACGACACAAGGGACAGCGTGTTTCCCGAGGATCGAAGTCGCATTCGCGCATGCGCGTCGCAGCTGAATGGCCGGCAGTGCCGTCGAGTACGTGTGCTACGAGTCTGCGTGATCCAGGCGGTTCGGCGCCGACGACCACGAGATCGGCGCGGCCGGGCTCTCGGTCCGGTCATGCAGCCTGGCCCTGCGTGCGATCGCGTCCGTGTCAGACGGCTGAACCGCGAGGATCGTGGGGGCGCGAACGGAATGTCGACCTGCGGTCGACGCTACCTCTCATTACTGGCCAAAAAGATGACACCGAGGTCGACCCTGCGGCAAAGGTGAAGTTCATTGGTTGACAGTCGGTCTACGAGCGGTTGATCCGATGCGCCAAGTGGTATGAGGCCGTTAGCCCCGACCGATCACCAACACTGAATCGGGTGTATCCCCCTTTTTTGGGACATGGAAAATCCGCTAGCGTGCTGACTTCCGCCGATCCCGGAGAGCGCGCGTGAGGGCTGGACAGCCGCCTGAGGATGGCGGGCTTGGCACCACCACCAACCATGTCGAGTCAAGCAGTGCGCACAACATCGCGCAGGCCGGCTCGATCGGCAGCGTCCACTTCCACGGCGTCCCAGATGCTGACCTGCAGCCAGGCCTGGTGTCCACCATCCCACCGACGGAGCTGTTGACTGGGCCGATCTATGGTCGGGACGAGCTGGTTGACCTCCTGGTGGAGATCACGCTTCGCGCGACCGGCTCGAGCGTGGTGTTGCATGGCACTGCCGGCGGAGGGAAGACGGCAGTAGCTCTTGCATTGGCAGATCGGCTCGAATGGGAGCATCCGCGGACGCGGGTGTGGTGGATTGACGCTTCTTCCGAGAGCAGCCTCTCCGCTGGCCTTCGTGAAGCGGTGTATGACGCCGATCCGCACTATCGGGTTGATGAGGTTGTTCGTGCCTGGCGTGGCGAGAGCTCGGCCCCCAATGTTCTCAAGAGAGCGCTCGCAGATGCGCCGGGTCGGTGGGTGATCGTCCTCGACGGTGTTGATGACCGTCGGCTGCTGACGAAATGGCGTGCAGCGCTCCAGCAGTCAACCGGGACCGTGATCATCACGAGTCGCCATGGCAAGGCCAAAGTGTGGGACGGAGTCACCGAGGTACGCGAGGTCGGTGCTCTAGGGGAAGCAGCTGCGGTCAAGATGCTGCAGGCCTTTGCGCCAGCGTCTGGAACAGACGCGCAGGCACGTGAACTCGCGTGTGCTCTGGGGTATCTGCCGCTCGCCCTCCGCTTGGCGGGCAGCTACCTCAACGCGGTTCCCACGTTCCCGACCAAAGCCGGTCTCGCGTTGCCGGAAGATTTTGAGCAATACCGGTCGGTTTTCCATGAGCGCTTCGGTGAACTCGACCGGCTGCACGAGATCGGCAGTGGCCTGAGAGAGCGGGAGCTCCTGTCGCGGACGTGGGAGCTCTCGCTCGACTTGCTCGAGGAGCTCGGTATGCCGTGGGCGCGCCCGCTGCTGCGGTGGTTGTCGTGCTTCGATCAGGCTGCCATCCCGTGCGATCTGGCGAACTTCGAGATCCTCAACCTTTCCCCGTTGTTCAAGGGCTTGACGGGCATGGACGTAATCCACGCATTCGTATTCCTCACCAACTTCGGGCTTGTTGAGCAGGTGTCAGTCAGCGATGCGCGGTCCTCGGCCGTGACGACCAACTGCTGGCTGCTTCATCCGGTTATCCGCGAGGCGAACCGGCACCAGCCAGATCTCCGGCGTGATCTCGCCCTCTACATGAGGCTGGCGATAAATACGCTGGACGTCTACACCTGCGGCTTGTCGTCGAGCGACCCGGCCGCCCTCTCCCTGTGGGCGGCCCTAAGCCCGCACTGTGAATCTGTTGTGGACTGGATTCACCGAGAACGAGCGACGCTGCCGGATCCGGGCGACTTTGAGCTGCTGGGCACGAAACTGACATGTGTGGTAGCCCGGTTTGCGCAACTATCCGGTGCCTACGTTCGAGCCGAAAACCTGTACCGGCATGCGCTCGCTGTCCGGCTTCGACATCTGGGAGAACACCACCCCGAGGTGCTGGCTCTACGGCGACACATAACCCTGTCGCGCTGGGACCACTACAGGACACGGCAGTCGATTACGGAGCTGATGTTGCTCACGGACGACGCCCGCGATGCCCTTGGTGAGCATGACCCCTTCACGATCGAGTGCCAGCTCGACCTCGCCTTGGCACAGTCCCACTTCGTCGACACGGATACGGTGATCGACGACTACCGCGAAGTTGTCCGTCTAAGCCGGAAGCTATACGGCAAGACCGAGATGACGGGGCTATCGGCCCAGATGAACCTCGTGACTGAGCTGGGGCGTCGGGAAGACGAGTCGTGCGCACCTGAACTGTTGACCCTGCTCACGATGATCCACGAAGTGGAGCAATCGCCGGGCGCCGCTCAACAGGTTCCATTTCGACTCGAGCGCTTGAGGGCGACAGTCATGCACCTACTCCAGAACTACCGCGGCTGGCGAGACATCCTTGTCTCAGATGACTGATGGCGCCATCTCGCCTTGATCTTGTAGGCCAGTGAGCACGGTGGAACCGTCCAAAACGAGCGCGGGGA
Organism: Lentzea alba; assembly: GCF_047445655.1. Taxonomy (GTDB): domain Bacteria; phylum Actinomycetota; class Actinomycetes; order Mycobacteriales; family Pseudonocardiaceae; genus Lentzea; species Lentzea alba_A. The sequence continues at coordinate 82,609 of NZ_JAJAEG010000035.1, forward strand.
TCTGGTCGGCTGGCATCGGATCGGGGAGCGTAGTGCCACATGGTGGCTGAGCAGCTTGGCCAGCGGTGCCGGGGTGTTAACCGGTGCGGCGTCGGAGTTGTTCGTGCTCACATCCGTCAACCTAGCTGTCAGGGACTTTCTGTGAGTGCCGATCGTCGAGGGCGTGCAAGCCGCACTGCGTGACTGGCCGCGGACCCCTATTGGCCTATGACATCGGCGTTCCGATCAGCCGGTTTCTTGGTCGGCTGGCCCAGCCTGGCCGTTGTCACAGCCGGGTTGCAGCCGAGCTGCGCGATCGAGAAGGTCAGCCCCGGCCTCAGTGTTGAATTCGACAGGATCCGGGTTCTTCCGAGATGGTCCGCGTGCCGCGTCTGAACTGTGAGGAAGACGTCGGCGCGCTTGAGTTCCACGATTGGACTCCCCGCAGCGTTGGTGCACCGTCGAAGTGCGGGCATCGTGTCGCTGGTGCGGTTCGCGGTCGATACAGGACATCTTGAGCACGCCGTGCAGATCCCCCAGCTGGTCGGCGCGAATTCGCTCAGGCAGGGCTGTGTCGCCGAGGTGCTGAGCCTGCCGCACGCCGGGCTCCCTGCGGCGAAGTCGCTGGGTGAAGCCGGCCGAGGCGGCGCGGCTGATCTGATGCAGCAGATAGGCCGCACCTGCCTGCAGCGTCAGGAGTATGCGCAGTCAAGCACTATGGGATCGACTCGCGTTATCGCGCTTTGGCTCTCGCGTTGTTTCGCTGAAGATGCGCTGGGGAAGCACGCTCGGCAGTTCGCGGTTGGCGACGTTGGGGAAGTGTGTGCGCTGCGTGCGAGAAATTTGGCGGCGGATCGTGTTGATGATGGACTGGCGCAGCTCGTGCACGTCCAGCTGGCGGGGTGGTCACCGACTGGCACGTCGAACCGCTGTTGAACTGCGAGCCGACACTCCGCGTCCAGTCGCCAGAGCGGGGCCGGACTCCGGCAACGACTGTGTGCTGCTGCCGGTCGAGGTCGTGGACGATCCCACACGCCCCGTTTGCGTCGCCTCGAACGGCATGTCGGCGAAAGTTCAGGCCGTGCCGGGGGGATCATCGTCTCGATGCGGCTAGGTGCGCGCCGGATGACTAGTGTGGGCTCCTGGTCCGTGCTGAGGCAGCGCGCACGATGACCACGATCTTGGGAGGTCTCCGCCTTGTCTGGGCAGTCGTTCGTCCACCTGCACGTGCACACCGAGTATTCGATGCTCGACGGTGCGGCGAAGGTGGCCCCGTTGTTCGAGGAAGCCGAGCGGCTGGGCATGACCGCGGTGGGTATGAGCGACCACGGCAACATGTACGGAACCGACGAGTTCTACCAGACGGCGACACGGACCGGGATCAAGCCGATCATCGGCGTCGAGGCCTACCTGGCGCCGCACAATCGCCTGCACAAGAAGCCGGTCTTCTGGGGTGATCCAAGCCAGCGCAGCGACGACATCTCCGGTGGTGGTGCGTACACCCACATGACGATGTGGGCCAGGAACGCCGAAGGCCTGCGCAACCTGTTCCGCCTGCACACCGAGGCGAGTAAGACGGGGTACTACCGCAAGCCTCGGATGGACCGTGAGCTCGTCGCCGCGCACGCTGATGGCATCATCGCCACGACTGGTTGCCCGTCTGGTGAGGTGCAGACCCGGCTGCGGCTTGGCCAGAGGGATGAGGCGTTCCAGGCTGCCTCCGACTATCGCGACATCTTTGGTGCGGACAACTTCTTCCTGGAGTTGATGGACCACGGCTTGGAGATCGAGCGCCGTGTCCGCGATGGCCTGCTTGAGATCAGCAAGAAGCTCGGTATCCCGCCGCTGGCGACGAACGACAGCCACTACGTCACCAAGGATCAGGCCGACGCGCACTCGGCCTTGCTGTGCGTTCAGTCCGGCAAGATGCTCACCGATCCGAACCGGTTCAAGTTCGATGGCGACGGCTATTACCTCAAGTCCGCCGAGGACATGCGGCAGATCTGGAAGGATCTGCCGGAGGCATGTGACAACACGTTGCTTGTCGCGGAGAAGGTTGAGTCTTACGAGGACATCTGGGCCGCCCGCGATCGAATCCCGGCGTTCAGCGTCCCGGAGGGCGAAGACCAGGCGTCGTGGTTCCGCAAGGAGATCCGGCGCGGTCTCGAATGGCGGTTCGAGGGCCGAGAGGTCCCGGACGAGTACATCAAGCGCTGTGACTTCGAGGCCCAGGTCATCATCGACAAAGGCTTCCCCGCCTACTTCCTGATCGTCGCCGACCTCATCAGCTATGCCCGTAGCGTCGGGATCCGAGTGGGCCCCGGTCGTGGTTCGGCCGCTGGTGCGTGCGTGTCATGGGCGCTCGGCATCACGAACATCGACCCCATCCCTCATGGCCTGCTGTTCGAGCGGTTCCTTAACCCCGAGCGCACCGCCATGCCTGACATCGACATCGACTTCGACGACCGCCGTCGCGGCGAGATGATCCGCTACGCGGCCGAGAAGTACGGCCATGATCGAGTGGCGCAGGTCATCACGTTCGGCACCATTAAGACCAAGGCGGCGTTGAAGGACTCGGCGCGTGTGCACCACGGCCAGCCGGGCTTCGCTATTGCAGACAAGATCTCAAAGGCGCTGCCGCCGCCGATCATGGCGAAGGACATCCCGCTCAAGGGCATCGTCGACAAGGGGCATCCGCGCTACGGCGAGGCCGCCGAGGTCCGCACGCTGCTGGATACCGACCCGCTGGTCAAAGAGATCTTCGATACCGCGCTCGGTCTGGAAGGCCTGATCCGGAACGCCGGCGTGCACGCTTGCGCCGTGATCATGTCGAGTGACCCGCTCACCGACTCCATCCCGCTGTGGTACCGGGACGACGGCTCGTTCATCACCGGCTGGGACTACCCGTCGTGCGAGAACATCGGCCTGCTGAAGATGGACTTCCTCGGGTTGCGCAACCTCACCGTGATGGGTGATGCGATCGAGAACATCGAGACCAACCGCGGTAAGGACGCGGTCCCGGACTTCGACAAACTCACCCTGGACGACCCGGAGACTTACGCCCTGCTCGGCCGAGGTGACACGCTCGGTGTGTTCCAGCTGGACGGCGGCCCCATGCGTGACCTGCTGCGCCGGATGCAGCCGACCACGTTCGAGGACATCGTCGCGGTCGGCGCGCTGTACCGGCCTGGCCCGATGGGTGTGAACGCGCACAACGACTACGCCGACCGCAAGAACGGCCGCCAGGAAGTCAAGCCGATCCATCCCCAGCTTGAAGAACCGCTCAAGGAGATCCTGGGCGAGACGCACGGTCTGATCGTCTACCAAGAGCAGATCATGTTCATCGCGCAGGAGGTCGCCGGCTACTCGATGGGCCGCGCAGACGTGCTGCGCAAGGCGATGGGTAAGAAGAAGGCTGAAGTCCTCGCGAAGGAGTTCGAGGGCTTCCAGGCGGGTATGCGCAACGATCCGCGGGGCTTCTCCGACGAGGCGATCCAAGCCCTCTGGGACACGATCCTCCCGTTCGCTGGTTACGCGTTCAACAAGTCACATGCCGCCGCCTACGGTCTGATCTCGTACTGGACCGCCTACCTGAAGGCGAACTTCCGCGCCGAGTACATGGCCGCATTGCTGACGTCGGTCGGTGACAACAAAGACAAGTCCGCCGTCTACCTCGCGGAGTGCCGTCGCCTCGGCATCAAGGTCCTCCCGCCAGACGTCAACGAATCGGCACTCCGCTTCAGCGCGGTCGGCACCGACATCCGCTTCGGCCTCGGTGCGATCCGCAACGTCGGAGCGAACGTCGTCGAGTCGATCATCAAGACCCGTAAGGAGAAGGGCACCTACACCTCCTTCACGGACTTCATCGACAAGTCCGAGCTCGTCGTATGCAACAAGCGAGTGATCGAATCGCTGATCAAAGCTGGCGCATTCGACGCGTTCGGACACACCCGGCTGTCGTTGATCCAGGTACACGAGGACGCTGTTGACGCGGTCGTCCCCATCAAGCGCAAAGAAGCCGAAGGCCAGTTCGACCTGTTCGGGGCCGACAGCGCCGATGAGCCGGACGACAGCGCGTCCCCGCTTGCTCACCTCAAGCTCAGTGCCGACGAGTACCCGCGCAAGCAGATGCTCAGCCTTGAGAAGGAGATGCTGGGCCTGTACGTGTCGTCGCATCCGCTTGATGGGGCGGAGCGGATCTTGCGCAAGTTCGCACCCCGGCCGATCGCCGTGGTGCTGGACGATCCGCCGAGGGAAGGCGAGCTGATCGTCTCGGGCATGATCACGTCTATCGAGCGCCGGGTGAACAAGAACGGCCTGCCCTGGGCCATCACGGTCATCGAGGACCTGGACGCGTCGATCGAAGTCTTGTTCTTCCCCAAGTCCTACGAGGTCTTGAAGGACGATCTGGAACTCGACTCCGCAGTCTGCGTTAAGGGTCGGGTCAACTGGCGTGAAGACAAGATGGCGATCTTCGGTGACGGCGTCGTGGTGCTCGACATCAGCGATGCTGAACTCAATCCCGATGCTGATCCGCCTGTCGTTCTCGGGCTAGCGACCAAAACCTTGACGCCTGAGCTCGTCGAGGATCTGAAGATGGCGTTCAAGGCGCACCAAGGCCACGTTGCGGTCCACCTGGAAGTGCAGAGACGCGACAAGACCAAGGAACTGCTGCTGGTGGAGGACTACCGAGTGCAGCCGAGCCCGTCCTTCTGGGGCGAGCTGAAGGCGATCCGCGGCGTGACCGTTCAGCGGTGACGATGGACATCGAGGTGACGCGGTCAGAGGGCGCACTGTGCCATCGGTGCGGCCGTCCTCTGCTAGCGCTCCTCGATGTACCGCACTCGTTCCGGCGAGAGGACGGTGTCGAGGTCCGCGGTCGACGCAGGGTCGGCCTGTGCGCGAACTGCGACAGGCACGACACGGCAGGTCAAGGCCTCATCGCCTTCTTCACGGTGAACACCGGGATCGCCGACAACCAGGTCGGCGAAGTTGCCGACCTGGTCGCAGAATGGATCGCGCGGCTTCCTCCACCGCCAGACCTGAGCGACATGGTGGAACCTGACGAGGAGAACTGGCGGCAGAACGGAGCATGAGCCCGTCCGCCGGCCCGGCGGGGTCAAGCTGCGTCGAACGTGCGCAGGCCGATCTCCCAGTTGATGAACTCGTAGATTGCGGTGTCCATCGGGTCGGCCGTCAGAGCCTCGCCGTAGCAGGCCCGCAGGCCATCTGGGGCCACGTATCCGGTATCGACCAGCAACGAGTCGTTGAGGTAGCGCTCGATCAGCGGCAGGCCGTTCTGCCGCATCCCCTGTTGGATCACGTGAGCGAAATCCTCACGAATCGGCGGATTGGCGATCTCGTCGGAGAAGCCGAGCGATGAAAGGCGAGCCCGGTGTAGGTGCTTGTTCCGGCGCCACTCCACGGGCAACCACTCACCGAAGAGGATTAGCTCCGGCGAAGCCAGAGGCGAGATCGGCCAGATGCCAGCGCGAAGGTAACCCGGCGCGATGCAGGCGTGAGCGATCAGGGTCATTTCGCTGACCACTGCGGCCGGAAGCACACCAGCGTCCACCTCACGCAGGTCATTGATGGCTTGCTCGCTGATCCAACTCGGATGATGCGGGATCTCCTGCAGGTTCGATGGAGGCTTCTCATCGACGGTCAGAGACACCATTTCATCACCACCGATACCGGTGAAGACCGTATCGATGCCGCGCTCGGCGAGGTCGGCCAGCATCTGGAAGTAGCCCTCGACGTACGGCTCCTCATACGGGCTGACCTGGTGTGTTAGCCGCGGCCCGTGAGGGGCGAGGGGTAGGAAGTCGAGGATCGATACGAGGATGTCGTCGAAGCCGCATCGTTCGACGAGTGGGCGTCGGCGGCGGATCTGTTGAGGGCCGGGCGTACCGCCCAGCAGCAGCGCGCAGCTTGTGAGTTCGCAAGGGTATAGCTTGCCGAGCGCCATAGCGACGTTGGCGCTGTCCATGCCTCCTGAGAGTTCAATGGCCGTTGTGCCGGGGTTGAAGTGCCGCTGCGAGACCACGTGTTCCAGGATGGTTTCGTAGCCACCGAGGACATCGGCGCCGGAGGCAAGGCTGCGGGGGCGTGAGTGTAAGGCGACGTCCGGGTGGCTGATGGTCAAGCCGTGATGCCCGAAACTCGCTGTGGCGCGTTCAGTCAGTCTCTGAAGCCCATGCCATGCTGTCTCGGTCGTGTAGCGGTAGTGCCGGGTGAGGCGGCGTGCGACCTCTCTTGGTACGAGTGCTGATGCACTTGTGAGGTGGCGAAGGTCAAGCAGATCCCATGACCCGTGAAGCGCGCGCCCATCCTCAAGAAGGTAGACCGGAGCCGTTCCGAGACAACCTGCCTTGACCTCCACGTCACCGTTGGTGTGGCACTCGAGGACGAGGAACTCCAGCGGCCACTCCAGGGATTCCTTCCGCACACGCTCGTAGGTTGAGTGGCTGACCTCCTGGATCCGCTGCGGCGCAACGAAGAGGGCTTCTTGGGGGGCTCGCCGCCGTTCACGAGTGACGATGAGCAGTGCTCCGCCATGGGTGATCGCTGTCTGTTCCAGCACGGCATGTGTGTATGGCTCAACCCAGCTGAGGCCGTTGTGCCATCGCGCCCCATCCCACCGCCAAGCTTCAGCCGGCGCGCCGGAATCCAGGGTGAACTTCAGCATCGACTACTCCTAAGTGCCCAGGTGGTGCGGGCACGTGGTCGCGCCCGCATCACCTTCCGGCAGCTGTGCCAGTGCACTTCGTTACTCGAACACGTCTTCCTCGGTGTGGGTGTCCTTGTCACCCGCGGTTTTCTTCATCGAGTACTGCTCCGTGTGCGACGGCACCTTCCAGTCGATGCCACCCTCGAACATCTCGGCCACGGTGCTCGGCAGTTCGAGCGACTTGGCGGCGACGCCGGGGTGTTCGATCGTTGCTGCGGTCATCGGTTTCTCCTCTCCCTCTCTCGATCTTGTTAGAGCTCGCTGCTACGTGGCGTGCTTGCGTCGTTTCGTGTCAGCGAGTCCTCCCTGTTGCCGGCGAAGCGTGGCGGCGGCGATCTCCGCGCAAGCCAGCGCGGCAGTGAGCCTCAGTCAAGTCGTCCTGATCAATCTCCGCCAGGGCGTGAACACGGCGGCGATGAGGCGACGGTGAGGCGGCACCTGCTCTGAACTGCGGAAATATTTCCGGCTAGGTGGTACTCCGAACAGGTGCTGGTCGCCGAGCAGGTGATCAAGGTCGACCGGTGACTGGCTATCGTGGCAACCGACCGACGAGCCGAGGTGATGATCGTGGGAGATTGGCGGGCCGCATTCATCGCGCGGGGGGAGCTGATGGACTGTGCTCAGGAGGTCTTCAGAGCCGCAGCTGGAATGGAGTCCTCCGGCGTGTGGCCTCAGAGCTGTATGGACAGCGCGCCGCCATGGTGACAAGCCGACGTGGGCGTGGCGGGATGGCGGCCCGACGGGAGCGGCTGGCGGGTAGGCGTGAAGCGCTGGGCTTCACCCAGGAGTCGTTCGCGCGGGAGATCGGGGTCGAACTGTCCACGGTTGGCCGGTGGGAACGAGGGACACAGGATCCTCAACCATGGATGCGCCCGAAGATCGCACAAGCACTGGAGGTATCCACCGACGAGCTCGCCGCGCTTCTATCCGGTGACGCATCGCCGTCCACTGGTGCAGGGGACGTGCCCGACCTGTTCAGCCCGGAGATCGCCGAGCATGTCCGGCGGAGTCAGGAGGAGTGGCTTCGGGTGCGCCGCGCTCCTGGGGCGCGCGGGCGTGAGCTGGCGGAGCTGGCCGCGTGGCTGTATCCGGCCAGCCAGCGAGCACCCGGCGGGCATGTGCTGACCGGCCCCGATTGGCTGCTGGACAGACCCGCGGAACTGGATTCTGTTCGCCTGACCTTCTCCGATGCCCAGAACCCGGTGCCGAGGCTCGAGCCGGTGGATCACGTGTTGCCGCTAACCGCCCGCGGCGAGCGCTACGCCGACTACAGCCGGGCCGTGCGGGACCTCGTACGACCGCGCCTACTGGAAAACCGACTCAGCTACCGCCTGCTGGAGGTGTCTCAGCGCGGCGGGCTGGCGCTGACTTTCGGGACCACCACGTTCTTCGAAGTGTTCGACATCAAGGAATGCCTCGCCCACGAGTTCAAGGCCGCTTGGTTGGCATCAGGTGGCGCAGTTCCCGACTGGAGTGCGCTGCCCCTGCGTTCGGCGATCAGCGACCCGTTCAACCCCAACCGGCTGGTTATGTCGCCCGGCATCAGCACCCTGACCATCCGCAAGGATCAGCGCGGTGGGCACCGATTCATGATGCACCAGCGCGACGGCCGCGCCGTGGCCGACGGCGGCGGCATGTGCACCCTGATGCCCTCAGGGGAGTTCCAGCCCTCGTCGCTCGCGGCAGTCGACCTGCACAACGATTTCTCCTTGTGGCGCAACATCATGCGGGAGTACTCGGAGGAGTTTCTCGGCAATCCCGAACACGACGGGGCTGGCGCCAGCTCCATCGACTATGCCCAGCAGGAGCCGTTCCGCTCCCTCGACCAGGCTCGCGCCGACGGCCGATTTCGGCTCTGGCACTACGGCCTTGTCATGGACGCCCTCACCCTGGGTGCGAGCCAACGCACCGTTGCTGTCGTGGACGACGAGGTCTTCGACCGGTTGTTTACCGGCCTAGTGGCAACCAACGACGAAGGACGCGTGGTCGGCGAGGGTGGTCGAACCGATATGCCGTTCACCGGCGAAGCGATCGACCGACTCGAGCCCCGGCTATCGGCCAGCTCCTTGACGCTGCTGCGTCTGGCGTGGCGAGATCGCCGACACCTGCTCGGCACGTAACAGGAAGCCATCCTTGTGCAATGGTGACGGCGTTAATTGGCTAGCGCCATCAAAGCGGTCATGTTCCGCGGGTATGTGACCACGAATTGCCGGCCAACCCTGATCTGTGCGGCTCTTGGCTGCGACGAGGCCGGGGGCAGGGACGGTTTGGTGCTCGAGTACGCCGCTGCCAACTGCTATGCCGGTCACGAGGCTTGCTGGCAGCAGCGGCCGTCTCATCACACAATCGCTGGTCACGAGCGGTTTAGCGGCGAGATCGCATCGCCCCGCTCGAGTTTCGACCGACCTGCATCATTGACACCGCTCTGGAGGGCGAACGGTTCCTCCTGCCATGCCCGCATCATCCACTGGTGGTCAGCTGGTGCTAGGCGCACTGCTCGCCCGGTTCCGGAATGGGTCGAGCGACAAACGGATCACGCAGCAAAGGTCCGCGTGGTCGGCGCGACAGCCGTCTTGTGCTGGACACCATGTCAACGCTTCTTGAACCCTGACCCCGCATGGGGCCTCGGGTTCTAGGGCCGCTGGGGGTCAGTTTTCACGAAGCGTCGACACACCATGATCCAGGAGCTCAGCGTCACTGTCGGTAACCTCGAACGGCGGTAGAACGGCAGCGGTCCCTTGCGGCCAATCGCCTGGGACAGCTGCCGCTAGTTTAGGCGCCGAACGTGCCTGCCTTCACGGCCGCGATGAACTGCGGCAGGTCAAGCTTGATCACAACTGTTGGGTTCTTGCTGTCGCGGGCTGCGCCGTGAGACGTGAGTTCGATGCACTGGCCGTTGGTATCACCACTGCTGTAGCTGGACTTGCGCCATCTGGCGCGGGTGAGGTCATGCATGCCTCAACCCCTCTCGTTACTGCTCCACAGGTCAGTTCTCAGCGTAACGAGCAGGTCGCGCGACTTCTCCGGCGAGAGCGCCCGCTGGCGGATCTGCAGGAAGCGCTTCTCGTAGAACGCTCGTCGTGCACGAATGTGGTAGGTCGCTGACTGACCGTGCTCGGTGTACGCGTAGGTCTTGCCAGGCAGCGCATCGAACCGCACGATCGTAAAGTCTTGTCCCATTGAGGGGTAGGCGCCGGCAGAGAGCGGAACGATCTCGATGCGGTGCCTATGCGACTCTTCGATGAGCCGATCAATCTGCTCCCTCATGACTGCGGCACCACCGATATTGCGCCGCAGGACGTCCTCGTCGTAGATCACGTTCAGCCTGAGCGGTTTGTCCCGCGAGAGGGACTTCTGCCGGTCCAAGCGAAGTGCCTCTGATCGGTCGAGATCAGCCTCGGTCAAGTCAGGGTCGACTTCGGCGCGCGAACTGCGGACGTAGCTCGCCACCTGGTGCAGGCCGAAGACGTACTTGCCGTGGTAGACGTCCAGCTCTGAGGCGCGTTGTTCGTCGGCGAAATAGTCGCTGGCGAAGCCGGGCACTGTGTCACCGTGGGTGACGAGGATGCTGTCACCGTCAGGCCTTTCGAGCTGCCGGACCAACACGTCGATCTCGTGCTCGTCGACTCCATATACCTGTCCGAGGTCGCGGATGTGGCGCGGCGTGATCTCGCGGTCAGCATGTTCAAGCCTGCTGAGCATGCTCTGGCTGTAGCCGTGCCCAGCCTTGTCCGCCGCGACCTTCTGGTTCAGGCCGGCTTCGTCACGCCATTTGCGCAGTACAGCCGCTATGCCTTCAAGGCTTTGGCGCTGAAGGGGTGTGAGCTCGTCGGCCATCGTGCTCCCTTGTATCTGGCTTGGCCGATCAAGTGTGCACGTCGTTGGAGCAGGGGCGGCAAGCGGTTCACCCGATCGACACGTGGTGCTAGTCATATGACTGTGTTATATTCATGTGGCCGGTTCGCCGGTGACCGGCTCGCCTTACCGCCCCACAGGTCAAGCGGTGAGGCGGGTCAGGTCTCAGCCGTTGGAGGTGCGCAGTGGACGCAGGTGTGCTGACTGTGCTGGCCGCGATGGGTGTCGTCGTTGTGCTGGCAGCAGGCGCGATAGCCGTCGGTTGGAGGCGCAAGTGCCGCACACGGAAGTGGTTGCGGCGTATCGAAAGAAGGCGTGCGAACAACTTTTACGCACGGGCTGTGGACATGTGGATGTTGAGCAACATGCACCCCTCAGAGCGGTGGTCGTCATGCTGACCGGGCTCGCGCTTCTTGAGCCGTTCCGATGGGTCTCGGCCAATGGTGCGGGGCATGCGGTGCTCTGGGGGCCACGGCGAGACACCGTGGATCGACGAACTTGTTGTGCCGAATCTGCCTCCGCCGACGTCTCCGATGTGGCGCAGCGGGTACACATCCGGCAGGTGGCGCGCTCACGATGACATATGGGGAGCTTGTCAAGGCGCATGCGAAGGTCCGCGCGAATGACCTCCGGTGCCGGCTGCCTGCTGGCGGTGCGCTATGAGCGCGCTGCTCAAGACCTCGACGCTGCAGGAGGAAATCGGCGACCTCGGGGCTTCGTTCGCCCCTCAGCGGAAGGTGCGACCCGCCTCAAACCTCAAGGCGGATCTTCAAGCGTCGGCCGGGCCGGAGTGGTTGAAGACGCCGGATGCCTATTGGCGTGAGCATGCCTTCGGTCGAGGTGGCCGTCCGATGCCCGGCACCCTGCTGACCGTGTCGATCTCCGGCTTTGGCGTCCCTATAGGGGTGACCTGCGGCAGGGTCCTGCCGTACGACGGGCGATGGGTCTCGTCGTCGTTCCCTGTGCGGCTGATGCGGCCAGGCTACGAGCCCACCTCTGTGTCGTGGATGCTCTCGACAGTTCCCGCGCGCAGCGGCGACGCACTGCTCATCGCGACCTATGACCTGGTTGGTTGCGCGCTTCCTGACGGATTCGATCTCACTGGTACTCAGGCCTCGGGTCGCTTCGACATCGAAATGATCACCTTGCGAGCGCGGCGGTTGCGGCTTGTGGAGCGCGAGTCGTGACGGCCCCGCCGCGGATCGAGGTCGACGTGAGGTGGACGGCGCGGGCCTGGGATGACCGTGAACGTGGAGATCACCCGCTGTTCACGCCCTACCTGCTTGCGGTGGCGCCCGGCGTGGCACCGCAAGGAGTGGGGCGGGCGTTCATCCGGTCTTTCACGACGGCTTCCGCAGTTGTTGAGCGCGCCGGGAGGCCGTCCAGCGTAGATGCGGACGGCGTGCCTACTACTCCCATCGAGCCGATGCGCGAACCCTCAGCGCTGATCATGGCTTCCGCGGAAGTGACGACCGTGCTTCCAGAACTGCCGGACGGCGGACGACCTGCCTTGCAGGGATGGAGCGAAGTCGATCAGCAGATCCACCGAGTCCAGCGCGAGCAGGCGCCGCTGCGAGGAGGCCTGTGGTGGGCGCACTGCGACCGGCTTGTGACCCGTGGCCGGGCGCGTGACCCGCGCGACGTGCCGCTGCAGCGGTGGTGCCCGAAATGCTGGGACGTGCTGGCACTACAAGCCAAGTACGCCCCGGCTGCCGAGACGAATCCGAGCTCGACGTGCGCTAGTGCCGTGATGCCCGAGGTAGGGGGCGCACAGTGAGGATCACCAGGTGCGGCAAGTGCGGGCTGTTCGCTTGGCGGGAGCTCAATGAGCCTGACGAGTGCAGAACGTTGTGTTTCAAGGCGGACCGGCTGGTCCCGCAGTACTGGTGGGTGAGGCTGCTCTCCCCGGACAGCGGCCTGATCGTGCAGTCGGACCGGCTGAGGAATGCTCTGCATCCGCTGCACACCGAGGTGTACGACGAACTCGTGCTCGCTGCCGGCCTGGACGATGGCATGGCCAGCTTGTTTCTGCACGGTGTCGGCGAGTGTTTGCGGATGACGCTGGCCCACGATGCTGGCGACGACCGCACCGCCCGGGAGATCACGCTCCGGCTATCGGCTCGGCATGACCGGCAGGCACAACGCGAGATATGGCGCTATGCCGCCCTTTTGCAAGGTCTTGCCGCAGGGCGGTTGTCGCCACGCATCTACTGGGACGTGCGTGGCCTGTTGCGCGAAGTGCTGGTGCCGAGCACGGCGCAGGAGCTGATCGCCCGAATCAAGATCGACAGCCGGTTCTCCTTCGTGTGGAAGCTGATCATCGGACTCGCGCCATGACGCTGCTGGTGGAGGTCACGTCTTTCGGGACCAAGTACCGATTCCCTCCCTCTTCATATCGAACCCATCTGTCCAGAGAGGACATCACGATGACCGTTCCCACACCGGTCAGCCACAAGCCGCGCACGTTGACGCTGCCTGAGCGGGAAAAGCTCGTCGAGGAGTTCGCCAAGCGCTACCGGTCGGGCGAGAGCATCCGCGTCATCGCTGAGAGCGTTGGTCGTCCGTACGGCACGGTCCACCGGTGGCTAGCCGAGGCCGGGGTTCAGATGCGCCCTCGTGGCGGCAGTCGGCAGAAGCCGATGCCTGCCTCGGCTGTGGTGGGCGTGGGCGGGTGTTGATCTCGTGGTGGCTGACCTATCGCGTTTATCGAGACGAGCGGGCGTTGTTTGTAGCCGATCAGCACGCGGCCGGTGCGAGGCTCTCCGAGATCGCCGTGTCGCTCGGCCTGCCGGCTACCCACATCGGGACCGTCTACCCGTGGCTGATCAGGGGGCAGTACCTCAGACGATGGGTGTGTCGGGATGGGGGCGACGATGCTGACTGTCACTGCGGACTACACGCACCACGACGACGCCGAGTTGGCCGCACGGGTGCGCGCTGGGACCGTGGCCGCGTTCGGTCCGCTCTACGAACGGCACATCGGGGCGGCGACTCGTCGCGCCCGTACGCTCGCGCGCGGCCGTGCAGAAGCTGACGCGCTGGTCTCCGACGGCTTCACCCGGTTGCTGGAGATCCTGCTCGCGGGCGGTGGTCCGACCCAGTCGGTCCGCGCGTACTTGCTGACGACCATCACGCGCCTCGCATACACCCGGTCACGACAGGAGCAACGGGAGCAGCCGATGGAGGATCCGCCAGCCGACATCGACGACCTCACCGGACAGATGTCCCTTCAGGACTCAGCACTGCAGGCAAGGCTGGATCAGGCGCTGGCGGTGCGGGCCTACGAGCGCCTATCGCCTACGGCACAACAAGTCCTGTGGTACACGGAGGTTCTGGCCATGTCCCCGGCACGCGCTGCGCCACTGCTGAGGATCCGTGCGAACGCGGTCTCGGCCCGCGCGCACCGGGCCTGGGATGAGCTCCGGATCGCGTACCTGGCGGCCCATGTGGACAGGACTCGGTGTGCGCCTAGGTGCACGAGCATCGTGGACAGGCTGAGCCGCTGGACACGTAAAGCGGTGTGCCACAGCCGCAGAAGAGTCGAGCAACACCTCGATGGCTGCCCGAGTTGCCGCTCGCTGGCCGCCGAGCTGGCGGCGGTGAACGCAACGTTGCCGCCGAGTCACCCGCGCCCCAGTGACTCGTCACTCGACGCGGATGCCGTTGCGGCGGAAAGGATTTCTACCGATGAAGACTGACGCACGGTTGATGACCAGCGACTACGTTGTGCTGGGGGTCGCGCTGTCGCGGCCTACCCGGCGGTGGCGCGTCCGCCAGATGGCGCAGGCCGCGCGGTGTTCGACAGCGGTCGCCCGCACCGGCCTGAACCGCCTGCACCACGCGGAAGTAATGTGCAAGGAGACCGGCACGTCGGAATCCAGCGATCCGGAGACGCGTGAGCGGAACAGCTACTGGTTGGACCTCCACGTCATGCCTGCGGCACGGGCGGCCCTGAGCGAAGCGGACTCGCCCGGCCTGCGCGCCAAGCTCTCCGAGCTCACCCTCGACCTCGATGCCCTGGCCGTCGACACCGTGACGGCGGGCACGGCCGGCCTATGAAACTCAACGTGTCCATCCGACATCAGCGGCACGCGGCCGAAGAGAGTGATCATGGGCCACTCCTACCGTTCCGTGTTCGCCTGGACAATGCGCGAGCTGCAAGCAGCAGACCCCGCCGTCCTGTTACCTACGCGAGCCGCGCTGCTTCACATTGCGACAAGCCCGGTCCTGGAAGTCGCCGTCGGGGCAACCCGGCGTGGCTGCGTCACCGATCGTGAACCCGCGTCGCATGCGAAACCGCGACCCGCGGTGACCCCTCAAAAACGAACGAAGAGAAACCGATGACCTCTGATGACGCTGCTGGCAGTGCGTACGTGCCGTGCGGTGCGGAGCAGATTGTTCACGATGAGCTTCGGCTGCGCCGCGATGCCGGAGCCGACGTCGGCCGCCGCTGGGCCGTGTGCGCCGTGGGTCATCAGCTGCGGGCCGAGCCTGAACTGGTCGAGGACTCACTCCACATCATTGCCACACATGGAGAGCAAGCTGTCGTGGCCGCAGCGAGCGTCCTGGCCGCGATACTGCTTGATGGTGTTCCCCGTGATCAGCTGGTGTGCCCGATCGAGTTCCCGGTCACGTTCACGGTCCCTGAGGACGTAGACGACGACGATCGCACTGCGTGGCACGAGAACGTGAAAGTCGCCTCCGCCGTGGTATCCGCTTACGCAGCAAGGGATGCGAGCGCCATCGGGCGAGCCGCTGCGGTCATGTGCGGAGCTGGCGCGTTCGAGGTGATGGCCGTTCTCGTGACGGCGGCGGCACGCAAGCTCGACCGCCATGCGTCCTGGTTCGGGGAAGCGATGCGCGCCGCCGAGCGGTCAACTGCAACTAACCTGCTCATGCCAGGGGAGAACATCACATGAGTCTCAGGTTGGTGGCCGGCCTGCGCCACGCGCACCCTGCGGCGTTTCCATCACTGCCACCGGCATTGATTCACCGGCCGGAAAGGCCACAGTGGACGGACAAGACCTGACAGAGCCTTCCCACACTGGACGATCTGTGCGCGCGGAGCGATGGCCTCCGGCCCGTCGGAGAACGAGAGATCGGCTAGCAGTCCCAGTCTGGTCGACTGTTTCTGTGGTGTTGCAGGGAAATTGAGTAATTGGAGTATTGTCTGATGGTTGGTGCTGGGTCGAATGCTGAGGTGACGCGGCGCAGACTGACGGTCCTTCTGAAACGTCTGCAAGCCGAGAAGCAGTTGAGTGTGACAGCTGCGGGCGAGGCTGCTGGACGTGGCCAGTCCTACTGGTCGAAGGTGATGAACGGGACGGTGCTTCCGAAACGGGAGCAGATCGAGACCTTCCTGAACGCGATCGGATACGTCGATCCGGACATCCGCGGTGAGATCCTCCGGCTCGCCGATGACCTGCACAGAGTCGGTTCGACGGCCACGGTCGTCGTCGCGCCAGCTCACAGCAGAAGCTGGCAGCGGACCCTGAACATGGAGGCGAGGGCGGCCCAGGTCTTCGTGATGGCGTCACAGAGCCTGCCGGATCTCCTGCGTACGCACGCTGTTCATCGGCACGTGGTGCGAGCGCTGTCGGTTGCGCAGCAACGCGCCAGCCTGGACGAGCTCGTTGAACGGCAGGTCCGGCTCGGGCATCCGCAGCACGAGTACGTGTTCCTGCTGTGCGAATCGACGATCTTGCGACTCGCGGGCCTGCCGGCGCAGATGGAGTGGGAGCAGCTCCAGCACCTGGCTGATCTGGTCAAGGTGAAGACTTCCATCGGGATGATTCCGCTCAGCGCGGACGTTCCGGCCGAACCGATCTCGTACCGCGTCATCGACATGGCTCGTGCGGTAGCCGAAGTTCCGCAGAAGGGACACGTCGTTCTGCGTGATCAGGTGTCGATCGACTTCTTCAACTGTCACTTCCGGGCGATGCGACGTGCAGCTGTCACTGGTCGAGAGTTTCTCGACTATCTGTGCCGCAGAGCCGCGCGTCTCGGAGCGGAGGCGTGCGAGTGAGGCCGGGTCGCGTCACTGATGCTGACGCCGAGCGGATTCACACGGCCATGGGGGTCTGGCGGATGCGCAGGGCGTTCGCCTCGGTCCCTGGTCACTTCCAACGCTGCGCGCGCCGGTGGGGACCGCCAGCCATCGCCCTGGGGGCAGACACGGTGCCTGTCAGCACCACCACAGCGCACCGAGCGGATTTCAGAGGGTACGTGGGCGGCAGGGCCGTGCGATCGCTCCGGGAGCGAAGGTGTGGCTCGTCGGTCGCTTCTGCGCCTGGAGGTGCTCATGCTGCTGCTGTTTCTGGCGAGGTGGTCGCGAGGTCGACAGGGGCCGCCGCTGCTGCGGAGTCACTCGAGGGCGTACTCGCTGCTGGATTTGCTGTGAAACGGAAACGCTGTCTGTGCGGCCTTGGAAACCCCGGATGGAAGGGACTCGACATGTTGATCAGGCTGAGTGGGCCGCCGCAGCGGACGGACGTCCGGGCACAGGTGCTGAAGGTGTTCCAGGAGAACCCGAAGACCGGACTGTCGGTGTCGGAGGTGATGGCGGCGACGGGTCTGCCGGGATCCACGGTGCATAACGTGACCGATGTGTTCACGGTTGCCGGTTGGTTGTCGGTGTCGTGGAGAACGGGCGCGGCACGTAAGGCGCGCAGGCCGGTGAAGTGCCTTCGCCTGACCGCCTTGGGCACGGCTGCGGAATGGGGAGAAGCACCGACTCCCATCACGATGGATGGGCGGCGCGCCGACTTGATGCGGGAGCTGTTGCGGTGGAAGGAACCGCACACGGTCCGGGAGCTGGCCGAGGCGATGGGGATCAGTATTGCTTCTGCGTCGTCGCGGCTGCGCGCGATCCGATCTTGCAACTGGCTGGACCTCAGCTGGGCTGACGAAGGCGATACTGCCGCTCTGGACTTTCACGCGGGTTGTCGGTACCAGCTCAACGCCGACGGTGTGGCTGGAGCGCGGGAGGCGTTGAGGCTGTACAGGAGCGCACAGAAGCGAGCCGAAGAACAAGGAACATCGGCATGAAGCTTCCGGTCGCGCACGATCCCGATGACGACGGCGCAGCCCGCGTCCTGATCGTTGATCAGCTGTTCGCAGAGGACGACAACGAAACAGTCTGGAGCCTGCTGACCGCAGAGCCCTACGTCCTGCAGACGGATCGGATCCTGCGCCAGGTCGACTGCGAGGCATTGGAGCAACTGGCGCTCGGCAAGTCCGCGGCCCTGAGCGTCCGGGGCAAGTTGCGAAGTAAGGAGATCAGTAAGAGACAGGCGCTACTGCTGGAGGAGGGGCAGACGACTCTGACCGCGCAAGCCAACATGATCCGTCAGCGGTGCAACCGGCGGCGGGTCCAGCTGGAGCCGGCGTTGAAGAAACTGCGCTCCCAGGAGCGGGACACGGCGTTGGCGCTGGAACGTAAGGCGTTGCTCGACACCGTGATCATCCTCGCGCGGGCGGTGTCAGATCACCGTCGTTGTGTCGAAGGCGAGCACGAGCCGGAGAACCACGACCGCCTGCTATGGGCAAGGTTGTCAGCCCTCTCGATTCCCTGCGTGAGGGCAGCAGGCGGGCTGATCACGCTCGAAGATCTTCTCCGACAGGTTGGAGCGGAGGGATCAGCGGTGAGGAGCACGAGAATCCGTCCCTAGCACACACAACAGCAACCACGAAAGGGGCCGCCGAACCGACAGGTTTGAACGTCTTGCTGCCCGTCGATGCCGTATCAGCGAGGAGCAGGTGTGTTGCGTCGGCGCAATCACCAGCAGAGGTGCCAGCGCCGCAGGCTTAAGCCAGGGCTAAGCCTGCGGCGCTGGCACGGGCTTATGCCCTTGGCTGGCTGACTGAGCACCTCTGGTCTCCGGGCGGACCGGTGAGGTTCGGTGGTGTGGTGACGTAGTAGGCGTTGACGATCCTGTGCGGGCCGTCCCTGAAGAAGGGGCGGCTGCCCCAGGGCTCGATACATGACGTGCCGGTGCTGCCTGTGCTCCAGTGGTACTTGATGAGGATGAAACTGCCGCCACAGTGGATGTAGCCGCCAGTCTTCTCGCCCTGCGCGGGGTTGAGCGCATAGAAGCCGCAGCGCTGCGGAGTGATCGCGGATGCAGTGGGGCTGTTGGTCTCGATCATGCCGACTGCCGTGGCGGCGAGGAGCATGCCTGCCGCGGTGAACGCCCGCGCCGTGTTCGCGTTCATCGAAGGACCTTCTTTCGCTGAAGTGGCTGGTGCACTTCAGTTTTGAAGAGTCCATATCAGACTGACAAGGTGTCTTCTGTATCGCGTTGAGCAGGATACAGAGGACACGGCAGACAGTCGGAGCTTCTAGTACCGCTCGCGTGCCTCGAACTCGTCGAGGTCATCCCTGGTCGTCACTCCGACCTCGATCCTCATCTCCCAGATCAGATGGTTGGCTGCGAAGGCCACCTCGTCGTCGCGGACGTTGAGATCGAGTGTGGTACGTCGCTCCAATCGTCTAAGGGCCTGCTTCGTCTCCCAGACGAACTGATCGACCAAGGCTCGAACAGCTTTCTCGCTGACTACAAGCACCTGATACGACCGCTGACACACTATGGGGTGTGTCAAACGAGCGGTGTAACTCGGGTTGAAGGAAACTAC
>NZ_JAJAEG010000036.1:0-92267 GCF_047445655.1 Lentzea alba
GGCACGCTGTTGAGTTCTCAAAGAACACGCGCACACCGCAGTCACATCAGCTTTACGCTGACTTACTTCCGGGGCTGTGTGTTTGAAGCTTATTTGGTCTCGCTTGCCGGTGTCAAATCGGCCTCTAGGAGGCTTGTTCTCTCCGGCTTGTGCCCCGCTCGTTCCGGTTTTGATTTCCGGCCCGTTCCGCGCTGGCAGAGAGAACATTACACAAGCCCGTTTCGATCTCCAAATCGGGGGGTCCTGGTGGCCGCGAAACGTGCGACCACCAGGACAAATGCCCGCGTCAGGGCGCGGAGACCCCGACATCCGACGGAGTCAGGGGCTTCCGGGAAGCCGACGAGCTGTACTCGTCCGCCCCCACATCAGGCTTGCCGACGCGCGACTGCGGGTCGAAGTCCCGGGTCACGTACGAGTACGTGCCCGCGGAAGTCTCGATCGCCGGACTGCCGGAGGAGAGACGCAGCAGACCGTTGGAGTCGCGCACCAGCTTCGGGTCGACGGACCGGTAGCCGGAGGAGATGCCGGCGGTGCCGCCCCAGATGATGTTGCCCTCGTACTTCACCGTCGAGCCGCTCATCATGTCGACGAACTTCGACGACGAGCCCTTGATGATGTTGTTCGCGAACACGCAGTCCTTCGGCGCGTAGGTACCGGTGTCGGCCTCGACCACGGCGCCGGTGCCGATCAGGGTGTTGAACGCGACCGTCACGCGGTCGGGCCGGTCGTGCAGCTTCGAGGTCGGCCCGCTGTCGGTCTCCGAACCCTTGCCGAAGACGATCGCGCGGTCACCGGTGTTCTCGACGTGGTTGTTGAACACCTTGTGGTCGTTCCCGTGGAACCGGATGCCGCTGTTGAACAGCAGGTTGCCCTCGACCGCGGTGCGGTGGCCGTGGCGCAGCACGATGTAGCCCTTGCTGTTGCGGATCGTGTTGAAGCGGACCGTGTTGTCCGACGACTTCACCGAGATGGCCTCGGGATCACCGTTGGCCTTGTCGAAGAGGTTGTGCTCGATGACCGCGTAGGCGGAGAGCTGTTGCTTGTAGCTGTAACCGAGCCGGATCGACTCGCCGCCGTTCAACCCGCTGTAGCTGTGGTTGTAGAAGTAGTTGTGGTGGACCTTCGTCCGTTGGGCGATCTTGCCGTCAGGCCCGGCGATCTGCAGGTAGACGCCCTCGTTCGTGCGGTTCGAGAACGTGTTGTGGTCGACCTCCACGTCGTTGGCGCTGACGGTGAGCGAGGCGCCGCTCTTGTCGCCGTTGTAGGTGTTGCGGGTGATGCGGGTCCCCTCGGCCTCCGCCGGCACGACGAGGGAGCTGGTGCCGTCGAAGACGAAGCCCTCGATGGTCACGCCGCGCACCGCGCCGAGCTCGAAGCCCCCGGTGCGGAACACCGCCCCGCCCGCGCGCTGCGCCGCGACGGTGATCTTCGACTTCGTGATCTTGATCGGCTTGTCGGCGCGGTGCACGCCGTTCGTCAGCACGATGCGCTGACCGGGTACTGCCGTGTCGAGCGCGGCCTGCAGGGAGGACGCGCTCGACACGGTGACGACCGCCGCGACGGCGGGCGCCTGGACGAAGGACGACAGCAGGGCGGCCGCACCCACTGCGGCCAGTGATCGGATCATTCGCCAACTCCTATGGTGGCCCGTCAGCAGCGGTGGGCCGAAAGTACTGCGGAGTTAGCACAGACGGGGCAGTTCAGCGGAGGCCGCTTGCCCCGTCCAGCGAAGAAGGATCCGATGACTGCCCTCAGGGGCAGTTACGGCGCCGAAGGTCCGACGTCAGCCTTCGTGAGCGGCTTGCGCGTCGCCGACGTGCTGTATTCGTCCGCACCGACGTCCGGCTTGCCGACGCGCGCCTGCGGGTCGAAGTCACGCGTCACGTAGGAGTAGGTGCCGGCCGACGCGTCGATCGCCGGGCTGCCCGACGCGAGGCGCAGCAGGCCGTTGGCGTCACGCACGAGCTTCGGGTCCGCGGACTTGTAGCCGGAGGAAGGCATGCTGCCGCCGGTACCGCCCCAGATGACGTTGCCCTCGTACTTCACGGTCGAACCGCTGTGCATGGAGACGACACCGCCCGACGAGCCGCGGATGATGTTGTTCGCGAGCACGCAGTCCTTCGGCTTGAAGTCACCGCCGTCGCTGTCGACCACGGCACCGGTGCCGATCAGCGTGTTGAACGCGACCGTCACGCGGTCCGGGCGGTCGTGCAGCTTCGAGGTGGGACCGCTGTCGGCTTCCTTGCCGGAGCCGAACACCATCGCGCGGTCGCGGGTGCTCTCCACGTAGTTGTTGTAGATCTTGTGGTCGTTGCCGTGGAACCGGATGCCGCTGTTGAAGAGCAGGTTGCCCTCGACCGTGGTGCGGTGGCCGTGGCGCAAGACGATGTAGCCCTTGCTGTTGCGGATCGTGTTGAAGCGGACCGTGTTGTCCGACGACTTGACCGAGATGGCCTCGGCGTCGCCGTCCGCCTTCTCGAACAGGTTGTGCTCGACGATCGCGTTCGCCGACTTCGACTGCTTGTGGCTGTAGCCGAGCCGGATCGACTCGCCGCCGTTCGCACCGGAGAACTGGTGGTTGTAGAAGTAGTTGTGGTGGATCCAGGTCCGCTTGGCGATGTCGCTGCCGGGCCCGGTGATCTGCAGGTACACGCCCTCGTTGGTGCGGTTCTGGAACGTGTTGTGGTCGACCTGCACGTCGTCGGCGCTCACGCTGAGCGAGGCACCGTCCTTGTTGCCCGAGTACGTGTTGCGGGTGATGCGCGTGGCCTGCGCCTCGACCGGCACGTCCAGCTTGCTCGTGCCGTCGAAGACGAAGCCCTCGATGGTCACGTTCTTGACGGCGCCGAGCTGGAAGCCGCCGCTGGTGAACACCGTGCCGCCCACGGTCTGCGCGGCAACGGTGATGTCGGACCTGGTGATCTTGACGGGCTGGTCGGCCAGGTGCACGCCCTTCGCGAGCACGAGGCGCTGACCTGGCCGGGCGGAGTCGATCGCGGCCTGCAGGGAGGACACGGTCGAGACGCCGACGACAGCCGCATGGGCAGGGACGTGGACGAAGGAGGCCAGCAGGGCAACCGCGCCGACTGCGGCCAGTGATCGGATCATTCGCCAACTCCATTGATGGGTCGTCGGCGGCGGTAGACGTAAGTTACCGCAAGATTCCGGCAGCTGGGGTAGTTCGGTACAAGCCAAGGGCCGTATCAACCGACGGCATGCGCTCCAGTTGTCCGATGTCTGCGAGCGGGAACCACTGCGCAAGATCGGTCGTGCCACCCACCTCGTGGCGCAGCACGCCACCCACGATCCGAACCTCGTACATGATCCGCAGCGCGTGGTAGTCGCGGTCGGGCTCCTCGCGGAACTCCGAGTCGATGCCGAGCAGCCGCACCACCTCGACGTCGAAGCCGGTCTCCTCCTCGAACTCGCGGATGACGCCGTCGTACGGGTGCTCGCCGTGGTCGATTCCGCCGCCGGGAAGGATCCACTGCCTGCCTTCCCGCGCGATGAAGCGCGCGAGCAGGATCTCGTCGTTGTCGTTGATGCACACCCCGTACGCGGCCACACGCTGCTTCTTCGCCCTCATGCCAACTGGACTATCACAAACCGGCAGCCGAGATCGTCAGAACAGCTGATCGCTTCGGTCGTCACCGCGTCGAACGACACCCCTCCGCAGTTGCTCGCCATCACGAAGGGCTGTGCCGGCGTACATCCGCCCGATCCGTGTCCGGTCACCGACATCCCGCGCTGACCCACACCCCGCACGCGACCCGGCTGGCGATCATGTCAGAAAAGTGATATCACTTAGATACTACTTCGCTAGGGGGTCTGGATGAGCGCAACCATCGAAACGACAGTGCACATGCCGGCACCTGTCGTGCGTGAGAAGCACGCGCGGGAGCTGCCCGGTCTGCCGATGTTCCTCGCAGGACTGGTGGTGTTCGCGGTGGGCGTGTGGGTGCTGGTGGACCCCGTGATCAGCACGGTGGACGTGGGCGGGACGCCGTCGGCCGGGATCCTGGTCGTGATGGTGCTGCTGTTCCTGGCGGCGGCGCTGATCATGCGGGGCCTGTTCACCGTCGCGCCCGGCGAGGCGCGGGTGCTGCAGTTCTTCGGCCGTTACGTGGGCACGGTGCGCACGGACGGTCTGCGGTGGGTGAACCCGTTCACCACGCGGGAGAAGATCTCGACCAGGATCCGCAACCACGAGACGACGGCGCTCAAGGTCAACGACGCCGACGGCAACCCGATCGAGATCGCGGCCGTGGTCGTGTGGCAGGTCGAGGACACTGCGCGCGCACGGTTCGAAGTGGACGACTTCGTGCGGTTCGTGGGCATCCAGACGGAGACCGCCGTACGGCACATCGCGACGAGCTACCCGTACGACAACCACGAGGCGTCCGGGCTGTCGTTGCGGGAGAACGCGGACGAGATCACCGAGACGCTCGTGATCGAGATCGCCGCACGGGTGCAGTCCGCGGGCGTGAAGGTGATCGAGTCGCGACTCACGCACCTCGCGTACGCGCCGGAGATCGCGCACGCCATGTTGCAACGGCAGCAGGCTTCCGCGGTCGTGGCGGCACGAACGCGGATTGTCGAAGGCGCGGTCGGCATGGTCGAGCTCGCGTTGCAGCGGCTCTCCGAGCAGAACGTCGTCGAGCTCGACGAGGAGCGCAAGGCGGCGATGGTGTCGAACCTGCTCGTCGTCCTGTGCGGTGACCGATCCACTCAGCCCGTGGTGAACGCAGGGTCGCTCTACACCTGATGGCTGAGCGCAAAAGCGTTCTGCTCAGGCTGGATCCGGCGGTGCACGACGCGTTGAGCAGGTGGGCGAACGACGAGCTGCGCAGCACCAACGCGCAGATCGAGTTCCTGCTGCGACGTGCGCTGTCGGAGGCGGGCCGGCTGCCCAAGGAGGCGAAGAAGATGCCTCGGCGCGGCCGTCCGCCGAAGGAACCTGACCACAAGGCCGAGGACGATCAGACCGACTAGCGCGTGCGGTCGGGCTGATGGATGAAAAACAGTCGTCGACCCGGAGCATTCCGGGCGACTGAACAGGCGTTTCACCAGCATGAAACCGCTTCCACGGAGTTCCTCCGTTCGGGGGTGTTCTTGTCCGACTCCTCCACGCGATCGTGTGCGGCGGGCGCACGGGAACGTGGAGGAGTCTTGTCTTTGTTTTCCCGCAAGCGCGCCGGTCTCGGCGTGCTGGGCGTTGCTGTGCTGTTCGCGTCGCTGACACCGGCTGGTGGTCTGGCGGCGGGCAAAGAGATCTATTTGGACGCTCGGGCGTCGAGCGAGCGGCGGGTGGAGGACCTGCTGCGGAGAATGACGCTCGAGGAGAAGATCGGGCAGATGGCGCAGATCCGCGTCGGGAAGCTGCGCGGTGACTGCAACAACGTCAACGGGGCGTTGGTCGAGTCCTGCATGAAGGCGGTGCTGCAGGACGCGAAGGTCGGCTCGATCCTGTCCGGCGGTGGTGACGCGCCGCTCGAGAACACGCCCAAAGCGTGGGCCGAGATGAACAACGCCATCCAGCGCTATGCGTTGGAGAACAACAGGTTGAAGATCCCGATCATCTACGGCGCGGACGGTGTGCACGGGCACAACAACGTCATCTCCGCAACGATGTTCCCGCACCAGATCGGGCTCGGCGCGACTTGGAACCCCGCTCTGCAGGAGCAGATCGGTGTGTCCGCATCGAAGGCGTTGCGCGCGACGGGTGTGTTCTGGAACTTCGCGCCGGTGTCGGACATCGCGCGTGACACTCGTTGGGGCCGTTACTACGAGACGTACAGCGAGGACCCGTTCCTGTCGGGTCAGCTGGCCGCCGCGAACGTGCGCGGGCAACAGTCCCGTGTGGACGACACGGCGCAGTTGACCGCGACGGCGAAGCACTTCGCGGGCTACTCGGCACCGGCGAACGGGCACGACCGCGCTGCCGCCCAGATTCCGATCCGGCAGCTGCAGGACGTCGTGCTGCCGTCGTTCCAGGCGCAGTTCGACGCGGGCGTGCGCACGGTGATGATCAACTCCGGTTCGGTCAACGGTGTGCCGGTGCACGCGTCGAAGTACATGCTGCAAAAGCAGCTGCGCGAGAAGATGGGCTTCAAGGGCGTCGCGGTTTCGGACTGGCAGGACATGAAGTACCTGGTGGACCGGCACAAGGTCGCGCCGGACTACAAGACGGCGATCGCGATGAGCGTCAACGCCGGTGTGGACATGGCGATGGAGCCGTCGAACGCGGCCGAGTTCACGTCGCTGCTGCTGGCGAACGTTCGCGACGGTTCGGTGTCGCGCGGGCGGATCGACCAGGCGGTGCGCCGGGTGCTGAAGCTCAAGTTCGACCTGGGGCTGTTCGAGAAGCCGTACGTCGACCCGGCCAAGGCCGACGGCAACGTGGTGAACGTCGACCGGGATCTGGCTCGAAAGGCGGCAGCCGAGGGCACCGTGCTGCTGAAGAACGACGGCGTGCTGCCTCTGTCTTCCGCGGCGAAGAAGATCGTCGTGACCGGCGAGACCGCGGACGACGTGCGCCGCCAGCTCGGTGGCTGGACCGTGGAGTGGCAGGGGGTGCCGGACGACTCACCGCTGCCGCCGACCGCGACGGTGCTGACCGGTGTTCGTGAGGCCGTTCCTGGTGCGTCCGTGGTGCACGCTGCTACTCCTGCGGCGGCTGTCACTGAGGCTGCCGGCGCGGACGCGGTAGTGGTCGTCCTGGGTGAGAAGCCTGGTGCGGAGGGTCCTGCCGACACGGAGAACCCGGTGCTGACGCCGGAGCAGCAGGCTTGGGTCGACGCGGTGCAGGCGACCGGCAAGCCGGTGGTCGTGGTGCTGCTGACCGCACGTCCGCAGGTGCTCGGCGGGGCGGCGGACGCGAACGCGCTGGTCGCGGGCTGGTTGCCGGGCAGCGAGGGTGGCCGGGCGATCGCGGACGTGCTGTTCGGCGCGGTGAACCCGAGCGGCAAGCTGCCGATCTCGTGGCCGAAGGCGCTGGGCGACCCGACGCTCACCTACGACCAGCTGCCGGGCGCGAACACGTCGGCGGGCGCGAAGTACGACCCGCTCTACGCGTTCGGGCACGGGCTGTCGTACACCTCGTTCACCACGTCCGGTGCGGCGGTTTCGGTTGATCGGCGTGACGGCGTGGTGAAGTTCACGGTGGCGAACACCGGTGGGCGTGCGGGCACGGCGATCGTGCCGGTCTACGTGCGTCAGCCGGCCTCGCCTGTGCTGACGCCGGACCAGCGGCTGGTGGGCTTCGCCCGCGTGGAACTCGCTGCGGGACAGTCGAAGCAGGTCGAGGTGTCGTTCAAGCTGGAGCAGCTGGCGCTGACCGTGGGCGATGTGGACGGCGACGGGCGGCGTGAGGTCGCGCGTGGCGGGTACGAGGCCGTGGTGGGTGCGGAGAAGGCCGCGTTCACGGTGCGCTGAACAGGCCTGATATCCTTCGTCGTCGTGAACGCGCGGCACTCCGCCGTGGA
Organism: Lentzea alba; assembly: GCF_047445655.1. Lineage (GTDB taxonomy): Bacteria > Actinomycetota > Actinomycetes > Mycobacteriales > Pseudonocardiaceae > Lentzea > Lentzea alba_A. The sequence goes on from NZ_JAJAEG010000036.1 coordinate 7,485, forward strand.
GGAGAGCCGGCCCAGGAGAAGTTGTCCTGCCGGTGCCGATCAAGCGCGTCACGAACTCCGGTTTCGACAAGAAGGGTGATGTCGCATGGCGAACATCAAGTCCCAGCTCAAGCGGATCAAGACCAACGAGAAGGCTCGCCTTCGCAACAAGTCGGTCAAGTCGTCCCTGAAGACGGCCATCCGCAAGTTCCGCGAGGCTGCCGAGGCCGGTGACAAGGCGAAGGCCCTGGAGCTGCTGCAGGACGCGTCCCGCAAGCTCGACAAGGCCGCCAGCAAGGGCGTCATCCACGCCAACCAGGCCGCCAACAAGAAGTCGGCGATGGCCCAGCGCGCCAACAAGCTCGAGGGCTGATCTCGCTCTGAGCCTCTGAGAAGGGCCCACTCTCCGTTGAGTGGGCCCTTCTCGCTGTTTCGGTGGCCTGGCGCGTGCGGTGCGTGACAGCGTCCGAACATGAAGGTGCCTTTTCTCGGCGACACGCTGGAGTACATGCGCAGCCCGGTGGACTGGGCGCGAGACCGCTACGACCGGTTTGGGCCGGTGTCGACGGTGCCGATGTTCGCCGTGCGGATGACGGTCGCGCTGGGCCCGGACGCCACCGAGGAAGTGCTGCTCAACCGGGACAAGGCCTTCTCCAACGGCGGGGGCTGGGAGAGGTTCATCGGGCCGTTCTTCCACCGCGGCCTGCTGCTGCTCGACTTCGACGAGCACCTGCACCATCGGCGGATCATGCAGCAGGCGTTCCTGCCGGCGCGGCTGGGCGCCTATCGCGAGCGGATGACCCCGGCAGTCGCGCGTGAGCTGGCGTCGTGGCCGGTCAGCGCCCGGTTCGAGGCGTACCCGGCGGTGCGCGAGATGATCTTCAACCTCACGTCCGAGGTGCTCACCGGCTCGGGGCTCGGCGCTGAGGCCGACGAGGTGAACCGGCTGTTCGAAGCGTGTCTGCGCGCCTCGACGGGAGCCGTGCGCTTCCGCTTCCCCGGACTGAGCTGGTCTCGCGGGCTGGCGGCCCGGCGGCGCCTGGAGACGATCTTCGGCGCGTGGGTCGCCGAGCGGCGCGCCGCCGGTGGGCCCGCCGACAACCTGCTCAGCATGCTCTGCGCGGCCGCCACCGACGACGGCGACCGGTTCACCGCTCAGGACGTGGTCAACCACATGATCCTGTTGCTGCTGGCGGCGCGGGACACGTCGACCATCGCTTTGTCGACGATCATGTACTACCTGGCGCGGCACCCCGAGTGGCAGCAGCGGTGCCGTGAGGACGGCTCCGCGCTGGAACTGGTGCGCAAGGAGGCGCTGCGGCTCGCCCCGCCGCTGCCGCACCTGGTCCGGCGCGTGGTGCGGCCGACCAGCGTGCTGGGACATCCGCTGGCCGTTGGCAGCTACGTCCAGACGATTCCACAGTTCAACCACCACATGCACGAGCTGTGGACGAACCCGATGGCGTTCGACCCGATGCGGTTCAGCGAGGAGCGCGCCGAGGACAAGGTGCACCGGTACGCCTGGCTGCCGTTCGGCGGCGGTGTGCACAAGTGCATCGGGATGCACTTCGCGGGCATGGTGGTCGACGCCGTGATGCGGGAGTTGCTGGAGCGCTTCGAGTGGTCCGTCGAGGCCGGCTACGAGATCCCGTGGAACCGCCGCGGTCTGCCCTTTCCGGCGGATGGACTGCCGGTCCGGTTGACCAGTAGGCACAGGAGCCATGGAATCGCTCCCGCGCATTGACTTCGTCGAGCTGCACGACCTCGACGGCACGCCACCCGTCCTGTGCACCCTGCACACGGAGTCCATCGCGTTCATCTAGCGGCTGACGGACGCCGCGCGGGAGTACGCGGTCCCGTTGGCGCTCGCCCTGCGTTCCGGTGCCGACCACCGGATCGTCGACCTGTGCGCGGGATCGGGCGGGCCGGTGCCGTTGATCCAGCGCCGGCTGCATCGCGAGGGCATCCACACCCGCGTCACGCTGACCGACCTGGTGCCGAACGTGGCTGCGTTCCAACGGGTTCAAGCTTCGAACCGGCGCGCGGTGCCCGACTCGTGCTGCTCGGTCGACCACGAGTCGTCGTCCGTTGACGCCACGGACTGCTCGGTCGAGGGGACGCGCACGATCTACGGCGCCTTCCACCACTTCCCGCCGCCGCTGGCCACGCGGATGCTGCAGAACGCCGTCGACACCCGCTCCCCGATCGTCGTCGTGGACACCAGGCGGTCGTTCGTCTATCCGCTGTTGTTCCCGTTCCTGACGACGCTGATGGCGCTGATCTCCGCGCCGTTCCAACGCAATTCCCTGCCGCGCTACCTGCTGCGGCTGGCGTTGACCTACGTCGTGCCGGTGCTGCCGTTCATGATGTTCTTCGACAGCGTCGTGTCGTTCCTGCGCATGTACGGACGCGCGGAACTGCGGCGGATGGTCGACGGCCTGTCCGGGACCGACACGTTCACCTGGACCATCGGCGTCGTGCCCGGCTTCACCGGCGCGCAGCACCTGATCGGGATCCCGCGTTGGTCAGCGACGGCCGTGGGCGGCGACGATCCTGAGCACCGCGCGCTCGAGCGCGTAGTCGGCGTCCGCCGCCACGCCCTTCACGTCCGCGTTCAGCCCCGCGACCACCTGCATCGCGTCGGCGAGACCGCCCTGATCCCAGCCGCGGGCCTGAGCCTGCGCCTTCTTGATCTTCCACGGCGGCATGCCGAGCGGGCCGGCCAGGCTGAACGGATCTGCTCGCCCCACCGCGGACACCCGCGCGACCGTGCGCACCGCGTCCGCCAGGGCGTCCGCGACCAGCACGTGCGGCACGCCGAGCTGCATGGCCCAGCGCAACGCCTCCATCGCGCCCGCCCGGTCACCGGTCACGGCCTTCTCGGCGACCGCGAACCCCGTCACCTCTGCCTTGCCCTGGTGGTACCGGCGGATCTCCTCGACCGTCACCTTGCCGTCGGTGTCCGACACGAGCTGCGACGACGCCGCGGCGAGCTCGCGCAGGTTCGTGCCCACGGCGTCGATGAGCGTGGCAACGGCCTCGGCGTCGATCTTGCCGCCCGCCCGCCGCACCTCGTTGCGCACGAAGGCCTCCCGATCACCGGGCTTGGTGATCTTGCCGCACTCGGTGACCGCGGCACCGGCCTTCTTCAGTTGTCCGGGCAGGTCCTTGGCCGCCTTGCTGCGCCCACCGCCCGTGTGCAGGACGACGAGCGTGACCCCGTCCGCGGGCGCCTTGACGTAGGAGAGCACCGTGTCGGCGACCTCCTTGCCGATGTCCTGCGCGTTCTGCAGGACGATCACCCGGCCCTCCGCGAACAGCGACGGGCTGACCAGTTCGGCCAGCTCCGGAGGCGTGAGATCAGTCACCTGCACACGGGTCAGATCGGCGGTCGGATCGGCCTCGCGTGCCGCCTCAAGAGCCGCTCGAACAGCACGTTCGACCAGCAACTCCTCCTCGCCGACGACGAGGTGCAGTGACTCCGGTGCGCTCACGCTCCGCATCCTCCCACGTCCCGGATCGTGGACGTTGGTGGCTGAGCAACCGACGGTTGCCGTAGCTTGGTGCCCACAACTGAACACCTTCATCCAGAGGGGCAGAGGGAACGGCCCGACGAAGCCCCGGCAACCGGCGTCAGCGCTACGCGCAGGCGATCACGGTGCCAATTCCGACCCGTTCGATTTCGCGGGAAAGATGAGGAGATACCTCGCGATGACTGCTGTCACTGTGCCCTCGAGCACGAAGTTCGACCTTGGCCCCGCCCGTGCACTGCTGTGCCGTGAGTGCGGAAATGAGACTCCTCTCGCTCCGGAGTACGCCTGTCTGGAGTGTTTCGGGCCGCTGGAAGTGGCCTACGACTTCGGGAAGATCCGGCGCGAGGACATCGAAGCCGGCCCCAGGTCGATCTGGCGCTACCGCGGCCTGCTCCCCGTTCCGTCCACTGTGGAACAGCACCCGAACACCGACCCCGGCGGCACCCGCCTGGTCGAGGCCCACAACCTCGCCAAGGCCCTGGGTGTGCGCAAGGTCTGGGTGAAGGACGACACCGGCAACCCCACCCACTCGTTCAAGGACCGCGTGGTCGGTGTAGCGCTCGCCGCCGCCCGCGAGCTCGGCTTCAAGGTGCTGGCCTGCCCGTCCACCGGCAACCTGGCCAACGCCGTGGCCGCGGCCGCAGCCCGCGCCGGCTGGCAGTCGGTGGTCCTCGTTCCCTCCAATCTCGAGCGCGCCAAGATCCTGATGAGCGCCGTCTACGAAGGCGCCCTGATCGCCGTCGACGGCAACTACGACGACGTGAACCGCCTGGCCCAGGAACTCGCCGCGGAGCACGAGGACTGGGCGTTCGTGAACGTGAACGTCCGCCCGTACTACGCGGAGGGCTCGAAGACCCTCGGCTACGAGGTCGCCGAGCAGCTCGGCTGGCGCCTGCCCGACCAGATCGTCGTGCCCATCGCCTCCGGCTCACAGCTCACCAAGGTCGACAAGGCGTTCCGCGAACTGGGCCAGCTCGACCTGGTCGAAGCCACCCCGTACCGCGTGTTCGGCGCCCAGGCCACCGGCTGCTCGCCCGTGTCCGCCGCGTACAAGGAAGGCCACGACGTCATCCGCCCGGTCCGCCCGGACACCATCGCCCGCTCGCTGGCGATCGGCGCCCCGGCCGACGGCCCCTACGTCCTCGACGCGGTCCGCCGCACGGGTGGCGCCATCGAGGACGTGACCGACGAAGAGGTCGTCGAGGGCATCAAGCTCCTCGCCCGCACCGAGGGCATCTTCGCCGAGACCGCCGGCGGCGTGACCGTGGCGACCGCGAAGAAGCTGATCGAGTCGGGACAGCTCGACCCGGACGGCGAGACCGTGCTGCTGATCACCGGCGACGGCCTCAAGACGCTGGACGCGCTCGGCGACACGATCGGGCCGCGGGCGACGGTGCCGCCGTCGGCCGAAGCCGTCATCAAGGCGCTGGCTTAATCACCTCTCCTTCCGGTCCGGGGACGTTCACGCGTCCCCGGACCGCGTTGTGCCAGCTTGTGTTGGCCGAGTCCTGTCATGCTGTGGATGTGGACAGGTGCCCTTCCTGCTCCGGGCCACTCACGGGCCGGACCGTCAGGCAGACCTCCCCTGACGACCCGATCAGGGCGCGCCGCAAGGAGATCCGCGAGCTTCGGCAGTGCGAGACCTGCGGGCGCCCAGCTTGGCGGCTCGAAGGTGACACGAGCTCGTGGACCGACGGCGGACCATCGCTCCGCGAGCACGACTACCTGTTCTCCGCGCTCGGACCGCTTCCTCGGCTGTGGGCCTTCATCGCCCACAGCGAGACCCAGGCCGCGTTGGACGCCCAGTTGCGGACCGAAGTCGCTGACGGACACCCGCTGGTCGGCAAGACCGTCGCCGCGATCGCTCGCTGCGATCGTTGCGACGACGTGCTCTACAGCGTCGAGGAAGACCCCGCGTGGTTCACCGTGGTCCACCTCACCTGGCAATCGGTTCCAGACAGGCCGCCATGGCCGTGGAGCGACCCAGTTTCCCTGCCGTTAGCCGAAGGCCTCCTCGACCACTGTCACTGAACGCGTTGTGTCACAAGGCAATCTCGTCCGTCTTGGTCCAGCCTGTGCGCGGGAATCGTTGCAGGCCGTCCATCACGTGCGGGCCGAACGGTTCGACGTTCGCGCGCCACGCCACGATTCGTTGCGGCCACGGGGCTTCCGCCTTCAGCAGGTTGTAGTGGTAGTCGTGCCACACGTTCGGCGCGATTCGCAGGTCGTCGTCGAACACGTGCTCGGCGACGAGGTCGTACGCCTCCTCCGGTTTGGCGGCCTCGGTCGGCGGCAGCACGTGCGTGAGAGTCGCCTTGTAGGTGAGGGCGCGGGTGCCGTCTTCGAGCGTTTCGCAGATGTAGTAACCGAAATCGGGTTTGAGTTCGTCGTGCGGCCACGGGGTCGCCGTGTAGCCCGGCTGCCACATCGCCCACGCGAAGCCAGGCGTGCCACCGGGAATCGGGTAGCGCGCGTTGTGAAGCCTGATCCAGACCATGTTCTTCTCCTTCGTACGATTCGGTTTCCCGGCAACACGGCCAGGTCGCCGTCCTTGTCCGTGCGCAACACCAGTGCGCCGCCCGCACGCAGCTCGTTGATCACGTGCGGGCTCGGGTGGCCGTAGCGGTTGCCCGTGCCGACGCTCACCAGCGCCACTCGCGGCCGCACGGCCTTGAGGAACGCGGGCAGCGAGTACCGCGAGCCGTGGTGCGGCACCTTGAGCACGTCGGCTCTCAGGTCCCGCTCCCCCAGCAACGCCGCCTGGCCGGCCAGTTCGACGTCACCGGTGAGCAGCACACGGCCTGCTCTCGTATGTGCTTTCAGCACGAGCGAGTAGTCGTTCACCGTCGTGTTCGTGTCGCCGGCGGCCGGTGGCCGTCGAGGGCCAATCACCTCCACTTCCAGTCCGGGCCAGGCGAACCGCTCGCCCGCCTTCGGTTCCACCACCCGCACGCCGTGCTTGGCGGCCTGCCTTCTCACCTCCCGCCACGCCCACGCGGGCTCTTTGAGAGGCCCGACCGCCACCGCGCCCACCGCACGCCCGGTGAGCACCGCTTGCAGTCCGCCGACGTGGTCCGCGTGCAGATGCGTGAGCACCACCAGCGGAATCCTCTTGATTCCCAACGTCTTCAAGCACCGGTCGACCGCACCGGGATCGGGGCCGGTGTCGACCACGACCGCCCGGTCGGCGTCGTTCGTCGCGAGGACCAGCGCGTCGCCCTGACCCACGTCGCAGCTGACGACCTTCCAGTCGTCCGGCGGCCACACCGGTGCCACGACCTTCAGCGGCACCAGCACCACGAACCCGCCCACGAGCACCGCGACCACCAGCGCCCGCGTCTTCTTGAACCGCAGCAACAACACCGCCGTGCCGATGGCCACGACGAGCGCGATCGCCCCGACCCAGCCCTCAGGCCAGCCGACCGACGCGCCGGGCACGCCTGCTGCCTGCCGTCCCACCTGGACCAGCCAGGTGATCGCGGGTCCCGCGACGTGCACGACCAGTTCGGCCGCTCCGGGCCAGATCGGCGCGACGACCGCCGCGATCACACCCAGCACCGTCGCCGGCGCCACCACCGGCCCGGCGATCAGGTTCGCCACGACCGAGATGAGGCTGACCTGGCCGGACAACCCGGCGACCAGTGGAGCGGTGGCCAGGCTCGCGGCCGTGGGGATGACGATCGCCTCGGCCAGCCCGCTGGGGATGCCACGTTCCTTCAGCGCCCGCGCCCACTTCGGCGCGACGAGCACCAACGCCGCCGTGGCCACCACCGACAACGCGAAACCCGGATCGCCTCCGAGCGCGGGATCGACGAGCACCAGCACGAGCACCGCGGCCGCGAGGCTCGGCAACGCGGACCGCTGTCGTCCCAACACCAACGCCAGCAACGCAACCGCACCCATCACGGCCGCTCTGAGGACGCTGGGTTCAGGCCCCGCCAGGAGCACGAACCCGACGAGTGCCACCATCGCCGCCACCGCTGCCGTGCGTGGCCCGGTCCTGAACCGCCGGACGAGCAGGTACACCGCGCCGCACACGATGGCGAGGTTCGCGCCGCTCACCGCGAGCAGATGAGCGAGGCCCGCGGTGCGGAACTCATCCACGATGCGCGGCACCATCTGTTCGGTGTCGCCCACCACGAGCGCGGGCAGCAGTCCTGCTTCTTCGTCGTCGAGAACCGCACTGGCGTCGCGCAGACCGTCCCGGAGGCCGTCCGCCCAACGTTGCCAGGGCGGTGCCGGCTGAGGGTCGATCGGCGGCCCGCGAACCCTCAACAGTGCCGACGTCAGGTCGCCGGCTCGCGGCGGCGCGAGCGTGCCCTTGGCCGTGACTTTCTGGCCTGGCAACAGGTCCCGCCACTTGGCCGCTGGAGCGAGCAGGACCAGTTGGGCGCCGTTCGCGGTCGCCGTGATGACCACGTGGTCCACTCCGGCCTGGTGTCCACCGAAGCCCGCGGCCCTGATGCCCCGCGGTCTGGTGGTGAGCTCGGCGGTGAGGGTGGTGGCGCGGCCTTCGTTGGCGGCCAGGCGAAGCGGGTGGGTTTCGGCTCTCAGGACGTTGCTGCCCACCCAGGCCGCCGCCACCGGTCCGGAGATCAGCAGGGCTATCGCGCAGGTCCTCGTCCACCACGCTCTGCGCCAGGCTGCCAGGCCGATGGCGCCGGCGATCAGGCCGGTGGCGACCGCCGACTGCCAGCTCAGGAAGAGGCCTGCCACCGCTGTCGCCCACACGGCTGCGGCGGCGGGGACCAGGCGGTAGTCGTGGGTTACCGGATGTCGGCGGACCATCGGCTCCTCCCCTGACTCACGCGTGTGGGATCACAGGTCGGGCTGCCTTGGCGTGGTTCGGGGGTTTCGGACGTCGCACGGTGAGGACCGGTGGGAGTCCGTGACTCGATGAGCGGAGGTCGGCCTGCTGGGTCGTGCCATGTGACTTCGAGGTAGGTCCGTTGACCGACTGTGGGAGGGCATGACGCTGCGGGTGCGGAAACCGCGTCGGTGGCCGGACGAGCCGCCGGGACGTGGGGCAGTGCGATGGGTTGAGGTGTGGCTCGGCTGGTGATGCGGACGGACGGCATGACTTTCTCCAAGGGTGGTTGGCGAGTGGTTGGGGTGTTCAAGGGCGCGTGGGTGGTGCGTGCAGAGCTGCGGCTGCGGCGGCGGGAGGCGCCAGCGTCGAGAGAACGGTTCGGACGGAGGTCAGCAGCGGCTGAAGTGGCTAAGGGCCTGCCGGGCGCGGACGGCACAACGGGTCCTGGCGGTCGACGGGGTCGTAGCTGTGAGAGGGCATGACGCCGCGCTTGTGGAGGGGGCTACGGGCCGTGGTGTGGCTTGGCTGGTGATGCGAACGGATTGCATGACCTTCTCCAGGGGTGGTGGGGGCGAGCCAAGGGCGCGTGGGTGGTGCGTGCAGGTCTGCGGCTGGGGAGGGAGGCGCCAGCATCGAGAGAACGGTTCGGCTGGAGGTCAGCAGCGGCTGAAGTGGCTAAGGGCCTGCCGGGTGCGGACGGCACAGCGGGTTCTGGTGGTCAGCGGGTAGAGGCAGGGTGCAGGGGTTGGTAAGGCCATGAGGAGGTGGCGGGCCGCCCTGCCGCCTGTACGAGCGAGGCAGGTGATGGAGGGGCGGTCGCGACGAACGGGCCGAGAGGGCCTGGCGGAGATGTTCGGCCCGTCTGGCCGGCAGACGCGAGCGTCGGCGTTGGGCCTGGTGATGGCGGGGCAGGCGATGGACGGAGCGAAGGCCTCGCTGAGGTGCGGGGCCGCCCTGGCCAGCGCGTGGTGAGGGCGGGCGAGGGTAGGTGGCGGGATTGGGCGTGGCCGGCCGCATTGGTCGCGGGGTCCGGTGGGGCGGGAGGTTGGCCCTGAAGGAGGTTGAGAGCGTCAGGTTGGGTGGTGCTGGTCAGGTGTGGACCATGTCGGACAGCTTGGCGAGTTTGGAGTCGCCTATGCCCTCTACCTCGCGGAGTTGGTCCACCGAGGCAAAGGGGCCCTTGCGGGTGCGGTGGTCGACGATTCGTTGGGCCGTCACCGGGCCCACGCCGGGGAGGGCGTCCAGTTCGGTCGCGGTGGCCGTGTTCAGGTTCAGCTTTGGCGGGAGGGCGGCGGCGGCTGGGGCTGCTTGGGGCGGGATACCCACGGCCAGCTGTTCGCCGTCGGTGAGTTTGCGGGCCAGGTTCAGGTTGTGGAGGTCGGTGCCGGGTTTCAGGCCTCCGGCGAGGCGGACCGCGTCGGCCACTCGGGCGCCCGAGGTCACGGTCACCAGGCCCGGGGTGGTGACCTCGCCGATCACGTTCACGACCAGTTCGGGGGCGGCCGCGGCCGTGGTGCTCACCAGGGCGAGGTCGGGGGCCGGTTCCGCGGCTGGGCTCCGCCACCAGGAGGCCAGGCCGATCACGGCGCAGGCGACCGCCACGCCGATGGCCAGCAGGCTGCGGCGCGGGAGGCGTGGGAGGTGGGGCAGGGCGAAGCGGCGGCGGGGTGGGCCGTGTTCGTCGGAGGTCTCGGAGCGTGCGAAGACCAGGGTCGGGTCGGCGGTCACCTTGGCGGCCAGGGCGGCCAGGCGTTCGCTCGGGCGGTCGTCCTGGTGGGGGCGGGGGAGCATGTGGGGGACGTTACGGAGTGGGGTGGGCGGGGAGGCGGGGGTGACTCCGGGGCTGTGGGTTACTCGCGGGTTGTGGACAGGTCGCGATCACTCGCCGGTCGGGGGCGGGGAATTGTCGGGGGTCTGTGGGAGGATGTCGGGTCCTCCCGGCAGCACCACCACGCCCAACACACCTGGGCCTGTGTGTGCGCCGATCACCGCGCCCACCTCGGAGATCACGCAGCCGGTTGAGCCGGGCAGGCGTTCGTCGAGACGGGTGGCCAGTTCGGCGGCGCGTTCGGGAGCCGCCAGGTGGTGCACGGCCAAACCAACCGGGCCGTCACCGGCCGCAGCGGCGGCGAGATCGACCAGGCGGCCCACGGCACGGCTCATCGTGCGCACCTTCTCCAGCGGCACGATCCGGCCGTCGTCCACGTGCAGCAACGGCTTCACGGCCAGCGCGGTCCCCACCAGTGCCGCCGCCGTACCGATCCGCCCTCCCCGGCGCAGGTGGTCCAGGGTCTCGACGCAGAAGAACGTCCGCGTCTGCCGCGCAGCGGAGGTGGCAGCGTCCTCCACCTCGGCGTGCGAGCGCCCGGCAGCAACGGCCGCACACGCGCGCAACACCGCGAACCCGAGACCCATGCCCGTCGAACGCGAGTCCACGACGCGGATACGTGAGGGATCGATCTCCTCCGCCGCCAGCCGTGCGGCCTCCCACGTCCCGGACAGCTCACGAGAGAGATGCACCGACACGATCGCGTCCGACGACGACAGCACGTCGCGGTAGACGGAAGCCATCTCGCCCGGTGTCGGCCGCGAGGTGGTCACCCGACGATGCTCAGCCAGGGCACTCGCCAGCTCGAACGGACCGAAGTCGACGCCGTCGAGGCGCCCCGCACCGTCCACCGCCACGTGCAACGGCACCACGGTGATCGAATGGCGCTTCGCGAACCCCTCGGGCAGGTATGCCGTGGAGTCGGTGACGATGGTGATGCGCACGAGCGACGAGCCTACGGCCCTCACTCCTCCGAGGAACTCAACGCCACGGACGAGATCAGCGCGGCCATGGCTTTACCCACCAGTTCGTGCCCCTCCCAGCCCCAATGCATCCCGTCCGGATTTCCGGCACCGGACCGCACGTGCTCCCCGATCACGGCCGGCAGATCCAGCAACGGCACCTCCGCACGTGAGGCCCACCCACGCACAGCCGCAACCGCAGCCGCGTGCCCCTGATGCGCGTGCGCATACGTAGGCGCCCGATGCACCGAAGGCACGATCCCCACCGCCGGCATCGTGTACTGAAGATTGCGCACCGACTGCAGCATGTCCCGCAGATACCGCGCAGTCAGCGCAGGAGGCAGCGACGCACGCGCGTAAGGCGCCAACAGCGGTTGAGCCGCGACATATCGCGCACGCACCCACCGCCGCAACCAGTCCGGCCTCACATAACGCAGCCCCTCACGCAGATACGTGGGCAACGGCGACGGCAGGGTGTCCATGCTGCCCACGGCGAACACCAGCACGTCCGTGGAAGGCAGCAACGACCAGATCCGCGGGTCCCCGGTCAACGCCCACCAGGCGTCCCGAGCCGTCCACCCGAACCCGGCCGCCAGCTCCGCGGACCCACCCAGCGACGAAGCACAGATGTTGTGCCACAACCGCGGATGATCAGCGGGCAACGGCCCGGAAGGTCCGAAGAACGACAGCGAGTCCCCGAGGACGAGCAGTCTCAACGCGTGGTGCCCGCGTTGTACGACGACAGCCGCCACCGGTCGTTGCGCCGGGTGAACACGGTCCAGTGGCAGTTCGAGATGCCGCCGAGCTGCGACCAGTTCGCCACCGGCAGGTCGAGCAACCGCCCGGTCAACGCGCTGATCAGGCCACCGTGCGCGCACAGCAGGACGGTGTCGGAGAACTCCGCGTCCACCTCGCGCACGACCTGGATCGCCCGCTCGGCCACCTCGACCCGTGACTCACCGTCCGGCGGCGTGTAGGTCGGATCGGTGCGCCACTCGGTGATCGCGCCGGGCCACTCCTGCTCCACCTCGGCCGTGGTCAGCCCCTGCCACTTGCCCAGATGCGTCTCGCGCAGCCGTTCGTCGATCCGCAACGGAACGTCCGCGGACGTCGTGAACACACGGGCGGTGTCGCGCGCGCGTTGGAGATCGGAGGCGACCACGATCTCCGGTTCGAACCCGGCGAGCACCGGGACGGCGAACCTGGCCTGGTTCAAGCCGGTCTCGGTGAGCGCCGAGTCCAGATGACCCTGCAGACGACCTGTCGCGTTGTAGTCGGTCTCACCGTGCCGCCACAGCACGAGCCGGCTCAGGGCCATCCTCTACCTCATTCAGCCGAAGACGACTCGGCGGGCACGCCAGCGTCGAACTCGATGCGCGGGCAGTCCTTCCAGAGCCGCTCCAGGCCGTAGAAGCTGCGTTCTTCGACGTGCTGGACGTGCACAACGACGTCGACGAAGTCGAGCAGCACCCACCGGCCCTCACGGGCCCCTTCGCGGCGCACCGGCTTCGTGCCGGACTCCCGCATCTTCTCCTCGATGTTGTCGACGATCGCGCCGACCTGCCGCTCGTTCGGAGCGGACGCGATCACGAACACGTCCGTGATCACGAGCTGGTCGGAGACGTCGAGCACCGTCACGTCGTGCGCCTTCTTGTCGGCCGCTGCGTTCGCCGCGACCAGCGCCAGCCGTCGTGCCTCGTCGGTGGCTGCCACGTCACTCCTCTGACTTCCGGCGGGCGTCGATACGCCCACACGAGTTACTGAGAGTACCGGCGACCGCCAACGCTTACGTCACACGCGGGCATGAGGAAGGCCACCCCAGCGCCCTGGAGTGGCCTTCACCTGCGCCGAAGCTTAGAGCGGGCGGACCTGCTGGGCCTGCGGCCCCTTCTGGCCCTGACCGACCTCGAACTCGACCTTCTGGTTCTCCTCGAGCGACCGGAAACCCTTGGACTGGATCTCCGAGTAGTGCACGAAGACGTCTGCCGAGCCGTCGTCGGGCGCGATGAAGCCGAAGCCCTTCTCGGCGTTGAACCACTTCACGGTGCCTGTAGCCAAAGTCTTGCCTTCCACGAACCAGCAACAACCCGCTGATTGTTGCTCCCCTGGGCCACGGATGCACGCAAAATCCACTCGAACGTGGTTACGACTCGGAGTAGAGGCCCGTTTTCGCGATGTACTGGACAACACCGTCCGGGACCAAATACCAGACCGGCTGGCCTGAGGCAGTCCGTGCGCGGCACCCGGTCGACGAGATCGCCATGGCCGGGACCTCGACCAACGACACCGCTCCCGGCGGCAGGTGGTGGTCGTTCAACGTGTAGCCCGGACGGGTGACCCCGATGAAGTGGGCCAGTTCGAACGCGTCCGCGGCGCGTTTCCACGACAGGATCTGCTCCAGCGCGTCGGCACCGGTGATGAAGAACAGGTCCGCGTCCGGGTACTGCTTCTTGAGGTCCGTCAGCGTGTCCACCGTGTACGTGGGGCCGTCGCGGTCGATGTCGACGCGGCTGACCGAGAACCGGGGGTTGGACGCGGTGGCGATGACCGTCATCAGATAGCGGTCCTCAGCGGCGGAGACCTCCCGCGACGCCTTCTGCCAGGGCTGACCGGTCGGCACGAAGATCACGCGATCCAGGTCGAAGCGGGCCTGGACCTCACTCGCGGCCACGAGGTGACCGTGGTGGATGGGGTCGAACGTGCCACCCATGACGCCGATGCGCATCGAATCAGCGTAGACGGGCGCCGACCGCTCCCATGGTCAGGCGCCCGTCGTGCCGATCACACCGGACGGCCCAGGGGGAGGACGGGCCGTACGGGTCGCGGCCCACCCCGAAGCAGAGCCGCGCGATGGAGGAACGCTCGCGCCGGTTCCTCCTTACGCGGTTCGGCCAAGATTTTTCTCACCAGCCGACGACGAGCTTCAGCGGGCCCCTGACCAGCGAACCCTTGCGGAACTCGACCGGTTCCTCCAGCCGCAGACCGGGCATCCGGCGCAGCAACGTCCCCAGCGCCACCTGCAGCTCCATCCGCGCGAGCTGCGAGCCGAGGCAGAAGTGGATGCCGTGCCCGAACTGCAGGTGCTGGCCCACCTCGCGTTCGAGGTCCAGCTCGTCGCTCTTCGGGTACACCGACTCGTCGTGGTTCGCTGACGACACGACCACGAGCACGGCGTCGCCTTCCTTCACGAGCGCGTTGCCGACCTGGACGTCCTCGGTGGCGATGCGGGTGAAGCCGGCGCCGCTGCCCAACGGGATGAACCGCAGCAACTCCTCGATCGCGTTCGGCAGCCCGTCCGGGTTCTCCCGCAGGCGCTTCATGGCGTCCGGGTGGTCGAACAACGTGACGACGCTGTTCGCGAGCATGTTCGCCGTCGTCTCGTGCCCGGCGACGAGGAGCGTGATGCCGAACCGCACGAGCTCGTCCTCGCTGAGCCGGTCCTCGTTGTCACGAGCGGCGACGAGCGCACTGATCAGGTCGTCCGCAGGTTCCGCACGGCGTTTCGCGACGAGGTCGGTGAAGTACGCGTGCAGCTTCAACATGCCGTGCATCGCCTCTTCGGGCGTGTGGCCGCCGACCGTCGCCAGCACCATGTCCGACCACTTGCGGAAGTCCTCGCGGTCCTCGAACGGCACCCCGAGGAGCTCGCAGATGACCGTGATGGGGAACGGCAGGGTGAAGCCCTCGACCAGGTCGCCCGGGTTGTCCAGGCGGTCGAGCAGGTCGTCGGTGATCTGCTGCGCCCGCGGCCGAAGCTCCTCGACGCGGCGCACCGTGAACGCCTTGGACACCAGGCGGCGCATGCGCGCGTGGTCCTGGCCGTCGTGCGTGAGGATCGACCCGCCGGGCGCGATGAGGGGCTGCATCCGCGGCACGTCCTGGTTGATCGTTCGCGCTCGGCTGAACCGCGGGTCGCCCAGGACGAACTTCGTCTCTTCGTATGACGTGACGAGCCAGCCCTCGCCGCCGTACGGGTACGTCACGCGCGTGACTGGTTCATCACGCCGTAGTCGTTCGTACGTCGGGTCGAGGACCAGGCCGTCAGTTTCGGAGAACGGGTAGGTGGGAGCCATATCTCCGAAGGTAGAGCTACGCCTTCGGGCGCGTGTGACCTTCGCCCCAGACGACCCATTTCGAGGACGTCAGCTCGGATAGGCCCATCGGACCGCGCGCGTGCAGCTTCTGCGTGGAGATGCCGATCTCGGCACCCATGCCGAACTCCGCGCCGTCCGTGAACGCCGTGGAGGCGTTGACGAACACCGCCGCCGCGTCCACACGCGTGGTGAACTTCCGTGCTGCCGCAACGTCATTCGTCACGATGGCCTCGCTGTGGCCGGAGCCGTACGTGGCGATGTGGCGCACCGCTTCGTCCAGCGAGTCGACGACCTTCGCGGCGATGTCGAGGCTCAGGTACTCGGTGCCCCAGTCGTCGTCGTTGGCCTCTAGCACGTCGGGCTGCTGAGCGAACGTGGCGTCACCGTGGATGATCACGCTCTCCTGCTGCAACGCCTTGGTGATGCGCGGGACGAACTCGTTCGCGACGTCCTTGTGCACCAAGAGGGATTCCGCTGCGTTGCACACGCTCGTGCGTCGCGTCTTGGCGTTGAGAACGATGGCCTCGGCCATGTCGAGGTCGGCGTGCGAGTCCACGTACACGTGGCAGTTGCCGACGCCGGTCTCGATCGTGGGAACCGTCGCCTGCTCGACGACCGCGTTGATCAAACCCGCGCCACCACGGGGAATCACCAGGTCGACCAGGCCGCGCGCGGTGATGAGGTGGGTGACGGAGGCGCGGTCGTGGCACGGCAGGAGCTGCACGGAGTCGGCCGGCAAGTTCACGCTTTCGAGTGCATCGCGGAGTACCGCGACGAGCGTGGTGTTGGAGTTCTCGGCGGTCGAGGAACCCCGCAGCAGCGCGGCGTTGCCCGACTTCAGCGCGAGACCGGCGGCGTCGACCGTGACGTTCGGGCGGCCCTCGTAGACCATGCCGACGACGCCCATCGGGACGCGGACCTGCTTGAGCTCCAGACCGTTCGGGAGGATGCCGCCACGGAGCACCTCACCGACTGGATCCGCTTGTCCCGCAACCGTTTCGAGGCCTTTCGCCACACCCTCGACGCGGGAGGGGTTGAGCGTGAGGCGGTCCAGGATGTTGTCCGGCAGGCCGGCTGCCTTGCCCGCTTCGAGGTCCTTCTGGTTGGCCTCGATGATCTCCGGCGCGCGCTCGCGGAGAGCGGCGGCCATCGCGTGCAGCGCGCTGTCCTTGCGCTCACGGGTGGCGAGGACGAGTTCGTCGGCGGCGACGCGGGCGCGGCGGGCTGCGGCGTGCACCTGGTCGCGCAGGTCTTCAGTCACGTGGAACAGCTTACGACCTGCAGTTGGAGAGCCGAGACCGGATTTCGCGGCCCTCGCGAGTTCGTGTCGGCGAACTCGCCGCCGTCTGCGGAGCAGCTGCAATCAGACACTGTCAGACCTGGGTGGCAAGCTCCTCCCCATGGACGACATCGCGTTGCGGGAGCTGGCTGAAGAACGGCTGCGGGCACTGGCTGGCCCGGAGGCGGTGCTGCGCGAGGACCAGTGGACCGCGATCCACACCCTCGTGGCCCAGCGCCGCAGAGCTCTCGTCGTCCAGCGCACTGGCTGGGGCAAGTCGGCGGTCTACTTCATCGCGACGGCGTTGCTGCGCCAGCTCGGTGAGGGACCCACCGTCATCGTCTCGCCACTGCTCGCGTTGATGCGCAACCAGATCGACGCGGCGGCACGGGCAGGCGTGCACGCCGTGACGATCAACTCGGCGAACACCGACGAGTGGGACGCGGTGCAGGAGCAGGTCGCCGCGGGCGACGTCGACGTGCTCCTGGTGAGTCCGGAACGGCTGAACAACCCAGATTTCCGCGATGCGGTACTCCCCTCGCTGACGGCGTCCGCGGGCTTGCTGGTCGTCGACGAGGCGCACTGCATCTCGGACTGGGGCCACGACTTCCGGCCGGACTACCGCAGGCTGCGGACGTTGCTGACGGAGCTGCCACCGGGCGTGCCGGTGCTGGCGACGACGGCGACGGCGAACGACCGCGTGGTGCACGACGTGACCGAGCAGCTGGGGCTCGGCGCCGAAGAGGGCACCCTGGTGCTGCGCGGCCCGCTCGACCGCGACAGCCTGCGACTTTCGGTGGCCCTGCTGCCGACCGCCGAGTCACGGCTGGGGTGGCTCGCGGAACAGCTCGACCGGCTGCCGGGCAGCGGGATCATCTACACGCTCACGGTCGCGGCGGCGGACGACATCGCGGCGTTCCTGTCCGATCGCGGCTTCGCGGTGGCCGCGTACTCGGGCAAGACCGAGCCCGCCGAACGCGAGCGCGCCGAAGAGGACCTGCTGCAGAACCGGGTCAAAGCGCTCGTCGCCACCTCTGCCCTCGGCATGGGTTTCGACAAGCCGGACCTGGGCTTCGTGGTCCACCTCGGCGCCCCCTCCTCCCCGATCGCCTACTACCAGCAGATCGGCCGGGCGGGCCGCGGCGTCGAACGCGCCGAGGTCGTGCTCCTGCCGGGCCACGAGGACCGCGACATCTGGGCGTACTTCGCCTCGCTCGCGTTCCCACCCGAGGTGATCGTCCGCCAGGTCCTGTCCGCGCTGTCCGGCGCGAGCAAGCCGCTCTCGACGGCCGCGCTGGAGCCGATGGTCGAGCTCTCCCGCAGCCGCCTGGAGGTCGTGCTGAAGGTGCTCGACGTCGACGGCGCGGTCCGGCGCGTCCGCGGCGGCTGGGAGGCGACCGGCCGCCCGTGGGAGTACGACGGCGACCGGTACGCGCGCATCGCCGAGGCGCGCAAGGCCGAGCAGCAGGTCATGATCGAGTACCTGAAGACCCCGCTGTGCCGGATGAAGTTCCTGCAGGACCAGCTCGACGACCCGACCGCGCACGACTGCGGCCGCTGCGACAACTGCACCGGCGAACGGCTGTCGGTAGAAGTCTCCGAAACCGCGGCAGGCGCCGCCCGCGAACGCCTGCTGCGCCCCGGCCTGGACGTCGCGCCACGCAAGATGTGGCCGACGGGCATGGCCGCGATCGGCGTCCCGCTCTCCGGCAAGATCCCGCCGGCGGAAGTGGCGGCGACAGGCCGCGCTCTCGGCCGCCTCACCGACATCGGCTGGGGCACCAGGCTGCGCGACCTGCTCGCGGACGGCAGCGACCGCGAGATCCCCGACGACGTGTTCGCGGCCTGCGTCAAGGTGCTCACCGCGTGGGGCTGGGACGAACGCCCGGTCGGCGTCGTCACCGTCGGCTCCCGCCGCCGCCCGGCCCTGGTCGGCAGCTTCGGCCAGCGCATCGCCTCGATCGGCCGCCTGCCGTTCCTCGGCACCGTCTGGCTAGGTGAGTCGACGCACCGGGCCAACAGCGCCCAACGCCTGGCCGGCCTGGTCCGGTCCGGCGAGACACCGGACGTGTCCGGTGTGGACGGTCCGCTCCTGCTGGTCGACGACCACGTCGACACCGGCTGGACGATGACGGTGGCCGCTCGCATGCTCAGGAAGGAGGGGGTGCCCGCGGTGTTGCCGTTCGCGCTGGCCGTCACGAACTGACCCCGAGTTGTCCCGGTCGCGGCCGGGCGAGAAACTCCCGGCCATGGTGATGCCTGGGCCGACCGCCCCACGCACGCGCAGGTCGTGGCTGCGGATGTTCTTCGTCGGGCTGGCGCTGTGGGTCGCGACAGTGGTGATCACGTACCTGACGAGCAACGCCAACCTGATTCCCACCATCGTGCTGCTGGGCAGCTTCCTGGTGCCGGCGACGTTCGTGACCTGGGCGTTCGAGCACAGCCACTCCGGTGAGGTGACCGGGGAGATCGTGTTCCGGACGTTCGCGGTCGGCGGCATCCTGGGCGTGCTGGGCGCGTCGCTGCTGGAGTCGTACCTGTTGCACCCGTCGCCGTGGTTGTTCGTCGGGGTCGGGCTGATCGAGGAAGCGGTGAAGCTCGCTGCGCTCGCGTTGCTGACGCGGCACCTGGCGCACAAGTCGATGCGCGACGGCCTGGTGCTCGGCGCCAGTGTCGGGTTCGGCTTCGCGGCGTTCGAGTCGGCCGGGTACGCGCTGATGGCGACGCTGACCGAGAACGGCCTGTCGTTGATGGACCTGGTCACCACGGAGTTGTTGCGCGGGCTGCTCGCGCCGTTCGGGCACGGGTTGTGGACGGCGATTCTGGGCGGGGTGTTGTTCTCACGCAGTGTTCGCGAGCACTTCCTGCTCACCGGGCGGCTGTTCTGGGCGTACCTCGGGGTGTCGCTGCTGCACGCGCTGTGGGACTCGATGAACAGCATCGCCGCCGTAGTCACCGCGGTGGTGACGGGCGAGCGGTGGCAGGAGCACGCGCAGCTGTTCACCGTGTTCTCGTGGCTCGGGCTCGGGCTGGTCTCGATGCTCGGCGTGGCATGGCTGGTGAGTCTGGTGCGGTTGTCCCGGCGGGAGGTCGCGCCGGTGCGCGGGTATCCGTTGCGCACCGACGCGCGGTGGTGGCCCGCTGGCCGGCCTCCGCAGTGAGATTCGATGCAACCCAGCGGGTGGCTGCGCGCATTGGTAACGCGTCATTGATCCTCATCAGCTGGGAGAGTCATGTCGCGTATCGGAATCGTGCTCGGTGTGGTCGCGGTGGTGGCGGCCTTCGCGGCGCCCGCGGTGGCTGACACCGCTACGGACCGGTCATGGGTCGAGCCGGCCAGGCACCAGGTCGAACCGGTAGCGCCGGAGACCGGCAAGTGCATGTACTGGCTCGTCGGTGAGACGTCGGCGCGGGAGTGCCACCGCTGAGTCACGACGAGGAGTTCCACCGGTACGCCGCAGGCCGTGCGCACGTCCTGCGGTCTACCGCTTTTCTGCTGTGCGGCGATTGGCACCATGCCGAGGACCTCACGCAGACAGCGCTGCTCAAGCTGTATCTGAAGTGGCCACAGCTGGTGCATCACGACGGGCTCGACGCGTACGTGCGCCGGATCATCGTGCGCACCTACCTGATGGAACGGCGGCTGCTCTGGCGGAAGAGGGAACGGCTCACCGATCTGCCGCCGGAGACCGGTGCGCCGTCCGATGTGGAGCACGAGGAACGCATCATGGTCCAGAAGGCCCTCGCTGCGGTGCCGCCGAAGCAACGGGCGGCAATCGTGCTGCGCTACTGGAACGACCTGAGCGTGGAGGAAACCGCGGCGGCGCTCGGATGTTCGGTCGGCACCGTGAAGAGCCAGTGCGCGCGTGGGCTCGCAACGCTCAGACAACGACTCGGTCCGCACTTCACGCTGAAGGGAGGCGCTGTCGATGCGTGACGACGACGTCAAACCCCTCCTCGACCTGGCCACGTCCGGCCAGCCGCCGCTGAGCATCGACATCGACGGGATTGCGGCCAGGGGGCGCGGTGTCAGGCGCCGCCGCACGGTTGTCGCCGCGGCCGGGAGCGCCGCGGCTGTGTGCGGGCTGACGGCACTCGTTCTGCTGATGCCAGGGCGGAACGGTCCGGCGGAGCCCGCGACGCAATTGCCGACGAGCCCCGCCACGACCTCAACGAGCACGCCTCCGAGTTGTTTTCTCACGTCCGGAGGGCCGTGCCCGCAGACCAGCCGCTAGCAGTTGTGGATGCCCGTCGTCGCGGACGAGACCACCACGTCCACGCCGGGCAGGGTGATGCGGGCGCCGTTGACCTTGAGGCCTCCGGGCACGGCCACCTGCTCGTTGATCACGATCTTGCCGCCGGGCAGCGGGATCGTGGTGTTGGGCGCGGTGGTCACGGTGACCGGGAGGCCGACGATGGTCAGCGAGCCGATGGTGACGTTGCCGGTCGCGCCGCCGCACGTGCTGCGTGACGTCGCCACGACGTTTCGCAGCGCGACGATGCCGATGCCCACTTCGGCGACGGACGTGCGTGCGGTCGAAGTGCCGGGCGCCAGCGTTGTGATCACTGAGGTGCACAACGCGCGGGCGCCTAGAGACACGTTCGCGACGCACGGCGGCGCGGTGGTCGTGGCGCGGGCGACGCGGACCTCTCCGGTGTCCGGAGTCGGCTGCACGGTCAGGCCGAGCGCGTTGCCGGAGAGTCCGAAGCCGCGGCCGGTCATGTGTTGCAGGCCGACAGCGGCCGAGGCCTGGCTCGGCTCGTAGAACCGGTCACCGGTGAAGGTCGCCGTCACCGGGACGGTCGCGGTCGCGTTGAGCGGCTGGTCGACGGACGCGATCGTGCATTCCGCCATGCCCTGGGCATCGGTCGTGTCCACACAGGACTGTGCGCCGAGATCGAGCTGGACGCTGCGGCCGTCGACAGGTGTGCCGTCGTCCTCGGTGAGCTTCGCGGCCAGGCGGGCGGGCTCGGCGTTGGCCATGGTGGCGTCGCCGGTGTAGGTCAGTGAGGTTTCTTCTTTGGTGACCACGAAATCGACGCTCGTGTTCGACGGCTGCAGGCCCTTGCTGCCCGCGAACGCGGCGGTCAGCGGGTAGGTGCCGGCGGGCTCGTTCGGCGTGATCGAGCACGACGCAACGCCGTCCGCATCAGTGTTGGCGGTGCAGGTCTCGGCGTTGTTCAGCTTGAACTCCACCGGTTGGCCGCCGACCGGCGTTCCGGAACCGGTGATGGTCAGGCGGGCGGAAACCGTTGCGGGGTCGTGGAAGTCACCGGTCAGCGCGCCGGTGTAGGTGAGCGTCGTGGGTTTGCGGGTGACCTCGAACTGGACCTCGGTGCCCGACGGTTGGTGCACCACGTCGCCGCCGTAGCCGATCGCCAACGGGTAGGTGCCCGCGACCTCGTCCGGGGTGATCGAGCAGGAGGCGACGCCGTTGGCGTTCGTGATGCCGACGCAGGTCTCGTTGGCGTTGAGGCGGAACACCAGCGAGGCGTTCGGCACTGGCGCACCCGAGGTCGTGGCGGTGAGGCGGGCCGAGAGCGTCACCGGGTCGCCGGTGAAGCCCGAGGTCGGGCCGGTGTAGGTGATCGTGGTCGACTCGACGAGGTAGCTGATGGTCACCGACGGCTCTTCGCCGCTCTCCTCCAGCACGAAGTTCGAGACGCCGGCGCCCGCGCGGCCGGAGCCGTTGCCGCCGTCACCTCCGTCGACCGCGATGATCAACGGGGTCGGCGCCTGGAAGCCGGACGCGCCGCCGCCACCGCCGAACCAGCCACCGCCACCTCCTCCCCCGCCGCCACCGCCGGCGGTCGCGGGGTTGCCCGGCGCACCGACACCGCCGAGCCCGAAGATGCCGGGGAAACCGGGGAATCCGCCCGGTCCGGGGATGCCGGGCGAACCGCCGTTGTTGGCGCCGGCGTTGCCGCCGTTGCTTCCCGGAACGCAGCCGATCGCGAAGCACCGGCCACCACCGCCGCCACCGCCGGGGGCGACGACCAGCTTGTCGCAGGTGGCACCGGAACAGAGCCGCACGTCGCTCGCGCCGCCGCCGGCACCGCCCGCGAACGGCGTGCCGAGGCCACCGGACGCCCCGCCGCCGTAACCGGGGTCGCCGCCGGTCGTGCCGCTGCCGTCGCCGCCGTTCTGGCCGACGCCGACCACGAGTTGGGTGACGCCAGGCGGAACGGCGAGATCAGCCGTGGCTCTGAAGCCCGGTCTACCGCTCGGGGCCGAGTTGTCGCCGCCGTCGGCACCCTTGCCGCCGCGTCCGCCGATGGCCACCACGCGGAGTTTCGTGACGCCGGTGGGGATCGAGTAGGTCTGTTCGCCACCGGTCGGGTGGAACGTCTTCGAGACGAAGTGGTCGGCGAGTGCCGGTGGTGCGAACACGACGCTCGCGCCCATCAGTCCGATGGTCAGCGCCGTCGCGAGCCTGGCTCGGGACATCGGGGTGCCTTCCGTGCAAGAGGGGCCCCGACCCGGCGAAAGAATCCCGCATTCCAGTTCGCGGTGACACGAACTTCACCCGAACGCGAGATGTGAAGAAGCCGAACGGCCGCACGCGCGCTCACGCAGGGGTACCCCCGGCCGGGATCCCTTGGAGTCAGCGCGTCGTCGCAACGCTCTTGGTTGGAGGGTGGTGTGGTGCTCCCAAGTTGCCTCGGGATGTGCGGGTGCGGTTTTGGGCCGCGGCGAGCCGGGGTGTGGGTGTCACGGCTGCGGCGAGGGCCGCCGGAGTGTCGTGGCAAACAGGTCAGGAGTGGTTCATCCAGGCTGGCGGGGTGTGCAGTAACGGGCCGAAGCCGGTGTCGGGCCGGTATTTGTCGTTCACGGAGCGGGAAGAGATCGCGATGGGCCGGGCCGAGGGCCTGTCGATGCGGGAAATCGCCCGCAGGCTGGGGCGTCCGGCATCCACGATCAACCGGGAGATCGCCCGCAACTCGCGGACCGCCTGCTGCTGCGGTGTGGCAGGGTCGATCCCATGACTCCGGAGGTTGTGCGGTACCGGCAGGCCGATCTTCTTTCCGGGCTCCACCGGCGGTTCGGGCCGGTGGTGCGGATGGGTCCGTACACCTATCTGCTCGGGCCGGAGGCGAATCGGTTCGTGTTCGCCAACTCCGAGTTGTTCGAGGTGGAGCGCGCGTTCCAGGTGCTCGTGCCGGTGGACGGACCGACGTCGTTGATCGTCAGCGACGGGGAGGACCACAAGCGGCGGCGCAAGCACGTGCAGCCGGCGTTGGTGCACCGGCAGATCGCCAACTACGTCCCCGTCATGCAGGCCAACGCCGACAAGACGCTCGACGCGTGGCGGCCCGGCCAGACCATCGACGCCTATCAGGAGTTCCGCCGGGCCATCCGGCGCAGCACGATTCACGCGTTGTTCGGGGAGAAGCTGGCGCAGGACGCCGAGTTCTTCGGGGCACACCTGCAGGTGCTGATCAACCTGATCGACCGCAACCCGGCAGTGGTCACGTTGCTGCGCAAGACGAAGGCACCGGCGTGGCGCAACGCGATGAGAGCGCGCAGGGCCGTGGACGCGCGGGTGTACAAGGCGATCGAAGAGACGCGGCAGGGCAATACGGCCGGAGACGTGCTGACTTCTCTCGTGGAGAGTGACGGGCTGAGTGACCTTGAAGTGCGCGACCAGGTTGTCACGCTGATCGCGGCGGGCTACGAGACGACGAGTGGCGCGATGGCGTGGGCGGTGTTCAACCTGTTGCGGCACAACGGGGTCTGGGAGCGCGCACGCGAGGACGACGACTACCTGGCCAACGTCGTCAACGAGACCCTGCGGCTGTACCCGCCCGCGGTGGTGTCGGCACGGGTCGCGGCGCAACCGTTCGAGTTCGCTGGGAAGCAGATCAAGGAAGGCACGTTCCTGCTGTACAGCCCATACGTCACGCATCGGCTCGCGGAGGTGTGGCCGGACCCGCTGCGGTTCGACCCCGACCGGTGGGAGCGCAAGCCCGCGCCGCACGAGTTCCTGCCGTTCGGCGGCGGCCCGCACCGGTGCATCGGCGCCGGGCTCGCGGTCACCGAGTTGACGGTGATGCTGAAAGCGTTGCTGCAAAGGGAGAAACCCACATTGCTTCCCCAGCGCATCACGCCGACGAGTGTCGCCGCGATGCGCCCGAAGCACGGCCTCAAAATCCGAGCAGCAGGATGACCATGGAGGCGAGACACGCGACGGCCCGCACGTGGTTCCAGAGCGTCCACTTGCGCAGGTACTCGGGCCAGTAGGCGTCGTCGGTCTGTTCGAGACGGTTGTTCATCGGCACGTTGACGAACATCGTCAGCGCGACGCAGCCCACGATGTAGAGCAGGCCGCCCACGATCCTGCCCTGGAAGACCTCGATGCCGCACAGGACGACGTTGCCGAGGAACACCAGCAGGAACAACGGGTTCTGGATGCGGACGTTGATCCGGCGCATCGCACCGCGGGCGTACTCGGCGGGCAGGTCCGCGAGGCCCGGCATGACGGCGGTGGAGAAGGCGAAGAACAGGCCGGCCATCAGGCCCGACGCGGCGACTGCGATCAGCGTGATTATCCCCATGCCGCTCACTTTGGCCCCTGCGAACGGGACTCTCAATGACAATTCATCGCGCACGCTTGCTCATTCGTCCAAACTGGGTACATGACGGACGCGTTGGGCGAGGCGCTGCACCTGATGAGGATGTCCGGCACCTTCTACTGCCGGACGGAGCTCTCCGAGCCGTGGGGGCTGACGATGCCCGACATGGCCGACTGCCTGTGGTTCCACGTCCTCACCAGCGGGCGCTGCGAGATCGAGGTCGACGGAGGCGTCACGACGCTCGAACCCGGCGACGTGCTGCTCGTCCCAGGAGGTCAGGGGCACCGGCTCTACTACGGTGACGCCGAATCACCGCTGGTCACGACGTTGCCGCACACGTTCGAGACCGACAACTACGCGATCCTGCGGCACGGCGACGGCGGGGCCGTGACGCACCTCGTGTGTGGTGCGGTCCGCTTCGACCACCCGGCCGCGAAACACCTAATCAAGGTGTTGCCGCACGTGTTGTACGTCCGGCAGGCCGACGACATGCGCGCCACGATCGACCTGATGGCCGCCGAGGCGCGGAACCTGCGCCCCGGCGGCGAGGCAGTCATCACCCGGCTCGCGGACGTGCTGGTGATCCAGACGATCCGCTCGTGGCTCGCCAACGACCCCGCGGCCCGCACCGGCTGGCTGGGTGCGTTGCAGGACCAGCAGATCGGGCAGGCGCTGGCGTTGATCCACCGCGACCCCGCGCAGCAGTGGACCGTCGAACGGCTGGCGCACCAGACGGCGATGTCGCGGTCGGCTTTCGCAGCACGGTTCACCGAGCTCGTCGGCGAGCCGGCCATGCGGTACGTGACGCGGTGGCGCATGCACGTGGCGATGAACCGGCTGCGGGACCGCGACAGCACGGTCAGCGAGATCGCCCGCGGCCTCGGCTACGAGTCGGAGGCGGCGTTCAGCCGGGCGTTCAAGCGAATCGTCGGGGTCTCGCCCGGTCAGGCGCGAGCGGGCTGAAGCAGGTCCCAGCGGTTGCCGTAGAGGTCCTCGAACACGGCGACCTTGCCGTAGACCTCCTCGCGTGGCGTCTCCAGGAACTTCACGCCGAACTCGGTCATGCGGGCGTGGTCGCGGTCGAAGTCGTCGGTGGTGAGGAAGAATCCGACGCGGCCGCCGGTCTGGTCGCCGATGCGGGCCTCCTGCTTCGCCGAAGTGGCCTCCGCCAGCAACAACGACGCTCCGCCGCCCGCCGACACCACGACCCAGCGCTTGTCGCCCTGCGGGGTGTCCTCCACCAACGTGAACCCGAGCCCGTCCACGTAGAAGCGGATCGCCTCGTCGTAGGAACGGACCACCAGCGTCACCAAACCCATAGATCGCACGCCGATGAGTATCAACGACGAGAGAGGTCTACCCGCACATGACCGACACACTCGTACTCCTGCACCCCGGCGGGGCCGACCCGTCGGCGTTCGAGCCGCAGTTCGACGCGCTCGCAGACTTCGCCCTGCACGCCCCGCATCGCGTCGACCAGGCCACTCAGGACCACGCGGAGATGGCTCAGGAGACCGTGGAGTTCCTGGAGAGAACCGGGCCGGCGCACCTGCTGGGCTGCAGTGATGGCGCCACGATCGCGCTACTGACGGCTGTGCTCAGACCCGACCTCGTGCAACGGCTCGTGGTCGTGTGCGGCGTCTTCCACCACGACGGCTGGGATCCGGCGACCGAGCTCACCGAGATGCACCGCCGCTCCCCCGCGCTCACCGAGCAGGACCTCGCGAAGATGCCCAACCGGACGCTGATCATGATCGGCGACGACGACGAGGTGACGCTGGAGCACGCCGCGGCCATGTACCGCGCGCTGCCGTCTGCCGAGCTCGCAGTCGTTCCCGGTACTTCGCACGGCCTGCTGCACGAGAAACCCGTGCTGTGCAACGCGATGATCGTTGACTTCCTGACTACCGAACCAGTTGAGACGTACGCACCAATTCGTCGCCGTATGTGATTGGGTGCGCCTATGGCGGTTACATCGGAGACGCATCGACTGCCCGTCCGCAAGCTGGTCGCGGCCTCCGCAGGCAACGCGGTCGAGTGGTACGACTGGGGGATCTACACGGCGTTCAGCATCTACTTCGCCACGCAGATCTTCCCGAAGGGCAACGAGGCCGCGGCGCTGCTGAGCACGTTCGCCACGTTCGCCCTCGCGTTCTTCTTCCGGCCGCTCGGCGGGTATCTGCTGGGCCGGTACGCGGACCTCAGAGGGCGCCGCACGGCGATGTTGCTGACGATCGCGCTGATGTCGGGCGGAAGTGTCGTGATCGGGATCCTGCCCACGTTCGAGCAGGTCGGGTGGCTCTCACCGGCGTTGCTGGTGCTCGCCCGTATCGCGCAGGGCATGGCGTTGGGCGGTGAGGTGTCCAACGCGTCGGCGTATCTCGGGGAGATCGCCGCGCCGAGTCACCGCGGCAGGTACTCGTCGTTCTTCTACATCTCCACCGGGGCGGCGGTGCTGGTGGCGTCGCTGCTCGGGTTCTTCCTCAGCCGCAACCTCGACGCGGCCGCGATGGGGTCGTACGGCTGGCGGGTGCCGTTCCTGATCGGTGGCGTGCTGGGGTTGGTCGGGTTGTGGCTGCGGCGGGAGTTGCCGGAGACGGAGCAGTTCGAGGAGAACCGGGCCAAGGCGGAGAAGTTGCGGAATCCGTTGCTGCTCACGTTGAAGGAGCATCCGAAAGCGGTCGGACAGCTTGTCGGCATCACGCTGCTCTCGACGCTGTGCTTCTACACGTTCTTCTCCGCACTCACGCCGTTCGCGGTGAAGACCAGGCACGCCAACGACTTCGACGTGTTCCTGGCGTTGTCGATCGCCACGGGGTTGTTCATCGCGCTGCAGTACCCGATGGGGTGGATGGCCGACCGCTACGGGCGCAAGCCGCAGATGCTCGCGTGGTCCGCCGCGATGGCTGTGCTGGTGGTGCCGTTGTCCTCGCTGGTCAAGCCGGGGCTGGGGAACCTGGTGATCGTGTTCTGCGTGGGGCTCGGGCTCTACACGGCGATCACGTCGATCGCGCCGGCGATCATGAGCGAGCTGTTCCCGACCGAGTTGCGCGGACTCGGCATCGGGGCTTGGTACAACCTCACGGTCGCGCTGTTCGGCGGCACCGCCCCGCTGGTGATCCAGTGGGTCGGCGGCACCGTCTTCTTCTGGTACGTCGCGGTGGCGGCGGTGATCTCATTCGTGGTGATCCTGACGCTGCCCGAGACGAAGGGCGTCACTCTGCGCTGAGGCAGAACTCGTTGCCCTCGGGGTCGGCCAGCACGAACCAGTCGCCGTCGCGGCTCACCAGGGTCGCGCCGAGGTCGAAGAGCCGCTTCGCCTCGGCTTCCGGGTGAGGGCTGCGCAGGTCGACGTGCACGCGGTTCTTCACCGTCTTGGCCTCGGGGACGAGGTTGAAGAAGATCCGCGGCGACCCGTCCAGCAGCACTGACGGGTCGTCCTCGGTGTCGGTGATGCCCATGCCGCGCAGGCGTTCCAGCTCGTCCTCGTCGTACGGCGCGATCTCGTGGTCGTCCAGCACGTCGGCCCAGAAGCGGGCCAGCGACGCGGGGTGGGCGCAGTCGAAAACGATGTCGTGCAACCGGGCCATGCGGCCGAGATTAGCGGTGCAGCGGCACCAGGTCATCGGCGTGGACGACCTCGCGGCGCTGTTCCTCCGGCAGGTCGTGGGTCTTGCGACCGATCAACGACGGCAGCTCGGCCGCGTCGTAGCCGACCACGCCACGGGCCACGACCTCGCCCGCGAGGCTCACGAGCTCGACGACGTCGCCGGCCTCGAAGTCGCCGTCCACGCCGGTGATGCCCGCCGCGAGCAACGAGCGGCGCCGACCCACGACCGCGGCTACCGCGCCGTCGTCGAGGTGCAGGCGGCCGTTCGCGTCGGTGGCGTAGCCGAGCCAGAAGCGACGGGCGGTCAGCCGCGAACCCGTTGCGGCGAAGGCGGTGCCGACATCGGCGGCGGACAGAGCCCGTCCCGCGTCGGAGGCACCGGCCAGCAGCACCGGGATGCCGGCGGAAGAAGCGAGACGGGCCGCGGCGAGCTTCGACGCCATGCCGCCGGTGCCGAGTCCGGACGCACCAACGGTTCCAGCCTGCACACCGTCCACATCGGACGCCCCAGCCACCTCCGCGATGCGCACCGCACCGGGCTTGCGCGGGTCACCGGAGTAGAGAGCGTCCACATCGGACAGCAGGAACAACGCGTCCGCACCGATCAGGTGCGCCACCAGGGCGGCGAGCCGGTCGTTGTCGCCGAAGCGGATTTCCTCGGTGGCAACGGTGTCGTTCTCGTTCACGACCGGAACAGCGCCCAAAGCCAGCAGACGCGAGAACGTGCGCTGCGCGTTGCGGTAGTGCGAACGGCGCACCACGTCGTCGGCCGTCAGCAGGACCTGGCCGACAGTCAGGGAGTAGCGACCGAACGAGTTCGCGTAGGCGTGCGCCAACGTCAGCTGGCCGACGCTCGCGGCGGCCTGCTGGGTGGCGAGGTCGCGTGGCCTGCGAGAGATCCCCAACGGCGCCAGGCCTGCGGCGATCGCACCGGACGACACCAGCACGACCTGGCTGCCCGCACCACAACGCGCGGCCAGGGCGTCGACCAACGCATCGAGACGCGATGGGTCGAGACCGCCCTCGGCCGTCGTCAAAGAAGAAGAACCGACCTTCACCACGATGCGGGCCGCCGAAGCTACCGCGCTGCGGGCATGTGAGACCACGGGGGCCGTCACGGATTACTCCTCGTCGAAGTCGTCGCCGTAGTCGCCGGGCGCGCGGCGGGCCTTCTTCAGGGCCTTGCGCTCGTGGGCGCCGATGCGGTCGTTGCGCTCGAGCCGGGAGTCCGTGCCGCGCCCGGTCATCGTCATCGCGATGCCCGCCGGGGTGGTCGGCTCCCAGTCGAAGATGAGGTCGCCGATGGTGACCTGGCAACCGGGGACGGCGCCCATCTTCACGAGCTTTTCCTCGACGCCCAGCCTGTTCAGGCGGTCCGCGAGGTAACCGACGGCTTCGTCGTTGGAGAAGTCGGTCTGGCGGATCCAGCGCTCGGGGCGGTCGCCCTTGACGATGAAGCCACCCTCGACCGAGGGGTCCTCGGTCACGGTGAAGCCCTGGTCGTCCACGGCGGTCGGCCGCAGCACGATTCGGGTCGATTCCTTCCTCGGCTGGGCGGCGCGGTACTCGCGCACGACCTCGGCCAGCTTGAAGGTCAGTTCACGCAGCCCCTCGCGGGACACGGTCGACACCTCGAACACCGGCAGGCCGCGGGCCTCGATCTCCGGGCGGACGATGTCGGCGAGGTCCTTGGCGTCCGGGATGTCGATCTTGTTCAGGATCACCACGCGCGGACGGTCGGCGAAGTTGCCGCCGAGCGACGGGGTGTACTCCGCCAGCTCCTGCTCCAGCGCGTCGATGTCCGCGATCGGATCACGGCCGGGCTCGTACGTCGCGCAGTCGACGACGTGGGCGAGCACGGCGGTGCGCTCGATGTGGCGCAGGAAGTCCAGGCCGAGGCCCTTGCCCTGCGAGGCGCCGGGGATCAGGCCGGGCACGTCGGCCATCGTGAAGATGGTCTCGCCCGCCGTGATCACGCCGAGGTTCGGCACCAGCGTGGTGAACGGGTAGTCCGCGATCTTCGGCTTCGCTGCGGACAGCACCGAGATCAGCGACGACTTGCCTGCCGACGGGAAGCCGAGCAGGCCGACGTCCGCGACGGACTTGAGCTCCAGCACGAGGTCGCGCGTCTCGCCCGGCTCACCGAGCAACGCGAAACCAGGGGCCTTGCGGGCCTTGGACGCGAGCGAGGCGTTGCCGAGACCACCACGGCCACCGGCCGCCGCGATCAGCTGGGTGCCCTCGCCGACCAGGTCCGCGACGACCTCGCCGTCCTCGGTCAGCACGACGGTGCCGTCCGGGACGCGCAGGATCAGGTCCTCGCCGTTCGCACCGTCGCGGTTCGCGCCGGCACCCGCCTTGCCGCTGCCGGCCGAGGCGTGCGGGCGGAAGTGGAAGTCGAGGAGGGTGTGCACCTGCGAGTCGACGACGAGCACGACGTTGCCACCGCTCCCGCCGTTGCCGCCGTCCGGGCCGCCGAGCGGCTTGAACTTCTCGCGGTGCACTGAAGCACAACCGTTGCCCCCGTTGCCGGCGGCAGCGTGGATCACCACCCGGTCTACGAAGCGGGCCACGGAACTACTTCCTTTCAAAAGGTCTTGCGAACAAGCGACGAGGGGCGGTGCCGGAAGACCGGTCCCGCCCCTCGTCGAGGTCTAACTATCGCGCGGAGACGGTCCTCAGACCGCGACCGGAACGATGTTGACGGTCTTGCGACCGCGCTTCATACCGAACTCCACCGCACCCGGCTGAAGGGCGAACAGCGTGTCGTCCTTGCCGATACCGACGCCGACGCCGGGGTGGAACTTGGTGCCGCGCTGGCGGATCAGGATCTCGCCGGCCTTGACGACCTGACCGCCGAACCGCTTCACACCCAGGTACTGGGGGTTGGAGTCACGGCCGTTGCGGGAACTGGACGCACCCTTTTTGTGTGCCATGAGAAGTCAGGTCCTCACTTACCGGTGATGCCGGTGACCTCGACGCGGGTCAGCTTCTGCCTGTGACCCTGTCGCTTGTGGTAGCCGGTCTTGTTCTTGAACTTGTGGATGCGAATCTTCGGGCCCTTGGTGTGCTCGACCAGCTTGCCGGTCACCGAGAACTTCTCCAGGGCCGCCGCGTCAGCGGTGACGTTGGTGCCGTCGACCACGAGCAGCGCCTGGAGGGAGATTTCGGTGCCCGGCTCGCCCTCGAGCTTCTCGACCTCGACGATGTCGCCGACAGCGACCTTGTACTGCTTGCCGCCGGTCTTGACGATCGCGTACATCAGGACGGAAGTCTCCTGCTACTCGATGGTGACGGGCCATGCGCCATCTAATCTGCGAAGAAACCAGCAGAGGAGGCACACGACAGGACCCGTCGGATGGCGGGCCGTCGTCAAGGTTACGGGAGTGGGTACAGCGCAAGCAAACTGGGGTGCCCTGATCACGTTTGCGCTGGCTGTGCCCTCCCTCACACAGCAAAACCGGGGCCGCCCTCAAGGGCAGCCCCGGTTTCACTTTTCTCGCGTCAGCCCTCGTTGACCGGCGGTCCCGCGGGCCGCGACACGGCGCGGCGCCTGCGGGTGGTGGTGACCACCGGTGCGGGCATCTGGACCTCGGGCTGCTTCGGCACCTCGACGACCACCGGAGCGGGCGTCTCGACCGCGACCGGTGCACCGGCGGGGCGCTTGGCCGCACGACGGCGCGGACGGGCGGCAGGAGCCTGTGCGACGGGCGCAGCGGGCTCCTCGGCCACGACGGGTGCCTGAACCTCGGCAACGGGCTCAGCGACGACCTCAGCGGCCTCTTCGACCACCGTCACGGGCTCGACGAGCTCGGGAGCGGTCTCCTCGATCACCTCTGGGGCGACCTCGGCGGCAGGCTCCTCCGCCGGGATCTCCTCAGCGACCGGCTCGACCTCCACCGGCTCGACCTCGATCGGGGCCGGGTCCTCGGCCACCTCGTGCGGCACGTGACCGTTGAGCGCCTGCTCCTCGACCACGACCGCGTCGACGACCGCCTCGACGGGAGCCTGCTGCTCCTTGTCGCGGCGACGACGGCGACGACGACGGCCGCCATGACCCTCGTGGTCCTGGTCCGCGGCGACGACGTCCTCGGAGGTGTCCTCGGGCTCAGCCGGTTCCACCACCGCGATGACCTCGGGCTCGACGTCCGCCGGGGCCTCAGGCGCCTCGACGGCGGCTTCGACCACGTCAGCGGCCTGCTCGCCACCGCCCTTGTTGCGGCGCGACTTGCGGCCACCGCCCTGGGGCTGTTGCTGCTGCTGGCCGCCACCGTTGCCACCGCCGTGCGAGTGCACGGGCTCGGTCGACACGACCACGCCACGCCCGCGGCAGTGCTCACACGTCTGGCTGAACGCCTCCAGCAGGCCGGTGCCGACCCGCTTGCGGGTCATCTGCACGAGACCCAGCGATGTGACCTCGGCCACCTGGTGGCGGGTGCGGTCACGGCCCAGGCACTCGGTCAGGCGACGCAGCACCAGGTCGCGGTTCGACTCCAGGACCATGTCGATGAAGTCGATGACGATGATGCCGCCGATGTCGCGCAGCCGGAGCTGGCGGACGATCTCCTCCGCCGACTCCAGGTTGTTGCGGGTCACCGTCTCTTCGAGGTTTCCGCCCGAACCGGTGAACTTGCCGGTGTTGACGTCGATCACCGTCATCGCCTCGGTGCGGTCGATGATCAGGTAACCACCCGACGGCAGCCAGACCTTGCGGTCCAGAGCCTTCATCAGCTGCTCGTCGATGCGGTACTCGACGAACGCGTCGTTGTTGCCGACGTGCTTCTTCAGGCGGTCCTGCAGGTCCGGCGCCACGTGGCGGACGTAGCCGTCGATGACGTCCCACGCCTCGTCGCCCTGGACGACGAGCTGGGCGAAGTCCTCGGTGAACAGGTCGCGGACGACCTTCACCAGCAGGTCCGGCTCTTCGTAGAGCAGCGTCGGCGCCTTGGTGGAGGTGCTCTCGGACTTCTCCTTGATGACCTTCCACTGCGCCTGCAGACGCGTGACGTCGCGGCCCAGCTCCTCCTCGGAGATGCCCTCAGAGGCGGTGCGGATGATCACGCCGGCGTCCTCGGGGACGACCCTCTTCAGGATGTCCTTGAGGCGCTTGCGCTCGTTGTCCGGCAGCTTGCGGCTGATGCCCGTCGCGCCGCCACCCGGCACGTAGACCAGGAAGCGACCGGGGAGGCTGATCTGGGTCGTGAGGCGCGCGCCCTTGTGGCCGACCGGGTCCTTGGTGACCTGGACGAGCACGGAGTCGCCGCTGGAGAGCGCCTGCTCGATCTTGCGGGACTTGCCCTCGAGACCGGCGGCGTCCCAGTCGACCTCACCGGCGTACAGCACGGCGTTGCGGCCGCGGCCGATGTCGATGAACGCGGCCTCCATGCTCGGCAGCACGTTCTGCACGCGGCCGAGGTACACGTTGCCCACGATCGAGCCGGAGCCCGACGACGTGACGAAGTGCTCGACCAGCACGCCGTCTTCCAGCACGCCGATCTGGGTGCGGTCGCCGCGCTCGCGGACGACCATCGTGCGGGCCACTGCCTCGCGGCGGGCCAGGAACTCGGCCTCGGTCAGCACCGGGGCACGGCGGCGGCCGGCCTCGCGACCGTCGCGACGGCGCTGGCGCTTGGCCTCCAGGCGGGTCGAGCCGCGGATGCTGCGCACCTCGCTCTGCGCGGCCTCGGAGTCGGCCTTGTCGTCGCGCGCGTCGCGGGACTCGCGGACGTGCACGACCGTGTTCGGCGGGTCGTCCTCAGACGTCACCTCGTCGTCCGCGCCGGTCTTGCGACGACGGCGGCGGCGACGGCGGCGGGTCGAGCCCTCGTCGTCGGACGCCTCGTCCTCGGCGATCTCGTCCGCGTCGGTCTCCGCGGTGGTGGCCTCGGTGTCCTCGGCGCCCTCCTCGGACTCCTCACCGCCCGCCTCGGACTCGGCACCCTTGCCGCGGCCACGGCCACGGCGGCCGCGACGGCGGCGGCGACGGCCTTCGCCCTCGTCGTCACCGTCGGCGTCGGCCTCGGCGGCGTCGAGCTCGTCAGCGGCGATCTCGCCGACGGACTTCTCGTCCTCGACGACGGGCTCTTCGACGACGAACGGCGACACGGCCGCCTTGGGCCGTTCGACCGGCTGAGGCGGCAGGAAGACCGCGCTCGGCGCCGCGAAGATCGGGGCGAGCGCCGGGGCCTCGAACGCCGGCACCGCTGGTGCCTCGTAGTCCTCGGTGACCTCACCGGTGACCACGTCGTCCCAGTCCAGCAGCGTCTCGGCCACCTTCAGCGCGACATCGCGGCTCACGCTCGACTGCGCGCTTCGGGCGACCTCACCGAGGTCGGCCAGCGCCGTCATCACGTCCTTGCTGGAGACGTCCAGCAGTTTCGCCAACGCGTGAACACGCAGCTTGTCCGGCAGATCTGCCAGCTCGGGGCGTGCGGATACCACGCCCTGCCCGCCGGTTGCGCCGGCAGGCTTTTCCTTGTTCGACATGCAGCTCCTCCACCCCCGGGCGCGTCCCGTGAGGACGCGGCCGCGCAGGGGCCTCTCTTGTCTCTCTCCACCGCTGCTCGCGGCGGGAATCCTTGCCTCGCGCGCAGCGGCGTGGCGCCTCCGAAGGGCGCACGCTTGCGCAGGTCCCACGACGACGCCACTGTCAGCGCCGCTCCTCCTGATATGCGTCGCGGCTGACGTTCCTGCGCTCCTTCGTCAGGACTCTCTGTCCTGTTGGAGCGGGTCCACCAGCCGGCCTTCGCCGTCGAGCCGTCCCTGCGCCATCCGGGTTGCTCTCGCAGGTACCGGCGGCACGAGATCGGCGACGACTCGAAGCGCATTCAGCACGTCGTCGGGTCGGACGGTAGGCGTTACCTGCCGTACGACCGTCATGAGTATCCCACACGGTTGTGACAATCCGGCCTCATCGTGTCCGGCGTCGCTCGAACGTGGTTCGACCTGTGCCGATACAACCGCAGGTCGCACGTCCAGTGTCTTCATGCCGTTCTTGGTCAGACGCTCGACTTCCACCCGTTCGGCGGCGAGGAAAGCGCTCACCGCCTCCGCGAGCTTCTCGGGCTCGATCCCGTCGAGCTCGATGCGCCACTCGCTCGCGTCGATGCGCTCGGTGAGGTTGCCACCGTGCGCCTGGACGATCTCCATCACGTCGATGCCGGGTGGCAGCGCCTCGTCGAGGGCGATCCTCAACGCGGCGGGGTCGACCCGTTCGACCACCGACACCTCGACGTACTCCGCCTCGCTGGCGACGCCGGTCGGTGCGGCACCGACCCACGACACCTTCGGGTGAGGGCTGAAGCCCTGCGAGTACGCCATGGGCACGCCTGCCCTGCGCAACGCGCGCTCGAACGTACGAGCGATGTCGCGGTGCGAAGTGAAACGCAACCTCCCCCGCTTGGTGTAGCGGAGGCGCAGTTTCTGCACGGCTGCGGCAGACGGGTTGTTCGGCAGGTTGCGGCTCAGTGGAGCTCCCCGGTGGTGTACCGACGGGTGAGCGGTCCCATCGGCGCAGGCTGTTCGTCCGGTAGGACGGTACCGTGAACGCGATTCAGAACGTTCAGCTTGTCTAGATCGTTGCGCGTGGCTACGGTCCGGCTGACTGGACGCCCTGCCAACCTGGAGGTCCGTGGTGCCTCTGCTCCACCGCGCACGGACGGCGGCGATGACCGCCCTGCTCGCGGCCGGGTGCTTGGCGGCGTCACTGCCCGCGGGCGCGGAACCCGAAGCGGCGCCCGCCGGGCCGACGTGCATCCAGCCGGGTCCTCTCCTGCGCTACCTCGTGGTGTTCCCGCAGGCCACACCCGCTGCGACGGCTGCGGCGGAGATCACCGAGGCGTGCGGCACCACGACCGTCTACTACCCCCAGATCGCGGTCGCCGTGGCGACCTCGCCGGACCCGTCGTTCCTCAAGCTGATCGGCCCCCAGCGCGCCTACAGCGCCCAGGCCGAGAGCGCCGCCAAGCGGTCGGTGAAGCGCAAGAAGGACGACACCGAGCTGCTGCGCCCCTCCGGCGCGCGCTCCGGTGAGCAGTGGGACATGGATCTCATTCAGGCCCCGGCCGCGCACGAGATCACCACGGGTTCCAGGTCCGTGGTCGTCGGCGTGTTGGACTCCGGAATCGACCCGCGCCACCCCGACCTCGCGCCGGCACTGGCCCCGGAACTGTCCGCGGGCTGTTTGACCGGTAAGCCCGATACGTCACCCTCCGCGTGGATCCCGACGACCTCTGCGCACGGCACCCACGTCGCCGGCACGATCGCGGCGGCCGACGACGGCCGCGGCACCACGGGCGTGGCGCCGGGTGTGCGCATCGCGTCCGTGAAGGTCGTCGACGACGACGGCTTCATCTACCCCGAGTACGCGGTCTGCGGGTTCATGTGGGCGGCCCAGCAGGGCATGACCATCACGAACAACAGCTACTTCATCGACCCGTACCTCTTCACCTGCCAGAGCGAGCCGGGTCAGCAGGTCATCTACGAGGCCGTGCGCCGCGCCGTGGACTACGCGACCTCCCAGAACGTGCTGACCGTCGCGGCGGCCGGCAACAACGCCGCGGATCTCTCCCGGCCTGGCCGTGACTCGCTGTCGCCGACGAACGGTGACGCGCAGACCCGGCCGGTCGACCCTTCGTGCGTGGTGCTGCCGGTGCAGCTCAAGAACGTCGTCGGCGTGTCGGCGGTCGAGGAGACCAAGACCAAGTCGGGCTACAGCTCGTACGGGCTGGGTGCGATCGACGTGACGGCGCCGGGTGGCGACACGCGGACGCCCACGGGTTGTGTGCTCTCCACCGTGCCGTCTGGCTACGACTACTCGTGTGGCACGTCGATGGCGACACCGCACGCGGCGGGTGTTGCGGCGTTGATCGCGTCGACGCATCCCGAGACCGACGCGGTGTCGTTGGGGCGGATGTTGAACGCGCAGGCTCAGACCCTGGCGTGTCCCGCTGACTACGACCTCAACGGGACTGGGGTGCAGGACGCGTTCTGCACCGGGTACTCCGAGTACAACTCGTTCTACGGCCACGGACTCGTGGACGCGCTGGCCGCTGTCACGAAGTGATCGTCAACGCCTGCTTGCGGAACGGCTGCGGTTCATCGGGCCGGGTGGCGCGCTGAGGTTCTTCGCCTCCGAGGGTGAACGCCTGGCTGCGGGCACGGAGCCGTCTCGGCGCTTGCAGTTCTGGACGCCGACAGGGGTTGGGAAGTTCACGCTTCGGGCAGGTGAACGAAAGTTCTCCGGTACCGCGACTCACGTCCCAGGCGCGTCGAGACGGCCTCGCCGAGGTCGACGGCCTCCACCGCACTGGCCAGGCCGGCCTCCGTCCAGCCCACGTCGGGCCGGAGGAGGCCGAGCACCTGGTCCAGCACCTCGGCGTCGGTCACTACGGCGTCAGTGCCGGGTTCTTCACCGGCGAGCCCACGCCGACCGGTGAGATCGGCAGCAGCTTGCGGCCCGTCGGACCCACCTCGATGTCCGTGCCCATGGCCGGGCAGACACCGCAGTCGAAGCACGGCGTCCAGCGGCAGTCGTCCTGCTCGCGCTCGTCCAGCGCGTCCTGCCAGTCGGCCCAGAGCCATTCCTTGTCGAGGCCGGAGTCCAGGTGGTCCCAGGGCAGGACCTCCAGCTCCTCGCGCTCGCGGGTGGTGAACCAGGCGAGGTCGACGCCGAGGGGCTCCAGCTGCTCCGCTGCCTTGGCGGTCCAGCGGTCGTAGGAGAAGTGCTCGCTCCAGCCGTCGAACCGGCCGCCGTCGCGCCACACCGCCTCGATGACCTTGCCGATGCGGCGGTCACCGCGGCTGAGCAGGCCTTCGATGAGGCTCGGCTTGCCGTCGTGGTAGCGCATGCCGATGTTGCGGCCGAGGCTGCGGTCGGCGTTGACGGCCTCGCGGAGCTTGCGGAGGCGGTCGTCGACGATGTCCGGGTCGCACTGCGGGGCCCACTGGAACGGCGTGTGCGGCTTGGGCACGAAACCGCCGATCGAGATGGTGCAGCGGACGTCGTTGCGGCCGCTGGCCTGCCGGCCCGCGCGGATGACGTTCTTCGCCATCTCCGCGATCTGCAGGACGTCCTCGTCCTCCTCGGTCGGGAGGCCGCACATGAAGTACAGCTTCACCTGCCGCCAGCCGTTGGAGAACGCCGCCGACACCGTCCGGATGAGGTCCTCTTCGGACACCATCTTGTTGATGACGCGCCGCATCCGCTCGCTGCCGCCCTCGGGCGCGAAGGTCAGGCCCGAGCGCCTTCCGTTGCGGGACAACTCGTTCGCGAGGTCGATGTTGAACGCGTCGACGCGCGTGCTGGGCAGGCTCAGGCCCGTGTTCGTGCCTTCGTAACGGTCCGCGAGGCCCTTGGTGATCTCCGCGATCTCGCTGTGGTCGGCACTGGACAGGGACAGCAGGCCGACCTCTTCGAAGCCGGTCGCCTCCAGTCCCTTCTGGACCATCGCGCCGATGCCCTCGATGGACCGCTCACGCACCGGACGGGTGATCATGCCCGCCTGGCAGAAGCGGCAGCCGCGGGTGCAGCCGCGGAAGATCTCGACGCTCATGCGCTCGTGCACGCTCTCGGCGAGCGGGACCAGCGGCTGCTTCGGGTACGGCCACGCGTCGAGGTCCATCGTGGTCCGCTTGAACACGCGGTACGGCACGCGGTCGCGGTTCGGCACGACGCGCTGGATGCGGCCGTCCGGCAGGTACTCCACGTCGTAGAACCGCGGGATGTACACGCCACCGGTCTCGGCGAGCCTGGTCAGCACCTCGTCGCGGCCACCGGGAGACCCTTCGGCCTTCCAGTTCTTCACGATCTCGGTGATCTCGAGGACGGCCTCTTCGCCGTCGCCGAGCACCGCCGCGTCCACGAAGTCCGCGATCGGCTCCGGGTTGAACGCCGCGTGCCCACCGGCGACCACGATCGGGTCGTCCTCGGTGCGGTCGGCGGCGTGCAGCGGGATGCCGGCGAGGTCCAGCGCCGTGAGCATGTTCGTGTAGCCCAGCTCCGTCGCGAAGCTGATGCCCATCAGGTC
The DNA here is from genome assembly GCF_047445655.1 of Lentzea alba. Lineage (GTDB taxonomy): Bacteria > Actinomycetota > Actinomycetes > Mycobacteriales > Pseudonocardiaceae > Lentzea > Lentzea alba_A. Next base: position 47,181 of record NZ_JAJAEG010000036.1, read on the forward strand.
GAACGCCTTCAACGGCCGGTGCGCGTCCACCGTGAACTGCGGAACCCCGTGCTCACGCATGAGCGCTTCGAGGTCCGGCCACACGGCGTACGTGCGCTCGGCGAGCACGTCCGGCAGCTCGTTGAGGATCTCGTAGAGGATCATGACGCCCTGGTTGGGCAGCCCGACCTCGTACGCGTCGGGATACATCAAAGCCCAGCGCACGGACGCCGCGTCCCAGTCCTTGACGGTCGCGTTGAGCTCCCCGCCGACGTACTGCACCGGCTTGGAGATCCGCGGCAGCAGAGGCTCCAACCTGGGGAAAACAGACTCGACACTCACGCGACCAGAGTAACGGCCCCCACGCGACACAGCCGAATCGCGGTCAATCCAGCAACAACTTCCCCAACCGCCTCGCCGCCACCACCGTTCCCACGGCCGCGAGAACCGCGAAATACGCCACGTGACCGAGCATTCCCCAGCCCACAACGCCCAGCGTGAGGCCGCGCATCAGCTCGATCGCGTGGTACAGCGGCGTCCACGACACCACCACCTGCAGCCAGCCCGGGTAGACCGACAGCGGGTAGAACGTCGTCGAGAACAGGAACAACGGCAGCACCGCCAGCTGCACGAGATCGAAGTCCTGCCACGACCGCATGAACGTCGTCGCCGCCATGCCCACCGCCGCGAACGCGAACGCCACCAGCAGCGCCACCGGCAACGCCAGCAACGCCCACGGCGAGACGATGAGCCCCATCCCGAGCATGACCGCCAGGAACCCGGCCGAGTACAGCCCTCCTCGCAACAACGCCCAGGCGATCTCGCCGATCGCGATGTCCATCGGCCCCATCGGCGTCGTGAGCATCGCGTCGTACAACTTCACGTACTTGAACTTGAAGAACACGTTGAACGTCGCGTCGTACACCGCCCCGTTCATCGCACTCGCCGCGAGCAACGCAGGCGCCACGAACGCCGCATAACTGATCGGCTGCCCGTCCGGCCCGGCCACCGAGCTCACCATCTGCCCGAACCCGAGCCCCAGCGACCACAGGAACAGCATCGGCTCGAAAGCCCCGCCGACCAGCACGAACCAAGCCCGCCGGTTCACCACCGCGGCTCGTTCGACCAGCATGCTGGCCCGCCCGCCGTACAACCCGGGCGGAATCACCCGCCACAGCAGCCCGACGCTGGCCGGCGCGGAGTTCTTCGCACGATCAAGGGTCTGGGTCATGTCACACCGCCAGCCTGCGGTGGAAGAAGCGGACCGACAAAGCCACACCCACCGCCGTCATCGCCACGAGAAACGCGAGGTGCCCGAGCAGCGGCCAAGCCCCGAGCGTGCCGAACGCCGTCCCCCTGGCGAGCTCGATCCCGTGCCAAGCGGGCGTCAGCCACACCACGGGCTCCAACCAGTCCGGCAACTGACTGACCGGGAAGTACGTCCCGGTGAACAACATCATCGGCATCATCACGAACCGGAAGATCGTCGTGAAGCTGTCCGGCTTGTCCAACGTCGCGCTGTACGCGATCAGCGGACAGGCAAACGCCAGCCCCGCCACCGCCCCGATCGGAACCGACCACAGAATCCCCGGCCCGGACGCCGCCCCGAGCGCCACCGCGATGCCCACGAACACCGCACCACGCGCGAACAACTGCGCGCCGATCCACAACACCTGCCCGTACAACACCTGCGCGGGCGTGATCGGCGTGGCCACCATCCCGACATACGTCTTCTGCCACATGAACGCCGACATGATCGCGTACGTCGACTCGAACGTGGCCCCTTGCAGAGCCGTGATGACGACCAGAGCAGGCGCGATGTACTCCAGATACGGCACACCGCCGATCAGCGTCGTCGACTGCACCAGCGACCCGAACCCGATCCCCAGCGCCAGCAGGAACAACACCGGCGTCAAGAAACTGGACACCACCGTCGCCCGCCAGTTGCGCCGGTACCACGTCCAGTGCTTCTCGAACCCGAACCAGGAGGCCCTCAACGTCTGCATCAGTCCACCAACGTCCGGCCGGTGAGCCGCAGAAAAACGTCCTCCAGCGAACTGCGCCGCACCAAGCTCTGGATCGGCTGCACCCCGTTCTCATGCACCTTGTTGAGCGTGTGCTCACCGTCCTGCGTGTACAACAACAACCGGTCGGGCAACACCTCAACCCGCTCCGCAAACCGCTCCAGGTCCGGCTTCTCCGCGCCAGGCTGGAACCGCAGCTCCAACACCTCTTTGGTCGAGTACCGGCTGATCAACTCACTCGGCGACCCTTCAGCGGCGATCCGCCCGGCGTCCATCACCACCAGCCGATCACAAAGCTGCTCAGCCTCGTCCATGTAGTGCGTCGTGATGATCAGCGTGACGCCGTCCTGCTTGAGCCTGAACAGCCTGTCCCACAACAGATGCCGCGCCTGCGGGTCCAACCCGGTAGTCGGCTCGTCCAACAGCAGCAACTCCGGGTCGTTCACCAACGACCGCGCAATCGTCAGCCGCCGCTTCATCCCACCGCTCAACGGCTCGACCTCGTGATCGGCCCGATCCGTGAGCTGCGCGAACTCCAGCAACTCCGCAGCCTTCTCCCGGCACCGCTGCCGGGACATCCCGAAGTACCTTCCATAAATCTGCAGGTTCTGCCGAACCGTCAACTCGGTGTCGAGGTTGTCCAGCTGCGGCACCACCCCGAGCCGCGCCCGGATCTTCGGCCCGTCCCGCCCCGGATCCATCCCGAGCACCTTCAGGTCCCCACCCGTCCGCCCCGACACACACGAGATCATCCGCATGGTCGACGACTTCCCGGCCCCGTTCGGCCCCAAAAACCCGAACGCCTCACCCCGGCGCACCTCCACGTCGATGCCGCGAACGGCCTCGAACGTCCCAAAGTGCTTGGTCAGAGCCTTGGCCTCGACGAGGTTCTCCACCCACCCGACGTTAACGAACAGGTCTGACAATTTTCGACGCAATTACCATCGCCCCATGCCAGAGATCGAACTCAGGTGGCTGTCCGAGCCCACCGACCAGCTGCGCACCGAGATCCACACCGTCGTCCACGACGTAGTGGCAGCAGGCGGCGCCGTCGGCTACCACGAGCCTCCAACCCTGGAACGCATCTCGACCTGGCTGGACGGCGTCCTCAAGCAGGTCCGCAACAACGACGCCGCCTTCGTCACCGCCCAGGTGGACGGCGTGGTCCAAGCCGTCGGCCTCTGGCGCCGCGGCGGCACCGCAGTGTTCCAACACCGCGCCGAAATCCAACAGGTCATGGCCCACCCGAATGCACGCGGCCTGGGCCTCGGCAAACGGGTCGTTCAGGGCTTGGTGGACCACGCCCGCGACGCGGGCATCGAAATCGTCATGCTCGGCACGCGCGGCAACAACCACGGCGCCATCGAGCTCTACGAAAGCCTGGGTTTCCGCGAATACGGCCGCATGCCCAACGCCATCGCCGTGGGCAACGAGCGCTGGGACGACGTCTCGATGTACCTGCCGCTCGGCTACCCGGAGGGCACGATCCTCAACGGGGCAAACCCAGGAGGCTTGGGCTCAAGCCCGCGCCGAACCTGACATCTCGCAACGGCGAAGCCAAGCCGCCCTGAGCAACAGGCGTGCCATCTACCCGCGTGCGGCGCCAGCCGGTCTTTGATCAGATTGGCGGGGTCCGGGGCGGAGCTCCCAGAAAATCAACAGGACCCGCCGCCCGCAACGCACCCACCTACGGACAACAAACAGGAACCCGCCAACGAAACAGGGGGACGGCCCACAAAACAGGCGCGTCCCCCTGGTCAGGAACCGAGGAAAATCAGAGGAAATCAGAGGTTCGGGAACCAGATCTTGATCTCCCGCTCAGCCGACTCAGCCGAGTCCGACCCGTGAACGAGGTTGTACTGAACCTCAAGCCCGAAGTCCCCACGAATGGTCCCCGGGGTGGCCTTCTCAACCGGGTCAGTCCCACCAGCCAGCTGACGGAACGCCGGAATGGCCCGAGTCCCCTCAACCACCAGAGCAACCAACGGCCCACCGGTGATGAAGTCGACGAGGTCGTTGTAGAACGACTTGCCATCGTGCTCCGCGTAGTGCTGCTCAGCGGTAGCACGGTCAGCGGTACGGAGCTCCAACGCAGCGAGCTTCAGCCCCTTGCGCTCGATCCGGGCGATCACCTCGCCAACGAGACCACGCTCAACGCCATCGGGCTTGACCAGAACCAGGGTGCGCTCGGACACGACGGACAACTCCTTGCAAAACAGATACGGGAAGTGCGGACAGGGTAGCCACCCGCTCAACACACCCCGCGCCGGACCTGTCCGTCGTACAACCTACGCCGAACCTCGGAGTCGCGACGCCGAACGATCAGCCGGACCAACCTGCGGTACCCGCGCCTCTCCGCGAAACACTCGGCGTGCAGAAACTCAGGCTCGGCCGTGCGAAGGTCCTCGATGAACATCACGTAGTCGTAGGAACCCTCGCCATCAGCCGACCACCGCGCAACACACGGCCCGGACAACGGCAGGACCCTGCCGCACAAGGCGCACACCACGTTCGCAACGCCGCCGGCCGTCCACCGCACAAGCTCGGTCACCGCCGCCGCCCGTAGGTCCGCGCCGTGAGCTTCGGACGAAGTCGCCCGATGGAGTCGTACCGGTGCACCAGCTCGATCAGTGCCGACACACCCTCGTACTGCGCGAAGCACACCGGGTGAAAGATCGTGTCAGGGCTACCGCGCAGATCCCCGATCTCGGGAATCCAGGAGTAGCGGATCTTCTCGGGTTCGCCGGGCGGACGCCATCGCGCAACGCCGGACCTCTCCGTGTCCCATAACAGCTTGCAGTAGGGACACTTGGTCCATCCCGCCGTCAGCACTCCAAAAGTCTGACAGAGCCGGAGGTCCTCGGTGCGCGATTCCGCGCACCGAGGACCCCCGAAACAAGAACAGCTAGCTAGTGCACCAGCACCGGCTGCGCGTCCGCTGCCACAGAAACCTGCCGCAACACGAACACCGCCAGCCCCAGCGCCACAGCCACCAACCCAGCGGAAATCCAGAACGCCAGGTGGAACCCGGAGGTCAACGCCTCCAACCGCCCAACCCCGGAAGCCACCAACGACGACGTGTAGGACGTCGAAGTAGTAGCCAGAACGGCCAACCCGAGCGCCCCACCCACCTGAGCAGTCGTGTTGACCAGCCCAGAAGCAAGCCCGGCCTCATCCTGCGAGGCCCCGGACATGGCCAGCGTCATCAACGCCGGGAACGACAGCCCGAGCCCGATCCCCAACGGCGCCACCGCAGGCAGGATGTGCGCCACATAGGACCCGTCAACCGGCACCTGCGTGAACACCACCATGCCGACCAGCATGAACAGCAGCCCCACGATCAGCATGTTCCGCTCCCCGAACCGCGAGTTCAGCCGAGCGGACAGCGACACCGAGAACACCGCGATAGCACCGGCAACAGGCATGAACGCCAGACCGATCTCCAACGGCGAGTAAGCCAGCACCAGCTGCATGTAGAGCGTGCCGAGGAAGAACAGCCCGAACATCCCGGCGACCATGGAGATCTGCACCAGGTTCGCCCCGGTCACGTTGCGAGACCTGAACACCCGCAACGGCAGCAGCGGCTTGGCCGCAGTCCGTTGCCGCAGAACAAATCCAACGAGCAGCGCCACAGCCACGGAGCCCAGCCCCAACGTCTGCGAAGAGCCGAAGCCGTAGTGCTCAGCCTTGACGATCGTGTACACCCCGAGCATCACCGCGGCCACGATCAGCAGCGCACCAAGGACATCCGCACCTTCACGCAGTCCCAGCCCCACCGACGAAGGCACCAACCGCACGGCAGCCACAGCCGCCACGATGCCGATCGGGATGTTCACGAAGAAGATCCAGTGCCACGACATGGCGTCGGTCAGCACGCCGCCGAGCAACAGGCCGATGGACGCCCCGGCCGCCGCGACGAAGCTGAACACGCCGATGGCGCGGCGCTGCTCGTCGGGCTTCGGGAACATCGTCACGACCATGCCCAGCGTCACGGACGTGGCCAGCGCGCCGCCCGCGCCCTGCACGAAGCGCGAAACGATCAGCATCTCGGCGCTGAACGACACGCCGCACAGCAGCGACGCGACCGTGAAGACGCCCAGGCCGATCAGGAACACCTTCTTGTGCCCGATCAGGTCGCCCAGCCGACCGGCGAGCAGCAGCAGACCGCCGTAGGCGATCAGGTACGCGTTCACGACCCAGGCCAGGCCGGCCTGGCCGAACTTGAGGTCTTCCTCGATCGCGGGCAGCGCGACGTTCACGATCGTCTGATCGAGAACGATCATCAGCATGCCCGCGCACAGCACGATCAGCGCCAACCAGCGCGAGTCCGTCTTCGGTCCCCCTGAAGTCATAAGAGGAACCGTAACAGATAGTTTTGTACGGGACTATCTTTTATCCGACGGCATGACGCAGAGCACGCTTGCGCGGCGGCCTCTCGCACGGCATCGGGGTGCTCAGACGGCCTTCCAGCAGTCGCGTCAAGCCCTTGACCAGGCCTTCTCGCTCATCGACCGGCAACGAGCCCAGGACGCTCTCGTAGACGTCGGCCACCACCTGGTCGGCCTTCTCCGTGATCGCCCGTCCCTGCTCGGTCACCGCGACGACACGCGCACGACGGTCCGTGGGCGACGGCCTGCGCTCGGCGAACCCGGCCTGCTCCAGCACGTCCAGGGTCACGACCATGGTCGTCTTGTCGATGCTGACCTCGTCGGCGATCTCCGACTGCGTCCGCTCCGCCTTGAGGGCACTGGACAGAACGCAGCGGGCTCGCGGAGTCAGTCCGATCTCCGCGAGCCTCGCCGTCAGTTCGGTCTCCAGCGCGTGCCCGGTCAGATGCAGCAGCATCATCAGGTCAGTACACCCCGTCGTGCCCATGAGCACTACGGTACCGAATATTCTCGACTCAAACTATTTGTCGACGGGACTACTTCTCCAGAACGACGACCGATCGCGCCGCGCCGACCCGCTTTTCCCTGGTCATAGGCTTCCAGTCGCCAGGAGGCAGCGCCACGGCCTTGTCCGTCGGATTCGGGTTGATCACCACGAGCAGACCCTGCCGACCACGATCAACGTCCGGCCCGACCGTGTCGTCGATGTGCATGACGATCACACCGGACTCCGCGGCCGGGAACGAGACCTTCTGCTGCACCAGGTCCGCGGAACCGAGCGAGAACAGCGGCGACGACTGCCGGATCCGCAGCAGTTCCAGGGTCGCGTCCAGCGAGGCCCTCATGTCCGCGGACGACGGCTTCGCCATGCCCAGCAACGGCTTCGCGTACGGCCACTTCGACTCGTTGTCGGCCTTGGGCGGCAACCCGCGACCGAAACCGTTGTCGCGCAACGACGGGTCGTACGGGTTGAACCAGTCACCGGAGTCGTAGCTGTTGCGGTCCAACGACTTCGAGCGCAGGAACTCGGTGCCCGCGTGCATGAACGGCCGGCCCTGTCCCAGCAACGCCGGTGCGACCGCAACCGTCTGCATCTTCACCCGGTCTGCCATCGAAGTCTCGGGCTTCAGCTTGTAGGCCAACGCGTCGAACAACGTCTCGTTGTCGTGCGCGTCGACGTACGTGATCGCCTCCAACGGCTGCCCGGTGTAGCCGGCAGGAGAACCGTTGTACCGAACGTCCCGACCGGCGACCACAGGCCCGGCCGTGGACTGGAACCGGTACGAGGCCATGTTCCCGGCCATGCCCAGCTTCACCAGGTCGCTGTAGTTCTCCAGCCGCGCTGCCACGTCTCCGTTGGCGGGCGAGGAGTTCACGTCCCCGGCCAGACCGGACCCGATCCCCTGCACGCGCGGGTCGTCGTCGAACGGCCCACCACCGCGCACCGCGTCACGGAGCCGGTCGCTGAACGTCCCGATGCCCGTCCCGGCCATGTTCGCCTGCGTGGCCTGCTCGAACCGGGCGTTGCCGGCGACCTCGCCGAAGTCCCAGCCCTCGCCGTAGACGCCGATCTTGCGCCCGTCCACGCCGTCACGTTCGACGGTCAACGCGTCCAGAGCGGCCCGCACCGCGAGGATGTTCGCCTTCGGGTGGTGGCCCATCAGGTCGAACCGGAACCCGTCGACCTTGTACGTGCGGGCCCACCGCACCACGGAGTCCACGACGAGCTTGCCCATCATGGCGTTCTCGGAGGCGGTGTTCGCGCAGCACGTGGAGTTCGCGACCGATCCGTCGAGGTTGAGCCGCTGGTAGTAGCCGGGCACCACCTTGTCGAGCACCGACGTCGGTGCGTCGCCGAACGCCGCCGTGTGGTTGTAGACCACGTCCACCACCACGCGGTTGCCGTTGTCGTGCAACGACTTCACCATCTCGCGGTACTGCTTCGAGCGTGCCCAGCCGTTCTGCGCGTCCGCGGTGGCGTACGAGCCCTCGGGCACGTCGTAGTGGAACGGGTCGTAGCCCCAGTTGAAGCCGTCACGACCGGCAACCGCGCCGACGCACGCCTGCTGTTCGGAGGAGTCCGCGGGCAGCGACTTCAGGTCACACGCGGGCGTGGCCTGCTCAGTTCGCTTCTCGGGGATCGTCGCGATGTCGAACGTCGGCAGCAGGTGCACGGTGTCCATGCCCGCGGCGGCCAACGCGTTGAGGTGCTTCATGCCAACGGAATCGCGGTGCGTGAACGCCTTGTAGGTACCGCGATCCGCCGCCGGGACTGACTCGTCGTTGATCGAGAAGTCCCGCACGTGGAGCTCGGTGATCGCACCGCCCATGCCCTTCGCAACGTCCTTCGACCAGCCGGACGGCATCGACCGGCTGTCCTTGAGGTCGGCGAACTGCGAGTGCGTCGAGTTCACCGACAACGCGACGGAGTACGGGTCGGTGACCACGACCGTGCGCTGCCAGTTGGTGACCTCGAACTGGTAGTACTTGTTCTTCCAGTTGCCGGCGGCGGACCACGAGCCCGACGCGTCGTCGCGCTTCAGGTCGACCACGCGAACCGGGTCCCCGGACGGCTGGTCGAAGAGCCGCAGCTTCACGTTTTGAGCCGTCGGCGCCCACAACCGCACCGTCACGCAGTCGCCGTCGAACGTCGGTCCGAACGTCAGTTTCGTCGCCGCAGCAGCAAAACGGTCGTCCAGCACACCCGCGATCTGCACGCTCGTGCGGTGCCGGATCGCGCCACCGGCGTCGACGTGCACAGCGGAAAGCTTGTCCCGCAACGCCTCGTCGACGAACCCGCGCACCGCGAACACCGGCTTTCCTCGCAGGTGCGGGAACTGCGCCGGCACCTCCTCGGTCGTGGGCGACAGCCGCAGGACGCGCGAGCCGTACTCCAGCCGGTAGCCGTCGGACTGGATGCTCGGCACGTCCCAGACGACCTTGTCGCGCGAGATCCAGATCGCCTTGGCCTTGGTCAGGTCGTCATCGGCGGCGGGACCGGTGTTGGGCGGCAGCAGATAGGTCTCGTTGCCCTGCAACTGCCACACCTCGTTCCCCTTCTGCCCCAGGTCGAGGAACTGGTCGGGGCCGGGGTCCTTGGTGTCGCCGCGGTGGATGATGTAGCTCAGGCCGGCCGCGCCAGCCGCGAGTGGCACGGACCAGTACACGCCGAACTGGTCGCGTCCGTCCGGCACCCGCGACTGGTTCCAGCCCGGCGACGGCTCCAGCGAACCCGTCCAGTGGTACATGGTCCAGTCGGTGTAGTCGCCGTCCTGGCGGTTGTAGTGGATCACCGCCCGGTTCTCGGCGGCGGCCTTCGTAGCGTGCACCTTCCCGCCGGCAACCCACGAGTGGCCACTCGTGAACTTGCCGGAGGCTTCCACGGTCGTGCCGCGCACCACGGAGAAGTCAGTCGTGGGCGGAAGTTCGGCGACACCGTTCGAGAACGGCACATCCGCCCGTCCGGCAACGCGCACGACGGCTCCAGTGGCGTCACCGACGTAGTGCACGACCGCCTTGCCGGTGGCCGCTTGCTCGGACGGATGCACCGCGACGACGTTCTGCTTCAGCCACACCTCGGGCGTCACGCTCGGGTCGACGAACCGGTCTGCAGAGGTGTCCTTCTCGTCGCCCTTGTGCGCGATGATCCCGACCGACTTGGCGCCGGGCTTCAGCTTGATCCACGCGAAGCGCCCGTAGGCGTCCTCCCCCGCGAACGGCAGCGGCGCGTTCCACTCGGTCGGCGTCTCGACGTCACCCCAGACGTGCAGGCCCCAGCCGTCGTAGTTGTCCCGCTGGTAGTGCACGACCAGCCAGTCCGGGTTCTTCGTGCCCGGGTCCTGGACCGGCGGCGCCGCCACGAGCGACACGAACGCGCCGTCCGCGCCGATCTCGCCGGACTTCGCCACCACCCGCAGCTCGACCCGCTTGCCGACCGCGGCACCCGGAAGTGCTGACAGGTCGGCGAAAACCCGGTACGGCGCCGCGTCGTCGGTGCCGAGCACGGTCCAGTCGCTCGTGCCCTCGACGCGTGCGGCGAACGTGGCCGCCGCGTTGGGCGCGCTGATGCCGTCCGCACGGAGCTCGACCCGCTCGTCCAGCACCGTTCCCGCCGCCGGAGCGATCAACGTGGGTGCCGGCTTCGAAGCAGCGACGTCGCTGGTTCCCTTCAGCACCAACGAGGACAGCGCGGGCACGGTCACCGTGACGCGGCCGTTGACGACCGGCGCGTTCTCGAAGGCGGTGGACGACACCGGCACGGTCACCGTGGCCGGAGCAGTGCCTGCGTTGGCCACGACCAGGTGCTCGCGGCCGAGGATGCGGCTGAAGGCGAACACGTCGGCGTCGGCGTACCGGAGCACCTGGTTGCCGTCACGCCACACCGGGTCCTGGTCGACCTGCGTGGCCAGGGCCTTGAGCTGCTGGTACAGCGGGTGCGCGGTGTTGTAGTTGTCGACGGCGCCGGTGCGGTCGCTGCCGATCAGCTTCTCCGCCATGTACTCCGGCGTCTTCGAGGCGAACATGTCCTGGCGCGCCAGCTTGTCGCCGCCGGTGCCCGCGAAGCCCTGCTCGTCGCCGTAGTAGACGACCGGGTTGCCGCGCCACAGGTACATCAGGGTGTTGCCGAGCTTCAACCGTTCCAGCAGCTCGGCGTCGGTGATGCCCGGCCGGTCGTTGCGGATCATCCACGCGATGCGGCCCATGTCGTGGTTGCCGAGGAACGTCGGCAGGGACGAGGCGTTGGAGTCGGCGTCGGTGTAGCGGTCGTCGTCCAGCAGCACTTCACCGAGCCGCTGCGAACCCTTGCCGGACAGGAAGCTCACCGCGCTGCTCTGGAACGGGAAGTCCAGCGTGGCCTGCATGCGACCGGCGGTCGTGTACTTCGAGGTGTTCTCCGGTGAGGAGTCGAAGACCTCACCGAACACGAAGAAGTCCTTCTTGCCCTTGCGGTTCGCGTACTGCTTCACGTGCGGCGCCAGCGCCTGCCAGAACTCCAGGTTGACGTGCTTGACGGTGTCGACGCGGTAGCCGTCGATGTCGAGCGTGTCGATCCAGCTGGTGAAGATGTCCTTCATGCCGCTGACCACGCGCGGGTGCTCGGTCATCAGGTCGTCGAGCCCGGAGAAGTCGCCCTGCTCGCTCGACTCGCCGGAGAACGTCGAGTCACCCCGGTTGTGGTAGAGCGTGGAGTCGTTGAGCCACAACGGGTACTTCGTCGGGCCCTGCTTGACCGGCGTGTACGGGAAGGACTTCTGCGCGTCCAGCTTCGGGAAGTCCTTGCGGCCCGCGTAGTCCGCGATGTTGAACGGTTTGCCGTCGGCGTCCAGGTAAGGCTGCGCACCCGTGCTGACGTACGAGGTCTTGTTCTCGGCGTACTTGATCACGTCGGCGGTGTGGTTCGCGACGATGTCGAAGAACACCTTGATGCCGCGGCGATGTGCGTCGCGGATCAGGTCGCGCATCTCCCTGACCGTGCCGAAGTGCGGGTCCAGCTTGGTGAAGTCGACGGTCCAGTAGCCGTGATAGGCAGCCGAGTCGCCCTGCACCCACTGGTTGAGGAACATCGGCGTCATCCAGATCGCCGTGATGCCCATGCCGTCGAGGTAGTCGAGCTTCGAGTGCAGGCCCTTGAGGTCGCCGCCGTGGTAGAAGCCCTTGTCGGCAGGGTTGAAGCCGTCCTTGTCGTTGCGCGTCTCCCCGTTCGCGAACCGGTCCGGCATCACGAAGTAGAAGCGCTCACCCCGAAGGTCATCACGCTTGGGCGGCAAAGCGAGCTTTGCGTCCCCGTCGCGCACACCGGGCGCGACATCCACCACCTCCCCCACGGCCAGACGTTGCTTCTGTTGAGCAACGGCCTGGACCGGTGTGAGAGGCAGCAGTACCAGTGCAGCGAGCGCGGCGACGACCCGACGCATCGCGACCTCCTTGTCGCAACTTCTTGCAGGGTTGCTGCACGAAACCACGACAAACGGCGGGAAACAATACGTCGGGTCTTGCAAATATTTGCGATCAGCGCGTCGGTCGGTGGTACGTCGGCACCACGTGCAGCGGGTGGATCCCCCAGTCGTTGATCGCCTGCAACGCCAGCGGCCCGAGTCCGATGATGTTCTCCGCCGACGCCGGCCCCTCCAGCGTCGGAAGGCCGTTGAACTGCGTGTTCGTCGACGGTGCCGGGGAGCCGGAGGCAACGGCCTGCGGGTCGTCGTCGTAGAGGCCCATCACCGCGAGCAGCACGTACGGGTCTTGCTTCAGCTCGTTCTCCAACTGCTCGACGTAGATGTACTCGCCGCGTTTCGCCGCGGCGAACACCGACCGGCCGAGCCGTTCGAACGCCTCCTTGCACGCCTCCGGTGTGGCTGCGGCCATCGCCTCCTCAGGCGACACCTGCACCAGCACGGACTTGGTGCCATGGGTGGAGCCGTCCGTGCCGTAGCGGTGAGGGACGAGCGTGTTGCCGTTCTGGTCGATCAGCACGACGTCCCGGAACCGGTGGCCCGGCGAGTGGGCGCGCGCCAGGATGCCGAAGCCGATCCGGAGCTCCAGGTGGTTGTCCGGCAGGCGCCAGTACGTGCGCTGCTCACCCTGCTGCAGCGCGACATGGCCGCCGATCGCGATGCCCGGTACCGCGGTGGTCGGCGCCCCGGTGAACGTCGCGCGCGCCTCGTCAGTGAGGCTCTCGGGAGTTCCCTGCGACTCGATGCCGTCGCCGTAACGGTTGAAGGTGATCGCCATCTCCAGCGGGTGCGGGCCCCACTCCAGCATCGCCGCCATCGCCAGTTCGCCGATGCCCTGGACCGTCTCCCGCGAGACCGGCGCGTTCATGCCCGGGCTGCCCTTGAACGGCGTGTTCTCCGACGGGGCCGGGGAGCACGACACGACGACGATGTCCTCGTCGTTGTGGTTCTGCAGGGCCATCATCGCGAACGGTTCGACCCGTTCGCCCTGGTTCACGACGGGTTCGAGGGTGAGGTACTCGCGGCGGCCGTCCGCCACCTCGATCATCCGGCCGACCCAGCGGTAGGCCTCCTTGAGCGCCTCGTGGGTGACCGCGGCGTGGGCTTCTTCCCTGGTGACCGGTTGGAGCTGGGTCTGGACGCCGAGCGATGCCCCGTCCGTCATGAACCGGTCCATCATCAGCGCCTGGCCGGTCCGTTCGTCGATCATGATGACGTCGCGGAACCGGCCCTGGCTGAGCGGGGAGCGGGACAGGGTGCCCCTGGCCAGCCGGCTTTGCAGGTGGCCGTCGGTCAGCTTCCAGTACGTCGTGCGTTCGCCGATCTGCAGGACGATGTGGCCCGCGACCGGGACGCCGCACTCCGCGGTGGTGAGCTGGGCGTTGAAGATGGCGGCGACCTCGGGCGGGAGGTCCTGGGGTGGAGCTTGAAGCGGCGGCGTGGGCTGGGCAGGCGGCTGAGGCTGGGCAGGCGACGCTGGGGCGGACGGCTGAGGCTGGGCAGGCGACGCTGGGGCGGACGGCTGAGGCTGGGCAGGCTGCGCCGTCGGCGCGGGTGCCTGGACGGTCGGCTGAGGCTGGGCGGTGACGGTCGGCGGCGGAGCGGCGGCCTGACCATTCGGCTGAAATGGCGGCTGCGCGGCGAACTGCGGGTCCAGCCGTNTGCGCCGTCGGCGCGGGTGCCTGGACGGTCGGCTGAGGCTGGGCGGTGACGGTCGGCGGCGGAGCGGCGGCCTGACCATTCGGCTGAAATGGCGGCTGCGCGGCGAACTGCGGGTCCAGCCGTGCGGTGCGCACGACGTGATGTGCCCATGCCCGTGCGCGAGAGAGCGGGTGCTCCGGGAAACGGGTGTCGAACCGCGGGTCGTCACCGGCGTGGAACGGCAACCGGCCCTGGAGCTGCGGCGCGTACGGGTGCTGCAGGACCCACCGCTCGAACCCGACCTCGGGCGCGAGCACTCCCTCGCGCATGCCCGTCACCGGGCCTTCCACCGCGACGAGCTGCAGCACCGCGCTGCCGTTCGCCTTCGGAACCGTGAAGGAGCACAGGAACGCCTGCCCCGCGGGACGGTTCGGCAGCGGCATCTTGATGATCCGCAGCAACGCCGGCACACCGCCGAGCTGGACGACGTGCGCCTCGATGAGGCATCCGTCCTGGCCGTGGAGCACGGCGAGGTCGTGCCTCAGTCTCGGCAGGTCGTCCAGCCCGGCCGGCAGGTCCGGGACCAGGTTGAAGTAGGTCAGGTTGATCCGGTCGCCGTTGGCGGGGTTCGACCAGTTGCTCTGGTCCTGCTGATGGAAGCCGGTGGTGTCGAACGAGATGGGCACGCACCGACCCTATTGCGATCTTCAGCGCGCCTTGAGCGTTTTGGACCAGAGCGATGCCCCGGTTGCATCACGCAGCCACACCGTGAGCTCGTGCCGGTCCGCCTTGACCTCGCCGAAGTGCTGGAAACCGTCCAGCGGCGTGGTGTTGGCAGCGGGCGGGGCGTGCACGAAGACGGCCTCGGGACCGAACGTCGGGTCGAGCACGTTCGGGCCGAACGCGCCGGAGTGCAGCGGGCCGGACACGAACTCCCAGAACGGGTCGAAGTCGCCGACGGCCGCGCGGTCCGGCGAGTAGTGGTGCGCCGCGGTGTAGTGGACGTCCGCGGTGAGCCACACGGTGTTCTTGACGCGGCGCTTCTTGAGCTCGCGCAACACCCACGCGATCTCGTGCTCACGGCCGTTGGGCGCGCCCGGCAGGCCGTTCGCGACGCCCTCGATGTCCACGCCGTCCGGAACGGTCAGGCCGATCGGCAGGTCCGCCGCGATGATCTTCCACGTGGCGGTGCTGCGCGAGAGGCTGTCGACGAGCCACTTCGCTTGCGCCGCACCGAGAATCACGCCCGGCTTGTCCTTCGGCGAGGTGTTGCGGTCCTTGTACGTGCGCATGTCGAGCACGAAGATCTCGACGTTGCGGCCGTAGGAGAACTTCCGGTAGACGCGGCCGTCGACGGCGCGCTGCCGGTCGAGCGGCATCCACTCGTGGAACGCCTGGAAAGCGCGCTGTGCCAACACGTCCACGCGCTTCTCGGTGTACTGCGGGAGTTCCAGGATCTCGCCGGGGTACCAGTTGTTGACGACCTCGTGATCATCCCATTGTGCAAAGGTCGGGACCTGCGAGGCGAAGTGCTTCACGTTCTCGTCGAGCAGGTTGTAGGCGAACTGGCCGCGGTACTCGTCGAGCGTCTCGGCCACCTTCGACTTCTCCGGCGTGACGAGGTTGCGCCAGATCCGGCCGTCCGGCAGCGTCACCGACTCCTTCATCGGGTTGTCGGAGTAGACGCTGTCGCCGCTGTGGATGAAGAAGTCGGGGCGGCGGTCGGCCATCGCCTTGAAGATCGGCATGCCGCCGATGTCGGGGTTGATGCCCCAGCCCTGGCCCGCGACGTCACCGGACCACACGAACCGCACGTCTTCGCGGCCGATCGGGGCGGTGTTGAAGCTGCCGGTGAGGGCCTCGCTGCAGGTGCGGCCGCTCAGGTCCTCGGCCGTGACGCGGTAGTAGGCCGGGCGGCCCGGCAGCAGGTGGTTCACCCGCACCTGCCCGGTGCCACCGGTCTCCGGGGTCAGCAACGGACCGCGGATGCGGCGGGAGAAGCGGAACTTCGGGTCGTTGGACACCTCGACGAACATCCGGGAAGGCCGGTCCGCGCGGGTCCAGACGATCCCGCCGTCCCAGGTGACGTCGCCGGACTGCACGCCGTGGGTGAGGATCGGACGGTCGGTCTTGGCGAGGCCGATGCCCGAGGGCACCAGCGCCGCGGCCGTGCCGAATGCGCCTGCCTTGAACAACGTGCGACGGTCGAAGGTCATGCGCGGTTTCTAGTCGCCGGTTCTGACCAGCGGTGAAACCGGAAGTGAACTTCAGCGGCGCCGCGGTGTCACGGCGCCGCTGGTTCGCTCACGTGAGGCGCTTCAGCCAGTCCGTGATGATCTGCCGCGACGCGGGCGTGGCGTGCACCCACGTCTGGTGGTTCTGGTCGGTGTACTTGACCACGAGCCAGCGGCCGTCCTCGAAGTCGATCGTGGTGAGGAACGTCTTGGCCCGCTGACGGCCCTCGCCGTTGCGCTTGGCCGCGTACAGCTTCGCCGTGCCCTTGCGGGGCTGGGCGAGCAGCTGCCGCAACGAGATCGACGGCGACGCCTTGCCCGGCTGGTGCACGTTGATCTCGGTCTCGTGGACGTTGATCGACGCGCCACGGCCGGCCGGGACGTCCGGCAGCTGCATCGCGAGCACCTCCGGCGCGGCTTCCGGCCGGATCGGGTGCAGCTTCACGAACCCGTTGTCGTGCACGGCGAGCACGCCGTGCTGGGAGTTCGCCGCCACCACCACGGGCCGGGTCTCGCTCGGCGTGAGCGCGATCCACGCCGAGTAGTCCTGGTCCGCCTTGGCGATCAGGTGCAGCGTGCCCCGCACGTCCGGGTGGTCGAGCCCGATCCGGCGCAGCTCACCGATGACGTCGCGCTCGATGACCGCGCGCTCGTCGGTGGTCTGACCGGGCGAGTCGACGTGCAGCGCTGGGTGGTAGTCACCCAGCCGCTCCTGCTTCCACAGCACGTCGAACGCGAGGTCGGACAGCTGAATGGACGACTTCAGCACGCTCACCCCCCGATCGTCGGCGGAGCGACCATCGGCATGTCACCGATGATCTCGTTCGTGTTCTCCTCGGTGACGAGGTAGTCGGCCATCTTGTGCTCGCCGTCCTCTTCACCCTGGCCCTTGGCGCCCTGGCCACCCATGCCGCCCATACCCGCGGCACCACCACGGCCGGCCGCACCAGCGGCACCACCACGGCCACCGGCGTTCGGGCCGCTCTCACCCATGCCGCCGAAGACACCGGCCTTGCCACCGGGCTGCGTCCCCGACGTACCGGAGCCGGTGCCCATGCCACCGAGGCCGCCGCCACCACCGAACTTGCCGGCGCCACCGCCGCCGAACTTGCCGCCGCCGGCGCCACCACCGGGACCACCGGGGCCACGGCCGGCGCCACCGCCGGGACCACTCAAGCCAGGACCGCCTGGGATGCCGATCGGCGGGATGCCCGCGTTCGGCGGCCGGTCGATCACGTTGCCGATGGGCGGCTTGGGGCCGGGCAGCTCGTTCCTCAGCGGGCTGTTGACGTCTCCGCCGACAGCCTGGGACGTCGTGTTGTCGTTGCCGCCGGTGATGCTGCCGGGCGGGGTCCAGGTGCTACCCGTTCCCTGCGGGCCGCCGGTCGAGCTCGGGAAGTTGGGCGATCCGGTCCCGGTCGGATTCCGGATGGTGCTGGTGTTCGTCGTGTTGTCGCCACCACCACCGTTGTTCTGGATGACCTCGACGTTCAGCGTGTCGGCCATGACACCGGGGAACTCCTTGGGGAGCTCACTCCGGTTGGTGTTGCTGGCGCTCTGGAACTCGCTGTAGACCTTGCGGTTGTGCGATTCCTCGGAGTTGTACTTGTTGACCGCGTCCTCGGCGTCGGTGTCCCACGGCGACACGTCGTCCCAGAAGCCCGTCTCCGGCTTCTTCTCCGGCATGTTCTTGAGCTGGGACTTGTTGTGGTTGAACTGGTAGACCTGGTTCGAGATCGAGTGGTCCGCCTGCCGCAACGCGTCCTGCATCTGGATCATGGCCTGCTTGATCGGGTTCGCAGCGGCCTGCGCGGCGTCCGCGCTCGCACCGGTCCACGCCTCACCGAGCGTCTCGCCGACCTTCTTGAGCCTGTCCTCGACAATGGCGTAGCTGCGCTCCAGCTCCTTGGCCTTGGTGGCGGCGAGCTGCGCCGACCCGGTGCCTTCTCCACCGTGCATCTGGGCATAGATCTGGTGCCCGGAGAAACCCTCAGCGCGGGTGTTGTCCTCCGAGAAGCAGCTGGGCGCGGGCCGTGTCATTTCGCACCTGCCTTGATCGTGGTGATTGCGAGGTTCGCGAACTCGATGGCCCCAGCACACGGGTCCGCGAAGTACTTGCTCTTCCCGTCGCTGAGGAGGGTGAAGAGGATCGCCCTGTCATCGGAAGCGCCGACGATGATGTCGCAGCTCCCGTCCTTGCGCATGTCAGCGGCCGAAGCAGCGACCGCGGGGTAGCCCTGGATCGCGGGCAGCTCCTCGAACAGCGCGTACGAGGACTTTTTTGCGTAGGTGGTGTTGAGGCTCGTTCCCGCGGGAAGGATCACCATGCCGGTGGACGTCTCCGCGGCAGTGAGCGCGCCGGACCACTTGCAGGCCGGCCCAGGAGCGCCCGAGTTCACTGAACCTTGCACGCCAGGCAGACCGTAGGTGGTCAGCTGGTCCGCCGTGACCGCGGAACAAGGGGCGCCCTCAACGGCCGTCAGAGTGAGCGGGTTCGAAACCTTGGGTGCTCCGCCACCGTTGCCGGCACTGGTGCTGGTCGGCTGGGTCTCGTTGGTGGGCGTACCGGTGGTACCGCCGCCATTGCTGCAGCCCGCCATCAGGATGAGTGCGGCGGTGCCGGCGACGATGCTTCGGATGCGCAATTGCTCAGTCCCTTGGCTTGAGGTTGTCCTTGTTGCCCTGCTCGGTCTCCTCGTACTGGGTGAGCGTGGCCTTCAGGTTTTCGATCCGCGTCTTCAACGTGTTGCGCAGCTGCTCGTTCGACTTCTGGTGCGCTGCCCCGGCGGTGACCGCCCAGTTGTTGTAGACCTTGCTCGGCATGTCGAGCCCGGCGGGCTGAACAGCGGTCAGCGCTCCGCCCGTGTCATGGGCTTTGTCAAGTTCGAGGTAGATGGCCTCGTACTCCTTGATGGCAGCGCGCAGTGTGTCGAGATCGACCTTGGTCCCGCTCATACCCCAGTTCCCTCCCCGGAGAATCGTGCGCCTTGGAGCATACCTCTGCAGCTTGGAGCACGTCCTAGCTTCGAAGCACGATCAGGTGAACCAGACGAACTGTCACCATCGCATGGGACAAGTGAGGGTACGAACAGCGGCATGTTCCGTTCTTTGGCGCTTTTCGTCAGCGCTGCAATGCTGCTCGCCTCGTGCTCCTCACCCGCACCGAAGGCCGAGCAGGCCAAGATCAAGCCTCCTACGCCGGTCACCGGGCCGCAGCAGAACTGCGACGACGTCCTGCCCGACGACCCGGAGTGCGTCGCGTGGACCGCGCCCGAGCCCCACACCTTCTCCGAGGTGCTGCCGATCAACGGCGACGAGGCGGGCGTCGGCAAGGGTCTGCAGTGGGGTCCCTATTACTGGTGCGCGGCCATCACCGATGACGTCGCTGAGAAAGTCTTCGGCACGAAAGACGTCATCCGAGTGGTCGCGAGCAAGTTTTATTGCCAAATCGGGGTCAACAAGGCGACAGGTCTGAACAACACCCTCAGCATTTACCTGTCGCCCTATGAACCGGGGAATGGGGCGTACGACTGGTTCGTGGAGCCGAACCCGCTCGGCACGGTCACCCAGATCAACGGGCGCAAGGCCGTGCGCAGCGAGATGCCGAAGTTCTCCTCGATGGAACACGCCCAGTACACCATCGAGATCCCCGGCCACGGATCCGCCTGGAACATCGACCTGCGCAAGAGCGGGCGCGCCTCCACGCCGTTCACGGCCGACCACGAGGACGCGGACCGACGGGTGCTGCTCGCCGCCGACGCCCTCATGGCCTACGACCGGACCTGAGTCACTCCGCCGAAGTCTGCTGCTGCTGCGCGGGGAGCCTGCCCTCGGCCATGCGCTTGAGCAGGTCCTTGCGCAGCCACAGCATGTAGACCCACACCAGCCCGAAGATCACGCCGATCACGCCGAGCGCGGGCAGCAGGATCCACGTGGCGATCAACAGGACGTGCAGGCCGACAACGGCGGGAATCGCCCACGAACGCCCGACGAACGCGCACATCGCGATGAACACCGCGATGAACCCGAACGCCACCCAGCCGACGAGCGTGCCGACACCGCCGTGCAGCTTGGCGATCACCGGCAGGGCCAGCGCGACGACGATGACCTCGAGGACCAGCGTGCCCGCCATGATGCCGCGGAACGCCTTCAGCGGGTCCTTCTTCAGAGGGGCCGGGGTGGTCATGCCGGCTCCTTTCCGAACAGGGCGCGGGCCTCGCCGGCGGTGACGACCGAGCCGGTCACGATCACGCCACCGCCGGACAGCTCGTCCTCGGTCAGGTGGATCGCTTCCTCGATGGCGTCGTCCAGGCGCGGGCGCACCTCGAAGCGGTCCTCGCCGAAGATCGGGACCGCGATGCCGGCCAGGACGTCCGGGTCCATGGCGCGCGGCGAGGAGTTGGTGGTGATCACCAGCTCCTGCACGACCGGTTCCAGCGCGGAGAGGATGCCCTCGGCGTCCTTGTCGGACATGACCGCGACGACGGCGACCAGCTTGCGGAAGCCGAACTCCGACTCCAAAGCTTTAGCCAGCGCCGCAGCGCCGTGCGGGTTGTGCGCCGCGTCGACGAACACGTTGGGCGCGGAACGGACGCGCTCCAGCCGGCCCGGCGTGACGACCGAGGCGAAGCCCTCGCGGATCGCCTCCACGTCCAACTGCCGGTCGGCGCCCGCACCGAAGAACGCCTCGACGGTCGCCAGGGCCAGCGCGGCGTTGGCGGCCTGGTGCTCGCCGTGCAGCGGCAGGAAGATGTCCTCGTAGACACCGCCGAGGCCCTGCAGCGTCACCATCTGACCGCCCACGGCCACCGCGCGCGAGACGACACCGAACTCGCTGCCGAAGCGCGCGATGGTGGCGTCGACCTCCGCCACGCGGTTCAGGATCACCTTCATGACCTCGGCGCTCTGCTCGCCGACGATCGCGACCGAACCCGGCTTGATGATCCCGGACTTCTCGACCGCGATGTCCTCGGGACGCGAGCCGAGGTACTCGCTGTGGTCGACACCGATCGGGGTGAGGACGGCGATGCGGGTGTCGACGATGGACGTCGCGTCCCACGTGCCGCCCATGCCGACCTCGACGACGGCGACGTCGACCGGGGCGTCCGCGAAGGCCGCGTACGCCATGCCGGTCAGCACCTCGAACTTGCTCATCCGGATCTCGGACTGCGCGTCGACCATCGCGACGTACGGCTCGATGTCGCGGTAGACCTCGACGTACCGGTCCGGGCTGATCGGCTCGTTGTCGAGGCTGATCCGCTCGGTCGCCAGCTGCAGGTGCGGGCTGGTGTACCGGCCGGTGCGCAGACCGATGCGCGTGAAGAGCGCATCGACCATGCGCGACGTCGACGTCTTGCCGTTCGTGCCCGTCAGCTGAACCACGGGGTAGTTCGTCTGCGGGTCGCCCAGCACGTGCGCCAGCGCCTTGATCCGGTCCAGCGACGGCTCGAGCTTGGTCTCGGGCCACCGCTGGTTGAGCTCGTTCTCGACGTCGAAGAACTCGTCGAGGTTGGTTTCCACTGTGCTTACGCCTCCGGCAGCGCGGCCAGGCGCTCGTTGATGCGGGTGATGTCGGACTCGGCCGTGGCCTTGCGCTCCTCGATCTTGGCCACGACGTCAGCCGGTGCCTTGGCGAGGAAGCCCGCGTTGCCGAGCTTGCCCGACGTCTGGGCCAGTTCCTTCTGCGCCGCCGCGAGGTCCTTCTCCAGGCGCTTGCGCTCGGCCACGACGTCGATCGCACCGGACAGGTCCAGCTCGACCTTCACCGCGCCCTTGGGCAGGCCGACCTCGAGCGTCGCCGAGACGGTGAACTCGTCACCGGGCTCGGTCAGCCGCGTCAGCGAACGCACCGACGGAACCTGGTCGGTCAGGCCGACACAGCAAGCGCCGCGAACCTTGCCCGCGACCTTCTGCCCCGGCTTGAGGCCCTGCTCGGAGCGGAACCGGCGGATCTCGGTGGCCAGCTTCTTCAGACCCTCGATCTGCGCGGCGGCATCGAGATCCCGCTCCGCACCCGAGGCGGACGGCCACGCGGCGACGACGAGCGACTCGCCGCCGGTCAGCGAGGTCCACAGCGTCTCGGTGATGAACGGGATCGCCGGGTGCAGCAGGCGCAGCAGCTTGTCGAGGACGTGGCCCAGAACGGACTGCGTGGCCTCGACGCGGCCGTCCGCGATCTGGACCTTCGCGATCTCCAGGTACCAGTCGCAGAACTCGTCCCAGGTGAAGCTGTAAAGCGCCTCGCAGGCACGGGAGAACTGGAACGCCTCGAAGTTCGTGTCCACAGTGGACACCAACGCGTCGAGCTCGTCGAGGATCCAGCGGTCGGCCGCCGTCAGCTCGTCACGCGCAGGCAGCGGACGGGAGACCGTCGCACCGTTGGCGAGCGCGAACCGGGTGGCGTTCCACAGCTTCGTGGTGAAGTTGCGCGAACCGGCCGCCCACTCCTCCGCGACGGCCATGTCCGAACCGGGGTTGGTGCCGCGCAGCAACGTGAACCGGGTGGCGTCCGCGCCGTAGCGCTCCATCCAGTCGAGCGGGTCGATGCCGTTGCCCTTGGTCTTCGACATCTTCTTGCCGTACTGGTCCCGGATCAGGCCGTGCAGGAAGACGTGGTCGAACGGCTGAACCTCGTCCATCGCGTACAGACCGAACATCATCATCCGGACGACCCAGAAGAACAGGATGTCGTAGCCGGTCGAGAGAACGGACGTCGGATAGAACTTCTTCAGGTCCTCAGTGGACTCCGGCCAGCCCAGCGTCGAGAACGGCCACAGACCCGAGGAGAACCACGTGTCGAGGACGTCCTCGTCCTGACGCCAGCCCTCACCGGTGGGCGCCTCGTCGTCCGGTCCGACGCAGATGACCTCGCCGTTCGGGCCGTACCAGACCGGGATCCGGTGCCCCCACCACAGCTGGCGCGAGATGCACCAGTCGTGCAGGTTGTCGGTCCAGTCGAAGTACCGCTTGTTCAGCTCGGCCGGGTGGATCGTGGTGCGGCCGTCGCGAACGGCGGCGGACGCGGCCGCGGCGATGCTCTCGACCTTGACCCACCACTGCAGCGACAGACGCGGCTCGATGACCGTGTCACACCGCGAGCAGTGCCCGACGGCGTGGACGTACGGCCGCTTCTCCGCGACGATCCGGCCCTCCGCGCGCAACGCGGCGACGATCGCCGGACGCGCCTCGAACCGGTCGAGGCCGAGGAACGGGCCGTGCGCGGTGATCGCGGCACGCTCGTCCATGATCGTCAGGTTCGGCAGGCCGTGGCGCTGGCCGATCTCGAAGTCGTTCGGGTCGTGCGCCGGCGTGACCTTGACCGCGCCGGTGCCGAACTTCGGGTCGACGTGCGTGTCCGCGACGATCGGGATGCGGCGCCCGGTCAGCGGCAGCTCGACCTCGGTGCCGATGAGGTGCTGGTACCGCTCGTCGTCCGGGTGGACGGCGACCGCGGTGTCACCCAGCATCGTCTCGGCGCGCGTGGTCGCGACGACGATCGAGTTCTCACCCTCGCCGTAGCGGATCGAGACGAGCTCGCCGTCGTCCTCGCTGTGGTCGACCTCGACGTCGGACAGCGCCGTCTGGCAGCGCGGGCACCAGTTGATGATCCGCTCGGCCTGGTAGATCAGGCCGTCGTCGTACATCTTCTTGAAGATCGTCTGGACGGCGCGCGACAGCCCCTCGTCCATGGTGAAGCGCTCGCGCGACCAGTCGATGCCGTCGCCGAGCCGCTTCATCTGGTCGAGGATCTTGCCGCCGTACTCCTCTTTCCACTCCCAGACGCGCTCGACGAACTTCTCGCGCCCCAGGTCGTGCCGCGACATGCCCTGCTTGGCCAGGTCGCGCTCGACGGCGTTCTGGGTCGCGATGCCGGCGTGGTCCATGCCGGGCAGCCACAGGACCTCGTAGCCCTGCATGCGGCGGCGCCGGCACAGCGCGTCCATCACGCTGTGGTTCATGGCGTGGCCCATGTGCAGGCTGCCGGTGACGTTCGGCGGGGGTAGCACGATGGTGAACGGCGGCTTGTCGCTCTTGACGTCCGCCTCGAAGTAGCCCCGGTCGACCCACCGCGCGTACAGCTCCGCCTCTACCTCCGCCGGAGTCCACGCGGCGGGGAGGTCAGGACGCTGGGTTGCGGTGTCGAGTTCAGTCACAGCTCGCAAGTCTACGGACGCGTGACTATCGACTTGAACCGAGATACCTGCTAACGGGCCGAGGCAACCGGCACGACCCCCGAAACGTAGTCTCCGCGTACTTTGAACCACTTGGGGGGCGCGTGTCGTACGACCTGGAAGACCATCCGGACCTGAAGGACGCGGCCTGGATCCGTGCCGCGAACAGACGGGCGAAGCGGGAGATCCGCAAGCAACGCAGACGCGCCAGGATGCGCGCGCACAGCGGCAAGATCGTGTCCGCGATCGCGCTGGTCGTCATCGGCGCGGTGCTGTTCGGGATGTACCGCTTCGGAACGTTCGACAAGGTCTCCTTGCCCGAGGTCACGCTGCCGACCGCCGCAGCCCCGTACACGGGCGTCAACACCGATGCCCCGTTCAAGAACACCCCCGCCGACCAGTGGGCCGACGGCGAGAAGGGCATCGTCGCGCCCGACCAGAACCCGGAGTACGCAGCGTCCTACGAGGCCGTGCGCAAGGCGCTCATCACCGGGCACCTGGACCCGCGCGTGATCGCCGACCACGACATGGAGCCGTTCGTGGCACCGTTGGCGCCCGCACAGCAGGGTCCCTGGCGGAACGAGCCGGGTGGCACGGCGATCACCCGGCTGAAGAAGGGCACGAAGCTGTTGCCGAACGGGATCAAGGTGGACGGCAAGATGTGGCCCGGCCGCGACGAGTACGGCCGCCCGGTGGTGCACACGAGCTACCGGTTCGCCTACGCCTTCGACCCCGGTGACCAGAAGACGCTGCTCGACCAGTACGAGATCGTCGCCCTGCAGCGCGCGGACGTCGACTACCAGCTCACCGCGGACGGCTTCTGGATCACCAAGAGCGACGGCTTCTGGTACTCGATGGCCTGCAAGTCGCTGAAAGAGGGCTTCCTCGCCCCCATGTTCATCGAGAAGCGGCCGATGCCGACCGGCGTGACGACGGACGACGTGCGCAAGCCTGAGGAGTGGTTCGCGCCGGACGTGACGATGCCGGACACCGACTGCGAATGATCACTCTTTCAGAGGTGCCGGGCGAGAGTGACGGCGATCACAATTGACCGTCACGGACCGTTCAACCCCTTGGGGCCCGTGACGGCGACGCCGCCGCGTTCTTCGGGGGCGCTGGCGGCGCCGACGTCGATCAGCGAACAATGGGGTTATGAGCAGCAAGCCCCCGCAGCACGACGTCGACGAGTCCGAACTCGAAGTCTGCACCCCCAAGACATGGGCGGCGGGCATTCCCGGTGTGCTCGTGTCGCTCGACCGCGCGGTCGAGCAGATGGGTGTCGGCCGGACCGTCAAGACGTTGCGCCTGCTCAACCAGCGTGAAGGTTTCGACTGCCCCGGTTGCGCGTGGCCGGAGCCCCAGGGTCACCGCAAGATGGCGGAGTTCTGCGAGAACGGCGCCAAGGCCGTCGCCGAGGAGGCGACCAAGCGGCGGATCGGGCCGGAGTTCTTCGCCGAGCACTCCGTCGAGAGCCTGCAGACCAAGACGGACTACTGGCTCGGCCAGCAGGGCCGCCTCACCGAGCCGATGGTCCTCAAGCCCGGCGCCACGCACTACACGCCGATCAGCTGGGACGCCGCGTTCACGCTGGTCGCGGAAGAGCTGAACGCTCTCGCGTCACCCGATGAAGCGATCTTCTACACCTCGGGCCGCACCAGCAACGAGGCCGCGTTCCTCTACCAGCTGCTGGTCCGCTCGTTCGGCACCAACAACCTGCCGGACTGCTCGAACATGTGCCACGAGTCCTCGGGCGCCGCGCTCAACCAGACCATCGGCATCGGCAAGGGCTCAGTGTCGATCAAGGACTTCGAGCTCGCCGACCTGATCGTGGTCATCGGCCAGAACCCCGGCACGAACCACCCGCGCATGCTCAGCGCGCTGGAGGACGCCAAGAAGAACGGCGCGAAGATCATCGCGGTCAACCCGCTGCCGGAAGCGGGCCTGATGCGGTTCAAGAACCCGCAGAACGTCGCCGGTCTCGTCGGCCGCGGCACCGCGCTGTGCGACGAGTTCGTGCAGATCCGCGTCGGCGGCGACCAGGCGCTGTTCCAGGCGATCGGCCACCTGCTGCTGCAGTGGGACAAGGTCGACAAGGATTTCATCAACGCCAAGACGCACGGTTTCGAGGAGTACGCCGCGCACGTGCGGGACCTCGACTGGGACGGCGTGCTCACGGCGACCGGCCTGACCCGCGAACAGATCACCCGCGTGGCGGGCATGTTCGTCGACTCTCAGCGCACCATCGCCTGCTGGGCAATGGGTCTGACGCAGCACAAGCACAGCGTGCCGACGATCCGCGAGGTCACGAACGTGATGTTCCTGCGCGGCATGATCGGCAAGCCGGGCGCGGGCCTCTGCCCGGTGCGCGGCCATTCCAACGTGCAGGGCGACCGCACGATGGGCATCTACGAGAAGATGCCGGAGAAGTTCCTGCTGGCGCTGGAGACCGAGTTCGGCATCCCGGTGCCGCGCAAGCACGGCTTCGACACCGTCGACGCGATCAACGCCATGCGCCACGGCCGCGGCAAGGTGTTCATCGCGATGGGCGGCAACTTCGTCAGCGCCACCCCGGACACGCCGGTGACCGAGAAGGCGCTGGAGCAGTGCTCGTTGACCGTGCACGTCTCCACGAAGCTCAACCGCTCGCACGTGATCCACGGTCGTACGGCCCTGATCCTGCCCGCGCTGGGCCGCACCGAGAGCGACGTGCAGCACTCCGGCGAGCAGTTCGTGACGGTCGAGGACTCGATGTCGGTCGTGCACCGCTCGCGCGGCCGGTTGAAGCCCGCGTCCGACCAACTGCTGTCCGAGATCTCCATCGTGTGCCGGTTGGCGCGCAAGGTCCTCGGCAACTCCCACCCCGTGGCGTGGGAGGAGTTCGAGAAGGACTACGACGTCATCCGCGAGCACATCTCACGGGTGGTGCCGGGGTGCACGGACTACAACACGCGCGTGCGCCAGCCCGACGGTTTCGTGCTGCCGCACCCGCCGCGCGACTCGCAGGAGTTCGCGACGACGACCGGCAAGGCGAACTTCACCGCCTCGCCGATGACGGTGATCGAGGTGCCGGAGGGCCGGCTGCTGATGCAGACCCTGCGCAGCCACGACCAGTACAACACCACGATCTACGGCCTGGACGACCGCTACCGCGGCGTGAAGGACGGCCGGCGCGTGGTGTTCGTGAACCCCGACGACATCAAGGCGTTGGGCTTCAAGGACGGCCAGATGGTCAACATCATCTCGGAGTGGAAGGACGACCCGACGGGCGTTGTCGAACGCCGCGCCGAGTCGTTCCGGATCGTGTCGTACTCGACCGCGCGCGGGTGCGTGGCCACGTACTTCCCCGAGGCGAACCCCTTGGTGCCGTTGGACTCCAAGGCGGACATCTCGGGCACTCCGACCTCCAAGTCGGTGATCGTGCGGTTGGAAGCTATCTGACGAGCACCGTGTAGTTGCTGGCTCCCCCGTTGGGTCCCAGTTGCACCTGCCCTGCCGGGAAACCCTTGGCGTACAGGCGGAAGGTCTTCGGGGATCCTTCGGTGTTGACCAGCTGCAGCCCGCTGTCGAGCCACAACGCGTCCATCCACGGACGTTTGCCCAGCCGTGTGTCGACCGCGACGTAGACCACCGCGTCGCGGTTGATCGTGAAGCGCGCCAACGGGTTCTGCGTCGCCGACTTCGAGTCGTTGGCGGTGCGGATCCACTGCGCGCCGGCGACCTCGGCCGGCACCGCGCTGAACGTGAAGTCGCGGTCGCCGTACTGGGCCACGCCGGTGCGCAGGTTCGTCTGCAACGACCAGTCGCCCGCGTTCCCGGTGTCGGCAACGGAAAGCCCGCTCAGCTCCAGCTCGTCCGGTGCGTCACCGATGGTCAGCCGCGCTTTCGCCGACTTCGTGACCGAACCCGCCGTGCCCGTCACGGTGATGTCGGAGACACCTTCCGGGGTGTCCGGCAGGGTCGCGACGGTCATCGTGGCCGTGTCACCGGGGTTCACCGTGGCCGGGTTGAACTGGACCACCGCACCGGCCGGGATGTTCTCCGCGTCGAGCGCGATCGGGCCGGGTGAGCCGGTGAACGTCGTGCGGATCGCGTAGGACGCGGTCTCACCGGGTTGGATCGTTCGCGCAGCCGGGTCGACGGTGAGGTTGAAGTCGTTGCCCACACTGCACTTCTCGGTCGAACCCGTGTTCTGGATCCGCGGCGAGCCACTACCGCGGACGCAGAACCCGTTGGTGTTGCGGAAGAGGAAGTCCGTCGGACTGCTCGTGCCGCGTTCCCAGCCGAAGCCGTCGAACGTCAGGTCCGTCGAGTTGTCGGCGATCACGGCGGGCCGGCCGTCGTTGCTGGTGAACGAGACCCCGCTGCCCCCGACCCACTTGATGCGGTCGGCGTAGCGGACGTACCAGCCGTACGCGGGCCGGGTGCCGATGCTGTTCGGGTTGTAGTTGGTGCGCTGGTTGCTCGGCGGGCTCGTGGACATGGTGCCGTTGCCGCCGGGCACGTTGATCTTGACGTTGGTGAACGTGACGTCGCTGATCCGGCCGTCCTGGTCACCGTGGATGGTGGGGCTGAACGACGGCGAGGCGCCGTTGATCGTGATGTTGTCGTAGGTGATGTTGCGGATCGAGCCGACGCCGGGGTTGTTGCCGCAGCGTTTGCGCGCGCCGACCTTCATCATGATCGGCGACCGCACACCGCTGATGGTGATGTCCCGGTAGTGCACGTCGGAGATGTTCGTGCCGTCCATCGACACCATGCCGAGGCCGGACTTGTTGGACCCCTTGATGTCGATGCGCTGGAAGTCGTAGCCGGTGAAGTCACCGCACGTCTCCGAGCCGAACATCAACGCGTTGCAGCAGCCCGCGCTGAGCTTGGTGTCGTAGACCTTCACGTTGCCGTTGCTGATCTTCTGCCCGAGCGCGTAGTCGCTCTTGAACGCCAGCGCGTCGTCGTTGCCTGCGAAGTTGCCGTTGGTGATCGTGACGTTGGTGGTGCTGATGACGTTCCAGCCGTCGCGGTCGCTCGCGGTGTCGATCGTCAGCCGGTCGCTGACCACGTTCTTGCAGCCGTTGATCAGCATCGCGAAGTGCCCGCCACGCCTGAGCTTGATGCCGCTGACCGTGAGGTTCTCGCAGCGGGTCAACGAGATGATCTTGTCCGCTTGGCCGCGGCCCGGGTTGCCGGTGATGAGCGCACCACCGCCGTCGATGGTGCCGCTGCCCACGAACGCGATGTTGGTGAGCCGGTCACCCCAGATCATCGCGTTGTGGAAGTGGCTGTGCCCGTAGTCCTGGTACTCGTCCCACGGGTTGTCCTCCGGCGGGTCGTACCCGGTGCCGGACGCGCCCATGATCGTGGCGCCCGAGTCGAGCTGGATGGTGACGTTGCTCTTGAGGTGGATCGAGTTGGGCGACCTGTACGTGCCGGACGGGAACTGCACGGTCCCGCCGCCGGCCGCGTTCGCCGCGGTGATCGCCCTGTTGATCGCGGCCGTGTCATTCGCGCTGCCGTTGCCGACAGCGCCGTAGTCCTTGACGTTGTGCACAGCCGCCTGTGCGGGTTCGACGAGCACTGTCATAGCCAACAACGCCGCCGTCGCCGCCGCGCCGAGTCTCCGGAACACCGATGTTCTCCCCTCGCACGGGTTGAAACGTGGTGAAAACCTTTACAGCGGCGGCTGTTCCACACGCTACGCCGGTCGCACGCGTCCTAACAGCCTCCAGCGGCGGTGACCGGCGTCGAGCACACCTCCACCGGACCGCCCGGCAGGCTCGGCCGCGACGCTCTCAGGTGCGCTTACGAGCCGGTGTGCCTTGGCGTCGGACTCCAGGTCGGACTGCTTCATCTTCGCGATAGCAAACGCGTGATCGTGATGCAACATGACAGATCTCCGTTCAGGGGTGGGTTACTCGGACTCGTGCTCGGGCGCGACGGTGACAGCGAGGAAGAACCGGACCGGGCGCGAACCCTCGGGCCGCAGCGACGGGTCGTCCAACCGGTCGTCGTACTTCCCCAGCACCTCGTCGAGCTCTTCCTTGTACGCGACCGCCTCTTCGACGGTGAGGAACTTGGCGCTGCCGCGCGTGCCGACCGCCTCGCGCCAGTCGTCCGTCAGCAGCTTGCGCATGACGAGCCGTTCGCGGATCCGGTCGAACTCCTGGTCCAGGTACGCCATCACGGCGGCCTCGGCGGCCATCTTGCCTTCGGCGTCCAGGCCGTCCGGCGAGATGTTCTGGCGCGCGCTGATCAGGCGCCAGGGCTTCTGCCGGCCTGGACCCTCGACCTCTTCCACGAAGCCGTACTTGGCCAGCATGTTCAGGTGGTACGAGCAGCTCGCGACGCTCTCGTCGAGTCGCTCCGAGCACTGCGTGGCGGTCTGCGCGCCCTCCTCCGTCAGGAGGTTGATCAGCTTCCACCGGAACGGGTGCGTCAGGGCCCGCAGGGCCTTGGGGTCGCGTACCTGGGGGTCGGTCATGTCACCACCGTACGCTTATCAAGGAATCTTTAGCAAGGACTCTTGATATAGAAATCCTTAGACGCGTTCGGGCATGATCAGCGCATGACTCGGGGGCAGCTGTGGCTGTTGGGGGCGTTCGGCGTGCTGGCCGGGCTGACGTGGATCGACCCGCCGTGGCCGGCCGAGCAGGCTTTGCACAGCTCGCTGACGGCGCTGGCGATCGCGGCCCTGGTGCTGCTCCGGCGGCGGCTCGACACCGCGCAGTGGGCGTGGGCCTTGCTCTTTCTTGCGCTGCACACGATCGCGGCGAGGTGGATCTACTCGTTCGTGCCGTACGACGACTGGACGGACGCCCTGTTCGGGGTGCGGCTGTCGGAGGCGTTCTCCTGGCAGCGCAACCACTTCGACCGGCTCGTGCACTTCGCGTACGGCGTGTGCCTGACCGCCGTGCTGCGGCAGAAGTGGTTGCGGTCGCTGGAGATCGTGCTGGCGACGAGCGCGCTCTACGAGCTGCTGGAGTGGGCGATCGCGATGACGCTGGGCGCCGAGACGGCCGAGGCCTACAACGGTCAGCAGGGCGACATGTGGGACGCCCACGCGGACATGGCACTCGCGGCGCTGGGCGCCCTCGTCACCAGTCTGGCGAGTTCCGCGCGACGGCGGTCACCAGCGGAAGCGACTCGATGACCGGCACCCGCAACAGCTCCGCGGGCACGTCAGGGTCGCGCACCGGCTCGACGAGCTCGCGCAACAGGGCGCCCACCACGTCGTCCGCGGCCTGATCGACCTCGTGGATGAGGTCGCGCAACTGGTCCGCCGCCTCGTTGAGCACCCGCGGCCGCTGCGGTTCCTCAAGCATCAACGCGGCCAGTCGCAGGACCCGCCTGCAGGTGCGCAACCGCAGGCTCCGGCTGGCCGACTCCCGTGCGCCCGCGAGACCGAGCCGGCCGCGCGTGCGTTCGATCCACGGCTCGACGGTCTCGCGCCGCCAGATCGGGCCGGACGCGAGCTCGGCGTCCGGCTCCGGGATGCCGTGCGAGCGCCGCTTGCGCCACACGGCCACCAGCTGCCGGCTGAGCCCCATGGCGTCAGCGATTTCCGCGATCCCGTAGAAGTCCCCCACGGGACCAACTGTAACCAGAGATGACAGAGAATGTCATCAAAAATATCTGTCAGATTCGTTCGAGAACCGCTCGCGCCGCGTTGTGGCCGCCGATGCCGCTGACGCCGCCGCCGCGCCGTGATCCGGCGCCGCAGACGAAGACGTTGTCGAGGCCGATCTCGACGCCCCACTTGCCGACCTCGTCGTCAGTCTCGGCGAACGGCCAGTCGAGCTCTCCGTGGAAGATGTTGCCACCCGGCAGGCCGAGCTCCTCCTCCAGGTCCAGCGGGGTGCGCGCCTCGATGCACGGGTTACCGGCCGCGTCGACGGCGAGGCAGTCCTGGATCGGCTCCACGAGGTGGGCGTTGAGCTGGGTCAGGTAGCGCTGCACCAGCTCGTCGCGCAGCAGTTCGTTGCGGCCCTCGAACAACGACGCGGGCAGGTGCAGGCCGAACAACGTCAACGTCTCGTGGCCCGCCAGCGACGGTCCGAGGATCGACGGGTCGGTGAGCGAGTGGCAGTACATCTCGCCCGGCAGCACCGACGGCACCTGACCCGCGACGCTCTCCAGGTACGCGGTCTCCAGCTGGTCGTAGGACTCGTCGAGGTGGAACGTCCCGGCGAACGCGAGCCGCGGGTCGACCCCGGACTTCAGCTCCGGCAGCTTCCGCAGCAGCATGTTGATCTTCAACTGGCAGCCGGGCGCGTCGCCGACCTCCTTGCCCAGCAACCGTCCCAGCACCGAAGGCGCCACATTGGACAGTACGAACCGAGCGTCCACAGTGGTGTCGTTGTAGGTCACCGTCGCGGTCTTGCCGTCCGACTCGACGGAGGTGACGGTCGCGTTGGTGACGATCTTGGCACCCGATTCGCGGGCGACCCGTTCCAGCTCGGCGGTCACCGCGCCCATGCCGCCGACCGGGACCTTCCACTCGCCGGTGCCGTTGCCGACGATGTGGTAGAGGAAGCACTTGTTGGCGCGCAACGAATGCAGCGACGAGTGCGTGCCGATCAACGCGTCGGTCGCGACGACGCCGCGCACCAGGTTGTTGTCGAACAGCTCCTGCAGCGTGGCGCCGATCGGGCGTTCGAAGACCTGGTCCCACAACCGGCCGCGCGCCACCGCGTCGACGTGCACGCGCAGATGTTCGCGTGACACCAACGGTTCCAAAAGAGTCGGCGCCAGCGCCTGCGCCATCAGCTCAAGATCGGCGTACCAGCGCTGCCAGCGGTCCCAGTCGTCCAGCGACCCGCACACGGCCTGGAACGACGCCACCGTCGCGTCGCCGGGCTCCCGTTCGACCAGCAGCCCGGTCTTGCCGTTCGGGGTGTAGCTCGACGCCGCCCGCGACCGCAAAGTCAGGTTCAGGCCCAAATCAGTGGCTATCTGGTCAGGCAGCAGCGACACCAGGTACGAGAACCGGGACAACCTCGCGTCGACGCCCTCCCACGGCGAAGCGCTCACGGCCGCGCCACCGACGTGCGGCAGCTTCTCCAGCACGGTGACCGACCGGCCCGCCCGTGCCAGGTACGCGGCCGCCACCAGCCCGTTGTGGCCGCCTCCCACGATCACGACGTCGTCCATGCCCCGAGATCCCTCCCACGTAGCCTGGTCGGTGGGGAACATAGCGGTCCGAAGGAGATGTGCACATGGGCCGAGTGACGGTGCGTCGAGCGGTAGAGCGCGTGTCGCCGAGCGGTCGGCGGCGCCGAGTCGACGCCCTCGCCGCCGAAGAACCGCTGGAACTGCGGGTCAACGGCAGGTCGTTGGCCGTCACGATGCGCACACCCGGCCAGGACGTCGAGCTCGCGCACGGCTTCCTGCTCAGTGAAGGTGTGATCGGTTCGTCCGAGGACATCTCGATCGCCCGGTTCTGCGAGGGCACCGGGCCGGACGGGATGAACACGTACAACGTGCTGGACATCGCGCTGGCCGACGGGGTGCCGCCACCGGACACCGGGGTGGAGCGGAACTTCTACACCACCTCGTCGTGTGGTGTGTGCGGGAAGGCCGCGCTGGACGCGGTGAAGCTCAAGACCCGCTACTCCCCCGCGCTGGACGAGCTGCGGGTCACCCCCGAGGCGTTGACGGGCTTCCCGGACGCGTTGCGGGAGCGGCAGAAGGTCTTCGAGAGCACCGGCGGGCTGCACGCGGCGGGCCTCTTCCGCGACGGCGAGCTGCTCGTCGTGCGCGAGGACGTGGGCCGGCACAACGCCGTGGACAAGGTGCTGGGCTGGGCGGTGCTGCAGAACCTCGTGCCGCTGCGGGGTTCGGTGCTGATGGTGTCCGGGCGGGCGTCGTTCGAGCTGGTGCAGAAGGCCGCGATGGCCGGAATTCCGCTGCTCGCCGCGGTGTCGGCGCCGTCGTCGCTCGCGGTCGAGCTGGCCGAGGAGCAGGGCATGACACTGGTCGGGTTCCTGCGCGGTGACTCGATGAACGTCTACACCGGTGGGGAGCGCGTGCTTGAGACCGCTTGACGGTGTCGTGGTGGTGAGCCTGGAGCAGGCGGTCGCCGTGCCGTACGCGACGCGGCTGCTGGCCGATCTCGGGGCGCGGGTCATCAAGATCGAACGGCCTGGTGTCGGCGACTTCGCGCGGCACTACGACTCGTCGTGCGGCGAGGTGTCGTCGTACTTCGCGTGGACCAACGTCGGCAAGGAGTCGGTGTCGCTCGACATCAACCACCCGGACGGCCGTGAGGTGCTGGATCGGTTGGTGGCGCGCGCTGATGTGCTGCTGTGCAACCTGTCGCCACGCGTGTGGGAACGGCTGGCGCTGGAGCCGCCGTCGTCGTTGATCGTCGGCGAGCTCTCCGGCTACGGCTGGGACGGCCCGTACGCGGACCGCAAGGCGTTCGACGCGCTGGTGCAGTCCGAGGCCGGACTGGTGTCGCTCACCGGCGAAGGCGACGTGATGGCGCGCGCGGGCATCTCGGTGGCCGACATCGCGGCCGGTGTCCAGCTGCACGCGGCGGTGCTGGCCGCGTTGCTGCAACGCGGCCGGACCGGCTCAGGGGTGCGGCTGCGGCTGTCGCTGTTCGAGGCGATGGCCGAGTGGATGCACCAGCCGATGCTCTACGCCGCCGGCACGGGTGCCGCGGCGCCGCGGTCGGGCGCGCACCACCCGAGCATCGCGCCGTACGGGCCGGTGGCCTGTGCGGACGGGGCCGTGCACCTGGCCGTGCAGAACGACGGCCAGTGGCAGCGGCTGTGCTCGTTGATCGGGCTCGCGGCGGAGGAGAGGTTCGCCACAGTGGCGTCCCGCGTGGAGCACCGGGACGAGCTGCAGAAGCTGCTCGAACGGGCGTTCTCCGCGATGACCGCGGCCGAGCTCCTGGCCGCGCTGGACGCCGCCGACGTGCCCGCCGCGCTGACCCGCCCGATCACCGACCTGCCCACGCACCCGCAGCTCGGCACATGGGTTGACGTGCAGGTTCCCGGTGGTTCGGTGCGGATGCTGCCACCGCCCGTCGCCGGCTTCGAGTGGTCACCGGGTGCGGTTCCGGAACTCGGCGCGCACAATGATCACGTGCTGCGCTGGCTGGGTTATTCGGCTGAGGAACTGTCTTCCTTACGCCTGCGTTCCGTCCTCTAGAGGGAAACGGGGAACGGTACCCACGCGATGAGGTGAGCATGGGGGAACCGAGGTACAGCCGCCGCACACTTCTCGCGGCGATCGGCGTGGTGATCGCGACCGCCGCGGGCGTCGCGGTGTCGGTGTCGTCCTCGCGGGACGTCACGGAACAGCAGATCGCCACGACGGACCGGATCAGCCGCACGACCGGTGCCAAGCCGACCGTCCGGTTCGAGCGCGTGTACTCGACTTCCCGCCGCCGCGAGGTGACGCTCGCCTTCTACACCCCGACCGGCGCGAACCCGCGCGGCCTGCCGATGTCGATCCTGCTGCACGGCCTGCACGGCGACGCCAGGCACGCGGCCGTCGGCGACCTGGCCGAAGTGCTGACCGGCGCCGTCGCAAAGGGCTCCGTGCCCGCGTTCGGCTTCGTCGCGGTCGACGGCGGCGACAACTACTGGCACGAGAACGTCCCCGGCGACGACCCGATGGCCATGCTGCTCGACGAGGTCCCGCACTGGCTGCGCGAGCGCGGCTACGGCGAACCGTTCGCGGTGACCGGCGCGTCGATGGGCGGCTTCGGCGCCCTGCTCTACGCCCGGCTCCGGGCAGAACGCGGCGACCCGATCGCGGCCGCCGCGGCCATCTCCCCCGGCCTGATCACCACGTGGCCGGAGATGGCCAAGCGCAGGGCGTTCAAGAACGAGGCCGAGTGGGCGTCGCTGGACCCGTTGCGGCACCTGAAGTCGACCGGCAGGACCGCGCTCGGCGTGTGGATCGGTGACCGCGACCGGTTCATCGAGGGCACCCGGCGGTTCATCCGCGAGGTCAAGCCCGAGGTGGGCACGGTGAAGGCAGGCGGGCACGACGACGGCTTCTACCGCAAGGTGACGCCGGACGTGGTGCTGTTCCTCGCCAAGTACGCCAAGCGCGCCGTCTAAACGCGCAGGGCCGCTCGGCCCCAGTGCAGCCACTTCACGCGGTCCTGCTCGTCACGTCCACCCAACACGATCACCTGGTGGTGGGCGCCCACCTTCTCGACGGAGATCAGCGCGTCGTCCCGCAACCCCGTGTACTCGCGCTCCTCGTCATCGGCCAGATCCGCCCAGATGTGATCGAGGGGCACGTACCGCACCTCGACCCTGCCCCCGTCGCCTTCGGTGAGGTGAGTCTCCAGCCCCGCGGACCGGTAGACACCGACGACCCGCTCGACGTCGATCGGCACCGGCGAGGCAGGCGGCGTGGGGAAAGCCGGCGGGGTGATGCCCGCAAGATCGCCCAGCACCTGCTCGTGGACCGCGTCCAGCAGCGCCAGGGTCCTTCCGCCGTTGGTGAGGACCGCGACCGCGAGTCCCGCTTCCGGGATCACCCGCAGGTCGGCCCTGAAGCCCAGCGTCCCTCCGTCGTGGCCGACGCCCGTGAGGCCGTTCGGGTACTCCTGCAGCATCCAGCCGAGCCCCTGGGAGCCGCGCTGACCGAAGTCCGGCTGCGCGACCTGCGACTCGCGCATGGCGTCGAACGCGCTCGTGCCCAGGTGCATCCGCACGAACTCCATCAGGTCGCGGGCGCTCATCGCGAGCACCGAGCCCGCCGGGGCGTCGCCCGCGGTCATCAGCTGCTCAGCCGGCTTGAGCACCTTGCCCAGGTGCCCGGTGGCGCACGAGCGGGCGGCGTACTCGCAGTGGCGTGCGGCCGCGGTGCGCAGGCCGAGCCCGTCGATCAGGCGTTCCCGCAGGACGACGGTGAAAGGCTTGCCGCGCAACACTTCCACGATCCGGCCCAGCACCACGAACCCGCTGTTGCAGTACGAGAAGAGCTCTCCTGGCGGGGTCACCTGGCGCGCATCCGCCATGCGCTCCAGGTACTTCTCGAGCATGTCGTCACCGTTGCCGGTGTCGTGGAAGAGATCGCCCTCGAAGCCCGCCGTGTGGGTGAGGAGGTGCCGGGGCGTGATCACCCGCGCGGCCTGCTCGTCGGCGAGCGCGAACTCAGGCAGCACGTCGCGCACCGGCCGGTCCAGGTCGAGCAGTCCCTCGTTCACCAGCTCCTGGACGAGCGTCGCCGTCCAGACCTTGGTGATCGATCCGATCTGGAAGATCGAGTCCGGCGTCACCTTCTCCCCGGTGACGTTGTTCAGCACGCCTGCCGCCATGTCGACGACTTCACCGTTGTGCAGGACGGCCACCTGCGCGCCGACGACACCGTGGTCGTCGATCAGCTTGTGCAGATCGATCATGATTCCCCCAGAACCAGTTGTCTAACGTGGTGAGAGCGGCACCGTCTTCGACCGCACCCACTTCAGCACTGCGGGCCACTCCCCGTAGCCCGCGTCGGTGTTGATGTGCGCCGCTCCCGGCAG
This sequence comes from Lentzea alba, assembly GCF_047445655.1. Classification (GTDB taxonomy): domain Bacteria; phylum Actinomycetota; class Actinomycetes; order Mycobacteriales; family Pseudonocardiaceae; genus Lentzea; species Lentzea alba_A. The sequence goes on from NZ_JAJAEG010000036.1 coordinate 85,064, forward strand.
CACGTCGACCTCGATCCGCAACGCCTCCGCGAGCTGCTTGCTCACCCGCATCTCGCAGTACGGGTCGCCCTCGCCCACGACCAGGCGCGTGCTCTTGGCCGCGCGGCGCAGGTTCGCCGGGTCGAGCGGGGCGGGGAAGAACGACTTGATCGCCGGTTCCGGGTGGTCCGGTGCCGGTGGGGCCACCAGGAGCACGCGGTCGACGTTCTGGATGCCTTCGCGGGCCGCGTGGTGCAGCCAGAGGTAGCAGCCGAGCGAGTGGGCGACGACGACCCGTTCGCGGTCGGCCGGCGCTGCTTCGAGGTGGGTGTCGAGCTCGCGCAGCCACGTCGTGAGGTCGGGCGCGTCGGGGTCGCTGAAGTGCGGCATGTCGGCCAGGCCGCCGTGCTCGGAGACCGTGCGGGCCAGCCAGGTCTGCCAGTGGTCAGGGCCGGAGCCGGTCCAGCCGTGGAGAACGAGCACGTGAGGCAGCGACATGCCACCACCTTAGAACGCCGAAAGGGCGCCGGTGCGGCCACCGACGCCCTTTCGGAGCACTGACTTACGCGGACTTCTCTCGACGCTCCCGGCGCGAGGGCTGCCGGGCCACGATCGTCGGGTTCACGTTCTCCTTCACCGTCTGCTCGGTGATGACGACCTTGGCGACGTCCGTGCGACTCGGGATGTCGTACATCACCGGGAGCAGGACCTCTTCCATGATCGCGCGCAGACCGCGGGCACCGGTTCCGCGCAGGATCGCCTGGTCGGCGACCGCTTCCAGCGCGGTCTTGGTGAACTCCAGCTCGACGCCGTCCATCTCGAAGAGCTTCTGGTACTGCTTCACCAGGGCGTTCTTCGGCTCGGTGAGGATCATCACCAGCGACGGCTTGTCGAGGTTGGTGACGGAGGCGACCATCGGCAGACGCCCGATGAACTCGGGGATCAGACCGAACTTGATCAGGTCCTCCGGCATGGAGTCGGCGAAGAAGTCCGCCGCGTCCACCTCGGCCTTGGAACGGACCTCGGCACCGAAGCCCAGGCCGCGCTTGCCGACCCGGTCCTGAATGATCTTCTCGAGACCCGCGAAGGCGCCCGCCACGATGAACAGCACGTTCGTCGTGTCGATCTGGATGAACTCCTGGTGCGGGTGCTTGCGGCCGCCCTGCGGGGGCACCGATGCGGTGGTGCCTTCCAGGATCTTCAACAGCGCCTGCTGCACACCCTCGCCGGAGACATCGCGGGTGATCGACGGGTTTTCACTCTTTCGAGCGATCTTGTCGACCTCGTCGATGTAGATGATGCCCGTCTCGGCGCGCTTCACGTCGTAGTCGGCGGCCTGGATGAGCTTCAGGAGGATGTTCTCGACGTCCTCACCGACGTACCCGGCCTCCGTCAGTGCCGTCGCGTCGGCGATGGCGAACGGCACGTTCAGCATCTTCGCGAGCGTCTGCGCGAGGTAGGTCTTGCCGCAGCCCGTGGGGCCAAGCATGAGAATGTTGGACTTCGCCAGCTCAACGCCGTCGTCACGACCCTCGCGCCCGCGGTCGCCCGCCTGGATGCGCTTGTAGTGGTTGTAGACGGCGACGGAGAGGGTGCGCTTGGCGTCACTCTGTCCGATGACGTACTGGTCGAGGAACTCGTGGATCTCGGCGGGCTTCGGCAGCTCGTCGAGCTTCACGTCGCCGGCTTCTGCCAGCTCCTCCTCGATGATCTCGTTGCAGAGATCGATGCACTCATCGCAGATGTAGACGCCGGGGCCGGCGATGAGTTTCTTCACCTGCTTCTGGCTCTTTCCGCAGAAAGAGCACTTCAGCAAGTCGCCGCCGTCACCGATACGCGCCATGACCGCTGACCTATGTCCCCTCCGGCGCACACCTGCTGTAGTGCGCCTGCTGACTTGCTGTGGCAGTCCCACTGGCTGTGGGTGCTGAGCCCGTTCTCCTGACGGTACCTGGCCGACCCCGTTTCAGGGGAGGACCAGCGTCCCCTCGACGCGTCGATCAGGCCAGTTGACCGTCACATCGGCGTGTCGGATGGGCGTTCGGTGCCCGGGGTGTGGGGTGTCCCCACAGGTGAAACCGGGCGGAGTGGCGGGGCGAGCGCTCTTCGCGAGCACCCGTCTCGCCACTCCGTTCGCCCGGACTCCGGGGTTTCCCAGAATCCGGACATCACCATCAGGACTTGGCGGAAAGCTTCCGGTAGGGCAGCACCGAGTCGACGATGCCGTACTCCCTGGCCTCTTCGGCCGTGAGGATCCGGTCGCGCTCGATGCTCTCGCGGACCTCCTCTGCCGTCCGGTTGGTGTGCCGCGCGAGGGTGGACTCCATCAGGCGGCGCACGCGCTGGATCTCGTTCGACTGGATCTCCAGGTCGGACACCTGACCGTACGCGCCTTCCATCGAAGGCTGGTGGATCAGGATTCGCGCGTTCGGCAACGCGTGGCGCTTGCCAGGCGTGCCGGCGGCCAGCAGCACCGCGGCGGCCGAGGCGGCCTGGCCGAGGCAGTACGTCTGGATGTCCGGGCGGACGAACTGCATGGTGTCGTAGATGGCCATCAGCGAGGTGAACGAGCCACCCGGCGAGTTGATGTACATCAGGATGTCGCGGTCCGGGTCCTCGGACTCGAGGACGAGCAGCTGCGCCATCACGTCGTTTGCCGAAGCGTCGTCAACCTGCACGCCGAGGAAGATGATGCGCTCCTCGAACAGCTTGTTGTACGGGTTCGACTCCTTCATGCCGTAGCTGGTGCGCTCGACGAACGACGGCAGCACGTACCGCGACTGAGGCATGTGGAACTGGCTCACTTCAGGTCTCCTAGCTGACGTCAGTTGTTCGAGTCGCCGACGGGCTGCGACCGCGTGACGACCTTGTCGACGAAGCCGTACTCCAGCGCTTCCTGCGCCGTGAACCAACGGTCGCGGTCGGAGTCCTGGATGATGCGCTCGACCGGCTGGCCGGTGTGCTCGGCGATCAACTCGGCCATCTCGCGCTTGGTGCGCGTCAGCATGTCCGCCTGGATCGCGATGTCCGCGGCCGTACCACCGACACCGGCCGACGGCTGGTGCATGAGGATGCGCGCGTGCGGGAGCGCCTGGCGCTTGCCGGGAGCGCCCGCGGAGAGCAGGAACTGCCCCATCGACGCCGCGAGACCCATCGCGACGGTGGCCACGTCCGGCTCGATGAGCTGCATCGTGTCGTAGATGGCCATGCCCGCCGTGACGGAACCACCCGGCGAGTTGATGTAGAGGGTGATGTCCTTCTCGGGGTCCTCAGCGGCGAGAAGCAGCAGCTGAGCGGTGATCTGGTTGGCGATGCCCTCTTCGACCTGCGATCCCAGGACGATGATCCGCTCGCGGAGCAGCCGCTCGTACACCGAGTCGTTGAGGTTCATCCCGGCGGTGGCCGACCGCATCTCGGGGGTCGGGAAGGAGTGCTGCGTCACGTCTGCCTGCCTAACTCCAGGTGGAACGAATCTGGATGCCAAAACCTTCTGCAACCGACCTTAACGAAGGCGGGCGGCGTCAGATGCCCGACACCGCCCGCGTTCGCTCTAGGCAGTATTTTCGGTGACTCGCCCGCTCACGGGAGAGTCACCTGGATCACTCGCCCGCGTTGTCCTCATCGGACTTGGTCTCGCCGAAGAGCTCGTCGAGGTCCAGCTTGGTGCCGGCGGTGTCGCTGACCGAAGCCTGGCGCACGACGCTCGCGAGAGCCTTGCCGCGGCGCACGTCGGCGAAGATCGCGCCGAGCTGGCCCGACTGCTGGGCGCGCTTGACGTACTCGTCCGGGCTGATGCCGAAGCGCTGGGCCTGGTAGATGATCCGCTCGGTGAGCTCACCGTCGGACACCGTGACCTGCTCGGCGTCGGCGATCGAGTCGAGCACCAGCTGCGTCTTGACGGCCTGCTCGGCGGCCTTGCGCAGCTCCGCGTCGAACTCCTCCTCGGACTGCCCCTGCTCGGTCAGCCACTCGGCGAACTTCGCCTCGTCGTGGTCGAAGGCGTGCACGGCGTCGTGCTTCCGCGCGTCGATCTCGCCCTGGACGATGCCCTCGGGCAGCGGGACCTCGGTGGTCTCCAGCAGCGCCTCGAGGACCTTGTCGCGCGCCTGGACGCCCTGCTGCATCTTCTTGACGCGGCCGAGACGGGTCTCCAGGTCGGCCTTGAGCTCGTCGAGCGTGTCGAACTCGCTGGCGAGCTGGGCGAACTCGTCGTCCAGCTCGGGGAGCTGACGCTCCTTGACGGTGTTCACGACCACGGTGACCTCGGCCTCGCGGCCCTGGTGCTCGCCGGCGACGAGCGTGGTGGTGAAGGTCTTGGTCTCGCCCTCGGACGCGCCGACCAGGGCATCGTCGATGCCCTCGACGAGCTGGCCGGAGCCGATCTCGTAGGACAGGCCGGTCGTGCGGGCCTCTTCGACCTCTTCGCCGTCGACCGTGGCCGACAGGTCGACGATGACGAAGTCACCGGTCTCGACCGGGCGGGAAACACCGGTCAGCGTGCCGAAGCGGGCGCGGAGCTCGTCGAGCTGCGTGGCCACGTCGTCGCCGGTGACCTCCTGCTCGTCGACCGTGACCTCCAGCTCGCCGAACGCGGGCACCGTGATCTCGGGACGGACGTCGACCTCGGCGGTGAACGCGAGGGTCTCGCCGTCCTCGATCTTGGTCACCTCGAAGTCGGGGCGGCCGAGCGTGCGCACCTCACCGGCGGACACCGCCTCCAGGTACTTGGCCGGAATGGCCTCCTGGATGACCTCGTCCAGGACCGGAGCGCGCCCGATGCGGCTCTCCAGCACCTTGGCGGGGGCCTTGCCCGGACGGAAGCCGGGGATGCGGACCTGCTTCGCGAGCTTCCGGTACGCCTGGTCGAAGTTCGACTTGAGCTCGTCGAACGGCACCTCGACGTTGATCCGGACCCTCGTCGGGCTCAGCTGCTCGACGGTGCTCTTCAACGTGGACTCCTCGATACGAACAAGAACGTGCAGACAGCCGGTACCGCCTGATGTGGCGCCCGGATTCCCAGCGAGTCTAGGCGAGACCCGCTCTGTGACCGCCGCCACCCCGGTCCGCACGCACACGTGACCGAACTGTGAGCCCCACCCGCTTGGCTCCGCGACGGCAACTCGACTCCCAGGGGGACAACGATGGCGGGCACGGCCGCAAGACTTCTCGCAGCAGCAACCGCAGGCGTCGCACTGCTCAGCATCACCACCGCACCGGCACAGGCCCAACCGCCAAGGCCGAGCCGCGAAGCCACCGCCGCCCTCTACGTCTTCGACGGCGGAGCCGGCCAGGAGGCGATCACCATCGAGAACCAGAACTGGTCGATGCCGGAGTACGCCTCCGGCCGCACCCAGTTCCACCCCGGCTGGTCCATCCACCTCTCCGACGAAAAGCTCGGCGCGGGCCTCCCGAGGCAGGACTACAAGGCCGACGCCCACCAGGAGGAGAACCGCACCGGCGCGGGCTCCAAGGGCTTCATCTCGATCATCGACCAGAACCAGCTGGACGTCCCGTTCCTCGTCCTCAAGGTCGACCACCACGTCACCTGCAGCGGCTTCGTGAACGTCCCCCTCAACCTGCGCCTCTTCGTGCGCAAGCACGACGGCGAACTGCGCGAGGCGGCCAACCTCAACGAACCGGCCACCGCCGAAGCCGTCACCGGCGCCCTCTCGGCAGACGACCCGAAGAAGTACGACACCACGGTCCAGATCAACTCGGTGACCAAGCCCTCCCAGATCTGGAACTACGGCCCGTTCTGGAAGTACTTCGAACGCCCCCGCACGGTCGCCACCGGCATGGAGGTCGTCCTGACCCAGAAGCCGATCGGCGGAGGCGACCCGAAGACCTACAAGATCCTCGTAGGCGGCGCCGCAGCCGTCTGCCCGGAGTGACCTGACTTCTCGCTCAAGCCCGCCGCCGCCCACTCCTGGGCGGCGGCTTTTTGTTTCGCCCGGCGAACTACTTAACGCAGACGACTCGACCAGCTACCGAACGTAGGACCGGCAATATCGATTTCACTCTTTCGGCCGCAACACCCATTCCCAGCAGATCAAGATGACTCCATAAGCACCAATCCGTGCGGCGCAGACGACAGGTAGCGTTACGGCCCTTGCACCACCCGTAACAGGACCACGGGAACGAACGAGAAAAAGTCGTCGCACTGTTTTACCCCGAGGACCCGCCTGATGGAGACACGCCAGCTTCTCGCGTTCACCACCGTGGTACAGACCGGCAGCTTCACCAAGGCCGCAGCCACGCTCAATTGCTCGCAGCCAACCATCACGACCCGCATCAAGGCCCTGGAGGAGGCACTCGGCGTCGTTCTATTCCGCCGCCTCCCGCGAGGTATCCAGATGACGTCCGCGGGCGTCGAACTGCTGCCCTTCGCGCGAAACATCATCAACCTCACCGAAAAGGCCCGAAAAGCCATAACGATGAACGGTGAGCCCCACGGCAAACTAGTCATCGGCTCCGCACAGAGTTTGACCGACTACCGCCTGTTACCGCTCATCGAATACATGTGCTGGCGCTACCCGTCCGTCCAACTCTCCCTGCACTCCCGCAACACCCTGAACAACCTCGCCTCCGTCCGTGACGGCGGCCTCGACTGCGCCTTCTTCATCGGCGCGATCGAACCCCGCGAGGGCCTCGAAACGACCGTCCTGTGCCCCGAGCCCCTCGTCATGGTCGCGGGCCCGAACCACATGCTGACCCAACGTCAGTCCCTCACCGAGGACGACCTGACGAGCAGCACCCTCATCCGCGCGGAGAACGGCGCCTCGTACCACGAGCTGTTCGAGAACTCCCTCGGCTTCGACGACACGAGGGCTCCGCTACTCGAACTCGACTCGGTAGACGCCGCCAAACGCGCCGTGGCCTCAGGCCTGGGCATCGCCCTCATGCCAGAGGTCACCGTCGCCAACGAGCTGTCCGACGGCAGGTTGGTCCGCTTGCCCTGGTCCTCCCCGTTCCGCGTGTACACGCAGTTCGGCTGGCGCCAGGACAACTCGACGAACCCAGCTGTAACCGCTCTGGTCTCGGCGGCGGCCCAGGTGGTCAGCGACCAGGTCGCCTCTCTGACCTGACGCGAAGCAAGGCGGGCCGCCCTGCCGCCCCCGCCCTCACGCGCCGGGTGAGCCCGCTGCTCTTACGCGATGCCGAAGGCGAGCCGTCCTTCCCTTACGGGCCGGGTGGAGTGGTCCCGTCACGAGTCGTGCCCGATCGT
>NZ_JAJAEG010000037.1:0-90835 GCF_047445655.1 Lentzea alba
GGGAAAGCACGCAACGCACGGTCGCCGCCCGCAAGGCGACCACCCCACACGGCCGCGTCCCGCAAGGCGAACTCGCCGCCCGCAAGGCGACCACCCCACACGGCCGCGTCCCGCAAAGCGAACTCGTCGCCCGCAAGGCGACCATCCCGCAAGTCGCGTGTCGCAAGGCGACCACCCACCCGGCCACGGCCCGCAAGCCGACCGACCGCCCGGCTACGTCTCGCACGGCGACAATCCCGCAAGGTTCCGTCTCGCACGGCGACCACCCGCAAGGCCCCATCTCACAGGGCAAGCCGCCCGCAAGGCCCCGCCTCGCAAGCTGACGCAGCCGTCCCCCAAATCTGGCCCCTACAACTCGCCGTACTCACGGGGCCTGACATCTCCAGACAAACGCCAAAGGGCCCCGAGGCAAAGCCTCAGGGCCCTTCAGACGCGTTCTGAGCTCAGAACTCAGGAAGCCACAGTGGAAGACCCACCAGCAGCAGCCAACTTCTCCACAGCACTCTTGGAGAACTTGTCAGCCGTGACATCCAGCTTGACCGAGACATCCCCATCGCCGAGCACCTTGACGAGGTGGCCCTTGCGGACCAGCCCGGCCAGCACCAGCGCCGGAACGTCGACCGAACCGCCCTCGGGGAAGGCAGCAGCGATCGAAGAGACGTTCACGACCTGGTACTCGGTGCGGAACGGGTTCTTGAAGCCCTTGAGCTTCGGCAGCCGCATGTGCAGCGGCATCTGGCCACCTTCGAAGCGCGGCGAGACGTTCTTGCGAGCGCCCGTGCCCTTCGTACCGCGGCCGGCGGTCTTGCCCTTGGAGCCTTCACCACGACCAACGCGGGTCTTGGCGGTCTTGGCGCCGGGGGCGGGACGCAGATCGTGAATCTTGATGGTCACGACTGGACCTCCTCAACAACCACCAGGTGACGCACGGCGTGGATCAGGCCGAGCACCTGGGGGGTGTCCTCACGCACGACCGACTGGCGGATCTTGCGCAGCCCGAGGGTGCGCATCGACTCGCGGTGGTTGTGCTTGGTGCCGATGGTGCTGCGGACCTGGGTGATCTTGAGCTGAGCCATGATCACACCCCCTGGCCCGCGCGAGCGCGGATCATGCCGGCGGGAGCCACGTCCTCGAGGGGCAGGCCACGACGGGCCGCGACCTCTTCCGGACGCTGCAGACCCTTGAGGGCCGCCACGGTCGCGTGCACGATGTTGATCGCGTTGTCGGAGCCCAGGGACTTCGACAGCACGTCGTGCACGCCGGCGCACTCGAGGACGGCGCGGACAGCGCCACCCGCGATGACACCGGTACCGGCCGAGGCCGGACGCAGCAGGACCACACCAGCGGCCTTCTCACCCTGCACCGGGTGCGGGATGGTGCCGGCGATGCGAGGCACGCGGAAGAAGTTCTTCTTCGCTTCCTCGACACCCTTGGCGATGGCCGCGGGAACTTCCTTGGCCTTGCCGTAGCCGACGCCGACCATGCCGTCGCCGTCACCAACGACCACAAGCGCGGTGAAGCTGAAGCGACGACCACCCTTGACCACCTTGGAGACGCGGTTGATCGCAACCACGCGCTCGAGGTGGGGGGTCTTCTCCTGGGCCGCGCCGCCGCGGCCGCCGTCACGACGGTCGCGGCGCTCTCCGCGCTCGCCCCCGCCGCCTTCGCGACGCGTACGTCCTGGCATCAGGCGTCCCTCTCAATTCCAGTGATGATCATTGTCAGAACTCCAGCCCCGCCTCGCGAGCGGCATCAGCCAGAGCAGCGATCCGGCCGTGGTACGCGTTGCCACCGCGGTCGAACACAACCGCCGTGACGCCGGCGTCCTTGGCGCGGGCCGCGGCCAGCTGGCCGACCTTGGCCGCACGGGCCTTCTTGTCGCCGTCCAGGGCACGGACGTCGGCCTCCATGGAGGAAGCGGACGCGATCGTGTGGCCCTTCAGGTCGTCGATGATCTGCACAGTGATGTGCTTCGACGAACGGTGCACGGCCAGGCGCGGACGCTCGGCGGTACCGCTGACCTTCTTGCGGAGGCGGAAGTGGCGACGGGCCTTCGCAACACGACGCCTGGTGGAGATGTCCTTGCCCACCGGCTTGCGCTTCGTAACAGTCGACTCGCTCATGTCACTTACCCGTCTTTCCGACCTTGCGACGGATCTTCTCGCCCGAGTAGCGGACGCCCTTGCCCTTGTACGGGTCGGGCTTGCGCAGCTTGCGGATGTTGGCGGCAACCTCACCGACCAGCTGCTTGTCGATACCCGAGACGGAGAAGCGGGTCGGGGTCTCCACCGCGAAGGTGATGCCCGCGGGGGCCTCGACCTTCACCGGGTGGGAGTAACCGAGCGCGAACTCGAGCTCAGAGCCCTTGAGCGCGACGCGGTAACCGACGCCGTGGATTTCCATCTTCTTTTCGTAACCCTGGGTCACGCCGACAACCATGTTGTGCACGAGCGTGCGCGACAGGCCGTGGAGCGCGCGGTTGCGGCGCTCGTCGTTCGGGCGCTTGACCTCGAGAGTGCCGTCCTCAGCCTTCTCCAGGCTGATCGGCTCAGCGATCGTCAGCGTCAGCGTGCCCTTGGGGCCCTTGACGCTCACGTCCTGGCCGGCGATGTTCACGTCGACCCCGGAGGGGACAATGATCGGCTGCTTTCCGATGCGCGACATGTCTACTCCCCCTTACCAAACGTAGGCGAGGACTTCTCCGCCCACGCCTGCCTTGTTGGCCTGACGGTCGGTCATGAGACCGCCAGAGGTCGAAATGATCGCCACGCCGAGGCCGCCGAGAACTCGGGGCAGGCCGGTGGACTTCGCGTACACGCGCAGACCGGGCTTCGACACGCGGCGGAGGCCGGCGATGCTGCGCTCACGGTTCGGGCCGTACTTCAGCTCGACGACGAGGTTCTTCGCGACCTCGCCCTCCTCGTCGCGGTACGAGGCGATGTAGCCCTCGCGCTTGAGGATCTCGGCGATGTTGGCCTTCAGCTTCGAGTGCGGCATCACGACCTTGTCGTGGTAAGCCGAATTCGCGTTGCGCAGACGAGTGAGCATGTCTGCGATCGGGTCGGTCATCGTCATGGTGACCTGGTCAACCTTTCTCGCTGCGGTTCACCGGCTCAGGGTCCAGACCAGCCCTCCCCGGAGGGAGGGACTGGACGGTCGTGTGCGGGCCTACAGCGAAGTAATGGAGCTTTGAATTACCAGCTGGACTTGCTCACGCCAGGCAGCTCACCGCGGTGAGCCATCTCGCGCAGGCAGATCCGGCAGAGGCCGAACTTGCGGAACACCGCGTGGGGGCGGCCGCAACGCTGGCACCGGGTGTAACCCCGGACCTTGAACTTCGGCTTCTTCGCGGCCTTGTTGATCAACGCCTTCTTGGCCATCGACTCAGTTCTCCTTGAACGGGAAGCCCAGGAGCTTCAGCAGCGCCCGGCCCTCCTCGTCGTTCGTGGCGGTGGTGACGACGGTGATGTCCATGCCGCGGGGACGGTCGATCGAGTCGGGGTCGATCTCGTGGAACATCGACTGCTCGTTCAGACCGAACGTGTAGTTGCCGTTGCCGTCGAACTGCTTGCCCGAGAGACCGCGGAAGTCGCGGATACGGGGCAGCGCGATCGTCAGCAGGCGGTCCAGGAACTCCCACATGCGGTCGCCGCGCAGCGTGACGCGCGCGCCGATCGGCATGCCCTCACGCAGCTTGAACTGCGCGATGGACTTGCGGGCCCGACGGACCTCGGGACGCTGACCGGTGATGATCGAGAGGTCCTTGACGGCACCCTCGATCAGCTTGCCGTCACGGGCGGCGTCGCCGACACCCATGTTGACGACGACCTTCACGACGCCCGGGATCTGCATCACGTTGGCGTAGTTGAACTGCTTCTGCAGCTCGCCGGTGATCTCAGCGCGGTAACGCGTCTTGAGCCGCGGGATGATCTTCTCTGCGGTAGTCATGCTCAGATGTCCTTCCCGTTACGACGGGAAATGCGGACCCGCTTGCCCTCGTCGTTCGTCCGGTAACCAACACGGGTCGGCTTGCCGTCCGAGTCGACCACCATCACGTTGGAGACGTTGATCGGGGCTTCCTGGGTCACGATGCCACCGGACTGCGCGCCACGCTGGGTCTGCGTGATCCGGGTGTGCTTCTTGATCCGGTTGACGCCCTCGACCAGGACCTTGCCGGTCTCCGGGTAGGCCTGGATGACCTTGCCCTTCGCGCCCTTGTCCTTGCCGGCGATAACGACGACGGTGTCGCCCTTCTTCACCTTCATGGTCAGAGCACCTCCGGAGCCAGCGAGATGATCTTCATGAACTTCTTGTCGCGCAGCTCGCGGCCCACCGGGCCGAAGATGCGGGTGCCGCGCGGCTCGTTGTCGTTCTTGATGAGCACAGCGGCGTTCTCGTCGAAGCGGATGTACGAGCCATCCGCGCGACGGCGCTCCTTGACGGTGCGGACGACGACCGCCTTGACGACGTCACCCTTCTTCACGCCGGCACCGGGGATCGCGTCCTTGACGGTCGCGACGATGATGTCGCCGATGCCCGCGTAGCGGCGGCCGGAGCCACCGAGAACACGGATGCAAAGGATCTCCTTCGCACCAGTGTTGTCGGCGACACGAAGCCGCGACTCCTGCTGAATCACTTACCTGCTCCTTGACCATTCCTGGCCCGCCGGATTTCCGACCCGACGGGCTCGGTCTGTCTAGATGAGACTTACTTGGCCTTCTCGAGGATCTCGACGAGCCGCCAGCGCTTGGTCGCCGACAGAGGCCGGGTCTCCATGAGCAGGACGCGGTCGCCGATGCCCGCCGCGTTCTCCTCGTCGTGCACCTTCACCTTGGTGGTGGAGCGCATGATCTTGGAGTAACGCGGGTGCTTCTTGCGGTCCTCGAGCGCAACCACGATCGTCTTGTCCATCTTGTCGGACACGACGAGGCCCTCACGGACCTTGCGGTCGTTGCGCTTCTCGGTCTGAACTTCGTTGCTGTCGGTCATGCCGCACCCTCACCAGTGGAATCCGGCGAAACGGAGAGCCCGAGCTCCCGCTCCCGCATCACGGTGTAGATCCGGGCAATTTCATGCCGGACCGTGCGCAGCCGCCGGTTGTTGTCGAGCTGGCCCGTGGCCATCTGGAAGCGAAGGTTGAAGAGCTCTTCCTTCGACTCCTTCAGACGCAGCACGAGCTCTTCCTCGGTGAGCTCACGCAGCTCGGAAGCGGTGGTACCCGCTGCCATCAGAACTCACCACCCTCACGCGTAACGATGCGGCACTTCATCGGGAGCTTGTGGATCGCGCGGCGAAGAGCCTCGCGGGCCACCTGCTCGTTCGGGAAGGCCATCTCGAAGAGGACGCGACCCGGCTTGACGTTGGCCACCCACCACTCCGGCGAACCCTTACCGGAACCCATGCGGGTCTCGGCCGGCTTCTTCGTCAGCGGGCGGTCCGGGAAGATGTTGATCCAGACCTTGCCGCCACGACGGATGTGACGCGTGATGGCGATACGAGCGGACTCGATCTGCCTGTTGGTGACGTAGGCGGGCTCGAGAGCCTGGATGCCGTACTCACCGAAGGTGACCTTCGTGCCGCCCTTGGCAGCACCCGACCGCTTGGGGTGGTGCTGCTTGCGGTGCTTGACCCTGCGCGGGATGAGCATGACTCAGCTCTCCGTCTTCTCTGCAGCAGCCGGGGCCTCGCTGGACGCCGCGGAGGCGTCAGCGGCGGCACGGCCGGCCTCGGTGCTCGTCGCGGTGGTGCCGCTGGCACCGGAGCGACGGGCCCGGTTCGGACGCTCGCCACGGTCGCGGCGCGGGGCGCGGTCGGCCTGAGCCGGGGCCGCGTCGAGCGCGCGCTTGGCCGAGATGCCACCGACGATGTCGCCCTTGTAGATCCACACCTTCACGCCGATACGGCCGAACGTGGTGCGGGCCTCGAAGAAGCCGTAGTCGATGTTGGCGCGGAGCGTGTGCAGCGGCACGCGGCCGTCGCGGTAGTGCTCCGAGCGGGACATCTCGGCGCCGCCAAGGCGACCGCCGCACTGCACGCGGATGCCCTTGACCTGCGGCGAACGCATGGCCGACTGAATGGCCTTGCGCATCGCGCGGCGGAAGGCAACGCGGTTGGACAGCTGCTCGGCGACACCCTGTGCCACGAGCTGCGCGTCCGACTCGGGGTTCTTGACCTCGAGGATGTTCAGCTGGACCTGCTTCTTGGTGAGCTTCTCCAGCTCACCGCGGATGCGGTCCGCCTCGGCACCGCGACGGCCGATGACGATGCCCGGCCGGGCGGTGTGGATGTCGACGCGAACCCGGTCACGGGTGCGCTCGATCTCCACCTTGGAGATACCGGCACGCTCCATGCCGCGCGAGAGCAGCCTGCGGATCTTGACGTCCTCGGCCACGTACTCGGCGTACTGCTTGTCTGCGTACCAGCGGGACTTCCAGTCGGTGGTGATCCCCAGCCGGAAGCCGTGCGGGTTGATCTTCTGGCCCACTACCGGGTTCCCTTCGCGCTGGTCTTCTTCGGACGCGACTCCACCTCAATGGTGATGTGCGACGTCCGCTTGCGGATCCGGTACGCGCGGCCCTGGGCACGCGGGCGGAAACGCTTGAGGGTCGGACCCTCGTCCACAAAGGCCGCCGAAACCCAGAGGGTGTCGGGGTCCAGGGACAGGTTGTTCTCGGCGTTGGCCATGGCGCTGGCGAGCACCTTCGCGACCGGCTCAGAGGCTGCCTGGGGCGCGAACTGGAGCACGGCCAGGGCCTCGCTGGCGTTACGACCCTTGATGAGCTCGACGACGCGACGGACCTTCATGGGGGTGTCGCGGACGTAGCGAGCCCGAGCCACGGCGCGCGGAAACTCCTGCGCCTCAGCGTCCTTACGGGCGTTCATCGCTGCTTTTCCCTTGCTCTTCTCAGTTCGACGCCTAGCGGCGACGAGACTTCCGGTCGTCCTTGATGTGGCCCTTGAAGGTGCGGGTCGGGGCGAACTCGCCCAGCTTGTGCCCGACCATCGCCTCGGTCACGAACACCGGGACGTGCTTGCGACCGTCGTGCACCGCGATGGTGTGGCCGAGCATGTCCGGGATGATCGTGGACCGGCGGGACCACGTCTTGATGACGGTCTTCTTGCCCGCTTCGTTCTGAACGTCCACCTTCTTGAGCAGGTGGTCGTCGACGAAGGGACCCTTCTTAAGGCTGCGAGGCATCCTTCACTCCCTCCCTGCTCAGCGCTTCTTACCGGTGCGACGACGCCGGACGATGAGCTTGTCGCTTGGCTTGCGGCGGCGGGTGCGACCCTCGGGCTTACCAGCCGGGTTCACCGGGTGGCGACCACCGGAGGTCTTGCCCTCACCACCACCATGCGGGTGGTCAACGGGGTTCATGGCGACACCACGCACGGTGGGCTTCTTGCCCTTCCACCGCATGCGGCCGGCCTTGCCCCAGTTGATGTTCTGGTGCTCCTTGTTGCCGACCTCGCCGAGCGTGGCGCGGCAGCGCACGTCCACGTTGCGGATCTCGCCCGAAGGCATCCGCAGCTGGGCGTACGGGCCGTCCTTCGCCACGAGCTGCACCGAGGCGCCGGCGGAGCGAGCGATCTTCGCGCCGCCACCGGGGCGGAGCTCGATCGCGTGGATCACGGAACCGACCGGGATGTTGCGAAGCGGCAGGTTGTTACCCGGCTTGATGTCGGCCTTGGGGCCGTTCTCAACCGTGTCACCCTGCTTGAGCTTCTCCGGGGCGATGATGTAGCGCTTCTCGCCGTCCGCGTAGTGCAGCAGCGCGATGCGCGCGGTGCGGTTGGGGTCGTACTCGATGTGAGCGACCTTGGCCGGCACGCCGTCCTTGTCGTGGCGACGGAAGTCGATCAGGCGGTACGCCCGCTTGTGACCGCCACCCTTGTGCCGCGTGGTGATCTTGCCCGACGCGTTGCGGCCACCCAGCTTGTGCAGCGGGCGGATCAGCGACTTCTCCGGAGTCGACCGAGTGATCTCGGCGAAGTCGGAGACGCTCGCACCGCGACGACCGGGAGTCGTCGGCTTGTACTTGCGAATGCCCATCTCTACGCAGTCCTCGTCATCAGGCGGCAGGGCCGCCGAAGATCTCGATCGGCTTGCTGTCCGAGGACAGAGTCACGATCGCGCGCTTCGTGTCCTTGCGCTTGCCGAACCCGGTGCGGGTGCGCTTGCGCTTGCCCTGCCGGTTGATGGTGTTGACGCTGACGACCTTCACGCCGAAGACCTTCTCCACGGCGATCTTGATCTGGGTCTTGTTCGAACCCGGCGCCACCAAGAAGGTGTACTTGTTCTCCTCAAGAAGCCCGTAGGACTTCTCGGAGATCACCGGCGCGAGCAAGATGTCCCTGTGGTCGGGGATCACTTGGAAGCCTCCTCGTCCACCACGACCGCCGCGCCCTCAGCCGAGCCAGAACCCTGCTGGGCCTTGCTGGCGAGGAACACGTCGAGCGAGTCCTTGGTGAACACCACGTCGTCGTTGACGAGCACGTCGTAGGTGTTGAGCTGGTCGGGCGCGATCACGTGCACGTGCGGAAGGTTCCGCACGCTGACCCACGCGACCTCGTCGGTGCGGTTGAGCACCACGAGAACGCGACGAGCCTGGGTGACCGACTCCAGGACCTTGCGTGCGGTCTTGGTCGACGGGGTGTCCCCGTCCACCAGGCCGGACACGACGTGCACCTGGTTGGCGCGAGCCCGGTCGGAGAGGGCACCGCGCAGCGCGGCGGCCTTCATCTTCTTGGGGGTCCGCTGGGTGTAGTCACGCGGCTGCGGGCCGTGGACGACGCCACCGCCGGCGAACTGCGGCGCACGCGTCGAACCCTGGCGGGCGCGACCGGTGCCCTTCTGGCGGTACGGCTTCTTGCCACCGCCGGACACCTCGCCGCGGGTCTTCGTCGAGTGCGTGCCCTGGCGCGCGGCGGCCTGCTGGGCCACGACGACCTGGTGCAGCAGCGCGACGTTGGCCTGCGCGTCGAAAACAGCCGAGGGGAGCTCGACCGTGCCCGCGGACTTGCCGTCCGGGGTGCGGATCTCAACCGTCGACATCAGGCACCACCCTTCGCGGCAGTCTTGACGAACACCAGACCACCCTTGGGACCGGGAACCGCGCCCTTGATGAGCAGCAGCCCGTTCTCAACGTCGATCTTGTGCACCTTCAGGTTCTGGGTCGTGACGCGCACGTGGCCCATGCGGCCGGCCATGCGCAGACCCTTGAAGACGCGACCCGGAGTGGCGCAGCCACCGATGGAACCCGGCGAGCGGTGCTTGCGCTGGGTGCCGTGGCTGGAGCCGAGGCCCCGGAAGTTGTGGCGCTTCATGACACCTGCGGTGCCCTTGCCCTTGCTGGTGCCGGTGATGTCGACAACAGCGCCGGCCTCGAACACCTCAGCGGTGATCTCCTGGCCGACCTCGTATTCGCTGGCGTCGACCGTGCGCAGCTCCACCAGGTGGCGACGGGGCGTGACCCCGGCCTTGGCGAAGTGGCCCGCAACGGGCTTGTTGACCTTGCGCGGGTCAATCGCGCCGGCCGCCAGCTGGATGGCGGTGTAGCCATCCTTCTCTTCGGTGCGAACCTGGGTGACGACATTCGGCTCAGCCTTGACGACGGTCACCGGGACAACCCGGTTGTTCTCGTCGAAGACCTGAGTCATGCCGAGCTTGGTGCCCAGGATGCCCTTGATCTGCCTGTCAGACATTGGTCCGTTACTCTCCGCGCCCAACGCTTACTGGATGTTGACGTCGACACTGGCCGGAAGGTCGATGCGCATGAGCGCGTCAACCGTCTTCGGCGTCGGGTCGAGGATGTCGATCAGCCGCTTGTGCGTGCGCATCTCGAAGTGCTCGCGCGAGTCCTTGTACTTGTGCGGCGAGCGGATGACGCAGTACACGTTCTTCTCGGTGGGCAGCGGCACTGGCCCGACAACCCGAGCGCCGGTGCGCGTCACGGTTTCCACGATCTTGCGCGCTGACGCGTCGATCGCTTCGTGGTCGTAGGCCTTGAGCCGGATGCGGATCTTTTGTCCCGCCATGATGGCTTGCCGTTCCTCTGCTTCTCGTACCGCTGCGGTGCGGTGCCTCGGATGAGGCCTGTTACAGCCTCTTGGCGCGCTCCGCCCCTGTTGAAGTGTCATGGTGCCCGGTCCACGCGGTCGGGCGTGTCGCGCCCGGTGCGCATACCGGTCCCACTCAAGGTCTCCCCGGTGGGATTGGGCCTACCACAGCCCATGCACCCTGATGCCCATCTCCGCAAGGAGGCGTTCACTAACAGGGCGCGGACGCTCGGTCGAAGGACACAGACACGCACGGATGCGACCCGGCCTTCGTCGAGCAACCCGTAAAGGATGCCACACGGTGGGGAGGCGATCCAAATCGGGGTGGGTGAGTTGGAGGCAGATCACGTCCGGATCTTGGCCGGTGAACCGCCCTGTCCGTCGCGTGTGGAGCGACGGCCACGATGGTTCCTTTGTCCGGCAACAGAATCTCCGGACGGATCTCCCACGCTCTCCCGTGCGCGGTGCTGACGTGAGCTGACGCACACATCAGCGTCCTACCACGACGAAGGCCGGGCCAACGGATCGTTGGCCCGGCCTTTGCCGAACTAACTGCGGCTAGCCGCGGTCAGACCTAGATCACTTGATGATCTTGGTGACCGAGCCGGCGCCGACGGTGCGGCCACCCTCGCGGATCGCGAAGCGGAGGCCCTCGTCCATGGCGATCGGCTGGATCAGCTTGACCGTCATACCGGTGGTGTCACCCGGCATGACCATCTCGGTGCCCTCGGGCAGCGTCACAACGCCGGTCACGTCCGTCGTGCGGAAGTAGAACTGCGGACGGTAGTTGTTGAAGAACGGCGTGTGGCGGCCACCCTCGTCCTTGGACAGGATGTAGACCTGAGCCTCGAACTCGGTGTGCGGGGTCGTGGTGCCCGGCTTGACGATGACCATGCCGCGCTCCACCTCCTCGCGCTTGATGCCGCGGAGCAGCAGCGCGGCGTTGTCACCGGCGCGACCCTCGTCGAGGAACTTCTTGAACATCTCGATCGAGGTGACCGTCGTCTTCTTCGACGTCTCCTTGATACCGACGATCTCGATCTCGGAGTTCACGTTGATGATGCCGCGCTCGATACGACCGGTCACCACGGTGCCGCGGCCGGTGATCGTGAAGACGTCCTCGACGGGCATGAGGAACGGCTTCTCGGTGTCGCGCTCCGGCTCCGGGATCGCCGTGTCAACGGCGGCCATGAGGTCGAGAACGGACTTGCCCCACTCGGCGTCGCCCTCGAGCGCCTTCAGCGCCGAGACGCGCACGACCGGCAGGTCGTCGCCCGGGAACTCGTACTCGGAGAGCAGCTCGCGGACCTCGAGCTCGACGAGCTCCAGGATCTCCTCGTCGTCCACCATGTCGGCCTTGTTCAGGGCGACGACGATGTAGGGGACGCCGACCTGGCGGGCCAGGAGGACGTGCTCCTTCGTCTGCGGCATCGGACCGTCGGTCGCCGCGACCACCAGGATGGCGCCGTCCATCTGCGCCGCACCGGTGATCATGTTCTTGATGTAGTCGGCGTGACCGGGGCAGTCAACGTGCGCGTAGTGACGGTTCTCGGTCTGGTACTCGATGTGAGCGATCGAGATCGTGATGCCGCGCTGCTTCTCTTCCGGCGCCTTGTCGATCTGGTCGAACGCGAACGAAGCGTTCACATCGGGGTACGCGTCGTGCAGAACCTTGGAGATCGCCGCGGTCAGCGTGGTCTTGCCATGGTCGATGTGACCGATGGTGCCGATGTTGACGTGCGGCTTCGTCCGCTCGAACTTCGCCTTGGCCACTGGATTGTCCTCCTGGACTTCTTTTTTGCTGGTCCGGCGGGTATCTGTGGCCACCCGCCGGACTACACGTCAGGGTCGGAAAATGCGGACCCCAGGGATTCACCCCCGGAGAGCCCGCGGTGGAACTGCGGTGCTCCGGTGTGGGGTTATTCCCCAGTCGCCTTCGCGATGATCTCCTTCGAGACGTTCGCGGGAACCTCTGCGTAGGAGTCGAACACCATCGAGTAGTTGGCACGACCCTGGGTCTTGGACCGCAGGTCACCCACGTACCCGAACATTTCCGACAGCGGGACCAGTGCCTTGACGACACGGATACCGCTGCGCTCCTCCATGGCCTGGATCTGGCCACGGCGGGAGTTCAGGTCGCCGATCACGTCGCCCATGTACTCCTCGGGCGTCGTGACCTCGACGGCCATCAGCGGCTCGAGGATCGCGGGAGACGCCTGACGGGCGGCTTCCTTGAGGGCCATCGAACCAGCGATCTTGAACGCCATTTCCGAGGAGTCGACCTCGTGGTAGGCGCCGTCGATCAGCGTCACCTTCACGCCGACCAGCGGGTAGCCGGCCAGCACGCCGTACTGCAGCGCGTCCTGTGCACCCGCGTCGACCGACGGGATGTACTCACGCGGGATGCGACCACCGGTGACGGCGTTGACGAACTCGTAGAGCGCGCCGTCTTCCTTCTTCTCCAGCGGCTCGACGGTGATGAGCACCTTCGCGAACTGGCCGGAGCCACCG
Organism: Lentzea alba; assembly: GCF_047445655.1. Lineage (GTDB taxonomy): Bacteria > Actinomycetota > Actinomycetes > Mycobacteriales > Pseudonocardiaceae > Lentzea > Lentzea alba_A. Next base: position 12,568 of record NZ_JAJAEG010000037.1, read on the forward strand.
GTCTGCTTCTTGTGGGTGTAGGAGTACTTCTCCACCGCCTTGCGGATGGTCTCCCGGTACGCCACCTGAGGCTTGCCGATGTTGGCCTCGACCTTGAACTCGCGGCGCATGCGGTCCACCAGGATGTCCAGGTGGAGCTCGCCCATGCCGGCGATGATGGTCTGGCCCGTCTCCTGGTCGAGGTTGACCCGGAACGTCGGGTCCTCCTCGGCCAGCTTCTGGATCGCGGTGCCGAGCTTCTCCTGGTCCGCCTTCGTCTTGGGCTCGATGGCCACCTGGATGACGGGCTCGGGGAAGGTCATCGACTCGAGCACGATGGGGTGTGCCGGGTCGCACAAGGTCTCACCGGTCGTGGTGTCCTTCAGACCGATCACGGCGTAGATGTGGCCCGCGATGGCCTCGGTGACCGGGTTCTCCTTGTTGGCGTGCATCTGGAAGATCTTCCCGATGCGCTCCTTGCGGTCCTTGGTCGCGTTGACGACCTGGGTGCCGGAGGCGACCTTGCCCGAGTAGACCCGGATGTAGGTCAGCTTGCCGAAGAACGGGTGCACGGCGATCTTGAACGCCAGAGCCGAGAACGGCTCGTCGCTCGACGCCTTGCGCGACACGACGGTCTCGCCGTCCTGCAGCGTGCCCTCGACCGGCGGGAGGTCCATCGGCGACGGCAGGAAGTCGACCACCGCGTCGAGCATGGGCTGAACGCCCTTGTTCTTGAACGCGGAGCCGCAGAGGATCGGGTAGGCGGTGCCCTCCGCGACGATCTTGCGGAGGCCGGCCTTGATCTCCTCGACGGAGAGGTCGCCGTTCTCGAAGTACTTCTCGGTCAGCTCGTCGTCGGTCTCGGCGACGGCCTCGAGAAGCTGCTCGCGGAACTCCTGCGCACGCTCGACGAGATCCGCGGGGATCTCCTCGACGGCGTAGTCCTCACCCTTCTGGACCTCGCCGCGCCACGTGAGAGCACGCATCTCGATGAGGTCGACGACGCCGATGAAGTCGCTCTCGGCACCGATCGGGATCTGGATCGGCAGCGGCTTGGCGCCGAGCCGGTCCTGAATGGTCTTGATGGTGAAGTAGAAGTCCGCGCCCAGCTTGTCCATCTTGTTGACGAAGCAGATGCGCGGGACGTCGTACTTGGTCGCCTGCCGCCAGACCTGCTCGGACTGCGGCTCGACGCCCTCCTTGCCGTCGAAGACGGCAACAGCGCCGTCGAGGACGCGCAGGTTGCGCTCGACCTCGACGGTGAAGTCGACGTGGCCCGGCGTGTCGATCAGGTTGATCTGGTGGTTCTTCCAGTAGCAGGTCGTCGCGGCCGACGTGATCGTGATGCCGCGCTCCTGCTCCTGCTCCATCCAGTCCATCACGGCCGCGCCGTCGTGAACCTCGCCGATCTTGTAGCTGATCCCCGTGTAGAAGAGGATCCGCTCAGTCGTCGTGGTCTTGCCCGCGTCGATGTGCGCCATGATCCCGATGTTGCGGACCTTGGCAAGATCAGTGAGCACGTCCTGTGCCACGGGTCTTTCCCCTGTCTTGAGCTTGTCAGCTCACTAGGGCCGGGAGAGCCCGGCCTGCTTCGAGGCCGGGCGTCACATCACCAGCGGTAGTGGGCGAAGGCCTTGTTGGACTCGGCCATCTTGTGCGTGTCCTCACGGCGCTTGACGCTCGCACCGAGACCGTTGCTCGCATCGAGCAGCTCGTTCATCAGACGCTCGACCATGGTCTTCTCACGGCGCTGCCGGGAGAAGGTGATCAGCCAGCGCAGCGCCAGCGTGGTGGAACGGCCGGGCTTGACCTCGACCGGGACCTGGTAGGTCGCACCACCGACGCGGCGGCTCTTGACCTCGAGAGCCGGCTTCACGTTGTCGAGCGCACGCTTCAGGGTGACGACCGGGTCGGTACCGGTCTTCTCGCGGGCACCTTCGAGCGCTTCGTAGACGATCTTCTCGGCCACGGAACGCTTGCCGTCGACCAGCACCTTGTTGATGAGCTGGGTCACGAGCGGCGAGCTGTAGACCGGGTCGGAGATCAGCGGCCGCTTGGGGGCCGGTCCCTTGCGGGGCATCAGCTCTTCTCCTTCTTCGCGCCGTAGCGGCTACGAGCCTGCTTGCGGTTCTTGACACCCTGCGTGTCGAGAGAGCCACGGATGATCTTGTAGCGAACACCCGGCAGGTCCTTCACACGACCGCCACGCACGAGCACCATCGAGTGCTCCTGGAGGTTGTGACCCTCACCGGGGATGTAGGCCGTGACCTCGATACCGCTGGTCAGCTTCACGCGAGCGACCTTGCGCAGTGCGGAGTTCGGCTTCTTGGGGGTGGTGGTGTAAACGCGGGTGCACACACCGCGCCGCTGCGGCGAGCCCTTGAGGGCCGCCGTCTTCTGCTTCGCCACCTTGTCCTGGCGGCCCTTGCGGACCAGCTGCTGGATCGTTGGCATTCGCCGGCTGCTTCTTCCGTCTTTGCGGGATCCCCTTGCGGTTCACCCTCGTGTTTCTTGATCCCTCTCTGCACCCGAGGTCGGGCGTGTCGCCCGCTCCCAAGGTCCGCAAGCAACAGTTCAACTGTCCCTGCGAGTGGAGGACACCGCTGCCTCGCGGGCACGCGGAGCGGCCCGACATGGGTCGGGCACGAGTAGCAAAGATACCCGCCCACGTCTACCCGGGTCAAAACGGGGGGTGCCTCACGCGTACCCGCAGCGGCCACGACCCCGCAGTTCAGAGTACTCGCGTGACGCAGAACGCACTCGGAGGCCTGATTCACTGTGCGCATGGACGACCTGATCGCGGCGATGGCCTCGCTGACCGGCTCCTCCGCCGATCCCGAGGTGCTCGGCGGCGACCGCGGTGACGTCGTGGTGGTGCGCGTGGGCGACGTGGTCGCCAAGGCGCACCCCGCGGACACCGATGCGGAAGCGTTGCAGCAACGGTTGGAGATCGCCGCGGCACACCCCGAACTGATGCTGCCTCCGTTGCAGCCCTTGAGGTTCGTGGACGACCGGCCCGTGACCGTGTGGCCGTACGGAACGCCGGTGAGCCAGGCCGATCCTGACGCGGCGCCGTGGGAGGAGAGCGCGGCACTCCTCGCTCAACTGCACGCGTTGCCCGTGCAGGGACCGGTGGCCGGTGCGCCAGAACGGATCGTGCGCGCCATCCGGGCGTTGCCGCCGGAGCTGCCGCACGCCGACGTGGTGCTGCGCGCGTTCGAAGTGTTGCCACCGTTGGACATGAACGGCCGGGCGTTGATCCACGGCGACTGGCACCTCGGGCAGCTGGTGCACCGGGGGGCGTGGCGGCTCATCGACGTGGACGACCTCGGGGTCGGCGATCCGGTGTGGGACCTGGCGCGACCTGCGGCGTTGTTCGCGGCGGGGATCCTGCCCGGAGACCTCTGGGCGAGGTTCCTGAACGCCTACCGTGAAACGGGTGGTGTGGCGCTGACGACATCGGAATGGGATGTCCTCAACATTCCGGCTCAGGCGTACGTTGTGCAAATGGCAGCGCGGGCACTCGTGACCGGTCTGCAAGCAGTGGAACCGCTGGTCGAAGCATGTCGTCGGATCGTCGCGACGCACGAGGGCAACGACCGCGGCTAATATCGTTTTTGTCCGGTCCCACCCAGGAGGGCTCACCACGATGCAGTGTCCCAAGTGTCATGCGAACATGCGCACGTTCGACCGCATGGGCGTTCACATCGAGCAGTGCGACGGCTGCCGCGGGGTCTTCCTCGACTACGGCGAGCTCGAGTCCATCACGCGCCTCGAGTCCCAGATGCACACGCCGCCGCCCGCCGCCCCGGCCCCGCCGCCCGTCGCGTACCCGGCGCCCGCCCAGCCCGCGTGGGGTGCCGCCCCGCAGCAGGTCCACCACCACCACGGCGGCCACGGTTACGGCTACGGCCACCGCAAGCACAAGGGCCTCTCCGGCCTCTTCTTCTCCTCCTGACGTCTGCCGGCCCCGGATCCCTGCTCCGGGGCCGTTGACGACTACCGAATTTCAGGGCGATAATCGGTAGTCAACGGGAGGAGTAGCCATGTCTGTCGCGACCGAGGCCGCCCACATCCGGGACCTCTTCGAAACGATCGAAGAGATCGAGTCCGTGGCGTCATCCCTGGCCCAAGACGACGAACGCCGCCGCAAGCTGGACGGCGTAGTAGCCCGCACCCTCCGCCAAGCCCCGCCGGTACGCCCGGTGGTGGCAGGCGAGCTCCTCGACCTCACCGAGAAAACCGTGAAGGCCTGGGCCCGAGAAGGCGTGTTGGCCATCCACAGCCAAGAACCGCGCATGCTCCTGGACACCGTGCGCCTGCACGAGGTGCTCCACCTCGTGTCCGACCTCCGCCGCGCCGGCAAGACCCGCGGCCTCATCGACGAAGTCCACCGCCGCCTGAGCGACCAGTCCCTGCTGGACCGCCAAGACCTCGCCAAATCGCTGGACGAGATGCGCAGCGGCAAAGGACGCGTGGTCCGCTCAGTTTGATCGAGGTAGTAGAAACCCAGACCGCCAACGCCCAGGCAGCAGGCCTCCGCGGCCGCGCCCGCGTCGCCTACGAACGCTTCCTGGACGAACTGGCCCACTCGGGCTGCGCCGCCCTGGGCTACCGCGTCACCGGCCCCGAGCCTCTGCCTCGCCTGTGCGTGAAGCACCTGCGCGGCGCCGACCGCGTTGTCGTCGCCTTCCCCTCGCCCGAGGTCGTGTGGGTGCTGTTGGTCGGCCCGCACGACGACGACCCGGGGCTCGACCTCTACGAAGCCCTCTACGAGATGGCCGGGGTACGCCCCCGACTGTCCGAGAAGCGCACCAAACCACGTTGCTGCACCGACGATTCCGGCGTCCCGCCACTGGTCGACGAGCACCTGGTGGACGACCTGGTCATCAGAGCCCGAGCCCTGGCCCGCGCCCGCCGCCGCTAGTCGGGCTCCCGGTCCAGCACGAACCCGTCCGCCACCGGGTCGTAGTGCAGGTACGGCATCTCGCTCGGGTCGCACGCCTCGAAGGTCAACGCCACCGGCAACCCGAACCTCCGACCCAGCGCCCGCAGGAAAGCACCGAGCAGATCCAGCCGCTCCTGCCCCTGAAGCTCCCGGACATCGATGTCGAAGAGCACGTCGCCACCGGCGTCGAAGAAGTTGACGAGAAACCCTTCGGCAGGCCACACGGAGAACGTGGCCCCCTCGGACTCCGGCTCCTTGAACCGCCAGCCCCGCGCCCGCACGAACTCGGCAACGGCCTCCCAGGCCTCTGGCCCCACCCCGGCAACGCAACCGTCGTGCAACGGCGCATCCTGCGGATCGAACCACCCGCGGACGTCGGCCCACCTCAGCTCCCCCATGCCTCCATGGAAGCAACCGCACGCAACTCGATTCCACCGACAAAAAAAGTTGTCAAGACAGGGATGGTTGTCCTAGGCTCGGTTCCAACGACGAACGGAGATCACGATGTCCTTCCAGGCCTACCTCGACGGCGCCGAGAAGAAGACCGGCAAGACCCCCGCCGAACTGCTGGCCGAGGCCGCCGCACGCGGCTACGACGGCGACACCAAGGCCGCCGAGGTCCTGGACTGGTTGAAGGCCGAGTACGACCTGGGCCGCGGCCACGCCATGCCGCTGTACCAGATCCTCAAGCACGGCCCCGAAATCGCAGCGAAGTACGACCGCTCGGAGAACCCCGTGCCGGTGCGCCTCGACGGCATCGCCAACCGCTAGAGCCCGAGTGCGGGCAGCAGTGCCTCATCCACGATCGCCGCGAGCTCGTCCGCGGTCGGCTGCCGAGCCAGGTCGATGGACAGCTTGAAGACGAGCGCCTCGCCGATCTGGGTGGTGATCGGGGTCAGCCGAGAAGGATCCACCTGGCCGTGATCGGCGTAGTGCCGCAGCACGGTCGTGGTGAAGGTGCCACCTCTGGGGTCGAACACCTTGCGGTACAGGTCATCCGTGAGCTCCGGGTAGCGGTGCCGTTCGGACATGATCGCCAGGACCGCGCCGGCTGCGAGGGTCTGCATCCAGTCCGTCAGCAGGGTCAGGGCCGCGATGAGGTCGCCGCGCAGGTCGTCCAGGCCCGGTGACGGGACTTCGACCGGGTACGCCTGCGCCAGGGCGTCGATCAGCAGGTCGTGGGTCGTGGGCCAGCGGCGGTAGAGCACGGTTTTCGCGGTCGCGGCGCGGCGGGCGATGCCCTCCATGGTCAGAGCGCCCAGGCCGGTCTCAGCCACTTCCACCAGTGCCGCCTCGTGGATTGCGCGGACCAGCGCCTCTCCTCGCCGCCGTTCCGGCACGCGCACCTGACCTTCCCAAGCAAGAAACGGTGCCGTATCTTATCACCCCAATAAGCTACGCAAGCGTATCTAAACTGGGGTTCTGATGCTCACACTCACCAAGCGCGCGCTGGCGCCTGACCTGGCGCGCGGCGTGATGCTGTTGTTGATCGCGCTGGCGCACGCGCACATGTACCTCTCCGGCCACCCGACCGGATATCGCGCCTACGCGATCGACGGCAGCGCGCTCGACCTGCTGGTCACCGGGGTTCAGGTGGCGCTCGTCGACGGTCGGGCCATGCCGATGTTCGCGGCGCTGTTCGGGTACGGGTTCGTGCAGATCGCGGCCAGGCAGACCGGCGAATGGACGGACACACGAAGGATCCTGCGCAGGCGGAGCCGCTGGCTGCTGGTGTTCGGTGCCGCCCACGCCCTGCTCCTGTTCTTCGGTGACATCCTCGCCGCGTACGGCCTGGCTGGACTGCTTCTCACCGGAGTGCTGCGGTGGCGCGACCGTAGCCTGCTGGTGTTCGCAGCCGCGTGGCTCGTCATCCCCACGGCCGCCATGACGTTCAACGGACTGCGCATCGCCGAGTTCGGTGGCCCGCCGAGCCTGATGGCCGCCACGGACCCCGTCACCGCGTTGATCGAGCGAGTGGCAGCGTGGGGTTTCCTCACCCCGTTGCTGCTCATCGAGGTGATGGTTCCGTTCGTGCTCGGTGTGTGGGCGGCCCGGCGGAAGGTGCTGATCGAGCCGGAGCACCACGCCAAAGCGTTGCGCACCACCGCGATCGCCGGCATCACCACAGCCGTTGCAGGCGGGTTGCCGCTCGCGCTCATCGACGCCCAGGTCTGGGTCGACGCACCCGCAGTGCCCGCCTACGTGCTGCACGGGTTCACCGGACTGGCCGGCGGCCTCGGCTATGCGGCGCTGGTGGGGCTCATCGCGATCCGCAACGAGACACCGGGCCCGGTGCTGACGGCGCTCGCTGCCTGCGGCCAGCGTTCGATGACCTGCTACCTGCTGCAGTCCGTCGTGTTCGTGGCCGTCTTCGTGCCGTACGCGGGAGGTCTCGGCACCGAGCTCGGAACGGCAGCGGCGTCCGGCATCGCGGTCTGCACCTGGCTCGCCACCGTGGTGTTCGCCGAGGCACTGCGCCGCGCAGGCAAACCGGGGCTGGCAGAGGCGTTGCTGCGGCGGCTCACCTACCGGTGAAACGCCAACGGCCCCCGGAGCGGGAGGCTCCGGGGGCCGTTCAGCACTTCAACTACGGACTAGCGGTAGTCGCGACCGAAGTCGTAGTCGTCCAGCGGCACCGCAGCGCCAGTGCCCGTGCCGAAGACGTCCGGGGTGTAGTACCCGTCGTCGTACGAGGGGATGGCGTACGCAGCGGCACGCGCCTCCTCGGTCGGCTGGACCTGGATGTTGCGGTAGCGGTTGATGCCCGTACCAGCCGGGATCAACTTACCGATGATCACGTTCTCCTTCAGACCGATGAGCTTGTCCGAACGCCCGTTGATGGCGGCGTCGGTCAGCACACGAGTGGTCTCCTGGAACGACGCGGCGGACAGCCACGAGTCGGTCGCCAGCGAGGCCTTCGTGATACCCATCAGCACCGGACGACCGGCAGCCGGCTCGCCACCCTCGGCGACGACCGCGCGGTTGCCCGACTCGAAGTCCGCGCGCTCGACGAGCGAGCCCGGCAGGAACTCCGTCGCACCCGAGTCGATGATCGTGACCCGGCGCAGCATCTGCCGGACGATGACCTCGATGTGCTTGTCGTGGATCGCCACACCCTGGGCGCGGTACACCTTCTGCACTTCCTGCACCAGGTGCAGCTGGGCCTCGCGCGGGCCCATGACGCGCAGGACCTCGTGCGGGTCCGGAGTACCTTCCAGCAGCTGCTGGCCGACGGCGACGTGGTCGCCGTCCTGCAGCGGGCCGGTGGCCGTGTTGGCGAGACGCTGACGCTTGGACAGCTTCTCGAACACGATCTCCTCGGAACCGTCGTCCGGGATCAGCGTGATCTTCCAGAAGCGGTCGCCGTCCTCGATGCGGACGCGGCCGTCCACGTCGGCGATCGGCGCCTTGCCCTTCGGGACGCGGGCCTCGAAGAGCTCCTGGACACGCGGCAGACCGGTCGTGATGTCGTCACCGGCCACACCACCCTGGTGGAACGTACGCATCGTCAGCTGCGTGCCGGGCTCACCGATCGACTGGGCGGCGACGATGCCGACGGCCTCGCCGACGTCGACCAGCTGGCCGGTGGCCATCGAGCGGCCGTAGCAGGACGCGCACACGCCGACCGCGGACTCGCAGGTCAGGACCGAGCGGACCTTCACGCGGACCACGCCGGCCTCGACCAGCGACGCGAGCGCCGGGTCGCCGAGGTCGTCGCCGCGGTTCAGGACCAGGTTGCCCTGCGCGTCGGTGATGTCGTCCGCGACCGTGCGGGCGTAGACCGACGTCTGCGCGAACTCGTGCAGGCCGACCTTGTCGCCCAGCTGCTCGCCGACGGTCATCTGCACACCACGGGTGGTGCCGCAGTCGACCTCGCGGATGATGACGTCCTGCGAGACGTCCACCAGACGACGGGTCAGGTAACCCGAGTCGGCGGTACGAAGCGCGGTGTCGGCAAGACCCTTACGAGCACCGTGGGTCGCGATGAAGTACTCCAGCACCGACAAGCCCTCGCGGAACGAGTTCTTGATCGGACGCGGGATGTACTCACCCTTCGGGTTGGTGACGAGACCACGCATACCCGCGAGCGAACGGACCTGCGTCATGTTGCCGGCGGCGCCGGACTGCACGATGACGCGGATCGAGTTGTCCTCGGGGAAGTTGTCTTCCATGATCTCGTGGACCTGCTCGGTGGCCTTGGTCCACACCTTGACCAGCTCGGAGTTGCGCTCCTCGTGGGAGAGCTGACCGCGCTGGTAGCGCTTCTCCACCGCGTCCGCGAGGCGCTCGTGCTCCTCGAGGATGTCCTGCTTCGCGGCGGGGACGAGGACGTCCGAGATCGCGACGGTCACGCCGGAACGGGTGGCCCAGTGGAAACCGGCGTCCTTCAGCTTGTCCAGCGTCCGGGCGACGGTGACCATCGGGTACCGCTCGGCGAGGTCGTTGATGATCACGGCCTGCCGCTTCTTGGGCATGACCTCGTTGATGAAGGCGTAGTCCTGCGGCAGGATCTCGTTGAACAGCACGCGACCCAGCGTGGTCTCCGCGAGCCACGGCTGACCGGGCTCCCAGCCCTCCGGCTCGGCACCCTTGGGCGGGTTCTTGTCCGAGACGCGGATCTTCACCATCGCCTGCAGGCCCAGGACCTTGCGGTCGAACGCCATCAGGGCCTCGGCGGGCGACGAGTAGAAGTGACCCTCGCCGATGTCGCCGGCCTTGTGCCGGGTCAGGTGGTACAGGCCGGTCACCATGTCCAGACGCGGCATGGCCAGCGGCTTGCCGGACGCCGGGGACAGGATGTTGTTCGACGACAGCATCAGGACGCGGGCCTCAGCCTGCGCCTCGGCGGACAGCGGCAGGTGGACTGCCATCTGGTCACCGTCGAAGTCGGCGTTGAACGCTTCACAGACCAGCGGGTGCAGCTGGATGGCCTTGCCCTCGACCAGCTGCGGCTCGAAGGCCTGGATACCGAGGCGGTGCAGCGTAGGTGCGCGGTTCAGCAGCACCGGGTGCTCGGTGATGACCTCTTCCAGCACGTCCCACACGGCCGGGCGCGCACGCTCGACCATCCGCTTGGCGGACTTGATGTTCTGCGCGTGGTTGAGGTCCACGAGCCGCTTCATCACGAACGGCTTGAAGAGCTCCAGGGCCATCTGCTTGGGCAGACCGCACTGGTGCAGCTTGAGCTGCGGGCCGACCACGATGACCGAACGGCCGGAGTAGTCGACGCGCTTGCCGAGCAGGTTCTGGCGGAACCGGCCCTGCTTGCCCTTCAGCAGGTCGGACAGCGACTTCAGCGGGCGGTTACCGGGACCGGTGACCGGGCGGCCGCGGCGGCCGTTGTCGAACAGCGCGTCGACGGCCTCCTGCAGCATCCGCTTCTCGTTGTTGACGATGATCTCGGGCGCGCCGAGGTCGATCAGTCGCTTCAACCGGTTGTTGCGGTTGATGACGCGGCGGTACAGGTCGTTCAGGTCGGACGTGGCGAAGCGGCCACCGTCGAGCTGCACCATCGGGCGCAGGTCCGGCGGGATGACCGGGACGCAGTCCAGGACCATGCCCTGCGGGTTGTTGCGGGTCGCCTGGAAGGCGGCAACGACCTTGAGGCGCTTGAGCGCACGCAGCTTCTTCTGGCCCTTACCGCTGCGGATCGTCTCGCGCAGGATGTCGGCCTCGGCGTCGACGTCGTAGTCACCCAGCAGCTTCTGGATGGCCTCGGCGCCCATGGCACCGGTGAAGTAGTCGCCGTAGCGGTCGTACAGCTCGCGGTAGAGCAGCTCATCGGCGATGAGCTGGCCCTTCTCCAGCTTGGTGAAGGTGGACCAGATCTCGTCGAGCCGGTCCAGCTCGCGCTGGGCGCGGTCGCGGAGCTGGCGCATCTCGCGCTCGCCGCCCTCCTTGACCTTGCGGCGGACGTCGGACTTGGCGCCCTCCGCCTCCAGCTCGGCCAGGTCGGCTTCCAGCTTCTGCGCACGGGCCTCGACGTCCGCGTCACGGCGGTTCTCGACGCGCTTGCGCTCGACCTGCATCTCGCTCTCGAGCGTGGGCAGGTCGTTGTGGCGCAGCTCGCCGTTCACGCCGACGATGACGTAGGCGGCGAAGTAGATGATCTTCTCGAGGTCCTTGGGGGCCAGGTCGAGCAGGTAGCCCAACCGGCTGGGGACGCCCTTGAAGTACCAGATGTGCGTGACCGGAGCGGCGAGCTCGATGTGGCCCATGCGCTCACGACGCACCTTCGCACGGGTCACCTCGACGCCGCAGCGCTCACAGATGATGCCCTTGAAGCGCACGCGCTTGTACTTGCCGCAGTAGCACTCCCAGTCCCTGGTGGGACCGAAGATCTTCTCGCAGAACAAGCCGTCCTTCTCAGGCTTGAGCGTGCGGTAGTTGATGGTCTCGGGCTTCTTGACCTCGCCAAAAGACCACTGGCGGATGTCGTCCGCGGTCGCGAGACCGATGCGGAGCTCATCGAAGAAGTTGACGTCGAGCACGTCTACTCTCTTCCCCTTTTTAGATCGGTGGCAAAGGAGCTGGTCGGGAGGTCAGGGAGCGCTACGCGGGAGGCATTGCGCTCCCTGACCGGCGAGGTGACTAGTTGACGACGTCGTCCACGGAGGGCGACTCGGACCTCGACAGGTTGATGCCGAGGTTCGCGGCCGCGCGCTCCAGGTCTTCGTCGTCGCCGTCGCGCATCTCGATCGCGGCACCGTCCGAAGACAGGACCTCGACGTTGAGGCAGAGCGACTGCAGCTCCTTGAGCAGCACCTTGAAGGACTCCGGGATACCGGGTTCCGGGATGTTCTCGCCCTTGACGATGGCCTCGTAGACCTTCACGCGGCCGAGCACGTCGTCGGACTTGATGGTGAGAAGTTCCTGCAGGGTGTATGCGGCGCCGTACGCCTGCATCGCCCAGCACTCCATCTCACCGAAGCGCTGACCACCGAACTGCGCCTTACCACCCAGCGGCTGCTGCGTGATCATCGAGTACGGGCCGGTCGAACGCGCGTGGATCTTGTCGTCGACCAGGTGCAGCAGCTTCAGGATGTACATGTAGCCGACGGACACCGGGAACGGGTACGGCTCGCCGGAGCGACCGTCGAAGAGCTGCGCCTTCCCGTTCTCCTTGACCATCCGCTCGCCGTCGCGGTTCGGGACCGTCGAGCCCAGCAGGCCCGTGATCTCCTCTTCCTTGGCGCCGTCGAAGACGGGCGTGGCGGTCTTGGTGCCGGGCTCGACGTCGTAGAGCTCCTCGGGGAGGTTCTTCGCCCAGTCCGGGTCGCCGTTGATGCTCCAGCCCTGCTTGGCGATCCACCCGAGGTGGGTCTCCAGCACCTGGCCGATGTTCATACGACGCGGCACACCGTGGGTGTTCAGGATGATGTCGACCGGCGTGCCGTCCTCGAGGAACGGCATGTCCTCCGCGGGGAGGATCTTGCCGATGACGCCCTTGTTGCCGTGGCGGCCGGCGAGCTTGTCACCGTCCTGGATCTTGCGCTTCTGGGCCACGTAGACGCGGACGAGCTCGTTCACGCCCGGAGGCAGCTCGTCGTCGTCCTCACGCGAGAAGACGCGGATGCCGATGACCTTGCCGTACTCACCGTGCGGCACCTTGAGCGAGGTGTCGCGGACCTCGCGCGCCTTCTCACCGAAGATCGCGCGGAGCAGGCGCTCCTCGGGCGTCAGCTCGGTCTCACCCTTCGGCGTGACCTTGCCGACGAGGATGTCGCCCGGCTGGACCTCGGCACCGATGCGGATGATGCCGCGCTCGTCCAGGTCGGCCAGGACCTCTTCGGAGACGTTCGGGATGTCCCGGGTGATCTCCTCGGCGCCGAGCTTCGTGTCGCGGGCGTCGATCTCGTGCTCCTCGATGTGGATCGAGGTGAGAACGTCGTCCTGCACGAGGCGCTGCGACAGGATGATCGCGTCCTCGTAGTTGTGGCCTTCCCACGGCATGATCGCCACGAGCAGGTTCTTGCCGAGCGCCATCTCACCGTTCTCGGTGCACGGCCCGTCGGCCAGGACCTGGCCCTCCTGCACCCGGTCGCCCTCGTTCACGATGGGCTTCTGGTTGATGCAGGTGCCCTGGTTCGAGCGACGGAACTTGTGCAGCGCGTAGGTGTTGCGCGCACCGTCGTCGGCCATGACGGTGATGTAGTCGGCGGAGACCTCCTCGACCACACCGGTCTTCTTCGCGACGACGACGTCACCGGCGTCGACGGCGGCACGCAGCTCCATACCGGTGCCGACCAGCGGCGACTCGGAGCGGAGCAGCGGCACGGCCTGACGCTGCATGTTCGCACCCATCAGGGCGCGGTTCGCGTCGTCGTGCTCGAGGAACGGGATCATGGCGGTCGCGGCCGACACCATCTGGCGCGGCGAGACGTCCATGTAGTCGACGTCGGTCGGGTCGATGAACTCGACCTCGCCGCCCTTCTTGCGGACCAGGACGCGGTCGTCGGTGAAGTTGCCCTCGTCGTCGGTCGGCGAGTTCGCCTGCGCCTTGACGAAGCGGTCTTCCTCGTCCGCGGTCAGGTAGTCGATCTGGTCGGTGACCCGGCCGTCGGTGACCTTGCGGTACGGCGTCTCGATGAAGCCGAACGGGTTGACCCGCGCGTACGACGAGAGCGAACCGATCAGACCGATGTTCGGGCCTTCCGGCGTCTCGATCGGGCACATGCGGCCGTAGTGCGACGGGTGGACGTCGCGGACCTCCATGCCGGCCCGCTCACGGGACAGACCACCCGGACCCAGCGCCGACAGACGACGCTTGTGGGTCAGGCCCGCCAGGGGGTTGGTCTGGTCCATGAACTGCGACAGCTGCGAGGTGCCGAAGAACTCCTTGATCGCCGCCACGACGGGACGGATGTTGATCAGGGTCTGCGGCGTGATGGCCTCGACGTCCTGCGTGGTCATGCGCTCGCGGACGACGCGCTCCATGCGGGACAGACCGACGCGGATCTGGTTCTGGATCAGCTCGCCCACGGTGCGCAGACGACGGTTGCCGAAGTGGTCGATGTCGTCGACCTCGACCGGCACGTCGCCACCGGCGGCGGCGTCCATCACCGTCTCACCCGCGTGCAGGCGAACGAGGTACTCGATCGTCGTGACGATGTCGTCCTCGGTCAGCACACCGGTGTTGATGTCGGTGTCCAGGCCCAGCTTCTTGTTGACCTTGTAGCGGCCAACCTTCGCCAGGTCGTAGCGCTTGTCCTTGAAGAACAGGTTCTCCAGCAGGGCCTGCGCGGACTCCTTCGTGGGCGGCTCGCCCGGACGCAGCTTGCGGTAGATGTCGAGCAACGCCTCGTCGGTACCCGCGGTGTGGTCCTTCTCGAGCGTGGTCAGCAACGTCTCGCTGAACGCGAACCGCTCGCGGATCTGCTCCGTGCTCCAGCCCAGAGCCTTCAACAGCACCGTCACCGGCTGACGACGCTTGCGGTCGATGCGGACACCGACGGTGTCGCGCTTGTCGACGTCGAACTCCAGCCAGGCACCCCGGGACGGGATGATCTTGACGCTGAAGACGTCCTTGTCCGTCGTCTTGTCGACCGCGGTGTCGTAGTACACACCGGGCGAACGCACGAGCTGGGACACAACCACGCGCTCGGTGCCGTTGATGATGAACGTGCCCTTGCTCGTCATCATCGGGAAGTCACCCATGAACACCGTCTGGCTCTTGATCTCGCCAGTGGTGTGGTTGGTGAACTCCGCCGTGACGAACAACGGTGCCGCGTACGTCATGTCCTTGTCCTTGCACTCTTCCGTCGAGGCCTTGACCTCGTCGTAGCGTGGGTCGGAGAAGGACAGTGACATGGAGCCGGAGAAGTCCTCGATCGGCGAGATCTCGTTGAGGACCTCTTCGAGGCCGCCCGTCGGGTTCTCGTCGCCGGCGTCGATGCGACGCTGGAACCACGCCTCATCGCCCGTCAGCCACTCAAAGGACTGGATCTGCAGGTCAAGCAGGTTGGGCGTCTGAAGCGGCTCGTGAATCTTCGCGAACGAGACCCGCTTGGGCGCTCCAGGGATCCCCGACGTGGAGTTGGTCGCAGCAGTGGCCTTGGTCGCGCGAGAGATCGCCAAGATGCGTCCTTCCAGGGACAGGTAGCTGGCTAGAGCGAACTAGCACGGCTGTCAAGGGTGCGGCGATGCCCGACTAATCCACGCTCTCGGCGAAGGGCAAGCGGAAAATGGGCAGCGCAAAGGGGCAGTCTAGCCACGCGCACGGCGACTGTCGAGAGGCACCTGGAAGGACCCTCCTCTTGCTCACCGACAGAGTGACCCTGCATGAGCGTGCAGTCAAGATGTCGGCGGCCGATCCACTCTCTGGATGGAGCGCACTTAACTGACCGTCACCCATTTGACCTGCACAAACACGCGTGCGGCCGATTTGGTGGGAAGTTGGCGGCTTCAAGCGGACTTACAGAGCGCCACGAGAATTGTGTGACCGAGATCACGCGTGTCGGGGCTGGCGGAAGGCGTCTCAGCAGTGCTTTCGGGGTACTTCTGAGGCCTTCGAGGCAGAGTTGATCTTAGGGCACGGTGATCTTCGGGCGGACACCGGCCTGGGCCAAACGATCGAGGCTCGCGGCGGCCGGCGCGGGCGGGCTGGGCGGGTGGCATGGCGGTGCCGCGGGTCGGGAGGGAGGCCGGGCTGGGCGGGCGGCACGGAGGTGCGGCGGTTGAGCGAGGGCGGGTGCACGCGGGGAGCTTTCGCACTCCGGGAGAGACCGCGGAGGCCCCGCGTGCGGTCAGCAGCCCTGCAGTTGGCGGTTCTGCTCCGCCGTCGCGCCGAACATCTCCATGTTGTCGATCTTCCAGCGGCCGCTCTCGTCCACCGCGCTCACGCGGAGCATCGCGGTGCCGCCGCCCGACTGGTTGTCGGTGGTGCGGGTGGTGACCTGGTCGGCGAAGACCAGGACGGACGCGCGGTCGCCCTTGAGCGAGGAGACGGCTGAGGAGACCACGCGGACGGTCACCACCAGCTTCTGCTGGGGTGCGACCTCCTTGACCGGGCCGAACACGGCGTTGTACTGGCACAGCGCCTTGCCGGTGAGCAGCTCGCGGGCCGCCTTCTCGGTCGACTCGACGTCGGCGAAGTTGTACGAGAACGACTTCTCAACGGCCTCGCGGACCTGGCCGTTCACCGCCGAGGTGGTCGCTGAGTCGACCAGGGCGGCGTCGTAGGACACCGAGCGGGACTTGATCAGGAAGAACGTTCCCAGGCTGCCCAGGACGGCCGCGACCAGGAGCAACGCCACCGGCAGCACCCAGGCCGGCGTCGACGGCTTCGAAGCGGGCTCGGCCGCGGCGGCGGACTCGGCCTTCTTCTTGTCGGCGGTGGCGGCGGGCTTGGGCTGCTTCGAGGGCGGCGGAGTCCAGTCGACCGCGGTCGGCGCCTTCAGCTCCTCCACCGAGGGCGTGTCCGCGGCCTCGACCGGCGTCTCGACCGAGGCCTCCTCGGCCGCGGGCTCCTCGGTCGAGGAGGCGCGGCGGTGCAGACCGGCGACCTTGGGGCGGCCACCGGCCGGCGGCGTGGGGATGGGGCGGCGGCGGGATGGGGGCACGTGCACTCGTCCAATCAACTCTGGCGAAGTCAGACGCCTGCCCGCAGCGGGCCCAGCTGGCTCAGCTTCCAGCCGTCCTCGGTGCGGGTGAGCTTGGTGAGGTACCGGTTGATCTTGGTGACCTGCTGGCCGCCGTCGGGGGTCACGGAGCTCTCCACGACGGCGATCATCGACGCGGAGCCCGCGCGGTCGTCCAGCTCGGTGATGGCGGCCGAGAGGACCTTCGAGGAGGTCACCGTCTTGGCGTCGACCAACTGCTTCTTGCGCGAGTCCTTGTCCTTGTCGATCTCGGCGCGCAGGTCGCCGGTCGACGAGTTGAGCCAGCGCTGCAGGTCCTCGTCGACCTTCTTGTAGTCCAGGGTCAGGAAGTTCGTGATGCCGACCTGGCCCGAGCGCAACGCCTCGTCGCGGGTCGCGGCGAACGACGACTCCGACGAGTGCGAGGCCGAGTACCAGGCCACGCCGAAGTACGCGGCGTACCCGAACGTCAGCACCGCCAGGACCACGGCGACCACCGTGAAGATCCGCACTACTTCTTCTCCTCTGGCAGACCGAGCAGCTGGCCCAGCGACGTCAGCAACGGCAGTTCCGGAGCGGCCTGACCTGAAGGTTCCTGGCCCGGCTGCGTCGTCGCGTTGCCCACCGGCGTCGTCGGCGTTCCACCGTACGGAGCATTCTGCGAGCCTCGCACGGAGGTTGCCGAACCGCGCGCGAGAGCGCAGTACGCCTGCGTGTTCAACGGTGCGGCAGAGGTGTCGTTGCCCTGCCGGATCTTCGTGCCCTCGTAGCCGACGGTGCACGGCATCGGGTCGAACACGTTCAGCGCTAGCCCGAAGTGCGCCGACCCGTCACCCGGCGCCACGGTGAAACCGCCACCGACGGCGATGGGGTACGTCACGGCGATCTGTTCCAGACCGTCGCGCCTGGTCACGAGGATGTTCGAGGTCGTCAGCAGGTTCGCGAAGACCACCCCGAGGTTCGGCCCGCTCTCCTTCAAAAGCCCCGAAACCTGCTCGGACGCCGGTGGCACGGCGACGATCAACCGGCGCAGGTCGCCGTCGGAGGACTTCAGCTGCTCCGCGATCAACCGCAGGTCACCGCTGAACGACCGGATCGCGCCACCGGAAGAAGCCTGCGTGGCCAGGACGATCTTGCCGTCCTTCAGCAGCTGCGTGGTCTGCGGCAGGTGCTCGGAGGCGGCCTGCGTGAACGCGGCGGTGTTGTCGATCAACACCTGCAGGTCGCCACCGGTCCCGCTGAACGCCGTGTGCAACTCGTCGACGACGGTCTTCAGGGAATCCGTCGGCACCGACGACGCGAACGCGTCCAGGTTCGACAACAACCCGTCGACCGGCGGCGGCGTCTTCGTGGCCGATCGCGGAATGACCGACCCGGCTTCCAGATACGGACCGTCGTCGTTGGAAGGCCGCAAGTCCACGAACTGCTCACCCACGGCCGACCGGTTCGCCACCACGGCCTCGGTCGACGCCGGCACGCGCGGTGCGTCCGCGTCGAGCTCCAGATCGACCTCGATGCCGTCGGCGGTCAGCCGCAGCTGGCCGACCCGCCCGATCGTGACACCGCGGTACGTGACCTCGGCGTTGGTGAAGATGCCGCCGGAGTCGGCGAGTTGCATCGTCACGACCTTCGACGACGACCGGAACAGGCCGACGTAAGAAGCGCTGACGTACGACACGCCCAGCAACGCGACCAGCACGAACGCGCCGATCTTGAGCTTCGTCCCCCGCGTGATCACTTGCGCCCACCTCCCAGCAGGCCGCCGAGCAGGTCGCCCAGCCCGGACCCGGTCCCCTGCCCGACGTTCGGCAGCGGCAGGTTCGGCAACGGCAACGGCGTGCCCTGGCTCGGGATCAGCGAGTCGAGAGGTGACTGCCGCGACCGCCCGAGGTTGTCGAGGATCGTGCCGAGGTTCAGGTCCAGGTCGGCGTAGAGGTTCGTGTAGTCGCCCTTGATGCCGTCGACCGCCGCGTCCGGGAACGGGTAGGTCAGCAGCAGCTCCAGCGCCTTCGGCAGGTTCTGCCCAGACTCGGCGAGCTTCTGCAACGTCGGCTGCAGCGCCTTCAGGTCCGCCACGATGTCGTCACGGCTCTTGTTCACCGTGTCGACCGCGACGTCCGAGAGCTTGTCCAACGACTGCAGCAACGTCACGAGCTGCGTGCGCTGCTCGGCCACGACCCGCAGACCGGGCTCCAGATCCGTCAGCGCCACCGCGATCTTCTCCCGCTGCTGCGCCAAAGTGCCTGCCAGCCGGTTGATCGAGTCGAGCGCGCGGACGATCTCCGCCTTGTGCTTGTCCAGCTCCCCGACGAACGTGTTGAGGTTGCCCAGCAACGAACGGATCTCCTGCTCGTTGCCCTCCATCGCCGCGTTGAGCTCCTTGGTGATGTTCTGCAGCTGCGCCACACCACCACCGTTGAGCAGCAACGACAACGCGCCGAAGACCTCTTCGACCTCGGGGTTGCGGTTGGTCTTCGACAACGGGATCACCGCGTTGTCCGCGAGCTTGCCCTCGGCGTCCTTGGGCTTGCCCAGCTCGACGAACTTCTCGCCCAGCAACGCCGACTGCCGCAGCTTCGCGAACGCGTTCGCGGGCAGCTGCACGTCGCCGTTGACCAGCATCGTGACCTCGGCGGTCCAGCCGTCGGACCCCAGGTCGATCTTCTCGACCCGCCCGACCGGCACGTCGTTGACCTTCACGCCCGCCTGCGGCACCAGGTCCAGCACGTCCTTGAACTGCGCCTTGACCCGGTACGGGTGATCACCGACGTCGGCGCCACCCGGCAACGGCATGTTGTAGACGCCGTCGAACCCGCCCGAGCCACAGCCCGAAACGAGCAACAAAGCCGTCACCGCAACAACAAGCTTCTTCACCGCGTTTGATTTCACCGGGGCACCCCCGCGAGCGGCAGGGGCAGCGGCAGCTTGCCCGCGTTGAGGTCGCTCAGCACCTGCGCCGGCGAGTTCAGCGGCACCGCGCCGGACAGGATCGGCTCCAGCTGCTTGCACGTCTGCGCGAGCACCGGCGGCACGTTGTTCGGCGTCGCCTGCTGGATCAGCTTGCAGATCAGCACGATCGGCGGCTGGTTCAGCTCGTTGATGTCCGCGCGGGTGTCCAGAGTTCCGGAAGCCGCGTTGTAGGAGTTCTGCAGGTTGCCCAAGGCCAACGGCGCCACGTCCAGCGTCTCGGCCAGCGCGGCCCGCTGGTTCACCAGCACCTGCGTGATCGACGCCAGCTTGTCCACATTGGACTTGAGCACCTCGCGGTTGTCCTTGATGAACCCCTGCACCTGCTGCAGCGCGGTCGCCAGCTCGTTCAACGCCAGCCCGAGGTCACCGCGCTCGTCGGCCAGCAGCTTCGACACGTCCGCCAGCTGCCGGTTGAAGTCCCGCACCTGGCTGTCGTTCGCGGCCAGCATCGCGGTGAACTTCTGCAGGTTGTCGACGGTCGCGAACAGGTCCTCCTTGGACCCCGCCAGCGTCCGCGTGGCCTGGCCGAGGTTCTTCAACGTGTCGTTGAGCGCCTGGCCGTTGCCTTCGAGGTTCTTCGCCGCCGCGTTCAGCAGGTCGGCCAGCGCCCCGTCGGCGTTCGCGCCGTTCGGGCCCAACGCGGTCGTGAGCTTGTCGAGCGACGAGTACAGCTCGTCCAGCTCGACCGGTGTCGCGGTGCGCTCACGCGGGATCACGGCGTTGTCGCCCAGCGTCGGCCCGCCGGTGTAGGCGGGCGCGAGCTGCACGTACCGGTCGCTGACCACGCTCGGCGCGACCACGACGGCCTGCGCGTTCTGCGGCACCCGCACGTCGCGGTCGACGGTGAACACGACCTTCACGGTCTTGCCCTCCGGCACGACCTCGTCGATCGTGCCGACCTTGACGCCGAGCACCCGCACGTCACCGCCGGGGTAGACACCGACGGCAGCGGCGAAGTGCGCAGTGACCTTGCGCCCGTTCATCCCGGCGAAGATCCACCACATGCCGGCGGTCACGACCAGCGCCAGCACGCACGCGATCGCGATCATCCGACCCAGCTTCGTGTTCGCAGCAGTCGTCATCGCTGCACCCCCGGAGGCAGGCAGCCTTCCTCGTTGAACCCGACGACGCCGAGGTTCACCGACGGCGGCAGCAGCCCGCAGATGTAGGTGTCGAACCAGCGCCCGTTGCCCAGGGTGTTCGCGAACACGCGGTAGAACGGCGCCATCAGCGCGAGGCTGCGGTCGAGGTTGTCCTGGTTGCGCTGCAGGATCGTGGTGACCCGGCCGAGCTGCTCCAGCGCCGGCTTGAGCTGGTTCTGGTTGTCGTTCACCAGACCGCTCAGCTCACGGGCGAGGTCGCGCGTCCCGGTCAGCAGCGCGCTGATCGACTCACGCCGCTTGCGCAGCTCGCCGAGCAGCAGGTTGCCGTCCGACAGCAGCTTCTCGAACTCGGCGTTGCGGTCGGCCAGCGTCTTGGTCAGCTGCCGGGTGTTGTCCAGCAGCTTGGCCAGCTGCTCGTCCCGCGAGGAGATCGTCTTCGACAACGCGGACAGCCCGTCCAACGCGCCCCGCACGTGCTCCGGAGAGTTCGCGAAGGTGTCGGACAGCACCGTGAAGCTGTCCGCGAGCTGCTTGGTGTCGATCTGGCCGACGGTGGTCGCGAGCCCGTTGAACGCCTCGTTCACGTCGTACGGCGCGAGCGTGCGTTCCTTGGGAATCGGGTCACCAGGGCTGAGCGGCGCGCTGCCCTGCGGGTCGAGCGACAGGAACTTCTGCCCCAGCAACGTCTTGATGCGGATCATCGCGGTCGTCCGGTCGCCCACCCAGGCGTCCTTGACCTTGAACGTCACCCGCACCCGGTCGCCGTTGAGCTTGACCTTGGTGACCTTGCCGACCTTCACGCCGGCGACGCGGACCTCGTTGCCCGGCACCAGTCCCGCGGCCTCGCTGAAGTCCGCGGCGTAGCTCGTCCCACCGCCGACGATCGGCAGGTCGTCCGAGTAGAACGCGGCCAGCAGCAGCAGGCCGATCAGTGTCAGGCTGATCGCGCCGGTCGTGATCGGGTTGCGCTGTTTCATCGGCGGCACCTCTGCTGTGTCACCGGCAACGCCGTGATCGGAATCGGGTCCTTGATGACCGGCGGTACCGCGATCTGGCCGGTGCCCTCGCACAGGAAGAAGTTGAACCACGAGCCGTAGGTCGCGGTACGGGTGATCGTCTCCAGCTTGTTCGGCAGCCGCTGCAGGAACCCGTCGACGAGCTGCTCGTTGTCCCCCAACGTCTTCGACACGAGGCCGAGCTGCGCGATGTCGTTCTTCAACGGCTCGCGCCCCTGCTCCAGCAACCCGGCCGTCGCGTTGGTCAGGTCGCCGAGCGCGGTGATCGCGTCACCGATCGGCTGCCGGTCCTGCGCGAGCCCGGACACCAGCACCTGCAACGTGCCCACGAGCCGGTTGAAGTCCTCGTCCCGCGAGTTCACCGTGTCCAGCGCGGTGTTCAGGTTGTCGACGACCTCGCCGATCACCTTGTCCTTGCTGGCGAGCGTGCTGGTCAGCGACGCCGTGTGCTGCAGCAGGCTGTCGATCGTGCCGCCTTCTCCCTGCAGCACCTGGATGATCTCGAACGACAGCTTGTTCACGTCCTCCGGCGACAGCGCCTGGAAGAGCGGCTTGAAGCCGTTGAACAGCACGGTGAGGTCGAGCGCGGCCTTGGTGCGCTCCAACGGGATCGTGCCGCCCTCGGGCAGCACGGCCTTCGTGTCACCGGTGCCGGACTCCAGCGCGATGTACCGCTGCCCCACCAGGTTGCGGTACTTGATCGTCGCGGTGACGGCCTCCGGCAGCTTGCGGTCACCGTCGAGCGAGAAGGCCACCTCGGCGGTCTTGCGGTCGACGACCTTGATCTCGTCGACCTGCCCGACGCGAACGCCGGCGATGCGCACGTCGTCACCCTCGTTCAACGCCGTGACGTCGGTGAACCGCGCCTTGTAGTCGGTGGCGCCGGCCAGGTTCACGTTGGCGATGGTGACCGCGAGCAGCGACGTGGCGAGGATCGTGACGACCGCGAAGGCGATCAGTTTGATCAGCGGAGCGAGCACGCCTTTCACTTGACCGTCACCTCCGTTCCGCGCACCAACGGCCCGAGCAACAGGCTCGACCAGCTGGGCATGTCCTGCGGGTCGACACCGATCCGGGGCCCGAAGAGCGCCGCGATCAACCTGGCCTCCTCCGGCGAGTTCGCGAGCCGCAGCACGTCAGCGGCGGACCCCGGCACCGTCACGTTGCCCGCGTTGGCAGGCGGCAGAATCCCGTCGTTCGCGACGCGTGCGGGCGGCGGCGAACTGGAACCGTCCTTCACCGGCCCCTCCGGCGGGTACTGCGGGAACGGGTCCGGCCGCGGGATCAGGTCGTAGCAACGCGGCCCGCGCTTGTCCTTGTACTCGGGCTCGTCGAGGTTCGGCTTGTACTTGCCGCGGTTCTGCGTGATCTCCAGCGTGATGTGCAGACCCGGCTCGTTCGTGCCCTCACCGAAGGCCTTGCTGATCACCGGTTCGAACTCCGCGAGCCCCTTGAGCAGGCACGGGTACTCGGGCGCGTACTTGGCCAGCAGCTCCAGCGTCGGCCGGCTGGTGTCGGCGAGCCCGATGATGTTGTTCTTGTTGACCGTCACGAAGCTCGTGAGGTCCTGTGACGTCGTGGTCATCGACCCGTACAGCGCGAGCAGGTTGTCCCGCTGCTCGGCCACGGTCTTCGTCGTCGTGGTCAGGTCGTTCAACGCCTGCAACAGGTCCGGCGCGGCGTCCGCGTAGACGTTCGAGACGTCCGCGAGCTTGGAGATGTTCTCCTTCAACGCCGGCAGCTGCGGGTTGAGCTCACCGAGGTACGCGTCCAGCGACACCAACGTCTCGCCGAGCGGCTTGCCCCGCCCGTCGAGCGCCTGCGACAACGCGGTCAGCGTGGTGGCGAGCTTCTCCGGCTGAATCGCCTGCAGCACCGGCATCAGGTTGTCCAGCACGCGTTCGAGCTCGATCGCGCTGCTGGAGCGGTCCTGCTCGATGACCGCGCCTTCCTTGATGGCGGCGCTCTTCTGCTGCGGCAGCACGAGGTTCACGTACCGCTCACCGAACAACGTCTTGGGCAACAACCGCGCCGACACGTTGCTCGGGATCTCGTTCACCTTGTCCGGCAACAGCGCCAGCTCGAGCTCGGCCCCGTCCCCGCTGGTGCGGATGGCCTTCACCGACCCGACGATCAGCCCGCGCACCTTCACGTCGCTGGCCGTCTGCAGCTGGTTGCCGATGTGGTCCGTCTTCAGCGTGACCTTCACGTAGTCGCTGAAGACGTCCTTGTACAACGCCACCGTCAGCGACAGGAACATGGCGATCGCGAGGAGGAACGCGATGCCCAGCACACGTTTCCTCATCCCGCGATCCTCACCGTCGTAGTGGCACCCCAGATCGCGAGGCTCAGGAAGAAGTCGAGCAGCGCCGTCGTGACGATCGCGGTCCGCACCGCACGCCCAACAGCCACACCGACACCAGCCGGCCCACCGGACGCGCGATAGCCGTAGTAGCAGTGCGTCATGATGATCACGACCGCGAACACCAGCACCTTGCCGAACGACCACAACACGTCGATCGGAGGTAGGAACAGGTTGAAGTAGTGGTCGTACGTGCCCGCCGACTGCCCGTAGAACTCCACGGTGATCGTTCTGGCCGCGAGATAACTGGTCAGCAACCCGATCACGTACAGCGGGATGATCGCGACGAACCCGGCGATGATCCGAGTGGTCACCAGGAACGGCAAACTGGGAATCCCCATGACCTCGAGCGCGTCGATCTCCTCGGAGATCCGCATCGCACCGAGCTGCGCCGTGAACCCAGACCCCACCGTCGCGGACAACGCCAGCCCGGCAACGAGCGGCGCGATCTCACGCGTGTTGAAGTAGGCCGACACGAACCCCGCGAACGCCGACGTGCCGATCTGGTTGAGCGCCGTGAAGCCCTGCAACCCGACAACCGTGCCGGTGAACACCGACAGCCCGACCATCACACCGATCGTGCCGCCGATGACCGCAAGAGCACCGGACCCGAAGCTGACCTCGGCCAGCAGCCTCAGCGTCTCCTTCGAGTACCGCTTGAGCGCGCGGGGCGTCCACGCCAACGCCTTGATGTAGAACGCCAGCTGGTCGCCGAACCCGTCCAGAGTGGACAGCGCCTTGTTCGCCATCAGCTCCCCTTCGCCGGCACGACCTGCAGGTAGATCGTGGTGAGGACGAAGTTGACGAAGAACAACAACAGGAACGTGATGACCACGGCCTGGTTGACCGCGTCACCAACGCCCTTGGGCCCACCAGCCGGGTTAAGACCGCGATACGCAGCCACGATGCCCGCGATGAACCCGAAGATCAGCGCCTTGATCTCACTGATCCACAGGTCCGGGAGCTGGGCGAGGGCGGAGAAGCTGGCGAGGTAGGCACCGGGCGTGCCGTCCTGCATGATCACGTTGAAGAAGTAGCCACCGAGCACACCGACGACGCTGACCATGCCGTTCAACAACACCGACACGAGCATCGCCGCCAGCACCCGAGGCACCACGAGCCGATGAATCGGACTCACGCCGAGCACTTCCATGGCGTCGATCTCTTCGCGAATCTTCCGCGACCCGAGATCCGCACATATGGCACTGCCGCCCGCACCAGCGATCAACAACGCCGTCACGATCGGACTGGCCTGCTGAATGATCGCCAGCACGCTGGCCGCACCCGTGAAGCTCTGCGCACCGATCTGCCTGGTCAACGACCCGAGCTGCAACGCGATGACCGCACCGAACGGAATCGACACCAGCGCCGTCGGCAACACCGTCACGCTGACGATGAACCAGCTCTGCTGAATGAACTCCCGCAACTGGAACGGCCGCCGGAACGTGGTCCGAACGACATCAATCCCGAGCTGGCACAGCTTCCCGGTCTCCCGCAACGCCCCAGCGCCGGGAAAAGTCGTCTGCGTGCTCACAGCACACCACCCTGACGAGGCCAGGGGCTGGGCGCCGCAGCATGAACCTCGTACCGAGCCTGCTCCTCAGCCGTGAGGCTCGCGATGATCCCCTGCTGCGCCTCGTACGGCAGCTGGTGAATGATCGACATGACCCGGTCCTTCCGGCGCCTCACGGCATCCCGGAACGGCAACCCGGGCGTCGGCTCCAACTGCGGCACGATCCCGCGCACATCCCCCTCAGGCGACCCGTCCGAGTGCCCGGCATCCGCATGAGCCTGCTCAGCGGCCATGGTGGCCGTGTCCTTCTCCTCGGACATACCGATCGGCCCAAGCCGCCGCCCGTTGAGGAACTGCTCGACAACAGGCTCATCGCTGGTCAGCAACACCTCGCGCGGCCCGAACATGATGAGCTCCCGCCGGAACAACATCCCCAGGTTGTCCGGCACGGTCCGAGCAATGTTGATGTTGTGCGTAACGATCAAAATCGTCGCGTCGATCTGCGCGTTGAGGTCGATGAGGAGCTGGCTCAGATACGCGGTCCTGACCGGATCAAGCCCGGAGTCCGGCTCGTCGCACAAAATGATCTCGGGGTCGAGCACCAACGCCCGCGCAAGCCCAGCCCGCTTGCGCATACCACCGGAGATCTCACCGGGGAGCTTCTTCTCCGCACCGACGAGACCGACCATCTCCATCTTCTCGAGCACAATCCGCCGAACCTCGGCCTCGGTCTTCCGAGTGTGCTCACGCAACGGAAACGCGATGTTGTCGTACAGGTTCATCGACCCGAACAACGCACCGTCCTGAAACAGCACGCCGAACATCTTCCGGATCTCGTACAACTTGTGCTCAGAACACCGCACAAGATCCGTTCCGTTAATAATGATCTTTCCCTGCTCCGGCTTGAGCAGCCCAACCAGCGACTTCAGGAACACGCTCTTGCCGGTACCAGACGGCCCGAGCATCACGCTGACCTCACCTGGCGGCAGCGTGAGCGTGACGTCCTGCCAGATGGTCTGCTTGCCGAAGGACTTGGTCAGACCCTCGACGACCACCTCGACGCCCATCCGCACCTCCGCACACGCCCAACGACGCCGTGGCGATCGGCGTCACACCTGGGCAACGAGTTCGTTCGCGGCAGGTTACTCACCAGTTGGCCTAATGGCGGTTGCGCTTAGATAACGCCACGCTGTGTGACCTCGCAAAACGGTCACCGCCCCCTAGACCACTGCCTAACAACCGGGAAATTCCCCGCAGGTGTGACCCCAGGCACACCCTCAGCAATCCGCGCGCAACGCCGAAGACGGCCGCCCTTACGCGCCGAGTGAGCCCACCGCTCTTAAGCGATGCCGAAGGCGAGCCGCCTTTCCCGAGCGGTCCCGGCGGTGGGATCCCGTCACGAGTCGCATGGATGCTGTTGCCTCCCGTGCGGCTCGTGACGGGACCCCCACCGCCCACACACCAACAAACCAACGCAAGCACCAACGCAACCGCCGGACGCCCAACCCAACAGGCGTGCCATCAACCCGCCCACGGCGCTAACCCCCTGATCAGATTGCCGAGGGTCTGGGGGCAGAGCCCCCAGGGAAAGCACGCAACGCACGGTCGCCGCCCGCAAGGCGACCACCCGCCCGGCCGCGTCCCGCAACGCAACCTCGCCGCCCGCAAGCCAGGGAACGCTACGGACCACGCGCCCCAAAAAACAGCAAAACGGGCGTGCACCCCCGTTGAAAGGTGCACGCCCGTTCAGGCACTGCAAGGCAGAGCGCCAGCCCCCAAGGGGGCCCAGATCACTTGAGCGAGATCTTGGCGCCAGCAGCCTCGAGCTTCTCCTTGGCGGCGTCGGCAACATCCTTCGCCACGTTCTCGAGGAGCGGCTTCGGAGCGGCCTCGACCAGCTCCTTGGCCTCCTTCAGACCCAGACCAGAGACGACCTCACGGACGACCTTGATGACCTGGATCTTCTTGTCGCCAGCCGACTCGAGAACGACGGTGAACTCGTCCTTCTCCTCGGCCTCGGGGGCAGCCGCGCCGGGGCCGGCAACAGCGGCAACGGCGACCGGAGCCGCGGCGGTGACCTCGAAGGTCTCCTCGAACTGCTTCACGAACTCCGACAGCTCCAGGAGGGTCATCTCCTTGAACGCGTCGAGCAGCTCTTCGGTGCTGAGCTTCGCCATGATCGGCGGTCCTTTCTAATCTCCCGCGCGAAAGCGTCGGGTGTGTCTTCGGGTGATCAGCTTTCGGCGGGAGCGTCGGCCTCGGCGGCGGGAGCCGCGGCGGCCTTCTTCTCCTGCAGGGCAGCAGCCAGGCGAGCGACCTGGGAAGCCGGGGCGTTGAACAGACCCGCGGCCTTGGCCAGGTTGCCCTTCATCGCGCCCGCGAGCTTCGCGAGCAGCACCTCACGGCTCTCGAGGTCCGCAATCGCGGTGACCTCGTCGACCGAGAGCGGGCGGCCATCCATGTAGCCGCCCTTGATGACCAGGGCCTTGTTGTCCTTCGCGAAGTCGCGGATCGCCTTGGCGGCGTCGACGGGCTCGCCCTCGACGAACGCGATGGCGGTCGGACCGGACAGAAGGGCCTCGAGGCCCTCGACGCCGGCGTCCGCAGCGGCCAGCTTGACCAGCGTGTTCTTCGCGACGGTGTACTTGGTGCCCGCGCCGAGAGCGCGACGCAGCGTGGTGAGCTGCGCCATGGAGAGGCCACGGTACTCGGTGACAACCGCTGCCGAGCTGGTGCGGAACTGGTCCGCGAGCTCAGCGACTGCCGTAACCTTCGTGGGCTTCGCCATGATCGCCTCCTCTCTGGGCTGGGTTAGACCGCCGATCAGAGAAGGCTCCGAAACAACAAAAACGCCCTCGCGCACGAGCAGCACGGGGCGTCACAACAAGCTTGAGCCTCGTCCTCCCTGCGCGGGCCGCCCGTGTTGCAACGGGGCCTTCGTTCTCCTCGCGGAGAAAACCAGCGGTCTTCGGTAGAACCACCGATGAGAGTACGCGAGTCGTGTCCGCCGATCCAAATCGGCATGATGTGACCTGTGACCGACGAGCCCGGCAAGGACCTCGCGCCCCGCCAGCCGCAGCCCCCTGCCCCTCAGGTGGACCCGGAGCAGCTCCGGCAGTTCCAGGAGTTCCAACGCTTCCAGGAGTTCCAGCGCTACCAGGAGGCCACGGGCCAGGCACCCCAGCCGCCCAAGCAACAAGGCAAGCGCTGGTGGCTCATCGTGCTCGGCAGCCGGATCTTCTGGCGCGTGCTCTTCCTCGTGCTCGTCGTCGGCTCTGCCATCTGGGCCTACAACCACTTCTTCGGCGTCGACGACCCCGGCGACATCGCCCAGGACAGCGGTGGCGTGACCGGCCCCGCCCAGGGCCTCTCCGCCCCGGCCGGCCTGCAGGGCACCGTCGGCATGTTCTACAAGCACGTCTCGTTCGCCGACACCACGCGCGCGTGCACGCTCTTCCTCCGTGACGACACACGCCAGAAGTTCGCGAACGCCTATGGCGCAAGCGATTGCGCCGCCGCGGTCAAAACCCTGAAGACCCAGGTGACCAGCGTCGACAGGTACCAGCAGCTCATGTTCCCGCCGGACATGCTCAAGACCCCGACCACCAACACGGTCACCATCAACTCGTGCGAGCTGACCGTCGAAGGCGGCCCACGACTGGGCACGTTCGTGGTCGAGAAGGTCGGCTCCGGCTGGGTCATCACCGACTGGTCGCCCAGCACCTGTGGTTGATTGGGTCGCATGGGAAACGCACTGGGGGTGCCGGGCCCCGACAAGATCGGATACATGGCGGACGTCGCCGCCGCAGGCCGTGACTACAAGCACCAACTGCTGAACCTGCTCGACCTGAGGCACGGCGACGTCGTCCTCGACGTGGGCTGCGGCCCCGGCGAGGACCTGCCGGCCATGGCGGACGCCGTCACGATCTCCGGCCGCGTGATCGGCGTCGACGTGGACCCGGCGATGGTGGAAGCAGCCAAAGCCAAACTCGGCTACTACCCGCAGGTCGAGATCCGCCTCGGCGACGCCCACGAACTCCCCGTCGACTCCGGCACCGCCGACCGCGCCCGGATGGACCGCGCGTTGCAGCACGTCGCGGATCCCGCCGCCGTCCTCGCCGAGCTCCACCGCGCGCTGAAGCCGGGCGGCCTGCTGCGGATCGCCGAGCCGGACTGGGACTCGCTGGTGGTCGACGGCGACCTGGAGATGAACCGCGCCTTCAACCGGTTCGTCTGCTCGACCATGGTCCGCAACGCCACCATCGGCCGTCAGCTCGCACGGCTCGCGCGACAGGCGGGCTTCGAGGTCGAGGACGTGCGCTCAGCGGCGCCGGTGTTCCACGACTTCGAGCAGGCGGACAAGATCCTCGCCTTCACCCGCAACACCCAGCGCGCCGTCAACGCGGGCGCCATCGACCGCGCGGACGGCGATCGCTGGCTGGCCGAACTGGCCGCGGGCGACTTCTTCGCCGCACCGCTGATGTTCCTACTGGCGGCCCGCAAGCCGTTGTGAGACAACGCCGAACGACTCGACCACGCGAGCGAGGCTCTCCTCCCCGTGCCCCTCGGCGACCTGCTGGTCCACCAACGCCTTGAGCGAGTCGAGCGCGGCGAACGGAACACCCTGACCAGCCCGGATCAGCGTGGCGAGGCCCGATTGGTTCATGGCCAGGCTCGACTCCCCGCCGCCGTAGTTCCCGCTGTCGATCTCTTCGGCGAACGTGACCAGCGCCGGGTGCATGTCGGTCAACCAGGACAACAGCATCGGCGTGAGGTCGGTGGCCTTGATGCCACCGGCCCGCGCCAACGCCGCGGCGTGCAGGAAGCCGCCGATCAGGCCGTACATCCCGGAGAGGATCGCCACGTCGTACCCCGAGGCACGGCCGGCGTCCTCACCCAGGAACGTGACCTTTCCCAGCAGCTCCAACGACTTCTGCCAGCGTTCGGACACGGCCGACGAACCGCTGTAGATGATCGACGACGCGTCGGTGCCGATCGTCTGAGGCACCGCGTACACCGCACCGTGCAGGTATTCGGCTCCGTTCGCCGAGGCCCAGCGCGCCAACTCACGCGCCTCGTCAACAGTGCCGGACGTGAGGTTCACCAACGCCCGCCCGCGCACATCGACCCCGCTCAGAACCTGTTGGGCCGCCTGGTGATCGAGCACGGCGACGACCACGAGCTCGCTGGCCGCCACCGCTTCCGCCGCAGTGGTTGCACCAGTCGCCGCCAACCCCGCAGCCTTTGCGGGAGAACGGTTCCAGACCGTGACGGAATGACCGCCACGCACGAACGTCTCCGCCAACGCACGTCCAAGATTGCCGAGACCCAGCACGGTGATCGCTTCAGATGTCATGCCTCCAGCCTCGCCACGCGCGATCAACTCAACCAGTGACCGGAATGACCCCTTCCACCAAATTCCTGCCATAGGCTGGAACGCATGAGCGCTGGATCCGTCGCCCTGATCGTGCCCAGCGACTTCGGGGTGGCCGACCTCTACGAGCTGGGTATCCCCGCGGCCGTCTTCGGCACGCCGCAACCCGACCTGGCCGACCCCTGGTACGAGTTGTGGTTGTGCGGTACCGGAACCCGGACGCGCGACACCAAGCCGGGATTCACCCTGCACAGCACTCTCGGACTCGATGACGTCGTGCACGCGGACACCGTCTTCGTGTCCTGGGTGCCGGAGGAGGTCATCGAGGAGAACGCACCGGTGCCGCCCGAGTTGGTCTCGGCTCTGCGCAAGGCCCACGACAACGGCGCGCGAATCGTCTCGCAGTGCGTCGGGGCGTACGCACTGGCCGAAGCCGGCCTGCTCGACGGACGCAGGGCGACCGCGCACTGGATGCACACCGCGTTGCTGGCCGAGAGGTATCCGAAGATCGAGGTCGACGACTCGGTGCTCTACGTCGACGAGGGTGACGTGCTGACCAGCGCGGGCATGACCGCCGGACTCGACCTCTGCCTGCACCTGGTGCGCCGCGACCTGGGCGCCCACGTCGCGAACCAGCTGGCCCGCCGCATGATCGTGCCGGGACACCGCCCCGGCAGCCGCAGCCAGGTCATCGACCTCTCGGTCCCGCCGGACGACAACCAGAGCCTGGAAGCGGTGCTCGACTGGGCGCGCACCCGGCTCGACGAACCGCTGACGATCGAGGACCTGGCACACAAGGCCGCGATGAGCCCGCGGACCTTCTACCGCAAGCTCCACGCCAGCACCGGCACGACGCCGTTGCAGTGGCTGCTCAACGAACGCGTCGCGCGGGCGCAGGCGTTGCTGGAGTCGACCGACCTGTCCGTGGAGAGGATCGCAGGGCTGAGCGGCATCGGCACGGCCAACAACCTGCGCCACCACTTCCTGAAGCAGGTCGGGATGTCGCCGAGCGACTACCGGCAGCAAAAAGCCCCGGCGCGCAAGCACCGGGGCCTTTCACGAACGAACTAGAACCGCGAGGCTCAGGCCTCGTCCACCAGCATGTTGCGGGTGCGGTTCGGGTCGACCGGGATGCCGGGGCCCATCGTCGTGGAGACGGTGACCTTCTTGACGTACCGGCCCTTGGCCGCGGACGGCTTGGCGCGGAGCACCTCGTCCAGAGCCGCGGCGTAGTTCTCGACCAGCTTCTCGGGGTCGAACGACACCTTGCCGATGACGAAGTGCAGGTTGGCCTGCTTGTCAACGCGGAAGTTGATCTTACCGCCCTTGATGTCGTTCACCGCCTTCGAGACCTCGGGGGTCACGGTGCCGGTCTTGGGGTTCGGCATCAGGCCACGCGGGCCGAGGATGCGGGCGATGCGGCCGACCTTCGCCATCTGGTCGGGGGTCGCGATCGCGGCGTCGAAGTCGAGCCAGCCACCCTGGATGCGCTCGATCAGGTCCTCGGAGCCGACAGCGTCCGCACCGGCGGCCTCGGCCTCAGCGGCCTTGTCACCGGTTGCGAAGACGATCACGCGGGCGGTCTTGCCCGTACCGTGCGGCAGGTTCACGGTGCCGCGGACCATCTGGTCGGCCTTGCGAGGGTCGACGCCGAGGCGGATTGCAACCTCGACGGTGGCGTCCAGCTTCACCTTGGACGTTTCCTTGGCGAGCTTGGCGGCCTCCAGCGGCGAGTACAGCCGCTCCCGGTCCACCAGCTCGGCGGCGGCCTTGTAGGCCTTGCTGCGCTTCATTCCGACTGTTCCTTAATTCCGAAATCAGTTCGTGGTTCGTGAGCCGCGCTCGGCTCTCCCACGCTTGCTTGAAAGGTCTTGATCAGCCTTCGACCGTGATGCCCATGGAACGGGCGGTGCCGGCGATGATCTTCGCGGCCTGGTCGACGTCGTTCGCGTTCAGGTCGACCATCTTGACCGTGGCGATCTGGCGCACCTGCTCCATGGTCACCTTGGCGACCTTGACGCGGTGCGGCTCGCCCGAGCCCTTGTCGACACCAGCGGCGGCGAGCAGAAGGCGCGCGGCCGGCGGGGTCTTGAGCTTGAAGTCGAACGAACGGTCTTCGTACACGGAGATCTCAACCGGCACGACCTGACCGCGCTGCGACTCGGTCGCGGCGTTGTAGGCCTTGCAGAACTCCATGATGTTGACGCCGTGCTGACCAAGCGCGGGACCAACGGGCGGCGCCGGGTTGGCGGCACCAGCCTTGATCTGCAGCTTGATGATCGCTGACAGCTTCTTCTTCTTGGGTGGCATTGTCCGTACTTCCTGTTATTGCGGTGTCCGCGCGCGGCCCTGCCAGCCGCAGCGTGGCCGACCGGTCTCCCTTTCGGGAAACCGCTCAGATCTTTGAGACCTGGCTGAACGACAGCTCGACCGGCGTCTCCCGGCCGAAGATCGACACCAGGACCTTCAGCTTCTGGCCGTCCGCGTTGACCTCGCTGATCGTGGCGGGCAGCGTGGCGAACGGTCCGTCCATGACGGTGACCGACTCGCCGACCTCGAAGTCGACCTCGATGGTCGGCTTCGGTGCGCTGGTCGAGGCGGCCTTCTTGCCCTCGGCGGGCTTCTGCTCCTGCTGCGGGAGCAGGAACTTCAGCACCTCGTCGATGGTGAGCGGCGAGGGCTTCGAGGTGGCTCCGACGAACCCGGTCACGCCCGGCGTGTTGCGGACGGCGCTCCAGGACGCGTCGGTGAGCTCCATGCGGACCAGGATGTAGCCGGGCAGCACCTTGCGCTGCACCAGCTTGCGCTGGCCGTTCTTGATCTCGGTGACCTCTTCGGTCGGCACCTCGACCTGGAAGATGTAGTCCTCCATGTCGAGCGTGTGGATACGAGTCTCGAGGTTCGCCTTGACCTTGTTCTCGTAGCCGGCGTACGAGTGCACGACGTACCAGTCGCCGGGCGCGTGGCGCAGTGCCTGACGCAGCTCCTCGGCCGGGTCCTCGATCTCGGCGTCGATCGGCGTCTCGTCGATCGCGAGGACGTCCTCTTCGGTGACGTCCTGGACGGTCTCGTCCGCGGTCTCCCGAACCTCGGGCTCCACAGCCTCCGACGCGACCGACTCGTCGACGGCGGTGTCCTCGGACACCTCGTGATCGGTGCGGTCGGTCAGCTCCTGGGCGTCGACGCCGTGATCGGAGGTCACTGTGGATCTCGCTTCCTGATTGCAGCGGCAGTTGTCCGGCTCAGCCGAACAACTCGAAAACAGCCGCGCCGAAGCCGAAGTCGAGAGCCCACACCATCGCGGTCATGAGGACCACGAACACCAGCACGACGGCGGTGTACGTGATCAGCTGCTTGCGCGTCGGCCAGATCACCTTGCGGAGCTCGCCGACGACCTCGCGGATGTAGCGGAAGCCCCGCCCGATCAGCGAGGGACGCTTCTCCTGTCCGTCACGGGCCTTAGTCGGGCGACCCTTCTTCGCGTCCTCGTCCGACTCGTCGGTCTTGACGACGCTCTTCTTCGACTCAGCGCTGCTGCCGTCCTTGCGGGCGGCCGGGCGAGAGGAGGCACGACGTTCACGTCGCGCCGCAGCAGTGGACGGCCGGACGACGCCTTCGCGCTCCTCCGGCTGGTCCTGCTCGCGGCCCTCGGCCATGCCGTCCTCCACTTCACCCAAACGCTTCGACAGCAGGGGCGACAGGACTTGAACCTGCAACCTGCGGTTTTGGAGACCGCTGCTCTGCCAGTTGAGCTACACCCCTTCGGGATCCGGAAAGACCCCCTGGCTGAGGACACCCTCAACTCTCCTCACGTGGACCGTGAGGCGATCGATGAGCCCTCCAGGTTTTGGAGCATACGGCATGCCCGCCCGCACTCTCCAATCAGGCTGGTCAACGCGCGTTCAGCGCGCCAACCCCCTCACCCATGCACCAGCCTGCCACATCGGGCAGACCGGCACATGGGCGAGGTCTATCAGTTGCGCACCGACGTCACCGCAGGATGCGAATGCACGTCGGCTGCGACGTCGGCAGGCCAGGGTAAGTCGCCTTGGCACAAAGCAACGAATCCTGCCTGAAACTGGTCTTCGGGAACTCCTCGTGGTAGGTCAGATTCGCCTTGCATGGCGCAATGCCCTGCCGGTAGTAATCCCCACCGCTGTTCAGAATGCCGAAGATCTCAATCTTGACGTCGCAGAGCATCTGCACTCCGGGGCCAACCTGCATGCCGCCGGAAATGCGGTCCACCCACAGGCTGCTGCCTTCGACCTTGATGCAGGCCTGGTTGAGCGACGACGGACCGGACATCCGCACGCACTGCGTCGCATCCATCACACCGATGTCGTCGGCCGTGCTTTCGCTTGCACTCGCCGACGCGGTGATGCTCAGCGCTGCCGCCAGCGCGATGACGAACGACATGATTTTTCGCATTTCAACGTCCCCCTTGATCAAGCAATGCGACTGAATCCTCCAGCCTCAGCACGCGGAGCGGCCAGCAGTGGCACGGATCCATGTCATCGAGACGTTCGCGCCAGTGACCACATGCCGAGCTGTCTGCTGACGACGTGCCCGACCAGGCCATGGAATGCGGTATCGCGCGCGACCGGGTCGCTGACGCCCTCGACCATCGCGGCGATCGACGCGCCGCCGATCAGGTCGGCTTCGAGCAGCCGGGCCACCAGCACGAGGAGCGACTCCGCGCCGACACCCATGGCGCGGAGCCTGCCGAGGCCCGCCAGAAAATCCCCACCGCCGGTCCACGAGTAGGAACCCGCCGATTCCGCGATGATTCCGCAATCGCGCAACACGGACACCGTCGCACCATCGCGTAGCGCGAGAACGTGCAACGCGGCCAACATGTCCGGATCAAGTTCTTCTTCGCGCTGAATCAATTCGATCGCAGCCAGGTTCAGCCCGCGCCGCTGCAACGCCGCAATCCGCAGCAACGCCACCAAATGCCGCTGGTCGAACACAAGCCGACCGGCACGCCGCCGAACCGGCGGCAGCAGGCCCCGTTGCCGATAGTCGCGGATCGTCCGCGGCTGTATCCCGACGCGTGCGCTCAGCATTTCCAGCGTGAAACACTCTTCGTGTGACAACTCAACCCCCAGGTGAAGTCACCAGTCTTCCTACCAGTGATCACCTGGGACGTCAGATAGTTGAGCGACTACCCAACGTAAGTCGGGGTGGGCACCCCGACTTACGTTGGGGTGCGCAGGCGCAGGCGCCGGCCGGTCGCCGTGTTCTTGATCACATGATCAACGCACTCGCACGCGGGCGAAGGCGCCCGACAAGACCGACTTGCCCTCGAAAGCGGCCGTGATGTTGACCTTCACAGTTCCGTCCTCGAAGTCCTTGGAGACCTTCGCGGTCACCTCGACCAGCGCACCCTCGTCGTCGTTGGGCACGACGACCGGCCGGCCGAAGCGGCAGCCGTACTCGACGATCGCGCCGGGGTCGCCGATCCACTCCGCGACGACGCGCGAGGCGACGGCCATGGTCAGCATGCCGTGCGCGATCACGTCCGGGAGGCCGACGTCCTTCGCGATCTTCTCGTTCCAGTGGATCGGGTTGAAGTCCAGCGAGGCGCCCGCATAGCGCACCAGGTCGTCCCTCTTGAGGCGCACCGACAACGGCGGCAGCTCCATACCGACTTCCACGTTCACGCGTCCTCTCCCCTCACCACGAGCATCGACTTGGCGGTCGTGACCAGCTCACCGTCGACGGTGCTGATCTCGGTCCGCACGGTCACCATGTCGTTGCCCATGCGGGACGTGATGGCGTCGATGTGCGCCACGCAGACGAGCTGGTCGCCCGCGGTGATGGGGCGGTGGTGGACGAAGTTCTGGTCGCCGTGCACGACACGGCTGTAGTCCAGCTTCAGCTCCGGGTCGAACATGACCGTCTCGTTCGTCTTCATCGACACCACGATCGCGAACGTGGGCGGCGCGATGACGTCCCTGTGCCCCAACGCCTTCGCCGCTTCGGTGTCGCGGTAGGCAGGGCTGGTCGCACCGATGGCGTCGGCGAACTCGCAGATCTTCTCGCGGCTCACGTCGTACGGCTGCGACGGCGGATAACTACGTCCGATGAAGGCGGGGTCGAGAGGCACCCGACGAGCCTATATGCGACGAGGCCCGCCCCAGGTGTGGGACGGGCCTCGTGCGGAAGCGTTGCTACGCGCTCAGCGGGTTTCCTTGTGCGCGCGGTGCGTCTTGCAGTTCGGGCAGAACTTCTTCATCTCCAGGCGGTCCGGGTCGTTGCGACGGTTCTTCCTGGTGATGTAGTTCCGGTGCTTGCACACCTCGCACGCGAGGGTGATCTTCGGGCGAACGTCGGTCGCAGCCACGGTCCTTGCCTTCCTGAGAGCGCACTTGCCCCGGAGTCCCAGTGCGGGCTTACCACCTGGCGGGGGTGGGCAACGAGGATGCTGCCCGATTCCTGTCCCCCAGAACGACCTGCTCACCGAGCGCTCGACCGGGGGTCTGAGGGCGGAGCCCCCAGGGAATGTCACTGCGGAGCGAGGATGGTCGGCGCTCTCCGCCGACACACCTCTCCCACTCGCGTAGCGGTGGCCGGACTTGAACCGGCGACACAGCGATTATGAGCCGCTTGCTCTACCAACTGAGCTACACCGCTGTACACAACACAAGCCGCGATGCTGACATCGCGGCCGAGTCGTGGAGCCCCTTTACGGAATCGAACCGTAGACCTTCTCCTTACCATGGAGACGCTCTGCCGACTGAGCTAAAGGGGCTTGCTCTTTCGTTCTTGCCGAGCGAGGAGAACTCTACAACACCGGTCCAGCAAGAACGAAATCCGGGGGTGCCTCTAGTGCACCAGCGTGAGCACCGTCTCATCGCGGGCTCCCCTGACCTGCACCGTTCGGGCGCGCAGCCACGCCTCGAAGCGGTCCTCGGACAGCGGACGCGAGATCAGGTACCCCTGCGCCACATCGCATCCCATGCCGACCAACTGATCGCGTGCGGCGTCGTCCTCCACGCCCTCCGCGACCACGACGAGGCCGAGCGAGTGGCCGAGCTCCACGATCGACCGGACCACGGCCATGTCGCCGAGATCCGTGCCCATCCCGAGCACGAACGACTTGTCGATCTTCACCTCGTCCACCGGCAGCTGGCGCAGGTACGCCAGTGACGAGTAGCCGGTGCCGAAGTCGTCGACCGCCAGCACGACACCGATCGCGTGCAGGCGCCGCAGCACCGGCAGAGCGCGCTCTGGATCGGCCATGACGCCCGATTCGGTGAGCTCGAAGGTCAGCAGCCCCGAGGGCACGTCGTGGCGCGCGAGGGCGTCCGCCACGCGGTTCGGGAAGTCCTCGTCGCCCAGCGTCCGGACGGAGAGGTTGACCGCGATGGACATCCGCAGCCCGCGGTCGAGCCAGCGGCGGACGCGTTCCAACGCCCGGTCCATCACGAAGTCCGTCAGCACGTCCACCAGACCGGTGGCCTCGACGGCCGGAACGAACTCGTCCGGGTCGACGCGGCCGAACTCCGGATGTGTCCAGCGCACCAACGCTTCCGCGCCCACGACCTGACGCGACGGCAGCGCGACCTTCGGCTGGTAGTGCACCGAGATCTGACCGGTCTCCACGGCCTGGCGGAACTGCGTCACGAGCTGGAAGCGGCGCAGGAAGATCTGGCCCATCGAAGGCGCGTAGGCCTTGACCGGTGTGCCTTCCGACGTGGCGCGCACGGCGACGTCCGCCCGCTGCAGCAACGCGTCGGGGTCCGGGTCCTCGGTCTCGGAGTCCGCTTTGGACGCGTAGCCGACGACCGCGGAAGCCTCGACCGTGAGCCGGTCGACGGGGTACGGCACGGAAAGCCCGGCACGCAGGCGTTCTGCCATCTCGTGTGCCGTCCCGGCGCGCGAGTCGTCGAGGTACGCGGCGAACGCGCCACCCTCCAACCGCGCCAGCGGCACGTCGGCACCGAGAGCGTCGCGCAACCGGCGTCCGGCCGCGACGACCATGCGGTTTCCCCAGGCCTGACCCAGCGCGTCGGACACCGTCGACAAGATGTCGAGGTCGATGCGCAGCACCACTCCCTTCTGGGAGTCGCGCAACGGTTCCGCACAGGCCTCGCGGAAGCCCGGCCGGTTCAGCAGGCCGGTCAGCGGGTCGTGGTAGGCGTCGTGGCGCAGCCGCGCCAGAAGCCTGCGGTTGTCGACGGCCGTCGCCAGGTGCGAGGCCAAAGTCCTGAGGAGCTGGATGTCCGCCTTGCCGAACCCGCGCCAGCGCGAGAGCCGGTCGTGCGCCTCGACCGCGCCGAGCAGCTGGGTCGCACCGCGCAACGGGACGACCAGCGCTTCTTGCGCATCACGGCGCAGCAAGGCCTCCGTGACGTCCTCGGTCGCGTCGGCGACTCGGTAGTAACGAACGTGCGTGCCCGGCAGCTGCAGGATCGGGTCCTCGCGCACGGCCCGCGGATCGGTCGCGGTCATCTCGTCGGGCAGCGGTTCGCCGGCGACGAGGGTGATCATGGCTTCCTGCGGGTCGGTGCGCAGGCGCAGCACGACCCTGTTCGCGTTGAGCTGCTCGCGGATGCGTTCCGCGATGAGCTGCCACTCGTCCTCTTCCACGCCCGTGGTGAGGTCGTCGTCGGGCTGGCGCGGGCCGGTGCCGTGCTGTCCCGACCTCGCGACACGAAGGCTGACCTCGCTCAACGCCTCGAGGTCCCGCTGTTCCCGCAGCAGCCCCGAGTAGGCGAGGTAGGTGGCCACGATCCCGGCGAGCACCAGGAAGATCAGTACGCCGCCCCACTTGGTGGTGGAGACGATCTGGTAGCCGACGAGACCGGCCGAGGTGTTCAGCAACGCCACGACCAGCGTCTGCAGCACAAGACGGACGCTGTTGCCGACGCGCATCGACTTGCCCATGAGCCGCAACGCGCAAAGGCCCAGCACGCTCGCGAGGAGCGGCACGGCGATCGTGCCGACGAACGGACCCGCCCAGAACGGCCCGTTCGCGCCGACCATGCGGTCCACGGCTTCCTTCACCGCGAACGCGACGGAGATCTCCATGAACATGAGGCCCGCGTTGTAGACGGCGCGGTCCAGGATCCGGCGGCCGAGCAGCGTGCCCACGCCCGCGACCACGTGCGCGGCGAGCACGACCTCGAACGGGGCCACCAAAAGCCCCAGCACCAGCGGGATCTCGGTGAAGGAGATCGTCCACGCGACACCGCTGCGGACGTCGACGTTGATCGCGAGCTGTTCCGCCAGCAGGAAGCCGACGACGAGAAGCGGGCCGATCCAGAAGAGAGACGTGGTCTCTTTGTCCGGTAGCCAGGCCGCGACCAGGCCCGCGCAGACGACACCGGCCACCAGAAGGGTGACGGCGAACGCGCTGAACGCGCGGTTGGTCGACTTGGCCGACCAGGCGGCCGAGTCCGACACGGGGGCCGACGCTCGGTCGGACATCCAGCCTCCTCGTCGGCCTGGGGTGGGGGGACCTCTAGGCGTGACTGAGGGGTCCCGCACTTGGCGATCAGGACCCCTCCAGGGGCACCAATGTACCCCGCTCGGGGGACGAAATGGCAGGTCGAGCACCCCGTGTGACTTCGATTCACCCAGACGTGGTTACACGCTCAGGTGCCCTCGGAGCACGGTCACGGCCTGACCGGAGAGCAGTACGCGATCTTGAGCGAGGGTGGTCCTGACGAACCCTCCGCGCGGCGACGCCTGCTCCGCCAGCAGGTCAGCGCGCTGGAGCCGCGGCACCCAATAGGACGCCAGCGTGCAGTGGGCCGAACCGGTGACGGGGTCCTCCGGGATGCCCACGGCCGGATAAAAACAGCGACTCACGACGTCCGCTTCGCCGTCGCCGATCGCCGTCACGATTACTCCGCGTGACAAGATCTGTGTCAGTCCTTGGACATCAGGTCGCAAGGAACGGACTTCCGCCGCGCTTTCCAACTCGATCAGGTAGTCGAAGCGCCCACGTGAGACGGACTTGATCGTCGCATGTGGCAGCGCTTCCGCTAGTCCGATTGGCGGGTCAATCAACTCTGGAGGGTCCGCCGGGAAGTCCATCCGGATCCATCCATCGTCATTCACGCATGTGAGGACCCCGCTACGCGTGGTGAACTTCTGCTCCCCGCCCAGGACATGTGCGGTGGCGAGGGTGGCGTGCCCGCAGAGGTCGACCTCGACCTCCGGCGTGAACCAGCGCAGGTGGTTGTCGGGGGTGACGAACGCCGTCTCGGCGTGCTTCATCTCGGCGGCGACGTTCTGCATCCAGGCGTCGTCCCGCGGTTCGGTCAGGAGCACGACGCCGGCCGGGTTGCCCGCGAAGGGCCGGTCGGTGAACGAATCCACTACGAAGATCTCCACCTGGCCGACCTTGCCATGCTCAGATGAGGTCGTGACGGAGATTTTCTCTTACCGCGAGACAGATCCGGACTCCCTGATGTTCACCTGGGGAGCGCTGCACACGCACGGGCTGACCTGGCAACCGGGCTGGGACCTGCCCGCGTTGCTGGCCGAGTGGGAGACCCGGCTGACCGGCCTGGACGACCCGGACACCGTGGCGATCGTGACGCTGCCCAGCCACGAGACCGGCGACACGCGGACGCTGATCCACCACGGCTTCGCGCCGCTGACGGTCGTCGCCGAGCGGATGGCGGGCCGGGACGT
This sequence comes from Lentzea alba, assembly GCF_047445655.1. GTDB lineage: Bacteria > Actinomycetota > Actinomycetes > Mycobacteriales > Pseudonocardiaceae > Lentzea > Lentzea alba_A. Next base: position 54,062 of record NZ_JAJAEG010000037.1, read on the forward strand.
CCCGCACCGGCCGTCCAGCGTGGACGTGCGGCCGGCCACCCACGCGGACCTGGACGCCGCAGTCGAGATCAACATGCACACGGTCCGGTACGACACGGCGTTCGGCATGGTCACCGAACGCCCGAACACCGCCACGCACCTGCGGACAGCGCTGGCAGGTGTGCTCGACCGCGACTACGAGGCGATGTGGCTCGCCGTCCGCGGCGACACGCCCATCGGCATGATCTACGTCGACATGCCGCAGGACGCGACGTGGATCGAGCGGTTCACCGACGCGCGGCCGTTCGCCTATCTCGGACACCTCGGGGTCCTGCCGGACGCCCGCGGCACTGGTGCGGGCAGCGCTCTCGTGGCACACGCGCACGCGGTGCTGGACGGCGCCGGCGTGGCATCGACGCTGCTCCACCACGCTCTGCCGAACCCGCGCTCGACGCCGTTCTGGTACTCGCACGGCTACCGGCCGCGCTGGACGCTGTGGGCCCGCCGGCCAGCTTTGCGCACGTCCCACGGCGTGTCTTCGTGACCCGATCGGCCTAATGAGACATGCTGGCCTCGTTCGCACAAGTGAAGAACCCAAACGAACCCGTACTTGTGGAACGAATTCGGCCTCTATTTCGACAAAGGGGTAGCGGATTCGGACACCACACCTGGGGGGTCGAGATGGAACTCAGCGGAAGAGCAAGGTCAATGCTGCGGGCTGTCGCGGCGGGCCGTGCCGAGGTCACCGGCGGCACAGAGCCCGAGCTGTACGTCGACGGACTGCCCTGCTGCGACCAGATGGCGACGCACGACCTCGTGCACGCGGGACTGCTGCGCCCCACGCAGCCGACGTCGTTCGGCCGGCGCGTCTGCGCGGAGCTGACCGACGACGGAAGGGCCGCTCTCGCCGCGAGTTGATCGGCGTGTTGACCTCCCAGTGATCGAACATTTGTTCGATATGGGGTAAGCTCGCGCTGAGGCCGGGCACGCAAGAGAGAGGAAGCTCTTGCGCGCCCGGCCTCTTCGTTCGCGTTACGCGACTTTCTGCTGCGTGGCGACGTTGAGCCGGTTCCACGTGTTGATGCCGCAGATCGCCAGCATCAGCCCCGCCAGCTGCTTCTCGTCCCAGTGCTTCGCGGCCTCGGCGTACACCTCGTCGCTGACGTGCACGTGCGTCATCTCCTCGGCGAGGGCGAACGCCGCCTTCTCCGCGTCGGTGTAGTACGGCACGTCCCGCCAGCCGGCGACGGCGTAGACCCGCTCGTCCGCCACGTTCGCCTTGCGCAGCAACTTGGTGTGGTAGTCGATGCAGACTCCGCAGCCGTTCATGATGCTGACCCGCAGGCAGATCAGCTCCACGAAGTCCTTGTCCAGCCCCGTGGCCGCGCCGGCCTCCGCCAGGTCCAGCAGGGCCTTCATCGCGCCGGGCACGGACATGATCGGGTTGGCGATCCTCATCTTCGTTCTCCCTGTCGTATCTCGTCTTCTGCCCTGTCGACCCGGTGGGCGACGAAGGTGTGACAGGTTGTTCGAAGATTTTTTCTCAGGCGCTGATCCCCTGGCCGAGACCGCCGTCGACGGGCAGGTCGGCACCGGTCGTGAAGGTGGCCTCGAACGCCAGGAAGAGCACGGCGTCGGCGACCTCGTCCGCCCTGCCGTGGCGCTTGAGCGGCGTGATCTCGTCGCCCTCCTGCTTGAAAGCGTCCAGAACGTCTTGCGGCACACCGGTCACGCCCATCGACGGAGTGTCGATGAAGCCGGGGCTCACGACGTTGACACGGATGTTCCGCGGCGCCAGCTCCGCCGCGAACGACCTGCCGAACGACCGCACCGCCGCCTTCGCCCCGGAGTAGACGCTCATCCCCTTCGCACCACCGGTCTGCGCGATCGAGGTGGTGAAGACGATCGAGCCGCCTTCTTTGATGAGCGGCGCGAGGTGCTGAGCGGTGAAGAACGCGCCCTTGGTGTTCACGTCGAACGTGCGGTCGTAGTCGTCCGGCGTGACGTCCTGGTGCTCGAACAGCGTCGCGTAGCCGACGTTGACGAAGAGCAGGTCGATGTCGTGAAGTCGTTGTGCGACTTCGGTTTTGAGCTTGGCGATGTCGTCCAGGTTCGCCGCGTCCGACCTGATGACGTGGGCCTTGATCCCCTCAGCCAGCTCGATCTTGCGACCGGTCAGCAGCACCTCGGCGCCACCGTCGACCAGCTTGTCGACCACCGCGCGGCCCATGCCGTGCGTGCCGCCCGTGACGACGGCCTTCTTCCCCAGGTACTTCACCGGATCTCCTCGATGACACTCGCGATGCTGTGCGCGCCGTGGCCGTTGCTCTGGGCGCGTTGGAACAGGTGGTGCAACGCCTGCGGAACCGTTGCGTCGAGGCCTTGTTCCTCGCTCGCACGGGTCAGCAGGCGCAGGCCTTCGACGTTGATGTCCAATGCGGACACCTCGGTCTCGTAGTTCTTGTGCTGTGTCGCCTCGCCCATCTCGGGCAGGAACGTGCCGACCGTGGCAAGCCAATCGGTGGCCAGCGGCGTGAACTGCTGCGGCGTGACGCCGGCGGTGCCGACCAGCGCGAGTGCCTGCAGGTAGCCGCCGAAGACCGGCCACATGATCCCCAGCAACGCGAGGTCGTACAGCGCGGCCAGGCCGGCGTCCGCACCGACGTGCACCGGCTCGCCGAAAGCGTCCAGCACGTGGTGGTTCTCGTTGCCGCTGAACAGAATCCGGGCCTGCTTCGTGCCGATCTGCTGCGGCACGGCCATGATCACGCCGTCGACGTACTCGACACCGTTGTCCTGGGCCCACTTCGCGGTGGCGCGGGCCTCCTCGGGCGTGCCTGACGTGAGGTTGACGAGCGTTTTGACGTTCTTGCTGAGCAGCGGGCGCTGGACGTCGTAGGTCGACAGGCACGTCACGACGACGTCCGCTTCGAACGCTTCTTCTGGTGTGGCAACGCTTCTGGTGCCGGGCAGCGACTTCGGTGTCCTGTTCCACACGGTCACGTCGTAGCCCGCGTTGACCAGGGCCGTTGCGAGCGCGCTGCCCATCCGGCCGAGGCCGAGCACGCTGACCGTTTTCTTGATCCCCATGCCGGCAATGCTCGTTCTGCCACTGCCGAGACGACAAGTACCTACTATTTTGTCAGGTACCCACTTTTCGGTAAGGATCCAGCATGTTGCCTCGGAGCTACAGCTGCGGACTCGACGCGGCGATCGACGTGATCGGCGGCCGGTGGAAGGCGCTGATCCTCTGGGCGCTGCACGACGGCCCGGTGCGCACGGGCGAACTGCGGCGCAAGGTGTCCGGCATCAGCGAGAAGATGCTGATCCAGGTGCTGCGCGAGATGGAGGCCGACGAACTGGTGCACCGCGAGGTGTTCCACGAGGTCCCGCCGCGCGTCGAATATTCGCTGACCAAGCAGGGCGTTCGCTTGAACGAGGCGCTGGGCCCGTTGGGCGACTGGGGCGAGGAGAACATGGAGGGCATCGCACGCCGCCGCGGCCGCGAGCCGGCGCCTAGGCATTGAGCAGGCGGTCCGCGACTTCCTGCCAGCTCTGGGTCTCCGCGGCTTTGCGCGGCGCTTTTGACAGGCCGTGCTCGCTCAGCCAGCGCAGCAACGCCGTGCCGTTCTTCAGGACCGCGTGGCCGTTCCAGTCACCCCAAGCGAGCGTGATCCCGTGGTGGAGAAGGACGACCGCAAGGCGTTCACGTCGTGCGTCGAGAATCTCGAACCGGACGTCGCCCATGCAGGCGCACCCCATGCCGGCCAACGACTGCACGGCCATGACCGCGCGCAGGCGGTCACGCTCACCCCGACCCAGGTCCACGACGACCGCACGGGACGCGTGAACCTCGACGAGCCTTACGTGAAACGCCCTGCGCAGAACGTCGTCCAGCGCGGAGAGCGTCACCGGTCCAGATAGACGACTGTGGCGTCGTCGGAAACCTTCTTGCGCGGCCAATCGATCGCCTTGGCGTCTTCCTTTTCGACCTGACGCATTTTGCGGATCAGATCGTCCGGCCCGTTCGTGGCCATCAGTTCGAGCGCCTTGGGCCAATCGAAGAGATTGAACAGATCGACGGCCCGCGCGGCGCCATCGGAGAGGATCGCGACGCGCCGGACGTCCGCCAGCGGGATTTCGCCGGTGAGCGCGTGCTCAACATCAGCAGGGTTCGCACCGGCCGTGCGGTTCGTCTGAGTGTCGGTCACAACGTGCAGTTCGCGCTTGGTGTCGACCACGACCGTGGCGTCGCCCAGCACCAGATAACGCAGCACGTCGTCCTTGATCTGCACGAGCCCAACAGCCGCGCTGGGGCTGTGCGGGTGATCGAGATCGCAGTCGCCCTCGTGCAGCTCCCGGGTCTGCTTGATGGCCTCGACCAGCGCCGCAGCAGGTCCGTGGTGCGCGAACCGCAGGATCTCGGCGGCCAGTTGATCAGCGAACCACCCGACGCTGTGCACACAGCCGGTCTCGTCCTTCGCCGTCACCCCGTCGAGCACGGCGAGCAGGTTCGGGCCCACCAGCGCCCGGTCCTCACTCGGCGCCGTCGCCCGTCCCGCCTCGGTTGCCATCTGCGTGCGCACAGCGTCCCCTCCACAACACCAAGCCGACGTACGACGATGGGCCCCTGACCAGCTCGGTCAGAGGCCCATCTGTGCGTGGCGGGTAGAGGATTCGAACCTCTGTAGCTTTCGCGACGGATTTACAGACCTCCGCCTCGAAACTCCTCTACCTGCCACGATTGCCTCTTGATGTGCCACTTCGGCACACGTTCGGCACAGGCTACCTTCACTGCCTTCTAGGTGTGCTTCTTGGGGCTCGGGTAGACCTCATGCTCCGGATCCCACCACACCGCGTAGAAGCGTGAGGCTTCCCGGAACCCATATAAGCGCTGCTTCCCGCCGATCTGCAGCCGACTGATCCGATCCCGGTCATCCAACTCCAGCTCAACTAACCGCTCCTGGGCAGCCTTAGTCGGAAGCGACTCGATGTCGTAGTCCTTGCCGGTCTTGCCGTCACCGCTGAAGACCTGATGGACCGTCATGCTCTCGATACTGCGAATGCGATTCAAGAGAGTCAGGTGGTCTTCGGCGGTGATCTTCGTTAGGCACCAAGGACCCTGAACATCAACCCGGCTGAACAGGATGACCAGCTTATCGTCGGGGTCGTGAGGAGTGAACTCCCGACGAGGCTTCCTGCTGGACGGGATGTTGCCAGCCTCGACAGCCCGAGGATTGCGAACCGCGTCGGGTCTGTTCTTGACCTTGGGACGTCCCTTGTCCCTGCCCAAGTCAGACCTCCTCAGCCTCGCCACTGGTGAGGCCGTCGTAGTACTCGAACATGTCGCTCTGCAAAATCGGTGCGCTCCCGCGCTGCCCATCAGCGAGGCCGGCGCGCTCGCGAGCCAGCTTCCATGGAGCCTCACGGTGGGTGAGCTCGCTCAGCCAGTTGGCAGGTTTGTCACCGTACGAGTCCAGGACGATGTCGATGGTGTCCTTCTCTTGCTGCTGAAGGACTTCCGGGTCGCCCCCAAGACGCTCGTTGGCTTCAAGACGCCAACGCAGACGATGTTCACGGTAAAGCTCGCGCACCACAGGGCCATTTGCCCACGCCTCAATCTGCTCGTGGAACAGCGGCACTTCGTCCCACACGAGGTGCCAGGCCTGGCTGTAGTACACCAGTTTCTGAAGTTTCATGGCCGTCATCGGACCCTTGCGGGCAAGGATGTAGGCGGCCACATCCAACGCGCTCGCCATAGCTGCCAACTCCCCTCCGGCTTCGGCAGTTATCCATAGGCAATCCACAGTTCGTGGGTCGCCATCCCCAGCATCTCAGATCCATCCTTCCGTGTTACGCACCTCGCCGATCGTGACGCCAACGTCACTTGATCAGACCATCGCGGTGACACGAACACACGTTCGACTATACCCTCTGAACTGCGCTTATCGCTGCTCCGCCTGGGTGCATCATCCCTGGGGTCTAGACCAAGATCGGTCGCTGAGCCGGGTCGCCAGATCCCCGCTACGTCTCGCGAACCTGCGCTAGACAGAGCAAGAGCACCAGATCGAGTGATCCTTTAGGCAACCCGTCGAACGAGGACTCCCGAGCCACAACTTGCCTCTATTCCAGGACCGCTCACTTGCCAGTCGGACCATTTGGGCTCGGCTGCCCATCGGAAACACGGCTACGCCGATCGACGACTATCTGGACATGCCCGAGGATCGCCCTACCCCCGTGCCGCTCCCCCACCCTGCGCCGGGAGAGCAGTCCTCCACGCACCCACGTGTGCCGCTACCGACGTCAACTACGTCTCGCATACCGCTAGAGCCCATGCCGCGCAGGGTCATCGCAACCGTGGCAGCTTCCATCGCCACAGCCACAATCGGCCTTGTAGTGGCGCTGTGGTGGGCTGGCACTGCAGGCCTGTCAGGGGCAGCGTTGGTGACTGCACGATTCGACGCGCTACGCACAGGGCTAAGCATTGGCATTGGCGGCGGTGGAATCTTCGCACTGTACCTAGCCTGGCGACGCCAACACGCCACCGAGATCGGGCTCGTGCAGAAAGAACGTGACCAAGCCGACGTCGCTCGCGCGTATGAGCTGCAACGCGAGACCGCCGAGCACACCCGCCTACACGCTGAACGCGTCGCTGCTACCACGGAACGCGACGCGGAAGCTCGCCGGATCACCGACCTATACGCGAAATCCGTGGAACAGCTCGGATCAGATAAGGCCCCGGTACGTCACGGCGGTCTGTACGCCCTGGAGCGCCTTGCACAAGACCACCCCGATAATCCTGCCCTCCGCCAAACCGTGGTCAACGTACTTTGCGCCTACCTGCGCGCACCCTTTGACCCTCCCGGCGACCAACCAGACGCCGGCGCGCACGCAGAAACCCGCGATGAATACCGCGTCCAAGTCCAGGAACGGGAAGTCCGACTAACCGCTCAACGCATCCTCACCACCCACTTGGACCCCGGCAACGACCCGGACCATCCGTCAACAAACTTCTGGCCTGACACCGACCTCGATCTCACCGCCGCGGTACTGGTCGACTGGGATATGCACAGAGGAAGGCCGAACAACGCAATTTTTCGGAGCACCGTCTTTAGTGGAGATACCCGGTTCGCCGGCGCGAGCATCACAGGGCAGGCCTCATTCGTTGACGCGCAATTTACAGCAAATACTCGATTTGACAACGCAAGGTTCGCCGGACCCGCACGGTTCGATAATGCGAAGTTTACCAGCATAGCCCGGTTCGAGCACACCATATTTGCCGAGATGGCACATTTCGGCGGTGCAACGTTCGCCGGAGGTGCGTTCTTTGAACAGGCCTCGTTTTCCAGCTACGCCCTGCTCCCTCGTACATCATTTCTTGAACAAGCGTGGTTCAACGGCGCGACTTTCACAGAGTACGCCGCCTTCGAGACAGCACTTTTTGCAGAAGGAGCCCGATTCGAGAACTCTTTGTTCACTGCGGGCGTCACATTTAGCAGCGCCACCTTCCGCATGCACGCCTGGTTCAGCAACGCTAAGTTCAACGGCGATGTCGAGTTTCGCAATGCGCAATTCAGCGAAGGCGTCCCACTCGGAGAGGTTAGTTCGACCGCAGCCGCCGAACTCGTCTCCGGCTCCCTCTTTGGTAATGCAACGTTCGTTGAAAACTTTACGCCAGAGAAGGTTGACAATAAACCCGAGCGACTGAAATTCACACAGGGCGTAAGGTTCGACGGGGCAAGGTTCACTAAAGGAGTGCGGTTTGATGGAGCAACTTTCTTGCATACGCCGATCGAACCATCAATCAATTTTTCGTCATGGCCTGCTGACTGGCAACCCTCTCCTGATCATGCACCCGTCGATGGTCGTGAGGGATCCTGGCATCACCTCCTAAATAGCGAACCAGCTAGGACTACCGACGCTGACAAACAGCACAACTAGCGATGATCCCTTTGCCCTTCTGGATGGCATATGTCACCGCTATGGTGTACTCGACATCCTCGCCGGATGCGCGCCCCTGGTTTGGCCACCGGGGGCATCGGCGGGGACACATCCGGCGATGAGGTGGACCTATGGCGACCTCGGGTTTTCCAGACCCTGCGCACACCACGATCGGGCAGCGAATCAAGTGGGCGCGAGAACGCGTTGGCATGTCGCGCCGTGTCCTCGGCGGCCTGGTCGACAGGAGCCCGGAGTGGGTGAAGGCCGTCGAGATCGGCCGACTGCAAGCGCCCCGTCTGCCGATGCTGCTCCGCATCGCACACGCCCTTGGAGTGCAAGACCTTGCTGAACTCACCGGCAACGGCCACGCCGTGCCAGTTTCCGTGTTCGCCGGAGAGAAGCACGTCGCGCTGGCCGCGGTCCAGGCCGCGCTGACCGAGTACCACCTGTCCAGCGACACTCGCCCGCCGAACGTTGCACACCTTGCGGTGCGCCTGGAACAGGCGTGGCAGGTTCGGCACGCGAGCCCCGATCATCGCACACAGCTCGGTCTGCTCCTCCCTGACCTGATTCGGGATGCGCAGCGCGCCGTGCGCGTGATCCGCGGTGATGAACGCCGAGATGCACGGCGGGTGCTGGCCGGCGTGTACCGGCTCGCTGACTTCTACTGCGCCTACCAGCCAGCCGCGGAGCTGGTGTGGCTTGTCGCGGACCGGGCAATGAATGAGGCGCTCGAAGCTGACGACCCGCTCGCAATCGCTGGCGGTGCGTGGGCCAAAGTCCAGGCGTTGCGCGACGTCGGCCGCTGGGACGAGGCGCTGGACGTGGCGGCATTCGGTGCCCACGAGATCGAGCCCTACCTGGACAGCGGTGACAACTGGCGTGGCATGTGGGGCGCGCTGAAAGCCGAGGTCGCCTACGTGCACGCTCGCCGCGGCCGGCACGGGCAAGCCTGGGAAGCATGGGAGCTCGCAGACCGCGTCGCTCAGGAGCTCCCCGTTGGCTACCGGCACACGCAGTCTTCGTTCAGCCGTCCCGTGATGTCCGCTCACGCCACAACGCTCGGGGTGGAGCTGCGGCGCCCCGCCGAGGCTTTGCGTGCGGCCGACCAGTTCGACCCGGACACCATTGCTTCTGTGCCACGTCGAGCCCGGCACCTGATCGAGGTCGCGCGTGCGCACGACCAACGCGGCGAGCGGCACGCGGTGTGGGCGCTGCTCCACCACTCGGAGCGCACAGCACCCGAGACGATCAAGTACAACGGGTTCGCGCGGGAGATGCTGATCGGTTTGCGCAGCAACCCGCCGACCGGTCTGCGCCAGGACGTCCATGACCTGTGCGAGCGGGTGGGTATCGCGGCTTAACCTGACCAGGTGGGGGTACAGCTTGTACCCCTTGGCATGTCGCGGCGGTCCTACGTTCCGAACATGCGGTTGATCACCAGTACTGGTTGCATAGCGGTGGGTGAGGCATGAACCCACTCACCGATGCCGAGGCAGTGAAGCTCTTTCCCAGCCTGCAACTCTTGATCCTCATCCGTGAAGCGGGCTGGAAGTTCCTGCCGATCGACGATCCCGGCGACCCCAACGCCGTACTGGACGCTGCGAGGGTTTGGCCGGCCGGGTGGCGAGACTGCATCCGTGTGCGCGACGAGGCCGACGCGCTGGGCTTGCGCATCCGCGTACCTGACGGCGAGCCCGCCGCGATCGTCTGGGAGCTGAGCGGCACCCTTGGCGAGGTTGTTCACGAACTGCTGGCGCTCCCCGCACCTGGCACGCGTCTTGCACCAACGCTGATCATCGGCGCCGCACCGAAGCTCTGGACGCCATGACCAGGACGAACCTCACCAGCTCCGACCGCATCGTTGCGCCCTACGTCACGGCGACGAACGTTGAGCAGGACCTTAGCTGCCGCTTGGTCGTGCGCCCGGACAGCCTTGAACTGGGATACGCCAACGAGCTTCCGGGCGATCGAGACGATCAAGGTGTCCTGTGGCGCAAGGTCGTGGAACGCCGCAACGAGGGCAAGCCGGAGTTCGGCAGGGTGCACCCCATACGCCAGCGGCGGGCGATGAGCGAGCTGTTGTGTCAGGTGTGTGCAGGACCTGCCGACCAAACGCCGGACGGCGTCCTGTGGTTGTTGAGGGACCACCGCGAGGACTGGCCACGTTGGCCTGAAGGCATGGCTTGCGTGGAACCGCCCATCTGCTCTCGGTGCGTGGCGATCTCACTACGGCGGTGCCCGGCGCTTCAACGTGGTGCAGTGGTGGTTCGTGTTCGAAGCTTCGCGGTCGCGGGCGTGTGGGGCACGCTCTACCGACCGGGCACCTTCGCTCCCACTCGGGTCCAAGCTGCCCATCTTGCCTACGACGATCCGCAAACCCGTTGGATGGTCGCCGTGGCCTTGATCCGTGAGTTGCGCGGATGCAGCTTCGTACCGTTCGAGGAGCTGAGCGGCACGGCAAACTCGGAGAGAAGCTAGACATGCCAAAGGATTTCCGCGCTACAACGCTCGAACGCGCCATAGGGCGAAGCCTCGCCGCATGGCGCAATGAGCGGGCGTTCAGCCTCGCCGAGGCTGGCATGCGAGTGGGGTTCAGCAGCGCGAAACTGTCGACGATGGAGAACGCGGTGCAGCCCTCTGCGCCCGTGGACATCATGGCGCTCGGCTACGCCTACCGCGTGCCGACCACAGAGTGGCAGGCGGTTGTCTTGCAAGCCCAGCACGCCGAACGCAGCCGCTCCGACCTGCGCCGCGTGGAGGTGTTCGATCCGGCCGCGGACTTCGTGAGTCTCGTGTTCGAAGCGACGTGGCTGCGGGCGTTCACGACGGATCTGGTGCCGACTGTGTTTCACCTTGCGGGCTACACGAACGCCGCAATGCAGGCCGGTGATCCGGAGCGCACGGCGCGGTGGGCGAAGGTCCGGGAGGCCTGTTCCGCCCGACTTACGGACAAAGATCCGCTTGTGGTGCAGGCAGTCTTTCCCGAGGCGGTGCTGTGGCAGGTGGTCGGCGGGCCACGAGTGATGAAGGCGCAGCTGCTGCACCTGATGGAGGTCAGCGAGCATCCGGCGGTGAGCGTTCAGGTCGTGCCGCGCGGCGCTGGGGCCTATCCGGCGATGGGGTCGCCCTTCACGCTGCTGGGTTTCCCGCACCGCCAGCACAACGAAGTGGCCTACATGGAGACGTTTCTCAAGGGTGAGTACGTCGAGGAACCAGGACTGATCGAGCAGTGCACGAGGCAGTTCACCAGCCTGCAGAAGATCGCACTCAGCCCCGGTGAGTCGCTAGAACTGATCGCCGAGGCGGCCGCTGAACTGTAGAACAGTGTTGCTCAGGTGGTCAGCGTCGGCGGAGCAACTCGTCCATCACGTCTGCGGCAACCACACACCTGAAGCCCGTGTCATCGTCCCTCATCGTTGCGTTCGCGTCGTTGAAGGACGACGGGGTAGCTCGGTTGAACGGGCTCGTCCAGGCGCCGCCCTTGAGCTCGTGGCGACCAGGCTTGGTCTCGGTCGAACACCACTCCCAGACGTTCCCACACATGTCGTACACGCCGTACGGGCTCACGCCGCTCTGGTAGTTGTCGCGCGCCGTGGTTAGCCCAACGCCGTTTTCCCGGACGTTGCATTTGGCCGGCGTCGGCTGGTCACCCCACGGGTAGACCGTGCCGCGTGTTCCTCGCGCAGCTTTCTCCCACTGCTGGCTCGTCGGCAGTGACTTCCCCGCCCAGGTGGCGTAGGCGTTCGCGTCGTTCCAAGTCACGAAGACGACCGGGTGATCCTTGACATCGGGACGGCACTGCCCGTCCGGCCAGTGATCCGGCGCCTGGTGACCAGTCGCAGCAACAAAAAGCGCGTAGTCCTCATTGGACACTGGGAACACGTCGATGTAGAAGCCAGCGACCCAAGCGGGCGTGTTGCTGGGACCTCCGAGGTAGACGCTTCCCTCCACCGGGATCATGGCGCTTCCATCGGTCGGGTGGTTGACCTGAGCGCTCCCGATCGGCTCGATCTGCTGCTCTTGTTCTCCGGCGCCAACCAGCGAGTCGCCGACCAGGAACGCAAACCGCGCATGGGTGTCGGGGTCGCTGCGGTTCAGGCAGGTGTCCAGAGCTGCCTGATTCACGGGCCGCGGCTGGATGTTCTCGCGGCCGGCCTCCCACTTCGAGACCATGCGCTCACTCACTCCGAGGTGGGCAGCGAACTCCCGCAGGCTCATGCGCATTGCATCGCGTAGGGCGCGAACCTCTACGCCAGTCCAGCGCTGCACCGTCGGCATTGAACACTCCCCCTCGGAGAACCTCCGAGTGAGCCTAGCCCGCCGATAGCGCCGCCTATACAGGTTCGGCCGGAATGTCTGCATACAGTTCCCTCAGCTCCTTCAGAACGGGATGCGCTTCCGATGCCCACTCCGTCGAGTCGACCGACGACACCGCGCGAACGCCCGTTGCAGCGTTGGTCGCGAAGGCGGCATCCATGCCCGGAAGGTCGGACAGCGTCAGCGGTTCCGTCACGATCTGCTCGTCCAATTCCTGGTGGAGCAGTGTCATCGTGATACCTGCGAGGTACGCGGATCGCGGCCAAATGATGCGGCCTTCACGAACGAATCCGATGTTCGACGTAGCAACTTCGGAAATTGTTCCGTCAGGGTTGAGAAAAAGAACGTCGTCGTAGCCGTCTTTCTGAGCCGCTCGACGTCGTTGCATAGATCCGAAAAGGCCGACGTGCTTCACGGACGGCATGTCGCGTACGTATGCAGCCGCCTGAAGTCGCCATGGTGCGGGAAGACCGCCCGCCGCCCGGCGATGCGTGACCAGCACGTGCGGTTGCGCGTCCCGTCCGATAGTTCCCAGGTCGAGGGCAGGATCGAAGACCGAGACGCGAACGACTACGCGGCCGCCCGCGTGCTCGCCGAGTGCCTTCCGCACATAGCCACGGACCCGCCCGGTATCGAGGTCCTGATCGAAAAGCTGTCGGCAATCGCGGGCCAGCCGCGCCATGTGCAACGACAGACCCCGAACCTCGCCGTTTTCCACGAGCATTGATGTGAAGTGCCCGTAGTTCGTGAGGGCGAGCGCCTTCATCTGATCGAGGGTGGCGGGGGTGCCGTTCAGGTCCATGCGCCCAGGCTCCCACTCCACCACCGGATTCTGAAGATGGGCCGCGCCGAAGTTCGGTGAAAGTTCAGTGATCGAAGTTCAGTGGAAGTTCGGCGTTGAGGTACTAATCGGGCAGTTCACGTGTGGCCCAGGTCGCAGCAAGCTTGAAGCAGACCGGAGCACAGACGAGAACGGAGCACCGAGATGGCGAAGAAGCAGACGATGATGCCGCTGCCGACCGGCGGCGGAACCGGCCGGCGCGTAGTGCTCACCTTGGTGGCCCTGGCCGTGTTCGCCCTGGTGATTCGGGACCCGGCCGGAGCGGCGAGCACGACGCGTCAGTTGGCGGCTTGGGGCGGGACAGTGCTGGACGGCTTGATGACCTTCATCAGGGCTCTTTCGTGATGAAGGGCTCCCGGCTCACTTCTTCGACAGCCGGTCGACCCTTGCGGCCAAGTCTTCGAGCCCAGTCCGCAGTTTGGCAACGTCACTGCGGAGCGCTTCAACCTCATCCCGAAGACTCACGGACTCATCGCCGTCCGACAGAGGCCGGCCAGCGGCGACGTTCTCAAGTTGATCAGCCTGCCAGCCCAACGCAGTGGACACCGCTGCAAGCGTGGTGGCCGACCGCGACGCGTCCGCGCCCTGCTGCATGAGGCGAAGGGTCGCCGGACTCACCTTTGACCGCTGAGACAGCTCCTTCTGCGAAAACCCCAGTTGCTCCATTCGGGTGTTAATCGCATCGGCTACGGCTTGCCAGTCCTTGGCCACGCAGACCCTCCCTCTAGCGCCAGTACCAGCGCAAATTCTAGCGCAGCCCTCCCTGTTTCCGCACGCCTCCAACCCCCGTTCTGCCCACTGCAGCGCTTGTTCTGGCGCTTGTTCTAGCGCTAGTTTCGGCGCAGCGACTTCGAGAGGAACCACTGATGAACACGACCAGCAACTACCCCGACGGCATCACCGCGGACGCTGTGACCAGTCTCCTGACGGAGCTGTCCCACGAGATCGCCTCCACGTTCGCGCCTACGACCGCGTTCGTGGACGGGTCCGCGGTTACGAGGCGAAACGCTCGGATGTTGGCGCGTGCCGCGGCGGGCATCGTGCCGAAGTACGGCGTGCCGCTAACGCAAGCGGTGCAGGAGCAGGCGGCACCGGTTCGTGTCGTTCCTGTCGCCACGACGCCAGCGCCCGTCAGCAGCAAAAGGAAGAGCCGCCGGGCTCGCCGCAACGCGGCGCGTGCACAGGTTGTCGGCCGCGGCACCGAAGCCGCCTAGCTACTCCGCTGTCTGCGGACTCCCGCCAAGAAGTCACCGCCGACTGCGCTCCCGCAACCACCGCTGATCATCAACCCGAAGGGCTTATCTCTCATGTACAGCAACGAGTTCGGCACGCACGTTCCTGAGTCCCAGCGCCCGTGGTCGACGCCGTTGCCCGGCTACGCCCCGGTAGACGTCACCCCGCCCGAGCTGCGGCGGTCCGGTCTCGCCGCCAGCGTTGCCGAGGGCTGGGCTGAGCCGTACGTGACCCCGGAGGACGTGCCGAACTGGCCCGCACGGCAGGTCACCGCGCTGGTGCCGTTCACCCTCAACGCCTGGGGTTGGCCGCTCAACCCGACCGGACGCACCGGACGCACGGGCCGCAAGCTGGGCAAGTGGGGTGAGAACGCCGCCGCCGACCCGATCGTGGTTGCTGGCCGCGGCCGCAACCGCCGCGTTCTGCTGATCAAGCGCGGGGACATCGGCGTGTGGGCTATCCCCGGCGGCATGGTCGACCCCGGCGAAACGGCCCCGGCCGCGCTCGTGCGAGAGCTGCGAGAGGAAACCGGCGTCGACCTCGGTGACCTCACGCCCACGGTCATCGCACGCAGGTACGTGGACGACTACCGCAACACCGACCACGCCTGGATCTGTACCAGCTCCGCGCTCTACCAGCTCCGCGGCGTGGTCCCTGCGACGGCCGGAGACGACGCGGTTGCCGCGGCGTGGTGGCCCTTCACCAACCTGACCGCCCTGGAGGACGCAATCTTGGCGGCCGGCGGACAGCTCTACGCCGCACACACTCCGCTGCTCGCCGCCGCGCTCCACCAGCGCTGACCAGCGTCACGAACGAGTCGCCCGGACCGGCGGACTCCCGCCAAGAAGTCACCGCCGGTCCGGGTTCCCACACCCACCATCCGATCTCGCAACCGGAAGGGGCACTCAAGTGTCCACCATGATCAACCTGCCTTTCAGAGGCACCGAACCGTGCTCACACGGGTCGCGCGAGTCCACCCGCTCGACGGGAGCGGTGAAGTGAGGGACGAGCCGATGTTGTTGCTGCTGCTGGGTTCCGGCCTCGTGTTCGTGTTCGTGTTCGCGGTGCTGCTGTGGAAGTTGCTGATCACCACCGTCGGCATCACCACCGTGCAGTGGGCCGTGGTCACCGGCATGCCTGATGAGCCGGTGGCCCAGGTCCTGGCGTTGGGGATTCCCGCGCTGCTGTCCGCGTTCGTCCTCCTCTACCTCCCGCGCATCGCCGGTCGCGTGCACTCGCCCATCCGTTCCAGCCGCGTTCGAGTGAAGGGAGCCCACCGATGACCAGCGCCTACCCGGTGTCTCTGGAAGACCTCATCACGCGAGTGCGTGCCTTCGCCGACGAGTCGGGCGAGAGGCCGTCAATCCGCAGCGTGGCGGGGAAGTTCAATGTCGGTGCAAAGAAGGCGCGTGCCGCACTCGTCGCACTCGGCTACATCGACGGGGGCGAGCACGAGGAAGCCACCGGGCGCCGGTTGCAAGCCGTTCCTGCGCTCGTCGAAACCGGTGCTGTGCCCGCCGAACCGGTCGCATTCATCACCCCAGACGCAGCAGCGGTCGCACCAGTGCTCGCCGCCCAAGAGGAGGTGCACGACCGCGGAGCGGAAGTTGCTACACAGCAGCTCACCGAGGTCGTAGACACACCTGCAACCACAGCGATCTCGGCGATCAACACGGGCCGGTCAAAGGCTCGATCACAGGTGCGGCGGTGGCCGATCGTCCTCATCGCACTCGGTGCGTTCGTCGCGATCTGGGGCGGCTGGGTCGAGTTGGGCAAGCTCACCGGTTTCGGCGAGATCACCCCGCTTCCCGGCATCGCGGACAGCTGGACGATCAACTCCGCGATCACCCTCCCGCTCGGGATGGAGGCCTACGCGGCGCTGGCGTTGCAGGTGTGGTTGTCCGGCCGCACTCGCTCAGACAAGGCGCGCTCGTTCGCCAAGTGGTCCGCGCTCGGTGCGCTCGTGCTCGGTGCGGGTGGCCAGGTCGCCTACCACCTGATGAAAGCCGCGGGCATGACCGTCGCCCCGTGGCAGATCACCACCGTTGTGTCCTGCCTGCCCGTGATCGTGCTCGGGTTCGGCGCCGCGCTGGTCCACCTGATGACCGACCACACAGAACTGGAGGAGGTGCACTGATGAGCACCCTGGACAACACCCAGCCCGACCACAACGACGATGCGGGCGCGACTGTGTACGACCTGAGTGCCCGTAGGGCCGCACCTGCCACCAACCTGGCCGGCGCCGAACTCGAACCGCAGCACGTTGTGGACGGCGTGATCCTCACCGACGAGGAGAACGCCGAACTTGACCGCCGCATCGGCCGCGCCGGTATCGCTCGCGTGCGCAACGTGCCCGCCCGTGTCGTCCACACGGTGCGGGTGGTGCGTCAGCACGAACCGACCGTCAAGGCCACCCGCACTGTGCTCGGCAACTCTCTGTACGTCGTCCAAGGCTTCGAGTCGTGGGCACGGCGGGCGTGGGATGCCGGGACGTTCGGTGTGTATCGCCGACAGATCAAGGCCGCAGAGGCGATGGGCGACCGGGAAGCGTTGCGGGAGTGGACCGAACGCAAGGAACTTGCGCAGGAACGCCGCCACCGCCGACTGATGGATCTGCCCGGCATGGCCGCCGGGGTCGCCCAAGTCACCGCGGGCTCGGTCGCCGCGTTGCTGGTGGTGCTGCTGGCGATCTCGGCTCTGGTCGAGATCACCGACACCGGTCGGTTCCTCGCGGTGTGGGAAGGAATCCTCGACGCGATCGGGCGGATCATCACAGCCGTCACGGTGGTGTGGACTCCGTTCATCCTCACCCTGCCCGCCCTGGTCCTGCTCGGTGCTTGGCGTGAGGGCCGCCGCCAGGGCACGGCGCCTGGCTGGCTGTCGACCGCGGCTGAAGCCGATGCGGACGTGACGATTGACGAGACGACGATTGCGCGTGCGTTGGAGGCGCTGCGGATTCCGCAGATCACCGCCTACATCAAGCAGGGCCTGCCATTGCAGTACATCACCACCGCACGCAAGGACGGGCGCGGCACTCACGCCGTGCTCCGTCTGCCGGCCGGTGTGACCGCAGAGAAGATCGCCCGCCGTCGCGGTGACCTGGCCACCGGTCTGCACCGGCTGTCCAAAGAGGTGTGGCCGACCACGGGCAGCGAAGCGGGAATCCTCGACCTGTGGGTTGCAGACAAGGGTGCCCTTGCGGAAGGAGCGGGCGCGTATCCGTTGCTGGAAGAGGGAATCGTGGACATCTTCAAGGGTGTCCCGTTCGGACGGACGCTTCGTGGAGAGCCCATCACGTGTCCTGTGTTGGAGCGAAACACGATCGGGGGCGGCATGCCTGGGCAGGGCAAGTCGTCGGCGGCCCGGTGCGTCATGGCAGGTGCCGCGCTGGACCCGACCGTGGAGATGCGGATCTGGGTTCCTGACGCGAACTTCGACTTTGAGGCGTTCAAGCCGCGGTGCTCGCGGTACGTCATGGGTGCTGAAGACGAGAAGATCGCCGAAATCCTGGAGCACTTGCGGGAGCTGCACGACGAGGTGCAGACCCGTGGCGAACTGCTGATCAAGTACGAAGAGCCGTCCGTGACGCGCAAGTTGGCCAGCGCGGGCATCGGTCTCCACCCGATCGTTGCGCTGCTGGAAGAGGCGCACGTGGCGATCCAGCACCCGTCCTACGGCGCTGAGATCGCACAGCTGCTGGTGAACATCGTCCGCCTGGGACGCAAGCGGGCCATCCACCTGTTCCTGTCTACCCAGGCACCGACCAAAGACAGCATGCCGCGCGACGTGACTCGCAACTGTTCCAACGGAATCGCGTTCGCCGTCGGCGACCACGTGGCCAACGATGCCCTGCTCGGTCAGGGTGCCTACGCCGCCGGTCACCGCGCTACGGAGCTGATTCCGGGCACTGACAAGGGAACTGCGGTGGTCAAGGGCTTCACCGGAGAACGCTCGGAGATCGTGCAGGTCTACTTCCTGGACGTCTCCCGCACCAACGACCAGGTCACGCCGATCATCACTCGGTCGTTGGCCGCGATCGAGACCGTTGGGCGCGGCCTGCCTGGTGCAGCCGTTGCGGCACCGGCGATCGAGTCCAGCCGCAACCTGCTCGAAGACCTGGACGCCGTGATGGGAGAGGAGCCCATCAGGGTCGCCGACCTGCCCGCCCTGCTCGCCCTGCTCGCTCAGCATGCACCGCGCTGGACGCCCTACAAGTCGCTGACAGGTAAGGCGCTGCGAGACCAGCTCGCCGAACTCGGCGTGAAGGTGCCGTCCACTAAGAACACCTACCCCGTCGATCCTGTCACTGTCCGTGATGCTCTCGCGCGTGAGGCGACGGCCGATCTGGACGACGAGGGCTAGTCGCTCGGACCGCCGGGTTAGGTCACAACCCTGGACGCTCGACCGCTCCACATCGCCCTGACCAGGGTTCGCAGCGTCCGACCTAACCCGGCTAACCAGCTAACTCGTCGCAGCTCAGCCGCTGTATCACGCCATCTAACCCGCGTGGTTAGAAACCTAACCCGCACTCTGCGACCTAACCCGACTTGCTGACAGCCCATCCGCACAATGCGGGGCCACGTTCTTGGTGTCCCCGCTGCCTTCGCACGCCCGCCCATCGTTACTCAGAGCAATACGGAGATGCGTCGACATGACCAGCCGCCGCACGTTCCTCACCGATCCCAACGACGTCTACGTGTTCAACCGCCGGCCGCTCCGAGACCCCGCCGTTGTCCGCGCATGGTGTGACGCCTTGCTCCGGCGAGCGTGGGCCTCCATGTGTCCAGGCGAGTCCATGCCCCTTGCAGGCAGCACGCGGTGGGAAGCGCTCAACGACGACGATCCACGGAAGCTCGCCGCCGTTCTGTACGCCGCACTCGCACACCTCGAAGAGTCCACGCCGCGGGCGATCGCCTCGCGCTTCGCTCACGAACTGGCCGCAGCACAGCACGACGAACAGGCAGTGCAGAAGGAGACAGCTGTTGCCGTGTCATCCGCGATGACCAGCGCGGGAGCGCTGGACCAGCACTTGCCGTTCTGCACGCTCGCGGCTCGCCGCGCCACCTATACGACTCGTCCGCTGACCGCCGATGAGATCCACCGCCGCGCCTTCCGGTCGTGGGCGCTCGCCGACCACCCCAGCACACGCAAGCGGGCCGCATGAACGAACTGCCTAAGCACGCAACCGAGAGGAGGGACATCGCGTGAGCGCCTTCATCAACACCCTGGCCGACATCGACAGCGTGATCAGCGACGCTGACACCGACACGACCGCCAGTGCCCCGGCCACGGCGATGGCCTGCCACACCTGCGGCAAGTCGCTCGCCGAGTCCGTGTCCGACGACTTCTGCGACGAGTCGTGCCAGATCCAGTGGCGGGTCTCCCTCGCTCAGTCGAGCCCCGAGGACGGCGGTCAGGCCCCCGACCAGGACCAGCCCGAGGCAGCTCCAGTGACCCCGGTCGCGTCGTGGCTCGGTGCGCCGGCTGGTGTGGTGTCGCGGCCAGGCCACGAACTGTTGGACGAGGTGACGGCGTTCCTGAACCGCTTTCTGCGGTTCCCCAGTGAGCACTGCGCCCCGGTCGTGGCGCTCTGGTTCGCGCACACCCACCTGGCGGACCGGCTGTACGTCACTCCGCGGTTGATCCTGTCGTCGGCCGAACCAGGCAGCGGCAAAACTCGCGTCCTGGAGATCGGCCAGTACCTCGTCCACAAGCCCGAGATGACCATCTCCATGACCACGGCCGCAATCTTCCGGCTGCTGCTGGACGGACCGGTGTCGTTGTTGTTCGACGAGATCGACGCCGTGTTCAGCACCAAGGGAGGCAACAACGAGGACCTGCGCGGACTCCTCAACGCTGGGTACAAGCGCAGCGCGACGATCGCCCGGTGCGTCGGCGACGCCAAGTCCATGAACGTCCAGCGCTTTCCCGTCTATGCCCCGGTGGCGCTCGCCGGGATCGCCGGTCACATGCCCGGCACCATCACGAGCCGCGCCATCACGATCCACATGCGCAAAGCCGCGTACGGCGATGACCCCGAGGAGTTCATGGAGGAAGACGTCGAACTCGAAGCCGCACCACTCCGCGCCGAACTCGCTGCCTGGGCCGCCGCCGTTGCCGACCAGGTCGCCACAGCTCGGCCTGAACGCCCTGACGGCGTTCGCAACCGCGCGGCCGAGATTTGGCGTCCGCTGCTCGCACTCGCTGAAGCCGCGGGCGGTGACTGGCCGGCCAGGACGCTCGCCGCCTGCAAGCACTTCGTCATCGACACGGCTACCAGTCAGGAGGAGTCCACCGGCGTCCAGCTCCTGGCCGCGCTGCGTGATCTCTACGCCCAGCACCGCACCGACCGGATGCGCACGGCCGACATTCTGGGAGCCCTGCACGTGCTCGAAGAAGCGCAGTGGTCCGACATGGGCGACGGCAAACCCCTTAACGCGCAACGACTTGCCCGCGAACTCAAGCGGTACGACGTCAAGCCCGTGGTGTTCGAACCGACCAACGCCGGAGAGAAGGCCGGCCGCGGCTACGTCGCCTACACGACCAACGGCGCCCAAGCACAAACCGGGCTTGCCGACGCGTGGCGGCGCTACCTGCCACCGCTTCCGCCTTCTGCACCGGTGTAAGACCCGTAAGGCCCGTAAGAACCCAGGTCACGGCGTTGCCAGGGTGTAGGCGGCTTACGTTTCGAACCGTAAGCCAACCAGCTAACCCACTGCGGCGGCTTACACAGCGAAACGTAAGCCGCTTACACCCCTGCACGCCCTTGAGCAGGCGACTTACGGCCCTTACGGCGCTTACGCCACAACGAGCACCACCACTTCCGAGGCGATGCCGCACACCCAGATCCGTATGGGCTCGTCATCTGCCGCTGCACATCGATCCGACCAACACCGCGGGGGTGACGTAGTCATGCGCCGACGTGAACTGCTGACGGTTGCTGAGTTCTGCGAGGAGTTCAAGATTTCCCGTTCGACGCTCTACGAGTGGATTGCGAAGCAGACTGCGCCGAAGTTCTCCCGATTGCCCAACGGGCAACTCCGCTTCGACCGGAGCGACGTGGACGACTGGTTCAACGGTTGTGAGGTGGCGGCATGAAGACCAGCTTTGATGTCCGCATCTACGCGACTGATGTCTACGTCGGCAAGCGGACCACGACCTATTGGGTTCGCTGGGCCGTGAACAGGAAGCAGTTCAAGGAGAAGTTCAAGACTGCGGCGCTGGCCGACAGCTTCCGTTCAGAACTCGTCATCGCTTCGCGCAAGGGTGAGGCGTTCTGTGTCGAGACCGGTAGCCCGGTGTCCAAGCTCCGTGAAGAGACGGCGGACAAGTCGACCATGTCGTGGTTCGACCTCGTCGCCAAGTTCGTCGACATGAAGTGGGACGAGGCCGCGCCTACTCACCGGAAGTCCATTGCGGACGCGCTCGCTCCGATCACCGAGGCAATGATCTCTACCGACCGCGCGCGTCCTAGTCACAAGGTTCTGCGCCGCGCGATTCGCATTCACTGCAACAAGGAGCACCGTGACCAGGAGCATCCGAGCGACGTGGCGGCGGCGCTCGGATGGCTGACGCAGAACACGCGCCAAGTGTCGGAACTCTTGGATGCCGACTTTCTGCGGAAGGTGGTTGGTGCGTTCGAGCGGAAGCTCGACGGGCAGCGGGCTGCATACGACACCATCCGGCTACGGCGCACGACGTTCGGCAGCATCTTGGCCTACGCCAACGAGATCGGCGTGTTGTCCGAGAATCCTTGGAAGGAGGTGAGGGTCAAGAAACACAAGACCGTGGCCAAGGAGGTTGATCGTCGCTGCGTGGCGAACCCAATCCAGTTCCGCACGGTGATGCGTGAGGTAGCCGGCATCGGCCGCACTGGCTCCAAGTTGGTGGCGTTCTTCGCGCTGATGTTCTTCGCGGCGCTACGCCCCGAAGAGGCTTCCAACGTCAGGCTCTACAACCTGCGACTCCCGCCGAAAGTGTGGAACGAGGAGGCGCAGCGTTGGGAGGTTCACGAGTGGGGCGTGATCAACCTTGAGGGGGCGGCTCCCGAGGTAGGTGGGGAGTGGACCGACAGCGGCAAGCGGCACGAGGAGCGGGAACTTAAGCACCGCCACAAGGGCTTCGGCCGGCCGGTCCCGATGTGCCCAGAGTTGGCTATCTACCTCTACGAGCACATCGAGATCTTCAACATTGGGCCGCGTGGGCTGCTGTTCGTCGCCGAGCGCGGCGGGCGCATTGGCAGCTCGACCTACGGGCGGATCTGGGATCTCGCCCGCAAGATCGCGTTCACGGCGGAAGTAGAGGCTGGCCCGCTGGCGAAACGGCCGTACGACCTACGTCATGCCTGTGTGACGTTCTGGCTCAACCTGGTCAAAGAGCCTAAGCGAGTAGCTGAGTGGGCAGGACACAGCCTCGCAGTGCTGCTCCGCGAGTACGCGAAATGTATCGATGGAGGCGAGCAAGAAGCCCTTCGAAGTGTGCAAGAAGGACTAGGCGGGCAGGTTGCGAGCTTCTGAGCGGCATAGCCGTCTCAACTTCGTTGCACTGCCGAACCCCAGCGCGCTACTTCTTCTGCGATGTAACACGAGCTCCGCCAGCTTCGGATGGTGCAAGTGGGTTGCTCGCCGTCACGGCCTGCGGGTCCTGTAGCTGCCCCGCCAGCGAGCCGAGCATCTCCGCCCAGGCGCGCCCCGTTGCCGGTTCCTACAGCACGGTCGGAGCGGTCGAACGGGTGACCGACGCTGCCCGCGCTCGCACGACGACGGTCTCCCGTTCGACGACTTCCCTCACGACCTGTGGCCGCAGATCACCTTGGCCGAGTTTGCATGCGGCCGCGGTGAAGTTCTTCGGCGGCCTCATCGGATTGCACAACTCCTGAGCGGGGTTCTCTGGCGTGAAAGCGGTCCTATCTCTGTACCAGAGGAACCCACCTACACCGGTCGGGATCTGCTTAGGCTCCTTGTCCCGAGCTCGCAGAGGGCGTGTCCATCCCGCCGTGCTGAGCCACCTCATCTCGAAGGTCCCTGGGAGCACGGAAGGCGAGGAGATCGCCGATCTCCATCAGCATGGTGTCCACCAGTGAGTCGTTGGCGACTCCTTCCAGTTCTGCCTTGCGTCCGGCGTAGTGCCTGTGGCGCTGCTGGGCGATCTCATCGGTGATGGCGCCTGGCGAGAGCGCTTCTGCGGTCTGCGGGTGCGCGGGCACGACAGGCATTACCGCGGTCGTCTCCGCGGCCGGAGTCATGTCAAGCGTGCCAGACATGGGCGTCGGCGAGGCGGTCTTCCGCTGATGCCACAAGGTGCGCAGGTGCTCGAACTTATGGTTGACCTCGACGTTGACCCGCACGAGTTCATCGTTCTGCTCTTGGAGGCTGCGGAAGCGCTCTTCGAGTTCGGTGATGCGCTCTTCGAGTTCGTTGTTGCGCAGCCGGGCATGGGCTGCGAGGTCCTCGGCTTCGGCCGTGCGGAGATCGGCGGCGTTCTTGGCCTCTTCCATCAGCCCGAGGCTGGCCTTGAGATCAGCGATCTCTTCGACGAAGTTGACGTGCCGGCCCTGCGGTGTCTCGTGCAAGGCCTTCAAGCGCGCGATCTCGTGACGCAGGCTGGGCACCGTCACGGTGCGCAGAACCGCGTACTTGGTCTCCTCGGCCTCGACGTCGGCCGGATCGGTCAGCGCATCCGCGTCAGGGATCGCGCCGACGAATCCCCAGGGGCGTTCACCGCGCACTTCGGCCCACATCCACCCGAGCTTGTTCAATGCCGCGATGCGGTCTTCCTCGGGCGACTTCCTCATCACCACGGTGATCACCCACTCGACCACCCACCACTCCGGGAAGTTGCGGGGCGAGCCGTTGATCTGCGTGGAGATCGCGTTCTCGAGGTTGACGGGGTTGCCCTTGCCCATCGAGCGCGCCGGGTTGACCACACGGGTCCGCGGGGGCCGCGAGTCGTGCACCAGGCTGTAGTCGATGAACTTCGAGACGGTGCCGAACATCTTCAGCACGATCTGCAGCAGCGGGAAGATGAAGTCCTTCTCCGGCTGCGACAGCGTGCCGCCCATCTCCTCGGCGCACGTGGGCTGCGGCCGACCAGCCTGCTTACTGGTGCCAGTCATCGGCATAGACCTCTCGGGTGCGGCACGGAGACGCTGTCCTGCGCCACAGCAGAAGGCCCACCAGCGGACGCGCGCTGGGAGTGTGGCGGGCGTCAAGCATGCACTACGGCGACGGCACCGCCGTACCGGGCCGGGCGCCACGCCGAACCGCGAGAAGTGAGCCACTCCACACCGATCAGCCGCGCCACGTGCTCACGTACCCGTCCACCGTCGCAGCTGGGGCACCGGACAATCTGCGGGACCGTCCCGTCCGGCACAGGGCAATCTGACCGGTCGGTCCGGGCACGAGCGGCGGATCCTCGCGGGTAATCCATTACACGCCGACGATTCCACCCGAATCGGATACGACGTGAGGATGATGGCGATATGCCGATGACCTGGGCGGATTCCAGCAGCCTATGGGAAATATCCGAGATGCCGATGGAGCCGTTAGTTGACGCCTCATCTTCAGCGATGAGGTGAGGAGGGGGACCGAGTGCGACCTGAGTCCCCCTCCTCCTTTCCACTGCCCGTCGTCCCGTCCGGAAGCATTTAGGAGCAAGACACGGGGGTTTTTGGTACGCCCAAGAATCTAGCGTGACGGCGCTCGGACGCAACACTCTGCCCCGACCGAGGGACGTCCCATTTTGTCCCACGCTCCTGACCAGGGCAAACGCGAAGGTTACGACTCTTGACACCCAACACGATCGTGGGCTAGGCCGCAAAGAAGGCGCTCGGAACAAGCGCAGCCCTGGGGCATCACGCACTGCGTATCGCGGTCCCCACTGTCGTGTTACCCGCGTCCCTCGAAGGGACGCACGCAATACCTAATAAGCGGTCGCTCACTCAGTTGATCTCCCCCGGCTCCCCGTTTGGTCTGCGCGTCAAACCATGAGAGACGGACCCGTTACGATGGTCGACACCCTTCGGGGTACGAGTGACGAGCGCCGGAATGCGACCCCGGCGAGCGACGCTCGTTTCTACCGTCCGGAAGCAGCAAGAACCAGGAGCCAACCCCCGTGATTCACTCGATCGTGGGATCGGGTCCGGCGCGCCACGGCGCGCCGACCCCGCCGCGCCCGCCCGTCGGCGCCGACCTCGCACCGCTGATGCCGAGCTCGCCGATGGCGGGCTGAGCGATGACCGCGTTGCTCGATCTCACTTCCCTGCGCGATGTCGTCGCCCGGACAGAACCGGGCTCGAGCGGCCCCCAGTTCGTCGCCGTGGCGCTGCAAGCCTTGCGCCGCGCCTCCGAGCTCACCCCGACCGAGTTCGCCGAGCGCGCCAACCTGTCGCTGGCCGACGTCGGCCTTGCCGAGCTCGGCACCGTGCCTTGGCACGTGCTCAAGCGCTACCTGGCCGCGGCCGACGTCGAGGACGACGACCGCCGCTTCGTCTACGAGCTGTGGCAGAAGATGCGCGACCGCGACACGCCGCGCACCACCCCGGCCACGCGGCCTGCGGGCACGGTCCTCGCCGACCTTGAGCCCACCTGCCCCGCACCGCCGGCGCGCAGGCCGGTCACGCCACCGCGCCCGAACCTGGCGCTGTGGCCGGACCCCGCGAAGATCAGCGACGCTCCGCAGTTCCAGTCGGCCTTGGCGACGATCAAGGACAGCAGCGGCGTCTCGTACGCGAGGCTGGCCAAGATCGCTGACGGGCTGGGCTACCCGCTGCCGCGCACCACCCTGCACAACCTGTGCACCAGGCAGCGGCTTCCCGTCAACGCCGAGGTCGTCGCCACCTTCGTCACCGCCTGCGGGGCCGACGAGTCGACCGCGCACGCCTGGGTGACGGCCTGGCAGCGGCTCAAGACCGCCTCCCGAGGCACCGAGACCCCGCCGCAGACGCCTGCTGACCCCGGGCACTCACGGCCCGTCGCCGTCGTCGAGGAACAGACTCGTGCGACCGAAGTCCGTCAGGACGCCGACGACCAGCGTCGCGACCGGCACCCGCACGGCCAGGGCCTCGTCAACGGTGGCACAGAGCCGCCGTCGCACGGTCTCGGCGTGAGCACGACACGGTCTGCGGCGGTGGCGAACGCCGCAGACGAGAGCGCGAGCGTGCTGTTCGCGGCGTTCGGCACGCCGCTGATCGGCCTGCTGATCTTCTTCTTGGGCCTGTTCTCAGGCCTGCTCTTAGGTCGGTTCCTGGGGTGACACCGATCCGCTAGAGGCGGATCACGACGTGCTGTACGCGGTCGCGAGATCGGCCGCGAGTCGTGGTGACACTCACCCGCTTGTATGGCTCAGGGGCCGCCTTGGCGACCCCTGAGCGGACGACGCCTACCTGTTCCAGCAGGTCAGCGTCTGCACTCCCATTCGAATTATCCGCCGTGGATGCATCTATAAAGGGAGCCCACATGAGCGTACGTCGCTCACGCAAGAACAGTTCGAAGAACAGCGCGGGTTCCGTCGATCGAAACGGAACTAGTGCCCAAAAGCGCGAACGCCCGCCCTGTACAACGGCCCGCAAGGGCAAGGGTGACGCCGTTCGAGCCAACCGCCGCACCCGTCGGCGCAAGCCTGGCGCTGGCGAGGACCAGCTGTCCAGGTTCCGGCGAACGGCGCGGTTCCTGTTCGGCAACCGGCGCGCCGTGGCGCGCTCGGTAGTGGTAATCGGCGCGCTCGGCGCCGCCATCTACTTCTTCGACCTCAAGATCGAGGTCTTCGGGGTGACGTTCTCGGCAGCCGAGACCTGCCACGCTGAGGTCGTCGAGCCGCCGGCGCCGCTGCAGACGTACCCGGTGCCCTACACCCCGGTGCCGCTCCAGCCTGCACCGCTGTATCCGCCCCAGAGTCCTAACGGGCAGGACCAGGCCGCGGTCGCTCCGACCGCCTGACCAGCGGCCTTCACTGAGCCGCACTCGCCAGCACCGGTCTACGGCCACCAGGCCGGTGCTGGCCCTGGACAGCTCAGCTCTGAATCTCAGAACCATCGCAGACCCCTGCTGGTGTTAGTCAGCAGGCTCTGTCGTCGGTGCGAACCTGTGGTCACTCCGCTGGATTCGCCGGGTGAGTTTGGCCCAGCGATCGTGGGCGACCTGTCGTGTGATGCCGCAGGCGTCGGCGACGATCTGCCGGCTGGCGCCGATGTATTTACACGTGCGCACCGTGCCGGACTTCGGCACACATTCGGCACAGACACCAGCAACGGGCCGGATCGAGCCGTACACAGCCGGACAGAACGATGAAGACCCTGTGACCGGTTCTTACTGGTCACAGGGCCTTCAGTCATGCTGTGGCGGGTAGAGGATTCGAACCTCTGTAGCTTTCGCGACGGATTTACAGTCCGCTCCCATTGGCCGCTCGGGCAACCCGCCCCACACCGCCGTAACGGTGCGGGCAGAACAATACATAACCCCTTCGGGAGCCCCCAAATCGGGGTACCCCAGTAGCATCGACGCTGGCTGTGACCCCGAGATCGTTGAGGAGTGAAGNTCCGCTCCCATTGGCCGCTCGGGCAACCCGCCCCACACCGCCGTAACGGTGCGGGCAGAACAATACATAACCCCTTCGGGAGCCCCCAAATCGGGGTACCCCAGTAGCATCGACGCTGGCTGTGACCCCGAGATCGTTGAGGAGTGAAGTCGTGGCGGACCCGTCGTTCGACGTGGTGAGCAAGGTGGACCGGCAGGAGGTCGACAACGCGCTCAACCAGGCGGCCAAGGAGCTGAGCACGCGCTTCGACTTCCGCGGTACCAACACCACCGTGGCCTGGGCCGGCGAGGAGGCGATCACCTTCACGTCCGAGACCGAGGAGCGCTGCAAGGCGGCCATCGACGTCTTCCAGGAGAAGCTGGTCAAGCGCAACATCTCGATGAAGGCGTTCGAGGTGGGCGAGCCCGCGGTGTCCGGAAAGGTGTTCAAGGTCACCGGAAACCTGGTGCAGGGCATCTCCTCGGAGAAGGCCAAGGAGATCGCCAAGAAGATCCGCGACGAGGCGCCCAAGGGCGTGCAGGCGCAGATCCAGGGTGACCAGCTGCGGGTGTCCGGCAAGAAGAAGGACCACCTGCAGGACGTCATCGCCCTGCTCAAGGGCTCGGACTTCGGCATCGCCCTCCAGTTCACCAACTACCGGTGAAGGGCATCGTCCTCGCCGGTGGCAGCGGAACCCGCCTGCACCCGATCACGCAGGCGGTTTCCAAGCAGCTGCTGCCGGTCTACGACAAGCCGATGATCTACTACCCGCTGTCGGTGCTCATGCTGGCCGGCATCCGGGAAGTGCTGATCATCTCGACGCCGGTCGACTTACCGCTCTTCCGGCGGCTGCTGGGGGACGGTTCCCAGTGGGGCATGAGCTTCTCGTACGCCGAGCAGGCCGCGCCGAACGGGCTCGCGGAGGCGTTCATCATCGGCGCGGACTTCGTCGGTGACGACGACGTGGCGCTGGTGCTGGGCGACAACATCTTCTACGGCCAGGGATTCTCCACCACCCTGCAGCAGCAGGCGTCCTCTTTGGACGGCTGCGTGCTGTTCGGGTACCAGGTGAAGGACCCCGAGCGGTACGGCGTCGGCGAGGTCGACTCGACGGGCAAGCTGCTGTCCATCGAGGAGAAGCCCGCGAAGCCGAAGTCGAACCGGGCGATCACCGGGCTCTACTTCTACGACAACGGCGTGGTGGACATCTCCCGCAACCTCAAGCCGTCGCCGCGCGGCGAGCTGGAGATCACCGACGTCAACCTGCACTACCTGCGCGAGGGCCGGGCGCATCTGGTGGACCTGAGCCGCGGCTTTGCGTGGCTCGACACCGGCACGCACGACTCGATGCTGGAAGCCGGGCAGTTCGTGCAGGTGCTGGAGCACCGGACCGGTGTGCGCATCGCGTGTCCTGAGGAGATCGCGCTGCGCATGGGGTTCATCTCGGCCGACGAGTGCTACGCGCTCGGCGAGAAGCTCGGCAAGTCCGGGTACGGCGAGTACCTCATGGCGGTGGCTCGCGGCGGTCGCTAGCTAGCGGCGCGCCATCTCTTCGAGCCTGCGGATGCGGTCGGAGATCGGAGGGTGGGTCGAGAACCACTTCGCGAACGGTTCCCCCGAGCGGAACGGGTTCGCGATCATCAGGTGGCTCTGCGACACCACCTCCGGCTCCGGCGCGAGCGGCGCCGCCCGCGTTCCAAGCTCGATCTTGCGCAGTGCCGAAGCCAGCGCCAGCGGGTCTCCGGTGAGCTCGGAACCGGACGCGTCCGCCTGGAACTCGCGCGAGCGGCTCACGGCCAGGCGCACGACGGTGGCCGCGATCGGGCCGAGCAGCGCGATCAGCAGCAGGCCGAGCGGGCCGGGGCCGTCGTCGTCGTCCCCGCCGCCGAAGAGCCCCGCGAGCAGGGCCAGGTTCGCGAGCATGGTGATCACGCCGGCCAGCGCGCCGGCCACGCAGCTGATCAGGATGTCGCGGTTGTAGACGTGTGCGAGCTCGTGGCCGAGCACGGCGCGCAGTTCACGTTCGTCGAGCAGGTCCAGGATGCCCGTGGTGCAACACACGGCGGCGTTGCGCGGATTGCGGCCCGTCGCGAACGCGTTGGGTGCGATCGTCGGGCTCAGGTAGAGCCTGGGCATGGGCTGGCGCGCTTTCTGCGACAGCTCGCGCACGATCGCGTAGAGCACTGGTTGTTCCACCTGCGACACGGGCTGGGCCCGCATCGCACGCAGCGCGAGCCTGTCGGAGTTGAAGTACGCGTAGGCGTTCACGCCCAAGGCCAACAGCAGGCCGATGACCAGTGCCGTCCGGCCGAACAACCCGCTGATCACCACGATCAGCGCGCTCATCCCGCCGAGCAGCACGGCCGTCTTCAACCCGTTGTAGTGCTTGTGCACGGTTTCGCCTCCGGGTCTTTTACGTCCTACCTCTCAACGAACCGGGCCTCCTGCCAGTTCCTGTCGCCGTTTCCGGCGCGGCCTCCGCGGCCGGGTCGAGCGGCGGTGGCGGCGGCACCTTCTCGACCCACGTGGCCAGCACGTCCCGTTCGTGGACCAGCTCCGCGACCGCGCCGTCGCCCTCGATCGAGCCCGTGCCCGGATAGCCGAACTCCGGCGCCCAGTGCAGGGCGTCGAACGGGCAGACCTCGACGCAGATGCCGCAGTAGAGACACTGGCCGTAGTCGATCGCGAACCGGTCGAGGACGTTGCGGCTGCGAGGCCGGGCTGAGCCGGGCTGCTGTTCGACCTCGGTGTGGCTCGTGATGTGGATGCACCAGTCAGGACACTCGCGCGCGCAGATCATGCAGACCGTGCAGTTGGCCTCCAACAGCGCGATGACGCCCCTCGTGCGCGGCGGAAGGCTGGTCATGAGGGGCTCTCCTCTTCACGGCGCGGGCCCCACGACGGGTCCGGCACTCCGGGTGGTGCGGTGCGGCGGCGGCTCGGGGCACTGGTGTTGTCCTCGCCCGGTTCGAGGCGGCCCGGCCAGGGGCGCACGACCCGTGAGGCCAGCACGAAGTCCTTGCGCAGCGGGTGGCCCTGGAAGCTGTCCGGGAGCAGCAGGTGTTCCGGCTTGCCGTCGACCGTGATCCCGAACATCTCAGCGGCCTCGCGCTCGTGCCAGTGCGCGCCCTTCCAGAGGTGGGCGACGCTCGGCAGCGCGTCGGTCTGCTCGATCTCGGTGCGCAGCATCACGCCTTCGCGCGTCTGCGGATCGATGACGTGCAGGAACACCGCGTGGCGTTGCCCGACGGCACCCGGCCGGCCCGCGTCCTCGACGCCGAGCCAGTCGAACATCACGCAGCCCTCGGTGTGGTGGCGCGTGGCGGTTTCGAGCCAGTCCTGGAGCTCGACGTGGTGGACGGTCTGACCGAAGGCGGTTTTCGCGGTCATGCGTTCACCAGCCCGTGCAGGGCCTTGAGGCCTTCGAGCAGCGCTTCCGGCCGCGGCGGACAGCCCGGGACGGCGACGTGGACCGGCAGAGCCTGGTCGATGCCCTTGGTGACGCTGTAGGAGTCCCAGTACGGTCCGCCGGTGTTGCTGCACGCTCCCACGGAGATCACGTACTTCGGTTCGGGCATGGCCTCGAAACTGCGGATCACCGCGGGCAACATGGCGTCCGTGACAGTGCCGGAAACAACGAGAACGTGTGCCTCGCCCGCGCCGTCGACAGGCGTGACCCCGAGGCCGGGAAGGCGGTCGAGAGCTGCCATCACTTCGACTCCGCAGCAGGCGAGTCCGAGTTCGAGCACGGTGACCTGGTAGGTGGTGCCCCATTCCAGGCGAGCGGAAGCCGTCACAACCAGCGAGGGTAATACTTGGGGGCCCACCAGCTTGCGCCTGGCGGACCCCCACCCCCCAATGATTCCCCCCGGAATCGGCTCCCACGCGTGGTCGCCGGATATAGCTTTGTACACCGCGCGATAAGTGTCCAGCGATTCACCAACAGGATCTGCAGATAATTTGTCGGCGAAATGCGGTCAAGTTCAGTTCAACTGATCGGTAGAACATCAGAGAGGGTCTCGATGTCCGGCTCGTCCCAGTTGGTCCTCCCCACGAGTACCACGCTGCACCGTCTGTTGAACATGCCCGGCGCCCTGTTGGACACCACAATGGACCAGCTCAGGACGCTGTTGACCGTTCACGAGACCAGGTCGGCGCTGCGGGCCGCGCGGGCGTTGGGGCGCGAGCAGTCGAGCGTGCAGAAGCAGCTCGACACGTTGAACAGGAACTTCCAGGAACTGTGCGGTGAAGCCCTGGTGGTGAAACAGGGACGCGGAAAAGACGTGCTGTTCACGCCCACTGGTGAGTCGCTCGTCGAATTGGCGCGGGAGACGCTCGCGGAGTGGCTCGACGGAATTCACGAGTGCCGCCGCAAGCTCGGCACGACCGTCACCGTGGGCACCACGCGATACATGCTGGACACCCTCGCGAAGGCGTGGCACCACGTGGCGGACGAGTTCCGCGAGCGCGACGTGGACCTCAAGGTCGTCCACATCCGCACCAAGGACATCTGGACGAAGCTGGAGACGCGCGAGGTCGACGTGGTGTGCGGCAGCGTCGTGACGCGAGCCGGCCAGGGCTGGGAGCGGCCGGAGTTCGACGTGATCGAGTGGCGCCGCGGCGGGCTGGCGTTGCTGACGAATCTGCCCGAGACGGTTGTGGGCGAGCGCGTGCGGGTACCTCAGCTCCGATCGGTCCCGTTGGTCGTGCCGGGGGCGGGGCTGATCGCCGAGTTCCTGCGGGGCTGGTTCGGGCCGGACTACCGCCAGGGGCTCGACATCGCGGCCGAGATCGACGAGATCCAGTACGGCATCTCGCTGCTGCGCTCGAACCTCGTCCAGGGAGCCATGATCGTGACGTCTGGTTTGGGCGTGGTGGCGTCGAACAACGAGCTCCGTGAGGGAGGCGGGCTCCGCGTCGTCGAGCTCTCAGATGACTCGCTGGAGCGGCTTGTGGGCGTGTTCGCCCGAACGGACGAGCTGTCGAAGCATCCGGCGGATCACCCGCTGAACCTGCTGTGGTCGGCCTTCAAAGCAGAAGCGCCCCGGCCGTAGCCGAGGCGCTCCCTGATCCTTACTTCTTCGCGGGTGTCATGGCGTCGTGCTCAGGCCTCCGCTGTTCGACTTTGGGACGTTGCTGGGCTTTGGCCATCTTGGCCAGCCAGTTCGTCGCCTCCGAGCGGATCTTCGCCAGCTCGTCGTCGCGTGCCTGTTGCTCGTTCATCGGCCACTCCCTGCGTTCGGGAAATCGCTTCGATGGGAGCACTACCGGGCGTGTGCCCGCTAGGGCCGCCATGCTTGTGGGTGAACCTTGTTGACAGCATCGCTCGCCGATACGTGTTACGCACCCCGACACGGCGGTTTTGGGTTCTTTAGTACCCCCG
The DNA here is from genome assembly GCF_047445655.1 of Lentzea alba. Lineage (GTDB taxonomy): Bacteria > Actinomycetota > Actinomycetes > Mycobacteriales > Pseudonocardiaceae > Lentzea > Lentzea alba_A. The sequence goes on from NZ_JAJAEG010000037.1 coordinate 87,271, forward strand.
GTACCCGCCACCCAGGTTCATGGAGACCAACCCTGGGTGGTTGTGGAAGCCGCCGTAGCGCGCGTAGGTGTAGCGAACGCCCGCGATGATGTTGTCGACCGGCGCGAGGATGTTGTCGTAACCGGCCAGCTTGTAGGCCCGGAACGTCGGGTCGATGCACTGCATCAGGCCCTTCGACGGGGTACCGCGCAGCGCGTTGGAGTCCCAGTTGTTGACGGCGTTCGGGTTGCCGTTCGACTCCTTGATGATGATCGTGTAGATCTCATCGATGCTGTTGTTGTCGATGTTCGTGCCGTTGGCCTGCAGAACCTTGATGGCTTCCTTGATCCAGCCCTCGATCTCGCGCTGCTTGGCGGGCTTGCGCATCTCCGCCTGACGCTCGGCCTCGGCCTTCGCGGCGGCCTCGCGCTGGGCGTGACCTTCCGCCGCGAGCTTGCTGGCCTGCTCGAACGTCTGCATCGCGTACATCTGCTGGAACTGCAGCAGCCGGCCGACCTCACCACCGGGGTTCACGTCGTGAATGGTGAGGACGTTCTGCGCCTGCTTGTCCGGGATGGCGCCCAGCTCGGCGGCACCCGCAGCGAGATCCGTGGAGGACCCGCTGGTCGCGGCGTTGGCGATTGCGGCGGTGCCGGCGGCGACACCTGCTGCGACGACGATCGCGCTCACGCGGTGAGCGAGCGGAACCTTGTCGTCCTCGGCGCGATGCGCGCCGGGTTTCACTTCAGCTTTGGGCACGACCGTGTACACGGTTCGGCCGGCGGCCTTGCTGTGCCGGGCCAAGGGGGAGCCTCCTGCGTCGGGGAGCTTGGTCTCCGGCTGCTCGGCGGGGGATCCGAGGGACTTTGGACCCTTGGTGCTGCGGTTCCTGTGTCCTGCCGGTGACCAAACCGTTATCGGCGGGCGAGAACGTAACCTCGCGTCACGAGCGCAGGCAAGCTTGAGCGCCCGTTGGGTGACTCTCGTCACGTTTCCGATGAGTTGGGCTATCCGCTGCTAACAGACAGTCAGCGAGCCAATTGCATCCTGCTTAAGTTCATCGTTGCCTCCTGACGAACTGGCGGAGCTGTCTGTTAGTTCGGTGTGAGCCCGGCTCTCGTTATGGGTTACGTCCACGACCACGCGATCGAGTGATGCCATCACGCTTCGTAGTTGTCGGTGCTGAGCTGCTTCTCGAAGAGGGGTACGGAGCGGGCGAGCCGCCGGTTCACGGCACTATGAATCTCATGGGGGACCACGATCGGGAGGCCCGTCTCGGGGCCGCGCGGGTGGCCGTGCTGCAGGCGCGCGCAGAGGCGTCGCGGCCCTGGTGGCAGAAGCGGGCCGTGGCGTGGCTGACCTGTCTGCCCGTGCGGTTCTGGCGCGGCCTCAAGTGGTGGGGGCGCGAGCTGGGTGAGGGCGTGTACGAGGTGCTGCTCATGTGGGCCGTCTTGGCGTTCTTGTTCGCGGTCGGCCTGCTCGTGTCGTGGGCCTGGCAGACGGCGCCGGTCCCGACCGTGGTGCTTGTGGCGGGCGCGCTGGCGTTCCTGGCGTTCGGCGGGGTGGAGTTCTTCCGCGAACGACGGCGAGGGCGGCTCACGATGATCGCCGTGGCCGCCTTCGGGTTCGTCGCGCTGTGGGTGCTGCTGCCGCTGGTCGGCGCGCTGCCCTACCTGCTGTTCTAGGGGTGGCGATTGAGGCCATCAACCTCGACCGGAGCGGCCTCACGCCAGAAGATGTCGGCCTTCATCCACGTGGACGTCGCCTGGGCGAAGTGATCGCTGAGTGCCTCACGGCACGGCGCCTTGTCCTCGGGAACCTGCAACGACCGACCGGCAAGCACGGCGTACGTCCGGTAGTCACGCAGCCTCGGATCGACCACCACGGTCAAGGTCTCCGGGTCCACCGCGATCATGCCGGAGTCGAAGAGCTGGTGGATGTCAGCTCGGAGGAGTGCGCCTTCTTCAGGCACGTGCCGAACGTGCTTGGCAAACGCACGCAGGTGAGCCGCGTGCAGCGCCTGCTGCGGGTTGGGGCCGGTGATCATGCACACCAGGCCGTAGCGCTCGAACAGCGCCTTGCGGAACTTGTCCTGTCCTGTCCGAACGCTGACCAGCGACTTGGTCACGCCTGCGGTGATGGGCTTCGTCGACCTGGCGTCGGAAGCATCCGGTGTGGGCGGCGGTGGCACCTTGGCACCGGCCAGAAGCTTCTGCACACCGTCGACGTCGAGTGGCCGGATGGCGTTCTGCCTGGCGTTGTTGCCGGTGACCTGCTCCAGTTCCGCGGCGCTGATGACGTCGCCGATAGCCCGCCACGTGCCCTGGTAGACCGCCTTGAACGCGGTGACCGGCTCTTGGACCTCCAACGGCACGTCGAAGCCCTTGCCGCACCCGTCCCGACGGCACATGTAGGGCGGTGTGCCGTTCTTGCGGTAGTTGAACCTGGTCAGCTCGCAATGAGGACACCTGCGGCGCGTCTTGAGCACATTCTCCGTGACCTCGACGTGCTCGACCTTGGCAACACCCAGCGCCCCGGTGCGATTGCGCAACACGACGAGGTCGCCGACCGCAATCTTGCCGTGGTTCGGCACACCCGAGTCGAACAGGTAGTACGAGTCAACGACGTCGTCGTAGCCGTCGTTGCCCTGGAAGCTCCGCTTGTCGTGTGCAACGAGGAACGACCATGCCTGCACCTGCCACCACCTTGGATCGTGAACAACCAGCGTTGCTCAACATCGCGTGCGGTGGCGAGCGAGTTACTCACGCCGTGCACGACGCGTAGGGCGGCCGCACAAGGCGAAGAGCGCTGCTGTTCTAACGGTTGCGGCGCTGCTCCAGTGCCTTCAGCACCCAGTCCGTGCTGTCACCGGGGCTCTCGTTGAACGCGATCGCGGCATCCGGCTGGTGCCAGTGCACGAGGTTGATCACGGTCTGGAAGAGCTCGAGCAGCCCGGTCCCCTTCCGGATGCCGCCGCCGACGACCACGCAGTCGTACGGCTTGGCCGCGAGGTGATCGACGATCTTCGCCTGAGCGCGGCCGTCCAGCTCGTCGAAGCTGATGAGAAGAAGGTCCTGGGCCATACCGAGCTCGGCGAACGCCTTGTTGCCTTGCTCGATGCCGGCGAGCACGGGCGCGGGATCGAAGCCGGGGATGGTGGTCGGGTCGAAGCCGATCGCGAGAACGTTGGTCACTGCTTCGAGGCTAGGCGCCTCGCGGCGGTGGCGAGCGGATCTGTTCCGGCCTCTACGAGAGCAGCGGCCCGCCGTTCTCGATGAGCACCATCGCCGAGGCCGCTGCGACCGCGGCCGTGACGCCCGCGATCATGCCCAGCGTGCCGAAGTCCCTCTTCCCGGTCATGTGCGCCACACCGAACGCCATGAAGCCCAGCGCGACCACCACCGAGATGACGGTGATCAGTGGTGACTCGCTCCATCCCCACTTCAGCAGGAACCACGCGCCCAGCCCGATCGCTCCCAGCAAGAGCGTGATCAGCAGCTTGAGGAAACATCCACCGACGTGCTTCATGAGGCCCCTTCCCCGGGTGTGTCAAACGAGCGGTGTAACTCGGGTTGAAGGAACTACT
>NZ_JAJAEG010000038.1:0-55915 GCF_047445655.1 Lentzea alba
GACGGCGAGCAGGAACGGCCGGTCCACGTTGACCACGATCGGCTCGGTCGGGATCTCGATCGACACCGTCCGGAACGTGACGGCGGTGGCCGCGGCACCTTCGAGGCCCTCCTCGTCCAGGCGCAGCACTGCCTCGTGGATCACCTCGTCGACGAACAGCCGTTCGTCCGGCGAGAGCCCGCTGAAGTCGGCCTCGCGGGTGAACATGCGCTCGACCCCGAGGTGCGCCAACACGTTTTTCAGCTGGAACTTCTCCCGAACGTCCACTTTGGGCAGTGAGAGTTCGAGGTTCACCCGGCTGGTGGCCTCGAAGATCGACGGGTCGAGCGGCTGCTCGAGCGAGGTGTCCGGCAGCAGGATCACGGCCTCCACGCCGGAGGCCGCCGGGAGCACGACCGTCTGCCAGCCGTCGTGGCGGGCGTAGCGGAACTTCTCGGTCACCTTCATCGTCGGCACGTCGACGTCGCCGCCGGGCGCGTGGAACGGCCGGTCCGCGGTGTCCCAGGCGGCGAACGGGTGCAGCCAGCCGACCTTGAGGTACAGGGCGTTGACGATGATCGCCGCGGCGTCCGGGGGCGGCGGGCTCGTCAGCAGTTCGGGGATCAGGCCGCGGGTGGTCTCGGCGACGTCGGTGTTGACCAGCTTGCGGACCGTCGCGGGGTCGGAGAACGCCGTGCGGCGCACCGAGGACGTCAGCGAGAAGTCCGGGTTCAGGGTCAGGTAGTCGTCGGCCCACAGGGTGTTCGCGACCTCCAGTTCGGGCACGTCCAACGCGTCCGCGGCGTCGAAGTCGGCGAGCAGCGCGTCGAGTTCGGCGCGGGTCTCGCCGCGCGCTGCCTCGCGGGCCAACGCGAGCGCACTGGCCACCGAGAACGGCGACCAGCACGCGTTGGTGGACGGATCAGGTACGGCGACGCGGTGCATGCTCAGGGCGAAGTCGGCCTGATCGGTCACTTGGAGCTCCTCTATTGGCGTGGATCTGGCAGTGACATCACGATCGGATCATCCGGAACGGGCCGCTCTCCCGCTCCTCCCATCGGTCCGAGAGGCCTGGGGTGGCGGGGTTCGCGCACACCGGCCGAACCGTCGTCCCCCTCGTCGTCCAACGGAAAGCCCACTGGCACGGCTTCCCGGCTCGGTCTCCGCCACGGCCACCTTCGGCCTGGCGGTCTGGATTCGTCCGCCATACCTTCCGAAGCTACGCCGATGCGCGGTGCCAGGCCACGGCCTGCGCGTCGGTGAGCAGGGCGACCTGGTCGATGACGACGCGAAGCCTTGTCGCGTAAGAAGAAGCGGCGGCGAACACCGGGCGGAAAGCCGGGTCGAGCAGCGTCGGGCGTTCCATCAGTCGGGCGACGAGGTCGGCGATCAGCTCACGCTGCTCAGCCTGCATGGCGAGGCGGGCGGGGTCGCTCATCACGTACCGGACGGCCATCGCCTTGAGCAGCGCCACTTCCGCCGCGACCTGGCGCGGGACCTCCAGCGCGGCGTTGTACCTCGTGAGCGCGCCCTCGCCGTGCACGTCACGGGTCGCCGTGACGGCTGCTGAAGCGAACCTGCCGACCAGTTCGCTGGTGAGGTTCTTCAACGCGACCTGCGCGCCGAGCGAGCCGTCGTACTCGTGCTCGGTCCAGTACCCGATCACCGGCAGTTCGAGCAGGCCCTCGGCAGTGGCTTCGAGCGCCGCGACGGACTCGTCGGAGAACGTCTTGGCCGCGAGCGAGGCGATGGCGGCACGTTCGTCGGGACGGGCCAGCGCGCCGAGACTGATGCGGTGGGCCAGGACGCCGTCCTCGACGTCGTGCACGGAGTACGCCACGTCGTCGGCCCAGTCCATCACCTGCGCCTCGATGCACCTCTCTCGTTCCGGTGCACCCGCGCGCATCCAGTCGAACACTTCGAGGTCGTCGTCGTACACGCCGAACTTCACCGTTCCCGGCGTGCGGGTCCACGGGTACTTCGTCGACGCGTCGAGCACCGCGCGCGTGAGGTTGAGTCCGTGAGCGGACTTGGGTTCCAGGCGGGCGAGGATGCGGAACGTCTGCGCGTTGCCTTCAAAGCCGCCGCACGGGCCCGCGAGCTCGTTGAGCGCCCTCTCGCCGTTGTGCCCGAACGGCGGATGTCCGATGTCATGCGCGAGGCCGGCGGTGTCGACGATGTCCGGGTCGCAGCCGAGTTCCTCACCGATGCCGCGGCCGATCTGCGCGACCTCCAGCGAGTGCGTGAGGCGGGTGCGCGGGACACCGGTCACCTCGGAGCCCTCACCGGGACCGACGACCTGGGTCTTGCCCGCGAGCCTTCGAAGCGCCGCGGAGTGCAGCACGCGGGCGCGGTCACGGGAGAACGGGGAACGCTGCTCCGTGCGGGCACCCGGCAGCGCGGCGCTCTTGGGTTCCTCGGGGAGCAGGCGCTCCGAGTCGTGGCCGGTATATCCCATCAGCCGATTTTAGGGAGCTTGAGCTCGTCGAACACGCCGGCGTGCGCCTTCATCAGGCGGTAGTACAGCAACGCTCCGGTCTCGCGCTTGATGTAGAACCACTGCGTCTCGCGCGTCTGCACGTTCGGGCCGCTGCGGGTGGGCGACGTCCAGGCGTGCAGCCCGGCGTCCTCGGCCATCGTGCGGGCACGAAGTGAGTGCCACGGGTCGCTGACGATCACGGCGGTCTTCAGGTCGCGTTCCTTGGCGACCGACGCGACGGCCCGCAGCGAGCCGAGCGTGTCGGCGCCCTCGCCGACCTGCAGCACGCGGTCCTCCGGGACGCCCCGTTTGACCAGCCACAGCTTGCCGACCTGGCCCTCGGTGAAGTTGTCACCGGGCTGGCGGCCACCGGTCGTGGCGATGTAGCCGACGACGCCTTCCTGGTAGAGGCCGAGCGCGTGCTCCAGCCGGGCTTGCAGCACGTCGGACGGCACGCCGTTGTACTGCGCCGCGCCGAGAACGATCGCCATGTCGGCCTTCGTCCAGTCGTCGACGCGCGCGACCTGCCACACGCGGAACGCCGTGCCACCCACCACCAGCGCGCCGATGATCAGCGCACCGAAGATGAAGCGCAGCACGATCCGACGAATCCTGACCAGAGGCTTGAGGGGTGGGGTCCGCACCCCCTGCATGCTTCCAGAAACGCAAGAGCGCTGCGTTGACGCCCCTGCGAGGATCATCGTCATGCCTGCTGAGCAGCCCACGATCCTCGCCACCTCCGGAGGTCTGCGCCCCGGCCGCCGCACCAACCTCGAGTTCGGCAAGCTGATCCACTTCGCGCTCGACCTGTCCGGTGTCGAGGGTCGCCGGCCGCGCCTCTGCCACGTCGGGACAGCAGGCGGCGACCAGCGGGCGATGAACGCGAACATGGCGGAAGCGGGCATGGTCGCGGGTGTCGAGGTGTCGGTCCTCAACCTGTTCACCCAGCCGCCGACCGACGACCTGGAGAGCTTCGTGCTGTCCCACGACGTCGTGTGGGTGGGCGGAGGCTCGGTCGCGAACCTGCTCGCGGTGTGGCAGGTGCACGGTCTCGGCCCGGTGCTCCGCAGGGCGTGGGAGGCCGGCGTCGTGCTCAGCGGCGTGTCGGCCGGCTCCATCTGCTGGCACGTGGGTGGCGCGACCGACTCGTTCGGCCCGGACCTGCAGATCGTCACGAACGGCCTCGGCTTCCTCCCCTACGGCAACGGCGTGCACTACGACAACGAGGAGACGCGCCGCCCGAAGATCCACGAGGCGGTGGCGGCAGGTGTGCTGCCGACGACCTACTGCACCGACGACGGCGTCGGCCTGCTGTACCGGGGCACCGAGTTGGTCGAAGCGGTGACGGAACGTCCCGGCTCCGGCGCATACGTGGTGGTCAGGGAGGATTCTTCAGCAACCGCACAGGAGGAAAAGCTCGACACCAGGCTCCTCTGAGACGGACCTTGGATGTGTGCGCTGGGCCCTGATCCTCCTCGTCACCGCGGCCGTCTTCGTGGTCCCGGACGCGTCGCCGTGCCAGGCGCACGGCAAGTCCTCAGCTGAGGTATCGCGCGGTCCTGATGTATTGGACACGGGCGGCTCGAACGGCGATATATCGGATACCGGCTCGTCCGGCGATATATCGCATGCGAGTCCCGATATATCGGATACCAGCAGGTCGTCAGCAGTATCCAATATATCTGCGGCTGATATATCGGCTGCGGTGGCGGCGGGCGGCGCGTCGGACGTCGGCGTCGCCGTGATGGACACCGAGTCCGGCCAGGTGGTCTCGCAGAACGGTGACCTGCCGTTCTACTCGGCGTCGCTGTCGAAGCTGATCCTCGCGGTCGACGCGTTGCAACAACCGCTGTCCGACGCCGACCAGGACCTGATCCACCGCGCGCTCAGCGCCAGCGACGACAACGCGATGGACGTGCTGTGGACGAGGTTCGACGGCATGGACGCGATCGGCCGCGTCGCCACCGAAGCAGGACTTACCGGCACTCACGCACCTGACGACCCCTCACAGTGGGGAGAGGTTGTAATCACCGCGAACGACATGGTGAAGCTCTACGACTACATCCTCGGATCACCGGTGCGCGACCCGATCGTCGCCGCGCTGTCGTCCGCCCCCGCGACCGCTGCCGACGGCTTCAACCAGGCGTTCGGCCTGCTCGGCGTGACCGGCGTCTACGCCAAGCAGGGCTGGATGTACTACCTGCCCAGCGACGTCTACCTGCACAGCGCGGGCGTCCTCGACGGCCGCTACGCCGTCGCCGTCCTCACGACCAGCCCGACCGGCTCGTGGACCACGGCCAGGCAGGCGATCAACAACGTCGCCTCCGCCGTCCTGGAGCGGCTGCGCGTCAACGGCTGACCGGTCGCCACGGCCGGTCCCACGCACCGGTGTACCCGCGCAGGACCAACGTGCCGATCACGACGAGCACGACTCCGCCGAAGACCAACGCGCAGTACAGCACTCCGACCGCGGTCATCTTCGACCCCGCCATCGGCCCGACCGCGGTGATCGACAGCGCGCTTCCGGCACAGACCCAGCCCACCTTCACCCGCCGCGCCGTGCTGACGTCGGTCACCCGCATCAACATCGCCCCCAGCACGACCGCGCAGAGCGTCACGATCGTCCCCAGCACCACCGCGAAGACGATCCGGGCCGGCATCCCCGTCGCAGCGGGCACCGCCCACACGTTGATCCCCAGCACCAGGCCCAGCACCAGGAGAACCCGGCCCAGCAGCCGGAGCTGCAGCGCAGGCGCGCCGCTGCCATCACCCGGCACGAGCGGCCCGTTCGCGTCGGTCGCGACCATGTGCACGGCGTACGAGACGCGGAAAACCAGAAACGCTGAAACAAAGGACGGCACGGTGAGCGACAGTGCGCCCAGGACGTCGCCGTTTCCCTCCCGCCCTGGCACGTCCATCCCGAGCGCCGCCGCCAGCAGCGGGAACGCCGAGGACATCCCGACGCCTTCCAGCACCACGAACCAGCGCCGAAGCCGAGCCGCGGCCCCCTCGTCCGCGATCAGCAGCGCCATCCCTCCGGCGACCGCCGCGCAAAGACACATGATCACCGCGAACACCACTGCCGCAAGCGTGGCCGACCCGGTCTCGACCGGCAGCAGCACCGGGATGAGCGTCACCAGCACGACGAGTCCCGCGCCCACCGCAAGCGACTGCAAGCCGCGCGACCTGATCTGCCCCAGTTTCATGACTCATCACACGCGAAAGCGGGCCAGGCTGTTGCCTGACCCGCTCAGATCACACGCAACTCGGGGGTCCGGGGGCTTGTCCCCGGCGTGGGGGTGTGGGGGCTCGGCCCCCACAACGCACGCCAAAACGTCGCTAACCGGCGGCTGAATCAGCAGCCGATCAGTCGGGCCGCGAGGTACGACTCCAGCTGGTCCATCGCCACCCGCTCCTGCGACATCGTGTCGCGCTCCCGCACCGTCACGGCGAGGTCGGTGAGCGTGTCGAAGTCGACCGTCACGCAGAACGGCGTGCCGATCTCGTCCTGACGGCGGTAACGACGACCGATCGCACCGGCGTCGTCGAAGTCGACGTTCCAGTTGCGGCGCAGCGCCGTCGCCAGGTCGCGAGCCTTCGGCGAGAGATCGGCGTTGCGCGACAACGGCAGCACCGCGACCTTCACCGGCGCGAGGCGACGGTCGAGCCTCAGGACCACTCGCTTGTCGACGCCGCCCTTGGCGTTCGGGGCCTCGTCCTCGACGTACGCCTCCAGCAGGAACGCCATCATCGGGCGCCCGACACCGGCGGCCGGCTCGATGACGAACGGCTTGTAGCGCGAGTTCGTCGCCTGGTCGAAGTACGACAGGTCCACACCGGACTGGTTCGAGTGCGTCGTGAGGTCGAAGTCCGTGCGGTTCGCGATGCCTTCGAGCTCACCCCACTCCTGGCCGCCGAACTGGAAGCGGTACTCGATGTCGACGGTCCGCTTCGAGTAGTGCGACAGCTTCTCCTTCGGGTGCTCGTAGTGCCGCAGGTTCTCCTTCGACACACCGAGGTCCGTGTACCAGCGCGTGCGCTCGTCGATCCAGTACTGGTGCCACTCTTCGTCCGTCCCGGGCTCGACGAAGAACTCCATCTCCATCTGCTCGAACTCGCGGGTGCGGAAGATGAAGTTGCCCGGCGTGATCTCGTTGCGGAACGACTTGCCGATCTGACCGATGCCGAACGGCGGCTTCTTGCGGGAGGTCGTCTGCACGTTCAGGAAGTTCGTGAAGATGCCCTGCGCGGTCTCGGGCCGCAGGTAGTGCAGGCCCTCCTCGGTCTCGACCGGACCGAGGTGCGTCTTGAGCAGGCCGTTGAACATCTTCGGCTCGGTGTACTTGCCGCGCACACCGCAGTTCGGGCACGGCACGTCCGACACGTCGCCCTCGGCGATCTCCTTGCCGGTGCGCTCGGCGTACTCCTCGGACAGCGTGTCCGCGCGGAACCGCTTGTGGCACGACTCGCACTCGATCAGCGGGTCGACGAACGCCTCGACGTGACCGGAGGCGACCCACACGTCACGCGGCAGGATGACCGACGAGTCCAGTCCGACGACGTCCTCGCGGCCGCGGACCATGAAGTTCCACCACTGGCGCTTGATGTTGTCCTTGAGCTCCACGCCCAGGGGTCCGTAGTCCCACGCCGAGCGGGTACCGCCGTAGATCTCCCCGCACGGGTAGACGAACCCTCTGCGCTTGCAGAGGCTGACAACGGTCTCGATGCGATCGGCGGCCAACGGGTACTCCATCGGGGGAATGAGAATCGGGGGCTCAAGCCTAGCCCGTCACGTTGCGCCCCGAACGGGCGACCGCAGGCTTACGCTGCACGAATGGAAGACCGGCTGCGAGAGCTGTGGGACTTCGCCGACCTGGACGGCACCGAGGCGCGGTTCCGCGCGTTCCTCAACAACGTGGAATCCGACGACGAGCGCGCGGAGGTGCTGACCCAGCTCGCCCGCGCCGAGGGCCTGCGTGAGAACTTCGCCGCAGGTCACGCCTTGATCGACGAGGCGGAGACCCTCATCGCCCCCGACTCGACGGGCCGCGTGCGGGTCCTGCTCGAACGAGGCAGGCTGCACCGCTCCGCCGGCGACCCGGAGGCCGCGCAACCGCTGTTCGTGGCGGCGTTCATCCTGGCCAAGACCCGCGGCGACCTGTCACTGGCCGTCGACGCCGCGCACATGGCGTCGCTGGTCGACGACCCGGAGAAGTGGACCAAGCAGGGCCTCGAACTGGTCGAGGCGAACCCCGAACTGTCGCGCTGGCTGGGCCCGCTGCACAACAACCTCGGCTGGTACTACTTCGAGAACGAGCGCTTCGACGAGGCACTGGACGCGTTCGAGAAGACCCCCGAGGCGTACGCGGAGAGCGGCAAGGCCAAGACCCTGCTCGCACTCGGCCGCACGTCCGAAGCCGCCGAAGCCGCCCGCAAGGCCCTCGACCTCCTCCCCCACGACTCGCACGAGGAGTGGGTCAAGGAGATGGAAGCTATCGCCGCGGGTTAGCCGGCCCACCGGCCTCACCGAGACGCACCGTGAACGCGTCCTCGGCGAGCAGGCTCGTGTGCTCTTCGACCTGGCCGTCGGCGCTGGTCAACGTGGGCTCGTACATCGCGGGCTCGTCGGTCAGCGCCTCGGACAGCAACGGGATCACGTGCTCCCGGACGGGGAACGGCGACATCGCGCGCCGATAGGCCACCACGGACTCGAACTCGACCGTGAGCACCCATCGGTCGTCCTCGTCAGTAGATCGCGCCAGCGTGCCCTTGTGACACCCTGGTTGGACCGTTAGAAGCTCTAACGCCCGCTTGACGCGCTCTGTGAACGTCTCTGGGTCGGATACGCGAAACCGGCACACCAACAGCACGGTGCAAGGATGTCACGGTCAACTTCCTGGCCGTGAAGGGCCGGCGTGCGCTCGGTCTCTTCAAGCCAAGTCGCGTTCCTCGTTCACCACTGGCTGTGGTGTACGGGCCGCATCTACGAGCAGCTCAGGCAGCGCCGGTAAGGGCACGTTGACAAGTACCCACGCGCGCCGTGCCCGATCACGGATGTTCACGGCGGCGACGACGTCGGCCGGCCCAGCGAGACCACACCGACGACAACAGAACTGCTCCCTGGTGGAGCGATTCGAGCGGGCTGTGTGCTTGCCCTCGGGGCACTCTTGTGAGGTGTGGTGGGCGTCCACCAACAGCACCGGAACACCGGCCCGGCGTGCCTTGTAGGTGATGTGCTGTTCGAGTTGGTGCAACGGCCACGAGGACAGGGTGGCTCGCTGGTGCCGGTGGAGCCGTACCCGGTCGCGGATGCCCCGCAGTTCCTCGAGGGCGATACCGCGTCCGGTGCGTTGGGCAACAGCCACAATGTCCTTGGCGATCCGGTGGTTCACATGAGTCGCGTGACGAGCTTCCCGGCGGGCTCGTTTCTTCAGGCGCCGGTTCGCTGATTTCGCCTGCTTGGCCTGCAGCTCGGAACGTTTGCGGGCGTGCCAGCGGCGATAGCGTTGCAGGCGACGGCCCTGGAAGTTGTCCAGGTCCGAGGTGGTGGCCAGGTTGGCGATACCCCGGTCCACACCGATCCAGTCGGCTGGTTCGAACTGGGGTCTCTCCGGTACCTCGCACGTGGCGATCAGAGACCATGCTCCGTCGCGGAACACCAGATCCGACTCACCCTGGCGGTGCGCGCGCAGCCTCGCGAACTGGTCCGGCGAGCAGACGAACCTCATGTCTCTGAGCCGTCCCACCGTGGTCAAGATGGACACGGTGCCCACCTCGTACCGCCACGACAGGCACCTGTCGTCGAACGGCTGCGCGGCCATTCCCGGAACGCGATCGGCCTTGAGCAGGCTCTGCCCCTGCGCGTGGACTGCACACCGACGTGGCGTCGCGTATGCGTCAACGACCTTTTTCACCACCCGCACCGCGGGTTGCGCCGACAGGCCGAACCGAGCCTTGATCTCGCGGTAGCACAGCTTCTGCAACTCGTTGCGGGACTTCACGTCTCGCTCGAAGGCAACCCTCGACGCATGACCAGCCGCGGCGTTGCAGGCACGCAGGGTCAGCGCCAACGCCGCCGCCTGAACTGGCGTCGGCAACAGCTTCACCTGCACCACCAGCTTCACCCGCACGACCATGCCGAACGCATGTTCGGCCCAGTTCGCCGCCCCAGCCCCTCCCAGCAGTCTTCGGCGGGCTTCCGCCACAATCCATCAGGTGAACTCCAAGCGCCCGCTCCTGCCCGGCGACGGCCCTCTCGCACGGGTGCGCCCGGTAGTGGCGTTCGTGATCGTCTTCGGCCTCTTCGTCACCGGCGTTCTCGTCGGCGGCACCCTCGGCGCAGTGCTGCTCGGCGTGCTCATCGTCGGCGCGATCGCCCTGCTGGCCGCCACCTGGAGGGCGCTTTCCCCAGCTCAACGCGCATTGCGCGTGGTGGTCCTGATGGTGCTCGCCATCATCACCGTAGAATTGGTTGTGAAAATCCCTACCAAGTGAGGAGTGCCGCCATGACGGTTCAGCTGCACGGCGAACACTCCCCCGAACGCCAGGCCCCGGCACCCGCGCCCCCACGCGCGACCCACACCCTGGCCGCCGCCGGAGACCTGCTGCGCGCACTGGCCGCCCCGGTCCGCATCGCGATCGTCCTGCAGCTGCAGGAACACGACCGCTGCGTGCACGAACTGGTCGAGGCACTGGGCGTCGCCCAGCCGCTGATCAGCCAGCACCTGCGCGTGCTGAAGTCGGCGGGCGTGGTGCACGGAGAAAGGCATGGCCGGGAAGTCGTCTACCGACTCGTGGACGAACACCTGGCGCACATCGTGGTGGACGCGGTGACGCACGTCGAGGAGAAGTTGTGACCGGACTGAGGTCGACCAAGCAGCGCACGGCGGTCTCGAACCTGCTCGACCAGCTAGACGACTTCCGCAGCGCCCAAGAACTGCACGAGGAGCTCCGCCGCCGCGGCGAGGGCATCGGCCTGACAACGGTCTACCGCACCCTGCAGTCCCTCGCGGACGCCGGCCAGGTGGACGTCCTGCGCACCGACTCGGGCGAGGCCATCTACCGCCGTTGCTCGGCCCACCACCACCATCACCTGGTGTGCCGCCACTGCGGCCGCACGGTCGAGGTGGAGGGCCCGGCCGTCGAGAAGTGGGCTGACCGCGTCGCAGCCGAGAACGGCTTCTCCGAGGTCAGCCACACCGTCGAGATCTTCGGCACCTGCGCGGAGTGCGCGGCGAAGGGGCTCAAGCAGGCTTAGGACTCGTAGGGCTCGACCGGCTGGGCCACCGGCGTCGACGACTCCACCGTGAAGCTCGGCACCCAGGAGTTCTTCTCGGACGCCGACTTCGGCACGACCTTGCCGGTCAACTCCACCCACTGCTCATCAGGCAGCGAGGGCACGTCCCCGGTCAGCCGCACCTTCAACGGCCGTGCGTCCGCCGCGCAACACGAGATCGCGAGCCGCGCCACGAACGTGTCGCCGTCCGCACGCGTCAGAAACCCGGTCAACCGAACCCGCCGGTTGTCCAACGTGCCGGACTCGTCCCAAGCCGTGCGCGTGACGAACTCCGTCATGGACAACGGGATCACGTCACCAGAAGGCAGCTCACCCAGCAGGTTGCGGGACCGCTGCGTCTGGTTCGTGTCGGCGGCAGAGCTCACGACATCGCCACCCAGAGCAGGCGGCGAGATCAGGAACACCGCCAGCACCGGCAGCAGCATCAACCAGGTGGAGCGCGACGAGTGCGAGTGCCCGCCGTGGTCGTGCTCATCGGAGGCCTTGCCACGCCGGATGTCCCGGACGATCGCGAACAGCGCCAGCCCGATCATGATGGTCCCGGCCGCGATCAGCAGCGGCAGCAGACCCTTCTGCACGTAGCGCAGGTAAAGCCCCGAGAAGCTGATCTTCAGCAGCGCGCCGCCGAGCAGCACCAGCAGGATGTTCTGGGTTTCCCGCCTCACAGCAGCACCACTCCTGTCACCACAGCGCACAAGATCGCCACCACGAAGGTAGCGGGTGCGAAGCGGAAGGCGAAGGACTTGCCGAACGCACCGGCCTGCAGCGCGATCAGCTTCACGTCGACGGCGGGGCCGACGACCAGGAACACCAGCCGCGGCAACAAAGGCAAGGCCGAGAAAGCGACCGCGACAAACGCGTCCGCCTCCGAGCACAGCGCCAGGATCACAGCCAGCAGCGCCATCACGATCACGCCGAGCACGATCTGACCGCCCAGCGTCTGCATCCACGCGACCGGCACGAACGTCTTGAACGCCGCCGCGAACAGCCCGCCCAGCACCAGGAACCCGCCGGCGTCCACGAGGTCGTGGCGCGCGCTCTCGGCGAAGACGGTCCAACGAGAAGTACCGTCGTGATCCCCAAGGCGCGCCAGAGCGCGCTCGGCGATCCACTCCATCTTGCCGAAGCGGACCCACAGCCAGCCCATTACCATCGCGGTCAGCAGGGACCCCACGAACCGCGCGACGACCATCATCGGGGTGTCGTTGAACGCCACCGCGGTCGACACCAGCACGATCGGGTTCACCGCAGGCGCGGCCAGCAGGAACGTCAGAGCAACAGCCGGAGCGACGCCCTGTTGCATCAACCGCCGAGCGACCGGCACCGAAGCGCACTCACAGCCCGGCAGAGCGATGCCCGCGACACCAGCCACGGGCACGGCCAAAGCGGTCTTGGCAGGCAGCAGCTTGCGCAGCGCCGAAGCCGGCACGAACGCCGCGATCGCTCCGGAGATCAGCACGCCCAGCACCAGGAACGGCATGGCCTGCACGCAGATCGCCACGAACACGGTCGAGGCGGTGCGCAGCTTCGGCACGTCGAGAAGATCAACGAGCTTGGACTGGAAGAGCAGTGCGAGAACGAGGATCCCGCACAGCACCTCCAACGACGTGATCTTCAGCCGAGGCGGGCCGGAACGCCGCTTCGACGAGCGGATCTCGCCGGTGATCGTCATTCCGCGTCCAGGTCCAGCAGACGGCGGTAGGTGCGCGCCATGCCCTCGCGGATCTCCTCGGGCGACGGCGGCTCGGCGAACTCGGCCTCTTCCTCTTCGAGGTCGTCGTCGTCGAAGTCGACGGGCGTGCCGTTGACCGTCTCGTCGTCCTCTTCCTCTTCGAGGGCGGCCTCACGCAGCTCCTCGATCGTGGCGGAGACGTCCTCAGCCGAAAGGGCCGGCAGCATCGGCTTCACGATGGCCAGCACGCCGCCCTCGGCGTCGTCCAGGGCCACGGCCTCGGCCAGCGCGACGGCGTGGTCGCGCTCGTACGGGCCGCAGATGAACGAGTCCCACTCGTCGCCGCCCGAGGGCTCGAACGTGACGGTCCACGGGAACTCGTTGACGTCCGAGTCCTCTTCCGGCTCGTAAATGATCACGCCACCCATGGAAGGGTCCTTTCTCAAGAAAAGCGGGAGAGGAGCTCGCCGCGCACCTGCGACGCGGTCGACACAACCAGCATCAGAAGCGTGCTCAGCGGTTCCGGCTTGAGGCCGTCCGCCGGGAACGCGTACCGCAGCATCACGTCGGTGCCCCGCTCGGACGCGATGACGCCGAGCGTGCCGAACAGGCCCTGACCAGCGCGTTCGGCCACCCATTGAGCCACGTCACCGACCAGGTCCCACGCGACCACGACCGTTAACGAGAGCACGGTCAGGCCATCTGCCAGTTCCATGCCCTGCACGGCGCACGGCACGTCGCCGTGGCGGAAGCTCAACGCGCCGTCGTCGTCCACGGACACGTCGTGGAACAGCTCCAGCGCCTTGCGCGCGGCCTCCAGAGCCTCACCGCTCGCGTTCACGACACCTCCGAATCGGGCTTGTCGATCGCACCACCGAAGCGGCGGTCGCGCTCGGCGAACTTCTCGACGGCCCGCCACAGGTCACGGCGGTCGAAGTCGGGCCACAGGATGTCCTGGAACACCAGTTCGGCGTACGCGGACTGCCAGAGCATGAAGTTCGACGTGCGCTGCTCGCCGGACGGCCGGATGAACAGGTCCACGTCCGGCATCTCGGGCTGGTAGAGGTAGCGCGCGATGGTCTTCTCGTCGACCTTCTCGGGGTTGAGCTGCCCCGCGGCGGCCAGTCGCGCGATCTCGCGGGCGGCGTCACCGATCTCCGCGCGGCCGCCGTAGTTGATGCACATCGCCAGGTTGAGCTGGTCGTTGTCGCGGGTGCGCTCCTCCGCGACCTCCAGCTCCTTGATCACGCTGCGCCACAACCGCGGCCGGCGTCCTGCCCAGCGGACCCGCACGCCCAGCTCGTCGAGCTCGTCGGTGCGGTGGTGGATCACGTCGCGGGAGAAGCCCATCAGGAACCGGACCTCTTCGGGGCTGCGGCGCCAGTTCTCGGTGGAGAAGGCGTACAACGACAGCCACTTCACGCCCATCTCGATCGCACCCTTGGCGACCTCGACGACGACCTGCTCGCCCCGCTTGTGGCCCTCGACGCGGGACAGTCCGCGCTGGTTGGCCCAACGGCCGTTGCCGTCCATCACGATCGCGATGTGCTTGGGCACGAACTCGGCGGGAATCTGCGGAGGCACCGCGCCGGACGGGTGCGGCTCCGGCGGGCGCGGGACGCGCTTCTCTCGCTCAGAGCGGCGGCGACGCAGCATGAGACGGAGCATCCTTTCGAGCGAAAACCGTTGTCGGTAGGCGCCACATTAGCCGCCGTCCGGCTGTGCCTTTCGTTCGACCAGAGGCAACGACCGGAGCTGCCGTTCGAGGTGCCACTGCAGGTGCGCCGCGACCAGGCCACTCGCGTCGCGCCGGGCCAGGTGCGGGATCTCGTCGACCACGTTCCACTGCCCGTGCAGCAACGCCGAGAGCAACGCGAGCGTGTCCTGCGACGGCGACGCGGAGCCCGGCGGACGGCAGTTCGGGCAGCACGATCCGCCCGCCTGGACGCTGAACGCCCGGTGCGGACCGGGATCACCGCACTTCGCGCACTCGTTGACCGCGGGCGCCCAACCGGCGAACGCCATCGCACGCATGAGGAACGCGTCCAACAGCAGCGACGGGTCACGTTCCGCCGCAGCCAACGCCCTGAGAGCGCCCGTCACGAGCAGATAGAGCCGCACGACCGGTTCGCCTTCTTCGGCGGTGAGACGGTCGGCGGTCTCAAGGATCGCGCATGCGGCCGTGTAGCGCTGGTAGTCGTTGACGATGCCCACGCCGAACGCGTCCAGCGTCTGCACCTGGGTGATGATGTCGAGCGAACGGCCGGGGTGGAACTGCACGTCGACGTGGCAGAACGGCTCCAGCCGCGCGCCGAACTTCGACGACGTGCGCCGCACGCCCTTCGCCACGGCACGCAGCTTGCCGTGCCGCTGGGTCAGGAAGGTGATGATCCTGTCCGCTTCACCGAGCTTCTGCACCCGAAGCACGATGCCGGTGTCGCGGTAGAGGTTCGCCATCAGAACCCGAGGCGGCGCAACTGTTTCGGATCGCGCTGCCAGTCCTTGGCGATCTTGATGTGCAGGTCCAGGTACACGCGGGTGCCCAGGAGCGCCTCGATCTGCTTGCGCGCGGTCATGCCGACCTGCTTGAGCCGCTCACCCCGGTGACCCAGGATGATCGCCTTCTGTGACGGCCGCTCCACGAACACGAACGCGTGGATGTCCATCAGGTCGTCGCGACCCTCGCGCGGAAGCATCTCCTCCACCACCACGGCGATGGAGTGCGGCAGCTCGTCGCGCACGCCCTCCAGCGCGGCCTCGCGGATCAGCTCGGCGACCAGGGTCTGCTCGGGCTCGTCGGTCAGGTCGCCGTCCGGGAACAGCTGCGGCCCCTCCGGCAGCTTCTGCAGCAGCAGGTCGCTCAGCTTGTCGACCTGGAAGCCGTCGACCGCGGACACCGGGATGATCTCGGCGAACTCCATGACCTTCTGCAGCGCGAGCAGCTGTTCCATCACCTGCTGCGGCGACACCAGGTCGGTCTTGGTGACGATGCCGACCACGGGCGTGCGCTTGGCGACCTTCTCCAGCTCGGCGGCGATGAACTTGTCGCCGGGGCCGACCTTCTGGTCGGCGGGCACGCAGAAGCCGACGACGTCGACCTCGGACCACGTCTCGCGCACCAGGTCGTTGAGCCGCTGACCGAGCAGCGTGCGCGGCCGGTGCAGGCCGGGCGTGTCCACCAGCACGAGCTGGCCGTCCTCGCGGTGCACGATGCCGCGGATCGTGTGGCGGGTGGTCTGCGGCTTGCTGGACGTGATGGCGACCTTCGTGCCCACCAGCGCGTTCGTCAGCGTCGACTTCCCTGCGTTCGGGCGGCCGACGAAGCACGCGAACCCGGAGCGGTAACCATCCATCTCTCCATTGTCCCTGGGACCGGCAACGGGGTTGTTGCCGGTCCCGGAATCTGCTACCTGATCACGCCCACCACTTGTGCCAGAGGGCGTTGTCACCGCCGATCACGAAGGTGTCGATGCGGTTGTAGGACCACGAAACCGCTGCTGGGCCCGAGATCAGGCCGCCGCCGAGCGACTCCCAGCCCGACCAACCGGACTGGTACCACTTGTGGTGCATCGCGTTGTCCGTACCGCGGACGAACACGTCGAGCCGGCCCGATGCCCACGACGACGCGCCGGGGCCCGAGGTGAGCACGCCACCCAGCGACTCCCAGCCCGACCAACCGCCGGAGTACCACTTGTGGTGCATCGCGTAGTCGGTGCCGCCGACGAACACGTCGATGCGTCCCGGCCCCCACGAGACGGCCGCCGGGTACGTGGTGAGCACGCCACCGAGCGACTCCCAGCCCGACCAACCGCCGTCGTACCACTTGTGGTGCATCGCGTTGTCCGTGCCGCGCACGAACACGTCGAGCCGGCCCGCGCTCCACGAGGAAACGCCGGGTGCGGAGGTCAGCACACCACCCAACGACTCCCAGCCGGACCAGCCGTTCTGATACCACTTGTGGTACAGCGCGTTGTCACCGCCGCGCGCAAAAACGTCAATTCTTCCGTTGCTCCACGAAACAGCGGCAGGCGCTGACGTCAAATAGCCGCCGAGCGACTCCCATCCGGACCAGCCGCCGTCATACCATTTGTGCCAAAGTGCGCGATCCTGGCCGACGGCGAACACGTCGAGCCTGCCCGGCGCCCACGACGAGACCGCCGGCGCCGAGATCAGGTAGCCGCCCAGCGACTCCCAGCCTGACCAGGCCTGTGTGGTGACGCCGCGTTCGTGGCCGGTGATCAGGCCGGTCAGCCGGTCCGTGGCGGCCGGCACCTGGACTTGAGGTGCCTGTTCCCGGGCGTGCGCCGGTGCGGTGACGACGGCACCGGCGAGCAGCAACGACAGCACGGCGAAAACGGATCTGAGTTTTTTCATGACCATCCTCGGTTGGTCGCGAATTTCTCCCCGCGACCGAACCTAGGACGGAATTGCGCGCACGGTCAATCGTGCGTTCAGATCACTTCCGCGATTTCCCCATCTTGGGTCGCACGGAATACAGGGCCATTTGCAGTCAGATCGCGAACCGCTTTGACCGAAATTTCGTCCAGCGTTCCCGCGTCGGTCACCACGACCGCGGCTTCGAGCCCTTCGGCACCGCTCGACACCGCGGCGGCGACGGCGGCCTGCAGCGCCGTCAGCTTGAGGGACGGCAACGCGACCGTGGACGCGTTGTACGTGCGGCCGTCGAGGTCCCGCACCGCCGCGCCCTCCGGGGCACCGTTGCGCGCACGGACCGAGCGCGCGAGCGTGACGAGCTTGGCGTCCTCAGGGTTGATGTCAGTCATCTTCTTCGTTCTCCTTCTGCACGGGACGCACGAGCACGGTCGTGACGCGGATGCGGCCGCGTTCGTCCTTGCCGCCCTCTGCCCGCATGCGCAGGCCCGCGATCTCGGCCTCGGTACCGGGCAGCGGCACGCGCCCGAGCCGTTGCGCGAGCAGGCCGCCGACGGTCTCGACCTCGTGGTCGTCCAGCTCGGTGCCGAACAACGCGTCCAGGTCGTCGACCGGCAGGCGCGCGCTGACCCGCACGGCGCCGTCGTCGAGGTGCTCGACCGGCGGGCGGTCGTCGGTGTCGGACTCGTCGGTGATCTCGCCGACGATCTCCTCGAGGATGTCCTCGATGGTCAGCAGGCCCGCGGTGCCGCCGTACTCGTCGACCACGATCGCCATGTGCCGGCGCGACACCTGCATCTCGCGCAGCAGGTCCGCGATGGGCTTGCTGTCCGGGATGAAGCTCATCGGGCGCATCAGCTCCGACACGCTCTTCGGGTCCTCGTCCTCGGCGAGCGTGGCCCGCATGAGGTCCTTGAGGTTCACCACGCCGAGCACGTCGTCGACGCTCTCGCCGATCACCGGGACGCGCGTGTAGCCGGTGCGCAACGACAGCGCGAGCGCCTGCCGCAGCGACTTCGACTGCTCGATCCACACGATCTCGGTGCGCGGCACCATGACCTCGCGGGCGATGGTGTCGCCCAGCTCGAACACCGAGTGGATCATCTCGCGCTCACCCTCGTCGACGACGCCGCGTTCCTGCGCCATGTCGACGAGCTCGCGCAGCTCGACCTCGGAGCTGAACGGGCCCTCGCGGAAGCCCTTGCCGGGCGTGATCGCGTTACCGATGAGGATCAGCAGCTTGGACAACGGGCCCAGCACGCGGCCGAGCTGGCGGACCGTGCCGGCGGCGATCAGGCTCACGCCGTACGGGTGCTGACGGCCGATGGTGCGGGGTCCGACGCCGACGAGCACGTACGACACGACGAGCATGCTCAGGCAGGCGTACAGGGCAGCGAGCCAGTCCTGGTCCTCGTACCGCAGGAACACCGTCGTGACCAGCACCGCCGCCAGCATCTCGCAGAACAGGCGCAGCAGCAGCAACAGGTTGACGTGCCGCGGCCGGTCGTTGAGGACCTGCAGCAGCTGCCCGGTGCCCCAGCGACCCTGCCGTTGCAGGGCTTCCACCCGTGCCCGCGACACGGTGCCAAGCGCGGCGTCCACACACGCGAAGACACCAGCGGCGAGCACGAGCAGAACGGCCAGCACGATCACACTGGCGGGGTTCTCGCTCATCGCGCGTCAGTCTTCTTCGGGATGCTGCAGTGACTTTTCCTGGGGCTTCTGCTCGTCCAGGCCGACGGCGCCGAGCACCTTGTCGTCCGTGCTGCGCTGGTGCGCGGCCCGCTCCGCCTCGTCCCGCGCGGTGCGGAAGTCCGCGAGGATGCGGTTCTGCAGCGTGAACATCTCGCGTTCCTCGGCAGGCTCCGCGTGGTCGTAGCCGAGCAGGTGCAGCACGCCGTGCACGGTCAGCAGGTGCAGCTCGTCCAGCAGGCCGTGGCCTGCCTTCTTGGCCTGGTCCTTGGCGAACGCCGGGCACAGCACGATGTCCCCGAGCAGCGCCGGGCCGAGGCCCGCCGCGTCCGGCCGGCGCGCGGAGTCCAGCTCGTCCATGGGGAAGGCCATGACGTCCGTGGGGCCGGGCAGGTCCATCCAGCGCTCGTGCAGGTCGGCCATCACGTCCAGCTCGACGAGCAGGACGGACAGCTCGGCCAGCGGGCTCACACCCATGCGGTCCAGCGCGAAGCGGGCGGCGGAGACGATGGAACCCTCGTCGACTCCGACACCCGACTCGTTGGCGATCTCGATGCTCACGGCGCCTATCGTCCCCGGCGCTGGTTCCCCCGGCGTGCACCGGGTCCGTGGTGTTGCCCGTTCTGGTCGACGAGGTCCTGCTGGACCTGCCACTTCTCGTACGCGTCGACGATGTCGCCGACCAGGCGGTGGCGCACCACGTCCTGGCTGGTCAGCACCGAGAAGTGCACGTCTTCGACACCTTCGAGGATGTCCTTGACGACCTTCAACCCGCTGCGCTGGCCACCGGGCAGGTCGACCTGGGTGATGTCACCCGTCACGACCACCTTCGAGCCGAAGCCCAACCGCGTGAGGAACATCTTCATCTGCTCGGGCGTCGTGTTCTGCGCCTCGTCGAGGATGATGAACGCGTCGTTCAACGTCCGGCCGCGCATGTACGCCAGCGGTGCGACCTCGATCGTGCCGGCCTGGGTGAGGCGCGGGATCGACTCCGGGTCGACCATGTCGTGCAGCGCGTCGTAGAGCGGGCGCAGGTACGGGTCGATCTTCTCGTAGAGCGTGCCCGGCAGGTAGCCGAGCCGCTCGCCCGCCTCGACGGCCGGGCGGGTGAGGATGATGCGGTTGACCTGCTTGGACTGCAGCGCCTGCACGGCCTTGGCCATGGCGAGGTACGTCTTGCCGGTGCCGGCGGGGCCGATGCCGAACACGATGGTGTTCTTGTCGATCGCGTCGACGTAGTGCTTCTGGTTCAGCGTCTTGGGCCGGATCGTGCGGCCGCGGCGGCTGATGATGTCCAGGCTCAGCACCGCGGCGGGCGACTCCTCGGCGTTCGCGCTGAGCATCGCGACGGTGCGGCGGACGGTGTTCTGGTCGACCGCCTGGCCGCGGCTGGCCAGGGTGACGAGCTCGCTGAAGACCCGTTCCGCGAAGGCCACGTCGGCGGGATCGCCGGACAGGGTGATCTCGTTCCCGCGCACGTGCACGTCGGCGTCGAGCAGCTCCTCGGCGAGCCGGAGGTTCTCGTCACGCGACCCCAGCAGGCTGAGCACCGCGCCGTCTGGCACGGCGAACCGGGACTGACCTTCCTTGGTGCTCTGCTGTGTTTCTTCGGCCACGTGGCCCCGGCCTGCTTCCTGTCGCTCGGATCTGTTGCGTCGATGCTAGTCCGGCCGAAAATGGGTGGCTACCGGATTGCTCACCGTGTGTGCTCACGATTGTGGAGATCCGCAGGCTTGGCAGTGACGACATACCCGAGTGCATGAAGCTCATCACGGACCGGGGTTGGACGTGGCCGGCGTCGCAGTGGGAGCTGATGCTCACGCTGGGTCCCGGCCTCGGCGCTTTCGACGGTGGAACGATCTTGGGCACGGCGTTGGCGACGCCCTATCCCGAAGCGCAGTCGATCAGCGGCGTACTGGTCGGCACCTGGGCCGAACGCCGGGGCGTGGGCACCGCCCTGATGTCCAATATATTGGATATCAGCGAGACCGACGTGTCCGTGCTGTATGCGACGCCCATGGGTGAACCGCTGTACTCGAAGCTCGGCTTTCACTCGGTAGGGGTGACGCGCGAGTTCCACGGTGTCTTCACCGGAAGAGCCTCCAACGTGTCCCGCCCGGTCGCGATATCCGATATATCGCATATCGCCGCTCTGGACCGCGAGGTCAGCGGCTACACGCGCGACGAGTTCTGGGACTTCGCGCCGTCGCGCTACTCGCTGCGCATCGCGGAGTTCGAGGGCGGACTCGGCCTGATCGGCAGCCGTCAGCTGGCGAACGGCCCGGCGGTCGGCCCGCTGATCGCGCCCACCGCCGCCGACGCCTGCGCGCTGATCTCCGACGTGGTGGCGGGCGGAGGCCCGTTCCGCGTCGACACCGACGACGCCGACGTCACCGCCTTCCTGCTGGCCAACGGCTTTGAAACGCACACCGGTTGCGCACTGATGGTGCACGGCGCGACCACGTTGCCGGGCGACCGGTCGCGCTACTTCGCGCCCGCGTCGCTCGCGCTCGGATGACCCTGGGGGACATGTGGAACTGCGACGACTGACCGTCGACGACCTCACCGCGTGCTCCGACCTGGCCGAGAGCCGGTCGTGGCCGCGCGAGGAGAGCAAGTGGGAGTTCCTGCTGACCTGTGGCGAGGGCTGGGGCCTCTTCGACTCCGAGGGCCTGGCGGGCACGACGATCGTGACGCGCTACCCGGAGCTGGCGTCGATCAGCATGGTGCTCGTGGCCGAACGCTGCGCGCGCCAGGGCCTCGGCCGCCGACTGGTATCCCATGTATTGGACACGGGCGTCTCAACGCTCTTCGCGACGGCGATGGGCCGCCCGCTCTACGAACAGCTGGACTTCCACGCAGTCGGCTTCACCGACATCCACGCGGGCGAGTTCACAGGCCCGATATCCGATATATCGCATATTGCCACGCCCGCTAACCTCGACGAACTCGTCTCCCTCGACACCAAGGTCACCGGCATCACCCGGCCGTTCCTCTGGGAGGCGTTGCTGGCCATGGGGTCCGTGCGGGTGTCGGCGAACGGCATCGCGGGCTCGTGGCGCGTCCGCGAGGACATGCTGCTGATCGGCCCGGTCATCGCGGACACGCCGGCCGACGCGTGCGCGCTCATCGCCGACTCCGCAGCCGGCAACGGCAGGGTCCGCGTCGACGTGCACGATCCGGAGGTCACCGCGTTCGTGCGCGCACACGGCCTGGAGTCGTGGGGCGAGGCCACGTGGATGGTGAGGAACGCCGACCAGCTGCCCGGCGACCGCGCCCGCTACCACGCCCCGATCCTGCAGGCCCTCGGTTAGAGCCCGCCAAGCTCAGAGACGACGGCCACCGAGGACGTGCAGGTGGGCGTGGAAGACCTCCTGCCCGCTGTCCGGCCCGGTGTTGAACAGCAGCCGGTACCCGCTCTCCGCCACCCCCTCGGCCTCGGCGACCTCCTTCGCGGCGGCGAAGAGGTCGCCGAGCTGGTCACCGTTGAGGTCGACGGCGTTCGGCACGTGCTCGCGCGGGATGAGCAGCACGTGCACCGGCGCCTTCGGGTGGATGTCGCGGAACGCCAGCGTCGTCTTGGTCTCGTGCACGATCGTCGCGGGAATCTCACCGTCGACGATCCGGCAGAACAAACAGGACATCCCCCGACGCTAGAGGAACAGGCTGTCCAGGTGCTCGTCGACGGCCTCGACCATGTCGTCGACCGTGAGCTCGTCCGGCCCGAGCCCGTGATGGATGTTGAGCCCGTCGATCAGCACCACGAACCGCCGCGCCGCCTTGATGGGCACGATCCCGTCCCGCACCTCCCCCGCCTCCTGCGCGGCGGTGAGAATACGCGCGATCTCCCCGTACAACTCACGCGTGCCGTAGCGCTCCAACTCGTGCAACGACGGCTCCACCATCGCCCGCGGCAAGAACGACAACAGCACCGCCGCCTCAACCCGGCGTTCTTCGTCCAGCGCCAGCATCTCGTGCGCGAAGGCCCTCAACAGCTCCCGGTTGCCGACCGAGGCGTCAAGCCGCTCCAGCCGCGCGATGAACCGCCGGTACGCGAGCTCCATCGCAAAGCCCAGCAACGAGTCCTGTGTCGGGAAGTAGTGGCGCAACGACCCGCTCGACCACCCCGACTCGGCCGCAACAGCGCGCACCGACGCGTGGTCGATCCCGTCCCGCTGCACGATCCGCCACACGGCCTCGGCCAGTTCGCGGCGACGTTCCTCGTGGTCGACAACCTTCGGCACCGGCCCTTTCTAGCAGCCGCGCGCAAGCCGAACGACGGCCTCCCGGCACCGCTCCCAAGACTCGGTGCCCGGCGTGATCATGTCCATGTGCCCGGCCCCCTCCACCACGACAAGCTCCGCCCCCGGCTCCACAGCACAGAACCCGACCGACTGCTCAACGGGAACGTCCTCGTCAAGATCACCGTGAACGCAGATCACCGGCTTGCCAATGGGCACGAGCGCAGCCGGCGAGGCTTCCGCGAACTGCTCCTCCGAACACAACTCCAACGCCCTGGCCGTGATGTGCTGTGTGAAATCCAGCACCCCGGCCTGAGCCACAGCTCCGACCACTCGCGCACTGTGCTTGGCCGCCCACACAGCGAGATGCCCTCCAGCACTGTGTCCAAGCGTCACAACGGGCCCGATGTCGACCGCCTCAATCGCGGCCAACACGTCCTGTCCAGTAACCGGCCACCCACCGTCACCACCAACACGCCGATACTCGACGTTCCAAACAGCAAACCCGTCCTTCACAAGCACATCGGCAAGCGGCCGCCCGAGCTCCAACCCGTACCGCTGATGCCAAAAGCCACCGTGAATGACGACAACAGCACCCTCAGCAACCCCGTCAGGCAAATAAAGCTCACCAAACTGGCTGGGGTGCTCCCCATAAGCAATCCGCTGCACACGCCAGAACCTACGCGACGCACCCGATCTTGTCGGACCCCTGAGTAGTAGGAGTTCCCAACACAAAGCACGCAACGGCTTGGCCACAACTGGTGGCCCGCAACAGGTAAACAGCGATGGCGAAGGCGAGCCAGCCGGGATCCGGGATGGGTAGTCAGTCCGCGACGCCGAAGGCAAGCCGCCCGGTAGCCCGAGATAGGTGGGCCGCAACGCCGAAGACGAGCCCGCCGGGGGTCCGAGATAGGTGGGCCGCAACGCCGAAGGCGAGCCGGCCGGGGGTCCGGGGGCGAAGCCGCCCGGCTGGGGTTTGGGGGCTCGGCCCCCAAAAACACGCTTTTGGGTCAGGCAGCGAAGGCGCGAAGCGCCGAGCAGCCAGACCAAAACCCAAAAGGGGCGCCTCGCGGTCCGAAGCCTGGGGGTCGCTTCGCCGCGAGGCGCCGACGCCGGACCGAGGGGGGAGGTGTCCGGCGAGTCCTTTGGTCAGAAGGGCCTAATCGTCTACTCCGTTTCCGGATAGACCAATCAACCCCTCTGCGACCAAGGGTAACCCCACAGGCCTGCGGTTCGCTACAACTTGCGTCAAGCCAATCCATCCGATGTTCACCTGGGAAGTGACTGGGGTCACCAGCGTGAGGTGAGCACTCCGAGCGCACCAAGAGCAACTGCCGCAGCGGTAGAAGCACGCAGAACAGTTGGGCCCAATCGGACCACGCGGGCCCCCGAAGATCGCAACGCGTCGAGTTCCTCGGGCGTGATCCCGCCTTCGGGACCGACGACGAGCAGCACGTCCCCGGATTCCGGCAACGGGACGTCGGACAGTCGGTCGGTAGCGCTCTCGTGCAACACGAGGGTCAGCGCCGACGACGACACGCGCGAAGCAAGTTGAGGAGTGCTCACCGGTTCGTCGACGAAAGGGACCCGTGCGCGACGGGCCTGCTTCGCTGCCTCACGAACTGTGGAACGCCACCGCCCCAACGCTTTCGCGCCTCGCGGGCCGTCCTCCCACTTCGCCACGCACCGGGACGCGCGCCACGGCACCACACCGTCCACACCGGCCTCTGTGGCCAGCTCGACGGCGAGCTCGCCGCGGTCGCCCTTCACCAACGCCTGCGCTAGCACGACACGTGGCGAGGGTTCAGGCTCGACAGAACGCTCAAGCACGCGCAGAGACAACGCATCCCGCTCGACCGCGACCACGGAACAACGCACCAAGACGCCAGAACCGTCGGACAGCACGAGTTCCTCGCCCACGCGCAGGCGCCGGACCGTCGCGGCGTGGCGGCCTTCCGGGCCGTCCAGCACGAACTCCTCGCCCGGCGGCAGCGCCGGGACGAGGAAGACCGGCAGGGTCACCGGTTGCCGCGCGAGGCGCGCAGGCGGGAGAACAGGCCGCCGCCGCCCTTGCCGTTGTGGGACAACGAAGGCTCGCTCTCGCCGCGCATCTCGGCCAGGTCGCGCAGCAGTGAGGCCTGCGCGGCGTCGAGCTTCGTGGGCACGACGACTTCGAGGTGCACGTGCAGGTCGCCTCGACCGTCGACGCGGCCGGTGGAACGCAGCTTCGGCATGCCGCGGCCCGTCATCACGAGCTGCGTGTTCGGCTGCGTGCCGGGGTCGATCTGCAGTTCTTCCTCGCCGTCCAGGGTCTTCAACGGCAACGTGGCGCCCAGGGCGGCCGTCGTCATCGGGATCTGGACCACGCAGTGCAGGTCGGCGCCGTCGCGTTCGAAGATGTCGTGCGGGTGCTCCTCGACCTCGACGTAGAGGTCGCCGGCCGGGCCGCCGCCGGGGCCCACCTCGCCCTGGCCCGCGAGGCGCACGCGCATGCCCTCGGCGACGCCGGCGGGGATGTTCACGGAGATGGTGCGGCGCGAGCGCGTGCGGCCGTCGCCGGCGCACTGCTGGCACGGGTCGGGGATGATCTCGCCGAAGCCGCGGCACACCGGGCACGGGCGGGACGTCACGACCTGGCCGAGGAACGAGCGCTGCACGGACTGGACCTCGCCGCGGCCGTTGCACGTGTCGCAGCGGATCGGCTTGGAGTCGCCGTTCGCGCCGCTGCCGTGGCAGCGGTCGCAGAGGATCGCGGTGTCGACGGTCAGCTCACGCGTCGCGCCCGCCGCGCACTCCTCCAGCGTCATGTCGAGCCGGATCAACGCGTCGGAGCCCGGCTGCACGCGGCTGCGCGGACCGCGGCCGCCGCCGGTCGAGGCGCCGAAGAAGGCGTCCATGATGTCGCCGAGGCCGAAGCCCGCGAACGGGTCACCGCCCGCGCGGCCACCACCGCTCGAGTCGAGCGGGTCGCCGCCCAGGTCGACGACGCGGCGCTTCTCGGGGTTCGACAGCACCTCGTAGGCGGCCGTCACCTCCTTGAAGCGAGCTTCCTCGCTGGGATTGACATCCGGGTGCAGCTGCCTGGCGAGCTTGCGATAGGCGCGCTTGATCTCATCCTGTGTCGCGTTCTGCGAGACACCGAGGATGCCGTAGTAATCCCTGGCCACCTTGTTCGCTTTCGTGTTCATCTCAAGTGCAAGAAGTTTCTGGTCAACGACCGGTCAGAATCTCACCGACGTAGTTGGCGACCGCGCGGACGGCCGCCATGGTTCCGGGGTAGTCCATGCGAGTGGGTCCGACGACGCCGAGGCCGCCCAGCGGATTGTCACGGCTGCCGTAGCCGATGGACACCACTGAAGTGCTGCGCATCTCAGCCGCCTCGTTCTCCTCGCCGATGCGCACCAGCACGCGACCGGGGTCGCGGGAGGCGGCGAGCAGCTTGAGCACGATCACCTGTTCCTCCAGCGCCTCCAGCACCTGCCGGAGCGAGCCGGGGAAGTCGGCGACGTTGCGGGTGAGGTTCGCGGTGCCCCCGAGCACCAGCCGTTCCTCCGGGTGCTCGACCAGCGTCTCGATCAGCACCGTCGCGACCCGCAGCATCGGGTCGCGCAGGTCCTGCCGCACCTCGTCGGGCAGCTCGGCGACCCTGACCGAGGCGTCGGTCAGGCGCTGACCGGCCATGGCCTGGTTCAGCATGCCGCGCAGCAGCGCCGTGTCCTCTTCGCTGATCACGTCGCCCATCTCGACGATGCGCTGGTCGACGCGACCGGTGTCGGTGATCAGCACCAGCATCAGCCGCGACGGCGTGATCGGCAGCACTTCGAGGTGCCGCACGGCCGCGCGCGACAGGGTCGGCACCTGGATCACCGCGACCTGCCGGGTGAGCTGCGCGAGCAACCGCACGCTGCGGCGCATCACGTCGTCGAGGTCGAGCGCCCCGTCGAGGAAGCTGCGGATGGCCCGCTTCTCCGCCTGCGAGAGCGGCTTGATCTCACTCAGCTTGTCGACGAAGAGCCGGTAGCCCTTGTCCGTCGGCACGCGGCCGGCGGACGTGTGCGGCTGGGCGATGTAGCCCTCGTCCTCCAGTGCCGCCATGTCGTTGCGCACGGTCGCGCTCGACACACCCAGGTTGTGCCGTTCGACCAGCGCTTTCGACCCGACGGGCTCCTGGTTGGACACGTAGTCGGCAACGATGGCGCGCAGCACCTCGAACCGACGCTCATCGGCGTTCACCGCTGTTCACCTCCGTGTCCACTGCTCCCGAGTTTACCCAGCCGATTTCCTGCCTGGTCCTGGCGATGTAAACACCGCAGAACTCGCCGGTTCTCTTGACTGACCACTCAACCAAACCGTTGGGTAGAGGCGCCGTCGCCCCGGTCTAGTGAGGGGTGCGCGCATTGCCCAGAACCAGATGTCTCAGATTGTTGTGCCTGCTCCTGGGAGTGACACTGCTCGCTCCGCCCGGTGCCGCGCTGGCGGATGGTTCGAGCCGGAACAGCATCCGCGGCTGGACGATCCTGTCCGACAGCGACGCGGGTGCCGACGAGGTGATCGCCTCCGCGAAGAAGTACAAGGTCAACCACCTGCAGCTGTCCCACGAGGTCGTGCACGACCTGCAGGAGGTCCGCGACCCCCGCCGGCAGGCCCAGGTGAACCGGCTCACCTCCCTGGCCCACTCGTCGGGCATCAAGGAGGTCGCCGCCTGGGACCACGCCCTCTACAACCTCACCTACTACCCCGCCGAGTTCCGCACCGGCCCGAACGGCACGATCGACCTCGACAACCCGGCGTTCTGGACCTGGTTCAAGAGCGACTACCGGCAGATGCTCGACCTGGTCCCGGACGTCGACTCGATCATCCTGACGTTCATCGAGACCGGCGCCCGCGTCGAGAACCAGCACTCGACCAAGCTCAAGACCGCCGAGGAGAAGCTCGCCTACCTGGTCGACCAGGTCGCTTCCGTGATCGACGAACGCGGCATGCTGCTGTACCTGCGCACGTTCGGCTACTACCCCGCCGAGATGGAACGCACGATCGGCGCGATCGACCGCGTGCAGAACAAGCGCATCCGCGTGATGGCCAAGGCCCAGCCGCACGACTTCTTCCTCACGCACCCGATCGACGTCACCGTGCCGCGCATCGAACGGCCCGTGCTCATCGAGTACGACACCACCGGCGAGTACAACGGCCAGGGCAAGATCGCGAACGCGCTCGTCGCCGAGCACGCCGACCGGCTCCGGCACTACCGCAAGCTCCCCAACGTCATCGGCTACGTCGCCCGCACCGACCGCTACGCCGAGTCGCGCATCACCAACACGCCCACCGAGATCAACCTGTTCGCGCTGAAGCGGGCCTCCGAAGGTGCCTCGAACTCGCAGATCTACCTGGAGTTCGCCGCCCGCAAGTACGGACTGCTCGCCGCGCCTTTGGTCGCACGGGCGCTCGCGCGTTCGCCGGAGATCGTCACCTCGACGCTCTACACGTTGGGCAACAACAACGCGAACCACTCGCGGCTGGACTACGACCCGTACTGCTCCAGCTACCACCGCAGCGTGTCCGGCAAGTGGGTCGACGACCCCACCACCTACGTGCGGCACGGCGTGAACAAGCGCTTCCACTACTGGATCGACGTGGTGAACCACCTTGCGCCGCCGCACTGCAAGACCGACGGCATCCTGCGCCGCGAGGCCGGTTACGTGCTCGATCGCGGCTGGGTCACCCCGGGCAATCACATGACGCTGCCGTACCTCAACGACATCATCACCGAGAAGAACCACGGCGTGAAGCTCGCCGAAGCGTCGTTGCGCGACGTCGAGCACGTGCGGAAGCTGTTGCGCCCCAACGACTACGCGCAACTGAAGGCGTACTTCGAACGCACCGTGCTGACCGCGAGGCTGCACCGTGCCATCGCCAAGGCCTACTTCGCCTACCGGATCTACGTCAAGGAACCGTCCGCCGACCTCGCCCGCACCGTCTGGGAGGGCCTCGACGAAGCACAACCTCTCGCCGCACAAGTGAGGGCGTACCCGGCACCGCCGACCGGGGAGTGGAACTGGGTGATCGACGCCAACCAGGCCGATCTCTACTACAAGCGGTTCTCCGAGGGCTGGGACCGCTACTCGAACATCAAGGTGCCGCGTCCATGAAGAAGCTTGTCTGTGCCCTGCTGGCGATGGCGTTGCTGTCGCCGGCAGGCATCGCTGAGGCCAAACCCGAAGACATCCGCGGTTGGACGTTGTTGTCCAACAACGATCCTGGCAACGAACGGACCATCGCCGCCGCCAAGGACTACCGGATCAACCACCTCCAGCTGTCCCACGACGTCATCCACCACCTGCGCCAGCTCAAGGAGTCCGAGTCCCGCAGACAACGCGCGGTCCGCCTCACCGACCAGGCACACGCGGCGGGCATCAAGGAGGTCGCGGTCTGGGACCACGCCCTCTACTCCCTGACCTACTACCCCGCCGAGTTCCGCACCGGCCCGAACGGCACGATCGACCTGGACAACCCGGCGTTCTGGGAGTGGTTCAAGGCCGACTACCGCGCGATGCTCGACCTCCTGCCCAACATCGACTCGGTGATCCTGACCTTCATCGAGACCGGCGCCCGCGTGGAACGCCAGCACTCGACCCGCCTGAAGACCGCCGAGGAGAAGCTGGCGTACTTGGTCGACCAGGTCGCGTCGGTGACGGATGAGCGCAACAAGCTGCTGTACGTGCGCACGTTCGCGTACTTCCCGGAGGAAATGAACAACGTCCTCCGCGCGGTAGACCTCGTGCAGAACCAGGGCATCCGCGTGATGGCGAAGGCCCAGCCGCACGACTTCTTCCTCACGCACCCGATCGACGTCACCGTGCCGCGCATCGAACGGCCCGTGCTCATCGAGTACGACGCGACCGGCGAGTACAACGGCCAGGGCAAGATGGCCGGCGCGTTCGTCTCCGACCACGCCGATCGCCTGCGGCACTACCGCAAGCTGCCCAACGTGATCGGCTACGTGGCCCGCGGCGACCGCTTCCAGGACTCCCACATCGTCGGCACACCAACAGAAGTGAACCTGTGGGCACTGCACCGCGCCCCGCAGCTGACGAACTCCCAGATCTACCAGGAGTTCGCGCGCCGCAAGTACGGAGTGCTCGCCGCACCGCGCGTGGCCCAGGCGCTGGCCCGCTCGCAGGAGATCGTCGAGTCGGTCCTCTACACGCTGGGCAACAACAGCGGCGACCACTCCCGCCTGAACTACGACCCGTACTGCCCCGGCTACCACCGCAGCGTGTCGGGCAAGTGGATCGACCCACCCGTCGCGCACGTCAAACACGGCGTCAACAAGAGCTACCACTACTGGATCGACGTCGTGAACACCCTCGCGCCACCGCACTGCAAGCTCGACCCGATCCTGCGCAACGAGACGCCCTACGTCCTGGACCGCGGCTGGGTCACGCCGGGCAACCTGATGGTGCAGTCCTATTTGGACGACGTGGTGACCGAGAAGAACCACGGCGTGCGCTTGGCCGAGAAGTCGCTCGCGGACGTCGAGGCCGTCCGGAGGTTCCTGAAGCCCGCGGACTACGCGCAGCTGAAGGCGTACTTCGAACGCACGGTGATCTCCGCCAAGCTGCACCGCTCGATCGCCAAGGCGTACTTCGGGTACCGGCTGTACCTGCGGACGCCGTCGGTCGAGCTGGCTCGGACGATCTGGGCTGGGCTCGACGAGTCGAAGCTGATGGCCGACGCGGTGCGGACCTATCCCACGCCGCCGGGAAAGGGCGAGTTCGACTGGGTCAGCGACGCCGGGCGGGCTGACACCTACTACAAGCGGATCTCCGAGGGGTGGGACGTCTACGGCAACGTGAAGGTCCCCCGACCTGGACCGGAACAGCCCTAGCGGAATTGTCGGTGGTGGTCGCTAGGGTCCAAACCATGGACGAGGACAGGCGCAGACACCTGTCAGTGGTGAGGGACGGCGAACCACCACCGGCGCCCGGCAAGCCGTGCCTGGTGCACAGCGACGACGAGTGGTGGCGCGGCACGGTGGTCTGGGAGGAGGCCCGGCGGGACGACGGGCTGTGGTGGGGGCTGGTGACCTACGAGAAGAACGGGCAGGTCATCACCGAGACGCACAGCCAGCACGACCTGCGCGCCCGTTAAGGCAGCAGGCGGCGCACCACGGCGTCGGCCAGCAGTCGGCCGCGATCAGTCAGCACACATCGGTCGTCGAACGGTTCGAGCAACCCGTCCGCGATCGCCTGCTTCGCCTCCTCACGACCCGCGGTATCCAATACATCGGTCGGCAGCCCTTCGGCCAGGCGCAACTCCAGCAGCACCCGCTCGACCCGCTGGTCCTCCGCGGACAGCACCTCGCGCCCGGCCGCCGGCGACTTGCCCTCGGCGAGCAGGGCCGAGTAGCGCGCCGGGTGCTTGACGTTCCAGAACCGGACGCCGCCGACGTGGCTGTGGGCGCCGGGCCCGAAACCCCACCAGTCGGAGCCCTTCCAGTACAGGACGTTGTGCTGGCACTGCGCCTCAGGAGAAGTCGCCCAGTTCGAGACCTCGTACCAGGAGAAGCCCGCGCCCGAAAGCGTCGAGTCGACCATCTCGTAGGACGAGGCCAGCACGTCGTCGTCGGGCATCGGGAGGTCGCCGCGGCGGATGCGGCGGGCCAGGCCGGTGCCGTCCTCCACGATCAGCGCGTAGGCGGAGACGTGGTCGACGCCGGAGGACAGCACGGCGTCCAGAGATTCGGCCAGATCCGAGGGGCGCTCCCCCGGTGTGCCATAGATGAGGTCCAGGTTCACGTGCTCGAAGCCCGCGGCCTGGGCCTCGCGCGCGGCGTCCAGGGCGCGGCCGGGCGTGTGCTTGCGGTCCAGAACAGCCAGGACGTGCCGCGCGGCCGACTGCATGCCCAGCGACACGCGCGTGTAGCCGGCGGCACGGATACCGGCAAAAAACTCAGGTGACGTCGACTCCGGGTTCGACTCCGTCGTCACCTCGGCGCCGGGAGCCAGGCCGAACGACTGATATATCGCATCCAACACATCAGTCAGGCCCGAGGCGCCCAGCAGCGACGGAGTGCCGCCTCCTACGAAGACGGTCGAGGCCGGCACGCCGCCACCAAGAACACCGGCAGCCAGGTCGAGCTCGCGGCGCAGACCCTCCAGCCACGACTCGGGCGAGGCGGACGTGCCCAGCTCACCGGGCGTGTAGGTGTTGAAGTCGCAGTAGCCGCAGCGGGTCGCGCAGAACGGCACGTGCACGTAGATGCCGAACGGGCGGGAACCGACACCGGCCAGAGCGGAAGCGGGCAACGTTCCGTCGGCGGGCGCGGGCTCGCCTTCGGGCAAAGCGGAGGGCATGGGGCCAAGTGTCCCCTACACAGCCCGAACGGCGGTGCACAGCCAGGGGATGTATCTGTCGGTGACAGAAGTATTACGGAGTGAAATCAGCCTAGGATGTCAACTTCGCCTCGTCAATCCCACCATGCGGTTGGCGGTGGACCATGCTCTGGACGCCAGGCACACTGGTCGCATGCATTCGACTGGAGTTCGCCTCGTGGCCCGGCGCCACGTCGACTTCCGTCGTGTCTCCAGCGCGATGTGCCGTCGTTCGGCATAACCGCGCGCTGATTTGTTCCCGTCGGCGCTTGGTGCGCTGACGAGGCCCCCACCACAAGCACCTCTGGGCTCGCATGCGCACGAAGCGCCTCGAAACCCCGGAGGATGGCGATGGTCCCGCCGCAGACGTCACCGCGAGCCAAGCAGCGTCGCGGCGAGGGGCAGTGGGCGCTCGGTTACCGAGAGCCGCTGAACCCCAACGAGCGGAGCAAGAAGGACGACAACCCGCTCAACGTCCGCGCCCGCATCGAGAACATCTACGCCCACCGCGGTTTCGACTCGATCGACCCGGCTGACCTGCGCGGGCGGTTCCGCTGGTACGGCCTCTACACCCAGCGCAAGCCCGGGATCGACGGCGGCCGCACGGCCACGTTGGAGCCCGAAGAGCTGGACGACGAGTTCTTCATGATGCGCGTGCGCAGCGACGGCGGTGCGCTCACCACGGAGCAGCTGACGGTCCTCGGCGAGATCTCGCAGACCTATGCACGCGACACCGCGGACATCACCGACCGGCAGAACATCCAGTACCACTGGATCCGGGTCGAGGACGTTCCCACGATCTGGCAGAAGCTCGAAGCGGTCGGCCTCACCACGATGGAGGCGTGTGGCGACAGCCCGCGCGTCATCCTCGGCTCGCCGGTCGCGGGCATCTCCGAGGACGAGATCATCAACGGCCAGCCGGCGATCGACACGATCCTCGAGCGCTACATCGGCGACCCGCGCTTCTCGAACCTGCCGCGCAAGTTCAAGACCGCCATCTCCGGGCTGCAGGACGTCGCCCACGAGATCCACGACATCGCGTTCGTCGGCGTGAACCACCCCGAGCACGGCCCCGGCTTCGACCTCTGGGTCGGCGGCGGCCTGTCCACGAACCCCATGCTGGGCAAGCGTCTCGGCGCCTGGGTGCCGCTCGACGAGGTCCCGGACGTGTGGGAAGCCGTCATCAGCGTCTTCCGCGACTACGGCTACCGCCGTCTGCGGCACCGCGCGCGCATCAAGTTCCTCGTCGCCGACTGGGGCCCGGAGAAGTTCCGCCAGGTCGTCGAGGACGAGTACCTCAAGCGCAAGATGATCGACGGCCCGGCGCCGGAGACGCTCGACCAGCAGCTCGACCACATCGGCGTGCACAAGCAGAAGGACGGCCTGTTCTACGTCGGCGCCGCGCCCGTCGCGGGCCGCGTGTCGGGCTCGATCCTCGTCGAGGTGGCGAAGTTCGCCGAACGGGCCGGCTCGAACCGCGTCCGCTTCACGCCGCAGCAGAAGATCATCGTGCTGGACGTGCCAGAGGCCGAGATCCCGACGCTCAAGAGCGACCTCGCCAAGCTGGGCCTGCAGGTCGACCCGTCGCCGTGGCGGCGCGGCATCATGGCCTGCACCGGCATCGAGTTCTGCAAGCTCGCGATCGTCGAGACCAAGGCCCGCGCCAACGAGCTCGTCACGCAGCTCGAAGCCAACCTCAAGGACATCGTCGACGGCGTCACGGCGCCGATCACCGTGCACATCAACGGCTGCCCCAACTCCTGTGCCCGCATCCAGACCGCGGACATCGGGCTGAAGGGTCAGATCGTCACGGACGAGCAGGGCAACCAGGTCGAGGGCTTTCAGGTGCACCTCGGCGGCGGTCTCGGCCTCGACGCCGGGTTCGGCCGGAAGCTGCGCGGGCACAAGGTCACCGCGGCCGAGCTGCCCGAGTACGTCGAGCGGGTCGTGCGGAACTTCGTGGCGCAGCGCGAGGACGACGAGCGCTTCGCCCAGTGGGTCGCCCGCGCGGAAGAGGGGTCGCTGCGATGAGCGAACGCGCGACGCCGTTCTACTGCCCCTACTGCGGCGACGAGGACCTCCGGCCGCAGGAGGAACCCAGCTACGCGTGGCTGTGCACCGGATGCCGCCGCGTCTTCAAGGTCTCGTTCGTCGGACTCAACCTGCCGCAGGAGGTGAAGAAGTGAGCGATCTCAAGGAAGACCTCAGGATCGTCGCCGAAGCCGCGCAAGAGGAGCTGGCAAACGCTTCCGCGATCGAGGCGCTGGAGTGGACCGCGAGGACGTTCGGCGACAGCTACATCGTCGCCTCGAACATGCAGGACGCCGTGCTGATCGACCTCGCCGCCAAGGTGAAGCCGAACTTCGACGTGCTGTTCCTGCAGACGGGCTACCACTTCCCGGAGACCATCGGCGTGCGTGACGCGGTCGGCGTGGTCTATCCGGACGTGCGGATCGTGAACGCCGAGGCCGAGCAGTCGGTCGAGGATCAGGAACGCGAGTTCGGCCTGCTGTACCAGTCGGATCCGGCGAAGTGCTGCAACCTGCGCAAGGTCGTACCGCTGCGCCGTGAGCTCGCGAAGTACGACGCGTGGGTCACCGGCGTTCGTCGCGTGGACGCGCCCACCCGCGCGAACACGCCGATCGTGCAGTGGGACGAGCGCAACGGGCTGGTGAAGATCAACCCGATCGCGCCGTGGAGCGACGACGAGTTCAACGCCTACATCCGCGAGAAGGGCATCCTGGAGAACTTGCTGGTGCAGGAGGGTTATCCCTCGATCGGCTGCCTGCCGTGCACCGCGAAGCCGCTGCCGGGCCAGGACGCGCGCAGCGGCCGTTGGGCCGGTCAGTCGAAGACGGAATGTGGGTTGCACGGATGACACTGGCTCTGGATACGTTGGGACGCCTCGAATCGGAGGCGATTCACATCTTCCGCGAGGTGGCGGGCGAGTTCGACCGGCCGGTGATCCTCTTCTCCGGCGGCAAGGACTCGACGCTGCTGCTGCACCTCGCGATCAAGGCGTTCTACCCGGCGCCGGTGCCGTTCCCGCTGCTGCACGTCGACACCGGGCACAACTTCGACGAGGTCATCGAGTTCCGCGACCGCGTTGTGGCACAACACGGTCTGCGCCTGGAGGTCGCGAAGGTCCAGGACTGGATCGACGACGGCCGCCTCGAAGAGCGTCCGGACGGCACGCGCAACCCGCTGCAGACCGTGCCGCTGCTGGACTCCATCACGCAGCACAAGTTCGACGCGGTGTTCGGCGGCGGCCGCAGGGACGAGGAACGCGCTCGGGCCAAGGAGCGGATCTTCAGCCTGCGCACGGCGTTCGGGCAGTGGGACCCGAAGCGCCAGCGCCCGGAGCTGTGGAACCTCTACAACGGCCGGCATCGCGCCGGTGAGCACGTCCGCGTGTTCCCGTTGTCGAACTGGACCGAGCTCGACGTGTGGAACTACATCGAGCGCGAGGGCATCGAGCTGCCGGACATCTACTACTCGCACGAGCGCGAGGTGTTCCTGCGCGACGGCATGTGGCTCGCCGAAGGCCCGTGGGGCACGGCGCGTGAGGGCGAAACGTTGCAGCGCAAGGTGGTTCGCTACCGCACGGTCGGTGACGGCTCCTGCACGGGCGCCGTCGAGTCCGACGCCGCCGACATCCACGCGGTGATCGCCGAGGTCGCCGCGTCACGACTGACCGAGCGCGGCGCCACGCGGGCCGACGACCGGTTGTCCGAGGCCGCCATGGAAGACCGCAAGCGGGAGGGTTACTTCTAAATGAGCGACCTGTTGAGGTTGGCTACCGCAGGCAGTGTGGACGACGGGAAGTCCACGCTCGTCGGCAGGTTGCTCTACGACACCAAGTCCGTGCTCGCGGACACGCTCGACGCGGTGCACCGCGCGAGCGCCGACCGCGGTCTCGCGACTCCGGATCTGTCGCTGCTGGTCGACGGCCTGCGCTCGGAACGCGAGCAGGGCATCACGATCGACGTGGCGTACCGGTACTTCGCGACGCCGAAGCGGTCGTTCGTCCTCGCGGACACCCCCGGCCACGTGCAGTACACCCGCAACACGGTCACCGGCGCCTCCACGGCACAGCTGGCGGTGCTGCTGGTCGACGCGCGCAAGGGCGTCATCGAGCAGACCCGCCGCCACGCCGCGGTCCTCGCGCTGCTCGGTGTGCCGCGGCTCGTCCTCGCGGTCAACAAGATCGACCTCGTGGACTACGACGAGGTGACGTTCTCCCGCATCGCCAAGGAGTTCACGGCGCACGCGACCGCCCTCGGCTACACCGAGGACGCCGTCGTCGAGATCCCGGTGTCCGCGCTGGCCGGCGACAACGTCGTGGAGAAGTCCGCGAACACGCCGTGGTACTCCGGGCCGACCCTGTTGGAGCACCTGGAGAACGTGCCGGTCGAGCCCGACCCGCACGACGCGCCGTTCCGGTTCCCGGTGCAGTACGTCATCCGCCCGCGCACCGCCGAGCACCTGGACTACCGCGGTTACGCCGGTCTGGTCGCCGCGGGCACGATCAAGCCGGGCGACGAGATCGTGGTGCTGCCGTCGGGCCGTCGCTCGAAGGTCACGAAGATCGACACGGCGGACGGCGAACTGGCGGAGGCGGCGGCCGGCCAGTCCGTGACGTTGCTGCTGGCGGACGACATCGACATCTCCCGCGGCGACCTGATCTCGGTGGCGGGCAACGAGCCCAAGGTCACCGACGAGCTCGACGCCACCCTCTGCTGGCTCGCGGAGAAGCCGCTGCGACCCGGCGCCAGAGTCCTCGTCAAGCACGGCACGCGCACCGTGCAGGCGATGGTCACCGACCTGCGCGACCGCTTCGACGAGCAGACGCTGTCCAGTGTGGACAGCCCGGCTTCGTTGGAGCTCAACGAGATCGGCCGCGTGGCGCTGCGCCTCGCGGAGGAAGTACCGCTGGACGACTACAGCTTCAGCCGGCGCACCGGGTCCTTCCTGGTGATCGACGCGAGCGACGGCTCCACGCTCGCCGCCGGACTGGTCGGGGCTCCGCTGCCGCTGCTTGAGGACGGCGTGGAGAGCTGTACCGGGGGTAGCGAAATCGCTGCCCCCGACACCCACGCCCTCGTGTCCCCCGGTCCCTGAAAGGCTTTCCTGCCGTGAACCTCAAGCCCGCCGTTGCCATCGCACTCGTTGCCCTGACAGCGCTTTCCGGTTGCAGCCGTGCCGGTTCCAGCGACACTCCCGCAGCCGCCCAGTCGAAGGGCGCCGCGGCCGAGGTCCGAGTCGGCTACTTCCCGAACGTCACGCACGCCGCCGCGTTGATCGGCGTGGAGAAGGAGCTCTTCAAGAAAGAGCTCGGCTCCACCAAGCTCACGACGCAGACGTTCAACGCGGGCCCAGACGAGGTGAACGCGCTCCTCGGTGAGTCTCTCGACATCGCCTACATCGGCTCCGGTCCCGCCATCAACGCCTACTCGAAGTCCAAGGGCGAGGCCGTCAAGCTCATCGCCGGTGCCACGTCCGGTGGCGCGCAGCTCGTGACGAAGCCCGAGATCAACTCGATCGAGGACCTCAAGGGCAAGACGATCGCGACGCCGCAGCTCGGCAACACGCAGGACGTGTCGCTGAAGAAGTTCCTGGCGGAGAAGGGTCTCACCGGCCAGGTCACGGTGACGAACGTGGACAACGCCGCGTCACTCGACCTGTTCAAGAAGGGCGACATCCAGGCCGTGTGGGGTCCGCAGCCGTGGTCGGCCCGGATCGTGGCGGAGGCCGGCGCGAAGGTGCTGATCGACGAGAAGGAGCTGTGGGAGGGCGGGCAGTTCCCGACCACGGTGATCATCGTGCGGACGAAGTTCCTGCAGGAGCACCCGGAGACCGTCGAGGCCGTGCTCAAGGGCCACGTCGCCGCGATCGACTGGGCCAAGGCCAACAAGGACGAGGCCAAGAAGACAGTGAACGCCGCGCTGGAGAAGCTCACGTCCAAGAAGCTCGGCGACAAGGTGCTCGACGCCGCGTGGGACAACATCGAGCTCACGACCGACGCGCAGGCCAAGCAGTTCCCGCAGCTGGCGAAGGACGCCGTGACCGCCGGCGTGGCCAAGGAGGCCGCGAACGTCGCCGGGTACGCCGACTTCACGTTGCTGAACAAGGTTCTTCAGGCACAGGGCAAGCCGCAGGTGCAAGCAGCCGGACTGGACAAGAAGTAGCCGAGGGGAAGGCACACGACCATGACCGCCACGCTTGAGACCACTGTTCTGTCCACTGTGGATACCGCTGTCGAACTGGCCGGCGTCCGCAAGGTGTTCGGCCACGGCAACTCGGCTGTGGTGGCGCTCGACGGGGTCGACCTGAAGGTCAAGCCCGGAGAGTTCGTGTGCCTTCTCGGCGCTTCCGGCTGTGGCAAGAGCACGCTGCTGAACATCGTCGCCGGCCTGGACGCCGCGACGTCGGGTCAGCTGCAGCTCAACACGTCGCGGCCGGCCGTGATGTTCCAGGAGCCCGCTTTGATGCCGTGGCTCACCGCTGCCCGCAACGTCGAACTGGCGCTGCGCTTCGCGGGCGTCGGCCGGTTGGCGCGCAAGCGTCGTGCGCTGGAGCTGTTGGAACTCGTGCGGCTCGGTGACGTCGCGGACAAGCGTCCGCACGAGCTGTCCGGTGGTATGCGTCAGCGCGTGGCTCTGGCTCGCGCGCTGGCGTCCACCACCGTGTCCTCGGACGGCGCTCCCGCTCTGCTGCTGATGGACGAGCCGTTCGCGGCGTTGGACGCCATCACGCGTGACGTGCTGCAGAGCGAACTGCTGCGCGTGTGGGAGACCACGAACACCGCGATCATCTTCGTGACTCACGACGTCCGCGAGGCCGTGCGCCTCGGCCAGCGCGTCGTGCTGCTGTCCTCGCGCCCCGGCCGTGTGGTGCGCGAGTGGGACGTCACGGACTCCTCCGACACGGTGCTCAGCGAGATCAACACCCATCTGCGAGAGGTCATCAGTGGCCACGCCGTCTGACACGCTCGACAAGGTCGGCGCCGGCCTCGACGCGCTCGATGTGCCCGTAGAGGCGCACAAGCCGCCGCTGTGGCGCCGTTTCCTGAAAACGGGCGTGCCACCGATCATCGCGTTCGCACTGCTTCTGGGCGTGTGGCAGGCGTTGTGGGCTTCGGCGATCCTGCCGGAGTTCCGCCTGCCCGCCCCGGTCAACGTGTGGGACGAGGTCGTGCGCTCGGTCAGCACTGGCGAGGCGTTCAGCATCCTGTGGACCTCGTTGCACCGCGCGGTGTTCGGGTTCATCGCGGCGGTCCTGATCGCGACGCCGCTGGGCTTGCTGGTCGCCAAGGTGCGGGTGGTGCGCGCGGGGATCGGGTCGTTGCTGACCGGCCTGCAGTCACTTCCTTCGGTGGCCTGGGTTCCTGCCGCGATCCTGTGGTTCGGCGTGACGCCTTCCACGATCTACTTCGTGGTGCTGATGGGATCCGTGCCCTCGATCGCCAACGGTCTGGTGGCCGGCATCGACCAGATCCCGCCGCTGCTGCCGCGTGTTGGGCGTGCTCTCGGGGCCGGTCGGCTGGCTTCGGCTCGGCACATCCTGTTGCCCGCGGCTCTGCCTGGGTATCTGGCCGGTCTCAAGCAGGGCTGGGCGTTCTCGTGGCGGTCGCTGATGGCCGCGGAGATCATCGCGACCTCGCCTCAGCTGGGCACCGGGCTCGGGCAGTACCTGCACAACGGGTCTTCGTTGAACGACATCAACATGGTGATCGCGGCGATCTTCCTGATCCTGTTGGTGGGTATCGGGATCGAGCTGCTGCTGTTCCGGCCGTTGGAGCGGGCGGTGCTGCGGGCTCGTGGATTGACGGGAGCGCTGTGACTTCTCTTGTCGCCGTCGCGCACGGCAGCCGTGATCCGCGGTCGGCCGCGTCGATCCACTCGTTGTTGGACGTGGTGCGGTCGTTGCGGCCCGATCTGGACGTGCGCGGCTGCTTCCTGGACCTGTGCGCGCCCCGGTTGAGCGACGTGTTGCGCGGGCCCGCCGTGGTCGTGCCTTTGTTGCTGGGCAAGGCTTTCCACGCGCGGGTCGACGTGCCCGCCGCTGTTGCCGAGTCACGCGTGCCTGCGGTGGTCTCCGACGTGCTCGGGCCCGACCCGCGGCTGGAGTCGGCGGCTTTGCGGCGGCTCTCCGAAGCTGGGATTGATTTTGGCGACCGGTCTTTGGGCGTGGTGCTGGCCGGCGCCGGGTCGTCGCACGGTCCGGCCAACGAGGCCGTGGCGCGCGTCGCCCGGCGGTGGGCTCGTGAGTCGGGCTGGGCCGGGGTGGAGGCGGCTTTCGCCTCGATGGCGTCGCCTGACGTGCCTACGGCTGTTGAACGGTTGAGGGCTCGTGGGGCCAAGCGGATCGCTGTGGCGTCGTGGTTCCTCGCGCCGGGGTTGTTGCCGGACAAGGTCGCGTCGCTGGCCGGCGTCGCGGTCGTGGCGCAGCCGTTGGGTGACGACGTCGAGGTCGCGCAGCTCGTGCTGGACCGGTACGACGAGGCGTTGGCGCGTCAGACTCTGGCTGCCTAGCGGTCGTCTGACGGCGCCCACTCCGGCAGCGGGCCGAGGTCGAACGGCCGGACCACGGTCCGTCGCGCAATCCGCCACTTGCCGCCCTCGACGCGGTACCGGTCGACGTACGTGCCACCGCCGGTGATCCACCCGGCCTCGATCTGCACGTGGACGATCATGTCGCTGCGCCCGGTGGCACCGTCCGGGCCGAGGTCGACGACGTGGTTGACCGTGCCGTGCTGCATGAGCGGGAACGCCTGCCACTGCTGCTGAACGGCCGCGCAGATGGCGTCGATCCCGGTGTGGACGTGGTCGGGTCGAGGCCGGTCTCCCACACCGCGTCGGCGGTCCAGACGGTCCGCCACAGGTCCAGGTCGCGATGGTCCGCGGCGATGCAGTACTGGTGCGCCAGCTCGCGCAGGTCCAGTTCGGCCTCGAGCCGCTCCAGGCGGGCGGTGAGATCACGCAGATCGCTCATGCCCACCACTGTCGCTGATCAGCGCGTCCCGCAGCCTGATCACCCGAACGGGATTTG
The DNA here is from genome assembly GCF_047445655.1 of Lentzea alba. GTDB lineage: Bacteria > Actinomycetota > Actinomycetes > Mycobacteriales > Pseudonocardiaceae > Lentzea > Lentzea alba_A. The sequence continues at coordinate 41,174 of NZ_JAJAEG010000038.1, forward strand.
TCGGTGGCACCTGAGATCCTGTTTGGATGCATATGTTCGTCGACGAGTCGGAACGGGGTGGCTACCTCATGGCAGCCGTCCAGATCTCCCCGAACGCGTTGCACTCCACTCGCTCGATGATGCGCGGCTTGCTGCTCCCGGCTCCCTGCGCGCGCACTTCAAGACCGAGAAGCCAATCCGGCGCAAGCTGATCGCCGATCGGCTGGCAGCCGGTGACTTCGTCGTGAACATCTACACCGCGCGGGGGAACAGCGAACGCGTTCGATCGAAGCTCCTGGCGCTGTTGGTCGAAGACGCCATCGGCGTCGGCGTCACCAGGCTGGTGCTCGACTCGCGAGACCCCGTGGCCAACGGTCGTGACCGGCTGGTCATCGGTACCCGCACCAAGGCTCGCGACGCCGGCCTGGTGTACGAACACATCCACTCGTCAGCCGAGCCCGCGCTGTGGGTCAGCGACGCGATCGCGTGGTGCCACGGCGCCGGCAGCGAGTGGAAGCGGCGCATCGCTCCGGTCATCGGCGCCGTTGTCGACCTCGGTCAGGCCTAGAAAGCGCGAAGCCCAGGCAGCGACCGTCCGGACGCGCACCTGGGCTTACTTCCTCCACCTAGTGGCAGAAGCTATGGGCAAAACCTAGCACATTTGAGCCCAACCGCTGTTGCGCGCGACGCCCCAGCCGGCTCGCCGCCACAAGATCGAATGTGCAGCGCCGTTCGGGCGATGTGAACTGTGAACTGTTGACGTGAAACCTACTCATGAGTAGTCAGGTGATTACGCCGCGTGCTGGAAGTGCCCCTCGTCCACTCATCGGGGAGAGGTCATGAAGCTAGCCGGAATCGCATCACTCGTACTGGTACCGATGCTGATGTTCACCACCAACGCGTCAGCAGCACCGCAGAACATCACCTACAAGCTCAGGGCCAGTGCCGCTGGGCAGTCGTCGGACTTCACGCTCGACCAAGGGGTTGACGCGTCGGCGCCGGCGAACGTCGCGCCCAACGGGGCCGTCGCCGTTGTCATCGACCCCGCGCCGAACAAGATTCCGTCCGAGGCGGCGGACCGGCAGGTCCGCGAGATCAAGGGTCTCGCGCTGAAGCTGCCGGTGCCCGCCAACTCGAAGTTCACCTCCGCGTCGCTGTCCGGCGGCTCTGGACTGGGTAGCACGCCGACGGTTGCCTTGCAGGGCAACGACGTCGTGCTCAGCGTGCCCGGGCCGATCAAGGGTGGCGCCGACTTCGAGCTGCCGACCGTGACGATCAACCTGCAGGCCGGTGGCACCGGGACCATCGAGGCCAAGCTCGGTGGCACCAGCTACGACGCGCCCGGTCTCACCTTCACCGCCGTCGTCGTGGTCTTCGGGTTCCCGATCGACGCGGCCTCGAAGGGTTATCCGGACCCGAACCCGGTGCTGACGACCACGACCATCGGCTGACCCCCGTGATGCCCCAACCCCTGCCGGGCATCACTGAATAGCCGCGATCAGTTTGGTCATCGTTTCGAGCGTCGTGCGCAGGTCCTCCAAAGGGACCTGCGCACTGACACGATTCGCGAACTCGTGCTGCGCGTCCCGCAGTCGCGCGATGGCCGCATAGCCTTCGGCGGTGGGCCGGACCAGCTTCGCGCGGGCGTGGGCCGGGTTTGGCAGGTACTCCGCCAAACCCTTGTCCACCAACAGATCCGCGATCCGCTGCACCGACTGACGCGCCAGGCCCATCTCGCGGGCGATGCCGGAGACCGACAACGGCTCGCGCAGCACCGCGCCCAGCACCTGCCACCACGCCGCGGTCAGGCCTACCGGCTTCGTCATGACCTCGGCCGCGTCGAGAAACGCTCCGTACAAGCGGAAAGTCCTCATCACGACGTCGGTCAGCACGTCGCCCGCCTCAGTCCTGGACACTCGCCATCAGCCTCTCGAACGCCGCCATGCTGTCCTCGCGGTACAACTCGTACCAGGCGTCGACGGTGGTCGGCCGGGAGGTCTCCAGTTCGAACAGGATCTCGCGCGTCCACTCCAGCGAGCTCGCGCCGCCCGCCGTGATCACGCCGCGGTCCCGCACGACCCGAGTTTCCTGGTACAGCGCCGAACCGCCGTACGTGCCGAGCTCGCCGTTGAAGTTCGACGTGTGCTTGACGTCGTCCAGCAGACCCTCGCGCGCCAGCCCGATCGTCGCGCCGCAGATCGCCGCCACCGGCTTACCCGCCTCGCGGAACCGCCGCGCCAGCTGACCCAGCGCTGCGTTCGCACCCGCCTCCCACGAGTCGCTGCCGATCAGCAGCAGCATCGCGGCGTCGTCCAGCGAAACGTCCGCCACAGTCACGTCCGGCAGCATCCGCACGCCACCCGCCGTGCGCACCGGGTCCAGCGACTCAGCCACGGTCTTGATCTCGTAACGCCCCGGCTGCTGCTGGAACGCCTGGATGTTGATCTGCGCGGCCGCGTGGCCGTACTCCCAGTCCGAAAGGCCGTCGACCAGAGCCAGGTACACCGTCTGCGTTGTCATGACAGTAGACTGTCATAAGTGACAGCATGCTGTCAACCACTCCCACAGCTAAGGTCAGCGACATGGCAGACGAGCTGGTCCACTACGAGGTGCAGCGTGGCATCGCGACGATCACGCTGGACTCTCCCCACAACCGCAACGCCCTGTCCGCGCAGCTGCGCCGGGAGCTCAAGGAGCACCTGAGCCAGGCAGCGGCGGACGACCAGGTGCGCGTGGTCGTGCTGACCCACACGGGCTCCGTGTTCTGCTCCGGCATGGACCTCAAGGAGGCCGCCGGCGCGAGCGCGGGAGACCAGGGCGTCAACGAGTTCCCCGCGATCCTCGAGCAGCTCTGGACCAGCCCGAAGCCGGTCGTCGCCGCGCTCAAGGGGCCGGCGCGCGCAGGTGGCGTCGGCATCGTCGCGGCATGCGACATATCAGTTGCGGCGAACGAGGCGACGTTCGCGTTCAGCGAGGTCAGGATCGGTGTCGTGCCCGCGGTCATCTCGGTGACCGTGCTGCCGCGCCTGCTCCCCCGCCAGGCCCACGAGCTGTTCCTGACCGGCGAGGCGTTCGACGCCCAGCGCGCCAAGGAGATCGGCCTGCTCAACTCCGCGGTCCCGGTCGACGGCGTCGACGCCGAGGTCCGCCGCTACACCGACATGCTCGCGCTCGGCGCACCCAACGCCCTCGCCGCCACCAAGGAGATGCTCCAGCAGGAACGGTCCACGAACCTCGGCGAGGTCTTCGCGGACATGCTCAAGCTGTCGGCGCAGCACTTCGGCGGACCGGAGGGCCAGGAGGGCATCACCGCGTTCAAGGAGAAGCGCAGGCCCTCCTGGGTGCCGGCCGACTAACACATTGGATCTCAACCAATATATTGGATATCAGAACCAGCCGGTGCACTCGACGACGCCCTGCACGGACCCGCAGGCGCGCATGACGCGACCGTCGTTCTTGAACGCCTCGGTGAACTTCGCGGTACCCGAGTCGATGCGTGTGTGACCGAGGGGCCCCTCGTGCTCGTTGGCCGTGGGGTCCTTCCGGTCAGTCCAGATCTCCTCGCCGGGCTGACCGGAGGAGATGCGCCCCCACGCACACTTGGACTTGTTCGACGCGCGCAGCTCGATCACACGGCCGTTCTGCATGACGATCGGGTTGTCGCCGTCGATCGTGTCGAACGGCGTGAACGGCTCTTCCTGCGTGCAGTCGGGGTCCCCGGCCTTGGCGGCAACCTCGCTCACGGAGGCGGCGGACACCTGCCCCAGATCCGCGTCCGAGTCGCAGGCAGCGACGACCGCGGCGAGCACGAGCAAAAGGCCCGTGCGACGAAAATGCGTTCCCATGGAATCGCACTGTCCACTCTGGACGGTCAATCCGCAGCCCGGGTCACCGTTCTGTGCGAATCACCCGCAGCTTGTGATCACCTGATTCAGCGTTCCGCTTCACAGCGTCACGAAGCACTTCCAAAACGGACGCGTCCAAATCAACCGGCACGACCAACGTGTACTCGCCGCCGGGCAGCCAGGACAGATCGGTCAGGCTGTCGTACAACGCGTCCAGGTTGTGCCCGAACCACTCCGGAAAGTCGAGCGCCTCGGCAATAGCCGTGATCGCCGCCTTCTTTTCCGAAACGAGAATGTGCCGTTTCACTTCGACACGTCCACGACGACGAACGTCGAATAGTGGTCGGCGGTGTAGAAGACTTCCTTTTCCGCACCCGTCACCAACCGGCGCGCACCGCGATCGGAGCTTCCCGGCGTCGGCACCGTGTACTCCTTGTAGTACCCGGAGTCCTTCTGCGGCAGCCGCTTCTCCCGGTTCTGGAACGTCACGCCGTCGTTGCGCGGGTACGGGAACGGCCCCTTGGACTCGATCAGCTTCCACGTCTTCGCGGCCTCGGCGGGCAGCTTCGACAACGCCTGGACGTCCAGGCCCGACGAGACACCGGGCACGGCGAGCGCGGAAACCGACGGCGGGATGCTCGCGGGCGGCTTCTCGGGGTTCGCGACGTTGTCCTTGACGAACCACCCGACCACGACCAGCGCGATCAGGCCGACCAGTGCGACGGTCAGGCGGCGACCAGGGCTCACGCGGCGACCTTCTCGGGCTCGGGCTCCGGCTCAGGGGCGGCGTCGGGCGCCGACGCCGGGTTCTTGGCACCCCAGTCAGCCACGCGGTCGATCAGCCGCGCCACACCCAGGCAGAGCGGCAGCACCACGATCATCACGACGGGGAACTGCACGGCGACGGGCAGCTGCACGACCCACAGCTCGACTCCGTCCCACCACTGCACCAACCAGTCCACGACCCCGAGCCTAGCCTCGTGACCGGAGTCACCGCGTTTGGCCAGGCCTTGCCTCGGTATGTTGCGAACCATGTTCGCCGTTTACGCAGCAGAACCCAGTCCTGAGAACCCGCTGGCCTCGCTTCGCGTCGGCGAGCGCCCCGACCCCGAGGTCCCGAACGGGTGGGTGCGCGTCGCGGTCAGGGCCGCCAGCCTCAACATGCACGACCTGTGGACGTTGCGCGGGGTCGGCATCAAGCCCGAGCAGTTCCCGATGATCCTCGGCTGCGACGGCGCCGGCGTCCTCGACGACGGCACCGAGGTGGTGCTGCACTCGGTCATCGGCGACCCGAACTGGTCGGGAGAGGAGACCCTCGACCCGAAGCGCACGCTGCTCACCGAGAAGCACCAGGGCACGTTCGCCGACTACGTCACGGTGCCGGCCCGCAACGCCCTGCCCAAGCCCGCCGACCTGTCGTTCGCCGAGGCCGCCTGCATGGGCACGGCGTGGCTCACGGCGTACCGGATGCTGTTCGTGAAGTCCGGCCTGCGCCCCGGCCAGACGATGCTCGTGCAGGGCGCTTCGGGCGGTGTCTCGACCGCGCTGATCCAGCTCGGCCGCGCCGCCGGCTTCCGCGTGTGGGTCACCGGCCGCACCGAGGAGAAGCGTGCACTGGCCACCGCCCTCGGCGCCCACGACACCTTCGAGTCGGGTGCCCGCCTGCCCGAACGGGTCGACGCGGTGTTCGAGACCGTCGGCAAGGCCACGTGGTCGCACTCGATGAAGGCGCTCAAGCCCGGCGGCATCGTGGTGATCTCCGGCGCCACGTCCGGCGACGCCACGGCCGCGGAGCTGCAGCGGCTGTTCTTCCTGCAGCTGCGCGTGGTCGGCTCGACCATGGGCACCCGTGAGGAGCTGGGCGATCTGATCCAGTTCTGCTCCCTCAACGGCCTCAAGCCGCAGATCGGTGCGGAGCTCAAGTTCGAGGACGCGGAGCAGGGGTTGAAGCAGATGCTCGACGGTGAGACCGCGGGCAAGATCGTATTCACCCGCTAGCACAAACAGCACAATCGGCCAAAATTTGGCTCCCTGATTGGTGGGTCCGGACAAACCGCGTGACAGTTGACACGAATAGGTTCGCCCGGACCCACTTCTGCAAGGGAGCCGAAGCATGACTACGCAGGGCGTCTTCAGGCGCAAGCCCATCGACCAGATCGCGGAGGACAAGGGCGACGGGCTCACCAGAACTCTGGGCCTGTGGCAGCTGACCGCGATCGGCATCGGCGGCATCATCGGCGCGGGCATCTTCTCGCTCGCCGGCGCCGTCGCGAACAAGACCGCCGGTCCGGCCGTGCTGATCTCGTTCCTCGTGGCCGGCATCGCGAGCGCGGCGGCCGCGTTCTCCTACGCGGAGTTCGCCGGCCTGATCCCCAAGGCGGGCAGCGCCTACACCTACGGCTACGCGGTGCTGGGTGAGGTCGTCGGCTGGTTCATCGGCTGGGACCTGCTGCTGGAGTACACCGCGATCGTGGCGGTGGTCGCGATCGGCATCTCGGGCTACTTCACCGAACTGCTGAGCCTGCTCAACCTCCACCTGCCGCAGTGGATGCTGGGCGCGCCGGGCACCGAAACAGGTGACGTCGCCGCGGGCACGTACAAGGTGAACCTGTTCGCGGTGGTGCTGTGCCTGCTGATCGCGTACGTGCTGAACATGGGCATGAAGAACGCGGCCAGGTTCGAGACCACGCTGGTGTACCTCAAGGTCGCCGTGGTGCTGCTGGTGATCGGCGTCGGCGTGTTCCACATCAACACCGACAACTACAACCCGTTCTTCCCGTTCGGCATCTCGGGTGCGCTCACGGGTGCGGCGACGGTGTTCTTCGCGGTGTTCGGCTACGACGCGATGTCGACGGCGGCCGAGGAGTCGAAGGACTCGCAGCGGCACATGCCGAAGGCGATCATCTACTCGCTCGCGATCTCGATGGTGCTGTACGTGCTGGCCTGTCTCGTGCTCACCGGCATGGTGAGCTACAAGGACGTCGACTCGGAGTCCGCGTTCGCCACGGCGTTCGCCGACATCGGCCTGCCCGCGCTCGGCATCATCATCAGCGTCGGCGCGATCCTGGGTATCACGACGGTGCTCTTCACGTTCCTCCTGGGCGCCGCCCGCGTCGGTTACTCGATGAGCCGCGACGGCCTGCTGCCCAAGTGGTTCGCGAAGACGCACCCGGTGAAGCACGTGCCGTCGCGCATCACCTGGGTGCTGGGCATCGCCTCGGCGATCATCGCCGGGTTCCTGCCGATCGCCGAGGCCGCCGAACTCACCAACATCGGCATCCTGCTGGCGTTCGTCGTCGTGTGCATCGCCGTGATCGTGTTGCGCTACAAGCAGCCCGACCTGCCCCGCACGTTCAAGACGCCGGGCATGCCGGTGGTGCCGATCATCGGCGTGATCTTCTCGATCTGGCTGATCACGTTCCTCACGCCGGAGACCTGGCTGCGGTTCGCGGTCTGGTTCGGGATCGGCCTGATCATCTACTTCGCCTACTCGAAGCGGAACTCCGTCATGGAGAAGCAGTCCAAGCAGTGACCTGCTGATCGAGAACCGACAGCGGAACCGGGCCCATCCCGATCACCAGGTCGTGGAACGCCCGCACGTCGAAGCGGTCGCCCAACCGGGCGGCCGCTTCTTCGCGCACGCGCTGGATCTCCAGGCGCCCCACCATGTACGCGAGCGCCTGACCGGGCATCTCGATGTACCGGTCGATCTCCGCCTGGATCTCGGGTTCCGGCATGACGGTGTTCTCCCGCAGGTAGTCGACGGCCTGCTGCCGCGTCCACCCGAACGCGTGCAGACCCGTGTCGACCACCAGCCGGGCGGCACGCATCGCGTCCAGGCTCAGCATGCCGAACCGCTGCTCGTCCGACGAGTACAGCCCCATCTCGTCGGCCAGGCGTTCGGTGTACAGGCCCCAGCCCTCGAGGTACGGCACGATGAACGCGAACTTCCGGATGTCGGGCAGATCGTTCTCCGCCGCGATGCTCAGCTGGTAGTGGTGACCGGGCACCGCCTCGTGGAACGCCGTCGCCTCCGACCACGTGCGGCTGCGTTCGGTGGCGCCCAACGGGTTCAGCCAATAAGTGCCGGGACGGCTGCCGTCCAGCGGTGCCGGCAGGTAGAACGCGATGCCCGCGGTCTCCCGTTCGGCCTCGGCGACGGGGAGCACCTGACAACCGACCTTCGGCATGCGCCCGAACCACTTCGGCGCCTCGGCCTCAGCCCGCGCGATCGCCTCCACCGCGTGCTCGATCATCTGTTCTTCGTTGTCCCACAAGAGTTCCGTGCGCAACCGGTGGAAGATCTCCGGTACGTCGGACGTACCCCACACCCGCGAACCGATCTCCGCGTACTCCTCACGCAGCCGCGCGATCAGGTCCAGCCCCAACCTGTGCAGCTCGTCCGGGGTGCGCGACGTGGTCGTGAAGTTGCGGGCCAGGTTCGCGTAGTTCTTCTCGCCCTCCGGCAACCAGCAGAGGCCGGGTTGATCGTCGCCACGACCGTCCTCGATGGACACCAGCACGTCGCGGAACCCGGCCACGGAGGCGCGGATCTCCGGGGAGAGCTCGCCTTCCCACTCTTCAGGAGCAGAAGCCAGGAACCTCTCCACGCGCGTCACACCGGCCTGGAGGTGCCGGCGCAGCGGCCGCCGGTCGGAGTCGCGGATCCGCTCGCCCGCCTGCTCGACGTACCTCGGGATCTTGCCGAGCCGCTGCGACACGTCCAGTTGCGACGCGAGCATGAGCAGCGCGTTCACCGGCGCGGCGAGCCCGGTCGCGACCGTGTGTTCGATCAGCCTGGAGTCGATCCGGGTCACGATCGACTCGCCCTGGTGCTTGAGGACGGCCAGGGTGACGGGGTCCTCGTCGCTCGTCTCCGCCCGGCCCAGGATGTCCGCGACGCGCGCCCGCAACGCCTGTTCGCCGTCCACGCTCAGGTCCTCGAGCTGGTCCTCCCAGCCCGGCAGGCCGTACATCGAGGCGCTCCAGGGCGACCAGTCCATGTACGCCTGGAACATCTCGTCCGCGAGCGACATCAGACCGCCTCCGACCACACGTTGACGAGACCACCGAGAGTCGACAGCGGCACCGGGCCACTCGCGATCACCAGGTCGTGGAACGCCTTGATGTCGAACCGCGAACCCAGCCGTGCCTCCGCCTCGCCGCGCAACCGCTGGATCTCCAGCCGCCCCACCATGTACGACAGCGCCTGGCCCGGCGCCTCGATGTACCTGTCGATCTCGGCGTCGATCTCCGGCACCGCCATCACGGTGTTCTCGCGCAGGTAGTCGACGGCCTGCTGCCGGGTCCACCCGAGCGCGTGCATGCCGGTGTCGACGACCAGTCGCCCGGCGCGCATCGCGTCGGTGCCGAGCATGCCGAGGCGCTGCTCGTCCGACGAGTACAGCCCCATCTCGTCGGCGAGGCGCTCGGTGTAGAGGCCCCAGCCCTCGATGTAGGCGTCGATGAACGCGAACTTGCGGATGTCCGGCAGGTCGGTCTCGGCGGCGATGGTCAGCTGGTAGTGGTGGCCCGGCACGGCCTCGTGGAACGCGGTCACCTCGGACAACGTGCGGCTGCGTTCGGTGGCCCCCAACGGGTTGAGCCAGTACGTGCCGGGCCGGGTGCCGTCCAGCGAGGCGTCCATGTAGTACGCGATCGCCGCGTTCTTGCGCTCCGCCTCGTCGACAAGGCGCACCTGGCAACCGACCTTCGGCATGCGGCCGAACCAGTTCGGTGCCTCGGCTTCAGCCCGTGCGACCGCCTCGACCGCGCTGGCGATCATCTCTTCTTCGTTGTTCCACAACAGTTCCGTGCGCAACCGGCGGAAGATCTCCGGCACGTCGGACGTGCCCCACAGCCGTGAGCCGATCTCCGCGTACTCCTCACGCAACCGCGCGATCAGGTCGAGCCCCAGCTGGTGCAGTTCGAGAGGGGTGTACGCGGCGGTCGTGTAGTTGCGGACCAGGTTCGCGTAGTTCCGTTCGCCCTCCGGCAACCAGCACAGACCCGGCTGGTCGTCGCCGCGGCCGTCGGAGATCGACCGCAGCACGTCGCGGAACCCGGCCACGGAGGCACGGATCTCCGCGGAGTGATCGCCCTCCCACTGCTGCACGGGCGCGGCGAGGACCTTCTCCAAGCGCGTGGCAGCGGACTCCAGGTGCCGGCGCAACGGCCTGCGGTCGGAGCCGCGCACCTTCTCGGCCGCCTGGTCGACGAACCGCGCGATCTTCCCCGACCGCTTGGACATGTCGATCTGCGGCGCCATCAGGAGCAGCCCGTTGACCGGCGCGTGCGTCCCGGTCGCGACGGTGTGCTCGAACAGCCGGGCGTCGATCTTGTCGACGATCATCCTGCCCTGGTGCCGGACGACCTCCAGCGTGACGGGGTCCTCGTCGCTGGTCTCAGCCTTCTCCAGAACGGAGGTGATCCGGGCTCGCAACGCCTGCTCGCCCTCCGGGCTCAGGTCCGTGAGCTGGTCGTCCCAGCCCGGCAGGCCCACCAACGTGGGGAACAGGGGCATCCAGTCCATCAAGGCCTGGAACATCTCATCCGCGAGCTTGGTCACGCTGTCCTTCTTAGCGGAGAGATGACCACGAGGCGACCAGTTCGCCGAGGGTCGAGAGCGGCATCGGGCCGTTCTCCAGCACGAGGTCGTGGAACGCCTTGACGTCGAACCGGTCGCCCAGCTCCGCCTGAGCCTCGGCCCGCAGTCGTTGGATCTCCAGACGTCCCACCATGTACGCGAGCGCCTGACCCGGCACCTCGATGTAGCGGTCGATCTCGGCCTGGATCTCCGGCTCGGGCATCACGGTGTTCTCGCGCAGGTAGTCGATCGCCTGCTGACGCGGCCACCCCAGCGCGTGCAGGCCCGTGTCGACCACGAGCCGGGCCGCGCGCATCGCGTCCGCCGAGAGCATGCCGAAGCGCTGCTCGTCCGACGAGAACAGGCCCATCTCGTCGGCCAGGCGTTCGCTGTAGAGGCCCCAGCCTTCGAGGTACGCGTCGATCGACGCGTACTTGCGGATGTCCGGCAGGTCCGTCTCGGCAGCCAGGGTCGTCTGGAAGTGGTGGCCGGGCACCCCTTCGTGGAACGCCGTCGTCTCGGACTGCGTGCGGCTGCGTTCGGTGGCGCCCAACGGGTTCAGCCAGTACACGCCGGGACGGCTGCCGTCGAGCGCCGCCTCCAGGTAGTACGCGATCGGCGCGGTCCCGCGTTCGGCTTCGTCCACGAGCCGGACCTCGCAGCCGATCCGCGGCAGGCGGCTGAACCACCGCGGTGCCACGGCCTCGGCCCGCGCGATCGCCTCCACTGCGTGCGCGACCATCTCTTCTTCGTTGTCCCACAACAGTTCCGTGCGCAACCGGCGGAAGATCTCCGGCACGTCGGACGTGCCCCACAGCCGTGAGCCGACCTCCGCGTACTCCTCACGCAACCGCGCGATCAGGTCCAGCCCGAGCTGGTGCAGCTCGGCAGGGGTGCGCGAGGTGGTCGTGTAGTCGCGGACCAGCTTGCGGTAGTTCTCCTCGCCGTCGGGCAACCAGCAGAGGCCGGCCTGCTCGTCGTCACGCCCCTTGAGCGACAACAAGGTCTCGCGATACGCGGCGATCGAGGCCCGGATCGGTGCGGAGGAGTCGTGTTCCCATTCCTGGACCGGAGACTTCAGGAAACCGTCGAGCCGGGCCGCGGAGCTGCGCAGATGACGGCTCAACGGCCGGCGGCCGGAGTCGCGCACCCGCACGGCCACCTGGTCGACGAACCGCGGCACCAGCCCGGCCCGCTGCGACATGTCGGTCTCGGAAGCTCTGAGCAGCAGGCGGTTGACCGGTGCGGCCAGGCTTTCCGCGACGACGTGCTCGACCAGCCGCGCGTCGATCTGGTTGATGATCATCTCGGCCTGGTGCCGGACCACCGCCAGCGTGACGGGGTCCTCGCCACTCGTCTCGGCTCTGCGCAGGACGTCCGCGAGCCGGGCCCGCAACGCCTGTTCGCCGTCGACGCTCAGGTCTTCGATCCGGTCGTCCCAGCCCGGCACGCCCAGCAGCGACCCGAACAACGGGTCGCGTTCCATGAACGCCGCGAACATCTCCTCCGCGATCATGCGGAGGCCCACGTGGTGACGAGGTCGCCGAGGGTCGAGAGCGGCACGGGGCCGTTCTCCAGCACGAGGTCGTGGAACGCCTTGAGGTCGAACCGGTCGCCCAGCTTCGCCTGGGCCTCGGCGCGCAGACGCTGGATCTCCAGGCGCCCCACCATGTACGCGAGGGCCTGGCCGGGCGCCTCGATGTACCTGTCGACCTCCGCGACGACCTCGGTCTCGGACATCACGGTGTTCTCGCGCAGGTAGTCGATGGCCTTCTGGCGCGACCACCCGAACGCGTGCAGGCCGGTGTCGACGACGAGCCGGCCGGCGCGCATGGCGTCGAATCCCAGCATGCCGAGGCGTTGTTCTTCCGACGAGTACAGGCCCATCTCGTCGGCCAGGCGTTCGGTGTAGAGGCCCCAGCCTTCGAGGTAGGACTCGATCGACGCGAACCTGCGGACGTTCGGCAGGTCGGTCTCAGCGGCGATCGTCATCTGGAAGTGGTGCCCGGGAATCGCCTCGTGGAACGCCACCACCTCGGACAGCGTGCGGCTGCGTTCGGTGGCGCCCAACGGGTTCACGAAGTAGGTGGCGGGCCGGGACCCGTCGACAGCGCCGCTGTCGTAGTACGCGAGCGGGGCGACCGCCCGGTCCTGCTCCGGCGTCAACCTGACCTCGCAGCGCGTTCTCGGCATCCGGCTGAACCACTTCGGCGCCTCGGCCTCGGCCCGCGCGACGGCCTCCAGGGCGTTGGTGACCATGTCGTTCTCGTTGGCCCACAACAGTTCCGTGCGCAACCGGTGGAAGATCTCCGGCACCTCGCTCGTGCCCCAGACCCGCGAGCCGATCTCCGCGTACTCCTCACGCAGGTTCGCGATCAGGTCGAGTCCCAGCTGATGCAGTTCGGCCGGGCTCAGCGACGTGGTGGTGAAGTCGCGGACCAGCTTCGCGTAGTTCGCCTCGCCCTCCGGCAACCAGCACAGGCCCGCCTGCTCGTCGTCACGGCCTTCGAGCGACAGCACGACGTCGCGGTACGCGGCGAACGCCGGCCGCAGGTCCGCGTCACCCTCCCACTCCTGGGTCGGCGAGGCGAGGAAGCGTTCGACGTGGGTAGCGGCGGTCCGCACGTGCCGGCGCACCGGCCTGCGGTCGGTGTTGAGCAGCCGGTCGGCGGTCTGGGAGAGCAGGCGTGGCACCAGGTGCCGCCGCTGCGAGAAGTCGATCTCGTGGGCGAACGAGAGGAGGTTCGCCACCGGCGCTGTCATCGCCCAGACCACGGTGTGTTCGACGAGCCGGGCGTCGATGTTCGTGATGACCGACTCGGCCTGGTGCCTGATGACGGCGCGCGTGATCGGGTCCTCGTCGCTCTCGTCGACGCGCGAGAGGATGTCCGCGAGCCTGGCGCGGATGACCTGCTCGCCGTCGACGCTGACGTCTTCGAGCTGGTCGTCCCAGCCGGGCAGGCCCAGGAACGTGGCGAACGTCGGCGCGGAGTCCATCAGCACGCGGAACGTCTCTTCGGAGAGCGAGGTCACACTCTCCTTCCTAGCCGCGCCGGAAGCGCTCCGCCAAGGCATTTACCGTTTCGAGCAGCTCGGCGTGCACTCGCTGGACGATCTCGGCGGCCGGTTCGGTCGTCGCGAGCGCGTACGTGGTGCCCGCCCAAAGCGACATGACCTCCAGGTCCCCGGTCGCGCGCACGGGCTTGGTCAGGTGGTGCACGTTCGGGTACGCAGCCGGCGCGTGGGGGCTGTTCTCGATCAGGAACCGGTTCACCAGCCCGCGGGCCGGCCTCCCGCTGAACGCCCTCGTGAGCGCGGTCCGGCGAGCCCCTTCGAGGATCGCTTCCCGGTGCGCCGCAGCGGTTCCGGCCTCCGGGCATCCGAGGAACGCGGTGCCGAGCTGGGCCGCGACCGCTCCGGCCGCGAGCACGGCGGCGACGTCCGCACCGGTCATCAGGCCACCGGTCGCGATCACCGGCAGGTCGACCGTGCCCTTGACGAGCCGCAGCGCCGCGAGCGTCCCGTACAACTCGCCACCACCGGGCGAGATGCCGTCGTCGGTGAACGTGCCGCGGTGCGCGCCGGCGTCCGCCCCCTGCACGCACAGCACGTCCGCACCGATCTGCTGCGCCTGTCGTGCCTCGCTAGGGGTGGTGACGGTCACCACGATCGTGGCGCCGGACGCCTTGAGCCGCTGCACGTCGTCCACGTCGGGCAGCCCGAACGTGAACGACACCACCGGGACCCGCAACGCCAGCACGAGCTCGAGCTTCGCGGCGTAGTTGTCGTCGTCCCAGCGCGGCTCACCCGGCTTCGCGCCGACCTTCTCCGCACACGCCGTGACCCGGTCCACGTAGGACGAGATGTCCGCCGTCGGCCGTGTACCCGGCACGAACAGGTTGACCCCGAACGGCTTGCTCGTGAGCTCGCTGGTCTGCTTGATCTTCTCCGCGAGCTGCTCGACGGTGATGTAACCGGCCGCGAGGAACCCGAACCCGCCTGCCTCGGTCACCGCGGCGACCAGCTCGGGGGTGGAGGCGCCGCCTGCCATGGGCGCGGCTATCACGGGCACGGCCAGCGTGTGGAACATGAACACAACCTAGTTGGACCGAGCGGTGGATGCCCGGTGAAGCGGCTGTGTCTTTGATGACGCAAGGAACACGGCCGCTACTCCGGTCAGATCACCTCGTGCACCCAGTCGGCGACGGCCCGCGGACGAGCAGTCGAGCGACAACGGTCGGTTCGACGGCATGCGCTGCACAAACCTTTGATGCACAACGACTGCACGATCTCGTTCACCGTGTTCCCGTCCCAACTGGCGGCGGGGCCACG
>NZ_JAJAEG010000038.1:56061-85245 GCF_047445655.1 Lentzea alba
CGGCGCCACGTCCACTGTGGACGTGGCGCCGACCGTTCCATCATCTAGGGCAGGGAGTCCAGATGAGGGGCGACCGTGTTGGCGAACTGCCAGTTGTTCGAGGCGTCCCAGTTGATCGACCACGTCATGGCACCGCGGATCGCGGGCCAGGTCGTGCTCGGCTTGAACGTCCCGCAGCTGGTGCCGCGGGCCAGGCAGCTGAGCGCGGCGTTGACGTTGGACGGCGACTGGTAGCCACCACCGGCACCCGACGGTGACGCCGGCAGGCCGAGGCCCACCTGGTCGGCGCGCAGGCCGGACTGCAGCTGGATGCACGCGAGCGCGGTCAGGAAGTTGACCGTGCCCTGGCCGTAGACCTGCTGGTCGCAGCCGAGCATCGTGCCGGAGTTGTAGTACTGCATGTTGACGACGGTCAAGATGTCCTTGGTGGCCAGCGCCAGCTTGAAGTACTCGGCGCTGGTGTTCTGCATGTCGATCGTCTGCGGCGCCATCGTGATGATCGTGCCGCCGCCGGCGTGGATGCTGCGCAGCGCCTGGCCCATGTAGGTGGCGTTGACGCCGTTCTCCAGGTCGATGTCGACGCCGTTGAAGCCGTAGTTGGTGATCAGGCTCCGAACGCTGTTGGCGAAGTTGGTGGCCGCGGCCGCGTTGTCGACGCGGATCGTGCCGAGCTCACCGCCGACGGAGATGATCACCTTCTGGCCGCGGTTCTGCAGGGTCCTGATGTCGGCCTTGAACTGCGCGTCGGTGTAGCCGCCCAGCTGGCTGCTGAGGCCCGAGTCGAGGTTGAACGTCACCGCGCCCGGAGTGGCCGTCGCGTCGGCGAACGCCACCGCAACGATGTCGTAGGTGGTGGGGACGTCAGCAAGACGCAGAGCGCGCGCACCGTTGTAGAAGTTCTGCCAGTAGCCCGTGAGCACGTGCTTCGGCAGACCGGTGTTCGGCGGGTTGCCGGTCGTGGTGGTGGTAGTGGTCGTCGTGGTGGTGGTTGTGGTGCTCGTGGTCGTCGGCGGCGTTCCAGGGCCGTCGAGGTTGACGTCGTCGGCGTAGTAGGCGGGCTGGCCGTACCAGCCGTGCAGGTAGATCGTCACGCTGGAGGCGCTGCCGGAGTTGAAGTCGACGGTGAGCTGCGTGAAGCCGCTCGAACCCGGCGTCCACGTGTTCTTCTCCACGCCGCCGGTGACACCGAGGTAGACGTAGCTGCCCTGCACCCAGGCGGACAGCTTGTAGGCCGTGTTCGGTTGCACCGTCACGGTTTGCTGGCAACGCGCGTTGCTCTGACCGGCGGGTGCGCCCTGCAGCGCGTAGCTGCCGGTGCGCTTGGTGGTCGTGGTGGCGCTCGTGCCCTCGGTGCAGGTCCAGCCACTCAGGTTGCCGGCCTCGAAACCGCTGTTGGCCGCGAGGTTCGCGGCGACGGCGTTGCCGTTGATCACCAACACCAGACCGGCGCAGGCAAAGAGCGCGGACAGCAGCGCTACAGCTGCTCGTCTGGTCTTGGACATGGTCCACCTCCACACATCATGCGGCGGCCATGCTGTGAGTGGACTAAAAATGGACTAGACCACTGCCTCCGGTCAAGCGTTGCGCTGGTCATCGGATGTATTAGTGTGAGCCTGCCGCCACTGTCGTTGAGGAGTGGCATGCGCTTACTCGCCGTTCTGACTCTACTGCTGGGGTTGAGCACTCCAGCCGAGGCATCTCCAGGCTGGGTGGCGTCGTGGGGTTCCGCGATGCAGGCGCCCGTGACATCGGATGTCACCGGCACCTCTTACACGGTTCGAAACGTCGTCCGGATGACCCTCGGCGGCTCGACGGTCCGGGTGCGGCTGTCGAACGTGTTCAGCTCCGGCGACCTGACCGCGGGCAAGGTGTCCGTGGCGCCGGCCGGAACCGGTGCCGCGCTCGGCGACAAGGCCCGCCGAGTCACGTTCCGCGGCCGCGAGTCCGTCGTCGTGCCGCGCGGCGGCGAGGTCCTGTCAGACCCGGTGGCGCTGCGGACGTTCGCGGACACCGACATCGCCGTGTCGATCTTCGCTTCGTCGGCACCGGCCGTGGCCACCTATCACCGCAGCGCGTTGTCCACGAACTACGTGGCTCCCGGCGACCACGCCTGGGACCTCGGCAGTTCGGCGTTCACGCAGAAGGTGTCGTCCTGATACTACCTGTCCGAGGTGTCCGTGGCCTCCGGTGTGCGCGGATCCGTGGTGGCTCTCGGCGACTCGATCACCGACGGGTCGGGGTCGACCGGTGGCGCGCACCGGCGGTGGACGGACGTGCTGGCCTCGCGGACCTCTTACGGCGTGGTCAACTCCGGGATCTCCGGCAACCAGCTGCTTCGTGATGGCACGTATGGCGTTTCGGGCGTCTCGCGAACGCCGCGGGACGTGCTGGCTCGCTCCGGCGTGCGGACGGTGATCGTGCTGGAGGGCGTCAACGACATCAAGGCCAAGCCGGACGCCACGTTCGAAGAGCTGCGCGACGGGTATTTGCGCGTCATCTCTCTCGCGCACGCACAACGCGTGCGGGTGCTCGGCGGGACGATCACGCCGATGGGCGGGTACCACGGCTACACCGAGGCGCGCGAGGCCGTGCGTTCTGCCGTGAACTCCTGGATTCGGATGTCCGGAGCGTTCGACGGGGTCGTGGACTTCGACGCCGCGGTGCGGGACCCGGCACGCCCGACCTGGCTGCGCGACGAGTTCGCCAGGCCGGACCGCCTGCACCTGAACGACGCGGGTTATTCGGCCATGGGCCAGGCGGTGGACCTCTCACTCCTTTAGTTTGAAGCGCGTGTTCACCCTTTCTGATGCCATCACCCTCGCGACCGCCGCCCATGACGGCCAGGTCGACAAGTCCGGCCGTCCGTACATCGGGCACCCGTTGCGAGTGATGGCGTCGGTAGAGGGTGAACACGCGCAGATGGCCGCCGTTCTGCACGACGTCATCGAGGACACCCCGGTGACCGCCGACGACCTCACGGCCCGTGGATGCCCAGCGGAGGTTGTCGACGCGGTCGTGGCGTTGTCGCATCTGCCGGAAGAACCGCAGGACGTCTACTTGCGCCGCGTCGCCGCGAACCCGTTGGCGGTCATCGTGAAGCGAGCGGACATCGCCGACAACCTCTCCCCCGCCCGCATGGCCCGCCTGGACGACGAGACCCAGGCCCGGCTGGAGATCAAGTACGCCACCGCGCTGAGGTTGCTCGCGCAGTTCGTGAGCTAACTAACCTTCTTCATCGGTACAGGTGTCGTGAGCAGGGTGTATTATCGATTCGTAACCAAGATTGGAAGGATACGATGACCCGCCACGACCTGTCCGTCAAGTCCCTGCGCTCGAGCCTGGCGACCCGTCGCGACGCTCGACTGAAGCGCCGGAGCCTGGAGCGGCAGTTGGCCAGCTACACCTCCGAGAGCGACCGCATCGAGCTGGACGCCATCCTCTCCCGCCACAGCGCCGAGGAGACGAGCGAGCTCCGTTCGATCATCAACCGCCAGGCGATGGACCGTTTGATCCGTTCCGCCTGACCGGTTTCCGTGTGGGCCACCCCCGGCAGCGTTGCCGCGGGTGGCTTTTGCGTTTCTAGAACAGGCGCTTGAGCGTGAGAACGCTGTCCGCGCACGTCTCGATCCCGCACGGACCTTCCAGTTCCCACCGAACCACCTCGTTGGTGATGATGATCCAGTTGTCCATCAGCCCGAGTTGGTCGAGGACGTTCTTGGTCGTCGGGAACTCGCAGTCCAGGAACCCGGACCAGGACGGCGTCTCGACGTGGCCGCAGATGACCAGGTACCCGCCTTGAGCGACTGCCAGCGCGGCCCGCTTCAAGATCGCCGGCTGGTAGAGGAACTGCACGCTGACCAGGTCGAACTCTCCGTCGGGAAACGTCTCCGTGAGATCGAGACACTCGACGACCCGCCATCCCTGCTCAGCGAGCCAGACGGCGTCGCCACCCTCTCCGCTCCCGAGGTGAAGCGCGGTGCCAGGTCTCAGCCGTGACGCCTCGCGCTCCAGCAGCGGGTTGACTTTCATGTGAACACGGTCCGCCTGGCCAGACCCATTAAGCAACTGTCGTTCCACCGTCAGTAGAGCCGCTTGACCGTGAGGACGTTGTCCTTGCGCGTCTCCTCCTGACCATCCGGCCCCGTGAGCGGCCGCTCGACCACCTCGTCGGTGATCACGATCCAGTTGTCGGCCAGCTTCAGGTGGTCGAGCACGTCCTTGGTGGTCGGGAAGTAGTAGTCCTGGTGCTCGGACCACGACGGCGCGCCCGCGTGTCCGCCGATGATCAGGTGCCCGCCCGGCGCGACCGCCTGCGAGGCCCGCTTCAGGATGCTGTTGCGCTCGCCGTCCTCCTCGACCGGCGAGTGCAGGAACTGGGCGCTGACCAGGTCGTACTCACCCTCGGGAAACGTCTCCTTGAGGTCGTGCCGCTCCACCGCGAACTCGACGCCCTCGTCGTGAGCGTGTTTCAACGCCCGGTCGAGCGCCACCTGCGACACGTCGACGCCGAGGACCCGCCAGCCCCGCTTCGCCAGCCAGACGGCATCACCGCCCTCGGCGCACCCGATGTCCAGCGCGCTGCCGGGCTTGAGGCGTTCGGCCTCGCGCACCAGCAACGGGTTCGGTCGGCCGGACCACACCTGGTCCCGCTCCGAGTAGAAGGACTCCCAGAACTCCTGCGCAGTCGTCATGCTTCCAAGGTGCGTCAAGCTGTGCCGGAACAGCAAACATCGTTGCCACTTCGGCAACAGATCGGTGGGGTAGGAGGCCGCCGGGGGCTCGAACCCCGTGCCCGTCGCGTAAAAGTCGACTGCTCTGCCAGTTGAGCTAGCGGCCAGCGCTCACGACGGGACTCGAACCCGTGATCTCCGCATTGACAATGCGGCGCCTTGACCAACTAGGCCACGTGAGCATAAATGCATTTCCGGGCACACCGAATAGAAAAAGCCGCCCAAATCGGTTTCCCGACGGGCGGCTCCCAGGGCCTGACCTGCAGTTAGGTCACGGCGGGGAGCACGCGCGGCGAACGTCGGCGAGGACGGTGCTATCGAATCGGTGGCACATCATCCGTCGCTCCCTTCGCTCGATGTTGCCACGAGTATTGCGCACAACATCACCACGGGTCAATGAATAAAAAGACAGTGATTCGAACGCTTCGCGGACCAGCTGCGGCAAGCTCTGGGCCTGGCATGGCCTCGATCGGAGTAGCTCCGAGAACTCCTGTGCCGTCTTCGTCATACGACCGCGATGCGCCGACCTGGCCGTGCCGACAAGAGTTACCGCAGAGTGCCCAGCAGCTCGGCGGGCGAGAACCGCACCGGGAACGGCGCCGTGGCCTCGAAGACCTCGTCCGCCTTCACCGCGGCCGTCTGCTCGTACAAGCCGTCGGCCCCGAACTCGAACACGGTCAGCGTCGTCGTCTCCGGATCGATGATCCAGTAGCTCGGCACGCCCAGTCGCTCGTAGGCGGCCTTCTTCGTGTTGAAGTCGTTGAGCGCGGTGCTCGGCGACAGGATCTCGACCGCGAGCAGCGGTGCCACCGGCAGCAGCTTGTCCGTGACGTCACTGTCCCTGCAGACCAGAACATCCGGCTGCAACTCGGTGCTGTTCGAGGGCTGCACAGCGAACGGTGCCGCCAGCACGTGCAGATCCTCCGGACATGCGGCGTCCAGTTTGGAAGACAGCTTCACCGAGATCTTCTGGTGCCGGAAACCCGGCGCGGGGCTCACCAGCAGCATCCCGTCGATGAGCTCGTAGCGGCGTCCATCATCAGGCATGCCCTCCAGGTCGTCGACCGTGTAGGGACTTCCGTTCATGCCAATCGCCATGACTGTCATGGTCCCCTCCTTTCGGTACTCGTGCCAACGATCTCAGAGGGGTCCGACAGTTTTGGCCCAAATCAGGGCCTGACGGGTGGCGCCACCCGAACGTGTGACGCCACCGAACACCAGGGCTACTTCTTGCCCTTCGGCTCGTCCGTGGACAGCGCGGCGACGAAGGCCTCCTGCGGCACCTCGACCCGGCCGACCATCTTCATGCGCTTCTTGCCTTCCTTCTGCTTCTCCAGCAGCTTGCGCTTACGGGTGATGTCACCGCCGTAGCACTTGGCCAGCACGTCCTTGCGGATCGCGCGGATCGTCTCGCGGGCGATCACGCGCGCGCCGATGGCGGCCTGGATCGGCACCTCGAACTGCTGCCGCGGGATCAGCTCGCGCAGCTTGGTGGCCATCCGCGTGCCGTAGGCGTACGCGTAGTCCTTGTGCACGATCGCGCTGAACGCGTCGACGGCCTCGCCCTGCAGCAGGATGTCGACCTTGACCAGCTCCGCCATCATCTCGCCCGACTCTTCGTAGTCGAGTGAGGCGTAGCCGCGCGTGCGGGACTTCAGCGAGTCGAAGAAGTCGAAGATGATCTCACCGAGCGGCATCGTGTAGCGCAGCTCGACGCGGTCCTCCGACAGGTAGTCCATGCCGCCGAGCTGGCCGCGCTTGGTCTGGCAGAGCTCCATGATCGCGCCGATGTAGTCGGACGGGGCGATGATGGTGCACTTGGTGACCGGCTCGTACACCTCGGCGCGCTTGCCCTCCGGCCAGTCGGACGGGTTCGTCACGATGATCTCGGAGCCGTCCTCCATGACCACGCGGTACACGACGTTCGGCGCCGTGGAGATGAGGTCGAGACCGTACTCGCGCTCCAGGCGGTCGCGCGTGATCTCCAGGTGCAGCAGGCCGAGGAAGCCGCAGCGGAACCCGAACCCGAGCGCGGCCGACGTCTCCGGCTCGAACGTCAGCGCGGCGTCGTTGAGCTGGAGCTTGTCCAACGCCTCGCGCAGCTCCGGGTAGTCCGAGCCGTCGACCGGGTAGAGGCCCGAGTAGACCATCGGGCGCGGCTCGCGGTAGCCGGCGAGCGGCTCGGCAGCGCCCTTCTTCTCGGACGTGACCGTGTCACCGACCTTGGACTGACGAACGTCCTTCACGCCGGTGATCAGGTAGCCCACCTCGCCGACGCCGAGGCCCTGCGACGGCTTGGGCTCCGGCGAGACGATGCCGACCTCGAGGATCTCGTGGGTCGCACCCGTCGACATCATCTTGATGCGCTCGCGCGGCGTGATCTTGCCGTCGACGACCCTGATGTACGTCACGACGCCGCGGTAGGTGTCGTAGACCGAGTCGAAGATCATCGCGCGGGCCGGCGAGTTCGCCTCGCCGACGGGCGCCGGAACCTTCTTCACGACCTCGTCCAGCAGCTCGCCGACGCCGAGACCGGTCTTCGCCGAGACGCGCAGCACCTCCTCCGGCTCACAGCCGGTGATGTGCGCGATCTCCTTGGCGTACTTGTCCGGGTCCGCGGCAGGCAGGTCGATCTTGTTCAGCACCGGGATGATGGTGAGGTCGTTCTCCATCGCCAGGTACAGGTTCGCGAGCGTCTGCGCCTCGATGCCCTGCGCGGCGTCCACCAGCAGCACGGCGCCCTCACAGGCCTCCAGCGCGCGGGACACCTCGTAGGTGAAGTCGACGTGGCCAGGCGTGTCGATCATGTGCAGAACGTGGTCCTGCCCGTCGACCTGCCACGGAAGACGCACGTTCTGCGCCTTGATGGTGATACCGCGCTCACGCTCGATATCCATGCGGTCGAGGTACTGAGCGCGCATCGCCCGCGCCTCGACCACGCCGGTGATCTGCAGCATGCGATCGGCCAGGGTGGACTTGCCGTGGTCGATGTGCGCGATGATGCAGAAGTTCCGGATGAGCTCCGGCGGCGTGAACGTCGTGTCGGCGAACGTGGTCAAGGTGGTCCTCAGCAGGAAATCGGACGGGTGTCCCCTTATGGTCCCATAGCGGCCGGTGTGCCCTGCACCACTAGGGTGCGTTCGTGCTGATGAACGGTGAGGATCCCCGCCCGGCGAAGGGCGCGGTCCGCGAGATTTTCGACGCCGCAGACGCCGCCAAGCTCGAGTACGAGCCCTCGGTGGACGGCGACGCGGACCCCGGCGAGGTCGTCTGGGCCTGGGTGCCCTTCGAAGAGGACGCGTCGCGCGGCAAGGACCGGCCGCTGCTGGTCGTGGGCCGTGCGAACGGCGAGCTGATCGCGCTGATGCTCTCGTCGAAGGAGCCGCGCGACGACTACATCGAGCTGGGCGCGGGTGCTTGGGACCGCGACGGCCGGCCTTCGTTCCTGCGGCTCGACCGGGTGTTCGCGCTGGACTCGGACGACGACATCAGGCGTGAGGGCGCCGTACTGGCACCCGCTGCCTTCGGCGTGGTCGTGGACGCCCTACGCGAACGTCACGGCTGGCGCTGAACGAACGCACGCCACGCGGGTGCGCTGAAGCTGAGCGTGCCCGCGTCGGCGTTCTTGGAGTCACGCACGTGCACGTCCTGCGAGAACGACACCTCGACGCATTCGCCTCCTTCGGTCGCGTCGCTGTAGCTGCTCTTACGCCAGGTGCGGTCCTGAGGCATCGAGTTCCCCTCGCGGTTGGCCGACGTACTCCGCCAGCATGCTCCGCGATTGTCCCGCATCCAACGCGACCTCATCCAGGTGATCGAAGAGAAGCCGCGTTCGTGCGATCGCACCGGGATCCTGGACGAACAACCTCGCCAGATCGGTCTCAGCGAACGCGACCGGACGCGACTTCTCGAACTCCCACAGGACGCAACCCGACGAGGGAACCACGACGTCTGCAGGCACGATCCGCATGACGTGCGTCTTGAACAGCAGCCGGGCGTACTGATCCTTCATGATCCGGTCGTCTCCGACCTTCTGCCGCAGCGCCACCTCATGGACGTAGAACAAGCAGTCCGGCCGATCGTGTCGCCTCAAGACCGCCTGACGTTCGATGCGGAACCGCACGAGGTTCGGGATCCGCTCCTCAGCCACGAATCCACCCAAGCGGTACAGCGCGTCGACGTACTCCGGCGTCTGAACGAGCCCAGGCACGCGCTGCGGGGTGTAGCTCGTGATCGTCGTGGCGGTGGACTCGGCGAACACAACCGTGCGCAGGTCGTCGGGCACCTGCACGATGTACTCGTTGAAGGCGTCCTTGTAGCGGCGGCGGAAGTCCTCGAAGAAGTCGATGTCCTTGCCGCACATCGTCAGGAACTGCACCAGGTCGATCTCGCTGGCGCGCGCCTTGCCCTTCTCGATGTTCGTCACCTTGCTCGGATCCCACCCCAGCTTGATGGCCATCTTGGTGCCACCGAGGTCGGTGCAGTCCTCTCGAAGCCGTTTCAGCTCGTCGCCCAAGGCCCTGCTGCACACCGTCGCCGTGATCACAGTCATGACCCGAAGCTAGGACTTGCCCCCGGTCCAAAAAAGGACCAGGGGCAGCCCTCGTTCGGGTGAAAATAATCAGGAAGTCAGCAGCTCAACGTTCCACGCACGCAACAACTGCTTCGTCTCCGTGAAGTGCATGCAGTGCGGTGCGTCGCCCTCAGCCGACACGATCCCGCGGCTGTCGAGGTAGCCGTCGGCGCGGAACGAGTACACCGGACCGCCGGAGTCGCCTCCGATGCCGCCGGCGAGACCGGAAGTCCGGCACACCTGCACGCCGTAACGCCAGTTGCCCGTGTTGTCCAGCCAGCTGGCGAGTTCCTCCACCACGACGTAGTCACACGCTTGATTGGTGTAGTAGCCGCTCTGGCACACGTTCATGCCGTTGAGCGACCACTCCGAGTTCCGGTAGTTCTTCCACTGGTCGTTGAAGGTGTAGACGCCGCTCCAGGTGTCCGTCCTGATCGACTCCATGTCGTACAGGGTGTGCTCCGAGACGACGTGACCGACGAGCACCCCGCCACCCTGGTAGATGTCCTTGCCGACGTTGAAGCAGTGGTCAGCGGTGATCAGGAACTCGCTCGTCCCCTGCCTGATGCCGAACCCCGAGGTGCACCAGTGCCGGTTGTCGCCACCGGGGCGGAGCGAGATGCCGCCCGCATAAGGAGGCGTGTCGAAGTCACGGCTCAGTGCCTTCAGACGAGCGCGTTGGACGAACTCGACATCGGCCGAGCTCACTGCTCCGATCGACGACGACATCGCGACTGACTGCTTCGCCTTGACGAGATCGTTCACCTTCAAGGTGATCCCGTTGCCATCGGCGTCGATGCTGACGCCTGTCAGCTCGACTCCGCCGGCTTCGAAGGACTTCGCCTCGCTGACCACCTTGTCCCTGGCCGCCTCCAGCTCGCTGAGACGGTACTTGCTCTTGTGGAAGTCGACGCCGACGTCCTTGCCGGACTTGGCTTTCGCCGCCTCGACCGCCTTCGCAGCGAGGTCGGTATCCGGTGCGTGGACGGTGACGAGCCGGCCCTTCTCGTCGACGCGGATGCGCGTCACCGCGTCGGCGAACTCGCCGTCGATGGTGAGTTCCTTGATCGCGCTCGCCAGATAACCCGCGTCCGAGGTGACGGGGCCGCCCGGCTCAGCGACGGCCTGGGGAACGGCGAGTAGTGATGCCAAGCAAAGTGAAGCTGCTAAAGCACGTTTGATGCGCATGAGCTACCTCCTAGATGTTGGCGAAGACGTTGCGCAGGATCTGGCGGATGGCGGCGTCGTAGGGCAGGGCGCCGTTGAACGACATGGAAGAAGCGCTGAACACCCAGCCGCCGTTGGGTTTCGGCACGAGCACCATGTCCGCGCCGCCCGCGGGGTTGAGACCGCGGGCGATGTGCTGTGCGCCGGACGAGCCACCGGGCAGGCGGTCGACCTCCCACCCGCTGGCGCAACCGTTGTAGGCGACAGCACCGAACTGGTCGTTCACCTCCAGTCCCGTACCGGCGAGCAACGGGTGGTCCGAGACCACGCGGTACGGGTAGAAGTCCATGTACGCGTCGACAGACAGCTCCACGCCGGTGATCTGCGACTCGGACATCCCCACGGCGTGGTACTCGTCGCGGCCGCCGGTTCTGTCGCGGTGCAACGCGGTCGTGGGGTCGGCGTAGCTCATCCGTTCGTAGAGGCCGTTGCCGCCGGTGTAGATGAGGTGCCCGCCCGAGTCCAAATAGGACACCACGCGGGAACGCATGCGTTCGGTCCAGTACTCGGGGTGGCTGCCCAGCACCAGCGCCTCGTAGCGGCTGAGCCAGCCGCCGTCCGCGTCGAGGTCGCCGTCGACGTAGCAGTCGTAGGCGATCCGCTCGGAGTCCATCCACCTCAGCAGGAACAGGTCGCTGTAGAGCAGGTGGTCGATGCGACCGGTCGGTTCGACCTGGGTAGCGGTGCTGGGGCGCAGGAACGTCACCTTGCGCTGACGGTCTTCCTCGCCGGGGGTGTACTGGTTGTGGCCGCCCCAGTTGTTGTAGGCGTTGTAGGTGTTGGTGGGCATGAGGAACGCGACCCGCGCGGAAGGTGCCACGGGCTTCACCACGAACGGCACGTGCCGACGCAGCCCGCCGGGAGAAGCGAGCTCCAGCGCGTACACCCCGGAACCAGCGGGCGCGGTGAGGCTGACGCGTTCGCTCCAGCCGCAGCCCGAAGTCCGGTAGGTGGCTGGCAAAGACTGCAGGCCAACAGACACCGGCGACGGACCCCACACGCGTTCCTGAGCGCCGTTGAGCCGCACGACCGACGCGGTGACGCCGGTGAGGGACGTCGAGACCGGGAAGCCGATTCGCTGGCCCGCGCGGACGCTCAACGTGCTGGCGTAGCCCTGCAACGCCCCGGTCGGCTCGACCGAGAACCCGTTGCCGACCGCCTTCGGCCCGCCGCCGTCGTACCAGGTGGCCACGCCGTCGGCGGCGACCGTGCGCGCGTTGGTCAGCCGGTACCAGTTCAGGGTGTCGTCGTTGCCCGGCGTCGGAGTGCTGTCGACCGCCACGCCGTAGACGCAGCCCTCGTTGTCGGAGAGCACCTGCTTGTGGAAGCCCTCGCCCCAGCCGCTGCCGATGCTCAGCGGGTTGCCGCCGTTGTCCCAGGCGCGGGTCTCGTCGCGGTAGCGCCACCAGTGCAGCCAGCCGCCCTGGATCACGCCGAGGATCACGCCGTCCGGGCCGGCGGTGAGCGTCTGGTACGGCTTGAAGCCGGTGCCGATCAACTCGCCGTTGCCGTTCACCCAGCCCGAACCCGTGTGCTGGTACCGCCAGAGCCCGCCGTCGGCGTCCTGGCAGTACAGCACCCCGTCCCAGCCGCCGAAGATCCGCGGGAACCGCTGGAAGCCGCTGCCGATCTGCGTTCCCGCGCCGTCGAGCCACCGGCCCTCGCCGGTCGCGGGGTTCGTGACGGCGTACCGGTAGCTCACCATCCTGCCGTCGCCGGTGCGGCAGAAGATCCGGCCGTCCTGCGCCGCCAGCACGTCTGCGAACTGGTGGAAGCCGTCGCCGATCTGCCTGCCGACACCCGGTGACCACGTGGCGGTGCCGGTCCGCCAGCCGGTGTGGCGGAACCACAGCAGCGCGCCGTCGGCCTGCAGGCCGTAGATGACGCCGTCACCGGCCGGGATGAGCTTGAGGAACCGTTGCCGCGGATCGGCCGCGGCCTGGGCGACTCCCGTGCCGAGCACGGCGGTGCCCGCAAGCACCGCCATGCCCTGCAACACTTTCCTGCGTCCGTAGTGCTCCACAGTGGACAACTCAGATCAGCCTGTCGTAGATCTGGAAGCCCTCGCCGATCGGCTCGCCGAAGCCGAACGGCCGGCCGTTGGCGTTGATGTTGTTGGCGTAGTGGAAGACTTCACCGCTGGGCTTCCACGCCGTGAGGTCGGCGTAGCCGTCGCCGCTCACGTCCGAGAGCACGAAGTCCGAGTAGATGCCGAACCCGTCGCCCGCGGGCTTGCGTTCCAGGTACGGAACACCCTCGGGGTTCGTGTTCATGTTGTTCTCCCAGTAGAAGAGCTGGCCGGTCGCGTTCACGGCGACGAGCTCCGCGTGGCCGTCACCGGTCAGGTCCGCCGCGCGCACCTCGGTGAACTCGTCGAAACCGCTGCCCACCGGGGTTCCGCCGGTCGCGAACGGCACCCGGCCGGGGTTTCCGTTGATGCTGTTGGGGAAGTAGCGGACCTCGCCGTTCGGCTTGATGCCCAGCAGGTCCGCGTAGCCGTCGCCGCTCACGTCGGCCAGCACGAGGTCGGCGAAGACGTTGAACCCGTCCCCGGTCCACTTCCCGCTGCCGTACGGGACGCCGCCGTTGGCGTTCGTGTTGTTCTCGAAGAACAACAGCTCGCCGTTCGGCCGCATCGCGATCAGCTCGGCGTACCCGTCACCGGTGAGGTCGGCGGAACGGACGATGCTGAACTGGCCGAAGCCCTCGCCGATCCGGTTGCGAGCCCCGTACGGCCGCGCTGGGTTCACGTTGTAGCTGTTGGCGTACTGGAAGAGTTCGCCGTTGGCCTGAGTGACGACCAGCTCGGCGAAGCCGTCACCCGTCACGTCGTTGTTGGTGGCGCGCGTGGTCTTGGTCGCAACCTCGGCGATCAGGGCGCGTGCCTTGGTCTCGGCCTGGTCGTAGCGGTCGGGGAAGCCCGAACGCTGCACGTCCTGCGCGATCTGCCCGGCCGTGAAGCCGGGGTGGTTGCGTTCGCTGTTGATCGCTCTCGTGAAGAACGCGTTCGAGGCGTAGACGACGTTCGTGACCTGTTCCGGTGTGCCCCAGCCCATCGACGGGCGTTGCTGGAAGACGCCGAGCGAGTCGCGGTCTCCGCACAGGAGGTTGTTCATGTGCGACTCGACCCAGCCGGCCTCGAAGCCGGCGAGCATGACCTTGGCGGAGACGCCGAGGTTGCGGCCCACGCGGTGGACGACCTTGGTCACTTCGATGTCGCGGTCGGGCGGAAGAGTGCACGCGGTCGTGCCGAGGTCGCCGGGCCTGGCGGACGCGGTGCCCGCCAGACCCGAGACCATCGCCACGACCAGTGCCGCGGCAGAGAGCAGCCTGGTACGCATGATGTTGTTCCCCCAGAACAAAAAGGTCAGATGAGTCGGTTGTAGATGTGGAAGCCCTGCCCGATCGGGTCGCCACCGGTCACGAACGGCCTGCGATCGGCGTTGGTGTTGATGTTGTTCGGGTAGTAGAAGACCTCGCCGTCGGGCTGCCAGCCGGTCAGGTCGGCGTAGCCGTCACCGGTCACGTCCGCCAGCGTGAAGTCGCTGTAGCGGTTGAACCCGCCGCCGGTGGGCTTGCGGCCGCCGTAGGGCACGCCGCCATTCGAGTTGATGTTGTTCTCGTAGTAGAAGAGGTCACCCGACGGCGTCATGGCCACGAGCTCGGCGTACCCGTCGCCGGTCAGGTCGGCCGCGCGTACCTTCGAGTAGATCCCGAAGCCGCTGCCGACCAGCTTGCCCTCGGTGACGAACGGCTTGCGCTCGCCGTTGGAGTTGATGTTGTTGGGGTAGAGGTAGACCTCGCCGTCGGCCTCGATCCCCAGCAGGTCGGCGTACCCGTCACCGGTGACGTCCGCGAGCGTGATGTCGGCGAACCGGTTGAACCCGCTGCCCGTCGGCCTCTCGAACGTGTAGGGCCTGCCGTCGGGGTTCGAGTTCTTGTTGTTCTCCCAGTAGAAGAGCTCGCCGTCGGTGCGCACGCCGATCAGCTCGGCGTACCCGTCACCGGTGAGGTCGGCCGCGCGGACCGTCGTGTAGTTCTGGAAGCCCTCGCCGACGCTCTCCCGGGGGCCGTACGGCTGGGTGGGCATCGCGTTGATGCTGTTGCCGTAGTAGAAGACCTCGCCGTTCGGCGCGGTGGTGAGGAGGTCGCCCCAGCCGTCGCCGTTGACGTCGTTGATGCCGGCGCGGGCTTTGCGGATGTCGCCGGCGATGTTGTTGTAGCGGTAGGGCGGGTACTCCGCCGCGGTGGCCGCCCAGCTGTACTCGCTGCGCATCGTGTGCGGCGGCGTCTGCTCGTGCACCCAGTAGCGGGTCTTCGCAGTGTCGAGCCAGCCACCGAAAATGCGCACGTGTCCAGCCGCGCCTTCGGTGCCCGGCCCGCCCTTGATCAGGATGTCGCCCGGCTGCAGCTCGTCCTTGGAGATCGGGTGGCTCACGTTGGGGTTCACCAACGTGACGGTGCTGAGGCCCGGCTTGCCGAGATCCCACGCCATCGACACGAAGCCGGAGCAGTCCTTGCGCCAGCCTGACGAGTGGTTCGACGTCATGGAGTACGGGACGCGTTCGTTGACCCACGCCTGGGAGCGCGCCATCACCTGATCTCTGGTGATGGTCGCCGCGGCGGTGAAGTCGGCTTGTACGACGGGTGCGGGCTCCGCGTGCACGGGCACAGCGGGCACGGCGACCGTGGTGACGACCGCCAACGCAAGAACACTCTTGCGCAGCAACGGATTCATGCTCTTTCCCCCAGATCCTGGTCCGGCTGTCTGCCGGACCAGGACGACTCTGGTGAGCACGTCTAAAGATTTCCTAAATCACCTGGAAGACCGCCGTTTCACCGGCTTCCCGGCAGCCGTGCCGGGCGAAGAGCTCCTGGGCCTCCGCCTCGAACGCGGGCTCGCCGACGACCGCGGCGAGGTCGCGCAACGTGCGGGCCCGCCACACCGGCAGCTCAAGCGAGCTCCACTGGACGAGCGCGCGGCCGAAGTAGTCCCGCGCCTGCTCACGACGGCCGGCGGCAGCTTCCAGCTCGCCGAGCGTGCGCAGCATCAGGGCCTGCCCGAAGCCGTCCCGCATGGTCGTGCACACGGAGAGGCGGTCGAGCAGGTCACCGCGCACCTGCTCGCCCTTGCCCTGCCGGATCCGGACCTTCGCGAGCGACTGTGCCGCGTAGGCCGCCATCAGCCGGTCGCCGAGCGCACGCAGCGTCGTGAGGGCCTCCTCGGCCAGCCGGGCGGCCTCGTCGAGCCTCCCGGCCGCCCGGTGCACGAGTCCCAGCGACCGCTGCGCGAGCGCGCCGTTGCGCCGGTCCCGCCGCGCCCGGTAGGCGATGACGGCGCCGGTGCAGGCGTTCTCCGCCGCAACGAGATCACCCAGGTCGGTCAGCACCCGGCCGAGGGCGTGAAGGGCCTCGGCGTGCAGGTCGTCCGTCTCGTCGAGCCCGGCGAGCACCAGTTCGAGTGAACGGCGGGACTCCTTCAGCCGGCCTCGGTCGCGTTGGACCGTGCTGAGCGCCAGCCTGGTGCGCGCCGTTCCCCGCACGCTCGCCTCGTCGGTGACCAGGCCGAACACGGTCAGCGCCTGTTCGTAGTAGTCGGCGGCCTCGTCGAAGCGGTCCTCCTCGTACCGCAGCCATCCCAGCCCGAACAGCGTCCGGGCCTCGCTGAGCCGGTCGCCACATCGTTGTGCGGCAACGAGAACCGCTTGGTGGGTGCGCCACCACGGGCCGAAGAGGTTGCGCACGGAGAAGTGCGCCGAGCACAGCGTCGTGGCGAGCTCGGTCGCGAGTGCGGTGAGGTCGAGTTCGCCGAGGCGTTCCACGAACCGGGTCTGCTCCTTGGCCTCCCGCACGTGCGTCAGCAGGAACTCGGCCACCCGCGTGGCGACCTCACGGGTGGCGGGCAGGCTTTCCTCCGCCGCGCCGCGTTCCCTGGCCAGCGCGCCGACCAGCTCGTGGATCTCGTAGCGGAGCCGTCCGTCGCCGGTCACGAGGTCGAGCAGCTGCGCGTCCACCAGCTGCTCGACCACCCGCTCCGAGGTGTCCGCGTCGGTGTCGAGCAGCGGTCCGACGAGCCCGCTGGAGAACGACGACACGTCGAGCAACGCGAGCCTGCGCAACGCCGTCCGCTCCCGTTCGGCGAGGCCCTCGTAGCTGAGCTCGATGCTGCCCCGCACCTCCAGGTCGCCCAGCATCAGCTCCCTGAGCACCTGACGCCGGTGGCTGAGCCGTTCCGCGAGCCGGTTCAGCGGCCAGTGCGGGCGGGCGGCCAGCCGGCCACCCGCGATGCGCACCGCGAGCGGCAACCGTCCGCACAGCCGCACGATCTCGGCCGCGGCCCCCGGTTCCACCTCAGTCCTTTGCGGACCGACCACCTCGGTCAGCAGGTCGAGCGCCTCGGTCAACTCGAACACGGGCAGGTCGACCTGGACCGCACCGGGCAGTGCGTCGAGCCGTTCCCGGCTGCTGATCAACGCCGCGCAGTGCCGGCCGCCCGGCAGCAACGCGCGGACGTGCCGTTCGTGCGCGACGTCGTCCAGCACCACCAACACCCGCCGGTCCGCCAGCAGGGTGCGGTAGAGGTGCTCGCGCTCCAGTCGGCAGGTCGGCACGGTCGCGACACCCAAGGCCCGCAGGAACGCGCCGAGCGTGCCATCGGTGTCGTTGCCGACGGCCCGCATCGACACGTAGAGCTGGCCGTCCGGGAAGTCGTCCCGCACCTGGTGCGCGACGTGCCGGATGAGCGTGCTCTTGCCCGCACCGGGTTTGCCGTACACCGCGCACAGCCTCGTCGTTGACTCATCGGCGACGGCGGCGCGGATCTGTTGCACGTACGTATGTCGGCCGGTGAAGTCCGCGATGTCGAACGGCAGCTGGCTCGGCCGGCTCATCGGTGCCGGCTCGTCGTTCTGCAGCACGCGGTCGTGCACGGCCCGCAGTGCGGGTCCCGGTTCGACCCCGTGTTCGTCCGTGAGCAGGTCCCGGCCTTCGCGGTAGCAGGCGAGCGCGTCGGCTTGGCGGCCCGTCGCGTGCAGCGCGAGCATCAGCTGGCCGCGCAGCCGTTCCCGCAACGGGTGCTCGGCGACCGCCGCGACGAGCTCGGAGACCAGCGCCTCCGCCCGTCCCAGCGCCAGCCGGGCGTCCACCAGGTCCTCGAACGCGGCGAGGCGCAGCTCGTCCAGGCGGACCCGTTCGTGCTCGGCCCAGTCGCCCTGCGCGCCACCCAGTGGTGGCCCGTTCCACTGCGCGAGCGCGGCCTCGAAACAGCCTGCGGCCTGCGCGAACGCACCTCCGGCGGCAGCCAGGCGGCCTTCACCGACCAGGCTGTCGAACGCGTGCAGATCGATGTCGTCCACGGCGAGCAGGTAGCCGCTGTTGCGGCGAACGATCGGCAACGCGCGCCGCAGCGCCGAGACGTAGGTGTAGATCGCCGCGCGCGCCTGACCAGGTGGTCTGTCGCCCCACAGCGCGTCGACCACGCGGTCGAACGAAACGACGCTGCCCGCGTGCATCGCGAGCAGCGCTAACAGTGTGCGTGGCTTTGGGCCGCCGAGCGGCACACCAGTGCCTCCGGCGATGGCCGTGACCGGCCCCAGCACACGAATCCTCATGTCGCCCCCAGGCGTGAAACTCACAGCGAGTGACCGTTCAGTTCACGCCCGTGAGAGGATCCTCGTTGCCTCAGGCCAGTCGCGTGATTTCCACAGTTACCTCCAGCGCGGTCGCCGCCCCGCCCGAGTAGATGCCTTTCAACGGCGCCACGTCCGAGTAGTCACGGCCCAGTGCCACCCACACGTGCCGTGGCCCGACCGGCATCGCGTTGGTCGGGTCGTACCCCCACCACCCGCCGGTCCACGCCTCGATCCACGCGTGCGACTCACCTCGCACCGTCTCTCGCAGCGCGCCGTCCTTCTTCGTGTGCAGATATCCGGACACATAGCGCGCCGGAATCCCCATACCGCGCAACAACACCAACGTCAGATGCGCGAAGTCCTGGCAGACACCCTTGCGTTCCTGCCACGCGTCAACGGCCGAGCTGTGCACACCCGTCGACCCCGGCTGGTACTTCAGCTGCTCCCACACCCACTGCGAGGCAGCCAGCACCGAGTCCGAAGGCGAGTTGCCCTTCTTCAGCTCGCGCGCCTTGGCCAGCAGTTCGCGGTTGCGCGGCGTGTAGCGCGTGGGTTCGAGGAACTCCGTGTAGCGGTCGACGAGGTTCTCTTCCTTCATGTCCTGCCACGTGCCGGTGGTGACAGGCTCGATCTCGGAGCTGGTCTCGACGACCGACGACGCGACGACCTTCAGCTCCTTGTGCGGCGCGTGGAGGTCGAATGACGTGACCTCGGTACCCCAGTAGTCGGTGTAACGGTAGGCACGCGTGGCCGGAGTGGTTTCAACGCGCGAGACGACCACGTTCTGCTTGCGGTCGCCACGCGGAGTCAGCCGCGCCTCGTTGTAGGACTGCACAACAGGTGCCTCATACACATAACCCGTCGTGTGCACGACGCGTACACGCCAGCTCATGGTCAGCCCACCTCGGTGTTCGTCCAGGCGACCCACGGCGCCACGTGGAAGTACTGCTGCGACACGGCCTCACCGACGTCACGGACCGTTCTCTGCAGTGCCGCAAGACGTTTGGGCAGGTCGTCGAGCAGGTCGTGCGGCCTGAGGAACTCCAGCTCGCTCCTAGCCTTGCCCAGCAGCCGGAGTGCTTCCGCTCGGGCGCCAACTCGCACCGACGGCTGGTTCTCCAGCTGCTCCAAACACGCCTCGGCCTGGCGCAGCGCGTGGAACACCGACCGCGGGAACAGCCTGTCCAACAACAGGAACTGCACCACGCGCGACGCGTCCAACGCGCCGCGGTACGTCCGTAGATACGTGTCGTGCGCGCCGGCCGAACGCAGCACCGTGACCCAACCGGGAGACGACGCCCGGTCACCGACACGCGCCAGCAGCAGCCGCACGATCATGTCGACGCGCTCGACGGACCGGCCGAGCACCAGGAACCGCCAGCCGTCGTCGCGTGACATCGTGGAGTCGGCCAGCCCCGCGAACATCGCCGCGCGCTCCTCGACGAAGCTGAAGAACGCGTGCGGTCCCATCGTGCGCGCGTACCGCTGCCGTTCGGCGACGGCGTTCCACATCGCGTTGAGGCATTCCCACATTTCGGTCGACACGACCTCGCGCGCGCCACGGGTGTTCTCGCGCGCGCTGTTGACCGACGACACGATCGAGCTCGGGTTGTCCTTGTTGTAGGCCACCAGTTCCGTCAGCGACCACACGTCGAACTGCTCGGCACCGACCGGCGGCTTGATGCCCAGAACGGTCAGCAGCTGCCGTGACGTGGCGTCCGGGTCGACCGTCGCATCCTCCAGCAGCTGGTGGACCGAGACGTCGAGAATGCGTGCCGTGTCGTCCGCCCGTTCGACGTAGCGGCCGATCCAGTACAGCGATTCGGCGTTGCGAGCCAGCATTCCGCGCGCCCCCTTACTGCTGCTGTTGTTGCTGTTGCTGGGAAGAAGTCAGCTCCGGCCCCTGCTCGGCCGCCGTGGACTCCATCTTGGACGTTCCCGCGAGCCCCGGTTCGGCCAGCTCACGCTCCACAGTGGACGACTTGGGCGCGAGCACCCAGGTGTCCTTGGAACCGCCGCCCTGCGAGGAGTTCACCACGAGGCTGCCCTCGGGCAACGCCACGCGGGTGAGCCCGCCCGGCAGCACGAAGATGAAGTTGCCGTCGTTCACCGCGAACGGCCGCAGGTCCACGTGCCGCGGCGCCAGCTTGTCGCCGATCTTCGTGGGCACGGTGCTCAACTGCACCACCGGCTGGGCGATCCACCCGCGCGGGTTGTTCTTGATCCGCTTCCGCAGCGAGTTCAGCTCCTTGGCGGTCGCGTCCGGCCCGAACACGATCCCGTACCCGCCCGACCCCTCGACCGGCTTCACCACCAGCTCGTCGAGCTTGTCGAACACGTGCGCCCGCTCGTCCTGCAACCAGCACCGGAACGTGTCGACGTTGGGCAGCAACGGCTTCTCGTTGAGGTAGTACTGCACGATCTCGGGCATGTAGGTGTAGACGAGCTTGTCGTCCGCCACCCCGTTGCCGACCGCGTTGGCGACGACGACGTTGCCCGCCCGCGCCGCGTTCAACAGCCCGGCGATGCCCAGCACCGAGTCCGGCCGGAAGTGCACGGGATCCAGGAAGTCGTCGTCGATGCGCCGGTAGATGACGTCGACCTGCCGCTCACCCTCGGTCGTCCTGAGGTAGACGAAGTTGTCGCGACAGAACAGGTCCCGCCCCTCGACCAGCTCCACACCCATCTGCCGCGCCAGCAGCGAGTGCTCGAAGTAGGCGGAGTTCCCCAAGCCCGGCGTCAGCACCACGACGTTCGGATCGGCCGCGTTGGGCGCGGCGGCGTTCCGGAGCGCTCGTAGCAGGTGAACCGCGTAGTCGCCCACCGCGCGCACGCGATGGCGCGCGAACAGGTCCGGGAACACCCGCGCCATCGTCCGCCGGTTCTCCATGACGTAGGAGACACCGGACGGACACCGCAGATTGTCCTCAAGAACCCGGAACGTCCCCTGCTCGTCCCGCACCAGGTCGACGCCCGAAACGTGAATCCGCACCCCGTTCGGCGGGCTGATGCCGGCCGCCTCCCGGTGAAAGTGCTCGCACGACGTAATGAGACGCCGCGGCAACACTCCATCCCGGACGATCTGCGCGTCGCCGTAGATGTCCGCGAGGAACATCTCCATCGCCCGCACCCGCTGCACGATGCCGCGTTCGAGCTTCGTCCACTCACTCGCGGTGATGATGCGCGGGATCAGGTCGAGCGGGAACGGCCGCTCCTGACCGCTGAGACTGAACGTGATGCCCTGGTCGACGAACGCCCTGCCGAGGGCCTCACTCCGCGCGTTCAGCTCGTTGACCTGCGACGGAGCGACCGACTCGTACAGCGCGCGGTAGGCACTCCGCACACCGTTGTCGGTGGAGAACATCTCGTCGTAGGCGCCGGCATGCGGGCGTGCGGGATCCAGATAGCCGTTGAACAGCTCACCGAGCCTCGGCGTGGTGACCGTGCGGCTGCGGCGCAGTCCTGAGGTGCGGGCTCGGCGTTCCATGGTCCACATCTTCACCCCGTTCAGGGCAATTCCGCACTAGTCCGACCGGACAGAAACCTCCCGGAAACGAAACTCGGTACTTTCCAGGCGTGAGCTCAGCCGAGAGTCGCGAGGCCGTCCTGGAACGCGAGATCGAGTTCGGTACGCCGATCCTCGATCTGCGGCGTCGCGTCCGCTGGGACGGGAAGCTCGAGGTCGTGACCGACATCAACGACTCGGTCGTGGTCAACGTCGACACCGGCGAG
Source organism: Lentzea alba (assembly GCF_047445655.1). Classification (GTDB taxonomy): domain Bacteria; phylum Actinomycetota; class Actinomycetes; order Mycobacteriales; family Pseudonocardiaceae; genus Lentzea; species Lentzea alba_A. The sequence continues at coordinate 77,955 of NZ_JAJAEG010000038.1, forward strand.
CGGGAGCCCCCTCCTCGCTTTGACTCCGCCCAGTACATCAGCGTGTACGGAACCGCTGTGCCGGTCCCAGACGGCTTCGCCGTGATCGACGGCTCCGACATCCAGGTGCGGCGTCGCGGCTCCAAGCGGGTTGTCCACTGGCGCGGTCATTCCACACCGATCAAGGTGCTGATGGCGACTCCGGGTCCGCTGATCGTGTCCGCGAGCCGTGGCGGCGGTGTCCGGTTCTGGGACGCGGAGAGCGGGGAACAGGTCCGCATCGCGCTGGTGGACGACGAGACGACGCAGCTGGCGTGGTACACCGGCGGTGACGGCAGAGTGCGGGTCGTGTCCGGTGGCGACAACGGTGTGGTCCGCATCTGGGATCCACAACTTCCCGCTCCCACACCTCGGCAGCTCACCGAGCAGGTGCGGATCCGCGGTTTCAGCGACCGCGTGGCCGACGTGGACCTGCTGAACCGGCAGGCGTTCATCGACACGCTCGCGGAGGCGCTCAAACCGGACCCCGAAGACGAGGGCCCGACCGTGATCGCGGTGGAAGGCCCGTGGGGCTCCGGCAAGAGTTCGCTCATGGAGCTGGTCAAGGCCCAGCTGCCGACGCCGAAACGGGCCGGCCCGTCCACCGAGCCGCTCACGGTCGCGCAAGCGGACCGGTTGCTGCGCCGCGACCAGCCGGAGAAGGAGTCCACAAAGGATCCGGAACCGAGGCACGCGGTGGTGGCCGGGTTCAACCCGTGGCGGCACCAGTCGAGCGAACAGGTCTGGGCCGGCCTGGCCAGGGCCATCACGGACACGGCCATGCAGGCGATGTTCGGCAAGGACCGCGCCGCTCGCGAACGCTACTGGTTCACTCGCAACGTCGAACGCATCGACCGCAGACACGTCCTGCGTGACCTGCGCAAACGCATCCTGTCGCCGTTCCTGGCACTCGGCGTGCTCGGATTCGGGGTGTCGCTTCTGGCCGCGGTCTCCAAGCTCACCACGTCGTGGTGGCTCGTCTCCATCCCCGCCGTGCCGTTGGTGGGTGGCATCGTGCAGACCGTGTGGCGGTACTTCGCCACTCCCGCCTCCCGCTACCTGCCCGGCGAGCTCTTCGCCGGGCCGGCGCTGAGCGAGCCGACCGACCCGGCCGTCCGCGATCCCTACTACCGGGCTCGCAGCGGCTACCTGTACCTGGTGCAGCACGACGTCGCCGAGTTGTTGAGGGACCTCGCCCACCACGGCGAGCAGCTCGTCGTGATGATCGACGACCTCGACCGCTGCACGCCCCGCACCACCGCCGAAGTCTTCGAGGCGATCAACGTGTTCCTGTCGGACACGTTCCCGCGCACCAGGTTCGTGCTCGGCCTCGACCCGATCGTCGTCGCCGCACACGTCGACCACGCCTATCGGGAGCTGGCCGACGCCAAGGTCGTCACGCACCCGGACGACCCGAGTCCTGGTTGGACGTTCCTGCGCAAGCTCGTCCAGCTGCCGGTCCGCGTACCGCGCACGACCGCGGACAACGTCGACCTCATCCTGGAGACCCAGCTGGGGCCGGTGCACCGCGACGAGACACCCGCCGACGAACCGGAACCGAGCCCGGTCACTGCCGCACCGGACCAGCAGCTGCCGCCACCGATCACGATCGTCGAGGACATCGTCATCCGCATCGAGCGGCATCCGGAGGTCCGCGAACGCCTGCGGGAACGACTCGCCGCGCAGCCGGAGCACACCGTCCGCGAGGAGAAGCGCCTGATCAACGTCTGGCAGTTCTACCTGCGCGTGCTCGCGTCGGCCGACATCGAGCAGGCCTGCGACCTCGTGATCATCGCGGAGATCGTGACCCGCTGGCCTGCCTACCAGCACCTGCTGCGCGGCAACTGGAACACGCTCGCCAACGCCGCCGCGGACGACGTGACGTGGGGCGCGGCCATCGCCAAGATCGGGTTCAAGTACTCGGACCGCCAGGCCGCCGACAACCTGCGAGCGCTGCTCGGCGACCGTGCGCAAGCGGTTGCGGGGCTGGCGAACCGGCTGTTCTAGAGGCGGACCTTCAGCACGGTGCCAGAGGCCTGGGTGACGAACATCGTGCGCGTCCCCGGCAGGAACCGGGCCGCGGTCGGGTTCTCGAGGCCCGACATCAGCACGCAGTGGGCGCCGGTCCACGGGTCGACCTTGATGATCTCGCCGCTGGTGTAGGTGGTGACGTAGAGCTTGCCGTCGGGGCCGACGGCGAGGTCGTCGAGGCCCTTGTCGGGGGCGCCGAGCTCGATGCGCGTCTGGCGGTTGCCGGTGATGCGGACGATGGTGGACTTCGGGTCGATCAGGATGTTCGTGAAGACGGTGTTGCCGATGGTGACGATGCCGTTGGGGTAGGCCAGGTCGATGTGGCGGACCAGGGCGCCGCGGCGGTCGAACTCGTACAGACCGGTGAACGGGTCGGAGACGTAGAGGTGGCCGCGGGCGTCGAACTCGGCGCCGTTGGCGGAGCTCAGGGTGTCGCCGCCGATCCACACCTCGGGCTTCGGGGTCAGGCGGACGACGCCGGACGGCTGGGGGCGGGTTTCGGGGTTGTCGTTGCCGAAGTTGACGTGCAGGACGCCGTCCGGGCCCTTGCGGATGGCGCCGGGTGCGCGGAGGTCGTGCGTCTGCAGAAGCTTGCCGTTGAGGCTGTACTGCTCGATGCGGTTGCCGGTCAGGTTCGAGAGCCAGATGGTGCCGCGGTCGAACTCCAGGTTCTCGTACCAGGTCGGAGCGGTGTGGAACGTGGAGACGGCCGGCTGAGGGCAGCGGATCGGTGAGGCCTGAGCTGGGACCGCGGTGGCGGACAGGACTAGGCACAGCAACGCGAAGATCCTCATGGAGCGACGCTAGCGAGACGGCTGCTCACTCGGCGACATCTGTTCCGATGCCCAGCGGCAACCAGCGAACGCGAACGTCGGGCGCGGCGGCGAAGGCCTGCTCGGCGGCGGCGCGGCCCTGGCGGAAGTGTTGCCAGCCCTCGTAGTGCACGGGGATGACGGTGCGCGGTCGCACCAGCCGGCACAGCTCGACGGCGTCGGTGGCGGTCATCGTGTAGCGCAGCGGGCCGGTCACCGGGAAGCGGACGCCACCGAGGTGCAGCAGGGCCAGGTCGACCTCGACGAGGCCCGCGACCTGCCGGACGCCGTCGTAGAGCACGGTGTCGCCGGAGATCCACAGCGCGCCGTGGTCCTGGCTTTCCCAGCGCAGCGCGAAGCCGATGACGTCACCCGTGATGGGGTGGGACAGAGGCGGACCGTGCCGGCACGGCGTCGCGGTGATCTCGATCGCCGGCCTGCCAGGTTCGTTCAACACAGTGCCGGCCCACGGGGTGAGGCCGCGTCCAGCCCCCAGCCGCCGAGCACCGGAGGTCGTGGTGACGACCGTGCCGACGGTGGCGAGCAGGGCTCGTCCGGCGTCGTCCAGGTTGTCGGCGTGGTGGTCGTGGGTGAGCAGCACTGCGTCGATCGGCGCCAGGTCGGCGGCGGCGATCGCGGGGCCGGTCAGTTTTCGCGACGACGTGCCCCAGCCGAAGGTGTACCTCCGGCCGGGGGCGTCGAACGTCGGGTCGGTGAGCAGACGCCACCCGTGGACCTCGATCAGCACCGTGGGTCCACCGATGTGCGTGATGCGGACGTCTTTCAAGCGCCGGGCCAACCCGCTTGTTCCACTGCCCAGGCCAGGACGTCGTCGGCGACCTGTTCCCAGCCCTCCTGTGCGGGCAGCAGGTGGGCCATGCCTTCGTACTCCCTGATCTCGGTGACGGTGTTCGACTTGTAGTGCTTGGCGTTCGACCGCTGCACCGACGGCGGCATGATGTGGTCCTCGCTGCCGGACACGAACAGCAGCGGGGCGCGCTTGTCGTTGTGGTAGTCCACGTGGATGTCCTGCGGGCCGGGGATGAAGTTGGCCAGCACGCCGCCCCACAGGATCCGCCCGGACGCCGGGACGTGGTAGCGCTGGTAGAGCTCCAGCGACTCCTCCTCGGTGAACGTGTTGGTGAACGCGTAGCGCCACTGCTCCGGCGTCAGGCCCACGGCCTTGTGCCGGTTGGCCGGGTTCTTCAGCACCGGCAGCGTCGACCTGATCTGGGACAACGGGGTGACGAGCACGCCTTCGGTCGGTGCGGAGTTGAGCGCCACGCCCGCCGCGCCCAGGCCGTGGTCCAGCAGGACCTGGGTGAACGCGCCGCCTGCGGAGTGCCCGATGATGATCGGCGGTTCGTCGAGCTCTCGGATGACGGACTCGAGGTGCTCGATGATCGCGGGCGCGGTGACGTCCTCGATCGGCGACGGGTCGGCGTTGAGCGCCTCGACCTCCACCTCGAAGCCGGGGTAGGCGGGGGCGACGACGTGGTAGCCGGCGCGCTGGTAGCGGTCGACCCAGTGCTCCCAGCTGCGTGGCGTCACCCAGAAACCGTGGACCAGGACGATCGTCTTCATGCTGCGGCCTCTCCGAAGTCGGGAGATCCGAGCCTAAGATCGAGCCAGCGCGCCGAATCGGTCCACAGTGCCGTGCCGTCGGCTCACGCCGCCAGGGTGACAGGGGGACGTGGCATGGCCGTTTTGCTCGACACCGCAACACTTCCGCCGCGCGACCGGCGTGACGCGCTGATCACCACGATGCGCGAGGCCGCTGGGGTGTCGCGGGTCGAGGTGGAGGACGAGCCGGTGCGGGCCAGGGTGGATCTCTGGTCGTTCGGCGCCGCGTCGATCCTGCGCGCCGAGTCGACCGGGTTCGCCAACGTCCGCACCGCGAAGGCCGCCCGCTCGGTGTCGGGCGAGCACATCGCGATCGGTGTGCACGAGAGCGGCGTCGCCCGCTACCAGGTGGGAACGACGCTTCGGATGGTGCCCGCCGGGGAGATCCTGGTGGTGGACGTCAGCCGGCCATTCACCTTCGGGTGGCGTGGTTTCGGTGCGGCGCAGTCGCTCAACACGTGGACCGAGGACCTGGCACTGCCGGCCGATCTCGTGCGGCGCGCCGGACCGCGGCTGAGATCGAGCCCGCTGTACGGGCTGTTCAGCCGTCACGTCCTGGACATCACCCGGAACGCGGACCAGCTCAGCGGCAGCCCGGCGGCCGGCATGCTGGGTGCCGCGAGCATCGAGCTCGCGCGGGCTCTCATCGCCACCGCCGTCGAGAACGTGGCCGGCACGCGTGACATCGTCGAACAGACCCTGATCGTCCAGGTTCGCGCCTACGTGCGGCAGCACCTGCGCGATCCCGACCTCGGTCCCGGCACCATCGCCGCCGCGCTCGCCATCTCGCCGCGTCACCTCCACCGCGTCTGCGCCAACGCCGATCTGCGGCTGGAACAGTGGATCATCGCCCGCAGGCTCGACCACGCGAAGGCCGAGCTGGCCCGTCCCAGCTCCCGGCACCTCTCCATCGGCAGGGTCGCCCGGCGCTGGGGCTTCAAGGACCCGACCCACTTCACCCGCCGGTTCCGGGCCGCGTTCGGCGTGCTCCCGAGCGAGTGGCGCCGCGACGCTGTCTAGTCCCTGTCGAGACGGTTGTTTCAATTCGAACGACTGCTACGTTTGGGCCCATGCCGAACTCCCGACGTGCCTTTTTCAAGACCGGCGCGGTGGCCATCGCGGGAGGTGCGGCTGTGTCGGCCGTGCCCGTCGCGAAGGCCGGTCCGTTGCAGGTCACGCCCGCTTGTGCCGGGCATGAGACCCCGCCCGCGTTCGACGGGCCGTTGTTCAAACCGAACTCGCCCGAGCGCACGAACCTGCTCACGCCGAGCGTTCGCGGCGTGCGGTTGGACCTGCGGGGTGTGGTTTACAGCCCGCAATGTCAGACGGTTGGCGGTGCGTTGCTCGACTTCTGGCAGTGCGACCAGAACGGCGACTACGACACCGTTGGCTTCGGGCTGCGCGGGCACCAGCGCTCGAACAGCAAGGGCGAGTACCACCTCAACACGATCATTCCGCGTGACTACTTCGGGCAGTGGGGGTGGCGGGCGCCGCACATCCACGTCCAGATCCAGGCTCCGGGTGGGCCGCCGCTGGTGACGCAGCTGTACTTCCCGGACGACACGCAGGCGTACGGGCGGGACTTCGCCGCTTTGAACGCCGGCGACGAGTTCATCAACCGGGTCTGCACGATCCAGGTCGCACGGACTGGTTCCGGGTACCGCGGCACGTTCGACTTCGTCATCAAGACGACGGTGGGTGCGCCGTGAAGCTCGCTCTTGTACTCAGCCTGGTACTGATCGCTCCGACCCCCACCGTTGCATGGAAGGAGACTCCTGTCCCGGTGGCGAAGGGGGACATCAACGCCGTGGCTGCCTTTGGGACAGATGCCTGGGCGACGGGCTATGAGCTCACGTCGTTGCGCACGTTGGAGTCCGTGGTGCTGCGCTGGGACGGAAAGGCCTGGCAGCGCACGTCTGCGTTGCCGGCGCAGGCGCTGCCCAAGGCAATCGCGGTGAGCAGCCCGTCGGACATCTGGCTGGTCGGCCGGACCGAGGATCTGAAAGCCGAGGCGTTGGAGACCGTGCACTGGAACGGCACCGCGTGGACCAGTCATTCGCTGGCGGTCAACCCGGCCAGCGGACCGCCGGACGTGATGGGCGGGGTGATGCCCGAGGCCGTCGCGGCGCACTCCGGCAGGGCGTGGGCGGCGGGACGGGCTTGGCGCAACACCATCAGCACCGGTGTTCCGGCTGTTCAGTCGTGGGACGGGACGAAGTGGAACCACGAGGTGCTGCCGGAGGTCGGGCCGGGCGAGCTGGTGAGCGTCTCCGCGCGGTCGGCCACCGACGTGTGGGCTGCTGGAGTGGCGTACTCGAACCCGCAGACTCCCCTGCTGTTCCACTTCGACGGGACTGGCTGGAGCCGGGTCTCGTTGCCAGGGCAGGGTGCGTGGCTGAGCGGCGTGACTTCCTTTGGTGCCAACGACGTCTGGGTGGTCGGCGGCAAGTCTGGTGAGCGCGGTGATCTTCCTCACGCGGCGCACTGGAACGGTTCCAAGTGGACGGTCTCGCGCACGCCGCGGATCGCGGACGGCCGGTTGAAGTCCGTGGTGCGGACTGCCGATGGCCGGGTCTGGGCAGTTGGCGGCAAGGGCGATGTTTCCGTTGCGCTGCAGTGGAACGCTCCGTTGCGCACGTGGGTCCGGATGCAGGCGCCCGATGTGGTGGTTCGCGGTGCCGCCGCGGCCGGCAACACGCTGTGGACCGGCGGGATCTCGAAGCATCGTGACCTGACGCCGGCAATCGCTCGCCGGTAGAACGTGAAAAAGCCCTGCGGGGAGCGCTTTTGGCGCTCAACCCGCAGGG
>NZ_JAJAEG010000039.1:0-83743 GCF_047445655.1 Lentzea alba
TCGGCGGGCACAACGTCGTGCTGGCCTTCACCCGGCCCGGCTGAGAACCAACCCCGACACGCGAGGCGAACGGCACCGCACACACCTCTGGTCCGGCAGGCACAACGTCGTGCCGGCCCTCACCCGGACCACCAGAAAACCAACCCCGACACGCGGGCCGAACCGCACCACACACACCTCCGGACCGGCAGGCACAACACCGCGCCGACCCTCACCCGGTACGGGCGAGCAGTCCCATGCGCTGGGCGAGCAACGCCGCGTGCATCCGGTTCGGTTGGCCCAGCTTCGCGAGGATGTGCGACACGTGGGACTTCACCGTGGCACAGGTGAGATAGAGCTCCCGCGCGATCTCGTCGTTGCTGCGGCCGCGCGCCATTCTCACCAGCACCTGGCGTTCCCGGTCGCTGAGCAGCCCCAGCCCGCGGTCCACCTCCTCGGACGGGGGCACGATCTCGAACCGGTCCAGCAGACGCCCCGTCATCTCGGCGCAGAGGTACGCGTGACCCCTCGCCACGGCTCGTACCGCGGCGAGGAGCTCCTCGTGACTGGTGCGCTTGAGCAGCAGGCCCCGCGCGCCGTCGCTCAGCACCTGGTGCAGCTGCTCGTCGGTGCCTTCCACGACGAGCGCGATGACGCCACCGGCCGCGCACGCCCGCAGCCGCGCCAGGTCGGCGACGTCCGCGGTGAGCACCACATGCGGCCGATGTCGTTGCGCCAGCAGCAAACCATCGGCCACGCGGGCGGTCTCCCCCACCACGACCACATCTGATGCTTCCTCCAAACCGCACCGAAACCCTTTGCGCACCAACACTTCGTCATCGATCAGCAGCACGGAGGTGAGCATCAGTGCCCCATTCCCAGGCCACCGTCGATCGGGATGACGGCCCCTGTCACGTACCGCGCCGAGTCGCTGGCCAGCCACACGACCGCGGCGGCCACCTCCGACGGTTCGGCGAAGCGGCGCAACGGAATCGAGTCCCGGTACTGCTTGCCGTACTGCTCGGGCAGCACCGCCGTCATGTCCGTGTTGACGTACCCCGGGGCGATCACGTTCGCGGTCACGCCGCGGCTGCCCAGCTCGCGGGCGAGCGAGCGGGCGAGCCCGATCAGGCCGGCCTTGCTCGCGGCGTAGTTCGCCATGCCCGCGCTGCCGTACATGCCGACCACCGAGGAGATGAAGATCATTCGGCCGTTTCGCGCACGGGTCATCGCCGTGGCGGCGCGCCGCGCACACCGCCACGCACCGGTCAGGTTCGTGTCCAGCACCGAGGTGAACCTGTCCTCGGTCATCCTGGTGATGAGCGTGCTGTCGGTGATCCCGGCGTTGGCCACGAGCACGTCCACGGGCCCCAGCTCCGCCTCGACCGCGGTGAACGCCGCGTCCACCTGCTCGCCGTCGGTCACGTCGCACTTCACGCCGAAAGCGCCCTCCGGGACCTCACCGCCCCGGTGGGTCACCGCCACCTTCGCACCGTCGGAGAGGAACGCCTCGGCGATCGAGCGGCCGATCCCCCGGTTGCCTCCGGTCACCAGCACTGTGCGGGTCATCGTGTGCTCCTTGCGGATCATCGGCGTCCGGGTGATACCGCGAGTCGGCAGCCCGGACGCCCCTATGGTTGGGACTGACTTCGGGCACCGGCGCCCTTCCTGGTTCGACGTTAGGGAGATCGACGGTGTCAGCTGGTGGCCACAGCGGCCGACGTGTTGACCTTTCCGGCCATCCGCCCTGGTTCCGCCGGGGTGCGGCAGGCGTGCGGGCGATGGTCGACGTCGGCGCCGAGCACGGCGTGCACGTGTGGACGTGCTTGCAGGGCACCGGAATCTCTCCCGAGATGCTGCGCGCGGGCGCGGTGGTGGGAGGGGCGCAGGAACTGGCCGTGGCAGCGAACCTCGTCGCCGCTGTGGGGCACGCGCCCGGCGTCGGCCTCGCGGTCGGTGAACGGCTTTCGTTGCGCGCCTACGGGGTCTGGGGCTTCGCGTTGCTGACCTGTCCGACGGTGCGCAGTGCCGTCGAGTTCGGCCTGCGCTACCTGCCGCTCACCTACGCGATGACCGGGCTCAGCCTGCGGGTGTGCGCAGACGAGGCCAACCTGATCGTGGAGGACGACCCCGACTCGCCGGCAGGACTGCGGCGGTTCCTCGTCGAACGGGAGATCGCGGTCACCGTGGGCATCCTGCGCACCATCCTCGACGAGTCACCTCCCTCGATGCGCGTGGAGCTCCGGCTCTCCCCCACCTCAGTCGACTACGAACGCGCACTCGGAGCGCCGGTGACGTTCGACGCACCGCACAGCGCGATCATCACCGACAGCGCGGTGCTGGATCTCCCTCTGCCACAAGCGGATTCACTCACAACAACGGTCTGCGAGCGCGCGTGCCGTTCGCTGCTGCTCGAACACTGCTCGCCGTGCGTCGCGCAGCACGTGCGGACGATCATCGCGGAAGGTGTGACCGACTCCGGCCTGATCGCCGCGCGGCTGCACCTGTCACCTCGCACGCTGCGCCGCCATCTCGCCGTGGAGGGGACCTCACTGCGTCACCTCGTCGACGAGACCCGGCGGCTCAAGGCGATCGAACTCATGACGCTGCACAAGCTGAGCGTCGAGCAGGTGGCGCTGCGGCTCGGCTACGGGGACGCGGCGGCATTCATCCGCGCGTTCCGCAGGTGGACGGGCACCACGCCCGCCGCCTACGCAGGTGGGCACCGGGCGGTCAGCGCAGAGGTGTGAACGGGCGCAGCTCCCCCGCACCTCCTGTCACGACCAGACAAGCGGACTCGGGCACCTCGCGCCACGCGCCGTGCAGATCGCCCAGCGGCTCCGACACGACCAGCCGGGTGTCGGCCGAGAGCGAGTGCAGCATCGGGTTGTCCGGGTACTGCTCCCGCAGCGTCGTGATGTCGTTGCTGTGGAACAGGCTGCGGGACCTGCCCCGGCTGGAGTAGCGGAACGCCCAGGTCGTCTCGCCGTCCGTCGTCGCGACGGTCATCTGGATCGGGTACACCAGGCCGTGGTCCCGGCCGGCCGCCTCGACGCAGCCGACGGCGCGGGCGACGGCAGCGAGCGGATCCGTCTCCAGGCCGAAGGTCAGCGCCAGGTGGAAGAGGATCTCGGAGTCCGTCGACCCCTCGATCTCGTGGTAGAGCGAGGGATCGACCGTCATCGCGAGGTCCCGGCGCACCAGGTTGAAGTCCGTGATGAGTCCGTTGTGCATCCACAACCAGCGCCCGTGCCGGAAGGGATGACAGTTGGTCTGCTGCACAGCGGTGCCGGTGGACGCGCGAACGTGCGCGAACACCCGGCCCGCCGAGACCTGGGCCGACAGCTCCCGCAGGTTGCGGTCGTTCCAGGCGGGTTCCGTGCTGAGGAAGAGGCCTGGGGTGGCCGCGTCCGCGTACCAGCCGACGCCGAACCCGTCGCCGTTGGTGGTCTCCGCGCCCAGCCGGGAGTGCCTGCTCTGGGTGACGAGCGAGTTCGCCGGTTTGTAGAGGAGTTCCTCCAGCAGGACCGGGGAACCCGAGTACGCGAGCCATCGGCACATCAGGTGAGCTCACCCCCCGTGGAGAAGGCCAGCCTGCGCAGCCGGGTCCAGTCCACCTCCGGCTGTGACACAGCCGCCGCCCGGCGCAGGCGCGGTACCCGAACCCGCAACACCCCCGGCCGGGTCGTGCACCGCACCGGAGTCGGCATCGAGACGGTCTCGCCGTCGACGCCGACCGGCAACAGCGGCGCGTCGGCGGTGATGACGACCTCCGTCGCGGTCCGCTCGAGCAACGCACTCGACGTCCGGCCGCGCATCAGGCCCGCAGCTCCGGCGGCGTCGTGGACCGTCACGGCGAGCACTCCCAACCGGCCGCCGTCGAGCCGGGGCCGACGACCCCAGCCGGCCAGGACGCCGGTCCCGTAAGGGTTGTTGCTGACCAGCACCGCCTGCGGTCCTTCGAGCTCGGCGTCTCCTGCCCGCAGCCGCAGCTCCGGTTGCTGCTCGGTCAGCAGGCCGGGCAGCAGGTCGAGCATCGTGCCCGCCTTGTCGTCGCGGTAGGCGGGGCTTCGCACCAGCTCGGCGTACGCGCCGAACGACGCGTTGTTGACGAAGGCGCGGTCCCCGATCATGCCGAGGTCGACGCGCAGCTCGACGCCGTCGACGAGTGCGTCGAGGCAGCCGACGGGGTCGTCGCGGTCCAGACCGAGGTCGAGGGCGAAGTGGTTGCGGGTGCCCGCCGGGATCACCAGGAAGGGCACCCCGTGCTCCGCCGCGACGTCCGCCACGAGTGCCTGGGTGCCATCGCCTCCGGCCACGCCCAGCAGGTCGGCGCCGTCGCGGACGGCCTGGCGGGCGAGCTCGGCGACGTCCTGCGTGCCGTCGAGCAGGTGGATCTGCGCGCCCAGCAGCCAGGCCCGTTCCACGAGGTTGAACCGCTCGACCTTCCCGCCACCCGACCGAACGTTCATGATCAGGTGTGGCCGCACCGGAGGCGGGGTCTCGTGTTCGTCCGGGCCACTCGGCACGCCGGCGAGCGCGCGTCGTCCGGAGACCAGCGCGATCGACCACAGCACCGCGCACACCACCGCGACCCACAGCAGCCCGGCGAGCGCGTACACGACCGCCACCGTCACCGGAGCGGCGAGCACGACGAACCCGGCCAGCCATCGCACGAAGCCCCGGCGGCTGACGAACCACCAGACGGCGGCGAGGCCCGCGGCCATCCCGGCCGCGCCGACCAGCACCAGGCCGATGCCGGCGCGGAACCCCGCGACGGCCAGAAGCAGCACCACCGCCACCGCTGCCGCGAGAAGTGCGAGCCGCGCAAGCCACCGTTGTCCTGAGTCGGCCATGCCTTCGTCCCTCCGCTGGAGTTCAGGAACCTCCGCAACCTTCGTGCGCCACCGCCTCGCTCGGCCTCCCCCACGACGGATGAGCACGGCGTGAAGCTCATCCGCCGGAGGTGAAGTGGGACAGGTCGGCCGCCGACACGATCGACGTCGTGAATTCCTTGTGCGTCAACGGCTTTCGGTATCGAAAACTCGCACTCGCAGCACTGCTGGCGTCGGCGACCACCGCCTGTTCCACACCTCCGGCCATGGATCTCGCCACCTACTCGCCGCCCACCACGAGCAGCAGCAGCTCGGAATCCACGTCGCGGCGCTTCCACGTGCGGGTGCTCGAGCGCGTTCGCACCGACCGGGCTGACGCGCAGGGCCTGGAACTGGTCGGCGAAGTCCTGGTGGAGGACACCGGCCGGACCATCCGCGCGGTGGCACCCACGACCGGTGCCGTCCGCGCCCAGCAGGAGGTGCCCGCGGTGCGCGGACGCAGCGGGATCGCGCTCGCCCCGGCCGGGCTGTGGCACATCACAACGGGTCTCACGATCCTGCGTGACCCGGTCACCCTGGCGGAACGACGCAGGACGCCTGAGGCGCACGAAAGCTGGGGCCTGTGCCACGACGGCACCCGGCTCGTGCAGTCCGACGGCTCAACGCGGCTGCTGCTGCGCGACCACGAGACCGCCGCGCCGATCGGTGAGGTCCAGGTCGCCACCCGTGAGTGGTCCACCGCACGGCTCGGCGAGCTGCACTGCGTGACCGTCAGGGGCTACCCGCAGGTCTGGGCGGTCGTCACCGGCACGGACTGGCTGATCCGCGTCGACCTCGTCACCGGGATCGTCACGGCTGTCGCCGACCTCACCGCGGTCACCGTCGCCGAACAGCCGACCGGCAGGGACGACGTGATCGGCGGGATCACGGCGGTCAGCGGCGCCGGGGACGAACTGTGGCTCACCGGGCGGCACTACGGCCACCACTACCGGATCCGGCTGCAACCGCAGGTGTGACGCCCGCGGGTGCTGTGCAGGGTCCCGAGAGGTGCAGGCCCCCGAACCTCGCGAAACGTGAGACAGTTGACGTCTACGCCGCCCTGGGCTCACCCCCGCAGGCGCGCCTTCACCCCGGAGCGGACGCCGCCTCATCCAGGCGCGTTTCACCGCCCCCGGTTCGCAGATCCAAGAACAACCCCACGAGGGAGATCTCCCATCACCGTTTCCGCGCTCACGCCGACCTCGGCCGCTCCCCGCACCCTCACCGACATCTACGGCCCTGACATCGCCGTCTGCGCACGCCCCGCCCAGGAACCCGCGGTGCCGTCGAGCAAGCACCGCAACACCCGGGACGTCCTGTCCGCGCGCCCTCTCGCCGTCGCCGCCGACACCCCCGTCATCACCAGCGCCGGCGGCACCGAACCCAACCTGATCGCCGCCCTCCGCGACGGCGGCCTGCCCGTCGGCACCGACCCACGCGAGTTCCGCACCGAAGCCGAGTTCGCCCTCCGCGTCACCGAAGCCCTCAGCGACGGCCTGCGCCTGTCCATGGAATACCCGCAGCCGACCAGCCTGTATCCCGACGAACGCTCCGTGAAGAGCGCCGAGCTCGTCGGCTACCTCAACAACAAAGCCAGCATCAGCACGTTCGTCGCTCCTCGCTTCCAAGCCCGCCGCGAGATCGTCACCACCGGCGAACTCGCCCGAGCCACACCCGCCGAGAAGTCCTGGGTTCTCAAAGCCGCCACCAACGCCGCCCACGGCGCCAGCCTCGACGTCTACCTGCACCGAGCCGGGGACCTGGTGACCCTGCCCGCGTTCACCGGCGTCCTCGACGACGTCGTGGTGGAGGAATACCTCGACATCCACCACAACTGGGGCGTCCAGCTCTACGTCGCCGCCGACGGCCACGCCCGCTTGCTCGCCGTGACCGACCAGCGCATCGACGCCGACGGCGTCTACACCGGCGGCCGCTTCGGGCTCGTCGTCCCCCTGCCCGCCGACCTGCTCACCGAATGCCTGGCGATCGCCCAGCGCGCCGCCGACGTCGGCTACCGCGGCATGTGCAGCCTCGACTGCGCCCAGACCCGCGACGGCCAACTCGTCATGCTCGACCTCAACTTCCGCATCACCAGCGGATCCATCCCGCTGCTGGCGCTGCACACCATCCGCCCCGACGCCCTCGACCGCCCGTCGGAGTCCACGAAACTCACCACCGCAGCACCCATCGCCGCATTGCTGGCCGCGCTACGGCCTTCGCTGGAGCGCGGAGGGCTCCTCGTCACCGGCGGCCACGACACCCGCCGCACCGACAACCCGATCAAGCAGACCACCGTGCACCTGCTCGTCTTCGGCGACGATCCTCTCGACGTCACCACCCGCCGCGCCGCGCTGGAAGCCATGTACAACCACTGACGCGGACCATCTGCACGACAGGCGGGGCGGCCGGCCACCCCGCCTGCTGCAGATCACCGGATCAGGCGCGCCACCAGTCGGCCCTGGTCGGCTCGCGCAACGCGTTGGTACCGCAGTGCACCTCGCCCGCTCCCTTGTGGAGGAAGTCCCAGTCCTCGACCCACTTCACCTTGACCGGCGTGCCGGCCAGCGCGCGTTCGGTCGTGCTCTTGAACAGGTCCACGCCGTCGATGCGCGGTCCGTGCGGGTCGGGGGCGCCGAACACTCCCCCGCCCAGCGAGATGCCGTTCGGGATACCGGCGCTGTGTGCGACGAAGACGGTGCGTGCCGCCTTGCCCTCGCGCATGCGGGTGCTCAGGTCGTCCACCATCGGGCGGGTGACCCTGCCGGTCGCGGCGAGCCGATCGCCCTCCGCTTCCAGCTGCTGCCAGTTGAACTGCTCGAACAGCACCGGGACGCGGACGAGGTCGCGCTCGGTGAGGCCGGTCTCCCTGAGCAGCACGGCGAGCTGGGTGTCGACGTGCTTGGCCGCGGTGTCGTTCTGCTCCAGGAACTTCGGGTTCGCCAGCGCCTCGTCGATCGTGGGCTTCACCTTTTCGCTGGTGCCCTCGAACAGGACCGACTTGCCATGTCCGTCCTTTGTGGCCTGACGCATCAGGTCGAGTGCCAGCCGCGGGTCGGCGACCATCAACGTCCAGCCGCGGGAGTTGCGGGCCGGGATCACGTGCACGGTCTCGTCGGAGTGACCGACGACGAGCCAGGAGGTGTCGATGATGACCGGGTCCGCGTACTGCGAGCCGAGCAGCGTCGTGAACGACGGGTCCGGCTGGCGTTCGGCGGTGCTGCCGTACAGCGGGCGGCCGAGCTCGTGGCCGCGGTAGGGCGGCAGGCTCTCGTAGTTGCCGGTCGAGTTCAGACTGTCGTCGACGGCCTCGCTGCGCTGGTCGGTGAACTGCTGCACCACGCCGACGCCTGGTCCGCGCAACGCGCTGAACGCGACACGGCCGGCTCCGCGGAGTGCGGGCGGGTAGTACTCGCCCTGCCACTCGCCGCCCGGGAAGTAGTTGGCACTGCGCAGGAGGACGTGCATCACCTGCGGCTTGCCGTTGGGGCCCGGCATGCTGGCCGTGGTCGGCTCGAAGATGTCCTGGAACCACCGGTCGTTGTTGGCGACCGCGGTCAGCGCCGAGTCCGGCAGGTTCGCCGCCGTCATCGCGTTGCGCAGCGTCGCGAGGAAGTCGGCGTACCCCGCGCTGTACTGGGGCTCCGGCTCCGAGGTCACGACCTGGCGCGGCGCCCTGAGGTCGTTCTGCATGATCAGCGGTGCCACCCGCAGTTGCACCGAGTCCTCGCCGCCGGCCTTGAGCGTCACGGTGATCGTGCCGCTCCACGCGGCCTTGTCCCGGATGACGTCCCGGCCTTCGAGGGCCAGCTTGGCACCCTTGCGCAGTTCGGCCGCGGTGAGCGTGCCGCCCGCACCCAACGAGGTCCAGGCGCCGTTGCGCTCGACCCACAGGCGGGCGTACCGGTCCTCGCCGGTACCCAGCGAGACCTTGCCGTCCTGGTTCACGTTGCGCGGCATGGTTCGCAGTGGTGCGAAGTCCGCCGCGTCCAGTGGTCCGTTGACGACCTCGTCCTGGGAGTCGTTGCAGGCCGCGAACTTCGCGTCGGCCGCGATCGTGCGGTCCTTCAGCTCCTCCTCGGTGGGCGTGCAGCGCTTGGCGTCGTCGTCGATGTTCGGCAGGAAGATCGCGCCGCGCTGTTGCGCCCATCGCTTCTTGCCGGCCAGGTCGGCCCAGTCGACCGTGCCGTTTCTGTTGGTGTCGGCCAAAAGCACCGCACCGCCGGGCGCCGCTGAGGCCGGCGCTCCCGTGAAGATCACACTCGCCAGCGCGACCACACCGGTGGTCGCGGCAACACGTTTTCGCACAAGATCCCCCTCGTGATCAAAGTGCTGCCACGCTAGGGAGCTGCGCCGTACGGCCGCATCATCCTTCAGGTGACTACGCGTCCTCCTCAGGTTGTGGGCCAACCGGGTGACGCAACAAGTGCAGCAACCCGCCGCTCTGATAGAGCTCGCGCTCGCGTGCTCCTCAGCCCTACCAAAGGAGCATTGCCGTCTCGATAGGAACGCGACACCAAGAACATTGACTTCAGTCAACACTGAAGCTATAGCGAGGGCGTAAGCAGAGCACCTCGGCGAGTTTGCAAACAGGCTGATGCGCTCGCTCCCTTGACGGCGACCTTGAAGGCGACGAGGGTCAACGGTGTCCGCCGCCGCTTCGTTCTCCGACGAAGGAGCGGTCGTGCCGTCCTCTCGCCTCACCCGCCGCACCCTGCTGATCTCCGCGGTGGCCGCCACCTTCGCCGGTCGCGGCACCGCCTCCGCCGCACCGGCGCTGGCGCTGCGGTCCGGCAGCAGCACGCTCAACGCGGACTTCGCGTGGGCCCGCAAACGCGCGCTGGACTGGGTGCAGACCGGCAAGCCCGGCACCATCCCGTCGTACTGGGCGGGTCTGACGAACCGGCCCGCTTTCTACTCGCGCGACGTGGCGCACCAGATGCTCGGCGCGCACCTGCTCGGTCTGGACGCCGAGAACATCAGCATGCTCAAGGTCTTCGCCGCGTCGGCGACCGAGCGGCGGCGCTGGTACCCGTTGTGGGCGTTCCAGTTCGACGGCGGCATCTACCGCACGGACTACAAGAGCGACGACAACTTCGTCCGCGAGGTCCCCGCGGTGTTCGAGCTGACCGAGAAGGGAGTGCGGCAGTACCTGTGGACCGCCGACCGCGCCTACGTCGACGACTCGGTGCTGTGGAAGTACTACGGGAACTCGGTCAACGCCTTCGTCACCGCGCACGACGACAACCGCAACGGCGTCGCGGACGAGGACGGCACCGGCAAGATCTTCCAGGGCGTCGCGAGCTACAACGAGGGCGGCGAAGGCCTTCTGGAAGCCGGCGACGCGATCGGCTCGCAGTACCAAGCACTTCTGGCGTACAGCATCGCGCAACGGGCACGCGGCGACGAAGCAGGTGCGCGCGCGACCGAGGCCCGCGCGACCGCACTGCGCGCGCACTTCGAGAAGAACTGGTGGTCGGCGAGCGCGAACAGGTACATCCGCGGCTTCACGAAAGCGGGTGCGCGCACGAACTTCGGCAAGGAGAACTCCTGGTTCCTGCCGATGAAGGGCATCACCTCCCCCGGCACGCGCACCAACGCCTACCTCGACTTCGTGCACAAGTCCGTGTCGGACCTGCCGCCGTTCAACATCGAGGCCTACACCTATCTGCCGGAGACGTTCTTCCGCTGGGGCCGCGTCGATCAGGCGTGGAAGTGGTTCCGCTACGTCGCGGACAGCCGCGCCGCCTACCCCGAGGTCTCCTACACCACCATCGGCAACATCGCCGAGGGCCTGCTGGGCATCGAGCCGAACGCTCCGGCGTCGGCGCTCTCCACGTTGCCGCAGCTGCCGTCCGCGGTGCCGTGGCTGGAGCTCGACCACATCCCGCTGGGCAAGCACGATCTCGCGGTCCGGCACGACGGCACCAAGAGCAGCGCGCTGACCCACCACTCCGGACCGCGGCCGCTCGTGTGGACCGCGCAGTTCTCCGGGCGGTTCGACACCGCGCTCGTGAACGGGCAACGACAGCCCACCAAGGTCAGCGTCGTGGAGGGCCGGACGCTGTCGTCGGTGACGATCACGGTCGCGCCAGGAGCGAAGGCCACCGCATCGGTCTGACCCGACAACTCATTTGACGGAGTGAGCGCTCACTCCGCATGATGGGAGCGTGACACCAGCATCCGAGACTCGGCGACGAGCGCCGAGCATGAGCGCCGAGGACCGGCGCGCCATGATCGTGCACGCCGTGCTCCCACTCCTCATGGAGCACGGCGCGAACGTGACGAGCAGCCAGATCGCCCGCGCCGCCGGCATCGGCGAGGGCACCATCTTCCGCGCGTTCAAGGACAAGGACGAGCTGTTCGACGCGTGCACGGCCGAGGCGCTGCGGCCCGACCACGTGCTCGACGCGATCGCCGAGATCCCCGTCGACCAGCCCCTGGAGGACCGGCTCGTCGAAGCCGCCGAGGCGCTCGGCGCGCACCTCGACCGGATGGGCGCGCTGATGGGTGCGCTGCACGCGTCCGGCCGGATCAAGCACCGCGACCCCGAACAGCGCAAGGGTGGCACCTGGAAGGGCGGGCGCCGCGAGTCGATGGCCGCCATCCGCGGGGCGATGGTCGAGCTGTTCACGCCGGAGAAGGATCGGCTGCGACTGCCGCCCGAACAGCTCGCCGCCCTGTTCCTGACCTTGTTGTTCGGCGGGCGGCGGCTGGCGGCGGACGTCGACGCGCCCACCACGCGCCAGGTGGTCGACTTCTTCCTCCACGGCGCCGTGGAGGCTCGATGATCCCGGGCGGTGGGGGCGGCCTGGAGTTCGTGCTGGGCCGGCGCGGGCGTCGGCGGCGCGCCACGACGGTGCCCGAGAGCGGGCTGACCGGACCGGTCGACATTCCCGAAGCGAAGCCGGAAGACGGGCCGAAGGACCTGCGCTCCCGGCTGAAGCGCGCGAAGACGTCCGTGGCGGGCACCGTCCGCGGGCTGCCGAAGGTCGCGAGGCTGACGTGGCAGGCCAGCCCGGTCCTGACCATCGTCCTGGCGCTGATCACGGTCTTGTCGGGACTCCTGCCGACCGCGACCGCGTACATCGCGAAGCTGCTGCTCGACTCCGTCGTCGCGGCGATCCAGCACACCGGCACCACGGGCGACATCGCGAAGATCGCGTTGCTGCAGTTCGGCGTGCTCGCCGGGTCCGCGCTCAGCAGCGCGCTGACGTCGATCGCGCAGTCGTTGCTGCAGGAACGCATGACGCTGACCATCCGCCACCGGGTGATGGCGCACGCCAGCGAACTGCACCTCGCGTACTTCGAGGGCTCGACGTCGTACGACATGCTGCGTCAGGCCGCGCAGGAAGCGCCGACGCGGCCGCTGTCGATGATGAACTCAGCGCTGGGGCTCCTGCGGACGTTGATCACGTTCGGCAGCATGATCGCGCTGCTCGTCTCGATCAGCCCGCTGCTGGCGCTGGTCGCGCTGGTGGCGCCGATCCCGGCGTTCATCTCGCAGTCGAGGTACGGCTCGCGCGCGTTCTGGCTGACCTTCATGATGTCGCCGATCAAGCGGCGGATGGACTACCTGTCCTCCTTGGTCACGACGGACACCTACGCCAAGGAGACGAAGCTGTTCGGGCTCGGCCCGTACTTCGTCGACCGGTTCCGCCGGCTCGGCACCGTCTCCTACGAGCGGCAGCGGAAGCTGACGATCAACCGCAACGTCAGCTCGACCTCGTGGGGGCTGTTGAGCACGCTCGCGGGTTCGGCGATCACGTTGTACATCGCGCTGGAAGCGGTCGGCGGCCGGCTCACGCTGGGAGACCTGGCGCTGTACACGGCCGCGGCGGCGTCCGTGCAGTCGTCGGTGTCCGGGCTGTTCACGGCGTTCTCGGGGATGTACGAGAACAACCTCTACCTCGACACGCTGTACCGGTTCCTGGACACCAAGCCGGAGATCACGGCGCCGGCGTCACCGCGCCCGATGCCGTCCACAGTGGAGGGTCACATCGAGTTCGACTCGGTGACCTTCAGCTACCCCGGTGCCGAGGAACCCGCGCTGGACAACGTCAGCTTCGAGATCCGCCCCGGCGAGACGGTGGCGGTGGTCGGCCGCAACGGCGCGGGCAAGTCGACGTTGTTCAAGCTGCTCTGCCGGCTCTACGACCCGACCGCAGGCCGCATCCTGCTCGACGGCGTCGACATCCGCGAGTACGACCCCGACGCGCTGCGCACGCGGATCAGCGCGATGTTCCAGGACTACGTGACGTACCAGGGCACGGCCGCGGAGAACATCGGCCTCGGCGACCTGACGCGGCTCGAAGACCGGCCGCACATCGAGGACTCGGCCCGCCGCGCCGGCGCGGACGAGCGGATCGAGCGGCTGCCCCGGGGTTACGACAGTCCGCTCGGCCGCTGGTTCGACCAGGGTGTCAGCCTGTCGGGCGGCGAGTGGCAGAAGATCGCGCTGGCCAGGGCGTTCCAGCGGGAGGCGCCGATCCTGGTGCTCGACGAGCCGACGTCGGCGCTGGACGCGAGGGCCGAGCACGACCTGTTCTCGCGACTGCGGGAGCTGTCGGAGGGCCGGACGACGCTGTACATCTCGCACCGGTTCTCGACCGTGCGGCAGGCGGAGCGGATTCTGTTGCTGGAGCACGGGAAGGTCGCCGAGTACGGAACGCACGAGGAGCTGATGGCCGCCAAGGCCGGGTATGCCGAGCTGTTCACGCTGCAGGCGCAGGCGTACCTGGACGAGGTGCCCAGCTGAGCCTCCACCGCGCGGGCACGACGCGTGGCGAGTAGGTTCATCCGATCGTCCCCCACCGCCACGGAGCTGACCACCGCATGAGCGCACGTTTCCAGGAACTCGACTGGCGTCAGACTCCGCTGGGCGAGCTCACCCTGCGCCGGCGGCGTGATCCCCGCAGCGGCGAGGACATCCACGAGATCAAGCTCAACGACGAGTTCCTGATGTCCAGCCTGTTCACCGTCGCCGAGGTCGAACTGGCCCGCCTCGCACTCGCGGACCTGCCACGCGCACCGCTGCAGGTGGTCGTGGGCGGCCTCGGCCTCGGTTACACGGCACAAACCGTGCTGGAGCATGCGCACGTCGAGTCGCTGCTGGTCGTCGACGCACTGAACGAAGTGATCGAATGGCATCAGCAGGGACTCATCCCCGCGGGCACGGCGCTGGCGGCCGACCCGCGTTGCCGGCTGGTCCACGGCGACTTCTTCGCGATGCTCCGCTCGGGTGACGGCTTCGACCCGGCAGCCCCCGGCCGGCGGTTCGACGCCATCGTCGTCGACATCGACCACTCACCACGGCACCTGCTGCACCCCACCAACGCCGACTTCTACGAGCAGGCGGGCTTGCAGCGCCTCGCCGGGCTGCTGCGTCCTGGCGGGATCTTCGCGCTGTGGTCGAACGACCCGCCCGACGAGGAGTTCACCGCCACTCTCGCGGCGGTGTTCCCCTCCGTCCGGGCCGAGATCGTCAGCTTCCCCAACCCCTTGCAGGACAGGGACTCCACCAACACCGTGTACCTCGCGCAGCTCGGCTGAGGCCGATCAGTCGTCCGTCGCGAGCAGGTCCTGCAGTTCGCGGATCGCCTCGCCGAGCCGGTCTGCGAACGTGTACATCTCGTCCGCGACCGCGCGGGGCGTGCTCAGGTAGAGGTTGAAGCGGTCGGGCAGCAGCACGTACGCGACACCGATGCACTTCGCGCTGGTCGAGCCGAAGCCGAAGTGCTGGATGTGGACCGACGGTGCCGAGCTGGTGCTCAGGTAGTCGTCCCGCATGATCGTCCAGCCCGGCGTGTCGTACAGCGCGAGCGGTTCGGTGCCACCGCGGCGCTTCTGGATCAGCTGCAGCTCCCACAGGTGCTGCTCGGGGGCCGAACCGACCTGGCACTCCTTGGCGCGCTGGACGTGCGCGTCCGCCGCTGCCCGCAACGCGGCCCGGCGGTCGGCACGGGAGGTGGCCGGATCCTCCACAGTGGACACGAACCGCACGGCTTCCGGTGTCACCACCCGCATCGCCTCGGTGCGGCCGTTCTGGAACTGCCGGGTGCCGATCGACTCGTACGTGGCCCCCAGCAGGCCCTTCGACCTCTTGTGCGCGAGCTGGTAGGCCATCTGCACGAACGCGTCGGGCGAGATCCGCAGCTCCTTCGCGCGCTGCTTGCCGAAGTCCTCGAACGACAGCGTGACGGTCGCGGTGTCCGCTCCGTACTGGGCGAACGCCGCCGCGGCCGAGGCGCTGTCCTCGCGCAGCTCGGGGGTCAGGACGAACTCGATCGGCTCGGTCGCGGGCACGCCCTGCGACGTCGCGCCCGAGACCCGCAGGTGTTCCTCGGTCGGCGTACCGAGCATCGCGTCGGTGAACGCGAGGATCGTGGTGCCGTCCAGTTCGCAGTGTTCGACGTTGATGCCCGCACGGCCGTCGGCGAAGACGACGAACGTCACGGCCTTGTCGAACCAGCGGTTCGCGCTGTCGCCGTGCAGCAGCTGGTCACAGGCCGCCAGCGTGTCCGCGGGCGCGAAGTCCTCCAGCGCCACGCAGAACAGCGCCGTTTCGATCGTCTCCAGCGCCTCGGCGTTGTCGACGAGCAGTGCCTCACGGCTGCGCGCCCACTCCGCCCGCGCCTTGGTGGTGAGAGGCCCGGCCGAGAACTCCGCGCGGTCCGCCTTCATGATCGTCTGCAGGCCGCCGACCAGGTCTGCGAGGTCGTGCGGCACGCCGTCCTGGCCGAACACGTCCATCCGGAACGCGTTGCCGCGGAAGAAGACCACGACGTGCCGGGCGGTCGAAGGGAACGACGTGCGCGCGGTGTCCTGCTGGACGTGCGGAATCCGGGTGGCGGAGAACAGGAACTTGTTCTGCACCATGGACTGCGGTTCGCCCCGCAGCACGACCGGCGGGATGAGCTCGGCGTCGAGCCGCACCTTGTAGGCGACAGCGGCGGAGATCAGCGCCGCCGCCCGTTGCTCCTGAGTCTCGGCAACGTCCTGGAACAGGAAGAAGAAGTTCGCGTTCAACGCGATCCGGTCGCGGCGGCCGAGGTAGCGGGTCGGCCAGAAGAGGTCGAGCCAGCTGCGCACGTCCTCGCGGCCGTCGAACTCCTCCAGCGCGGCGTGCAGAGTGCGAGCTGGGCTGTCCGGAGCCAGGAACTCACTCACCGCGGCCTCGGTGGTCGCCAGCTCGGCGGCGGTCAGCAGCGGCGCGCACCACTCCAGGAACCGCGCGCAGCTCTCCTCCAGCGTGGGCAGGGGCACCCGCGGCAGCTGGCTCTCGTAGCTGAACGTCTTGCCGTCGCTCACAGTCACCTCAGATGTCGTCCCGTTTCGAAATGTGGAGCTGAGCGTAGAACCAGCCGTCGGCCTCCAGACCGCTCGGATCGACTCCCACGCCGGACAGCGTGTCGAGCACCCGCGACTGCTCCTCCGGCGAGATGAACCGCCGCTGCCGGAACACCTCGTCGAGGCGCACCGTCTCGTAGCCGAGCGCGGCGAGGCTCGCCTCGATCTCGTCGAACGGGAACATCCTCAGCACGAAGTGCGCCATCCAGGGTGCACCACTGGCGGCCACGACTCGGGTGAGCGTGTTCGCGCCGACGTAGCCGAGGCTGCCGGTCGAGATGACCAGGTCGACGTCCTCCAGTTGGCGCGCCTGGGCCGGGGTGGGATCGGACCGTTCCAGATCCGCGCGCACGGCGTCGTCGAGGAACCCGGCCTCCGTCGCGTAGGACAGGGCCGGCGCCGAGATGTCGAGGCCGACGAACCGGGCCGGGATCGCCTTTCCCCGCTCCCGGACGAGGTCCTGGTCGGCGGCCAGCACGTCGGCGTGATCGTGCTCGTCGATGCCGCAGTACCGGTCGTACAGGTCGTCCATCGTCAGGTCGCAGCGCAGCAGGGCCGCGTTGATGCCGTAGGAGCTGCCTATGTCGAGCACCGTCGGGGTGTCGACCCCCCGCAGCGCGCGGTAGTCCTCGATCAGCGTGGCGAAATACGGCTTGGCCAGCTGCGGGATCTGGTACTCGAGCGCGCGCAACGAGGAGAAGTAGGCGCGCGGATCGGGCTGGGTGTAGATGTGGTCGAGCTCGACTTTGCCGGTCGCGTCGAATCGCACGTGTCCCCCTCAGGCCAGCCGCTCGTCCACCCGTACGCCGTCTCCTTCTGCCGCAAGGTGTTCCGGCAGGACCCGGCCGAACAGCTGCCGCGTCCTGGCCACGCTGCCCACCACCCCGGGCCGCAGGCTGTAGGCGAAGATCGCCGTGTGCCGCTGCCGTTCGCCGCGCACCGTGCTCACCTGGTGCAGTGCGTAACGTCCCTTGAACAGCTGGAGATCGCCGACGCGCAGGGTGAGCCGGCGGACGAGGTGATCACCCTCGCCGGCCAGCACCGCCCGCACGTCACCGAAGTTCTCCTCGTCCGCCGACCGGATGTTCGGGCAGTACTGGAACTCGCCGCCCTCGTCGGGCTGCTGGGTCAGCATGCTGACGGTGAACTCGTTGGTGTCGAAGTGCCACGGGTGCGCGCGGCCCGGCGGGATCACGTTGAGCACCAGGCCGGACAGCGGGTCGGCCAGCTCGTGCAGCCGCGGGAGTTCGAAACAGCCGGCGACGAACCGCTGGAACACCTCGCTGGTGTAGAGCTGGTGGATGATCGCGTCCCGCGGGATGTGGTCCCGCGCCACGAAGGCGTTGCCGCGTTCCATCGTGGTGCGGCCGGGGTGGTCCGGCGGAAGCGGTGTGTCGACCGCGATGTTGTACGCGTTCACGGTCTCGACGTCGTAATACGCCTGCGGTGCGATCTGCGCGCATTCTCCGCGCAGGTCGTCGTGACGGGCGGGCCGGATGAAATCAGGCAGTACGCTGCAGCCGACGGTGTGCAGGTCGTGGTGGGTTCTCTCGACGACTTCCCGCCAGGCCGCGCTGCCCGGTTCCATCAGCGGATAATCCGTCGTGTTCACGACCTGGTCGAGTAATCCCGATTCCATCCGGTCAGTGTCACCACGTTGATCACAAACGCGTAGACCTTGTGACATTCTCCACCACAGGCATTTGGCGGTAGCGTCCGGAACCATGAGACGACTGCTCAGTGTCGCGTTGTCGTTCTTCCTGGTGTTCGCGGTTGCGAGCCCCGCGGTGGCCACCGGTGGCGACAAGCCGTTGCCCGGCTACACGATCGTCAATCCGCCACTCGCTCCAGCGCAGGTCGGCGGCAAGCCCACCAGGGTCATCCAGGGCGTGCACAGCCACGCGGGCTACATCATCGAGGTGCCGCCGCGCTGGAACGGCCGGCTCGCGCTGTGGGCGCACGGCTATCGCGGCGAGGGCAAGGCCCTCACCGTCGACGCCCCGCCGTACGGGCTCCGTCAGCGCTGGCTCGACGAGGGCTACGCCTGGGCCGCGTCCTCCTACTACAGCAACAGCTACGACGTGCGGGCCGGCGTCACGACCACGCGTGAGCTCGCGACGCTGTTCGGGCAGAAGGTGCAGCGGCCGAAGAAGGTCTTCCTCGCCGGCGTGTCCATGGGCGGGCACGTCATCGCCCGTTCGCTGGAGCAGTATCCGGGGTTCTACGCGGGCGCGTTGCCGATGTGCGGCGTGATGGGCGACCACGAGCTGTTCGACTACTTCCTGAACTACCACCTCGTCGCACAGACCCTGACCGGCATCCGCGCCTATCCGCTGCCACCGGACTACGCCACGGTCGTGGTTCCGCGCATCCAGCAGGCGCTGGCGGGCAACGGCCAGTTCCCCGCCGTCGTCACCACCCTGTCCGGGGGCGCCCGGCCCGGCGCTGGCGCGGCTTTCGCCTACTGGCAGAACTTCCTGTTCAACCTCGTCGCCACCCCGCCCGGCGACACCCTCGCCTCCAACCCGTTGCAGCTCGCCACCAACCTGACCACCCGCTACCGGCCGAACTCGCCGGTGGACGTCAACAAGACCGTGCAACGGGTCCGTCCCGCGAACCCCGTCGCGCGCCACACTCCCGCACTCACTCAGATCCCGGCCGTCCAGGGCAGGCCGAGCGCTCCTGTCGTGTCGCTGCACGGGATCGGCGACCTGTTCGTGCCGTTCTCGATGGAGCAGGACTACCGCGACGACGTGGCCCGCTCCGGCCGCACCCACCTGCTGGTGCAGCGCGCCATCCGCACGATCGACCACTGCGAGTTCTCCCCCGCCGAGGTCGGGAACGCGTGGCGCGACCTGACCGCGTGGGTGGACCGGGGCACACGGCCATCCGGTGACGACGTGCGCCGGACGGACGATCCGCGCTACGGCTGCCGTTTCTCCGACCGGAACGCCACCGGCGGCACCAGGAACCTCTTCGCCGCCTGCTGAGGACCAAGCACTCGCCGCCCCCGAGTTCGGCGTGGCACGATCTCGTGCCCGCTCGGGTGATGACAACGTTGTCGTCGCCTACACCTGGAGAGGAAGGCTCATGTTCGGCTCCCTGCACCGACACGCCAGACGCTCGATTCCCCTGATGGTCGCCGGTCTGCTGACCGCGGGCATCGTCACCGCCACACCCGCGGTCGCTGCACCGCTCAACCTGACGCAGCACGTGAACCCGTTCATCGGCACCGACAACAGCAACTCGCCCAACCCGGTTCCCGGCGGTGCGGGCGGCAGCACCTATCCCGGCGCCGTGGTCCCGTTCGGCATGGTCCAGTTCAGCCCGGACACCCCGACCGCCTCGCCGTCCGGCTACCGCTACAGCGACACGAGCATCCAGGAGTTCAGCCTCACCCACTTCAACGGCGCGGGCTGCGCCAACAACGAGGACCTCGGGATCCTGCCGATCACCGGCAACCTCGCCACGTCACCCGGCACGAACTGGACCGGCTACGCGGGCGCGTACACGAAGGCCAACGAGTCGGCCGCGCCCGGCTATTACAAGAATCGGCTCGACACCTACAACACCGGTGTCGAGCTCAGCGCCACCAAGCGCACCGGGTTCATGCGGCTGACCTACCCCAGCACCACCACGGCCAGGGTGCTGGTCAACAGCAGCCGCAGCGCCACGGGCAACCGCAACGGGTCGATCGCGATCAGCGGCAACCGGCTCACCGGGACGTTCACCGGCGGCGGCTTCTGCGGCTCGTCCAAGACCTACCAGCTCTTCTACGCCATCGAGTTCGACCGTGCGCCGACCGGGTTCGGCACGTGGCTCGCCGGCACCGTGAGCGCTGGCTCCGCGAGCACCAGCGGCGTGAACTCCGGTGGCTACCTCACGTTCGACACGTCCGCGAACCCCGTGGTGCAGCTGAAGGTCGGCGTCTCGTACGTCAGCGTCGCGGGTGCGCAGGCGAATCTCGCCGCCGAGAACCCGGGCTTCGACCTCGCCGGTGTCCGGACGGCCGCCGACACCGCGTGGAACGACGTGCTGAACAGGGTGCAGGCGACGGGTGGCTCGGCGACGGATCTGCAGAAGTTCTACACGGCGCTGTACCACGTGTTCCAGAACCCCAACATCGCCAACGACGTCAACGGCCAGTACCGCGGCGCCGACCAGACCGTGCGCACCGCGTCCCACACCGTCTACCAGAACTACTCCGGCTGGGACATCTACCGCTCGTGGGCTTCGCTGATCGCATTGCTCGCACCCGCGGAATCCAGTGACATAGCGAAGTCCATGGTGCTGCACGGCCAGCAGGGCGGGCTTCTGCCGAAGTGGTCGCACAACAGCAACGAGCACTTCGTGATGACCGGCGACCCCGGACCGATCATCGTGTCCAGCCTGTACGCGTTCGGCGTGCGCGGGTTCGACACCGCCGCCGCTCTCGCGTTGATGGACAAGAGCTCCAACGGTGGCACAACGCAGGGCCAGACGATCCGCGGCCGGCAGGCCGGGTACCTCAGCAGGCACTACGTCACCGAGGATCCGTCGGACTCGCTGGAGTACTCGGCATCCGACTTCGCCGTGGCCCAGTTCGCCAGAGCTCTGGGCGACACGGCGAAGTACACCACCTACATGACCCGTGCCCAGTGGTGGGCCAACGTGTACAACCCGGAGTCCGGCTACGTGCAGAAGCGCAACGCCGACGGCTCGTGGGCGTGGCCGGTCACCCCGGCGAACCCGAGCGGCTACACCGAGGGCAACGCGTCGCAGTACACGTGGATGGTGCCGTACAACTTCGGCAGCCTGATCAACCTGATGGGCGGCCCTCGCACCGCGATCCAGCGCCTCGACCACCACTTCACGCAGCTCAACGGCGGACTGAGCCTGCCGTACTTCTACATCGGCAACGAGCCGGAGCACGGTGTGCCGTGGGCCTACCACTACGCCGCCCACCCGCAGGGCACGAGCACGGCGGTGCGGCGGGTGATGACCGAGTCGTTCACCACGGCCGCCGGCGGACTGCCCGGCAACGACGACCTCGGCGCCACCTCCGCGTGGTACGTCTGGGCCGCGATGGGTCTGTACCCACCGACACCGGGTTCGGACGTACTCGCGTTGCACGGGCCGTTGTTCCCGTCCGTCACGGTCACCCGGCCCGGCGGCACGCTGCAGATCAACGCTTCGGGCGCGGGCGCTGCGCACGTGCAGAGCTTCAACCGCAACGGGGTCTCCTCGACGCGGTCCTGGCTGCGGTACGGGGACATCTCCGGCAGCGCGACGCTGAACTTCAGCATGGGACCGTCGCCCAGCGCCTGGGGAACCGGTGCGGCGGACGTGCCGCCTTCGTTCAACGACGGCTTCACTCCCCCGCCGGCCGCCCCTGCGCTCGGGGTGAACCTGGCACAAGGCAAGCCCGCCACAGCGTCCACACCCTGCAACGTGAACGAGGCGGCGGCCAAGGCGTTCGACGGCAGCCTGTCCGGCAAGTGGTGTTCGCTGGCCGCCGGCACGAAGTTCCTCCAGGTGGATCTCGGCTCGGCGCAGAACGTCGGGTCGTTCGTCCTGAAGCACGCCGGGCTCGGAGGTGAGAGCACGGGCCTGAACACGGGTGCCTACACCGTCCAGACATCCGTCGACGGAACGAACTGGACCACGGTCGTGAACGTGTCCTCGGTGCGGTCCAGCCGTTCCCACCACCCGATCACGCAACGGCAGGCGCGGTACGTCCGGCTGAACGTCACCACGCCGGCGAACAACGGCAACACCGCCGCGCGGATCTACGAGTTCGAGGTCTACGTCTAGCAGGTGTTCGGAGCCCGGTGCGGTGCACCGGGCTCCTCCGGTCAGATCGCCGCTTCGATCCCGGCGCGGTTGAGCGCCAGCCAGTCGTCCAGCGACTGCAGCTGCGGGTTGAGCCTGCGCACCAGATCCAGGTCGCGCACGCCGGCGAAGTAGTCAGCGGCCTCCGAGTAGAACTCGAACATGTTGGCGATCTCGACCGCACCCGGATAGCCGGCCGCGCGCGCCTCTTCGTAGGTCTGAGGGCGGTAGGTCACCTGCTCACCGAGCAGGTCGCCCAGCCGTGCGGCCAGGTCCTCTCCGGTCGCGTGCTCACCGGCGATGCTCACGGTGCGGCCGACGAACTCCACGCCGTGCCGGAAGATCCCCAGCGCGGTGCGGCCGATGTCCTCACCGGCGATCAGGGCGAGGCGGTTGTGCGCCATGGGCATGGACAGCACGAGCTTTCCGTCGGCGTCGCGGTGCGGGCCCTGCCCCATCGTCAGTGCCTCGTAGTAAAAGGTGGTCTGCAGGAACGTGGCCGGGACGCCGAGGCTCGTGAACGCGGCGTTGGCCTCCCCCTTGGCGTCGAAGTGCGGAACGGCGTACTCGTCGAGCAACGTCGGCACCGTGCGGCCGAGATGGTGGAAGTACGGGCGGGTGTCCTCGAGCGTCGACCACACCACGTGCCGGAGCTCGGTCGCTTTCGCGGCGCGGGCGGCCACGGTCGCCTGGTCGATCTCCATCCGAGCCCGGTTGCGGGCAGCCTCCTGGTCCGGGGTCAGCTGCGCCCAGAAGTTGGTCACCACGAATGCGCCGTACGCACCCTCGAACGCCTGCCGCACGCTCGCCTCGTCGTCGAGATCGGCGTGCACCACCTCCGCGCCTGCCTCGGCCAGGACCCGCGCGGGCGCCGACTCGACATCGCGGGTGAGTGCCCTGACCGTGAACCCGCTGCCGGGGTCCGCGAGGATCGCCCGCGCCAGCCCGCCGCCCTGCGCACCGGTCGCGCCGACCACGGCAATGATCTTGTTTTCGCTCATGCCCTCACGCTGGCAGTGATCGTCACGCCGCGCGTTCCCCTGCGGTGGGTACCCACCGCAGGGGATGCCAGCAATGCGGCACCCCCTGGACAATGGGCACATGGGAGAACAGCTGGCCGAGTTCCTGAGGGCCCGCCGCGCCGCACTGGACCCGGCGGACATGCCGGATCACGGAAGCCCGCGCAGAGTGCCAGGCCTGCGCCGCGACGAGGTGGCCCAGCTGGCCGGCATCAGCGTGAACTACTACACCCGCTTGGAACAGGGCGAGGACCACCAGATGTCGGACTCGGTTCTGCTGTCGCTGGGCAACGCACTTCGGCTGAGCGTGGACGAACGCGCACACCTGCTGCGCCTCGCCCGGCCGGACCAGGCGCGCCAGATCCGTCGTCCCTACGGCCCGGAGGAACTGCGCCCGTCGGTGCTGGCGCTGGTGACCGGAGCTGTGGACCAGGCCGCCGTCATCGTGGGCCGGTACTTCGACCTGCTCGGCGCGAACCGGCTTGGCTACGCGCTCTACGGATTCGCCCCAGGTCACCGGGTCAACCTCGCGAAGATGATGTTCCTCGACCCGAGCGTCCGCGACCTGTTCCCGAGCTGGCACGCCGAGGCGTTCAACACCGCCGCCTACCTCCGCATGGCCGTCGGTGACATGCCCGATGACCCCGAACTGGCCAAGCTCGTCGGCGAGCTGAGCATCAACAGCCCCGAGTTCACCACCATGTGGGCCGCCCAGCAGGTCGCCGAGTGCATGCACAGAGTGCGCCACTTCCGCCATCCGCTCGTCGGGCCGATGGAGCTCAACGAGGAGACGATGCGCGTGCCGGATGACCCCGGTCAGCGCATCATCTTCCTCGGTGCGACGGCCGGCACCGACTCGGCGGACCGCCTGCGACTGCTGGGCTCGCTGAGCAGCTAGGCCGTGTCCTGCAGGTCCGTTCGATGAGTGGAGAGCATGACGAGCAGCCCGCACAACGTCGCGATCATCGGCCGTCTGGAAGGGGAACCGCGCACGCGCGCCTAAGACGTGCCGCTGCCCGGTTCTGCCAGCGAAATGATGTGCTCGGCAGGATTGTGTTCGAAAACAGGATCTTGATGCCGTTGCCTGGCGCGTAGCGGTTCCGGTTCGTCACAACGAATTCAGCAGTCATGGCGATACCAGCGCAATGCGTGCGGTCTTCACCACAGCCGGCGCGTACTGCCGGACAACCATGACGTGCTCCGTTAGCGAGCCCGGCGACGTTCACCCGTTTGCCGGGAATCCTGCAATTCCAGGTGATGATGGATCCACCACGTTCGTAACGCAATCATTCGATCACGCGACTACGCCTGCATGCCTCGAATCTGGTGGGTCGCGCCACTGGTGCTGATTGTCGTAGCGGCAACAGGTGCTGTCGTGCTCCGCTTTCTGACCCACAGCGACGACAACGACACGATCGGCGCGACCACGACCTCATCGCCGGTCTCGGTCATCCCGCTGCCACCGGTCACCAACCAGCACACCGGCCGAACCAGTGCCGCACCCACCGAGATCGCCGTCGATCCGGCCGACTACCGGTTCGACCACGCCGAGGAGCTCTACTACTTCCGGTCGCCCTCGGGGAAGTTCTTCTGCGGCATCGTCACGGCGCCGATGTCCGCAGGCTGTCACGGACCGACGTCACCGGTCCCACCCCGGCCGGAGAGTTGCGCACCGCAGATCTCCTGGGGCGCCGGCATGTCCGTCGACAGGGACGGCACAACCGGGTTCATCTGCACCGGAGGGGTGATCTACGCGAACGGGTTTGGCGAAACCGATCCTGTTCTCCCGTACGGACATTCGCTCACCGTGCTCGGCTTCTCGTGCACGTCGGCACCCGCCGGGATCAGGTGCACGCACCTCACCACAGGACACGGCTTCCGAATCGCCACCGACTCCAACGAACAGTTCTGAGCGACAGCGAGCACGCATGACCATGAACCGGGCAGCGGAGGAAGTGGTCGGGTTGGACGACCCGGACGGCGCCGAATACGGCGCGTTCATCTCGTACAGCCACCGGCAGAGCACCCAGGTGGCGTTGGACGCCAAGCGTTTGATCGAGTCGCTGGGGAAGCGGTGGCACGTCCGGCGGGCCTGCCAGGTCTTCCTCGACCGGTCCAATCTCGCGGCAGCACCGGAACTCTGGAACGAGCTCGTGCAGGAGCTCGCGAAGTCGCGCTGGTTCGTGCTGCTCGCGTCGCCGGACGCCGCCGCGTCGAAGTGGGTCGACAAGGAGATCAGGTGGTGGCTGGAGAACCGTTCCGCGGACACCATCCTGATCGCCGTCACGGCCGGGAACATCTCGTGGGACGGCGACTCGGGTGACTGGTCCGCGGATCTCGACCGCACCACTGCTTTGCCCGGCGCGCTTCGCGGCGCGTTCGCGGCTGAACCACACTGGGTGGATCTCCGCGCACCCGCGGACGAGCCCCTGTCCGCGCTGGAACTCGAAGACAAGATCGCGACGATCGCGGCGAAGGTCCGCGGGATCGCCAAGGACCAGCTCTACGCGGAGGACCGCCGCCAGCACCGCCGCCAGGTGCGCACCTGGCAACTGGCGGCGCTGGTGCTGGTCGTGCTGACGATCGTGTCCGGTGTGTCGGCCAGAACAGCGGTGGTGGAGGGGAACAGGGCGACCAGGCAGGCAGCCCTGGCCACCGCGCGTCTCCTCGCGAACGAGGCGAACGCCCGCATCGACACCGACCTGCGGACGGCTCAACTCCTTGCCGTGGAAGCGCACCGGATCGCCCAGACACCGGAAACCACATCGGCGCTTCTCAACGCCGTGACGGCGAATCCCGCGCTGACCAGGTTTCTCGACGCGGGCTCTCCCGTCCTCTCCCTGGCGACCTCGCCGTCCGGCCGCACCTTCGCCGCCGGCACCAGGGACGGGCGGGTGGTGGTCTGGGACGGCGATGGCAGGAAACTCGCTGACGTGACCCTCGAGTCGGGTCCCGTCAGCTCGCTCTCCATCGACGGCGAGGGTGAGAACGTCGCCGCGTCGGACGGGAACTCCTTGGCGCTCGTCAAAACCCGCAGTCACGACCCCGTGCGCAAGCTCGGGACGGCCGGGCCGATCACCATGATCGCGCTGTCCCCGGATGCGAGCTACGTGGCGACGACCAACGCGAAGCAGCTCGACACAGGAGGACCCGCGCCGGCTGACGTCACCCTGTTCGACGCCGCGAACGGACACGAACTCCGCAAGCTCGCTCTGGGGCCGGTTCCCGTCCGCAGAATCGCCTTTCCCGACAAGACGACACTCACGGTCGCGGAAGTCGACGGCGCGTCCACTCACTTCGACCCGGCAACGATGCGAGAACGGTCCAAGACCCCAGCGGGCGGCGCACCGGCCAGCCGCTACATCGACGGCATGTCCGAGGACGCCCAGTACTACGGCCACGCGAAGTTCGGCGAAGCGCACGTGCGTGGCCCACGTGGCGGGGACGACCTCTCCTACGCCGGCATGCCGGTCGCGAACGCCGAAGCCGTCGCCATCAGCCGGTCCGGGAGTCACATCGCCGCCGCCAACACCGGCCAGATCACCGTGTCCGCCACCCAGCGATTCACCTACTTCGGCCCACCCCGCCACGTGCTTCGCGGCACGGGGGAAGTCGAGCACATGGCGTTCCTCGGCGACTCCGGCGATCTCGTCACCGCCAACGAGGACGTCGTGGTGATGTGGCGGCCTGACAGCAGCGGCCGCCTGGCACAGGAGATCGCGCGCACGCCCGACGACTACGAAGCGGTGACGCGACCGGCCCTCACCAAGTCGCTCGACGAGCGAACCATCGGGGTCCTCGACGAAACCGGCACCCTGAGCGTGGTGGACACCGACGCGCACGAGGTGATCCGGCAGCTCGACAGCAGAAAGATCGGCACTCCGGACGCCCTGACGCTCGCCGACGACAGATCACGGGTTCTCGCCGTGTCCATGAAGTCGGGACACCGGAACGTAGAACTCGAAACCGGTCGATCCACGCGCGCCGACGCGAACTTCGAGAGCGCCACCAGGGACCGGTTCATCTTCGCCCACCCGCTGCGGAACATGCGCGCCCTCGCCGTCAGCGCCGCCGGCACCTTCGAGGTCGTCTCGCTGGTGTCCGGACAGACCGAGAGCCGTCGCGAGCACGTCCTCGGCGACCACGACCACTCGTTCCCGCTGCCCATCACCAGCGCCTCCGTCAACCGGAGTGAGACCACAGCCGCGATCCTCAAGCAGGACGAGGTGCACCTGGTCGATCTGGCGACCGGAGCCACTCGTCGCCTCGACACGCAGCAGGCAGCCACCGCAGAGTTCGCCGGCGACGACCTGATCGTCCGTTCGCAGGACGGGAAGGC
Source organism: Lentzea alba (assembly GCF_047445655.1). Classification (GTDB taxonomy): domain Bacteria; phylum Actinomycetota; class Actinomycetes; order Mycobacteriales; family Pseudonocardiaceae; genus Lentzea; species Lentzea alba_A. The sequence continues at coordinate 27,369 of NZ_JAJAEG010000039.1, forward strand.
CGAGATCTGGTCGGCTGACTTCGCCACGAACCGCCGGACGACCATGACGCTGAAGCCGACCACACCGATCGCCACCTCCCGATCGCAGAGGTGGCTCGCCAACGTGACCGAGGACGGCTCGATCGCTCTCCACGACTACCAGGCCGGGACCGTCCTGGCGCGGCTGATCCTGCCCAACCCCACCGAGTCCAAGAGCGGCACCACCGGCAGCTCCACCTCCGTCCTGTTCGCGGGCCAGGGCGAAGACCTCTACTCGGCAACGCCGGGAGGGCTGGTCCTGAGATGGCGACTTTCGCCAGAACACTGGGCACTCACCGCGTGCGCGACCGCGGGTACCGCCCTGTCGGAGGCGCAGTGGCGGGCCTTGATCAGCGACGACGTCCCGGCCGACCGCCGATGCACGCGCCCCTGAACACCTTGCCGAGCAGAGGAGAACAGCGGTGACCGGCTCGGAGTCAGAGTGGCGACGGATCCCGCTGTTCATCGCCTCGACGTTCCGCGACATGGACCACGAACGTGATGTCCTCACCCGTGTGGTGATTCCGGCGGTGAACGCCGAGCTGCGCCGGCGCGGCCACGGCGCGTCGATCTACCCGGTCGACCTGCGCTGGGGCATCGAGACCGACGAGCGGCTCGACCCCGAGACGCGGCAGCGGATGATCCTCGACATCTGCGTGTCGGAGGTGCGGCGCTGCCGTCCGCTGTTCATCGGTCTGTTCGGCGCCACGTACGGCTGGATTCCGCCTGACGCGCTCAGCCGCGCGGTGATCGACGCGGCAGGCCTGCAGGATCCCGGCTTCCCGTTGTCCGTGACCGCCATCGAGTTCCTGGCCGCCGCCCAGGCAGCCGAAAGCGATGGGATCCAGCCGGTGCTGCTGGCTCGTCGCGCCGCCGCGACCGATCAGGGCGAACAGGAACGCCTGGTGCGGCTCGCCGTCCACCTCGTTGAGCGGGGCCAGTTCGTGCACCCCTACGACGTGGACACCACGTTCACCGACCTGGCGACGGAAGCGTTGCTGGATCGGCTCGACCGGATGTTCGAGGCCGAGGCTCCCGGCAACTGGCTGGACGCCGAGCTCGCCGAGCAACGATGGGCTACCGAGCGCGAAGCGCACCAGTTCGTCGGCAGAGAAGAAGAACTCGAGTTCATCAGAAGGTTCTGGACCTATCGATACGGAGTCGACAGTGAATTCGGGGACGACCCGGACAGTCCACTGTGGAAACTGCGCCAACGGCTGGGCAACACCACGCTGGGGATCGTCGGCAGTTCGGGCTGCGGAAAGTCGGCCCTGCTGGCGAAAGCGGCCACCGACATGTCCATCAGCACGCTCGTCGCCAGGGAGGACTGGGCTCCGCGGGCGTACGTGCAGGTCGGTGCGACGACGGCGAGTGAACGGCTGCCCGTCTGCGTCCTGCTGCTGCTCGCGCAGCTCGACCCGGAGGCCGCCCGTTCGGTCGCGGACCGGTACGACGCCGAAAGCCTGGAGCTGGCTCACGTTCTGGACCTCTGGCTTCAGAAGCTGGCGGCGGGCAGGCGGCTGTTCGGTCCCCTGATCGTCGTCGACGGCCTCGACCGGCTCCGCGGATCACTCACCGAGAGTCAGCCGCTCGCCTGGCTGCCCATCACGTGGGGCGATCGTGTGCGGGTCCTGGTGTCGGCGGCCGAGGACACGTTCGAGGCAACGCTGCTGAACGTGCGGCCGGCCACGAAGGTGCTGCGGCTGGGCGACTTGAACCACCGGGACGCCACCGTTCTCGTCCGCAGCCGCGTCGCCGCGCACCACCGGACGATTCCGCGGGCAGTCGCGGAGCGCTTGGTGAGCCGGTCGAAGTCCGCGCGCTGGCTGGTCGTCGCCACCGACCTCATGCTCACCTTGATGGCGTACGACTACCTGACGCTGCGCGAGGCGCAGGACAACGATCTCGATCCCGAAGTCGCGCTGCGCCTGATGCTCGAAGAGACCGGTGGACAGCTCCCACCCGAGCTCGACGGCCTCCACGAGGAGTCCTTCGCCCGGTTGATCGACCTCGTCGGCATGCAGGTCGGTGTCGTCCTCTGCCTGCTCGGCGCCTCGGTGCACGGCCTCCACGAACAGGACCTGGTCGCCGCGCTCGAAGCCGCCGGGTTCACGCCGGGCTCGGCCGACATCGCCCTGTTCCGGGCCGTGCTCGCGGTGCACGTCACGGTCAGGGACGAGGTGTGGAGGTTCGCGCATCCCAGTGCGGCGACCGGGGTCGATCTCCTGCTCGAAGCCGCGTCCGAGGAGACCGGGCAGGACGTCCGCACCGCCTACCGCAGGATCCTGGTGCGGCACCTGGCCACCAAGCCCGTGGCCGATCCGGCCAGGTGCCGGGAGCTGTTGCCGTTGCTGATGCTCATCGACGAGCACCGGCTGCTGGTCAGCGGGCTGGCTGAGCCGGCTCACTGCACCGACGAGTCGGTCGCGATCTTCAGACTGGCCCTACTCGGCTTCCTGCAGGGCGAAGCACCGCCGCGGTTGTGCGCGACGCTGATCGGGGCGGCCACCACGGACCGGCAGCGACTGACGATCATCGAGATCGTCACCGGTGTCCTCCCGCATCTGCGACGACCGGACATCGACGAGCTCGCGCCGGTGTGCCGGGCCGCGCTCGCCGCGGTGAGCCCGGAAGCGAGGAACCGATTCGGCAAGAACGCGGACGCCCTGCTGCACGTGGTGGACGCGGTCTCAGCGGACTTCTTCGCCGGTGACTTCCAGTCGCAGGCGATCATCAGCTGGTTCACCTCGGCGGTGAGCAGCGGAACCGGGTCTTTGCGCGACGCGCCGGCCGTTCCCGCCCCAGCCACCGAGACACACGCGCGCCTGGCGTTGTTCCAGGGCACGAAGACGCTCACCGAGTACGCGATCATGGTGGGTACCTCTCAGCTGTCTCCGGCCGACGACGACGCGGAGCAGGCGCATGCCCTGCTCGACCACTGGAGCTCGTTTCTCGCCGGTCTGACGGAACCGGACCTGAGCGTCCAGGCGCTCATCGAGCTGTCCATCGCCGTGGCCCGCCGAGCGGCGGGCTTCGCCTGGCCCAACGCGGGTTTCCAGCCGGCAGTCGACGACTTCGAGCGGCTGAGATCGCTCACCGACCGCATGCGCGGCGAGCCCGACCTGGTCTGCCTGCTCGGTTTGTGCGCGAGAGTCCGCGCCGCCCAGCTGCTCGACGCGATGTCCGACGAGGAGGAGATCACCGCGTCGGACACGGTCGTGATCCACGAGGCCCTGGGATTTCTCGAAGAGGCGATGTGGCAACTGGACATCCAGCACGAGCTCGCCCCGGACGCCGTCGCGGTCGAACTGACCGCGATCCAGTGCGGACTGCTCCACAGCACGTTGCTGAGTGCGTGCGACCAGCACGTGTCTGCGTGCGACTCGGGGTTCAAGGCACTGCGGAAGCCGCACGTGGTCGACCTGCTGGGCCAGGAGAGTTTCATCGACCAGGCAGTGGCGCTGCTGCGTTCCTGGTACCTGTCGTGGAGCAGAACCGATCCCACTCCCCTGCTCGAGCGACTGGCACAGGAAGTCGACCTGCATTCCGCTACACGGCAACAACATCCGGAGGTCGACGCGATCATGCTCATGGTGGCGCTGACGGCGGCCAAGCGGCTGGGAGCCGTCGAGCTCGCCACCCGGATGGTCGTCCGCGCGCTCCCCCGCTTCCAGTCCGGCGACATTCCCGTCGACGACGAGTCGCCGCTCGACGAGCTCGTTCGCGGCTTCGTCTCCGAGATCGAGGACGACCTGGTCGAGTTCGTCCTGGACGAGGACTTCCCCGACGCGGACGATCCGGACCTGGTCATCCGCATCGCCACCGGCATGTACGAGATGCGCACGGCGCTGATGGCGCACTGCCCCGGCGATCCCTCGGACGCGGTGGGAGCGCTGTTCAACGCGGCGTTGATCGCGACGATGCAGCGCCGGCCGGACCGGCTCGCGAACGTCCGCGCGCAGCGTCAAGGGCTCACCGCCGCGGCGGACGACAGGTCCCCGGCCCTGTTGTCCGCCCTCGACAAGCTTCTCCGGTCGTGACTGCTGCGACTGATACCGCTACTCCTCCACCACCATCCCGTGCTCTTCAGCGTCGCGGATGGCCTGCTCGATCGCCGGGTGGTCCAGAGGGATCAGGTCATCGTCGACCCTCTCCCGCGGCGCGCAGTCGAGGTTCGGGTCGAGCTCGTAGGTCATGCCACCGACAACGACGTCGTCGGCGAGCACTCGCACGCGAATCAGCACCGGCTCTCCCGCATGCGCGACGTCATCGGCGGTGAAGCCGCAGCCAGGCCGGAGACTCACGCTGATCTGACGCTGCGCTCCCGCTGCGAGTCCGAAGCTGGTGCACCCGTACCGGTGGCCGACCCGGATGCGCCAGCCGCGGTCCCGCAGGAACTCGGGCAGTTCTCCCTTGACGACGAACCGCTTCCTCGAGTCGTACGGGTTGTGCACGTCGAAGCGGCGCTGCACGAAACCGGCCAGCAACCCGCGGACACCGCCACCTCCCGGCACGGGTGCGACGTTGCGCTGCGCGAGGTTGTTGTCGAACGGAACGATGCGCCACTCCGCTGTCGGCCCGATCGCGCACGGGTAGAAGGTGCCCGCGTCGATGTTGCTGAGATCGCCGTCCGCGCTGACCTCCATGAACATGCACTCGTGCCCGACCGTGCGTGGCCGCCAGTGGAACGGGCCGACGACCACAGCGCCGCCCGCCGGCACACCGCCCGGCACAGGCAGTTCGATCGTGTCCATCGGCAGCCAGTCGTCCGGCCAGGACAGTCCGGCGCCGGGCTGAGCCGAGTAGCCGCGCACGCGCACGTTGGTAGCGGCGTTCATCCCTCTGTTGCTGACCCTCACGTAGGCGTAGTTCGTTTGTCCGACCACGGGTGTCTCGTGCGTGCCGGCGGTGGGGGTGAGCCGGTTCCAGATGTTCGTGCACTCCCAGTGGTTCGGTTGGAACTGGTATTCGCCCGCGCGGCCGTCGTCGATGAACACGTCGACCGCGGGTGGGGCTCCTGGAGTCACGACAGGACGCGGCGCGCCTGCAGGCTGGTACAGGCCCTGTTTCTCGAAGCTCCACCGGATCACCTTGTGGAACGCGCCGCCCCGATAGCCCTCGAAGTCGACGGTGCCGATGTCGGCGTTCATCAACGAGGTCGCGTAGATGTCGGGGGTCGGTGTCGGCGTGACCGGGTTGCTCGCGAGTGACCCGATCGCACGGATGATCAGGTAGGCGGTCTGGCGGGCGGCCAGGAGACGCTGCGCCAGATCCGCGGCGTCACCGCCGAGCGATCGGTACAGCCGGAAGTGCGTGGTGGACAGGATCTGCTCGCTGGAGTAGCTGCCGACGTCGTTGACGCCTCCCCACGCCCAGCCCGCGGTCACGTCCCGGCCGTGGTTGCGGTTGGGAATGATCCACGGGAACGTCTCGAACCTGCGCACCGCATCGGTGCGCAGTGCCGACGCGGGATCGAGCAACACTGCGGCGAGGCTGTCCCCCGCGCTGTGCGCGAAGCCGAAGTTCGGCGAGTGCACGCTGTCCCACAACAAAGCATGCCCGAACTCGTGCAGCACCACGCGAACGTCCGCCGCGATGCTCACCGCCGGGAACGGGGATCCGGCAAGTCCGAACTGGAAACCTCCGGAGCCCGTACCGGTCGTGTTGCCGGGCGCTCTGGCGTTCACGGCATCGCTGAAAGCGCTGGCGTCAACGGGAACCGGGAACGACGTGCCGTCGAAGTAGGTCGACAGGTTGAACCCCATCAGATGCATCTGCCGGAACAGCCAGTCGCAGTGGTGATAGGCGTTGACCGCCGCGAACTCCCGTCCCGGCGCGTCGTAGGCGAAGTTCGCCGGTGGGTTGGTCTGGCTCGGTGGAGGGAAGACCGGTGGCTGGATGTCCACCACGCGAACGAACACTCCGGAGAGGTTCTGCGGGTCGGCGTTCGCCAGACCCTCGAGCACCACGCTGTCCCGGAACGGGTTCAGCGCGGCGGCCGGGGCCGTCGGTACGACAGTGGCCGCGGCTCCCGCTGTCGCCGGGTCGGTGCGGAAGATCATGCCGGTCGCGCAGGCGATGAACGCCCGCAGATACAGCACCGCACCCGTTTCCGGTTCGACGAACGCACGCCAGTTCACGTCGCCGATTCCCGATACGGCCAACGTGAAGAGCACCTCGGTGACCACGTAGTGCTGTCCAGCGACGAAGGCATCCGGTACGTCGGGAAGCGCAAGCGTGGGTACCGGTTCCTGCAACGTCGTCGAATCCGGCTGCCGGGACTCGGGGTCGAACCGGTTCCCCGGGTCGTACTCGTAGACGAGGAAACGCGGAGTCGCGTTGATGGACAGCATGTCCTTGGTGAACAGGATCTGCGCGAGTGCGTCGGGGGTGATCGCTTCCGGCCGGTACGCGGCGGCCGGATCCACACTGCTGGTCGACACCGACCGGTGGACCGAGCTCTGCGACGCGGTGACGCGCATCGGCTCGGGTTGGATCGTGAGACTGAACCCAGCGCCCCACACCGGCAACTGGTCGTGTGTCTGCTGATAGGAGATGACCGTTGTGCCGATCACGACCTTCTGGTCGTCCAGCTCCAGGCGGTCGCCCCCGCCGATGTCCCGTTCGCCACCGGCGAAGTCGGATGAGCCGGGCAACATCGCACCGTCGATGTGATAGATCGGCGCAACCTCTCGCAGGTACTGCTCGGCGAGCATCTGCGGTGTGGTCGCGAACGCCGTGCCGTCGACCTCGTCGAGCGCGGAACGGTCGGTCACCGCGACGAAGGGCTGCTGGACGTGCTCGATGAACAGCACCTCGCCATCGCTGTCCCTGTCGAGGTTCGTGTTGTCGGTGAGGCGGAAAACCATTGCTCCCCTCCTGATGATGAATGCGGAAATGTCAGGCGGACACGCGTCACGCCGTGGATTCGTCAGAGCGTTTGGTGGCGGGCAGCACGGCGAGTCGTGCCGTCGGATCGCCGTACAGCGCATACGCGGCCCAGGCGATGTGCGTCGGGTTGGTGCTGTACGCGTTCTCTCGCGCGCACCGCATGGCCTCTCCGACCATGGCGCCGTTGAGCAACTCGCCGTAGAAGTCGATCGCGAACTGAGCCGCGAGATCGTCGTAGACGGGCCACAACGCGCCAACGACAGCACTGGCACCGCCGTAGAAGAACGCACTCGCCAAACCCTGGTGCTCGCGGCCCAGATAAGTCGTGCCGTGGGCGGCAGCCTCGGCCGCCCTGCTGCTGTCACAGGCGTTCAGGAAGACCATGGGAGTGCCGCGCGTGATCCGCTGGGCCTTCTGCGCCATGAAGGGTTCTTCACCCGCGAGGATCAGCCTGCTGCGCTCCGGGTGTTCCCGGACGAACTCCGCATGACCCGCGTAGTGGATGACGTGGTGACCGCCGAACAGCAACGCCTCGTTGAGCGCCTGACCGGTCGCGTCCCGATCGAGCAGCGTGGTGACCTGGATCAGTTCACGTTCCTCGGTGTTCCACCGCGCCTTGAGCTGCTCGGCGATGGCGACGACCTCCTCCTTCGCCTTCGGCAGGTTGTGGAAGGGATCTGCGTAGATCAACAGGAACTTGAGCTGATCGTTCGTGCCGACGGCGGGCGGCGCGGGGCGGCGGGGGATCGACGCGCCCACCGGCATGCGGGACAACGGCCGGCGCCTGCACAGGAAGTTCTCCCCGTCGTGCATCAGCTCCCAGGGGATCTCCATGTCGTTCGTGGAGATGATCAGGCTGCTCTTCGACTCGGCCAGCACCCGTTGGATCGCGTCAGGGACGAGCAGGCTGTACAGCAGGTCGCCGACATTGCGGAGCTGCGTCGCCATCTCGCCCTGCTCACCGGAGACGACCGGCTGCGGGTCGTCGGCGCGCGACAGCTTGCGAAGGCCGGTGTTCACCGCTTCCGTCACCTGGTCGGCGAGACGCCGGACTGCCTCCCTGTCCTGCTTGATCACCTCGCTGACACCGGGCAGGTTCACCGTCGTGGTGTCAGGCCCGTGCTGTGTGCGCAACACCGCCGTGTACTCGAGGAGGTCGTCACTCGGCACGGACCTCTTCAGCATCAACAGCTCTGTGCGGGACTTGAGGACTCGCGCGGTGTCCCGCTTGCGCTGCAGGACGGTCAACAACGGAGCCTGGTGCTTGTCGTGGTAGGTCTTCTCGATGTCGTCGAACTCCGTCTTCAACTGGGTGAGCTTGCCGAAGACCTGGTCGTACTGCTCCTGCTTGTGTGCGCGTTTGGCCTGCTTCACGAGCGACTGAAGTGCGATCACATGAGCACGGTCGTCCAGCACCGACGCGTACTCGGCGCTGGCGTCTGCGAGAGCCTCGTGGAGTTCCGCGACCCGCTTCTCCCAGCCCAGCTTTTCCGCGGTGATGCTGGTGATCAGCTCGTCCTGTTGTGCGGCGCGGGAAACGAGCTCCGGCGTGATGTCCTCGACCGCCCGCCAGACCGGTCCGTCGAGCTGATCCGCGAGATCGTCGAGCAGCTCGCCGACGACGCCCGCCGCCGCAGCGTGGCGAATGCGGTCGCGTGCCGCGGCCAGCCGCCGCTCCACCTCCGTCAGCAACGACTTCTCACCGCTGACGGCGAAGAGGGTGGTGCGGCCCAGACGTTCGACGAGGCCCGCGAACTGGGCCGCGAGCTCGCGCCGGTCCTCCAGCCGCTCGGTGAGCTGGGACAGACGGTGCGCCACGGATCTGTGGCCACGGGGATTGCGCCGCGATGAGGCACTCATGTCAGCCCCGCCAACTGCGTCTGGTGCGTGGTTTCGGCAGAGCGCAGTTCGTCCAGCTGTGCGCGGATCTGGTCGGGCATGCTCGCCTGTGACGGCCACCGCTGGACGAGTGTGTCGATGTTCTCCCGGGTGATCCGCAACCGGAGTTCGAGATAGGTCACCTGGTCCTGCAGCTCCGGGCGCAGCGGAGTCGCGGCCGCCGGTTCACGGCGTGCGGGTTCGTCCGCTCGTGGACGTGGATGGAGACGGAGCTGGACCGGAGGCGGCTGTGTCTCGGCCCGGTAGAACACCGGGAACGACCAGTCGGGCCTGCCCGGCTCCGCGACGTCGACCGCACCCCGTCCAGCGGCGACCGCCCATTCGACGTCACCGTGGTCGGCGAGCGCCGAGCAGAGGGCGGACATGAAGACGTTCCGGTTCGCCTTGTCGCTGCCGGTGCGGAAACCCAGCACAGCGGGAACCTGAGCGGCCAGTTCCGCGGCGACCAGGTCGGTGGGGAACCCGTCGACGATGAGCAGGCGCGGTGGCCGCCGGCCGGACAGGTCCTTGAACACCTCTCGCGTGTCGAGCGGCACCGACCGCGGAACGAGGTGCAGGACCTGCGAGAGCTCGTCGCTGGCAGGGATCTCCGGGACCACGTCGGCCGCAGCCCCCGTGGACGACCACAGGGCGAGATCCTCTCCGGTTCCCACGACCAGCACGCCGGGCTTGTCCGTCGGGGCCGACGTGGGCGTGACGCGACGCAGTTGGCGAACCACGGAGAACTTCGGTGTCAGCGCGAGGAAGTCGCGGTGGATCTCCCGGTCGTACAGCAGCTCCCACGGCAACGCCTGAAGCGCGGGTGTTCCGACCACCACGCGAAACCTGACACCGACCCCGAGTTGTTCAGCCGCACCGATCGCGTGGGCGTAGACCCTCGCTCCTCCGGCCGCGAACACAGCTCCGAAGAGCCTGGTGCCTATGTCGCGGGCGAAGTCGCTCTCGACGTTGCCCGAGGTCTGCTTGAACACCAACGGAGACGTCAGCGTGCCGAGCTCTGCCTCGTCGACCGGCGCGACGAAGTCGACGGTCTCCCTCATACCGTCGGTCTCGATCACAGCTTCCTGCTGGTCGACCTCGAGCCAGAGGTCGACGACGGGCGCGTTCATCACGGCTCCAGCGCCGCGGTGATGGCATCGACTCCGGCCGCTGAGGAGAAGTAGGTCAGGTGATCGCACTCGACCACCCGGATCGACGGCGGTGGAACACGGCCGGCGGGCAGGTGTTGCCCGCTCTCGTGCGTCACCGCGATGTCGTTCGGCTGGCCGAAGAACACGAGCGCGACAGCAGGGTCCACGAACAACTTCCGGAACAGGCTTCGACCGTCCTTCACCAATGCCCTGTCGCCGATGAGCACGGTGTAGTGCTGAGCGGGATCAGCCGCGGCGTACAGCCCGCGGAGGAACTCGGAGTTCGGCGCCATCTGGTCCAACGCGTTGTCGAACCGTTCGATCGCGCCGACGAGCACACCGATCGGCCAGGTCATGGCGGGCAGGGCGTTGAGGGCGGCTGCCACTGCCGCGGTCGCCCAGTCCTGAACTTTCGGCCACGGTGAACCGTTGTTCGGGGTGCCCGCCGTGACGAGACGGTTGACGAGGCCCTGGCCCCCGTTGAGCTCGATCATCGTGCGCACGACGAGTCCGCCCATCGAGTGGGCGACGACGTCGATCTCCTTCGACGTGTCCACACCAGCCTTGGTCAGCTCCGTGTGGAGGAGGGCGGCGTTCTGGTCGATCCTGGTGTGGATGTTCTCGTAGTCGAACGCGAGCACGAGGTCGTAGAGGTGGTGGATGCCGGCCGTTCCAGTCACCATGCCGGTCGTCTCGCCGATGATCCCGTGCACCAGCAGCAGAATCCGGTGCGCGTCGCGAACCTTCGCCCGCACACCTGGCAGGTCGCTGACGTAGTGGACCTCACCCGCCATGTCCACAGTGGCCGCGGCGAGCCGCGGATACTCCTGCGGCAGGCCGAGAGGACCGCCGACGAGCTTCCTGAGCATCAGCTTGATCGACTTGAACAGCCCCTTGGTGACGACGTCCTCGGCGGGCAGCTGTTCGATGACCAACGTGGTCCCGTTGCTGTCGCGTCCCTTGACGTGCCCGACCGGCAACCAGTCCTCGCCGTCGTACGCCACGACGAGTGCCGTCTCTTCTTCCCGCAGGGTGGTCGGCACCGTCAGGCTCAGGGGAGTCTGCGGCGTGACCAGTTCCGGGCGGGTCAGGTCGTGCAGTTCGATGACACTCAGGTCGTCCGCGCTTCGATCAGTCCACACGGGCAGCGGGACGGACTGCTCGTGCAGTACCCGTGGCAGGGCCGGCGTCGTCGCGTCACGGGTCGTCGCCGACTCCCGCAGCAACTGGACGTCCGCGGTCACTCCGGAAGGCGCTCGGAGCTCAGCCCCGTTGCCGAGATCGGCGGCGCCATCGCGAAGGACGCCCGGCTTCGGCGGGCGTTCGACCGTCACCACCACCGACTTGGTGACCCAGTCGGCCACGGCCTCGGCGTCATCCGGTTCACGGGAAAGCGACCGGGTGGGGATGCGTGCGAGCAAACGGTCCAGCGTGGTGGTGGTTCCGGCGACGTGACGAGTTCCCCGCACCGGTTCCTCATCGGACAACGCACTCTCGGCGAGCCGCGCCGCGTCGAACGGCTCCGTGCTCGCGACGACCTTGATGATGTCGTCGCAAACCGTGACTCCTTGTCGCCACAGAACATCCGGCACCTGCGCGCGGACGTTCCCGTTCCCGAACGCCCAGACCTCCTCCCCCGGGGCGAGCTTGGCGGCGACTTTGCCGTCGAGCAGCGACGCGATCTCGTAGTCCTCGGACAGCCCGTACATCGCGCAGTACAGCTCGCGGTTGCTGTTGTTGCGCAGCTTGATCTTCAGCTTGGGATACCGGTCGGGGTCCGAATAGGTCAGACGGATCTCCCGATCCGGTGACAGCGGGACGTTCTTCCTCGCGTCGACGATCTCGAGCTCGAGGTCCTCGCCGGAGATCGACCCGAGCGGGTTGGCCAGATCTCGCACCATCCGCCAGCGCGTGATGTGGTCCAGTTGGCGGACAACGATCTCCGCGTCATTCGCCCTCGTCGCCGGTGTGCCCGCCGCGGCGATCGGCCCCATCAGGGCGTCGTGGACGCGGTACCCGTCGGCTCCGGCCGAAACGACCAGCTCGACCTCCTCCCCGGGAAGCGCGGCCCTGGCGAACAACGACTCTTCGAGTGCTGCCGCGAAATCGGAATCCGGTAGCACAGGTGGGCGCACTCGAGTCTTCGCCAGCCCTGCCGAGAGAAGCCTGCAGAGATACAGCTCGTCGGTGTCCAGCTCTGCGGCGCCCTTGGTCGTGACGTCCACCGCGGATCTGCCGGGTTCGATTCCCGTGACGATCGCCGTGGCCATCGATCGCGAGAGGTCGGTGAGGTGTTCCTCCGGCGTGTTCCTCGCGAAAACGGCGAACAACGGAGGTTCGCCACCAGCCGTCGGTCCGATTCCGGTGAGGCTGCCCGCGTCGACCCACCACCGGCCGTCGAGATGCGACATGGTCCAATGGCCGTCGCGGATGCGACCGGCACCACCGAGGAACAGCGCGGTGGAGTCCAGGTCTCCGAAACATTCCAGCTGAGGTGTCTGGTTTCGCACGGTTTTGGCGAGCTCGTTGGTGATCGCCGCCATCAGGTCGCGATAGGACACCCGTCCGCCGTGAGCCTGCAACGCTCTTTCCAATGCCACGGAGAACGCGCCGCGTTGAAGGCCTTCGACCCGCACCTCTTTCGCCTTCTGGTCGGACGCGCAAGCCGCGAGCAACACGTGTGCGCCGCTCACCGGCAGCTGCCAGCCGCTGCGTCCGGCCTCGCGGCTGGCGACGAACTCGCCGGCAGCGCCGAGGTAGTAGTCCTCGAACGGCCGCACGCGGTGGTCGTCCGGGGCACTGCGCACGGCCAGGGCATCGGGCAGCAGGCTGCGCGTGCCGCTGCCGGAGTGGCAGCAGTCGAGAACGACGAGCAGTCGCGTTCCGCGCGCCGTCGCCTCGGCGATCAGCGCGGAGAGCTCCTTGTCGGCGAGATCCCACGAGCCAGGCGTGCGACTGTCGTGACAGACCAGCGTCTCGTTCCGGTGGTCGGGTTCGACCGCCCAGAACTCCTGCGGCGCGTCCTCGAATGCTCCGTGTCCGCTGTAGTAGAACAACGCGAGGTCGTTAGGACCGGCTTGCCCCAGATGGTTCTGAAATCCCGCGATGATCGCCGCGCGGCTCGCCTCAGCATCCGACAACGTGATCGTGTTGAGAGTCGTCGTCGCATCGACGATCTCCGGCAGGAGTTCCTCGATGCGCTGAATGTCGTTGACGCAGCCGCGCAATCGGGGAACCGGCGATTCATACGCGTCGATTCCCACCAGGAGCGAATACAGCGTACGGGCCATGGCCATACCTCTTTCGAGCCTGCCGCCGCCTGGTAAACAGGGAGTCCACCTCGCCCGAGGCATTGTTACGGTGCGCTACACATCTCCGCCCGAATGGAGTAAGAGCAGGCCCGATAAGGCCCGCCTAGGCGCCAGGAGTCGCTTCTTGGACACTTGCAGTTACAAGTTCCAGCGTTCGAACACAAGAGCCGCTCCGGTCAGCCATCGCTCACAGCGCAGCACCCAGCCGGCCCGGCACGCTTAGTCCATTGTGGACTAATTCAAACTGTCATGTTCTTGTCCAGTGCAGAATCGCGGGACAGACCTAGCATGTTCCCGTGTGACGACATCCGACGAGCCACCTGGCACCGGGGAGGTCGCGTCGCTGGAAGCTGCTGTTCGTAGGCACATCGCGGCGTTGGAGGCGTCTCCTCTCGTCAACGGCAAGGCGCGCCCGCTCCTCGAGGACGTCGCCCACCGCTGCCTCGACCTCCCCCTTCCCGACGCGCTCAGGCAAGTGGCGAGGGTCCATCTGCTCGACGAAGCGACCCAGGGCGCCTCGCTCCACCGGTTGCTGATGGACAGCAAGGTGGTCGACGAGCGCGGGAGCCGGCTCGTCCCCGACGGCGTCCGGGACTACCTGGCCGCGTGTCACAGGGTTCGGCAGCGTCCGGACGGCCCGACCCTGCTGCACCCACTCCGCAAGTTCCTGCGTCCCGAGAACGACTGGCCGTGGCAGGACAGCGGGACAGAGCTCTTCCAGGTGGCGCTGTGGTGGGACAAGGCGGAGAGCGCCATGCGCAAGAGACTCACCGTGCTGCTGAGCCCCAAACACCGCGATCCCAACGTGCACTTCGTCGCCGAGCTGCTGCACCGCGGCCTGATCAGTGCGGACGACCTGCGCGACAGGACCGTCGAGATCCTGCGCGAACACCTCGCCCAGGAAGACAGAGAAGCCGGCAGGTGGCGGGCGACGGTCTGCACGCTGGACCTGCTCGCGCCCGAGCAGACCGCGGACGCGCTGGAGGAACTCGCCCAGTCGCGGTCCCGCACGGCTTCCTCACTCCGCCGGTTCGACGCCGTCGGCGAGCTGACCGACCGCGATCCTGTGCGCGGCGAGCGCGCCCTCCGCCTGCTGGCTGAATCACTGAGCGGTGACCGCCGCGAACGGCTGGAAGTCGCCAGGATGATCCGCCTGCGGGACACCGACCTCGGCGACCGTGCGTTCCGCTGTCTCGCGAATGCCCAGGACATGGGTGATCTGCGCGTGGAGGCAGCCGTGCTCATGGGCGACCTGGTGCTTTGCGCGGAGCTGACCGGCGGCGAGCGGGCCATCTCCGACCCGGCACGGCTGAGGCTGCTGACCTGGCTCGCCGACGCCGACGAGGCAGCGGCCGTCGCGGCAGCCGAGCGGTTCGCGGACACCGCAACCCTCGAGACCACGCTGGTGGTGATCGCCAAGGCGGTTCGGAACCTGGCCCCGGATGTCGCGCTGCGCATCGCGGACGGGGCCGCGTGGCCGGTGCGGCGCACCATCTCCGAGCCGGTGCGGCTGGTCGCGGTGCACCTGATCGGCGAACTCGTGCCGGCCCGTCGTTTCCCGGAGTTCGAGCGGTTCTACCGCGAGGCGAAGGACGAAGCGACACGACTCAAGGCCGCCAGCCACATCGTCGAACTGGGCGGACCCGTCATCACGCTCGCCGACTTCGCCGCGGACCCGAAGGCGAGCCGCGAGCGCAGGCTGCTGGCGGCCAGACGGGTTGCCAAGGTCGACAGGAACCGCGGTGGCCGGCTCCTCGTCGGCATTGCGAAAGGCTACAAGCCAACGGACCTCGAGCAACTCTCCGTGCTGCGAGAAGCCCACGCTCTCGCACCTTCCCCAGCCGCCAACGCACTCGAGGACATCGCCAGGGACGGGCGAAGACCTGTGTCGTTCCGCCTGCGGACGGTCGAACTCGGCATCTTCGACAAGACCAAGGCCCTCGGACTCCTCGAGCACATCGCGACCACCACGCGGGAGAAGGAGGGCGCTCGCACGGCAGCGCGCAAGGTCCTCGGGATGGACCAGGACGCCGGCGAGAAGCTGATGGCTCGGCTTGCGAACAAGTTCACCTCGGACCCCGCCTTCAGGTTGAGCCTGGCACGGGAAGCAGGCGCACGAGGGAAGACCGTGCTGTACCAGCTGGGGCTGCACACATCCGCGATCGAACTGCGGCTGGAGGCCGGCACCGCACTCCTCGACGTCGACCGCAAGCTCGCCGCCGAGGTGTTCAACAAGATCGTCAAGACGCGGCGGGGCGGTGAGATCCGCATCAGGGCGGCCTGCGAACTTCCTGACAAGCAGGCGCTCGAGGCGTTGCACCACATCGCCGGCGACCAGGACCACGAGGACGTCCTCTTCGCGGCGGGCGTCAGGGCGATGGAGATCAACGCGCAGCGGGGGAAGCAGATTCTGCGTGATCTGGCCGAGAGCCGCCGCGTCTCCCCGCGCACCCGCGAGAAGATCCGCAAGGTCCTGGCTCGCTGAGGTCGCGCCGGCGCTGTCAGATCGACTGTCCGAACCGGAAGAAACCGGTCGGATCGTAAGCCAGCTTGACTTCGCGCAGCCGTCCGAGATTGGTGCCGTAGTAGGCGTGCTCCCAGTCGGCCAGGTCCGGATCGGGGTAGTTCGGGTAGACGTGCCCGCTGCCGTGAGGGTGCACCAGAGACCAGCTCGACGTGGCCCACCGGCTCGCGGCCAGGCGTTGCGAGTCGGTGGCACGGCGCCCGGTCAGCACCGCGTGCCGGATCATGAAACGAGCATCGCGGTGCACGAAGGCGGTGGTGTGCCTGGGGATTCGGCCGATCGCGCCGCGCCAGGGCACGAACTCCAGCTCACGGTGCTGGCCCTCGACCCGCGCGTGCACGAGGCCTGCCACCAAAGCGGCGATGGTGTCGCGGGGTAGCGGGTGGTCGAAGAACTCGGACTTGGTCACCCGCTGGCCAGGGCGCTCGCCCGGCGGTGGTGGGTCGAACGGGACGTCGGCGGCGGGCTCGCCGGCGTAGGTGTGGTGGCAGGCGGCGGCTCGCCCGGTCAGCGGCGTCAGCGAGGTCTCCGCACCGGCGACCCTGTCAACGAAACCGACGAGCTCCGACACCGAATCGCCCCCGACCACGACGCCGAAGAGCGTCACCGAAGGCGCTTCGTCGAGCGAGTCCGGCACCGTCAGCGCGACCTCGGCGTTGATCTCGTCCGCGGCGTCGGGTGCCCACTGCTGCCACGCCTCGATCACGGCTGCCGCCTGGCGGTACGGCCAGCGGACGCAGAACGAGACCAGCGCGGGAGCCGGGCGGGTGCGCAGCACGAGAGAGGTGACTGCACCGAAGTTTCCGCCGCCGGCGCCCCGCAACGCCCAGAACAGGTCCGGTTCGTGGTCGGCGTCGACCCGAACCGTTCTGCCGTCGGCCAGCACGACCTCGGCGGCCAGCAGGTGGTCGGCGCCGAGTCCGTAGAGCCTGCTGAGCACACCGTATCCGCCACCGACCACCGCGCCGGTCACCCCGACCGTGGGGCACCAGCCGCACGGCACCAACCGGTCGTGTGAGGCCAGGTGCCGAGCCAGACCGCCGACCAGAACACCAGGCCCGATCGTCACGGTCACGGCACCCACGTCGATCGAGGCGAGATCGCCGAGATCGATCAGCAGGCCGCGCGTCGACGAGTGGCCGGCGAAGCTGTGGCCGCCACCGCGCAACGCGAAGGGCATCCCGCGGGACCGCGCGAACGTGATCGCTTCCGCCACGTCGGCCGGGTCGGCGCAGCGCACGATCGCCTCGGGCAGCACCTCGTCGAGCCCGCGAACGAACGACAGCCGAGCCGATGAGTACTGAGGATCGCCTGGCAGCACAAGCCGGCCGTGCAGGCCGTGGGCGAGCCCCTTCACGTTGCCGCGCCGGTGTACATCTCGACCTGCAGCCCGTACAGCTGTGCGTAGCGGCCGCCCGCGGCGAGCAGGTCGGTGTGCGTGCCCCGTTCGACCAGACTTCCCTCGTGCAGCAGGTAGATCTGGTCGGCGTTGCGCACGCTGGCCAGGCGATGCGTGATCAGCACGACCGTGCGGTTGCCGGCGAGCTGCCGCAACGACTCGAAGACCGCGTACTCGGCCTTGGCGTCCAGTGGCGCGGTGGGCTCGTCCCAGATGACCAGCGGCGCGTCCCGGAACAGGCCACGTGCGACGGCCAGCCGCTGCCACTGGCCGCCGGACAGTTCGTGGCCGTCCCGGAAGTACTTGGACAGCAACGTCTCCCAGCCGTGCGGCAACCCCTCGACCACCTCCGTGGCACGCGCCGCGGCGGCGGCC
Source organism: Lentzea alba (assembly GCF_047445655.1). GTDB lineage: Bacteria > Actinomycetota > Actinomycetes > Mycobacteriales > Pseudonocardiaceae > Lentzea > Lentzea alba_A. The sequence goes on from NZ_JAJAEG010000039.1 coordinate 44,916, forward strand.
TCCAGCAACGCCGCGTCGCCCGGGTCGGTGCGGTCGTGGCGGCCCACCCGGACGTTGGTCCTGGCGTCGTGCGGCCATCGGACCGGGTCCTGCAACACCATCACGACCTGGTCGGCGACACCGGCCGGGTCAAGAACAGAGATGTCGTGGCCGTCCCAGCACACCTGTCCGCGGGAAGGCCGGTACAGCCCGGCGATGATCTTCGCCAGGGTGGTCTTGCCTGAGCCGTTCTCCCCCACCAGCGCGATGATCTGTCCTTTGTGGATGGACAGGTCGACGCCCCGCAACGCGTCGACGGACGCACCTGGATAGCGGAAACCGACTTCGTGCAACGTGATACGCGAAGGAGCCGGTGGTGCCGGGACAGCGGACACCGGACGTCGACGCTCCCGTGCCGTGCTGAGGAACGACTGGTAGTCGCTGACGTAGAGGCTCTGTTCGAACAGCTCGTTCGTCGCGCGCACGAGCTGAGCGAGCGCCGCCGACGACGTCCGGATCGCGATCACCGCCGTGCCGGCGACCGCCAGGGGAATCCACCCGGCGTACAACAACAATCCCAGCGCGACGAACGTCCCGGCCGTGGCCACCCCGGCGCACGCCCTGCCGACGATCCCGGTCCTGGCCTGGGCGAGCCCGACCGCGACCTCGTGATCCCGCAGCACATCCGCGAGCTGCCGGTACTCGTCGAGCACGAACGCCTCGGCCTGACAGGCCCTGATCTCGGCCGCGGGTTCGCGTTCGGTCGCCAGGTCCGAGATCATCCGCAACCTGCGGTTCAACGTCACCAGTCGGGTCATGCCCTCGTAGCCCAGCCGCGCGGAGCGGAAGACGGCCCAGCCCTCCGGCAACAGGCAGATCAGCAACACCGGCAGCAGCACCGGATGCAACACCCCGATGATGCCGGCGGCTCCTGCCACGGCGAAGATCGCGCCGAGCAACGCGATCACGTTGCTGGTCGCCTGTTCGAGGTAGAACAGGCCACGATCACGAGCCCGGTGCATCCGGTCGTAGAACCGGTCGTCGTCGAACGCGACCAGCTCCGCGTGCAGGCCGGCGTCGAACAACCGCTCCTCGGCCACCCGGCGCACGCCGGGCACCACGCGCGCGGTGGCGAGCGAGACGCCCGCGTCCATCGCACCGCGAGCCAGGTAGGCCGCGATCACGAGGACCAGCGCCGGCACGGCCCCCATCACCCGCTCTGCCGTCGGCCCCGCGGTCAGCAGTTCCTCCAGTACGCCGGTGGTCGCCAGCAACCCGAACGCCCCGGTCACGCCGGACGCCACCTGCAACACGGCGATCACTGCGGCAGACCGCGGCGCCGCCAGCCGGATCACTTCCACGACCGGCCTGCACGCCGCGGGGAACCGGCGGACGAGCTGCCAGAACGAGAGCGGCCGACCGGTGTCGTCGAGACGCCAGTACGGCGACGCCAACGCCTCGGTCATCGCCGCATCAGTCCAGGATCGGGCAGCAGGACGCTGGGCAGCGTGCAGTCCGGATGCATCCTCAACAGCTGGTAGGCCACCCCGCCGAGCCCTGGCAGCAGACCGGGCGAGAACGCCTCCCTGGCCATACCGCTCACCGGGCCGAACTCCTCCAGGCTGCTGAGCACATGAGCGTCCAGCGTCGCCCTGTCCACGGGTCCCACCCCGGCGGCCTGCGCGGCGTCGATGACCTCCCACGCGCCGAGATCTCCGTGGCAGAGCGTGTGGTTCCAGCCCAGTCCCGACTCCCAGCACGCCGCGGCCGCGCGCCGCAGCACGTCGTGCTGCCCGAGGTCGGCGGCGGCGATGCCGATCCCGCCCGCGCCGTGACACCACGCCGACGCGGCCATGCCCGGCGAACGCAGGTCCCGCCAGCCTCCCAGAGCCGGGTCGTAGAGCGATTCCTCGTACGCGAAGGCGGAATCCGCGCCACGACGGTACGAGGCTTCACCGGTGGCCGCGGCGAGCCGCGCGAGCGTCCAGCCGATTCCGGTTGCACCGTGGGCGAATCCCCCGATCCCCTCGGGGAACGAGGCGGTCGGCCAGCACCCGCCGGGAGTGGCCGCGCAGAGCAGCCGTTCGCCGATCTGGCTCGCGAGCGACGTCCACCGGCGTTCTTCGGTCGCTTCGGCCAGCCGCAGGAGGGGAACCACCGCGCCCGCCATCCCGTGCAGCAGGTCGTACGACTCGTCGGCACGCACTCCGTCGACGACCTGCCCGGCCAGCGCACCGGCCCGTTCGAGTCCGTCGGTCACCCCGAAGCGGTGCAGCAGCAGCCATCCCCAGATCTGCGAGCCGAGCCCGACGTAGCCGCCCGGCGGCTCCGGGCGCATGGCGGACGTCGTGGCGCGCTCCCGTGCCAGCTGGTCCTCCCCGAGCCTCGTGGTGTGCACCACGGCTGTCAGCAGGGAGTCGATGCCGTCGACCTCGTCAGCGCGGCCGTCGTTCATCTCGATCCGGTACGCGGCAAGGAGAACCGCGATGCCCGCGAGGCCGCCGTACAGGTCGGGGCCCAACGGTGTGACCGCCCATCCGGTGGGGTTGAGCACCGGCGCGATCCAGGTGGCGGACCCGTCGTCGGCCCGCAGCGCGTGGTCGCGGACGGCTCTCACGATGTCCGCCGCCTGCGCGCGCCGACGGCGGTCGAGGCCATCAGTGTCCACTGTGGACGCGAGCAGGCGGCGGTCGTCCGGCAGCCAGCCTTCGTTCAGGTAGGCGCTCACCAGCGCGGCCTCCGCGACCTGCCGGTCGAGCGCCAGGTCGTTGCGCCGCCACCGGTGCAGCGCGTCGGCGACGAGATCCAGCGGCTTCCCCCAGGTGGTGCCGCCGGGGCCCGTCAGCACGCCATCTCGCGGCGTCGTGGCGAAGAACGGCACGTCACCGTCGAGCAGGTCCGCGATCTCCGCGTCGATCACCTCCGGGTCGCCGGGTGCGCCAGGCGCTGTCTCCGCCTGCTTGGCCAGCACCTGAGCGGCTCGCAGCCGTGCGGCCCGCTCGTCGTGCAACGAGGTGGGGTGCCAGAGCATCCGGCCCAGCTCGGCATACGCTTCGGTGGCACGGGTGACGACCCGCACCGGGCAGTCGGCGAACCCGGCCAGCAACGGTTCCAGCCCACCCTCGCGGTCCATCTCCAGCAACCGCTCGGTCAGTTCGGTGAAGCCGTCGTAGATCCGCTGCCAGTGCCTGCCGAGCATCGGATCCGCGCTGGGGTGGTTGGCGGCCAAGGCGATCGGGGCCTGCACCAGCTCGACCCTGGCGAGGTCGGTACCGCCGTCGACCACCATCGGGACGGGTGCCGACGGTTGCTGGCCGGGCAGCGAGCCGATCGCGGAGGAGTCGACGCCGCGCCAGCCCAGTGCCAGGCCTCGGCCGGGGAGCAGGCCGGTCCGCAGCACGGTGCCGCCGACGAGACTGACGGCGCGGTCGACGGCGAGCCCGTGGCCGGACGGCCTGCCGAGCTCGTGGACCGGGGTGAACAGGGTCTCGCAGTCCACGACGACGGGCACCGGGCCCGCCGCGATCAGGTTCTCCGCGTGCAGGTCGCTGCCGCCGAGCAGGCGCATGACCGCGAGCCAGTGGCCCATCCCCCGGTAGAAGGCGCGCAGCTCGCCGTCACCGGAGCAGTACCGGTGCCCGACGTGCGCGGTCCACCCGTAGCCGTCCCGATCCAGCACGTCGGGGACGCGGATTCGGGTGGCGGAGGGTTCGTCGGGCAGCAGTGCGTGCAGCAATCGGCCGAGCACCGCGTCGACCGCGACCGAACGCGGCTTGTAGACGACGCGGCCGGCCGTGCAGCTCAGGATGGCCACCGTCTGCCCGCCGCGGTGGCTGTCACCCGCGCCGAACTCGACGGCGGTGAGCACGCCGGGTTCTGTGCCAAGCAGTTCGGCGAGAGCTGCACGGTCCGCGCTGAACCGTTGTGCCAGCTGGACGGCCGCGGCGCAGCGGTTGCCGATCACCGCCGACAACCGCTGCCCCAACCGCGGATAGTGCTCGTCCAGCGCATCCCAGTACCGGCCGTCGGTGGTTCCGGCCAGCCACTGCGCGAACCGGGCCGCCGGATCCGCTGCGGTGAGCGCACCGGTGATCCTGGCGGCGTTCAGTTCGAGCACGAGCACGCGGCAGACCTTGCGGTACACGGTGTCCCGCAACGTCGCAGCGGTTGCCCGGTGCACGACGTCCCGCTCCTGGTCGTCCAGCCCCCGCACCGCCTTGAGCTCGGCGACGAGGCCGGCCAACGCGGGCTCGATCAGGGGGTCGAGCGCGGGGCCGAACTCGCCGGCCAGGTCGTCGGGGGAACCGGCCGGACGCGGTTCACTGTTCAGCAGCATGGACGCCGTGCTCCTCAGTGGACTACCGACTCAGCAGCACTGCCGGCCTTGCGAGTAGGTGCACACCGTTCCGCACTTGCCCGAGTGGCCGGTCATGGTGAGCTCGTGCTCGGCGTACTCACCGCTGGGGAACAGCGGTCCGGCCGGGCCGTCCTCGCCCGCACGCCAGCCGGCGACGATGTCGGCAGCGCGTTCCTTCATGAGAGTGGGCATCCTGCACTCCTTCACAAATAGTTCGGTTGACGCCGAATGCCGTCAGCATCCGTACGGCCGTTGCAGATCGGTTGCAGAACTTCCCCGGAGGATCGCGAGGTGCAGGTCTCGGGTCAGCGGAGCCGGGTCGATCCCCAGTTCGTCGGTCAGTTCGGTGCGCAACCGCTGGTAGGCGAGCACAGCGCGCGCAGGTTCACCTGCCGCCACGTACGCCTCCATGAGCGCGCGGTAGGCCGCTTCGTCCAGCGGGTCCGCCGCGATCGCGGTCTCCGCGACCGTGCGCGCCCGTTCGGGATCACCGGTCCGCAGCGCACCTTCCGCCGCCACGTGCCACGCGCGGCGCAGCAGTTCGGCGTGCCAGCGGCGGGCCTGCTCGACCCATTCCCCCGCCGGCTGGTCCGTCAGCACCGGTGCCCCACCGATCAACCCCAGCGCCTGGTCCGCGGCAAGGCGGCCGTCGCCCGGTTCGCCCGCCCGCAGCGCCCGCTCCGCCTCGATGATCAGCAGCTCCGCGTCGTGGACGTCGACTCCCACGGCCTCACCCAGCCGGTAGCCCGAGCCCGCGCCGACGATCACCTCCTGGCCGAACCCGGCGCGCAGACGGCTCACCAGCGTGGCCACCCCGGCCACCGGGCTGCGCGGCGGACGATCACCCCACAGCGCGTCGGCGACGACGTTCACCGTCACCAGCTGCCCGCACCGCAACCCCAGCACCGCCAGCAACGTGCGGGCCTTGCGGCTGCCGATCTCGGCCGCGACGCGCGTCTCGCCCGCCCGGCACATCCCCGTCTCCCCGACCAGTCGCAGACACCAGCCGGCCGCGGGTCTGCGCCGGGTCAGGTGCCGCGCGGTACCAGATGCATGCACAGCCCCCGCCTTCCAGAACCGTTCAGGGCAGGCTGGCGGGCACCGGTTCGGAAATTGTTCGGGATCGATTGCATGCGCAGGACACCGCCGGTGCGGTGCCAACAGCGAAACAGGTGCTCAAGATCGCTTGAGCACCTGTTTCGGGTTTCGCTACCAGCGTCAGGCGCTGCCCTTGACCCCCGGCGAGCAGATCGGGGCGTTGGTGCCCTTCACCAGGCAGACGCGGATGGCGACCGGGGTGTTCTCCGTGAGGTTGCCGCTCTTCCAGCCGCTGCAGTACGGCGACGAGTGGCCGCGGGTGTTGATGTAGCGGTCGGTGTCCCAGCTGGAGCCCGGGTTGACGTCCAGCTGGGTCTCGATGCCCCAGCCGTCCGCGGCCCAGTCGCAGGCCTGGATCGAGTCGCCGGGGATGTCACCGGACGGGTCGGCCCTGAACGTGCCGGTGCCCAGCAGGTTCCCGGCGTTGTCGTAGAGGTCGTACACGATGCCCTGCGACTGGATGCTGACCTCGACTCTCGGCTGGTCCGGGGTGGCCGCGTTGGCCTGGCCGCCCACGAGCAGGAGGCCCAGCGTGGAGACGAGGCCCGCGAGTGCCGCGAAGGTGCGCTTCATCCGTTTCCTTCCCTCGAATGGGTTGTGCGTTGCCATTCGAGGGGTCACGGAGTTGTCCAGCAGCAGGTCAGTGCCCTGGACAATCAACGGCGGCCAACGGGAAGCAGCGGAAGGCCGGCGGGACAGAGCCCCGCCGGCCGTGGGCACTCAGCAGTACTGAGCTTCCTTGCCGATGGCCTCGTACGGGCAGTCGGCACGGTCGAGCAGCTGCAGCACCGCTTCCTTGTTGCGGGACGTCTGCGCCGGGATCACCTCGTCGGGCGGGTAGAAACCTCCCCCGCCGCCGGACGACCCCGGATACATCTCGAACGTGTACGAGAACACGCCCTGCGAGCCCCACAGCCAGTCGCGGATCGAGCCGTCCGTGATGTAGAGATCGCTGGCCTGCTGGGGCGTGTACCCGTTGGTGCCGGCCATGGACTGCCCGATCGTGGCGAAGGTGTCGCGCTGGTCCTTCGTCATGCCGGGCGCGATGTCGTCGTAGGTCCAGCCGAACGGCCACATCACGAGCTCGCTGTAGCTGTGGAAGTCGATCGACGCCTTGATCTGCTGCTTCCCTCCGACGACGCGGCTGCGCACGAAGTCGGCGACGACCTTCACCTCCGGCGCCGACTCGGCTCGCGCACCGCGGTACGTGTCGCTGCTCGGGCTGCCCGACGAACCGCCGCAGCAGCCCCACTTGAACGACCAGTTGCGGTTGAGGTCCGTGCCGATCGCCGAGGAGCCGGTGTTGGGCTGCCGGTTCTTGCGCCAGCTCCGGTAGCTGCCGGTCGCGATGTCGTACTCGCCGCCATCAGGGTTGACGTCGGGCACGATCCAGATCTCGCGCGAGTCGACCAGCGCCTTCACCCGCGGCTCGGTCTGCTCGGTGAACAGCTTCACCAGGTACAGCGCCATCTCGACGGTCAGGTGCTCCCGCGCGTGCTGGTGGGCGGTGAACAACACCTCCGGCTCGTTCTCGTCGACGGCCACGTTGTCGCTGATCTTGAGCGCGATGATCTCGCGGTTCTGGTACGAGCGGCCGATGACCCGTTTGCTGATCACCGCGGGATAGCGGGCGACCGCCGCGTTGATCTCGGCGGTCATCTCCGCGTAGTTGTGATAGTTCGCGTCCTTCGTCGGGAAGTCGAACGGTCCGACCGACGCGCCGTCTTCGGTGCGTCCGGGGACCTCCTCCACGCCGAACCCTTGTGCTCTCATGGCACGGACTTCGGCCTTGGTCGCGGTGACCACGACTGTTCCGTGCTCCTCGATCTCGTCGATGGCCGCACCGATCCGTGCGATCTGGCTGCGCTGCTCGACCGTGCGCACGCCGCTCACGGCGTAGGCAGCCGTGCCGGTCTCGACCGGTGCCGCGACCGACGGGGTGGCGAACGTCGCCAGGGCGATGGTGAAGACCAGGACTCTTCGTTTACCCATGCCTCAGCACGGTCCCAGGATCGGCACGCCGCAGGCAGAGCCGATCGGGGGGACACAAACGGTCTAAACCTCGCGGTGGCAGGATCCTGGACGCCACCGCCACCGCCGAGGGGGACCAGTGCCCGACCTGCACGAGCTCTACCGCGATCTGCACCAGTACCCGGAACTGTCGCTGCAGGAGTTCCGCACGGCAGGCGTGCTCGCCGATGCTCTGCGCCCACTGGGTTATGAGGTCACCACCGGTGTCGGCGGCACCGGCGTGGTCGGCGTGCTGCGCAACGGTGACGGCCCGGTCGTGATGCTGCGGGCGGACATCGACGCGCTGCCGGTGGAGGAAGCGACCGGCCTGCCGTACGCCTCGACCGCCCGTGCGACCAATGCCGACGGCGTCGAGGTCCCGGTCGCGCACGCTTGTGGGCACGACATGCACGCCACGTGCCTGATCGGAGCAGCCGAACGGCTGGCACGGACGCGCGAGGAGTGGTCGGGGACGCTGCTGCTGGTGTTCCAGCCGGCGGAGGAACTGGGCCGCGGCGCGCGGGACATGGTCGAGGACGGCCTTTTCGAGAGGTTCGGCAAGCCGGACGTCGTGCTGGCCCAGCACGTCGGCCCGCTGCCCGCCGGCATGATCGCGCACGGCAGCGGGCCGTTGATGGCGGCCTCCGACTCCGTCAAGGTCACGTTGTTCGGGCGCGGCGGACACGGGTCGGCGCCCGAGATCGCGGTCGACCCGGTGCTGATGGCCGCGCACGTCGTCGTGCGACTGCAAGGGATCGTTGCGCGCGAGATCTCACCCAGCGAACGTGCTGTCGTCACGGTCGGACGGTTGCAGGCCGGCACCAAGGAGAACGTGATTCCGGAGACCGCCGAGCTCGGGATCAACATCCGGTCGTTCAGCGAGCACATCCGCGGCACCGTCCGCGCCGCCGTCGAACGCATCGTGCGAGCGGAGGCCGCCGCGTCCGGGGCGCCGCGCGAGCCCGAGTTCGACTGGCACGACGGGATGCCCGTGCTGGTGTCCGATCCGGACGCGACCGAGAAGACCGTCGCCGCGTTCGCCGGGCACTTCGGCCGGGAGCGCCTGATTCCGGGCGCGGTGGTCAACGCCAGCGAGGACGTGGGCCACTACGGCACGGCCGCCGGAGTCCCCACGGTGTTCTGGTTCTTCGGCGGCATCGACTTCTCCGCGTGGGAGCCCGGCCGCGCGGTGGCGATGAACCACTCCCCCGAGTTCGCCCCGGACATCGAGCCGACGCTGACCATCGGGGTCGACGCGCTGGTGGTCGCCGCGCGGGCGTGGCTCACGAGCTAGCGGCCGGCCCCAGCGGTTCGAGCCGGGCCGGTACGTGCTTGTGCCAGGGCGTGCCGGCCCACTCGTCACGGTCTTCGGCGGCGGTGAGCTCGTTGGGCGCGACGCCCGTGCGCTCGTTCACCGTGAGCCCGAGGCCGTTGGGCAGCGAGATGTGACCGGAGCGCATGGTGTCCGTGGCGTCCACGGACACCTCCGCGCTGCCGCGCCGGGTCGTGAGCTTGACCCGGTCGCCTGTCGTGACACCGAGCCGTGTCGCGTCGGTGACGCTCATGCGCAGGCGGCCGTCCGGGTCGCGCCGTCGCCAGGTGGGGTCGCGCATGATCGTGTTGGCGGTGAAGGCGCGGCGTTCTCCCGCGGACAGCACGAACGGCCAGTCCGGATCCTGTTGCGGGACAGGCCTTTCGCCCAATGCGGCTACAGCGGCGAGCAGGTCCGGCACGGCGAGGTTGATCCGGTCACCGGGCAGGCGTCCCCACGACGCGTCGTATTCGTCGTCGGTGATGTGGACGCCGTGCGGGCCGTTGACGATCGCCTCGAAGAGCCGCTCCCCCGCCACGAGCCCGGTGCCGTAGCCCGCTTTCTCGACTCCGGCCGGGTTCTTGCGGGCGCACTCGTGAGCCGCCATCCACAGCACGGCAGCTGCTGAGGCGTCGTGCGGCAGCGTCGGGCCGAGCGTGCGGTACAGCAGGACGGACGCGAGCCGCCGCTTCACCGGATCTGCGACAACGCCGAGGAACGCCTGCGCGAACTCGGCTCGGCCGGCAGCCGCGGCCGCGCGCAGGGGTGCGTAGTCGGCCTCCGTCAGCGCGCCGGACGCCTCGACCAGCCGGGCGTGGATCTCCGGTTCGGGCAGCACACCTTCCGGTGCGGACACAACGGGGTGCCGCAGGTGGAAGATGTTGCGCGGGAAGTCGAAGTTGAAGAACGTCGCCTCGAACTTCTCGAACTGCGTCGGCGCGGGCAGCACGTAGTCCGCCAGGCGCGCGGTCTCGGTCATCGCGACGTCGATGACGACCACGAGCTCCAGCGCGCCGAGTGCCTCCCGCATCCGGGCCGAGTCGGCCAGGGAGTGCGCGGGGTTCGCGCTCTCGACCAGCATCGCCCGGTAGCGGGCCGGGTGGTCGGTGAGGATCTCCTCGGCGATCACGTTGCACGGCACCAGGCCGCTGATGATCCGGGCGCCCGCGACCGGGCTGCGCGGACCGTCGGCGTGCCCGCGGTCGCGGCCGATCGGCACCAGGCTGGAGGGCACGTACTGGGCGCCACGCTTGCCGAAGTTGCCGGTGAGCAGCCAGACCAGCTTCTCGACGTAGCTCACGAGCGTGGAGTCGCGGTTCATCTGGACGCCGAGGTCCTCGAACACGGCCACGGAGTCCGCGGCGGCGATCCGGGCGGCGACCGCTCGCACCAGCGCTTCCTCGACGTCGGCGATGGCGCAGTAGTCGCCGACCGGAATCTGTTGCAGGACAGCGGTGACGGCGTCGAGGCCGTTCGCGTGCTCGGCGAGCCAGTCGGCGGCGATCAGGTTCTCCTGCACGAGCACGGCGGCCAGCGCGGTCAGCAGGTAGAGGTCGGTGCCGGGCCGGACCTGGAGGTGGAAGTCGGCCAGCTCCGCGGTCTCGGTGCGGACGGGGTCGATCACGATCATCGACCGGGCGGGGTCCTTGGCGATGTCCTTGAGGACCGAGCGGGCACGCGGGAAACCATGTGACTGATAGGGGTTCTTGCCGACGAACAGCGCGACCTCGCAGTGCTCGAAGTCCGCGCGGGTCATGTTGCCGAGCATGCGGGCGCTGACCCAGAACTCGCCGGTCTTCTCCTGCGCGAGCGCGGACGAGCGGTAGCGGGCGCCGAAGGCCGCGAGGGTGGCGGGCGAGTACGCGCCGCCGAGGTGGTTGCCCTGGCCGCCGCCACCGTAGTAGAAGATCGTCTCGCCGCCGAAGGTGTCGCGGACCTCGCCCAGGCGCGCCGCGATCTCGTTGATCGCGGTGTCCCAGTCGATCTCCTCGAAGGTGCCGTCGGGCCGCCGGCGCAGCGGGTGCGTGATCCGGCCCGTGTCGCCGTTCTGGTGCAGGTCCAGGCGCAGCGCCTTGTTGCACGTGTAGCCGGCTGAGGCGGGGTGGAGCTTGTCACCGCGGATCTTGTCGAACGACCGGCCGTCCTCACCGACCAGGATCTCGATCCCGCAGTTGCACTCGCAGAGGATGCAGGCGCTGGGTTTCCACATGGGCCAGGCTCCTAGTCTCGTCGCTCCAGCAGGGGCGCGATCTCGACGAGCACGTCGTCGAGCGGGCCCAGGTCACGGTGCGCGCGGCAGAGGACGATCGCGCCCTCGATCGCGGACACGACCAACGTCGCCAGCCGCTGCGCGCGCGGTGCCGCGAAACCACTGGCGGACAACGCTTCCGCGAGACTGACCTGCCACCGGGTGAAGATCTCCCGCACCAGCTCACCGGCGTCCGGGACGATGTCGCGGCTGTCCATCGCCATCGCGGCGACGGGACAGCCGGCCCGGTAGTCGGTCTTGGTCAGCGCCCGCTTCCAGAACGCGACGAGCCGCTCCACCATCTGCCGGACGTCCCCCTCGGCCGCCGACTCGCGGACCATGGCGGCGATGTAGTCACCGGCCTGGCGGACCGCGCCCAGGACCATCTCGTTCCGGCCGCCGGGGAAGTGGTGGTAGACGGAACCCCGCGGCGCACCGCTGTGCGCCAGCACGGCGTCGACCGTCACGCCGGCCGCACCGCGTTCCCGCAGCAACAGCACCGCGCTGTCCAGCATCCGCTGCTTGGTACCCCGCCTGCCCTGGTCGCTCATCGTGATTCAGGAGTATGGCAGAGACCATAGTTCCGTGTCACCGTTCGATACATCGGTGTATCCGATACATTCGTGTATCGAACGGAGGTGCGCGCATGGTGACCAAGCGGCGGATCGAGACGCGGCAACGGCTGCTGGAGGCCGCACTCGCCGTGTTCGCCGAGGAGGGCTTCGGCAGATCCACCGTCGAGCAGGTCTGCGCGCGTGCCGGGTACTCGCGGGGCGCGTTCTACTCGAACTTCGAGACGTTGGACGAGCTCTTCCTCGCCATGTGGGAGCAGCGGTCGGCGGAGATGATCTCGCGCATGCGGGAGGCGTTCGAAGACTTCGAGCAGGACGCCGCCAATGACGTCGAGGGTGTCGTCACGCACCTGCTGCGGGCCGTCCCGATGGACGAGGAGTGGATCCGCGTGAGCTCGGAGTTCACCGCCCACGCGCTGCGCAGCCCCGGTTTGCGGCAGGTGATCGTCGAACGCGAACGAGCGATCGCGGCGTCGACCCAGCCGTTCCTGCTGGCTGCTCTGGCCCGGATCGGACGGACCGTGCCGGACCCCGCCGCGCTCGGCCAGGCACTGGTCGCGGTGCACGACGGGACCGCGCTGCAGTGCCTGAGCGAACCCGGCAACCCCGAACCCCGGCGGCGGCGCGCCGCCCTGTTCACCCGTGTCATCACCGCGTACAGCATCGAGAACAAGGAGCAGGCATGACCTTCGAAGCCGATGTGATCGTGGTCGGCGCCGGGCTCGCGGGCCTGGTTGCGACGTACGAGCTCAGCAAGGCGGGGCGCCGCGTGCTGGTCGTCGAGCAGGAGAACCGCGCGAACCTCGGCGGCCAGGCGTTCTGGTCGCTCGGCGGGCTCTTCCTGGTCGACAGCCCCGAACAGCGCCGCAACGGCATCAAGGACTCCTACGAGCTCGCCCTGCAGGACTGGCTGGGCTCGGCCGGGTTCGACCGCGACGACGAGGACCACTGGGCACGGCAGTGGGCGCAGGCCTACGTGCGGTTCGCCCACACCGAGAAGCGGCAGTACCTGCACGATCTGGGACTGCGGTTCACGCCGGTGGTCGGGTGGGCCGAGCGCGGCGGTGGGCTGGCCGACGGTCACGGCAACTCGGTGCCGCGCTTCCACCTGACCTGGGGCACCGGGCCCGAGGTGCTGCGGGTGTTCGCCGAGCCGGTGCTGGATGCCGAACGCCGCGGGCTCGTCCAGTTCGCGTTCCGCCACCAGGTCGACGAGCTCGTCGTCGAGAACGGCGCCGCGGTGGGTGTGCGCGGCAGTGTCCTGGAGCCGTCCGACCTGGAGCGCGGCAAGGCGTCGTCGCGGGTGGTCGTGGACAGCTTCGAGCTGCGGGCCAAGGCGGTGATCGTGACCTCGGGCGGAATCGGCCACAACCACGACCTCATCCGCGCCAACTGGCCGGTCGACCGCCTCGGCCCGTGCCCGGAGACCATGATCTCCGGGGTGCCCGCGCACGTCGACGGGCGGATGCTCGCGGTGAGTGAGAAGGCGGGCGCCAACCTGGTCAACCGCGACCGGATGTGGCACTACACCGAGGGCCTGCACAACTGGGACCCGATCTGGCCCGACCACGCGATCAGGATCATCCCCGGTCCGTCCTCGATGTGGTTCGACGCCAACGGAAAGCGGCTGCCCGCACCGAACTTCCCCGGATTCGACACCAACCAGTCGATGAAGGCGATCCTCTCGACCGGCCACGACTACTCGTGGTTCGTGCTGAACCAGACGATCATCAACCGCGAGTTCATGCTGTCGGGCTCCGAGCAGAACCCCGACATCACCGCCAAGGACCTCCGCCGGACGCTGACCAACCGCGGCGGCAAGGAAGCGCCCGGCCCTGTCGACGCCTTCAAGAAGCACGGCGTGGACTTCGTCGTCGCGAGCAACGTCGGGGAGCTCGTCGCCGGCATGAACAAGATCGCGCGCGGTCCGCAGCTCGACGCCGCCGAGATCGAACGCCAGATCACCGCGCGCGACCGCGAGACCGGCAACCGCTTCTCCAAGGACCTCCAGCTGATGGCCATCGGCAACGCCCGGCGCGGCCTGGGTGACCGGCTGGTGCGCGTCGCCAAGCCGCACCGGATCCTCGACCCCGCGCACGGCCCGTTGATCGCGGTCCGGCTCAACGTCCTGACCCGCAAGACGCTGGGCGGCATCCAGACCAACCTCGACTCGCAGGCGCTGCACACCGACGGCACACCGTTCGCCGGCCTGTACGCCGCGGGCGAGGTCGCCGGCTTCGGCGGTGGCGGCGTGCACGGCTACAACGCGCTGGAAGGCACGTTCCTCGGCGGCTGCATCTTCTCCGGACGCGCCGCCGGCCGCGCTCTCGCCCGAACGCTGGCCTGAGTCTGACCTGTGCTCATCGCCCGCGAGGCGGAGGATCTGAGGAGGAGACCTTCGTTCGAGTGGAGGTGACGGGCGATGGGCGACGACTGGGTGTTCGGCTTCGGGTCCACCTCGTGGGAGGACCTGGTCGGAAAGCTGTTCGGCGGGCCGGGGCCGTCCCAGTCGTCGACGCCGCGCACGGACCACTTCGGCCGTGACCTCACGACCGCGGCACGGGACGGCCTGCTCGATCCGGTGATCGGCCGGGAGGACGTGATCGACGAGGTGCTGGAGGTGTTGTCGCGGCGCACCAAGAACAACCCCGTCCTGATCGGCGATCCGGGAGTGGGCAAGACGGCCGTCGTCGAAGGCATCGCGGCCCGCATCGCGAGTGGCGACGTGCCCGCCACGCTGACCGGTCGGCGGCTGATCTCGCTGGACCTGGCGGGCATGGTCGCCGGAGCGAGGTACCGGGGCGAGTTCGAGGAACGGCTGCAGGCCGTCATCGAGGAGGTGGCCGCGACCGACCGGATGGTGGTCCTGTTCATCGACGAGCTGCACACCGTGGTGGGCGCGGGCAGTGCCGAGGGCGCGCCGATGGACGCCGCGAACATGCTCAAACCCGTGCTCACGACCGGACGGCTCCAGGTCGTCGGAGCCACCACGGCCGAGGACTACCGGCGCTACGTCGCGAAGGACGCCGCGCTGGAGCGGAGGTTCCAGCCGATCCAGGTCGCCGAACCGTCCGTCGACGAGACGATCGCCATCCTCCACGGCCTGCGCACCCGCTACGAGATGCACCACGGCGTGCGGATCACGGACGAGGCGATCGTGTCCGCCGTGGAGCTGTCGGCCCGCTACGTCACCGACCGGTTCCTCCCGGACAAGGCCGTCGACCTCGTGGACCGCGCGGGCGCACGCGTCCGATTGCGCGAAAAGTCCGCGATGCCACCGGATCCGGTGCGGCTCGAACAGCGGGTGCGACGGCTGGAGCGGGAACGCGCCGCCGCGGAGGGCGAAGACGCTCTGCTGCTCGACGACGAGCTGGACCAGGCGGTCGCCGACCTCGAATCCGCTCGCGCCGCGCTGGCGGACGCACCTGAGGTCGGCGCGAACGACGTCGCGGAGGTCGTGTCCCGCAGCACGGGCATCCCGGTCGCCCAGCTCACCGAGGCCGAACGAGACCGGCTGCTGCACCTGGAAGACCACCTGCACAAGCGGATCGTGGGCCAGAACGACGCGGTGGAGGCAGTCGCCGACGCGGTCCGCCAGGGCCGCGCGGGCCTCAAACACCCGCACCGGCCCGTCGGCTCGTTCCTGTTCCTCGGGCCGACCGGCGTGGGCAAGACCGAGGTGGCCCGAGCACTGGCCGAGGCGCTCTTCGGCTCCCAGGACCGGCTGATCCGGTTCGACATGAGCGAGTTCTCGCAGCAGCACACGGTCACGCGGCTGATCGGCGCGCCACCGGGCTACATCGGCTACGAGGACGCTGGCCAGCTCACCGGCGCCGTCCGCCGAGCCCCGTACTCCGTCCTGCTGCTGGACGAGATCGAGAAGGCGCACCCCGACGTCTTCAACACGCTGCTGCAGGTGCTCGACGCGGGCAGGCTCACCGACGCCCAGGGCCGCACCGCCGACTTCGCCAACACCGTGATCATCATGACCAGCAACATCGGCGCCGAACAGCTTCTCGCCGCCGCCTCCGATGTCCCGATCGAGCAGCTGCGGGCGGCGTTGATGACCACGGTCGGCCGTCGTTTCCGCCCGGAGTTCATCAACCGCCTCGACGAGATCATCCTGTTCCGCGGCCTGACCGCGGACCAGCTGCGACAGATCACCGCGCTGCTGCTCGAAAGCACGCGTTCGAGACTGCGCGAGCAGAACATCACGCTGGACGTGGACGACCAGGCCGTCGACTGGCTCGCGTCCCGCGGCTACGTCCCCGAGTACGGTGCTCGGCCGCTGCGCCGGACCATCGGCAGGGAGCTCGACCGGCGACTGTCCCGCGCACTGCTGGCCGGCGAGCTGCGCAGCGGCCAGCACGCCGTCGTCACGGTCATCGACTCGGTCCTGACCCTCACCATCACCGATCCGGGTTGACCCTCTCACGGTGTGAGGGTTCAGGCTGCTGAAGTCCGCCCTCTCACGGCAGTTCAGGAAACCGCATGATCATCGAGGACGTCTCGTTCACCGGCCGGCACTGCGAGACCACCGCGCTCGGCGCCCTGCTGCGCCACTCGGGTCTGGAGTTGTCCGAGCCGATGTTGTTCGGTCTCGGCGAAGGTCTCGGCTTCGTCTACTGGGACGCCAAGAACCTGGATTTCCCGTTCCTCGGCGGTCGCGTCAAACCGGCCGCGCTCACCCGGACCGCGGCGGACCGGCTGGGCTTGACGCTGCACGTCCAGGAGACCGCCTCGCCCCGCAAGGCCTGGGACAACGTCACCGCCGCCCTCGCCGCAGGACGTCCGGTCGGCCTGCAACTGGACAGCTACCACCTGGACTACTTCACCGCGAAGGTTCACTTCGGCGGCCACTTCGTCGCGATGTACGGCTACGACGACACCAGCGCCTACCTGATCGACACCGCTCAGCAGGGCGGCGCCGTGACCACCACGCTGGCGAGCTTGGAACGGGCCCGCGGCGAACGCGGTCCGATGACCGCCCGCAACCTGTCCTACACCCTCGCCGGCCCCAGCGGCCCGCCCGACTTGGGTGTCGCCATCCGGACCGCCGTCTCCCACAACGCGCAGGTGTTCCTGAACCCACCCATCGCCAACCTCGGTCATCGCGGCATCGGCACGGCGGCCCGGAAGGTGACGGGGTGGCTCGACCGTTCAGGCGACCCGTCCCGCGATCTCCCTTTGGCAGCAACGCTGATGGAGCGAGGCGGCACCGGTGGTTCGCTGTTTCGCGCCCTGTACCGCGACTTCCTCGCTGAAGCCGCCATGATCGTCGACGACGACAACCTCCGCCTCGGTCACCAGTTGTACGCCGAAATCGCTCCACTGTGGACCGAGGTCTCGAATCTCGTCACGGCCGCCGGAGAGACCGGCGTCCAGGACCACCTGACCCGCGCCTCGGCCGTCCTCAGCGAACTCGCGGAGAAGGAACGCCACGCCATGCAGGTTCTGGCCGGCGTTCGCGCCGGCTGAGAAGCGCCATGCCCAGCAGCACGATCACCGCACCGACCGGCCGGTTCCACGACAGCTGCTCGCCGAGCACCGCGACACCCAGTGCCACACCGACGATCGGCGCCAGGTACGTGACGGTCGACGCTCTGGTGGCGCCCCAATCAGCGACGACGTTGGTGTTCCACACGTAGGCCAACCCGGTGCCGAACACGCCGAGGGCCGTCACGCTGAGCACCACCGGCCACGTGAGGTGCACCAGCGTGGTCGCGACGAACGGCGCCGCGAGCAGCATCAGTGCCGCGCCGATCCCCACCTGGACCGTCGTCACCGCCACCGCGGACAGGCGCAACGGGGAGACGAAGCGGCGGAGGTACACAAAGGACAGTCCATAGCAGAGGGTCGCCAGCAGGCACGCGGCCTGCGCGCCGATCGCGCCACCGGTCGGCCCCTGCCACGGTGCGAGCACCACGACCACACCCGCGAAACCCACCGCCAACCCGGCCAGACCGGCTCGCGTGAGGCGCTCACCGGGCAGCGCCACCACCGCGACCATCGTCGTCATCAGCGGGGTCGTCGCGTTGTAGATGCTGGCCAGAGCCGAGTCCACGTGCTGTTCCGCCCACGCGAACAGCAGGAACGGCACGACGCACAGCAGCACCGCCACCACCGCCAGATGCGCCCACACGACCGGGCTGCGTGGCAGCGGCTGCCGAGTCGCCACCGCGATCACCGCGAGCGCTGCGGCACCCGCCACCAGACGGCCGAGCACCACCTGCGCCGGTGTCAGCCCGTCCAGGCCCACCTTGATGAACAGGAAGCTCGCACCCCAGGCGAGGGCCAGCAACACGAACTGAGTCAGCACCTTCGCACGCATGGGCAGAGCCTCGTGCCGGACGAGGCGGGGTGCTGGCGGGTTTCAGACCTGTTGACCTCCAGCGCTGTCGAGGTTGTTCGATGAACCCGTGGAGATCACGGGATTGGGTTGGCTGGGCACGCGGACCCGGCACGCGAGTGAACTGGCGGACTTCTACGGCAACGTGCTCGGCCTGCCACTGACACACCAGGAAGAGGGCTTCTGGGTGTTCGAACTTCCCGAAGGACGCAACGTCGAGGTGTTCGCCGACGACCACCGCGGCAAGGGACACTTCGACACCGGCCCGGTCGCCGGGTTCGCGGTCCAGGACCTGCCCGCCGCCGTCGCCGAACTGCGCGCGGCAGGCGTGGAACTGCTCGGTGAGCCAGGTCCGACCTGGCAACACTTCCGCGGCCCCGACGGCAACGTGTACGAACTCGTGACGGGCTAGGCGAGGAGCTTCCGGATGATGCCGGTGGCGGCGTCGATGTCCGGCGGGGCTCCGGTGATCACGTCGGAGTAGCAGAAGGATTCGGCGAGCCGGACCACCGCGTAGGCCAGTTCGGTCAGCGGGATCTCCGACGTGTCGTCGCCGCGTTCGGCACGGATGAGGTCGGCCAGCCCGGTCACGAGCCGGTGTTGCACCACGCCCTGCTTGGAGGTCAGCACCCGCAGCGCGGCTTCGGGGTCGCGCTCCAGCAGTGCGCGCAGAGCCGGCGAGGCCACGGTGTCGCGCATCGCCTGGTCCAGCACCGCGATCACCCTCGCCATGCCCCGCTGCGGGCTGGCCTGCCACAGGCGCGCCCAGCCCCTCTGCGTGATCGCCCACAGCACCTCGCCCAGGACGCGGTCACGGTCGCCGTAGCGGCGGTAGAGGGTAGCTCGGCCGATGCCGGCCTCCGCCGCGAGGTCGCCCATGTCGATGCGGCTCTCGCGAAGGAACTGGCGGAGCGCGTGGGCGATGACCGGGTCCACCTCGGGCTCGGTGGTCAGGTTCACGTTGGCTGCGGCGTGAGACAACATGTATAAAGTGTCTCACGAGACATTCAGGCGGAATGTCTCACCTGAGCGAGGAGTACGGCATGCGGCGGGTCTGGGCAGTGCTGCCGTTCGTGCTGGTCGGGGTCGCGTTACTGCTGGCCCCGGCCACCGCGGAGCCCGCCTGGTGGAACCTGGTGGTGCAGGTCGTGCTGTTCACCCTGGCGGCGGCCGTCCCGGGGTATCTCACGCGGAACGTGTCGTACGTCGACGTGGCCTGGCCGTGGGGGTTGGCAGGCATCGGCCTGGTCACCCTGTTCACGGCCGACCAGCTCAGCACGGTGACGGTCGCTGTCGCGGGCGCTTACCTCGCCATGGGGTTGCGGATGGGGCTGTGGAGCCTGGTGCTGTCGGCGAAGCACGGCTGGTGGAAGCCCGGCGCCCCCAAGGTCGAACTGCCCCGCTACCGGTATCAGCGGCGGCGCTGGGAGCGGCAGGGGTACCGCAGCGAGGCGTTGTCCGTCCAGTTCGAGATCTGGTTGCAGGGCCTGGCGAACGCGTCGGTGCTGGCCGTCCCCGCGTTCATCCTCGCCGCCGATCACCAGCGGCTGTCCGTCTGGTCCGTGGGCACGCTGATCCTGTGGGCCGCTTCCTTCGTGCTGGAGTCGGTGGCCGACCGGCAGAAGCAGCGGTTCGCCGCCAGCGGTGAGCGCGGAACCTGTGACCGAGGGTTGTGGCGCTACAGCAGGCACCCCAACTACTTCTTCCAGTGGATGCAGTGGAACGCCTTGGCACTGCTCGCATTGCCGTCATTGCTGACCCGATTCGACGACACCACGCTGCCAGTGTGGGTGGTGCTGACCCTCGGACTGTTCCTTGCTTCCTGGACGCTGTACGTCACGCTGACCAAGCACACGGGCGCCCGGCCCGCCGAGTACTACAGCCTTCGCAAGCGGCCCGACTACGCGCAATACCAAGCCACCACCAACATGTTCTTCCCCGGTCCCGTCAAGACCCCGCGGAAAGACGCCTAGTCCGCAACGCCCGCCGCCGGCCCGCGCGAGATCGATCGCGCGGGCCATTGTGGCGTCTCCGCGACCAATAGCTCGTTTCAAACGTTTGCAGAATACCTAATTCATATACCTGATTATTCACATGCTCGAACGCTGTCACGAATTCACGCAAAACCATTGACGCGCCATGAATCCCTATTCAGAATTCCAACCCCCGGTGTGAGCCGCCGCACACCCGTGGCCCTGACAGCTCACTGGAGGCATGCGTGTCCCGAACAAAAGATCTGAGACGAGCCGCCGTGCTCGCCGTCGTGGGCACACTCGCGGCGACCGGAATCGCCGTTCTCGTGAACGCGGCCGACGCGGCTCCCGGTGCGGGCGCGCTCACCGGTTTGAACACTTCCGCGGCCAACCGCCGGGCGCCCGTCAGCGGGCTGTACGACTGGAGCAAGGCGGGTTATCGGGGTGGCCAGAACCTCCCCGGCACCGGCGAGATCAACAGCAGCGAGGCCTGTCAGGTCACCGCGGCCGAGCTGGCAAACCAGTTCAACGTCAAGCCGAACGACGGCCAGGACGACTCGGCGGGTCTGCAGTCGGTGATCGACTCGATCAGGACGAGTTGTTCGCCGTCGGCGAGCTACAGCAAGCTGAGCCTGATCACGCTGCCCGCGGGTGAATTGGCCGTGTCGCGGGAACTGCACGTGGACGCCGACTACCTGATCATCCGCGGTGCGGGCAAGAACGCCACGAAGATCACCTACAAGCCGGACGCCAACACCCTCTACGACGCCCTCACGCCCGACGGTTCGGACTGGGACGAGGACGGCATGACCTCGGGTGCCGGCAAGGGCGGCTGGCTGTGGCCGGGCCGCGGCCTGTTCCGGGTCCAGTCGCGGGGTGTGCACACGAGCTACGCCAGCGACTACGCGGCCGCACCGGAGAACCGCAAGGACATCTTCGAGGGCACGATCAACGTGCACTGGAAGGCCGGCACGAAGGTCAGCGCGGCCGCCAAGGCCGGCGACCGCACGATCCAGGTGCAGTCGGCCACCACGATCAAGGCCGGCATGTTCGTGAACGTCCGGGCCGCCAACTCGGTCAAGTTCTACGAGCAGCAGCAGGCGACCGGCACCGAGTGGCCGATGCTCAACATGCACATGCGGCAGCAGATCTTCACCGTCGCCTCGGTGTCCGGCAACACCGTCACGCTCGACAAGCCGCTGGAGTACGACGTCCCGGTCAACTCCACCTCGGACGGTTCGGCGCCGATCGCCGGGGTGACCTACGACTCGAAGGTGTCGCCGCTGATCGACCCGGTCGTCGGCGTGGGCTTCGAGGACTTCGGCTTCACGCAGGCGATGCCCGCACTCGACCAGGCCGACTCGGTCAACAACTACGGCAACATGGCGCCCGCCGCCGAGATGCACGGCATCGTGTTCAAGTGGGCGGCGGACTCCTGGGTGCGCGGCATCAAGGCGGAGATGACCGGGTCGCACCCGATCGTCACCGAGGAGGCCAAGAACCTCCAGATCGTGAACAACGAGCTGGACGGCTCGTGGAACAAGGGCAAGGGCGGCAACGGTTACTTCCGCGGCTCGCGCGTGTGGGACTCGCTCTACGCCGGCAACACCTCGCGCAACCTGCGCCACTTCACCTTCCAGTGGTCCGCTTCCGGCAACGTCGTGATCGGCAACGACTTCGACTCCGACCTCAACCTGCACGGCGGCTGGGAGCGCAACAACCTGTTCGAGCTCAACACCGTCCGCGTCTCCTACGCGCACCGCTCCGGCAACTGCCGCGCGAACTGCGGTGAGGAAGGCGGCGGCGGGCCTGACAACTCCAACTGGTTCCCGATCTGGTGGGGCGCCGGCAAGAAGGCCGTCAAGTGGTCGGGCGCGACCGGACCGCGCAACGTCTTCTTCAACAACACGATGACCAAGCAGACCGCGACCGGCGGCCCGTTCAACGACTACTACGCCGACCGCTCGCGGATCTANTGACAACTCCAACTGGTTCCCGATCTGGTGGGGCGCCGGCAAGAAGGCCGTCAAGTGGTCGGGCGCGACCGGACCGCGCAACGTCTTCTTCAACAACACGATGACCAAGCAGACCGCGACCGGCGGCCCGTTCAACGACTACTACGCCGACCGCTCGCGGATCTACCAGTTCGGCTGGAACGGCACGTCCTACCAGCACCTGGACGCCGGCGGCACCCCGATCGCCGACTGGGCCACGAACGAGCAGCGCGACTACACCGGCGGCCACGGCGTGGACGCCACGAAGACCGACTCGGCGGCATCGCTGTTCCTCAAGTCGATCGACGGCACGCCGCCCACCAGCACCACCACGTCCACGACCACCACCAGCACCACAACCACAACAACGACCACAACGACGACGACCACCCCGCCGTCGGGCTCGTGCCTCACCGCCAAGATCACCCAGACCTCGGTGTGGAACGGCGGCTACGGCGCCGACGTGACGCTGACCAACGGCTGCGCCACCGCGACGACCTCGTGGACCGTCGAGTTCGACCTGCCCTCGGGCACGAAGGTCAGCAGCTCGTGGAGCTCGGTCAGGACGTCCTCCGGCCAGCACCACAAGTTCACCAACGCGAGCTTCAACGGCGCCGTCAAACCCGGCGCCAGCACCAAGTTCGGCTTCAACGCCGCGGGCGCCGGCCTGCCCACCGGCTGCACCGTGAACGGCAATCCCTGCGGAGGCAACTGATGAGAGCACTCGCGCTCGCCGCGGTGGCCGCGACAGCCGCGGCACTGCTCAGCGGGACAACAGCCCAAGCGGCGCCCGTGCTGAAAGCGGCGATCACCCAGACCTCCGTGTGGAACGGCGGCTACGGCGCCGACGTCACGATCACCAACTCCGGTGACGCGGCGAGCACGTCGTGGACGATCGAGTTCGACCTGCCGTCGGGCACCACGATCACGAGTTCCTGGAGCTCGGTCCGGACGTCCACCGGCCAGCACCACAAGTTCACCAACGCGAGCTTCAACGGCGCCATCAAACCCGGCGCCAGCGCGAAGTTCGGCTTCAACGCGTCCGGCGGCAGCCTGCCCACGAACTGCACGATCAACGGCGTGTCGTGCGGCGGCGGCACCACCCCGCCCGTGGACACTCAGGCGCCCACGGTGCCAACAGATCTGCGGTCCACGGGCGTGACGGCCGGCTCGGTCTCGTTGTCCTGGACGGCGTCCACGGACAACGTCGGCGTCACCGGCTACGAGGTGCTGCTCGGCAACGCGGTCAGCACGACCGTCAGCGGCACCTCGGCCACGGTCACCGGCCTGTCCCCCGCCACCGCGTACTCGTTCTCCGTGCGCGCAAAAGACGCGGCGGGCAACAAGTCGGCGGCCAGCGCGCCCGTCAGCGCCACGACCAGCCCGGACAGCGGCGGTGGCGACACCGTCAACGTCTCCACCCCGGCTCAGCTCCAGGCGGCGCTGGCCGCGGCCGCCCCCGGCCAGACGATCAAACTCGCGGCCGGCACGTACCGCGGCTCGTTCGTGGCGAACGGCCGTGCGGGAACGGCGTCCCAGCGGATCACCCTGAGCGGCCCGTCGAACGCCGTCCTGATCAACGACGGCCCCAGCGGTCAGGCCCCGTCCTGCCCCGCGCCCACCGCGGGCTGGGACTCCGGCTACGGCCTGTGGATCTTCAACTCCCCGTACTGGAACCTCACCGGGTTCACCGTGCAGGAGTCGAAGAAGGGCATCGTCCTCGACAACTCGCACCACACCACGATCGACACGGTCTCGGTGCACCACACCGACGAGGAAGCCGTCCACTTCCGCCGTTCCTCCGCCGACGGCATCGTCCGCAACTCCACCATCACCGACACCGGCCTGGTCCAGCCCGGCTTCGGCGAGGGCGTGTACCTCGGTTCCGCCAACTCCAACTGGGCCTGCCACGGCAACAGCGGCGGCATCGACCGCAGCGACCGCGTCCAGGTGCTGAACAACAGGATCGGCCCGAACGTCGCGGCCGAGGCGATCGACGTGAAGGAAGGGACCTACGAGGGGATCATTCGCGGCAACACCTTCGACGGCCAGGGCATCAGCGGCCAGAACTCGGCCGACTCCTGGGTCGACGTGAAGGGCATCGGTTACGTCATCGAGGACAACACCGGCACGTTCCGCAGCCCCGGCACGTTCGCCAACGGCTACGAGACCCACAACACCAGCACCACTCCCAGCCTGCCCAACGGCTGCGGCAACACCTGGCGCAACAACCGTTCCGACCTCGGCGGTGTGGGCCAGTACGCCATCAACATCACGTCGGTCTCGAAGTGCTCCGCGATGCCGAACGTCGTCTACGCCTCGAACACCGTGACAGGGGCGGTGAAGGGCCTGACGAACGCACCGGTCACGCCGTAACACCCGTGGAAGCCGTGCCTGGTTGCCAGGCACGGCTTTCCACGTGGTTCACCTCCGTCGAACTAGGAGTTCATTTGGTTGCTTGTTGACAGCTCCGGCTGGAACCCGAGACGCTGCACCTCCCTGTGATCGAAAGGTGCTGCCGTGAAACTCCGCTTCCTCTTACCGGCGCTCGCCCTGCTCCTCGCCGCCGGTGTCACGCCTGCCGCAGCAGAGAACGACCTCTCAGCAGCCGATGCCTGTTACACCTGGGGACGCACGCTTTCCGAAGGAGCATCGGGCGACGACGTGCGTCAGCTGCAGATCCGCGTGGCCGGCTATCCCGGCTACGGCGCCGTTCTCGGCCTCGACGGCCAGTTCGGGCCGGGCACCAAGGCGGCGGTGACCCGGTTCCAGCAGGCCTACGGTCTCGGCGCCGACGGCATCGCGGGACCCGCCACGTTCGCGAAGATCTACGAGCTGCAGGACAACGACTGCACACCGGTCAACTTCACCTACGACGAGCTGAACAACTGCAATTCCGACTGGTCCGGCGGCAACGTCTCGGCGGCGACCGCACGCGCCAACGCCCTGGTGTCCATGTGGAAGCTGCAGGCGATGCGGCACGCCATGGGTGACAGGCCGATCGACGTCAACGGCGGCTTCCGCAGCGTCTCCTGCAACAACGCCGTCGGCGGTTCGCCCACGAGCCGTCACCTGTACGGCGACGCCGTCGACCTCGGCGCCGGACCGCAGGGCTTCTGCTCGCTGGCAAGGCAAGCCCGCAACCACGGCTTCAACGAGATCCTCGGACCGGGCTACACCGGTCACAACGACCACGTGCACGTCGCCCACCGCTCCACCCGGTTCTGGTCCGCCCCGAACTGCGGAATCTAGGCGCCGTCAGAGCGTGGAGAAGTGTGCCGCGTCGCCGACGATCGTCGTGCTCGGCACACCCTCCACGCTCACCGGCACGTCGCCCGCGATCGTGACCCGGTGCAGGCGGCGCCGCACGTCGTCGTAGTCCGCGACGCCGTAGTGCTGCGTGGCGCGGTTGTCCCACACCGCCACATCGCCGTCGGACCACTGCCAGCGCACGGTGTTCTCCAGCCGGGTCACCCGGTTCTGCAGCAGTTCGAAGATCGCCTGCGACTCCTGCGGGCTGACCCCGACGATCCGCTTCACGAAGTGGCCCAGCAGCAGCGCCCGCTCACCGGTCTCCGGATGCACCCGGACCACCGGGTGCTCGGTCTCGTAGCGCTGCGACACGAACTCCTCGCGGTAGGCCTGCTCCTTCACGTCCACTCCCCCGATGCGGGTCGAGTCGACGTGGCCTGCGTAGTCGTAGAGGTTGGTGTGCACGGCCCACAGCCGATCCACCAACGCCTTCAACGACTCCGGCAGCTCGGAGTAGGCGCGGGCGGTGTTCGCCCAGACCGTGCTGCCGCCGTAGGCCGGGAGCTCGATCGCGCGCAGGATGCTGATGGCGGGGACACGGTCGACGAACGTCACGTCGGTGTGCCAGCTGTTGGCCTTGCCGTGCTCGGAGTCGATCGCCAGGACGTTGGTGTGCTCCTGGCCCTTCACCGTGGGGTGGGCCAGCGTGGGCCGGCCCAGCAGCCGCGCGAACTCCAGCTGGCCCGCGTCGTCGAGGTGCTGCTGGCCGGAGAAGAACACGACCTTGTTGGCCAGCAGGGCCGCGCGGATCTCGGCGACCGTGTCCGCGGGGAGGTCGCCGCCGAGCCGGACGCCGTCGATCCTCGCACCGATGCCGGCACCCAGCCTGTGCACGGTGACGGTGTCCGAAAGCTGTGCGGTCATCGCGGATTTCCTTTCGCAGAAGGGCGAACGTCCCTCCACCCTGCGGACGACCGCACGCGCGGCGCAACTTTGCGACGAAGTGAATTAAGTCCTCCCAGCAGTTGGAAGGGATTGACCGGCGGAGTTTCTTCCAGCGTGAAAAATAGGCGGCCGCGTCCACCCCGGCGCCATGATGTGGGACGTCCGGTCCGGCCGTTGACCCGGCCGAACGCGGATGTGACGCTCCTTGCCGTGAGCCAAGCCGCCAATCTCACCTCGCGCCGGCACGTCGATCTTCGACGGCACGCCAGCGCGTTCTGTCGCGCCGGTCGCTGAACCCAACCTCCACCCGGGACGGTGAGTCCCGCTGATTTGGCATGCCCGTTTTCCCCTTCAGCAAAGGACCTGCCGTGACCACTACGCGACGGAACTTCCTCGGCCTCAGTCTGTTGGGTCTGACCGCGGCGACGGTCGGGTGCTCGACCGCGTCCGGTGCGGGCGTCGAGACCAAGACGCTGCGCTACCAGGGCTGGGCGGGTGACGTGACCCTGCCCGAGCTGGCCGCGGACCTCGGCTACCTCGGCGACCTCGAACTGGAGTGGGTCGGCAACACGATCAGCGGCCCGCAGGACATCCAGTCCGCCGCGACCGGGCAGGTGGACTTCGGCGGCGCGTTCAACGGCGCGGTCGTCAAGCTCAAGGCCGCCGGCGCGCCCATCAAGTCGGTGATCGGCTACTACGGCGCCGACGAGCACGCCTACAGCGGTTTCTACGTGCTCGAGGACAGTCCGATCAGGACAGCGCGCGATCTTCTCGGCAAGAAGGTCGGGATGAACACCCTCGGCGCGCACCACGAGGCCATGCTCGGCATCTACCTCAAGCGCGCCGGCCTCGGCCAGGACGAGATCAAGAAGGTCGAGCCGATCGTCGTGCCGCCGGTGAACACCGAGCAGTCGGTGCGGCAGAAGCAGATCGAGGTCGGCGTGCTCGGCGGCATCCTGCGGGACAAGGCCGCGGAGAAGGGCGGCCTGCGCAAGCTGTTCTCCGACTTCGACCTGCTCGGCCCGTTCACCGCCGGCACCTACGTCTTCACCGAGAAGTTCCTGCGGGACAACCCCGGCACGGTCCGCACGTTCACCAGCGGCATCGCCAAGGCCATCGAGTGGAGCCGCACCACACCGCGCGAGCAGGTGGTCGCGCGCAAGGTCGACATCGTCACCAAGCGCGGCCGCAACGAGGACCCGGCGGCGCTGAAGTACTGGAAGTCGCTGGGGGTCGCGGAGAAGGGCGGCAAGATCCTCGACAAGGAGCTCTCCATCTGGGTCGACTGGCTCGCCGAACGCGGCGAGATCAGCAAGGACCAGGTGAAGCTCGCCGACCTGTACACCAACGAGTACAACGAGCTCGCCCGATGAGCCCGCACATCGCGTTCCGCGGGGTCACCAAGAGGTTCGACGTCAAGGTCCGCGGTACCCGGCAGCACACCGAGTTCACCGCGGCGGACTCCATCGACCTCGACGTGCAGCGCGGCGAGTTCGTGGTGCTGGTCGGCCCGAGCGGGTGCGGCAAGTCGACGTTGCTCGACCTGCTCGGCGGCCTCACGGCACCCAGCGATGGCGAGATCCTGAACCACCCGCTGGACGAACGCCTGCCAGAGCTGCCGCCGGTCAGCCGCATCAACGGCGCCAAGAGCCGCTTCGAACTGGTCCGGGACCTGGCCGAGCGGGAGAAGCTGACGCTGCGGCAGCTCCTGGGCCGCCTCGGCGGCGGACGTGGCCACCAGGTCGTGGCCGGCACCCCGGAGCAGATCGCCGACCACATCGAGCTGTGGTTCACCACGGGCGCCGCCGACGGGTTCAACGTCATGGCACCGCTGCTGCCGTCCGGACTGGAGGACTTCGTCGACCACGTCGTGCCGCTGCTGCGCGCACGCGGCCTGTTCCGCAGCGAATACACCGGTCGCACGTTGCGCTCGCACTACGGCCTGGCGCGGCCGGTCAGCCGGTACAGCAAGGTCACGGTGTGAGCCGCTGTCCTCGAGGTCCCGCGCCCGTGATCACCCCGCGAACTCGGCGAGTTCGCGGGGTGATCCTGAACCGGCTGACTACGCCTGCTCGCCCTCGGCCGTCGTCGCGGGCTGGGCACCGGGCTGCCGGCGGTCCTCGATCTTGATCGCGCACTTGCCCACCAGCGCGACACCGGCACCGATCGTCGTGGCCACCGGAGCGGCGAACGCGGCCACCAACCCGAGAGCCACCGGCACCTCCAGCACCACGTCGTCCTTGCTGTCCCGCACAACCACACGACGGTTGATGCTCTCGCTGACCAGACCGCGCACCGCGTCGACCACCCCGTCGACGGCGTTGCGGGCGGACTCGGGCTTGGATTCGTTCATGTCTCTCCTCGAACTGCGGATTCCCCTGACGACTCCACTCTGCCCGCATTCGGACTGGCTGCCATCAGGGTTTCCCCCTGACCTCTTCCCTGATTCACCACCTGCGGTGTTCAATCGCGGGATTTCCGCAGTTGAACGGTGTGCAGTTCACTTCGTTGAGCACACCGAAAGGCGTATTGCATAGTCGACCCATCATGACGCGGATCCGATTCGTGACAACAGTGCCGAGGGTCACCGACCCCAGTCGTGCCACCTCCACCGCGCTGGAGGTGGTGAGGTGGAGCGACGACATCGACGTGGACGGCGTGCTCCTGTTCACCGGCGCGGGCGCGGTGCTCGATCCGTGGATCGGCGCCGCGACGGTTGTGGCGCGCTCCAGGCGTCTGGCACCCGTCGTCGCGTTGAACCCGATGTACACGCACCCGTTCGCGGCCGCCCGGTCGCTGCTGTCGATCACCCAGGCGCACGGCCGCCGCGTGGACCTGAACCTGATCACCGGTGCCGCGTTGAGCGAGCTCCACGCGATCGGCGACGAACTCGACCACCGCGAGCGCTACGCCCGGTTGTTGGAGTACACCGAGCTGTTCGTCCAGTTGCTCGACGGCGATCCGGTCGACTTCGAGGGGCGCTTCTACCGTGCGCGAGGCCTTCAGCTCAGGCCCGCTGTCCCGGCCGAGTCGCGCCCGCTGATGTATCTCGCGGGCCGGTCTGACGACGCACGGGCGACTGCTGCGGCTCTGGGCGCCACCCTGATGGGAATGCCCGACGCCGCGGGTGTGCCGGAGGGCCTCGGCGCGGTCAACGTCGGTGTCATCGCCCGTGCGGACGCACAGGAAGCGGAGAACGTCGCCGCGCAGGTCTTCCCTCCGGACGAGGTGGGCAGGGAGGTGCTGCGGATCAGCATGGCCAACACCGACTCGGTGTGGAAGCAGGCGCTGGCGGAGGCGAGGGAGGACGTGGCGTCGCCGATCAGGTTGACGCCGTTCCACTCGGCACAAAGCGATTGTCCTTATCTCGTGGGAGATCACGAGACCGTGGCGAAGCACATTTCCTGGATGGCTGAGCGGGGCGTGCGGACGTTCGTGCTCGACACCCCGGTCAGCCGGGAGGACTTCGACCACCTCGCGGTCGTCGTTGAACGGTCGCGCGCTCTGTGCGAGGAGAAAACCGGATGAACCGCTCTTTTCCCGTCGATCGGACGTGCCCGTTCACCCTCCCCGCCGACTACGCCGAAATGCGGTCCGAGGCACCGGCGATCCGGGTGAGCCTCCCCGGTGGCGACGCATGGCTGATCACCCGGCACGCGGAGGCGAAAGCGCTCCTGAAGGACACCAGGGTCAGCACCGATCCGCGGACACCCGGCCACCCCTACGCCAAACTCTCCGCGGACCCGCCGCCGCCGGAGGTCGTCGAGGCCGAAGCCCGTTTCCACGCCGGCGAGTTCGTGAACCTCGACCCTCCCGAGCACGGCCGGTTCCGCGGCGTGCTGCAGAGCGCGTTCCGCCGGCGCCACATCGAGGAGTTGCGGCCCGTCATCGTCCGCCTCGCCGACGACCTGGTCAGCGCCATGATCGAGCGCGGTCCTCAGGCCGATCTGGTGCGGGACTTCGCCTTGCCGCTGCCGGTGCTGGTCACGTGTGCGGTGCTGGGTGTGCCGGAAGAGGAGCGCGACTTCTTCGCGTCGGCCGTCCGTCGCGCAGAGCACCCTCCCGCCGATGATCCGCTGGCCACCGTCACGGCGGTTTTCGAGATGCGCGACCGCGTCGAACGGATCGTGGCGGCAGCGGACCAGGCACCACCGGACAGCGTCATCGCTGTCGCGGCAGGGTCGGGTGCGTTCGACCGCGACGAGCTGGTCGGCGTGGTGACGTTCCTGCTCAAGGCCGGTTACGTGACGACGAACGCGATGATCTCGCTCGGTGTGCTCACCCTGTGCCGCCATCCTGCCCAGCTCGCGTCGCTCGGCGCCGACCCCCAGCGGTGGGCGTCGGCCGTCGACGAACTGCTGCGCTTCCTCAGCGTCACCGACTGGTACACGTTCGACCGCGTGGCGACCGAGGACATCACCGTCGGCGATGACGTGATCCGCGCGGGCGACGGCATCTTCGTGCTCGGTGCGTCGATCAACCACGACGAACGGGTGTTCGCCCGCGCCGGCGAGTTCGACGTCCAGCGAGACGCCCGGCGGCACCTGGCGTTCGGGCACGGCGTCCACCGCTGTCTCGGCGACCACCTGGCCGGCGCGGAGCTGGAGATCGCGCTGCGAACGCTCTTCTCCCGCTTGCCGGGTCTGCGGATCACCGCGACCGACGACGAGCTCGACCTGAGGGTCAGTGGCGACCCGTTCGGGTTGGTCTCGCTTCCGGTGGCCTGGGAACACCTTTCCTGAGGACTGTCCGGCAGCACTCGTTCCGCCGGACAGCCACGACCTCAGGCCGGCAGGGCGACCGGGGAGAACAACTCCGCGAGCCGGCCGTTGATCTCCCACGCGCGATCGGCGTCCGCGGCGACGACGCAGTACATGACCCCGGTCAGCTCGGCGAACGGAGTCGTCAGCACCACGCCTTCGCGACGCTCGCGGTCGTACCCCAGTCCTGCCCGCGCCACTCGTTCGCGCACGTCCTCGAACGAGGAAGCCGACCATCCCGACGTCCACACGAGATCGAGGATGACCCGATCCCGCTGGTACGCCGGACCTACGACGCGCCGGCCGACACCCTCCATCACGTGGGTGACGCCGCCCATCCGGCCGTTCCACTCGGTGTACATCGGTTCCTGGTCGGCGGTCAGGATCCCGTCGGGTCCGAAGTAGCCGCGATAGCCCATGGCTCGCGCGACCTCCGCGAGCCGCAGGCCGGTCTCGTCGAGGACCGCGCGCGCGGACGGTGGCATCGCGGGGGCCGGCAGCACGAAGCCCGCCGGTAGCGGGGCGTTGAGCTGCTCGCCGTCGCACACGCGCCGCACGCCGTCGTCACTGATGGCGAACTCGATGAAGTAGGCGGCACTGTCGGGGAAGTACTGCTCGGCCACCGGAGTGGAGCGGTCCTCACTGCTCAGCCACGACCAGTGCTCGGCGAAATACCGTTCGAGGTCGGCCCGGCCGTTGATCCGCACGACCCTCGGCGCGCCCAGCGGGCGCACGCCGTCGACCGTGCTGAGGATGTCGTTGCCGCGGCCACCCAGTCCCCACTCCTGCTTCAGCATCACGACCTCGTGCTCGCGCAGCAGCCGATCGGTGATGTCCACCGCGTCGGCGGCCGTGCCGATCACCGCGCCCGGCGGGATCGGCACGCCGTTTCCCGCCGCTACAGCGCGGAACGTCGCCTTGCTGACCATCAGGTGGCCGCCGGACTGCTCCAGGAAGCCGCGTCCGGCGTGGATGCTCCTGAGCCCGAGCCGATCGGTGAGACGCGCCACCGCGCGGTCTGGCCACGGCGTGAACACCTCGTCGACCGGGTGGTGGCGCAGCACGGCGAGCAGGGCGTCGCGCAGTGCGTCCGAGCCGAGCCGCTCGGACGTGAGGACGTTGTTCGCGCCCTCGCCCGGCGGCGCGACGACCACCCGCCACGAGGCCGGGTCGACGCCGGTCAGCTCTCCCACGTAGGACAGGTAGTCCTGGTCCGGCTCGACCGGCAGCACCATCACGTCGCCCGGTCGCGCGAACCACGCGAGCCGCTGGCTCCACCACCCCGTGCCACCGTCGTCCGTCCGTGCGTCCTCGACAAAACCGGTGCCGACCACCAACCGACCCATCACGCTCACCGTCCTTCCACAGTGGACTCACGGGTGACGAGGCCGGCGATCGCGTGGATCGTCGGTTCGCGCAGGACCTCCAGCAGGTCGAGCCGCGTGCCGAACCGCTCCCGCACGAGCGCGATCATCCGCACCAGCTGCAGGGAGTCACCGCCGAGCCGGACGAAGTGCTGATCGGTCCGCAGATCGTCGCGGCGCAAGAGCTTCGCCCAGATCTCGGCGATCGCGCGTTCCTCGTCGGTCGTGGGCTGCCCGTCGCCGGTGACCTCGACCAGTGCCGAAAGCCGCTCGAAGTCGACCTCTCCGTCGGAGCCCACGGGGATCGCGGGCACCACGTGCACCCGAGCGGGCACCGACCACTCCGGCAACTGCCGCCGCAGGTACTGCGCCAGCTGCGCCTCCTCCACCGCGGCGGCGAAGGTCGCGACGGCGTAGGCCACCAGCGGAGGTGACGCCTGAGGATCCGGTACCACCACCGCCTTCGAGACCGACGGATGAGAACGCAGCTGAGCCTCGATCTCCTCCGGCTGCACGTGGCGACCGTCGATCGTCATCCTGCGGTCGGTCCTGCCGACGAGCACGAGCGCCCCGTCCGCACGCCGCCAGGCGAGATCTCCGGTGCGGACCCGGTCCCCCGCCCAGCTCAGCACGATCTCGCCGTACACCTCGGCGGGCTCGCCATCGGCGTCCACCAGTTCGGCGATCACGCCGGCCACCGGCAGGCCCTGCCGCAACGCGACTGGGCACTCCGCGGTTCCGTACTGCACAACGACTTCCGCGTTCGGCAGCTTCGCGAGAACCGCCCGCACGTCCTCGGCGCTCGTGGACTCCGCATCGAGCAGGACAGTGCGCACCGGCTCAGCCCAGTCGACGACCTCCTCGGCAGGAGCGTGCAGCACCGCGACGGAACCGGACGACCTCTGCTTTCCCGGCCGGAGCATCTCGAAGGTCGCGCCGCGCGCCAGCACGGCGAGGAACTCGGCGAGGAACGCCGGTGAACCCGGCCGTACCGCTGAGGCCACGACATCACCCGGCCCCAGCGCCAGTCCGCCGGCGAAAGCCGAAACGTGCACCGGCAGATCGAGGCCAGAGGGAGCCGCCGCCGGCTCCGCGGACGGCGTCAGGTCGAGCTGAAGCACCGCCCGGCCCTTCGCGAGCTTCTCCGCTCGCGCGCGCAACGACGCCGAGCAGGCGATGGCCACCACGTCCGCGTCGTCGACGACGCGCATCAGCGGACCGTCCGGCTGGTCACCGTCAAGCGGCACCGGAGCACATCTCGCCCACAGCACGGCGAGCGCCGACAACGGTGCGGGCAATCCGGGTTCCACGAGCACGGCGACACGTTTGCCCGTCCCCCCGAACGACTGCAACGCGGCCGCGCCACGTGACGCGACGCTGACCACGGCCTGATAGCTGAGCGCGTCCTCGCCGTGGACGAGGGCCGGGCGCTCCGGGTCGGCCAGAACCGTGCCCCACAACGCGTCGACCGGCTCGGCGGGCACTGCCGCGGGGACGCGCGTCGGGAGCGGGATGCGCCTGGCGGGATCCTGCGCGCCGGGGCCTTCAGCGAGGACCACGCTCACGTGACGCAGGAACCGTTCGGCGGTGTCCGCGCTGAAAGTGTTGCTGTCGTAGGTGACCACGAGCTTTCCGTCCTCAACGGACACCGAGAGGACCCCGGTTCCGGACACGGCGACCGCGTCGCCGGAGTCCTCGCGCTGCCGCACGACGCCCGCGCGGATCTCGTCGAAGGTGGCCTCGCCGACCACGACGTCGATCCGGTGCCGTCCCTGCGTCACCTCCACCGCCTGCTCCCCCGTGTGCCTGGCGAGCACGACCCCGACCGCGGCCGCCACACTGCCGCTCTCGGACCGCGCGACGGGGTCGGGATGAATCAACCGGGCGACGGCACTCCCCGCACCACCACCGGGAAAGTCAGCGAACAAATGCCGGCGCTCGTGCGGCATGATGCCCCTCCAACGTCGAAACGGACTGGTTCCTGACGACGCAAATTACGGTAAGTGCCAACAAGAACACGCCCGTGCGCAACTGCGGAACTTGAACGAACTGACCTCTCGGGTGGTGGCGGATACGATCGCCCTCGATCGAGCCGTCCCCGAGAACAGGCTGGGGCACCCTGGATGAGAACGCTGAACGAATGCCTCGCGCGCTCCACCGAAAGATTTCCCGGCCGGATCGCGTTGACCGACGGCGCAACGGTCCTGACCTATGCCGAACTCACCGCGGCGGTGCGCCGCAAGGCCTGCGGCCTGGTGCTCCGGGGAGTGCGGCCGGGTGCACGGGTGGGCATCGCTCTCGACCGGGGCATCGACCAGGTGCTGGCGATTCTCGCGGTGCTGCAGTGCGGCGCCGCTTACGTCCCGCTCGACCCGTCCTATCCGGCGGAACGAATCGACCACATCGTCCGGGACGCTGAAACAGCGGACGTGATCACCGCGTCCGGGTGGGCTGAACTGACGGGCGAATGTTCCCTGCCCGAAGTGAATGGAGCGGACGCCGCTTACGTGCTTTACACCTCCGGGTCGACCGGCCTGCCCAAAGGGTGCGTCGTCACCCATCACAACGTGGTGAGCCTGCTGCGGTGCGCGCTGCCACTTTTCGACTTCACCGAGCACGACCGGTGGGCGCTTTGTCACAGCATCAACTTCGACGTGTCCGTGTGGGAGATGTGGGCGGCGTTCACCACGGGGGCCGCGCTGCACGTGGTGCCCGCCGAGGTCGCCGTCGCCCCGCCCCTGCTCGCCGGGTTCCTCTCGGAAGCCCGCGTCTCGGTGCTCAACCTGGTGCCCTCGGTGTTCCGGTTGATGGTGGACGCGATGACGGGCTCCGGGCCGGCCACGAGCCTCCGGTACGTGCTGTTCGGCGGTGAGCCGGTGGATCTCCGATCTGTGCGGGCTTTCCGCGACCGGGGAGCTCCCGACGCCGTTCAGTACGTCAACCTCTACGGCATCACCGAGGCCACCGTTCATGTCACTCACCGAACTCTGAGCGCCGACGACCTCACCGGGAGCTCGCCCCACACCCCGATCGGCAAACCCTTGCCGCACATGGCCATCTCCGTGCGGGACGAGCACGGCGCCGAGGTGGCGACCGGCGAGATCGGCGAGATGTACGTCTCCGGTGACGGCATCGCCTCCGGCTACTGGAAGAGGCCCGAGCTCACCGCAGAGCGCTTCGTCACCATCGACGGCGTCCGCCACTACCGCTCGGGCGACCTCGCCCGCACCGACGAGTCCGGCGACCTCTTCTACGTCGGCAGGAACGACCACCAGTTCAAGGTGCGCGGTTTCCGCGTCGAAGCCGGCGAGGTCGAATGGGCGCTGGGCGCGGTCGACGGCATCGCCGGGGCCGCCGTCTCCGTGGAACGCGACGCGTTCGGTGAGCACCGCCTCGTCGCCTGGTGCCTGCCGGCCGACCGGCAACCGGACGTCCGCCAGGTCCGCGCACAACTGCTTCGAGCACTGCCGGCCCACATGGTGCCCGAGCGCATCGTTTTCGTGGACCGGCTACCGCTCTCCCCCTCCGGGAAGCTCGACCGCACCCGCCTCAACGAGCTGGCGCGATGACCGCCCGACGCAGGAGCACCGCCATGTACAGCTGGTTCCACGACTCCGCGCGGGCACACCCGAATCGTCTCGCACTCAGCGCGGGCGACGTCGAACTCACCTATGCGGAACTGGATCGCGCCGCGGCCTCCGTCGTCCTGCCCGAGCCCGGAAAACCGCGGCGGGCCGGGCTGCTCGGCCAGGCCGAGGCGGCCACCTACGTCGCCTACCTCGCCGCCCTGCGCGCCGGTGTGACAGTCGTGCCGCTGAACGCCAAGAACCCGTTGTCCCGCAACGCGGACATCGTGCGGCGCGGTGAGCTCGACCTGCTGCTGCACACGGAGGCCGAGGCCGGCCGGGCGGACGCTCTGCACGAGGCGACGGGAGTGCCGCTGCTCCTGGTGACGGGCAACGACCGCGCGCCGGTCGTCGCGCCCCCGGCGGACCCTCACCCGGAAGCCTTCGCGTACATCGTGTTCACCTCCGGCTCCACGGGCGTGCCGAAGGGCGTACCGATCCGGCATCGTCACTTCGAGTCGTGGCTGCCCCACCTGCTGGACCACTTCGCGACCGGGCCTGAGGCCAGGGTGGCGCAGACTTCCGACCTGTCCTGGGACCTGTCGGTGTGGAACATGTTCCTCGCCTGGGGTTCCGGTGGCGCGGTGGTCGTGCCGTCGAGCACCGACCTGCTGATGCCGACCAGGTTCATCGTCGACCACGAGATCACGCACTGGCACTCGAC
This sequence comes from Lentzea alba, assembly GCF_047445655.1. GTDB lineage: Bacteria > Actinomycetota > Actinomycetes > Mycobacteriales > Pseudonocardiaceae > Lentzea > Lentzea alba_A. Next base: position 81,419 of record NZ_JAJAEG010000039.1, read on the forward strand.
GCCGTCATCGATCACGGTGGCACGGCTGCTCGGCGAGCTGGGCCCGGACTCGATGCCGTCGTTGCGCTGGAGCGTGTTCTGCGGCGAGCCCCTGACCCACGACCACGTGCACGCGTGGAGCCTCGCGGCGCCGGCGAGCCGGGTCGCCAACGTCTACGGTCAGACCGAGGTGACCGTGAGCTCGTGGGTCCACGACGTCGACCTGACCGCCCTCCCCTCAACCGCCGTGCCGATCGGCAAGCCGCACAACGGAGTCGAGTGGGCGGTCATCAGCGACGACGGGTACGCGGCCGAGGAGGGTGAGCTGCTGGTGCGCGGCCCCCAGCGGTTCGACGGGTACCTGGCGCCCGAGCACAACAGCGGCAGGTTCGTCCGCTGGGAGGCGGGTGTGCTGGAGGAGTGCACCGGAGAGATCACCCCCGAGCACTGGTACCGCACCGGTGATCGCGTGTCGGTCCGCGCGAGCGACCACGCGTACCTCGGCCGGTTGGACGGCCAGGTGAAGATCCGCGGACACCGGGTGGAGCTCGGTGACGTCGAGGCCGTGCTGCGCTCGCACCCGCTCGTCGACGACGCGGTCGTCGTCGCGGCGAGGTCCGAGGTCGGCACCTACGACCTCGCGGGTTTCCACCAGGGCGGGAACGCCGACGAGGAGGTGCTCAAGGAGTTCCTCTCGGACAGGCTGCCCGCGCACATGGTCCCGCGGCTGCTGCTCGGCTGTGACAGCTTCCCGCTCAGCCTCAACGGCAAGGTCGACCGGAAGAGGCTCGCGGAAGAGGCCGTCGCACTCCTCGCCACGGGAGCCTCCTGACGGACGTCACCCACCGCCGAGACGTTGCGCGGTGCGCAGAACGTCCTGGATCAACGCGGGACCACGTCGTCCGTCGAACGCGTGTCCCTTCCACTCGGCGCTCAAGATCACGTCGTCCGGACGCAGCACACATCCGAGCGCCAGCTCGAACTCCGTCGTGATGGCCGGGGCGGGCAACCTGGAGGAGGACACACCCGGCAGGCCCAGGTCCCGTTCGGCCGACTCCAGCTCCCAATAGCTGAAGGAGACCTGCGCCAGCGGCATCCGGCCCGGCCGGCGAACCTCCGGCAACGCCGCCACCAGTTCCTCGAACGGGACACCGGCCGCCGCCAGCCCTTGCAGCACCGCGAAGCCGGCCTGCAGCAACAACTCCCGGCGATCCGCCGTGGCCAGGTTCACCAGCCTGAGCGGCACCATGTTGACGAACATGCCCACGGCGTCCGCGGTGAGTTCGTCCCTTGTGGACACCGCCAGCGCGATGATCAGGTCGTCCTGGCCCGTCAACCGCGCCAGGGCGACACCCGCGGCACCCAGCATCGCGGCGCATCGCGTAACTCCGAGATCCCGCGCGACGGCCAGCAACGGCTCGAGCTCTGCGCGCGGCACGACGAGCTCCACCGAGCCGTCCTGCGTCCCGGCGGGCAGGTTCACGACAGCGGGCGCCGAGGCGAGCTCGGCGCAGCGGGCGAGCACGACCTCGCGGCTCACCGGTCGCGTCTGCCGCGCCACCTCGTGCTCGACCTCGGTCTCGCCGGCGAGTGCGGCGATGTAGTACTGGCCGATAGCGGCGCACAGGATCGCGATCGACGTCTCGTCGACCGCGACGTGGTGGAAACAAAGCACGAGCACAGTTCGCTCAGGCCCTGCGATGACCGCGACGGCGCGCATGAGGGGCGGACGCGCGAGATCGAACGGTTCGGCCGCCACCGCCGCGATCACCTCGGCCGGATCGCCGGACACGACCCGGAGGAAGCCGGGGACGGGCGGCACGGTGAACCGCACGAGCTCGTCGTCCAGCTGGCAGACTCCGGTTCGCAACGCGCTGTGCCGCGCGAGCAGGCGGTCGAAGGCACCGCGCAGCGCGTCCAGGTCGATGCGGCCACGCAGCTCGTACGCCTCGCAGATCACGTAGTCCTTAGCGGCCGAACGCAGCTGCTGGGACAGCCATAGCCCGCGCTGAGGACCCGACGCCGGCAACACGTCGAACGCTTGGGAGGGCAACATCATGACGCGCCTGCTACGGCTCGTAGCTGATCCACGATCCCTCGCACGCTGCGTCCCGTGAAGACGACGACGTAGTCGAGGTCGAGCCCGGCGCCGCGCATGCGTTGCACCAGCCTCACGACGAGGAAGGAATTGCCACCCAGCAGGAAGAAGTCGTCATCGAGCTCGACGTGCTCGACGCCGAGCACCCAGCAGAAAGCATTCCGGACGAGTTGCTCCAGCTGTTCGCGGTCGGACATGTCTCACTCCATAAGCTTGTTGATGTTCAGGACGGGATGTTCTGAATGCCC
>NZ_JAJAEG010000040.1:0-81689 GCF_047445655.1 Lentzea alba
TAGTTTCCTTCAACCCGAGTTACACCGCTCGTTTGACACACCCCTTCCCGAACGGGCCGGGTGGGGTGGTCCCGTCACCAAACTACGCAACCGCAAGCCGCCCAACGCAACAGGCGTGCCATCAACCCGCGCATGGCGCTGGCCGGTCTTTGATCAGATTGGCGGGGTCCGGGGCGGAGCCCCGATCTTTGAACAGGACTCGCCGCCCGCAAGGTGACCACCCGCATGGTCGCGTCCCGCAAGACGCGTCCCGCAAGGCGACCACCCGCCCGCCCGCGTCCCACAACCCCGACCATCCGCCGCAACAAAACCACCTACGGACAACAACCCGCCGCCCGCCAACGAAACAGGGGGACGAGCCACGCAAAGAGCGCGCCACCCAACCTCACACCAGCCCCTCCAACCGCCCCACCACAGCAGCCGCATCCGGCATCCCAGCGATCTCCACCGCCACCTCCCCGGCAGCCTCCCGCAACCCTGCATCCGCCAACAGCCGCAAGATCAACGACGCATCCACATCCGCCCCAGAAGCAGAGATCCCAGCCCCACGCCGATCCACAGCCTCAGCCGCAGCAAACCGATCCGACCCGTCCGGCAACACCAACTGCGGCACCCCACAAGCCAACGCCGCCAACGCCGTCCCAGCCCCACCGTGATGAATCACCGCATCGGACGTCCGCACCAACGCATCCCAAGGCATCCACCCACAAGCCGTGACGTTAGAAGGCAACCCACCCAGCGAACTGATGTCCAGATCCCCCATCACCAACACAAACTCCGCCTCAACCGAAGAAGCAGCAGCAACCACCCGATCCAACGTCGACAGCCCACCAACCTTCGGCGGAACCGTCCCCAACGTCACCGCCACCCGAGGCCCAGTACGAGGCGGCACCACCCCAGTCCCGGTGTAGGCACCAGCCCGCAAAGGCCAGCCGCGAGAAAACCCGCCAACCATCGAAGGCGGCGCCACATCCAACGACAGCACCTCCCCCATCGGCACCGACATGTGCTTGGCCATCACCGCATGCAACGGCGCAATCTCGGTGAACCCCAGGTCGTGCCGCACCGCAGGCACACCCAGCAAAGTCGCAGCAGCGGCTGCCGCAGGAAACAGGTACTCGTAGACCACCACGTCCGGCCGCCACGACGACGCGAACGCCGCGAAACTCTCCGCCACCTGATCGTTGACCAGCGCCGCCAGCGCCACAAAGGCCTCGCGGTCCGCAGAGTTCGTGGAAACCGTGCGCTCCATCTCCGCAGGCAGCCGGGAAGCCCCGAGCGAACGGATCGTGCTGCGCCAGTCCACGCCCGGCGCCGGACACGCGAACGGGAGGCCGGCCACCAGCGACTCGGCACCGTCCAGTGAGGCGAAGACGACCTCGTGGCCGAGCGCGCGGGCCGCGCGCGCCAGTGGGATCAGGGGAAAGAGATGGCCGGCGGCGGGAACTCCGCCGAACAAGACGCGCATGACACGGATTGTCACTTCTTGACAGGAAAGAGACAAGGAAAGCGGCCAGCTGAGACGATCTGGTCACGCCACGGAACGCGCGGGTATCTTTCGACGCGTGCAGGAACCCGCGCTCGTCGGTGAACGGCTCACCCTGTCGGCATTCACGCAGCTGTCCGGAACATTGGGCGGCTATCCGTTCGTGAAGGTCGTGGTCGACCGGGAGACCGGACTGACCCACTTCATGGACAGCCGGGAGAACCTCTTTCACGTCAAGTACATCGCGGCGCACGTCCTGCACATGCCGCCCGACGAGCTGGAACGCCGGCTCGACGAGATGAACTTCGAGGTCTACCACCGCGAGGACCGGCGGTTCTGCCTGGGGATCCTCGCCCTCCACGACAGGTTCTTCTCGCTCGAAACGGTCGAAGCGGACACGATGACCGGCGAGATGCTCCAGTTCTTCTACGACGAGGTGCGCAAGAACGTCGACCAGAGCGTGCCGATCCTGCTGAAACCGGCCAACCACCTGCAGGAAAGTCACGTGGCAAAAATCCCCAAAGACACCCTGCCACGCATCCTCAGTTATGAGCTGTTCTCAACTAATGAGTTCGTACCGCTCAACCCCGGCACCGCCGAAGGAAGACTCCGACTCTTTCACACCGACGAGGATTACCAGAACAGCCAGCTCGCGTGGCACGACATCATCGTCATGGCGAAAGTGCCGGATGACATTCCACGTTTGACAGGGGTTGTCAACGCCGAGCACACCACGCCGCTGTCGCACACGAACGTCCTGGCCAGCGGCTGGGGCATCCCGAACGCCATCCAGCTCGGCGCCCTCGAAGACCTCGCGCACCTCAACGGTCGCTGGGTCCGCTACACCGTCGACCCGGACCGGACGAAGATCGGCATCGAGCCGATCGAACGCCCGCACACCGAAGAGCCCTCCTGGCTCTCCACCCGCATCACCATGGACGAGCCGAACCTCAAAGACGACCGGATCGCCAGCCTCGAAGACCTGCGGTGGCGCGACAGCACCAGCTACGGCACGAAGGCAGCGAACCTCGGCGAGCTCAACGAGGTCGCGAAGAACGGCTCCACCCGCTGGCTCGGCTTCTACCGGATCCCGCGCCCGCCCCGCGAGAACCTCCTCCCCTACCTGAAAGCCCTGCTCGGCACCGAGGACCTGGACCAGGGCGCCAGAAACCTGTTCCAGCAACACATCCGCATCCCGCGCGGCATCGCGCTGCCGTTCAGCCTGCACCAGCGGTTCCTGGAGGCGAACCCGCGCATCCAGCAGGCGATCGGCAAGCTCAAGTTCGCCCTCGAGCTCGACGCGCGGCAGACCGACGCCCAGTGCGTCGAGCTGCAGCACCTCATCCGCACCGCGAAGTTCCCGGACGCGCTGATCCGCGAGATCGACGCGGCGATCATCAAGGACCTCGCCGGCGTCGGCACGTTCGTCGTCCGCAGCTCGTCCAACGCCGAGGACCTGGCCGGGTTCTCCGCCGCGGGCATCTACGAGTCGGTCACGCACGTCAGCGACGCACGCGGAATCCTCAGCGGCATCAAGGAGGTCTGGGCGAGCCTCGTCAACACCCGCAGCACGAAGCTGCGCAAGGAGGCCGGCATCAGCCTCGACGACGCCTACATGGGCGTGATCATCCAGGAACAGGTCCCGGCCACCAGCGGCGGCGTCATGGTCACGACCAACCCGTTGAACCGCAAGGACTTCCGCAACGTCTACATCAACGTCGCCACCGAGGTCACCGACGTGGTCGAGGGCGAGGCGCAGCCGTCCCAGTACCTGTTCAACACGGTCGAGGGCGGCGGCCGGACCGTCGCACTGGGACAGTCCGATGCGGATGACAAAGCAAAGGACCAGCTCCAGCGGCTCGCGATCGCCGGACGCCTGCTGCAGTCGCACTTCTCCCCCGACTACACCTTCGGCCAGCCGGTCGACATCGAGTGGGCCGCCGACAGCGACCACGTGCACCTGCTGCAGCTGCGCCCGTACGCATGACGGTCATTCGCCTGTACAAGGGCTATCAGCTGTTCAACGGCCTGCTGCTTTGGCTGCCGATCTTCTACCTGTACCAGCGCGACATCGGGCTCACCGACCAGCAGATCTTCGGCATCCAGGCCATCTACTACGTCGCCTTCTGCCTGCTCGACGTGCCCACCGGCGTGCTCGCGGACCGCTTCGACTACCGCCGGTTCCTGCAGCTCGGCGCCATCACGCTCACCACGGCCAACCTGATCCCGGTCTTCGTGCAGAACTACTGGGGCTTCCTCGCCCACTTCCTGCTGATCGCGCTCGCCTACTCGTTCACCTCCGGCGCCGGCAGCGCGTATCTCTACGAGTACCTGCAACGCACCGGCCACGAAGACCTCTACAAGCAGGCGGAAGGCGGCGCCCGCGCCTACAGCCTGGCGGGCCGGGTCGCCGCCCTCCCCGCCGCCGGTGTGCTGATGCAGTGGCAGTTCACCTCGCCGTACTGGCTCTCCGCCGTCGCAACACTCGTCGCGCTCGGGATCGCCCTCAAGCTTCCGCCACTGCCACCCGGCGAGCACCACCACAAGGAAATCGCCCTCAAGAGAGCCGTCAAAGCCCTCCGAGCCTCCCGCTACCTGGTTCTCCTGATGGTCCAGGGCGTCGCGATCTTCACCCTGGTCCGCATCCTGCAGGCCAACCTGTTCCAGCCCGTCCTCGACGCGAAACACCTGCCGGTGGCGGCGTTCGGCGTGCTCATGGCCGTCACGACGTTGTTCGAGGCACTCGGCGCTGCCCGCCCGAACCTGATCCGCAGAGCCATGTCCGACCTGCGCGCGGTCTTCGTGCTCACCACCGTGATGGCGTTGTGCCTCGCGCTCCTCGCACCGTCCGGGCTCGTGGTCACCGTGGTGTGCCTGTGCGTGTTCTCGCTGGCGACCGGCCTGTCGTTCCCCGTCCAGCGGCAGCTCGTCAACGACGCCATCACGGACCCGCGCAGCCGCGCCACGTTGCTGTCCATCGAGTCGCTGATCGACCGCGCGGTGTGCGCGCTGGTGATCTTCGTGCTCGGCGGCTACCTGGCCAGGGGCGCGATGAACGAGTTCCTGCTCCACGCGGCGGCAGGCACGGTCCTGCTGATGGTCGTCGTCGCGCTGTCGATCCACTTCGTCCGCACGAAGGAGCGCTCCCAGTGACCAAAGCGGCGAGCAAGATCCTCTACCTGTACGTCAAGGGCGGCCCGCCGCCGGAGCACTCCTTCCCGCGCATCGCCGCCCGAGCCGAGCTGCACGTCCTGGCGCTCATGCCGGTTCCCGAACCAGCCCGGGCTTCGTGCACCAGCATCGTCGACGCGCCGGGCGCACCACGCGGCGAGGAACTCGTGGAGTTCGTGGCACAGCACGCGAAGGCGATCGGCGCGGACGCGATCATCACGCTCTCCGAGTTCGGCGTGCTGCTGGTGGCCCACGTCGCGGACCGCCTCGGCCTCGCCGGCGCGGGCCCGAACCTGGTGCGCGCCCGCGACAAACGGCTGATGCGCGAGACGTGGCGGCGAAAAGGCGTGCCGATCCCGGACTTCCGCCGCGTTGAGTCCGAAGTGGACCTCAGCGAGGCGCTCGCCGAGCTGACCCCGCCCGTGCTCCTCAAACCGGCCTGGGGCGCGGGTTCCGTGGCGCAGCTCGTGCTGAACGACCAGAGCGACGTACCGGCAGCATGGGCGGAGGTGGCCGAGGCGCTCAAGCTGGGCAGCCAGGTGGGCATGAACGAGCTCTACGCCCAGGACACCGACGGCGACCTGCTCGTCGAGGAGATCTTCAGCGGCACCACCGACGGCTGGTACCCCGAGCCGGGTCACGGTGACTACGTGAGCGTCGAGGGCATCGTCGCGAACGGCGTCTACCACCCGTTGTGCATCACCGCCCGGCTGCCCGCGATCCCACCGTTCACCGAGGTCGCCAGCACCGCGCCGTGCACCCTCCCGGAACACCTGCAGCGCCGGATCGAGGACGTCTCCAGGGACGCCGTCGACGCCCTGCAGCTCGACACCTGCGGCACCCACACGGAGATCAAGCTCGGCGCGGACGGCTCGCTCACGTTGATCGAGACGGGCGCGCGGTTCGGTGGCGTGATGATCACCAGGGAGATCGAGGAGGTCTTCGGCATCGACCCGATCGCGATGCTCGTCGACCAGCTGCTGGGCCGTGAGGTCTTCTACCCCGCCCAGATGCTCACCACGGCAGGCCGTGCAGCGGCGTCGGTCGCGGTCATCCCCACGAACGCGGCAGGTACTCCTTGGCGCACCCGGCCGTTCTGGCGCCCCAACGACGTCGACTGGGCGAGCATCGTCAGCCCCGGCACCAAGGTCGAGGAGATCCCCGCGTTCTCGATGCCGGTCGGCGAAGAGGTGCCCTCCTACGACCCCAGCGGCGGATCCAGGAACTGGCTGGGACTGTTCGTGGTCACCGCACCCGACGCACGCCGGCTCCACGAAGACTGCAACGCGATTCTGGACGGCCTGGAAGCTGCGCTCAACGCGGTGGACTGCGACGAATGACGGCCTGGCGGAAGCCTCAACTCCGCGGATATCCGTCGGTGACGTCGAGCCCCTCCGGCAGCACGGCGAACAGGTCGACCGGCATCCGCTGCGACACCATCTCGGTGCGGTGCAGGCGTTTCAACCGGTCCTTGGCCACCGCGACCTCCTGCCCGGCCCCCTTCAGCACGAGCACCGGCACGGCGCCCAGCTCGACGTGCCCGCGCACCCGGTCCGCGGTGCCGCGCCCGAACTTCAGCACCTTCCCGTACCGCACCAGGTAAAGCAGGGTCTCCTCGCCGCGAGCACGTTTGAGCAGCTGCACCTCACCGGTCTCGGTGTTGCGCCCCCACGTGCCGTGCGACTTCGTCAACCACCGGAACCCGGTCCACGGCAAGCCGTGCACGTCCGTGGCGAGCACGGTCCAGCCCGGCTGGAAGTACTTCGCGAGCCGGATCTTCACGGTCGTCGCGGCGATGAACTCCGAGTTCTCCCGCCACGTCCCGTCGAGCTCCAGCCGGCGCGCGATCTTCTGCACCGCCGGGTCCGGCACCGACCGTTCGTCCAGGCACACCAGGCACCTCGTGCGCGAGCCGAGCCCGCACGACCGCGCGGTCCCGCACCAGCCGCACTGGTAGATCTGCACCTCGGCGCCACCGGGCCGGTCGTGCAACAGCTTCATCTGATCTGCCACGACCTGCTGGCACGGTGCGCACAGGGCACACCACGCGATCTCGGCGACCTCCTTGCGCGGCAACCGAGTCATGCAGTTGATGCACTGCTTCACGTTGTCCCTCCCCCGTGGGGAAGCCTATTCCAGGGCCCTCCGCAGACGCGAGGAGACGAGGGCCTGACGGGGATCTGTGGCCGGAAGTAGCAGGTGCAGCCGTTCGAGCACCTCGGCGTCCTCACCGCTGTCCGCGAAGGTCAGCAGCGCTTCGACGTCGCCGCGATCCAGCACGCCCTTGCGCACGGCAGCGGCCAGGTCCACCCGTTCCTCCCGGATCACCGGTGCGTCCGAACGGGGCAGCAACTCGCCGCTGTAGTGCCGGGTCGCCCTGCCCGCGTCACCGGCTCTCAGCGCGGTGCGGACGTCGAGGAAATCGCCGCGCACCACCGCGTCCAGCCGATAGGGCCGGGTCAGCAGCACACCACCCAGCTGCGCACGCAGCCGATGCAGCTCCGCGCGGACCGTGGTCGGGTTCCCACGTTCACCATAGAGCAGCAATGCAAGCTGTTCGGCGGTGAGTCCCTTGGGATGCAGCGCAAGCGCGGTCAGCACCTCGGCGTTGCGCAACGTCAACAGCAACGGCCGCCCGTCCAGCTCCGCGTGCAGACCGCCGAGGAAGTTCAACGTCAGCACGTGTCCGCGGGGCACGAGATGCTGCTGCAGGTGGTGTTCGGCGAGCCTGGCCGCGGCCGACACGAGCTGCACGACGGCCGGGTGCATGGTCTTCAACGGCCCGCTGACGTCGACGACCCCCAGCAGCAACCCCGTGTGCGGGTCGTGGATCGGGCTCGCCGCGCACGTCCAGCCGTGATAGGTGCGGACCAGGTGCTCTCGCGAGTGCACCGTGACGGGCTTGTCGGTGGCGAGCGCGGTACCCATCGCGTTCGTGCCGATGACCTCCTCGCTCCACTGCGAGCCCTCGGTGAGGTGGACGCGTTCGGCGCGGTGCCGCACCCCGTTGTCGCCCTCGCACCACATGATGTGCCCGCGCGTGTCCGTGACGATCATGATCGTGTCGTCCATCGCGAGGGTGTGCTTGAGCAGCGGCACGGCCGCTGCCAACGGGTGCGTGCCGCGCAGATCAGCGATCTCGTCTGGCGCGTACACCACCGGTGCCTCGTGCCGGTCCGGGTCGACGCGCGCCGCGAGGGACCGCCGCCACGACTCGGCGATCACCGGCCGTGTTGCTTCGCCGAGGTCCGTCACCACTCCAGGATGACGGTCCTTCTGCCCCAGACCGTTACTCCTTTCGGATGCAACGTCGGTGAAACGTTGCACTACTTAGCGTCGCCATCAGTTCGCAACGATGCGGGAGGGCGAGACGATGGTGCAGTACGCGGCTCCAGGACAACCCGGCAGCGTGGTGACGTACCGCGACCGGTACGACCACTTCATCGGAGGCGAGTACGTCCCGCCCGCCAAGGGCGAGTACTTCGCCAACCCGACCCCGGTCACAGGTGAGGAGTTCACCGAGATCGCCCGCGGCACCGCAGAGGACGTGGACCGCGCGCTGGACGCGGCCCACGGCGCCGCCCGCGCGTGGGGCAGGACCTCCCCCGCCGAGCGCGCAAACGTGCTGAACAAGATCGCCGACCGCATCGAGGCCAACCTCGAAACCCTGGCCGTCGCCGAGACGTGGGAGAACGGCAAGCCGATCCGCGAGACCCTGGCCGCCGATCTGCCGCTCGCGGTCGACCACTTCCGCTACTTCGCGGGCGTGATCCGCGCGCAGGAGGGCGGCATCTCGCAGATCGACGAAGACCTTGTGGCGTACCACTTCCAGGAACCGCTCGGCGTCGTCGGCCAGATCATCCCGTGGAACTTCCCGTTGCTCATGGCCGTGTGGAAGCTCGCCCCGGCGCTGGCAGCGGGCAACGCGGTCGTCCTGAAGCCCGCCGAGCAGACCCCGGCGTCGATCCACGTGCTCATCGAGCTGATCGCCGATCTGATCCCGCCGGGCGTGCTCAACGTGGTCAACGGTTTCGGCGTCGAGGCGGGCAAACCGCTCGCGTCGTCGCGCCGGGTCGCGAAGGTGGCGTTCACCGGCGAGACGACCACCGGCCGGCTGATCATGCAGTACGCCAGCGAGAACATCATCCCGGTGACTCTGGAACTCGGCGGGAAGTCGCCGAACGTGTTCTTCTCCGACGTGGCCGCGGAGCGGGATGCCTTCTACGACAAGGCACTCGAAGGCTTCACGATGTTCGCGTTGAACCAGGGCGAGGTCTGCACGTGCCCGTCGCGGGCGTTGATCCAGTCGTCGATCTACGACCAGTTCCTGGGCGACGCCGTGGAACGGACCCGCGCGGTCAAGCAGGGCCACCCGCTCGACACCGAGACGATGATCGGCGCACAGGCGTCCAACGACCAGTTGGAGAAGATCCTGTCGTACATCGACATCGGCAAGCAGGAAGGCGCCCGCGTCCTCACCGGCGGCGAACGCGCGGACCTCGGCGGCGAGCTGTCCGGCGGTTACTACGTGACGCCAACGGTCTTCGAGGGCGACAACAAGATGCGGATCTTCCAGGAGGAGATCTTCGGCCCGGTCGTCGCCGTGACGTCGTTCGACTCCTACGACGACGCCATGAAGACCGCCAACGACACCCTCTACGGCCTGGGCGCCGGCGTCTGGTCCCGCGACGGCTCCGTGGCCTACCGCGCCGGGCGCGACATCCAGGCGGGCCGCGTGTGGGTGAACAACTACCACGCCTACCCGGCACACGCGGCGTTCGGCGGCTACAAGCAGTCCGGCATCGGCCGCGAGAACCACCGCGTCATGCTCGACCACTACCAGCAGACCAAGAACCTGCTCGTCAGCTACTCCCAGAACGCCCAGGGCTTCTTCTGATGCCCCGCGTGGCACTGACCCCGGAGGCGGCGGAGGTTCTCCGCCGCCTCCGGGCTTCGCACGGCGACCTGATGTTCCACCAGTCCGGCGGCTGCTGCGACGGCTCGGCCCCCATGTGCTACCCCGCCGGGGAGTTCCGCACCGGCTCGTCGGACGTGCATCTCGGGGACCTGGCGGTGGACTCGTTCGTGGTCCCCGTCTGGATGTCCGCGGCTCAGTTCGAGTACTGGAGCCACACGCACCTGACGATCGACGTGGTACCCGGTCGTGGCAGCGGGTTCTCCCTGGAGGCACCCATGGGGGTACGTTTTCTGGTGCGTTCACGTTTGCTGAACGAGGAAGAGCTTTAGCATCTGCGCATGACCGTCCAATGCGGATGCTGCGGAGCCGACATCACGTCTACGGACCGCATCGACTACCGGTTGAACCGCCCGGAGCCGCTCATCGGCGTGCCCAGCGAGCAGCTCGGCGCCCCGACAGGCGGGCTGCTGGTCGGACCGGACGGCGACTCGTACCTCCGTTGTCTCCTGCCGGTTGCGCTGACCGGAGGAACGGAGCTGGTCTTCGGCGCCTGGATGCAGATCAGCAAAGTCGACGCGATGTACGCGCACGCGGTCTGGGACAACGACTCCGAGTACGCGAACTTCCGGGTGTCCGGCACGTTCGCGAACGTCATCCTGCCGTGGGACCTGCTCGGCACCCCGGTCGAGGCCGCCGTGCTCAACGCGGACGAGCTGCCGTACTACACGTCGCACCCGTTGCTGGAGCGCGAGTGGGACCGCGACGAGGTGCTGAGCTGCATCCGGCAGCCCCTGCCGATCCCGGTCAGGGAGACCCTCGGCGAGGTCTGGACCATCGAACGCACCGAGGGAATGCGCTGCGTGGTCGAGGATCGCACGGTCTGGTTCTCCAGCCCCGGCCGCTGGGTCGGCATCGACGTCTACAACGACCGCGCCCAGCGCACGCCCAGCGACTTCCTCGCCGCCGTGATCGACGGCTACCCGTCCGAGGACCACACCGTCGAACACATCGGCGACGAGCTGCGGCACGCGTTCTGGCTCAGCGAGGTCATCGACGGTCACGAGGAGCAGGTGTTCCACGGGCACGTCGTGCGGCCGGGCACCATGCTGTCCGTGCGCTGCGTCCACCGGTACCCGACTGACCGCGCGTGGGCACAGCACGTGCTGAACAGCGTCCGGTACATCGGATCATGACCGCCTGCGCGTGCTGCGGCGCCGAGGTCGAGGAGGCCGGCGCGCTCGATTTGAACCTCGGTCTGCCGCCCGAGCTGGCCGAGGTTCAGGTCGAGCGGCTGGCTGGCGGCAACGTGCTGCGGACCGAGACGGGTGCGTTCGCGCGGTGCGTGCTGCCCGTCGAGCTGACCGGGGACCTGGAGCTGTGGTTCGGCGCCTGGATGCGGATCAGCGAGCCCGACGCTCAGCGCGCGCACGAGGTGTGGGGCGGTCCCGGATATGCGGACCTGCGGCTGACCGGCACGTTCGCGCACGACATCAAGCCGTGGGACGGCCTGGACGGCGCCGAGGTGGTCGCGGAGGTCCGCGAGCCCGACTACCTGCCCGAGTTCGTCCAGCACCCGCTGCTCGGCACGACCTGGGACCGCGACGAGGTGCTGAGCGCGTTCCTGGTGGAGCTGCCGGTGCCGGTCCAGCAGAAGCTGCTCGGCGCGTGGAGCATCGAGCGCACCGCCGGCCTGTCCCCGCACCTGAGCGAGGACGGCCTGCGGTTCGTCGGTCCCGGCCGGACGGTCATCCTCGACATCCGCCGCATGCTCGGCGTAGCACCGGACGCGTTCCTCGACCTGGCACTGAAGGGCGCACCCGAGGGTCAGCGGGAACTCACTCGCAACGGCGTGGAGGTGCGGCACGCGCTGTGGCTCACGACCAGCCCGAACGGTGTACCCCAACACGAGTTCTACGGCCACGTCGTGCGGCCTGGCGACATGCTCATCGTGACGTGCATCCACGACGACCCCGCAGATCACGCGTGGGCGCGGCACGTGCTGAACAGCGTGCGCTACGGGGCCTGACCGAACGTCAGCTGCATGTCCTTCACGGCGAAGCTGACGAGCGGCGTTCGCCCGGTCAGGTCACCGAGCGGCCCGTCGACCGGGAACATCCAGCCCGTGCGGATGAGGCTGACCCGGCCGGACATCCGCGCTCGCGTGCGCACGTCGCGGCCGTCGAGGCGTTGTGCGGTCCAGCCTGCCGCGGTCCACCGGCCCGGCAGCGGCACGCCACCGGTCGCCGCGACGCCCGCGATCGACGAGCCCTGACCGAACCGGGCGAGCTGCTTCGGGATCGCCCACAGCTCGCGGCCGCCCTGACAGGACGCCTCGCTGTCGACCCAGATCTGCGGCACCGACACCGCCACCCGGCCCTCGTCGTGCACGAGGGTGGCGACGAGCAGCTCCTCGTAGGAGAGCACGCCGCCCGGCTCGTACGACACGAACGCGACGGCCACGAAAGCGTTGCCCGCCACCGTGATCACCCGTGCGCCGGACGGCAGGTGGTCTGTTGGCACCAGTCGCCGTGGCACCCGGAAGACGGAGATCACGAGAGAGCCCCGCAGGTGCCACGGCTCAGCTGGATATGCCATGCGACCGACCGTACAACCGATCAGGTGCTCACGAGCGTCCAGTGCTGGTTGTGCTGTCCGGCGCCGAGGCACGTCCACTGCTGGATCAGTGCGCCGTCCTGCCCGCCGGCCGCCTCGACGTCCAGGCACTTGCCGGTGTGGCGGGCGATGATCTGGTAGACGCCGTGGCCGATGTAGCTGAAGCGCCACAGCTGGTTGTGCTGCCCCGCGCCCAGGCACTGCCACTGCTGGACCCGCGCGCCGTCGTGCCCGCCCGCGGCCACGACGTCCAGGCACTTGCCCGTGTGCAGGGCGATGATCTGGTAGTAGCCGTCGGGCATCGCGTTCAGCCGCCACTGCTGGTTGTGCTGCGCGGGACCCAGGCAGGTCCACTGCTGGGTGAGCACGCCGTCCGCCGCCCCGGCGGCGTAGACGTCGAGGCATTTGCCGGTGTGCTCGGCTCTGATGTTGAACCACGGGTTCATCGTTCTGATCGGGTCGGCGCTCACCGGTGCCGTGAACACCACCGCGGCGGCGAGGCTCGCGACCACGGCCACCAGCTTCTTTCTCAGTGACATGTGTTGTCCCCCTTCATGTCCGGCGCCCAAAGCGGGCGGACCGGGCAACCCTCGCGCGAACCGGGCGGCCGCAGAACCAGGCGGGCCTTGCTCCTCGCGTGGAGGCAAACCTCCATGTGCCGCAACGGAACAAGCGTTTCCCGGTATCGGGAGGATCGGGCAGACTCCTGGAGTTGGAGGGGGTCCAAATGATCCGAGTTGTCGTCGGAGATGGGCATTACCTGAGACGTGAGGGGATCTGCCGGTTGCTCGCCGAAGCGGCGGAGACCGAGCTGCTCGCGGTCGCCACCGAACCCGCCGCGCTGCTCGACTCGGTGCGGCTGCGCGGACCCGACGCCGTGCTCACGAGCTTCGACGCGTGTGCGGTGCGGCGAGAGTTCCCGCGCATCGGGGTCGTCGTGCTGGCCCGGCACGAACGACCGGCGCTCGCGCTGTTCGACCACGGCACGGCGGGGCTCGCCTACCTGGTGGAGGACCGGGTCGGCGACTTCGGCGAGGTCGTGACGGCGTTGCGCGAGGTCGTGGCCGGTCGTTCGGTGGTGGATCCGCTGCTCGTGCACCGGGCCCCGATCGCCCGGCTGACCGCCCGGGAGCTCGACGTCGTGCGGCACATGGCGCAGGGACGGACGAACCGGGCGATCGCGGAGGCGCTCACGGTCGCCGAGTCGACCGTCGAGAAGCACGTGAACACGGCTTTTGCGAAGCTCGGGCTGTCCGGTGACCCGAGGCAGCACCGGCGAGTCGCGGCCGTGCTGGCCTATCTGCGTCACCAGGACCGTAACGTCAGGGAAATCCCAAGTTTGCCCGCGTGAGCTGGACCACTAGTAGAGCCGGGCTCACGATTCCCGCCATGAACGTCCTGCTGGCATTCGCACTCGCCGCGAGCGTCGCCACGCCCGCTGCTCCGCTGCCTCCCACGGCGCCGTGCCCGGAGAACGTCCCCGCCGGCACCACCTGTTACGAGGGCCGGGACGCGAACGGCGCGTACTACACGATCGCCGTGCCGAAGAAGTGGAACAAGACCCTGGTCGTGCACTCGCACGGCGGTCCGGACCTGGGCGACCCCACGCCCGAGCGCACCCGTGACGACCTGAACCGCTGGGCCGTCATGGTGAAGGAGGGCTACGCGTGGGCGGGCACCTCGTACCGGCGCGGTGGCTACGGCACGCGGATGGCCGCGGAGGACACCGACAACCTGCGCAAGATGGTCAGCGAGATGCTGAAGCCGCACAAGGTCTACATCCACGGACAGTCGTGGGGCGGCAACGTCGCGGCCAAGACCATCGAGCTGTACAAGGGTTACGACGCCGCGCTGCTCACCAGTGGCGTCATGGCCGGCGGTTCGCGCGGGTACGACTACCGCGTCGACCTGCGCGTGGTCTACCAGTACTACTGCGGCAACCACCCGCGGCCGTCCGAGGTGCAGTACCCGCTGTGGCAGGGCCTGCGCCCCGGTTCCACGATGACGACGGCGGGCCTGCGTTCACGGATCGAGGAATGCCTCGGCACGGCGGGCAACCGCACGCCCGAGCAGCAGCAGAAGCTCAAGGACATCCTCACGGTCACGAAGATCCCCGAGGAGACCCTGAACTCGCACCTGAACTTCGCGACGTTCACGTTCCGCGACATCGTGCACAACCGGCTGGGCGACAAGAACCCGTGGAGCAACGCCGGCGTGAAGTACCAGGGCTCGCACGACGACGTGGCGCTCAACGCCGGTGTGGAACGGTTTTCGGCCGATCCGGAGGCGCGGGCGGCGCTGGCCTACGACAGCGACCTCACGGGCAAGATCGACATCCCGGTGCTGTCCGTGCACGCCATCGGTGACCCGACCGCCTTCGTGGAGCACGAGTCCGCTTATCGGGACACCGTGCTCAAGGCCGGACGTTGGTGGAACCTCGTGCAGACGTTCACGAACGAGGCCACGCACTCCGCTTTCAGCGACTCGGAGTACGCGGCCGCGATGCAGTCGCTGGAGGCGTGGGAGAAGTGGGGGCTGCGCTCCAACCCCTACCTGATCGCGTACAGCTGCCCCGGCCACGACACCAAGTACGGCACGGGCTGCTTCTTCAACCCCGGTTACAAGCCCAACTCCTACGAGTCTCGGGTCGCACCCCGCACGTGACCCGTGTGAGCGAAGCCCGGCCGCACAGTGCCTCCAGGAATTCCTGTGCAGCCGGGCTTCGCGCCTGTTCTACGGCAAGAACTTCCGCACGAGATCCAGCACCGGGCCGGGCGCGTCGACCTGCACGAGATGGCCGGCGCCCGGTATCAGGTGCAGGGCCGCGCCGGGGATCGCGTTCGCCAGCTGTTCGCCCCTGACCGGCGGGATCCACTCGTCGTCCGCGCCCCAGCACACCGTCACCGGGATCGCGATGTCGCCGTACCGGTGCTCTATCTCGTCGGTGAACCTCTGGTCGTTCTGCGCGATCTGCCGGTAGAACGCGGGTTGACCTGCCTCACCGGTCCACGGCCGCACCAGTTCCTCAAGCACCTCAGGAGCCAGCCCGGGACTGCTGGCCGAGCTCACGTACTCACGCACCAGAGCAGCGTGCAGGTTGCCCGGCAACCGTTCGAAGACCGCTGACTGCTCCTGCACGAGCTTGAAGAACGGCGAGCCCCACGGCGCCAGTGCGACCGGGTCGAACAACGCGAGTGCGGCGTATTCCGCGCCGTGCAACAGATGTGCGCGCAGGGAGACGGCACCGCCGAAGTCGTGCGCCACGACGTGAGGCCGGACGAGACCCCACTCGGCCAGCAGATCTGCGAAGATCCGGCCCTGGGCGCTGAGCGAAACGTCCTGCCCCGGCCTCATCTCGGAACGTCCGTAGCCCAGCATGTCCCACACGTACACCTCGTGGTCCGCAGCCAGGTTCGTGGCGATCGCCTGCCACACGTACGAGCTGAACGGCGTGCCGTGCAGGAGCACCACCGGCGGCCCGGCGCCGAGCCTCGCCCAGCGAACCACACCGTCCGGGGTGACGAACTCCTCGGGAAGGTCCATCCTCCCGACGCTACCGGAACTTGACCTCCAGCTTGGTCGAGGTATGAGGATCTTGGGCATGGACACCACTGAGATCGAGAAGCTCGTCGCGACCGTGCAGCACTCCCAGCAGAACGAGCTCCCCGAGGACTTCATCGAGCTCTTCCGGGAAGACGCGATCTGGACCACCGCGCACGGCAAGCGCCTGACCGGCAGAGACGAGATCGCCTCCTTCACCCGCCAGGTCCTGCCCGGCGCCGCGAAGGAGGCGACCGCCACCTACGAGGTGGCACACGTGCTCTTCATCCGCCCGGACGTGGCGGCCGTGAAGATCCGCCAGCGACCGGTCAAGCCCGACGGCACCCCCATCACCGACCAGAACGAGGGATCGCCGCTCTACATACTGTCCAAAGAGGATGGTCAGTGGAGGATCGCGGCCGGGCAGAACACCATCGTGCTCTAGTGGTGTGGCTCGGAACGTTGCCGCGGGAATTCGCGGTCAGACGGGTGCACCGTGGTGCCCTGCTGAGCGTGGATCACCTCGCCAACGTTCCGAGACGCGCCACTAGCGGCCCTGCAGCGACTTCACCTTGTCGCCGAAGGTCCAGTTCTTCGAGCCGTCCCAGTTGATCGACCAGGTCATCAGGCCCTTGAGCTGCCCGTTGAAGCTGTTCCACGCCTGCCCCACCAGCGACGGGTTCATGTAGCCGCCGCCGGCACCGGGTTGCGCGGGCAGGCCGGGCACCTGCTTGTCGTAGGGCACCCGGATCGTGGTGCCCTGCACGACGAGGCCGCGGTTGAGGCACTGGGTCTGCGCGACGAACCCCTGCACGGTCCCGGCCTGGTAGCTGTCGCCGGAGCAGCCGTACATGGAACCGTTGTAGTACTGCATGTTCAGCCACCACAGGCGGCCGTTGTCCGCGTACTTCTTGATGATCGGCAGGTAGGCGCCCCAGATCGAGCCGTAGACGATGCTGCCGCCCGTCACGTACGCGGTCTCCGGCGCCATCGTCAGGCCGAAACCGGACGGCATCGCGGCCAGCACGCCGTCGATGATGCGGATCAGGTTGGCCTGTGAGGCCGACAGCTGGTTGATGTTGCCGCTGCCGACCAGGCCGGTCTCGATGTCGATGTCGATCCCGTCGAAGTTGTACTTCTTCAGGATCGGCACGACGGTGGCGACGAACCGGTTGGCCACGGTGGCCGAGCTCAGGTCGATGCCCGCCGTCGCGCCGCCGATCGACAACAGGATCGTGGCGCCGGCCGCCTTCGCCGCGCACATCTCGGCGGGCGTGGCGACCTTCACGCCGGCGTCCATGCCGTCCTCCCACAGCACCGTGCCGTCGGAGCGGATGACGGGGAACGCCGCGTTGATCACGTTGTAGCCGTGCTGCTTGATGCGGCTGTCGGTGATCGGGGTCCAGCCGAACGGCGGGTGGACCCCGTTCGACGCGCCGTCCCAGTTCTCCCAGTACCCGTGCAGGACCTTGCCGGCCGGGCGGGGCTTGAGGGCGCACGTGTCCGCCGCGTGAGCAGCGGTCGACGGGACCAGTGTCGCAATGAGCAGAAGCAGGGCTGTCAATGCGGAACGCATTCGCTCACCTTTCGCGTTCAGGCGGCGACCCGCTGTCATTCAAGCACGAAATGGTCCAGACCTCTAGCGGCGGACGTAACGCACAGTGCCCGGTCGGCGACACCTCCGGCGAACGTCGCGAACGGAGATGCCCGATGCCCGGCGAGTCACCAGAGACGGTCAAGATCACCGTCGACGGCCACCGCACCAGCACGGAGTCGTTGTGGGACTGGATGCGCTCCGAGCCGGAGCTGCGCGGCCGCCTGAGCGCCGGCACGCTCCCCGGACCGGACGGGGCGATGGGCTCCGGCTTCGAGCTGGTGGTCGAGGCCTCCGCACCGGCGCTGGCAACGCTCGCCAGGTCGATCCCGGCCTGGCTCTCCCAGCGGCACCACGAAGTCACGGTCCACGTCACCACGCCCGACGGACGCGAGGTGTCCTTCACCGCCGACCAGGCCCAGCTCCTGCGCGACGTGCTCGGAATCCGCTGACGTGCGCCTACCCGTTCCCGCGAGCTCCTACGCGGTGCTCATCGGCACCAGCACCTACCGCAACGGCGACCTGGCCGGGTTGCCCGCCGTGCGGCACAACCTCGACGACCTCGCCGCGATCCTCACGGATCCGGACCTCGGCGGGCTGCCCGCCGACCACTGCGTCGTCGTGCCCGACCCCACCGACGTGCGCGCCCTCTACCAGGTGCTCCGGGAGCACGCGGCCCGCGCGACCGACACCCTGCTCGTCTACTTCGCCGGCCACGGCCTCACCGGACCCCGCAACGATCTCTACCTGAGCCTGACCGACACCGACGCCCGCGAACTCCCCGTCAGCGCCCTGGCCTACGACCTGGTCCGCGACGTCATCGCCGACAGCCCCGCCCGCAACAGGGCGGTCATCCTCGACTGCTGCTTCAGCGGCCGCGCCGCCGCGGACATGGCCGGTGAGGAGGCGGTGTACGGCCAGGTCGGCATCGAGGGCACCTACGTGCTGGCCGCGACCTCCGCCAACGCCGTCGCACTCGCTCCGCCGGGCGCCCGGCACACCGCGTTCACCGGCGAACTCCTCCAGCTGCTGAGGTCCGGCGTGCCGGAAGGTCCGGAGTTGCTGACGTTCGGCGTCATCTACCGGCACCTGTTGCACACCACGACGAGCCGCGGCCTGCCCGTTCCCCGGCAGCGCGGGACCGGCACCGCCGACCTGCTGGCGCTCACCCGCAACCCTGCGCACACCGCACACGTGGAAGGCACGGGAGACGCCGGAGCCTTCGCAACGGAGGCACCGCCGATCGACCTCGTCCGCACCGACCCCGATCCTTCAGCGAACTCCGCGAACACGCCGGATCCACCGTCCAACACCGCGAGCAAGCCGACGCTCCCGGCCACTGCGGGCTGGCTGCGCCGACAGCGAACCTGGCACATCGCGGCAGTCGGCCTCGCTGCACTGTGCGCCACGCTGCTGGCACTGGCCGGCTCATCGACGAGCTGGAACGGCACGCCGTGGATCGACGTCGCGGCAGTCGCGCTGACCCAGGGCCTCGGCTCGGTCCTACCCGTGTCGTGGTCAGCGCACCTGACTCTGGCCGGGCGACTGTTCCTCGACCACACCAGCATCACCGGCGGAGTGGCCGCCCTGCTGCCGACGATCGGCTACGCGTCGACGCTCGCCATGCTGGCCTACTTCGCGGGCGACCTGTGGCGCGCCGCCCGTGCGGCTGCAACGGAAGGATCGTTCCTCCGGGGCGGTCGCTCGCTCGACGCCCGCCTCGCCTGGTACTTCATCCTCGGCGCCGTCGCGAGCCTGGTCGCGTTGCCGGTCCTGAGCCTGCTCTCCGCGCGGGCGAACCTCTGGATGATCGCCGTCGGTGTCACGACGACCGCGATCGTCCTCGGCATCGCGGAGAAGGCCGGGCGCAAACAGCGCGACCTGTCCGGCTCCACCGCCAGGGACGGCCTGCTGATCAGCGCCGCCTACTGCGTCACCTCATTGCTCCCCGGCACGTCGTCCCCAGGCTTCGCTCTCGCCGCCGGACTGGTGCTCGGCTTCACCCGAGTCGCCGCGCTCAGGCTCGCCCTGCTGTTCACGCTCGTCTCCAGGGCGTCGATCACGCCGCTCATCCTGTTGACAGCGGGGACCACCGCCAAGGCGAACGCGGGCCCGGCCACGATGCAGATGCTCGTGGGCGCACTGGCCGCGTTCGCCCTGACCTATGGCGCGCTGGCCGTACTTTTCCGCTACGTCCAGCGCCGCTCGCTCTACCCGTTCACCGCCTACCAGCTACTGCTCGCCGGACTGGTGGTCGTCCTGCTCGCGACGGGCACCATCTCGGCGTCCTAGGCCGCCTTGAGCGAGAAGAGCGTCTCCTCGGAGACCTTCCACAACCGCGCGGCCGCTTCCGGGTCCTGCGCGTAGGGAGCCACACCCGAGATCACGCCGCCGGTGTTGGGCAGCGCCTCGTTGCCGTCCTCGAAGTACTTGCCTGACAAGCCTTCGAGCAGCGGCGACGTGGCCACGACCAATGTCGTCGCGGCACCCTGCTCCGGGGTCTTCACCCGGCGCTTGGTCGCGGCGCCGCTGAGCCGGATCCGCTCCTGCAGCTCCTCCGGCGTGAGGTGCCGCTGCAGGTTCGTGGCGATGCTGCCGGGCATCAGCGCGTTCATCGTGATTCCCTCGGCGCCCCAACGCTTACCAGCCTCGACGCCGAACAGGACGTTCGCCGTCTTGGACTGCCCGTAAGCCTCCCAGCGCTCGTAAGGACGGTGCGCGTAGTGGATGTCGTCGAAGTCGACCGAACCCATCAGGTGCGCCGACGAGCTGACGTTCACCACGCGCGCACCCTCGGCGCGCAGCGAGTTGAACAGGCCCAGCGTCAACGTGAAGTGCCCGAAGTGGTTCGTGGCGAACTGGAGCTCCCAGCCCTCCGGCGTGCGCGTGAACGGCGTGGCCATGACACCCGCGTTGTTGATCAGCAGGTGCAGCGGACCGTCCCAGTTGCGCGCGAACGCCTTCACGGACGCCTGCGAGGCCAGGTCCAGCTTCGCCACGGAGATCTTCTTGTTGCCCGTGGCGGCGATCAGCGACGACGCCACGCGCTGCCCGGCGTCGATGTCACGCGCCGCGATGGTCACCGCCGCGCCAGCCGTGGCCAGCGCGCGGACGGTCTCGACGCCGATGCCCGACGCCCCACCCGTGACCACGGCACGACGACCCGTCAGGTCGACACCCTCGACCACGTCCAGCGCGGCCGTCTCGAACCCGTAACCAGTGGTGATCATGCCTGTTCCCCGATCTTCAACGTCTCTTCGGAGACCTTCCACAGCTGTGCCGCGGCCTCCGGGTCGTGTGCGTAGGCGGCGAGGCCGTTGGTCATGCCGGCGGTGTGCGGCAGTGCCTCGTTGCCGTCTTCGAAGTAGAGGCCCGAACGGCCCTCGACCAGCGGCGAGACCGCGAGCACCAGCGTGGTGGCCGCGCCCTGCTCCGGCGTCTTGAGCTGCATCGGCTTGCCGGACGCGCCACGCAGCCGGCGGCGCTCCTCCAGCTCCTCCGGCGTGATGTGCCGCTGCAGGGCCGTCAGGATCCCGCCCGGCATCAGCGCGTTCATCGTGATTCCCTCGGCGCCCCAACGCTTACCGGCCTCGACGCCGAACAGGACGTTCGCGGTCTTCGACTGGCCGTACGCGGCCCAGCGGTCGTACTCGCGGCGCTCGAAGTGGATGTCGTCGAACACCACCGGGCTCGCCAGGTGGCCGGTCGAGCTGACGTTGACCACGCGCGCACCCTCGGCGCGCAGCGAGTCGAACAGGCCCAGCGTCAGCGTGAAGTGCCCGAAGTGGTTCGTGGCGAACTGGAGCTCCCAGCCCTCCGGCGTGCGGGTCAGCGGCGTCGCCATCACACCCGCGTTGTTGATCAGCAGGTGCAGCGGGCCGTCCCAGCCGCGCACGAACTCCTTGACCGACTCCTGCGAGGTCAGCTCCAGCGGAGCGACGAAGATGTTCTTGTTGCCCGTCGCCTCCGCCAACGACGCGGCGACGCGGTTGCCCGCCTCGACGTTGCGGGCCGCGATGGTGACCTCGGCGCCCGCGGCGGCCAGCGCCCGCACGGTCTCGACGCCGATGCCCGACGCCCCACCGGTGACCACGGCGCGACGGCCAGAGAGGTCGACGCCCTCGACTACCTCGAGAGCGGTGGTCTCGAAGCCGAACGGGGTGGTGATGCGCTCACTCATCTGAAATCCCCAACCTCTGTCGTACACTGAAACGGAGGTTCCTCCGGTTCGGGTTCCACCATAAACGGAGGTTCCTCCGGTTAGCAAGTGAGTTGACCCACAGGAGTGAAGAAGTGCGTGCTGACGCTGTCCGCAACCGCGGGTTGCTGCTCGAGGTGGCGCTCGACGCGTTCACCCATGAGAAGGACGTGACGCTCGGCGCCATCGCCAAGAAGGCGGGCGTCGGAATCGGCACCCTGTACCGGCACTTCCCGACCCGCGAGTCGCTGATCGAGGCCGTCTACCGCACCGAGCTGGAGCGCCTCTGCGCCGCCGCACCCGAGCTGCTGGAGACCCACGAGCCGGAAGCGGCGCTGCGGGAGTGGATGGACCTCTTCATCGCCTACATCGCGACGAAGCGCGACCTCAAGGACGCGCTGCAGGCGGTGATCGCCATGGGCGTGAACCCCTTCGAGCACAGCCGCGCCAAGCTGACCGAGGCCATCACGCTGCTGCTCACCCCGCTGGGAGCCACCACCGAACCGCTGGACGTGATGGCGATGCTCGTGGCCGTCGCGCAGTACGCCGACCAGGATCAGGCGAAGCGGATGCTCGACCTCGTCATGGACGGGATCCGTCACGGCGCTGCCCGGACTGCTTCTGATCGAGCTGCTGCCGATCGAACCGCTCGATGAGCCCCGGCACCTCGCTCAGCAGGAACTCGTAGAAGTCCCGCATGTAGACCAGCCTGTCGCGGGCCGGTCCCGGTTCGACCGCCTCGACCCCTGAAGCGACCGCGGACAGGATGTCGTCGATGGGCGCGTGCTGCCTGCCGTACAACGTGGTCCACGCGCGGTCGCGCATCCGGTAGTGCTCACGACGACTGCCGGGCGCCGGCGCCCGCTCGATCAACCCCATCTGCATGATCATCTTGATGGCGCCGGACACCGACCCCGCGCTCGCACCGAGCTCCTCGGTCAGGTCGCCGGCCGTCAGCGACTGCTCGTCGGTGAACAGGAACGCCGCCAGCGTCCGCGCGGCCATCCGCTGCATCCCCGCGCCGACCAGGGTGAGCGCGAGATGCTCTGAGGCTTCTTTTCGGGCTGCCTGCTTGCGCTCTGTCTCGCCCGTCACACCGCACCCGTCCGTCTTCAGAAATTTCTGAACGTTCGCTAGCCTCAATCCTAGGGGGAAGGGGCTGGACATGGCCACTGCACTTGCCAACAGAGCACTGGTCGTGGGCGCTGGGATCGCCGGGCTGGCGACCGCGCTCCGGTTGACCCGCAGCGCCTGGGACGTCGTCGTGCTGGACCACGGCACCCATCATGATCCGGTGCCGCTGCGAGGCCCGGACCGGCACGCCGCACGCCGGTTGGCCGCTCTGCCGCATCCCCTCCACTACGAGACCCGGCACAGCACGGTCACCGCGCTGCACCCGGACCGGTTCGGTGTCACGGTCGCGTTCAACGACCACGACGAGGAGTGGTTCGACATCGTCGTGTGCGCCCAGCCGTGCTGCTCTGCGGAACGATTACCCGGTCTGCGCCTGGAGTCCTGGTCCCGCGACCACGTAGCCCTGCTGTACCGCGCCGTGCGGGCGACCGGGATCCCGCTGAGCGCCGCCGAGCTGCTGGCGGACGCGTTCGACATCTTCCGCGACGACCACACGGCCTTTGCTTGGTGGGAAACCACTCTGAGGCCGCACGCAATTAGGCGGGCCTTTACCCGCGTCCGGTAAGCCTGCGGGTCATGACCACGTTACGGAGACGCACCTTCATCGTGGGCGGCCTCGCGGGAGCGAGCGCCGGGGTCCTCCTCCCCGCACTGGCCAACGCCATCGGCTACCCGTTCACCCTCGGAGTCGCGTCCGGCGAACCGGCGGCCGACGGGTTCGTCATCTGGACCCGCCTCGCCCCCAACCCCCTCAACGCCGACGGCCTCGGCGGCATGCCGAACACCGCCACCGCCGTCGAGTGGCAGGTCGCCACCGACGAACGCTTCACCGCCATCGCCCGCACCGGCACGTTCACGACCCAGCAGGCGAGCGGCCACTCCGTCCACGTCACGCTCACCGGCCTGCAGCCCGGCCGCGAGTACTGGTACCGCTTCCGCACCGGCGGTCACATCTCCCCCGTCGGCCGCGCCCTCACCGCACCGGCCGTCGGCAGCTCGCCCGAGCTGACCATGCTCTTCGCCTCGTGCTCGCACTTCGAGGAGGGCTACTTCACGGCCTACCGGAGGATGGCCGAGGAGAACCCGGACCTGATCCTGCACCTCGGCGACTACATCTACGAAGGCGGCGCCACCACCACGAAGGTCCGCCAGTTCGCGCCCTCCACCGAGATCAGCACGCTGGCCAACTACCGCGTCCGGCACGCCCAGTACAAGACCGACCCGGACCTGCAGGCCGCGCACGCCGCCGCGCCGTGGCTGGTCGTCTGGGACGATCATGAGGTCGAGAACAACTACGCCAACCTCATCCGCAACGACGCGAGCCCGGCCGGTGACTTCAAGGCCCGCCGCGCGGCCGCGTACAAGGCGTACTACGAGCACATGCCGCTGCGCAGCGCCCAAGCGCCGACAGCGGAGAACATGTTGCTGCACCGCAGGGTTCGCTGGGGCAGCCTGGCGACGTTCCACATGCTCGACACCCGCCAGTACCGCCACGACCAGGCGTGCGGAGACGGCACGAAGGTCTGCCCGGCCGCCGACGACCCGGCGCGGTCGCTCACCGGCACGACGCAGGAGACGTGGCTGATCGACGGCCTGCGCCAGAAGCTCGGCACCTGGGACTTCCTGGGCCAGCAGGTGTTCTTCGCGCAACGGCTCGCCGCGGCGGACGGGTCGAAGAGCATGGACGCGTGGGACGGCTACACCGCCAACCGCACGCGCATCCAGAACGCCTGGGACACCAACGGGAACAAGGGCACTGTCGTGCTCACCGGCGACGTGCACCGCAGCTGGGCCGCGAACCTCATGCAGAGCTACCAGTCGCAGAACCGGATCATCGGCACCGAGCTCGTCACCACGTCGATCACGTCCGGCGGTGACGGCAACGCGGCGGACAACTCGTTGAATCCGACGCTGAACCCGCACGTGAAGTACTTCAAGAACCTGCGCGGCTACGTCAAGACCCGCACCAACCCGACCGAGATGCGCGTCGACTTCCGCGCCGTCGACAAGGTCACCGTCCGCGACTACCCGGTGAAGACCGTCGGCAGCTACGTGGTCGAGGCGAACAACCCCGGATTGCAGGCGCCGTGAAGACATTGCTGATCGCCACGCTCTTGCTGGCACCCGCGCCCATGACGTGGTCCACGGTCAACAGCGACTCGACCGGCGACCAGGACAACGCGTCCGTCTCAGCCACCCGCAACGGCTACACGGCCGTCGTGTGGGAGGACGACCGGGACACCACGAACCCCGCCGATGCCGTGCGCTCCGACGTCTGGATCCGGCTCTACAAAGAAGGAACGTCGCTCTACGAGAAGAAGCTGAGCGCCGGCGGCACCGGGAACTGGCGGCACGTCCAGCCCGACGTGTCGCTGCACGAGAACGGCACCGCGGTCGTCGTGTGGTCGGAAGACCCGGACGGCAACGGTTTCTACAACATCGCGCTCCGCACCGTGAGTGTCGCTGGTGCCGTCTCGGGCACCGGCAGGGCCAACGCGAACGCCGACGGCCAGCAGCACTTCCCCACTGTCGCGGCGGACCCGGACACCGGCGGCTTCGCGGTCGCGTGGGAGGACCAGCAGGGCACCAACCCGTCCACCGTGCGGGTGGCCGGGTTCGCATCGCTGACGTCCAAGACCTACGAGGCCCAGGTCAACAACGCCGGCGGCACCCACGCGAAGCCACGTACCGCGATGGGTGCGGCGGGCAACGCGATCGTGGTGTGGGAGGCGGACGGAGGCGTCGCCCGCAAGATCCTCACCCCGGCCGGCGGCGTGAAGCAGGCGCAAACCACGACGGGACAGGGAAAACGTCCCGTCGTGGCAGCCAACTTCAACGGCGACTTCGCGGTGGCGTGGGAGCAGGCCGGGGTGAAGGTCCAGTCCTTCACCGCCGCGGGTGCGAGTCGCGGCAGCGTCGCGAGCACGACCGGCACCGACCCGCAGATCGGCATCGACGAACAACTCGGGGTCGCGGTGACCACGGCTGAGGCCCA
This sequence comes from Lentzea alba, assembly GCF_047445655.1. Taxonomy (GTDB): domain Bacteria; phylum Actinomycetota; class Actinomycetes; order Mycobacteriales; family Pseudonocardiaceae; genus Lentzea; species Lentzea alba_A. Next base: position 25,650 of record NZ_JAJAEG010000040.1, read on the forward strand.
GGACGTCTACACGAGCGTCTACAACCCGACGGGACCACCACCGGCCGCCCGGCACGGCAGCTCACGGTCTCGAACGCCACGGGCAGGCAGGACGAGCCCGCTGTCGGCGTCGACCCGTGGGGCCGCGTCACCGTCGTCTACACCGACGACAACGACGGCAACGGGTTCGACCAGATCTACCTCGGAACGGGCCTGACCACCCAGGCGTGGTGATCTAGCGCTGGTCCAGAGGCCGGCGTCGCTGGTGCACGTCCACCAGCGACGCCGGCCTCTGGACCCGCGCTAGATCACCACCCCGGGGTGGTGATCTAGCGCGGGTCCAGAGGCCGGCGTCGCTGGTGCACGTCCACCAGCGACGCCGGCTTCCAGAAGCTCTGCGTGTCGTAGGTGTCGACGCCCGGCGGCACGATCTCGTCGATCCGGTCCAGCACGTCGTCGGTCAACACCAGCGAAGCGGCCTCCAGCAACGACTCCAGCTGCTCCATCGTGCGCGGCCCGGTGATCGCCGAGGTCACCCCCGGATGCGTCGTCGCGAACGCGATCGCCAGCGCCGGCAGCGACACCCCCATCTCATCCGCGAGCTTCGCGAACTGCTCCACCGCGTCGAACTTCGCGGCGTTGCGCGCCAGCGACTCGTCGAACCGGTCCGGGGCCAGGGTCGCCCGGAACGCCTCGCCGCCCGCACCACGCCGGTGCTTGCCCGACAGGAACCCGCCGCCCAGCGGGCTCCACACCAGCACGCCCATCCCGAGCCGCTGCGTGGTCGGCAGCACCGACCGCTCGATCCCCCGCGCCAGCAACGAGTACGGCGGCTGCTCGGTCCGGAACCGCATCAGCCCGCGGTTCAACGCCACGTGGTGGGCCTCGACGATCTCCTCAGCCGGGAACGTCGAGCACCCGAACGCGCGGATCTTCCCGTCCCGCACCAGATCGGTCAGCACCGAGAGCGTTTCCTCGATGTCGGTCGTGTAGTCCGGCCGGTGCACCTGGTACAGGTCGATCCAGTCGGTGCCGAGCCGCCGCAGGCTGTCCTCCACGGCCCGCACGACGTAGCGACGTGAGTTGCCGCTGTTGTTGCGGCCCTCCCCCAGCGGGAAGTGCACCTTCGTGGCGAGCACGACGTCGTCGCGGCGGCCGTTCAGGGCCTTCCCGACGATCTCCTCGGACTCCCCGGCCGAGTACATGTCGGCGGTGTCGACGAAGTTGATGCCCGCGTCGAGTGCGCGGTGGATGATCCGGACGCCCTCTTCGTGGTCGTTGTTGGCAACGCTGCCGAACATCATGGCGCCGAGGCAGTGGTGACTGACCTCGATACCGGTTCCCCCGAGTACGCGATAGCGCATAGTCATGCGGAAAACCTACGAACTAGAGCCGCCTCTAGGTCAAGGGTCGGGTGCGCCGCCTTCCCGCACCCTCGCGCGCGTGGAGCGCGGAACCGGAGAAGGTCTGCACGCCGAACGGAATCGCGCCGAGCCCGGCGGCGATCCAGAGACTCGTGGCGATCGTGGCGTTCCGCTGTGCAGCGACTTCGCCGTTTCGGCTGATGAAGCTCAGTTGCGGAGACGCCGTCGAGTAGATCGTTTGCCCGTAGAAGTAGTCGATCTTGTGATCCACCGCGCGCACGAACTCGACGCCCTGGTCGGTCGTGGTGCCGGAGCCGCTGTCGAGGCGGTAGCTGGACGCGTTGGTCAGCGGTCCCTTGAGCCGAGTCGTCACGGCGGTGGTGGCACACGCGGGATTGCCCCAGAACGTGGTGACGTCCGACCTGGTGCGCGGGGTGGGACTGGGTTCCGGCCCCAACGCCCACGACACCTCCCAGACCAGCGGGAGGTCGACGGTCGTGCGGGTGCGGTCCACCCGGCCGACCGGGTTCTTCGTGTCACTGCGGAACAACACTTGGATGGTGCTCGGGTCACGGCGCACGGCCAGATACCCGCCGTCCAGCGACACGACGAACTGCCGATCAACGGGCGGCAGGCGGAAGGTGAAGTGATCGCCGGGGTACGGCTGGCTCCAGGTGACGGTGTCCGCCAGGGCCGGGCCCTCGACCTGTTGTTCGCCGGTCGTCGACCAGTGGATGGACGGCTTGGCGCCGAGTCCGTTCGGAGTCGTGGCGGTTCCGGCGAGGATCAGCGTCAGAGAGCCGGGCACGGATGCGGGGTCCGCGACGGCCAGCTCGATGAGGATGTCCTGCGCCCAGTACTTGTCCGGGTGAGCGACCTCATCGGCGAAAGGGGGGGCGGTCCCAGTGGGCGTAGTTCGCGGTCATCGTGCATCGGCCGAAGTACAAGGCGTTTCCCGATGCCGGCTGCGGAACGTCGAGCTTGACGTAGTTGTCGGCGGCGAGTTTCTCCTGCGGGATCGGGACGGTCCCCGACTCGTTCAACGCAGAGATGCCTTTGAACAAGCAGAACGCACCGGCAAGCACGATCACCGCGCCCACCACGGGACGCCACGGCATTCGTCGCTCGGTGTCGGCGTCATCCTGTGTCCGGTCTACTTCCACCGGGACGGGCACGCTCAACGCCGTCCCGGGCTTGGCCTGTGCCGCCGGCCTCTTCGCGAGGACGCGCACTGCGGCAAGCAGGACCACAACGGCAACGAGGAGGCTCCTGGGCGATCTTCGCTTCCTCATGTGGCCGCCTCGTGTGCCGATCGACTGTTCCGACCCCACCGACCGACGCACCCGGTGGAAGCCGCCTTTCCGGCACCTATGCTCGGACGCATGAGCTTGAGCATCGGGCAGGTCTCCGAACGCACCGGGCTGAGCGTGCACGCGCTGCGGTTCTACGAGAAGGAGGGCATCCTCGCCAACCAGGTCCACAGAGGACCGGGCGGACGGAGGGTGTACACGCAGCAGGACGTCGACTGGCTGCGCATGTGCATCATGCTGCGCATGTCCGGGATGCCGGTGCCGGAGATCCGCCGCTACACCGAGCTGGTCCGCCAGGGCGACGGCAACGAGCTGCAGCGCCTCGCCATCCTCAAGGAGCACCAGGACCGGGTCCGGCAGCAGATGGACCAGCTGCAGGAGTGCATGGACCTGATCACCCGCAAGGTCGGCATCTACGAGGACTACGTCAATTCGATCGCCGCGAAGGCGGTCGGCCAATAGGCTCGGGCGCATGCCCGTCGTGCTCTCGCTGAACGTCGCCCACAAGACCACCCCGGTCGACTACGCCCGCGCGGGCGTCACCGGCATCGACAAGCGTCCCGTCGACGGACCGCGGGAGGTCCGCGCACCCGGTGCACGCGGCACCGCGGGCAGCGGCATCGCCGGCGACACGATCGGCGACTGGACCGTCCACGGCGGCGACTACCAGGCGGTTTACGGCTACGCCCGCGAAGACCTCGACTGGTGGCAGGGCGAGCTGGGCGTCGACCTGCACAACGGTCAGTTCGGCGAGAACCTGACCACGCAGGGCATCGACCACACGCACGCGCTCGTCGGCGAGCACTGGCGCGTCGGCACGGTGACGCTCGAAGTCACCGGTCCGCGCGTGCCGTGCCGGACGTTTGCTGGCCATCTCGAGCAACACAGCCTCGGCCAGCGCGGGTGGGTCAAGCGGTTCACGCAGGTCGCGCGGCCCGGCGCCTACTTCCGCGTGCTCGAGCCCGGCCGGTTCGCGGCCGGCGACGAGATCACCGTGCTGCACCGGCCGGACCACGACGTCACGGTCGAGCTGTTCTTCCGCGCCGTCACCACGGACGCCGACCTGCTCCCCCGCCTGCTGGTGGCGGGCGACGCGGTGCCGCCCCAGGTGATCGAACTGGTGCACAAGCGCACCACGGTCGAACTCGACTCCTAGCGATCGCGCTCCAGGACGAAGACCGGGATCACTCGGCCGGTCTTCTCCTGGTACTCGGCGTACGCCGGATACGCGGCGACCGCGCGTTCCCACCACTCGGCCTTCTCGGCACCGGTGATCTCACGGGCCGTCATGTCCTGGCGCACGGCTCCGTCCTGGAGCTCCACCCGCGGGTCGGCCTTGATGTTGAAGTACCAGACCGGGTGCCCTGGGGAACCGCCGTTCGAGGCCACGGCGGCGTACCGGCCCTCGTGCTCCACGCGCATCAGCGGGATCTTGCGGAGCTTGCCGCTCTTCGCGCCCAGGGTCGTGAGAAGGACGATGGGCAGGCCTGTGTCCCAGAGCGTGTTCGCCTGCGTGCCGCCTGAACTCTCGTACAGCTCGGCCTGCTCGCGGACCCACTGCACCGGGTGCGGCGCGTACTCACCCTCAAGAGGCATCGTCGTCACCGTTCCTAACGAGCCGGAAACTTCCTGACCCAGCGCTTTTGCCACGGCGTTTCGACCGCGCGGCGGTGGTAATTCGCGCGCGTCCACGCCACGGCCTCGTCCGCCGGCACACCCGCCAGCACGGCCAGGCAAGAGATCACCGTCCCGGTCCGCCCGACGCCGCCACTGCACGCCACCTCGACGCGTTCGCCGGCCAGCGCGCGGGCGTGCAGGGCCCGAATCAGCGTGATCGCGGCGTCATGATCACGCGGAAGGCGGAAATCGGGCCAGTCGATCCAGTCGTGCGGCCACGGCACGTCGACAGGTCGGGGCTGCAGATACACCCCGTACTCCGGGTGCGGCTCCACGAGCTTGCCGTCTCGCAGACCACGCCCCGTCACCACCGCTCCGTCAGGTAGCTCGATCGTCTTCAAGAACCCCGCCCCTAAGAAAACACTGTCCCCAAGTCGTCGCATTGCGCGAATTGTATGAAATTCTGTCATGTCTACTTCGCCGAATTCCTCCATTCGTACTACGCTCGCGAATCGGCTTACCGGCGAGTAGATCGTGTCCGATGGGTGGTGACAGGTGCGACGAGGCACCAGGAACGACGGGCGGTTCACCGGGCTGACGGTCCTTGTGGCGGCAACCGGCTTCGTGCTGTTCCTACCGCCGCTGCTCACCGTCGCGAACGACGGAGGCACCGTCGCGGGAGTGCCCGCGGTGGCCGCCTACCTCTTCGGCGCGTGGCTGGTCGTCATCGCACTGGTCGCCTTCCTCGTCCGCCGGTCGGGCTGAGCTGAGAATGCTCCAGACCTGGTTCCTCGTCGGTGTGTCCGTCGCCTACCTCGGCGTGCTGTTCGCCATCGCGTTCTACGGTGACCGCCGCGCCGACGCCGGCCGCAGCATCGTCGGCCGCGGCACGATCTACGCGCTCTCGCTGGCCGTCTACGCGACGTCCTGGACGTACTACGGCAGCGTGGGCAGGGCGGCGTCCACGGGCGTGGGCTTTCTGTCGATCTACCTCGGCCCGACGATCATGCTAGCGCTCGGCTGGCTGGTGCTGCGGCGGATCATCCACATCAGCCACCGGCACCGCATCACGAGCCTCGCCGACTTCGTGTCCGCCCGCTACGGCAAGAGCGTGCGGCTCGGCGGGCTGATCGCGGCCATCGCCGTCGTCGGTGTCGTGCCGTACATCGCCTTGCAGCTCAAGGCGGTCTCCAACACGTTCGAGATCATCCGCCGCGCGCCGGAGGTCACCCCGTCGTCCGCGCTGGGCCAGGTGCCGCTGCTCGAGGACACCGCGCTGTACGTGGCGTTGCTGCTCGCGGGCTTCACGATCCTGTTCGGCACCAGGCATCTCGACGCGACCGAACGTCACGAGGGCATGGTCACCGCGATCGCGTTCGAGTCGGTCGTGAAGCTGGTGGCGTTCGTCGCGGCCGGCATCACCGTGACCTGGGGTCTCTACAACGGTTTCGGCGACCTCTTCAGCCAGGCGGCGCAGGCCGGGCACACCGCGTTGTTCACGCTCGGCGACTCGACCGGCACCTGGGTGTGGCTGAACGTGTTGTCGCTCTTCGCGATCGTGCTGCTGCCGCGCCAGTGGCAGGTCGGCGTGGTGGAGAACGTCGACGAACGGCACGTCAAGCAGGCCATGTGGATGACGCCCCTGTACATGCTGTTGATCAGCGTGTTCGTGCTGCCGATCGCGGCGGCGGGCCTGCTGCGGTTCGGCGCGGGCGGCGACGCGGACACGTTCGTGCTGACCGTGCCGATGGCGGCGGGCATGGACGCGTTGGCACTGCTGGTGTTCGTCGGCGGCCTGAGCGCGGCGACCGGCATGATCATCGTGGAGACCGTGGCGCTGTCCACCATGGTGTCGAACTCGATCGTCGTGCCGATGCTGCTGCGCCGCAACTACTCCGGCAGGCTCGCGCGGCTGATCCTGATCACCCGGCGCGTGACGATCGTGGCCATCCTGCTGCTCGGCTACGCGTACTTCCGGCTGACCGGCGAGAGCACCGCCCTGGTGTCGATGGGACTCGTGTCGTTCGCCGCGGTCGCGCAGTTCGCACCCGCGATCATCGGCGGCCTGTACTGGAAGGGCGGCACCCGCGACGGCGTCATGGCGGGCCTCGTGGGCGGGTTCGCCGTGTGGACGTACACGTTGCTGCTGCCCAACTTCGCCACCGCGGGCTGGGTGCCGCGCGGGTTCCTCGACGACGGTCCGTTCGGCATCGAGGCACTGCGCCCGGAACACCTGCTCGGCATCACCGGCATGGACAACATCAGCCACGGCATGTTCTGGAGCATGCTCGTCAACGTCGGCTGCTACGTCGTGGTCTCGCTGGCCGGCCGCCCGCAGGCCCGCGAACAGGCCCAGGCGGTGCTGTTCGTCGACGCCCTGCACGACCCGTCCCGGCCGCGGCTGTGGCGCAAGGGCGTCTCCGTGCAGGCACTGCACGAGGTCCTGGTCCGCTCCATGGGCCACCGCGCGGCCGCCAAAGCACTCGACGGCGTCGACCTGGAGTCCACAAAGGACGCCGACCCGGATCTCGTGCACCACGTGGAAACCGTGCTGGCCGGCGCCGTCGGTGCCGCGTCCGCACGGATGATGCTCACCTCCGTCGCCGGAGAGGAACAGCTCGGCGTCGAGGAGGTCATGGAGATGCTCGACGAGGCCTCCCAGGTGGCGGCACTGGAGGAACGCCACCGCCTGGCACGCGAGCTGCACGACTCCGTCTCCCAGGCGTTGTTCTCGATGACCCTGCACACCCGAGCCGTGGAACTCGCGCTGCAGAAACAGGGCGGCGACCCGGACGGCCCGGTCGCCCGCGGCATCACCGAGCTCCGCAGCCTCACCCAGGACGCGCTCGCCGAGATGCGAGCCTCGCTCTTCCAGCTGCGCCCGGACGCCTTGCGCGAGGACGGCCTGGCCGAGGCGATCCGCAAGCAGTCGGCCGCGATCGCCTCCCGTGAAGGCGTCGTCATCGCGGTAGAGGCACCGGGCTACCGGTTGTCCCTGGACGAACGCGCGGAGGAGGAGATGTTCCGCGTGGTCCAGGAGGCCGTGCACAACGCGATCAAGCACGCCGACCCCGCGCGGATCGACATCCTGCTGTTCGAGGACGACGGCGTGGTCATAGAAGTGTCCGATGACGGAACAGGATTCGACCCCGCTACGGTCTCCTCCAGCGGCATGGGCCTCGTGAGCATGCGGGAGCGGATGAAACGGATCGGTGGCGATCTCGTCATCGACAGCAGCCCGGCGGGATCCACCACGGTCCGCGCGGTGCTGCCCTTGGGAACGGCGCAGGCAGGAGAGCAGCGATGAGCACGATCCGGGTGTTCCTCGTCGACGACCACGCGGTGGTGCGACGCGGCATGCGGGCGTTCTTCGAGATGCTGGACGACATCGAGGTCGTGGGCGAGGCGGGCGACGGCCAGGCCGCCCTCGACGAGCTCGCGGTCCGCGCCACCGCCGACGACCTGCCCGACGTCGTGCTCATGGACCTGCTGATGCCCCGCCTGGACGGCATCGGCGCCACGAAGGCGATCAAGCAGCTCTACCCCCAGGTCGAGGTCGTCGCGCTGACCTCGTTCTCCGAAGCCGAACGCGTCCACGTCGCTCTTGAGGCCGGCGCCGCGGGGTACCTGTTGAAGGACGCCGAGGCCGATCAGGTGGGTGCGGCGGTGCGCGCGGCCATGCGGGGTCAGGTGCACCTCGATCCTGCCGTCGCTCGTACGTTGACCCGCTCGTTGGTCGCGCCGCAACGGACCGCTACCGCGCTCACGCCTCGGGAGCGCGAGATTCTGGTGCTGGTGGCGCACGGGAAGTCGAACCGGGACATCGCTGAGGCTCTGGTGATCTCTGAGCGGACCGCGCGCACGCACGTGTCGAACGTGCTCAACAAGCTCGGGCTGGCGTCGCGGACGCAGGCGGCGCTGTGGGCGGTGCGCGAGGGCCTGGTGACCGGGCCGTGACCGGGGGCCGTTGACGGCTCGGTTCGTCGGAGCGGTGGGCGGGCATGCGGATGAGCGGCATCGGGGCGACCGCGCTGGAAAGCGCACTCGGCGTCGCTTTGCCGCTGCGTTCCGGGTGTTCGTGCTCTGCGTGGGGACGGACGCGAGGTCCGGGTTGCACGGCCTGGGCGACCTTCGAGCGGGGCATCGCCGCCGGTCCGTTTCCGCTAGCCCCACCTCGACATCGGACGCCAGACTGCGGCGACTTTGATGCCGCCCCGAAACCGATGGAGTCCTGCCCGCACCCGGTGCGTCCACGGCTTGGATCTGGTCGCGCCGCCGCTCGCCCGACGCCGACCTTCGACGAGTGGTACGGGGCCTGGCTCACCAACAAGCTCACCGCGCTACAGGAATAGCAGCACCACGAGCGGTGGGATGCCTTCCGCTGCAACCCCTCCCCACGCCTGGTTGCGCGGCCTGCTCATCGACAGCTGGTCCGCCACGGCCAGCACCACGCTGCCCAGCACCATGAACAGCGACACGTAGATCACCAGCGTGCGCCCGACCAGTTCCGAGCCTGAGTGGACCGCGACGAGCCCGGCGATCAGGCCGCACGCCAGGAACAGGTTGTAGAAGCCCACCCCGAACGCCCACAACCGGATCGCCGGCACGTCCGAGGCCGGCTGGCGGAACACCGAGTGGTGGACGCGGTGGATCAGGAACGCCTCCCACACCCACACCACCAGGTGCACCAGCGCCGCGACCGCAGCCGCGAGCTGGGACACGACGCTCACAGCGTTACCCCGTGACGCGGCAGGGCCTCCAGCCCGTGCGCGGACAGGTCGCGGAAGAACGCGCCCATCACGTCGCCCACCGCGAAGGCCAGGAACTGGACCGATGGCGTGTGGACGGTGAACGTGTGCGGTGCGTCCGCGGGGATCGTGATGGCGTCGCCCGGCGACAGGTCGTGCAGTTCGCCGTCGAGCAGCACGGCCATGCGTCCGTGCAACACGTAGTAGGCCTTTGGCCACGGGGTGCGGTGTGGTGGCGCGGCCTCGCCTCGGGGCGCGTCCACCTCGAACAGCTCGTAGGCGCCGTCGGTGAGCGACGCCGGAATGCGGACGGTGACTGTTGCGTCGGGCGCGGTCAGTTCCTCGCCCTCGCCTGCGGTGGTCATCATGCCGGGAAGCGTGCGCGCGAGACCGAAGCACGCGTATCCCGGAAAACTGGGATGCCCTCAGAACCGTGCGAAAGCGCATACTTCGAACCGTGTGGGAGGGTCGGGCGCAAGGCGTGCGACGCGACGTGACGGCACTGGCGGGAGCCGGGCTGGACGTCGCGGAGCTGCACGCGGCGGCCATCGCGCTGGTCGACCGGGTGGTTCCGTGCGAGCTCACGTGCTGGGCGTCGATGGACCCCGACTCCGGCGCGATCAGTTCGATGACCAGCGGCGCCAACCGGATCCCGCTGCAGTACGAGCCGATGCTCGCGAGCTGCGAGTACACCCCGGGTGAGCCGCACACGTTCACCGAACTGGCGCGCCGCGGTGACACGGTGGCGCGGCTGGAGGACAAGCGGTCGACGCGGCTCAACGAGGTCTGGCGGCCGTTGGGGCTCAATCACGAGCTGCGCGCGCTGTTCTGGGCCGACGACACGTGCTGGGGTGCGGCGGGAATCGTGCGCACGACCGAATTCAGCGAACGCGAGATGGAGTTCATGGCATCGGTGGCTCCCGCGCTCGGAGCCGCCACCCGCGTCGCGGCGAGGACCGCGGCGCGACGGACCGGCACGCCGGCCATCGTCGTGGTCGCGAAAGACGGGTCTGTGCGTTCGTCGACCGCCGAAGCGGCGTACTGGCGCGAAGAACTCGAACAGGTCGCCAAGGGCCGGTTCGCGGTGATGCTGCGCGCCGCCGCCGCAGGCGCCAGAGCCGGGACGTTCAAGGCCCGCGTCCGCGACGCGCACGGCGGGTGGATCCTGCTGGAAGCGAGCGAACTCCTCAGCGACCAAAGCCACGACGAACGTGACAGCGAAGCCGCGGTGACCATCAGCCGGGCGTCGGGAGCCGAGCTGACGACCCTCCTGCTGAAGGCCTACGGGGTGACCGCCCGCGAGCAGGACATCTGCCACGAGGTCCTGGCCGGACAGTCCACGGCGGAGATCGCGGCACGGCTGACGATCTCGCCGTACACCGTGCAGGACCATCTCAAATCGGTCTTCGCGAAGTTCGGTGTGCGCAGCCGCGCGGAGCTGGTCGCGAAGCTCTCCTGACAGGACTATCGGGGGATCGAATCGGGAGCCTTGCTCTGCAAGCATGAGCGCCATGTACTCCGACCGCGCCCTGGTCATCGGCGCCGGCTTCGCGGGACTGCTGGCGGCCAGGGTGTTGTCCGAGTCGTACGGCGACGTCGTCGTGGTCGAACGCGACGAGATCGCCGCTGAGATCACTTCTGCGAGCACTTCTGCGATCACTTCTGCGAGCACCTCTGGCACCGCCGGCTACCGCGCGGGCATCCCCCAGGCCCACCACCCGCACGCGTTGCTGGCGCGCGGGGCCGACGCGCTGGAAGCCCTCTTCCCCAAGCTCGGCGCGGAACTGCACGCCGCGGGGGCGGTCCAGGCCGACCTCGGCAGCGACTTCATGAGCCGCGCCCCGGCCGGCTGGGCGCCGCGCGACCCCATCGGGCTGAGCGTGCACTCGGTGACGCGCGTGACGATCGAACGGATCATCCGCCGCCGGGTGCTGAAGCTGCCCAACGTGTCCCTTGTGGACGGTGTCACGATCGACGGTCTGCTGCACGACCGCGGCACCGTCACCGGGGTGCACGGCAGGCGCGCCGGCGAACCCTTCACCGACTACGCGGACCTCGTGGTCGACGCGTCGGGCCGCAACAGCAAGCTGGTGTCGTGGCTCGCGGAGCACGGCGTGCACTGCCCGGCACCGATGATCGTCAACGGCCACCTCGCCTACACCTCGCGGCTCTACCACGTGAACCACGACCTGAACTTCGACTGGAAGACCGCCTACGAGATCACCCACGCCCCGGACACCAAACGCGGCGGCGCGGTGTCCTCGGTGGACGGCGACCTGTGGTTCGTCACGCTCTTCGGCGCGGGCGGCGACGTCGCCCCGACGGACGACGACGGCTTCCTCGCCTACGCCACCACCCTGCGGTGCCAGGACATCGCGGAGATCATCAAGACCGCGACCCCGGCGTCGAAGATCTACCGGGTCGGCAACCTGCGCAGCCGCTGGAACCGGTTCCACAAGGTCCCGAACTGGCCGCGCGGCCTGCTCGCGCTCGGCGACTCCGTGCTCTCCCTCAACCCCGTCTACGGCCACGGCATGACCCTCGCCGCACTGAACTGCGCCGACCTCCGAGAGCTCCTCAAGAACCACGACCTGGCCAAGGAACCGCTCGTGTTCCAGCGCGCGGTCGCGAAGACCGGCCAGATCCCGTGGATGTCGGCCACCACGACCGACCTCGGCTGGAGCACCAAGAAGCTGCCGCTGAGCACGAGGTTCGCCCACTGGTACGCGAAGCGGCTGTTCGAGGTCATCCCCGGCAACCAGGAGGTCTACCGGTCGTTCATCCGCGTCTCGCAGATGGTCGACCACCCGGCGAGGCTCTTCCGGCCCGCGGTGCTCATGAGGGTGCTCAGCGGATCGCGCCCTCGGGCCAAAGCACGGTGACCGGCACACCCCGCGACCGCGCGTAAGCCACCACGTCGGCCGTACCGCCGACCCCACGACCGGGCTGGCCGTCCCACACCGCGAGCAACGACTCGGCCTGGTCGACCATCCGCTTGCCCGCCTCCATGTACGCCTCCGGGTCCGGGGTGACGTACGGCAGCTGCACCACCTTGCCGGCCCGCGCCAGCAACCGGTCGTACACCGGCCGGAACTCCTCGGGCAACGACTCCCGGTACTCCAGCGCGGGCAGCACCGCGACGAGCGACCCGCCCGCGTCCAGCACGGCCTGCGCGAACACCGCGTCCGCCCCGTCCGCCAGACAGGAGACCCCCACAACGTCCGCACTGGAAGCAACAGCAGCGCGGATCATCTTGTCGATCTCCGCCTCCAGCTCGGCGGAGAGCCCACGATGTCCGGTGATGGCGAGCTGCGTCATCCACGCAGGATAAGGCCCTGGGGCCGGCGTCGGGGTCTGTGTTCGATGAGAGTCGCGCCTGAGGTGGTTCCTGGTGGTGCGGCCGGACGATGTGCATACCGTGTCGTATGTGGGTCGTCCGGCCGTGCCGCCAGGGGCCGCCTCAGGCCCGGCTATCGCGGACACAGACCCCGACGCCGGTCCTAGAGCGGAATCATGCCGCCTGATCTGCGTTCCCGGGACGACGCCAGCACCTCGACTATTCGCCGTCGGGTGGAACCAGGCGAGATCACCTCGTCGACAACACCCAGCTCCAACGCGCGAGCGACCCCGCCCGCGGCCAGTTCCTGCTCCTGCACCAACGTCCGGCGCAACGCCTCCCGCGACTCGACCGGCTCCGCGGCCAACCGCCCCCGGTGCAGGATCTCCACCGCCGCCGACGCGCCCATCACGGCCACCTCGGCGTCCGGCCACGCGAACACCGCCGTGGCACCGAGCGACCGCGAGTTCATCACGACGTACCCGCCGCCGTAGATCTTGTGCGGCACCACGGTCACCCGCGGCACCGAAGCGGAAGCAAAGGCGTGCAACAACTTCGCACTGCGCCGAGCCGCATCCACAACATCCGCCACCACCACGAGAGGCACCCGCAACGCATCGCACATCCGCACGAACCGCGCGGCCTTCGCAGCGGCAGCACCGTCGAGCTGCCCGTTGTTCGCGACAACTCCGACCGTGTGCCCGCCCATCCGGCCCAACGCGATGACGATGTTCGGCGCAGTCCGAGCCTGCAGCTCGACCGCACACGAGTCGAACATCGCCAACGCCAACTCCCGCGCCGGCAGCAGCTCCGCCAGGAGCATCTCCTGATCCGCCACGGCCGAGTAGTACCCGCGGTCCCCCAGCAACGACGTGACCAGCCGCGCCTGTTCCACTGCCAGCAAGTCGGACGAGCACACGACATCGGCCTCGGACCCGCCCGGCCCCGCGATCACGACGTCCGACAGCACCGGCCCGTAGCCGCCGTCCGCACACGAAGGCCCCAGCACCACGCAGATCTGCGGCACCCGCCCGGACGCCCGCACCATCGCGGCGAACACGTGCCCGACACCGTCCAGCGCGTCGACGCCCTCAGCAAGCCGCACCCCGGCCGAATGCCACAGCCCCAGCACCGGAACGCCTTCGCGCGCCGCGGAATCCACCGCCCACACGATCCGCGCGCAACCGTCGGCCCCGAGCGAACCACCCGAGGACGTCGCGTAAGCGATCACCGCACGACCGAACACATACCCTCGGGCGATCACCACGCCCGAACTGTCCTCTTCAGACAGAAGTCTCAGAGTCCCGCTGTCGCACAACGACTCCAGTCGAACAACTGGGTCACGAAGGTCCATCTCACGCCGCCAGGCACAGATCGGAGGCCGCCAGGTGCGACCGCAACGACCGCAACGCCGAGTGCACGCGGGACTTCACCGTGCCGACCGGGATGCCGAGCACCGCGGACACCTCGTCCGGGCTGCGGCCGTGCAGGTACATGTGCACGACGACCTCGCGCCGGTTCGGTGTCAGCTTCGCCATCGCCTCGGCGAGCGTGATCGAGTCGACGACGCGCGAGATCTCACAGCGTGCCGTGGGAAGGTGGGCCAGCGCGGCGTCCCCCGCCTCCTGCGGGCGGCGGTTGCGGTGCCGGACCCGGTCGACGACGAGGTTGCGCGCGACGGTCACGAGCCACGGTCTGGCCGCCTCGGGGCGGTGCGCGAGACGCGGTGTGCGCCAGGCCCGCAGGAACGTCTCCTGCAGGATGTCCTCGGCGAGGTGCGCGTCGCCGTTCGTCAGCGTGCGCAGGTACTTGTGCACCGAACGGCCGTGCATCCGGTAGATGTCCGCGAGAACCCGGCTGTCGAGCGTATCGGTGGCCGTACCGACGCGAGTTGTTGTCCCGGCGATGGTGCTCACGATGGTCATGTCGCTCGCCTTCCGGGGTGTGGGGTGTGGTGGTTAGAACTGTGCTCCGTGCCACACCCCGTCCGGATCGGTCGGCCGACCGAACCTGCCCGCGTAGTTGCGGAACCCCCGACCGGGACCGAAGTCCGGCCACTCCTACGTCATGTGTCCTACTCCGGAGAAGACCCACCAGAAGGCGCCCTGTGCGCGGCGAGCAACGCGCTGACCAAGAGATCCGAGTAGCCGTCCTTGGCGAGGAACGTGTACGCGCCGGCCGCGATCGCGCTGTCCGCGCACGCGTTGTTCAGACTCATCGCCACGACAGGAATCCCGTGCTGCTGGGCGAAGACCTTGAGCAACGACAGGCCATCCCGTTCCGTGGGCATCAGAACGTCAACGATGGCAACACAAGGCGACGTGGCCTCCGCCAGCCGCACGGCCAGCTCGGCGCTCCCCGCCTCACCGACGACCTCGAACTCCGGGTGCGCCAGCAGAAAAGTCCGCATGGCGCTGCGCACCCGCGCGTCGTCGTCGACGATCAGCACGCGGATGGGCCCTCGCCCGTCGGTCACCTTCAACGGGCCCTCCAACCAGCCGCCACCTACCCCTGGGACATACCACGGGCATCCACGAGAAGTAGACGCCCGTGGATGCCCGTCATTGGAGCGGCGAATGACTGCACTCAGGCGAGACGTTTGTCGCGGTTCTGGCCGCCACCCGACAGAACAGACTCGGCGACGGACAGGTAGTGAGTGTTCGTCATGACTCCGAGGATGTTCCCGAACGGGTCGATCACCGACGCCGTCACGAAACCCTCACCCCGCACACGGGGTTCGTCGTGCGTCTTCGCGCCGAGCTCCTGCAACCGGGCCAGCGTCGCCTCAAGATCGTCCACCGCCCAGAACACGATCTCGCCTCCCGGAGCGTCGGACGGCGTCACCTCGAACCTGCGCGAAACGATCCCCAGCTCGGCCTGGTAGTCGCCGATCCGGAACTCCGCGTACCCCAGCTCCCCGTCCGGAGCGTTCCGCGCGAAGTAGGCCTCAACGCCGAGGAACGACGCGTACCAGTCACGCGCCTCCGCGACGTCGTCAGCGAAGTAGGTCACGGTCGACATGCCACGCAACATGATGATCTTCCTCCAACAACTTTGGGGTGTTGTCATCCAGCTTCGGCCGTAAAGTGCTCATCCACTGAGCACTTTTAACGGGAAGCTCGAAGAATGCGCGCAGACCGACTAGTCGCCACGTTGCTGCTGATGCAGGCCCGGGGCCGGGTGACCGCCAAAGAACTGGCCGAGGAGCTGGAGGTCTCGGTCGCCACCGCCCGCCGCGACCTGGAGGCGCTGTCCACGGCGGGGGTACCCGTGTACCCCCAACCGGGCAGGGGTGGCGGCTGGGCGCTGATCGGCGGTGCCCGCACCGACCTGAGCGGCCTGACCTCGGCGGAGGCTCAGGCGTTGTTCCTGATCGCCGGCCCGGCCGCGTCCGTCGCACCCCAGGTGAAGTCAGCCCTGCGAAAGCTGGTCAGGGCGCTCCCGCAGACGTTCCGCGCCGACGCGGAGGCCGCGGCCGAAGCGGTCGTGATCGACACCGCGGGGTGGGGCGAGGACACCCAGGACCGGCCAGTGCTGGTGTCGGTCCTGCAGAAGGCTGTGGTGGAACGGATCCGCGTCCGGCTCACCTACCAGAAGCGCGGCACCCCGCCGACGGGACGCGTGGTCGACCCGTGGGGACTCGTCGACAAGGACGGCATCTGGTACTTCATCGCGGGTACCGACCAAGGCCAGCGCACCTTCCGGGTCGACCGGATCCTGGGCGCCACCCTCACCGGCACCCCGTCGCAGAAGCCACCGGAGTTCGAGCTCAGGTCGGCGTGGGACTCGGTCGTCACGGCGATCGAGCAGCGGCGCTCGGAGACCGCCTCGGTGATGCTGGTGCCCACCCAGTTCATCAAGGTCTTCCAGCACATGCACGGACGTCACTGCACGGTCCTCGAGGAGATCGGCGACCAGGTCAGGGTCGAGCTGACCGCACCACGTCCGCTCGACATCGCCCGCAACGTCGCCGGGTGGGGCGGCCTGATCACCGTCGAGTCACCGGACGAGGTCGAGGAACACCTGGCCCGCATCGGGGCCGAACTGGTCAGCCGATACCAGCGTGCTTCTCCAGCCGGTCCAACCGAGCCATGATCATCTCCAGGACCTTGGCGGCGTCCGGCACGGCCTGCTGCTGCTTCTTGAGGTGCACGATGCCAGCGAGAGCGCTCAGCACGGCGCGGCGGGCGGACTTGAGCTCCGCACCGAGCTCGCGCAGCTCCTGACCACCCAGGCCGTCCGGCTCGGCGATGATGCCGAGCAGCAGGTGTTCGCAGCCCACGTAGTTGTGCCCCAGGGCGACGGCCTCGGTGACCGCGAGCTCCAGTGCGTTCGCACCGTCGGCGGCGAAACCGGGTTTCTGGTTCACGTCGCCGGGAACGAAGGACGGCAAGCCCTCGGGTTCGATGTCGATCGCCCGCAGGACCTCCAAGGCCAGGTTGGCACCCTCGTCGACGATGCCCTTCAGCATGTGCCCCGTTCCGATCCTGGCGCCCCCGGAGGATCTCGCGGCGATGCGCAACGCGTTCCACGCGCGATCGGTGAACTGCGAGGTGTTCTCACGTCGGAGGTCTTCGACGGTCAGGGCTCGGATCGCGGCGATCCGCTTGACCGAGCCTTCGAGCGCCCGCTGACAGATCGCGGACACCGGAATGTTCAGCTCCTTCACCGTTTCGGCCAGCTCATCGGGCAGGTACACGTTGATTTTCGGCATAACCCCATATGTACCCCCAAGTGGGGTTACAGTCAATCCCGAACGCGGCAACCGTCACACTTGCGAGTGATCAAGGGGACGGGAGCGCGGGCGTGGAGGAGAACGACAACCGGCTGATCGGAAGCCGGTACCGGTTGCGGGAAAAGGTCGGTCAGGGCGCGATGGGCGTCGTCTGGCAGGCCTACGACGAGCAACTGCACCGCATGGTCGCGGCGAAGGAGCTGCTGGCGCTCGACGGCCTGGACGAGGCCAAGATCGAACGCGCCAAAGCCAGGGCCATGCGCGAGGCCCGCCTGGCCGCCCGTCTCGAACACCCGAACGCCATCCGCGTCTACGACGTCGTGGAGGAGGACGGGCGCCCCTGGCTGATCATGGAGTACCTCCCCTCCCGCAGCCTCGCCGCCGTCATCACCGAGCAGGGCTCGCTGCCACCGCGCGAGGTGGCCCGCATCGGTTGCTACACCGCCGCCGCACTGGCCGCCGCGCACCGCCACGGCATCCAGCACCGCGACGTGAAGCCGGGCAACGTGCTGATCGGCGACCAGGAAGTCAAGATCACCGACTTCGGCATCTCCCGCGCCACCGACGACGGCACCGCCACCATGACCGGCACCGTCGGCACCCCGGCGTTCTTCTCCCCCGAGGTCGCACGCGGCGAGGACGCCGGCCTGCCCTCGGACGTGTTCTCCCTCGGCGCCACGCTCTACAACGCCGTCGAGGGCGGGCCGCCGTTCGGGACCGCCGACAACCACATCGCGATGCTCCACCGCGTCGCCAGCGGCTCGATCATGCCGCCGGCCAACGCCGGTCCGCTGCTCGCGCCCGTCCTGTTCCGCCTGCTCGCCAACGAACCGGAGCGCCGGCCGTCCATGGAGGAGGCCGTCCACCTGCTGGCCGCCGTGGTCAACGAGTCGCCGCAGGTCGCCGCGGCGACCGTGGTCATTCCCGCGACGGTCGAGCTGCCGGTCGAGGCCCAGCCGGAGGAGAAGGCCAAGAAGGAGGCCAGTGCGGCCGCGGCCGGGTTGGTGGCGGGTGCCGCCGCTGCCGAGGCCGCCGAGCTGACGGCACCGCCTGCACAGCCCGAACCCGAGCCCGAACCGGTCGCAGAGCCCGAGCCCGAACCAGAGCCCGTCGCGGTCGCCCCCGAGCCCGTCGCCGAAACCCCTGCCCCGCACGAGGAACCCGTGAGGCAGACCCTCACCGCGGTCGGGCAGGCAACCGTCGCCGCGGCAGCTCCGGCCCCGGTCCCACCGGCCCAGTCCGATGAGAACCGCCGCAAGTTCCCGCTCGTCCCGATCGCGATCGTGATCCTCGTGCTGGCTGTGGGCGTCGGCGCGTTCCTGTTGTGGCCCAAGGGAAGTGGCCAGCCGTCCAACAACAACTCCGCCTCCAGCGGCACCTCGAGCCCCACGAGCACGAGCCAGACCCAGCCGCAGAACCAGACTCAGCCGCAGCAGCCGACGGACACCCAGACACAGCCCCCGGCCAACACGCAGACGAACCCGCCGAGCAGCCCGGACCAGGGCCAGCCGCAACCGCCCGCAGGTCCCAAGAACGCACAGGAAGCCATCACGGCGTACTACGCGTTGATCCCGGGCAACCTCGAGGCCGGCTACGCGAGCCTCTCCGACTCGTTCAAAGCCGCCATGGTGCCGAGCTTCCAGGACTACCAGAGGTTCTGGGGCCGGTTCACTTCCGTGCAGCTGTCGAACTTCGGAACAGCAGGCGACAACGCGGTGATCGTGACCGTAACGTACATGCAGGGCGCCAACGCCTCCAACGTCGAGCGCCATCGGTACACGTTCATCCAGCAGAACGGAAAATGGATGATCAACACTCAGAACCCGGCCTGATGCGCGCCCTCGTCACCGGGGCGTCCCGGGGTATCGGCGCCGCGATCGCGCACGCACTGGCGGACAACGGCCACCAGGTCGCCGTCCACTACCGGTCCGCTCCGGAGAAAGCGCTGGAGGTAGCCGAAAAGCTCCCCGGCACCGGCCACGTGACGGTCCACGGCGACCTCGGCGCGAACCAGGCCGAGCAGATCGTCACCGAGACCGTCGAGAAGCTCGGCGGCCTCGACGTCCTCGTCAACAACGCCGGCATCTACTTCCACCACCCCATCGCCACGACCGGCTTCGCGGAGTGGCAGGAGTCCTGGCGCCGCACGATCGAGGTCAACCTGCTGGGCCCGGCCGACCTGATCTGGCACGCCGTGCAGCACATGGGCGAGGGTGCCCGGATCATCAGCGTCGGATCCAGGGGTGCCTACCGGGGTGAACCCGACGCCCCCGCGTACGGCGCGGCGAAGGCCGGTCTGCACGCGATGACCCAGTCACTCGCGCAATCCCTTGCCCCGCAAGGCATCTCCGTCGCCGCGGTGGCGCCGGGATTCGTCCACACCGACATGGTCACCGACTGGCTGAACAGCCCCGAAGGCGACGAGATCCGGAAGCAGAGCCCGTTCAACCGGGTCGGCGAGCCGGAGGAGATCGCGTCGGCCGTCGCGTGGCTGGCGTCGGAGAAGGCGACCTGGGCCAGCGGCTCGATCATCCACCTGAACGGCGCCTCCTACCTGCACTGAGGGTGGTCGCGCTCCCACCAGAAATTCCCCGAACCGGAACCGGAACTGGTTCCGGTTCTTAGTTGATCTTCCCGACTACCGGTCTAGACCACTAACGTCGTCGGCGGGCGTACGACGAAAGTGGAAGGCAACCCCTGCAATGCGTTCACTCCGATCTCGCCTCGGTGCCGCCGGCCTCGCGCTGGCCGCCGCCGCGGCGACACTGACCGTCCTGGCGCCTGCCGCGCAGGCCGCCTATCCCGCCGGTTTCAAGAGCGTCGGCTACATGCCGTCGTGGGCGGGCAACGTCAGCTCGATCCAGTACAGCAAGCTGACGCACATCAACTACTCGTTCGTGCTGCCGAACGCCAACGGCACGCTCCAGGGCGTTCCCGACCCCGGCAAGCTCCAGCAGCTCGTGAGCCTGGGCCACCAGAACAACGTCAAGGTCTCGATCGCCGTCGGTGGCTGGAACGGCGGCAACGACGACAACTTCGAGATCCTGGCGGCCAGCGCCAACGGCCGCACGACGTTCGTGAACGCGCTGATCAACCTGGTCAACCAGTACAACCTCGACGGCGTCGACATGGACTGGGAGTACCCGGATCCGGGCGTCGAGGGTGACAACTACACCCTGCTGATGCGGCAGCTGGGCGACCAGCTGCACAGCCGCGGCAAGCTGCTCACGGCCGCGGTCGTGAGCGAGGGCGGCACGGCGAACGGCGTGCAGCCCGCGGTGTTCGGCATCGTCGACTGGCTGAACATCATGGCCTACGACGGCGGCAGCCCGCACGCCAACTACAACTGGTCGATCAACTCGGTCAACTTCTGGAAGAACCGCGGCCTCCCGGCCAGCAAGGCGGTTCTCGGCGTGCCGTTCTACAGCCGGCCGACCTACATCTCCTACCGCGATCTCGTCGCGCAGGACCCGGCCAACGCCAACCGCGACTGCTACAACGGCAACTGCTACAACGGCCTGCCGACGATCCGCGCGAAGACGACGTGGGCGCTGTCCAACGCCGGCGGCATCATGAACTGGGAGCTCTCCCAGGACACCACCGGTGCCACCAGCCTGCTCAACGCCATCTGGGAGACCGCTTCCGGCGGCAACCCCCCGAACCCGCCCGGTGGCTCGATCACCGGTTTCGGCGGCAAGTGCGTCGACGTGGCGGGTGCGAACGCGACCAACGGCACGGCAGTTCAGCTCTGGACGTGCAACGGCACCAACGCCCAGCAGTGGTCCCGCAACGGCAGCACGTTGCGAGCCTTGGGCAAGTGCCTCGACGCGTCCGGTACCGGCAACGGTGCGGTCACCCAGCTCTGGGACTGCACCGGCGCAGGCAACCAGCAGTGGACCACCGAGGCCAACGGCCAGCTGCGCAACGTGGGCTCAGGGAGATGTCTCGACGCCACCGGCAACAGCTCCGCCGACGGCACCAGGCTTCAGCTCTGGGACTGCGCCGGCACCGCCAACCAGCGGTGGACGCACAACAGCTGAGTCCTGCTCTTTGAGGAACTTCAGCCCGATGACGCAGGCGATGATCCCGGTGAGGAACACGATCTTCCAGACGGAGACCGCTTCCCCACCGGTGATCATCGCCCACGTCACGGTCAGCGCCGCGCCGACACCGACCCACACGGCGTACGCGGTGCCGACTGGGATTCGTTTCATGCCAACGGAAAGCCCGATCATGCTGAGCGTCGCGGCTGCCGTGAAGATGAAGTAGGCACCTCGGGAGAGCGCGGTCGCCCAGACCGCTTCGAGCACGGCACTCGCCAGCAGCACAGCCCAGTACATCTAGCTCACCGCCTTCAGCCCGATCACGCAGCCGACAAGCGCGGCCAGCACCAGGGCTTTCGTCGCCCCGAGCTTCTCCTCTTTTCGCGCCACCGCCACGAGCACCGTGAGCACGGCCCCGACGCCGACCCACACCGCGTACGCCGTGCCGACCGGAATCCCGCGCATCGCCCACGCCAAACCGACGACGCTCAACGTCATCGACAAGGCGAACACCACCGCCGGCCGCGGCCGGCGGAAGCCCTTCGACGCCGCGAGCGCCGTGGCCCACACGGCCTCCAGCACCCCGGACAGCACCAGCACAACCCAGTACATTGGTACGACCGTACCAGAAAAGCGCGGCTACGATCTGTGACGTGGCACCCAGCCTGGAAAACCTGCTGGTCGTCGGCGTCGCGTCGAGCGCGCTGTTCGACCTCTCCGCCTCCGACGCCGTCTTCCAGGCCTCGGGTGAGCAGGCCTACCGCGAGTACCAGGAAGCACACCTCGACGAGCCGTTCGCGCCGGGTGTCGCGTTCCCGTTCATCCGGCGGCTGCTGGCGCTCAACTCATTTGGCCCGCTGGTCGAGGTCATCGTGCTCTCGCGCAACTCCCCCGACACCGGGCTGCGCATCCTCCGGTCAGCGGCGCATCACGGGCTGGGACTCACGCGCGCGATCTTCACGCAGGGGCGGGCGGCGCACGAGTTCATGCCCGCCTTGAACATGTCTTTGTTCTTGTCCGCGCACGAGAAGGACGTGCGCCGAGCTACCGCGGCCGGGCTGCCCGCTGGGCAGGTTTTGAAGTCGTCCTTTCGGGACGACGACGATCCCGCGTTGCGGATCGCGTTCGACTTCGACGGGGTGCTCGCGGATGACGGTGCTGAGCGGATCTATCAATCCGGTGGGCTTGATCAGTTCCAGCAGCACGAGGCGTTGAACGTCGTCACGCCGCTCGACCCCGGGCCGTTGCGGAACTTTCTCGCCGGGATCAACCGGATTCAGCGGGTTGCCGAGGATCGGGTGCGAGTCTCCGTGGTCACCGCTCGGTCGGCGCCGGCTCATGAGCGGGCGATCAACAGCCTCAAGGCCTGGGGACTGACGGTGAACGACGCGTTCTTCCTGGGAGGCTTGAAGAAGGCGCCGATTCTCGACGTGTTGAAGCCGCACATCTTCTTCGACGACCAGCGCGGGCACCTGATCCAGACCGTGCCTTGTGTGCACGTCCCGTTCGGGATCACGAACGCAGAAGGTCGAGCTCCGCAGTGAGTTCCGCCCTCAGGTCGTCGTGGGCCGCCCCGAGGGCGGTGGCCGGATCGGACCAGCGTTCGACCGGGTACAGCCACACCGGGCGGCCGACGATGTCCGGTGGTTCCCAGTCGTAGCGCGGCCAGATGTGGGCGTGCAGGTAGGGATCGGTGTTGCCGAGGATCTCCAGGTTCACACGGCGGAATCCCGGGTCGCGGCGCGCGCAGACGCGTTCCACGGCCTCGCCGAGGACGTCCATGTCGGACAGGAAGTGCAGCCTCCTGCGGCGTGGCAGGTCGGTCAGTCGTTGCACGCCCGGCGTGTCCACCAGCAGGACGCAGTAGCCCGGCAGGAACTGGGCGTCACCGATGTTCGCGAACCCAGCGGTCAGCCGCCGCATCACAGTGGGGTTCTCGCCGCGCAACGACGCCCCGATCCGGTCCCGCTTCCACTCCCCCACGCGTCAGACCTCCCCGAGCGGCCCGGGATCGGCCAGGCCCAGCTGCCGGGCCGACTCCGCGTGGAACGACAGCTGTCCGCCCAACGGCACGGCACTGCGGGTCGTGCCGGCGATGTCGTCCGCCCCTTCCTTCGACCACAGCGGCGGGTACATGGTGATCCCGTCTCGCAGGCCGAGCCGCTCCACCTCCGTCTGCCACGACGGCCAGAACACGGTGGCGTAGTACTTCTCCAGCCCGCCGTCCAGCATCCACATGAGCCACGCGCCGTGCCCGCCGTCGAAGGTCTCCCACTCCAGCGAGTCCGGTGCGAAGTAGACGACCTGCCCCGGCTCGCCCGGCCGGCCGTGCTGCGCACAATCCACGCCGTTCAGCGCGAACGCACCACCCAGCACGTCGTGCGCGAGGATCAGTCCGGCGCGCGGTGCCCAAGCAGGATCGACGACAGCCGGAAACCCGTTGACTTCGGCCAGACTCGGCAGCGCGCCGCCGGACCCGCCGTACACCCGCAACCAGCCGTGGTGGAGCAACAGCCCGCCGCTGTTGAGCGTGACCGCGCCCAGCAACGACCTGACGGTCACCTGCAGCTGCAGCAAAGTCGCGCGGCATTGCCGCGACTCCGGTGGCAGCACCACGCACTCGGTGAGGCCGGCGGCGATCGCCTCCGCCACCACCGGCCAGCCTGGTTCGTCCACATCGGCCAGTTCAGCGATGTCCCGCACGGTGAACCCCCGGAGAGCAAGGAGCCCCGGCCACGTGACCGGGGCTCCCCACAACCTAGCGACTAGCGCGCCAGACCGTCCTCAACGGCCTTGATGATCGCCGGCCGCAGCTCAGCCGCCGAGATGATCGCGTCCACGGACCCGACCTCCACAGCCCGCTGCACACTGTGCACCCGGTCGAACTCGGCGGCCATCTCGTTCAGCTTCTCCGTTCGCACCGACTGCCGCGTAGCAGCCAACTCGGCCGTCAACGCCGCCCGCTCGGCACCGGAAGCCTCAGAGACCGAGGTCTCCAGCTTCTTCACCCGCGGGTCGTTGGCGGTACGCCCGTCGACATCCCGTGCGAACACCACAGCCGCAGCCGGCGCACCACCGATCACCGAAGCGAACGATCCCTCGACGGCCAGCACGGTCATCGACGGGTTCAGGGCCTTCGAGAAGACCACGAACGCGCCACCGTGGTACCGCGAGATCACGCAGAACACGATGGGCCCGCGGAAGTTCACGATCGCCCGGCCGATCTCCGCGCCGTACTCCAGCTGGAGCTCGCGCATCGACTCCGGCGAGCCGTCGAAGCCCGACAGGTTGGCCAGCACCACCAGCGGGCGGTTGCCCGAGGCCGCGTTGATCGCGCGGGCCGCCTTCTTCGACGACTTCGGGAACAGCGTGCCGGCGGTGTAGGTGTCCGGGCCGTCGGTGGGCGGGAAGCCGGTGCGGGCGACGCCGCGCGACTCGATGCCCAGCAGCGTCACGGGGATGCCGCCGAGGTGCACGTCCTGCACGACCGCGGTGTCGGCCTCGGCCATGCCCGCCCACCGCTCCAGCACCTCGTGGTCCTGGTCGCTGAGGGCGCGCATCACCGTGCGGATGTCGAACGGCTTCTTGCGGTCCGGGTTGGACTCCACCGAGAAGATCTCGCCGACCGTCGTGAACGGGCTGTCGCCGACCACGTGCGGGTACGAAGAGACGTCACGCGACGAGGGGTCCGTGGTGGCGACCCGGCGCGGGCCGGGCTCGCCCGGCGCGATGTAGGTGTGCTCGTAGTGGGCCATGAGAACGTCGAACGCCGAGCGCAGGTTCGGGGCCCAGTACTGCGCCTGGCCGTTCGGGCCCATGACGCGGTCGTAGCCGCCGATGCCGTAGTTGTCCTCGGCCGAGACACCGCCGGAGAAGTCCAGCGCCTGCTTGCCGGTCAGCACCATGGCCGAGTCCGGGGTCATGACCAGGATGCCCTTGGTGTGCATGAGCATCGTGGCCTCGGCGTTCCAGTACGGCTGGGCGCCGACGTTGATGCCGTTCACCACGATGTTGATCTCGCCACCGGCCTGGGTGAACTCGACGATCCGCTTCAGAGCCGCGGCGACCCAGTCCATGTTCTCGACGCCGGAGCTCATCGAGATCTTCGCGCCGGATGAGAGCGAGAACCACTCCAGCGGCACCGATAGCGACGAAGCCAGGTCCAGCGCGTGGATCACGCGGGAGCACTCGGGCTCGGCCAGAGCACCCAACGACTTGGTCGGGTCACCCAGCAGCACGACGCGCTTCATGCCCTCGGGGTAGGCCGGGGTCGGCGTGGTCACCACACCGACGACGATGCCCGCCTTGTTGCCACCGCGCGGGCGGTCGACCGGAACCAAGGAGCCGTCGACGAGATCGTGCTCCACGAAGGACCCGCCGTCGCCGACCAGCATGTCGACCAGCTCGTACGGGTAGATCGTGCCGCGCGACTGGGCGCGCAGGACGTTCTGGCGGTAGTCGTCGAGCGGCTGGATCGGCTCGGTCGGCGGCTGCACGAACGAGAACGAGATGCCCGCGCCCGCGTCCTGCGCGATCCGCACACCGATGTCGGTGAGCTCGCCGGAGACGGGGTCCTTGCGGCGCGCCAGGAACAGGACCTCTTCCAGGTCCAGGCCCGTGGTCGTGGGCAGGACACGCGAACCGACCGCGTCCAGGTCCTTTGAGGACAGATCGGTCGGCGGCCACGCGTACAGCACGACGCGGTTGGTGGCGAGGCGAGTCCGGCCACCGGCCTGCGCACGAGCCCGGCGGATACCGTCCAGACAGGTCGCCAGCACGTCCTCGGCGGCGGGCAGCGCGACGATCCGGCCGTCGTCGTCCCGCAGCGGCGTCAGGTCGCGGACCTGACCCAACGCCACCAAACGCTCGTCGGACTTGTTCGACTTGGCCACCGCGCGGAACAGGTAGACGTCCTCGTCCACGGACGGCAGCCGGGTGAGGTCGAACTCGCGCAAGCGCTCCAGCTGCATGCGTTCGGCGATGCGCGGGTGCAGCCCGCGCACCAGCCTCTCCTCGGCGAACCCGTTGGAGGACGGGCGGAACGTGAAGTGGTGGTGCATGGACTCGCCGCGGCGGCCCGCCACCGTGGTGGTGATGCGGGTGATCGTCGGCGGCAGCTGGTGCGCGGCCAGCGCGGCACCGAGACCCGCGGCCAGCTCGTCCTGGTCGGACGGGCCGTCGGCCCAGTTGACGTAGAGGTCCGCGACGACCGCGTTGCCGTTGGCGTGCTTCACCACGTCACCGACGGCGTCCGACAGCGAGGGGAACTCCACCGCGGTCGACACCAGGCGGGTCTGCTCCGGCTCGTTCTCCGCGATGAAGAACGAACCGCTGACGCGCGGGTTCTCCAGCGCCTTCTTGGTGTAGTAGCGGCGGGCCAGCACCTCCAGCAGCGGGGTGTTGTCCGCGCCGGGCTTGCCGATGCGCTGGCCGAGCAGGCGCACCAGCGGTTCGGCCGACGCCACCATCGCGGCGATCCGCTCTTCGCGGTCGGCAGCCTGGGGAGAAGCGTCCAGGTGGATCAGGTGCTTGCGGACCTCGCTGTGCACGCGGGCGCGGTTGCGGCGCACCAACGGCTGCGCGAACCACGTGAACACGACGCTGCGGGCCAGGTCGGCGACGGCCGGGTAGCGGACCTGGGTGGCGGCGACGATGTGCTCCAGCACCAGGCCGACCTGCACCTGCTCCGACTCGACCGGCGGCGCCTCCTGCACCCACTGGCGCAGCAGGGTCGTCGCCACGGCCGCGTCGAACACACCGCGGCGCAGCGCCACGAAGATGCGGAACACGGCCTGCTCCAACGCCGGCGTGCGCTCCAGCTCCGTGATGCCGTAGTGGCTGAGCACGTTCTGCAGGCGGGCGCGGAAGCCCTCGGGCAGTGCCGCGCGGTCCGCGTCCAACGTCTTCAGGTACGTGTGGAAGTGCTCGCGCGGCGAGTGGATGTGGTTCTCCGGCTTGGTCTCCTCGCCGGCCGGGCGGTTGCGCGAGAGGTCGCACAGGTCGGCGAAGATGCCGAGCAGCTTGGCTTCCTCGACGAGCGGGCGCTCCAGCAGGTCGTGCCGCGCGCCCATGTAGTCCGACAGCACCCGCTCGGTGTCCGCGGCCGTGGTGTCGAAGCCCAGCAGCAGGTTCCGCAGGTCGTCGAGACCGCGAGCGACGAGCTCCTCTGGCTGGACGTCCGTGCGCGGCGCGGGCAGTTCCAGCTCGACCGCGGACTCGGACCTCTGCTCCTCGGCGCCACCCGCCGCGTCCTCGACCTCTTCGAGCTTCAGCAACGCGCCACCGGCGGGCACCTGCGTGCCGACGACGACGTTGAGCTCCTTCAACCGCGCACGGAACGGCGCGCGCAGCACGGTCTCCATCTTCATCGCTTCGAGCACGAGGACCGGCGCACCGGCCTCGACCTCGGCGCCGACCTCCAGCGGGGTCGCGACGACCAGCGCGGGCATCGGCGAGCGCAGGACGCCGCCCTCGTCGCGGGTGACGCGGTGGGTGACACCGTCGACCTCGACCTGGTGGACCGGGCCGGAGGTGCCGGTGACGACCCGGAAACGGGTGCCGTTCACGGTGATCTGGCCGACGTGGTGGTCGAACCGCTCGACGTCGACGTCACCGGTGAGCACGGTGTCGGAGTCGGCGGCGGCGACACCCACGCGGTACTTCGCGTTGCCGATGCGGGCGACCTGCACCACGTACGGCTCGCCGCGCAGCACGAACTCCAGCTTGACCGCACCCTCGTGGTTCGTGCGCGGCTGGCCGCCGTGCGCGGACGCCAGCAGCTGGGTGCGGTTGAGCTGCTCCTCGTCCTCGTACACCTCGATGCCGGCGGCGGCCAGCGCGATGGCGGAGTGGCGGTGCGAGATCAGGCCGCCGTCGGCGCGGACCCGGTCGATCCACGACGTGTCGGCCGAGCCGTCGATCACGGCGGGCTCGTCCAGCAGGTCGAGGACGAAGCTCTTGTTGGTCGTGCCGCCCTCGATGATCACGGTCGTCTCGGCCATGGCGCGGCGCAGCTTGCCCAGCGCCTCGTCGCGGTCGCGGCCGTACGCGATGATCTTCGCGATCATCGAGTCGAAGTCGGCGGGGATCTGCGAGCCCTCGGCCACACCGGTGTCCACGCGGACACCGGGGCCGGCGGGCAGCTCCAGCCGGACGATCCTGCCGGGGCACGGCGCGAAGTCGCGGTCCGGGTCCTCGGCGTTCAGGCGAGCCTCGACCGCGTGACCGAGCTCGACGGGCTTGGCGCCCTCCAGCTTGCCGCCGCCCGCGACGTGCAGCTGCGCCTTGACCAGGTCGAAGCTCGTGGTGATCTCGGTGATCGGGTGCTCGACCTGAAGACGGGTGTTGACCTCCAGGAACGCGAAGAGCTTCTCACCGGGGTGGTAGAGGAACTCGACGGTGCACGCGCCGCGGTAGCCGACGGCGTTCGCGAGACGCTCGGCGGAGGCCTTCAGGTCGTCGACCTGCGAGGGCTCCAGCACACAGGAGGCCGACTCCTCGATGATCTTCTGGTTGCGCCGCTGCACCGAGCAGTCGCGCACGCCCAGCGCCCACGCCGTGCCCTGACCGTCGGCGATGACCTGCACCTCGACGTGCCGGGCGCCGGTGACCAGGCGCTCCAGGAACATCACGCCGGAGCCGAACGCGCGCTCGGCCTCCATGCTGGTGCGGTCGAAGTTCTCCTCCAGCTCCGCAGGCGAGGTGATCTTGCGGATACCGCGGCCACCACCGCCGGCGGTCGCCTTCAGCATCAACGGGTAGGTGACCTCCTCAGCCACCTTCAAGGCGTGCTCGAGGTTCTCGACGGCGCCGCGCGACCACGGCGCGACGGGAACCCCAACCTCCTCGGCGATCAGCTTCGAGCCGATCTTGTCACCGAGCTTGCGCATGGCCTCGGCCGACGGGCCGACGAACGTGACCCCGACCTTCTCGCACAGCTCAGCGAACTCGGGAATCTCGGCGACGAAGCCCCAGCCGACCCACGCGGCGTCGGCCTTCGTCTCGACGAGGGCGGTCTCCAGCACCTTCAGGTTGAGGTACGGACGATCAGCCGCCAGGCCGAGGTTGTAGGCGAGGTCGGCCTCCCGGACGAAGGGCGCCGACTTGTCGACATCGGTGTACAGGGCGACGGTCTCGATCCGTTCCCCTGACTCGGCGGCGAGCTCACGGACGGCGTGGATCAGCCGCATAGCGGCTTCCCCGCGGTTGACGATCGCTACACGACTGAACAACGACTTGGCTCCTCGCGGACATAACGACCTCAGCGGCAGTCGCCGCCCAATCGATGTACACACTCTCGTCTACTACCCGGTAGGAAAACCGCTAGATCGAAGCGAGTTGAGCAGCGTGCTTTGTATGAAACCAACAAGGCGCCAGGTCCTCGGCACAGGATCACTTGAGCCCGTGTCCTAACTCACTGCGAGGAGCCACGTCGACCTGGTCAGGCCTGCGGAACCCTGATCACACTCCCCGGACTGATCACGTTGGGGTCGGTGATCACGTGCGGGTTGGCCCGCACGAGCCGCGTGTAGAGGTTGCCGGCGCCGTAGAACTGCGTGGCGATCGCCCACAACGTGTCGCCGGGTTTGACGGTGTACTCCTGGTAGACGCGGTATCCCGGCACGATCCGCGGCCCGTAGACCACGGGCACGATGACCTTGTCGAGCTCCTCGCCGTCCTTCGGCGACACCCAGAACACCTCGACGAAGAGCCGGTCGAGCGCGAACGCCGCCCCCGACACGTCGACGCTGACCTGGAACTGGCCGTGGCCACCCACTCCGTCACCGGCCATGAAGCCTCCGGTGACCTCGTCGTGGCCCTCGTGGATCCGGTAGTTGAACTGCGCCTCGAACGCCCCACCCGCGGTGCCGGCGATCTGGACCTCGGTGCCGACGAGGCCGAGCGGACGTGGCTGCTGCACATCAATGGACATGTCGTCCCCCTTCCACCTCTTGTGTCGTGTGGCGGAAGGGGGTCGTTGCCCGGGGTCACCCCGGTGGCGCAACGTTCTGGTGGTGGAGGACGGAGTCGAACCGCCTTTGCGCGAGGCTCCCGTTTTACAGACGGGCGGGGCTCCACAGCCCCATCTCCACCATTGTGCAAATCAATTTCTTACGCCTCTGAGCTGCGCGAACGACAGAATCATGACGTCCGGACCGAACTCGCTCAACTTATTTTCGCGAAACACGATCCGACCTGAACGCGATATCGGAGTTGTGAAGGTGGTGGGGCGGGGCCGCGAGCTGGCGATGATGCGGACGTGGGTCGCCGCGGAGACCGGCGGGCTGGTGCTGTGCGGCGGCGAGCCCGGCATCGGCAAGACGCGGCTGGCCCAGGAGCTCGCCGGGCACGCGCTCGCGGTCGGTCGTGCGGTCGTGTGGGGGCATTGCGTCGAGACCGAAGGTGCACCGGCGTTCTGGCCGTGGCGCCAGGTTCTCAAGGCTGTCGGTGCCGACCCGGACCTGGTGCTCGCGCACGACGCCGAGGTGCCGCAGGACCGGTTCCGGGTGTTCGACGCGGTCGCGACCGCGGTGGACCGCGACGGGCTGGTGATCATCGTCGAGGACGTCCACTGGGCCGACCAGGCCTCGCTGCTCGTGCTCGCCCACCTCGCGACCAACCTCAGGAACGTGCTGATCTTCGCCACCTTCCGCGACCCGTGCCCGGCGGTCGCGGACCTCATGCGGTCGGCCGTCCGGATCGACCTGCACGGGCTCTCGGCCGACGAGGTCGCCGAGCTGGTCGGCGCGGAACACGCGGCCGAGGTCGCGTCGTTGACCAGCGGAAACCCGTTGTTCGTCACGGAGATCGCCCGCGCGGTCGACGACGGCACGTGGCGGCCGGACCAGCCGCCGCGCAGCGTCCGGGACATCGTCACCGCCCGCCTCGACCGGCTGGGCTCCGAAGCCCGCGACCTGATCAGAACGGCTGCGCTGATCGGCCGCGACTTCGACCCCGACCTCGCCGCCGCGGCGTCCGGCGTGCCGCTCAGCGCGTTGGACGAGGCCGACATGCTGATCGACGCAACCGGTCATCGGTTCGTGCACGCGCTCACTCGGGACGCGGTCGAGGCGAACCTCACGACGGCCGAACGCCGCACGATCCACCGCCGGATCGCCGAAGCGATGGCGGACTCCACGAATTACGCGGACGTGGCAAGGCACTGGATCGGCTGCGGTGCAACAGAAGAGGCTCGCGTGTGGACGATCCGCGCGGCCGAGGACGCGGTCGCTCGCCTCGCCTACGAAGAAGGCGTGCGTCTCTACCGGACGGCGGCGGACCTCGGCGACAGTTGCGAAGTCCAGGTGGCACTGGGCAGAGCGGCCTACTTCGCGGGTGATCTCGCGGCGTGCGTCCAGGCCGCCCAACGCGCCGCCGAACTGGCCACGACTCCGGAACAGATCGCGGAGGCCGCGCTGGTCCTCGAAGCCGCACCGGGCGCCGGCGTCAACGCGGTCGCGACCCCGTTGTGCGACAACGCACTCCGCCAACCCGTCAGCCCTGCGACCCGTGCCCGGCTGCTCGCCCAGCGCAGCCACCTCGCGTTCTACCGAGGCGAACAACACCGCCTCGACCAGCTCAGTCGCGAAGCCCTCGAACTGGCCCGGCACAGCGGCGACGACCGTGCGCTCGCCGAGGCCCTGCACGCACGTCAGGAGGCCTGTCCTGGCCCCAAAGGTCGCGCGGAACGCCTCGGACTGGCCTCGGAGATGATCGACCTCACTCAGCGCACCCGGAGCCCGCGGGGTGCCATGTGGGGATCGCTGTGGCGCGTCCACGTGCTGACCGAGAGCGGCGAACTCGCTGCGGCACAAGAAGAACTGCCCGCTCTCAAGTTGGCCTGCGACCGCGTCGGCGGCGAGGTCGCGCGGTGGCACCTGGAGGTCGTGACCGCGTGCCTCGCCCAGGCGCAGGGCCGGTTCGCCGAAGCGCAGGAGGTCGGGCGCCGCGCCTACGACCGGATGCGGGTCATCGAACGCGAACCCGCGTCGGGCGCGTATTTCGCGCTGCAGTGCGGCCTGGCGACCCACCTCGGCGTGACCGAGGACGGCCTCGCGCTCGCCCGCCACTTCCACGACCCGCCGCCGCGATTCCGGTTGATGTCGAAGCTGACGCGGGCGTTCCTGTTGCTGCGCGCGGGTTTCCGCGAGGAGGCACTGGAGTGGTACCGCCGCAGCGGGCCGATCGGCGAGTGGGACCTGCCGGCGTTCTTCGTCGTGCCGGGCCTGGTGGACGCGGTGCTCGTGACGTCCGGTGTGGGCCTGCTCGACGACCTCGCCCTGATCATGTCGCGGCTGGAGGTCTTCCGCGGTGAGCACGCGGCCGGAAACGGCGTCGCCTACATGGGACCTGTGTCCCTGGCGCTGGGACGCGGCAACCTCGCCCTCGGGCACTTCGAGGAAGCCGCCGCTGATCTCGAACAGGCCGTCGACGAGGCCTCCCAGGCGGGTGCCCCGGCGTTCGCCGCCGAGGCGCGCTGGCACCTCGCGGCGGCGCTCAGAGCGCTGGGTCAGGACGCCGACGCCGTGCAGCGCTCAGCCGACCGCGCCATCCGGGCCCTCGGCATGACCGCCTTCACGACCACCGAACTGAGCAGCCGCGAGCACGAGGTCGCCAGCCTGGTCGCGAAAGGCCTGACCAACCGCGAGATCGCCCGCGAGCTGGTGATCTCCGAACGCACCGCGCAGAACCACGTCCAGCACATCCTGACCAAGCTCGGCTTCCGCACCCGCAGCCAGATCGCGGCGTGGATGAGTACCCGCCCGAGTACTCCGGCGGATGGCTGACCAGCCAGAACTTCCTACCTTCAACGCCAACGTCGAAGGAGGAGGAACACCATGTGGCTCACCATCGCAACCCCGCCCACGAAGTCGCTCGAGCAGCTCGACAAGACGATGGGCGCGGCGTCCCCGGAGGGGCTCAGGGCCCGCTACGCCTGCCAGGCCGACGACGGTTTCCGGATCATCGCGGTCTGGGAGACCAAGGAACACGCCGACCACTTCTTCCGCGAGGTGCTGGGCCCGATCCTGGCCCGCGTCCTCGGCCCGGAGCCGTCCGGCGTGCCCGCCGTGACCGGCATGGAGGTGCTCAGGGAGTACGTGCCCGCACTCAGCTGAGAGCGCGCACGATCCGCAGCACCGTCGCACGGCTCGGCTTCTCACCGGGCTTCAGCAACGCCAGCTCGTCGGCCAGCACGGCTTCGCGGATGTCGGCGTCACGGCCAGGCAGTTCGGCGCGCAGTGCCGCCACCAGGCGACCCCGCAGGGCACGGCCCTCGGGGTCGTCGCCTTCCAGCAACCGCCAGTGGGCGCGCAGGATCCGCGCGGCCACGTCCTCGCCACCGACCGCCCAGAGCAGGCGGATCATCCGGTCGGCGAGGCCCATGGGTTCAAGGCTGAAGTCCGGCGGTTGCGCTCGCAACCGCCGGACATGCCAAACGTGCTACTTCTTCTTGCCGGTGAGCAGCGCCTTGACCTGGTTGCCGCGACGGCGCAGGCCCCACTTCGTCACGCGGATCAGCGCCTCGCGGACGATGTTGCCGCTCATCTTCGACTCGCCGAACTCGCGCTCCAGGAACGTGATCGGCACCTCGCGCACCCGGAAGCCCAGCTCCAGCGTCCGCCACAGCAGGTCGATCTGGAAGCAGTAGCCGGCCGACGCGACCGAGGCGAGGTTCAGCTTGCGCAGGGTGTCCGCGCGGAACGCCCGGTAGCCCCCCGTCATGTCGCGGATGTTCGCGCCCAGCGCGAGCCGCGAGTACAGCGAGCCGCCCAGCGAGAGGAACTTGCGCTGCGCCGGCCAGTTCACGACCTCGCCACCCGGCACCCAGCGCGAGCCCAGCACGAGGTCCGCCTGCGGGAGCGCGTCCAGCAGCCGGTGCAGCTGCTCCGGAGCGTGCGAGCCGTCCGCGTCCATCTCGCAGATGACGCCGTACTCGCGGTCGAGCGCCCACTGGAAGCCCGCGACGTACGCGGCGCCCAGTCCGGCCTTCTCGGTGCGGTGCATCACGTGGACGCGCTCGTCGGCGGCCGCCATCTCGTCGGCGAGCTGGCCGGTGCCATCGGGGCTGCCGTCGTCGACCACCAGCACGTGCACGTCGGGCAGTGCCGTGTGCAGTCTCTTGACGATCTTTCCGATGTTGTCCCGCTCGTTGTAGGTCGGGATCACCACCAGCACCTGCCCGAGTTCCTGGTCAGGCTGCTGCGCCATTCGAGTCCTTCCGTCGTCGGGTGAAGCCCAGCGCCAACGCGACAAGGCCCGCAGCGGTCAGCACCCACTCGGGCCAGGCTCCTAGCCAAGTGGCCAGCGTAGTCTGTGACCGCAGCGGCAGTTCCGCGACCAGGGCATCCGGCACGAAAAGGCCAGTCTTCTGAGTGACGGAACCGTCAGGCTGGACGATGGCGCTGACCCCAGAGGTGGCCGCCACAACCACTGCCCGGCCGTGCTCCACCGCACGCACACGTGACATGGAAAGCTGCTGGTAGGTCATCTCCGTGTACCCGAACGTGGCGTTGTTCGTGGGGATCGCGATGATCGTCGCGCCGGCCGTCACCGTGTCGCGCACCACTGAGTCGAACGCCACTTCGTAACACGTGTCAATCGCGACCTTCGCGGGCCCCATGACGAAACCGTCCGGATCCGAACCAGGCTGGAACACACCCGCACGGTCCACCTCGGACGCGAACAGCCGGAAGAACGACCGCATCGGCATCGTCTCGCCGAACGGTTGCAGCTTGCGCTTCGTGTAGGTGTCGGTCGGCCCCTTGCCGGGCTCCCACAGCACCACCGTGTTGCGAGGCAGCCCGTCGCCCCGGTCGACCACGACCGCACCCACCGCGATCGGCGCCTTGATCGCGTCGGCGGCCGTGTCGATCAACGCGGCGGCGTCGGCATTCCGAAATGGATCGATGTCGGACGAGTTCTCCGGCCAGATCACGATGTCCGGCTGCTTCGCCTCACCGCGCGCGACCGCCGCTGCCAGTTCCATGGTCTTCTTGGCGTGGTTGTCGAGCACCGCGCGGCGTTGGGCGTTGAAGTCGAGGCCCGCGCGCGGAACGTTGCCCTGGATCGCGGCGACGGTCACGGTCCCGGCGGAGGCGTCCACCCCCACCGGCACCACGAACCCGATCACCAGCGGCACCACGAACAGCGGCACGCCGAGCTTCCAGTTCTTCAGCACCCAGAACAGCCCGAACCCGGTCAGCACCACCGCGAACGACACCAGCGGCGCGCCGCCCAGGGACGCGAGCGGCAGGTACCAGCCCTCCGGCTGTCCAAACGCGATCTTGCCCCAGGTGAAGCCACCGAACGGGAACACGCCGCGCAACGCCTCGTCCGCCACCCACAGGCACGCCGCCCACAACGGCCACCCCGGCACCCGAGACGCCCAGGCCATCGCCGCTGTGCCGATGGAGATCATCAGCGCACACGCGAGCGCCAGCGGCAGCCACGCGATCAGCCCGACGAACTCCCCCGTCCACCGCAGCAACGGCACCATGAACCCGAGCCCGAACAGCACGCCGTAGCCGAACCCGGCCCGCGCCCGCCGTTCGTGGATCACGTACGCGAGCAACGCGAACCCGAGCGGTGCCAGGAACCACAGCGGCCGCGGCGGGAAGCTCAGGTAGATCAGCACGCCGCCGGCAGCGGCGAGTGCCATGCGCAACAGCACCGGACGGCTCAACCGGCGTCGGCGAGCGGGCAATTCCGGCGATTCCGGCGCGATGGGGGGTGCGACCACCCGATCAGCGTACGAGGCCCAGGAGTACACAGGACTCATGACCTATGTCGATCTGGTGTTGCAGCACCTGACGACGGAGGGAGACCGCGAGGCGATCGTGGGCGGCGACACCCGCCTCACCCGATCTCAGGCCCGCGACCTGCTGTTCCGCCTTGCAGACGGACTCGTCCAGCGCGGCATCAAGCCCGGCGACGGCGTGGCGGTGTACGTCGGCAACACCCCCGAGGCCGTTCTGCTGAACCTGGCGGTCCACCTGCTCGGCGGCCGGCTGGTCTACGTGCCACCGGAACCCGGCCCCGCCGAGCTCAAAGCCCTCATCGACCGCGCCGAGGTGGCCGAGGTCGTGGTCGATCCGGAGTTCGGCACCCAGATCGACGGCTGGCACCTCCAGGACCTCCCCGGCGATCCCGTCGAACGCACCCCGGCGCCGGACTTCACCACCGTCGCCTACACCGGCGGCACCACCGGGCTGCCCAAGCTCGCGGTGCACCGCCCCAACCGGCTCGCCGCCACGGACGCACGCGCGTCCATGCCTGCGACGAACATGCTGTGCAACACCCTCATCACCCACGGCAGTGGCGCCTCCATGTCGAAGGCCGCACTGATCACCGGGTCGAAGCTGGTGCTGGGCCCGTCGACGTTCGACGCGGACACGTTCGCGCGCCAGGCCCACGACGAGCAGATCACCACGACGATGTTCGTGCCGCCGATGATGTACGAGGTGCTCGACCACCCGGACTGCCCGGGCCCGCAGTTCGGCATGGTCGTCGTCGGGGGCTCGCCGCTCGCGCCGAAACGGCTGCGCCAGGCGATCGAGCGGTGGGGCCCGGTCGTCAACCAGGGCTACGGCATGACCGAGGCACTGGGCATCTCGATGATGCCCGGCGCCGACGTCGACCTCGACCGCCCGGAGACCCTGCGCACGGTCGGCAAGCCCGACCCGGTGATGGAGGTCGAGATCCGCGACGGCGACGTCTGGGTGCGCGGCCCGCACGTGATGGAGGGGTACTGGGGCGAGCCGCCGCTGAGCGAGACCAGCGACGGCTGGTTCGACACCGGCGACGTGGGCTACTTCGACGACGAGGGCTACCTCTACCTCAACGACCGCAGCAAGGACGTGATCGTCACCGGCCGGACCTCGGACAACGTCTACTCACGGCTGCTTGACGACTTCCTCGTCACGCTTCCGGGTATCCGCAGGGCGGCGGCGGTCGCGAAACCCGACGACGCGCTCGGCGAAGTCGTGCACCTGTTTCTTGTCACTGACGGCCAGGAAATCGACTTCGATAAGCTCCGCGGTTCGGTGGTCGACGAACTGGGCGAACTTTACGAGCCTCAAGGCGTCACAATCGTGCCCGAATTGCCTCAGACCAAGGTGGGAAAGGTCGACAAGCGCAAGCTTCGTTCCCTGTTTCGGTAAGGTTCGGAGTAAATCAGGAGGTGACGGATGCCCCGTCCAAGCGTGGAAGCAGAACGCAAGGCGCAGATCCTCGCGTCCACCTGCAAGGTGATCGCGGCAGAGGGCTTCCGCCACCTCCGGGTGTCCGACGTGGCGAAGGACGCCGGCGTGTCCGGCGGCACGGTCCACTACTACTTCGAGACCAAGCGCGAGCTGACCGACGCCGCGTTCGAGCACTGCTTCGAACTGTCCGTCCGGCGCCGCCGCTGGATCCTCGAGTCCGACGAGGCGCCGCTGTCGCGCCTGCGCATGGTCGTCGAGTCGTACCTGCCCGAGGGCGCCGAGACCGTCGAGGCGTGGAAGGTCTGGGCCGAGCTCTGGGTCGAGGCCATCCGCAACCCCGAGCTGCAGGAGCTCAACGAGCGCTTCTACGGCGAGTGGCGCGACATCGTGGCGAGCATCTTCCGCGACGGCCAGGAATCCGGTGACATCCACTCGTCCGGCGACCCGGTCGAGCTGGCGAACATGATGGTGAGCATGCTCGACGGCCTCGCGCTTCAGGTGCTGGCCGGTTCGAAGGCCATGACCGTCGACGCCATGCGCACCACCTGCCTGAGGTTCGTCGACCAGCTCTCCACCGCCACCGTCGGGTAGCTCGCGAGACACACCACCAGCAGCAACGCCACCGGCGTGCGCGTGAAGCCGAGGAACAGCAACCCCTTCGGCACCGGCACGGTCTCCGCGAACCGCTGCGCCTCGCTCAGCAAGAGCCCCGCGAACATCAGGAACAGCACGGTGAGCGGCAGTGTCCAGCCCAGCGCTGCCACGATGATCAGCGCTGCCGCCGAGGTTGTGACGACCCCTGCCGTGAACCACCAGCGGTGCGGCGTGTGCCAGGGTTCCTTGGCGCTGCGGGCCATCAGCCAGTCGCCGAACAGGATCGCGACGCAGCACAACACCAGCACCCGCATCGCCGTCAGCACGCCCTGCCCGTCCGCCTCGTAGGCGATCGGCAGGTAGGCGATCGCGAGCGCGGTCGCAGGCGTGATCGCGAGCGCGCGCGCCACCCGCCTGACCGCCGGCCTCTGCTGCGGACCCGGCCGCATCGCGACCTTGTTCCGCGCCCGATCCGCCTCACCGATCTTGGTCTGCGCGGCCCTGGGGTCGCCTTCCCGTTCCCAGACCGCCCACATCAGCCCGAGGAACACCACGATCCCGAGCACCACCGCGTACCCGGTGAGCTGCCGCGGCCCGTAGATCCAGCCGATCACCCCGACGAGCACGCACAACCCGAGCCTGATCAACGAACCCAGCTCCGGCCGCGCACTCCGCCACTTCTTCTGCGGCCACGAAGTCAGCACGAGCCTGCGCGTCACGAACCACACGCTCGCACCCATCGCGACGGTTGCCAGCCACATCTGCAGTCCGACACCTGGTTGCCTGAGCGTGGCTGTGTTGCCGAACAACAACATCACGGCCGTGATGAGCACGACCGCCGCCGGAACCCTCAGGCGCCCCAACGCCCACAGGTGCGTCCGTGTCCACCGGTCGCGGTTGCGCCAGGCCGATTCGGCCGCGACGAGCACGAGGAACCCGAGCGGTATCGCCGCCAGCGCGCTGTGGGTCAGGTGGGTGACCGCGAGCGCGGCGATCGGCACCGCCCGCGGGTACGGGTCGTCCTTGAGCGTGAGGCTGCGCAGCGGGGACGGGGACCCGGCTGTTTCTTTCGTTCGGAGCCACTGCCAGGCGTGCCAGAGCAGCGGGACGTAGACCGCGACGAATACCGTGTCGACGAGAACGCTGACGCTCATCTCGGCTCCCCAAGGTTCGGGACAACCGTGTGGTCGCAGGTCAGAGCCTCAGGGTTACGGCCTGTAACACGTCCGGGTGAAACCAGGGTTCATCCCCGATGCAACATCTGGACCAACGAGCGCATTGTGGGTATATGACCACGACAGTTGCTTTGAGCCGGCCCAGGACCAACCGGATGATCGCGGGTGTGTGCGCGGGGCTCGCCCAGCGCTGGGGCTGGAAGCCGGGCACCGTCCGTCTTCTGTTCCTGCTGTCCTGCCTTCTGCCCGGACCGCAGTTCGTCA
Organism: Lentzea alba; assembly: GCF_047445655.1. Lineage (GTDB taxonomy): Bacteria > Actinomycetota > Actinomycetes > Mycobacteriales > Pseudonocardiaceae > Lentzea > Lentzea alba_A. Next base: position 65,018 of record NZ_JAJAEG010000040.1, read on the forward strand.
TCTACCTCATCCTCTGGGTGATGATGCCCGACCGCGGCTACTGATCACCCCAGCTGGAACGTCGCCCACCCTGCCGATGAGCCCGGCAGGGTGGGCTGTGGCCCGTCTCAAGGGGCGATCAGCTCGCGACAGCCCGGAATCTCGGCGCCACCCGCCTTCTCGTACAGGTTTGCTTCGCTGAGACCGACGCGGGCGTCGTCCCCGGGGCTCCTGTTCGAGGTCCACGGGGTCGCGCGCAGCTGTTCGTTCTCGACGGACAGGATGTCCACGCTGGACCGCAGCGGTTCACCGGTCCCCCGGCGCCACTCAGATGAAGAGCCGGCGCATCCGCGCTGGCCGCTCGTGCAGCCGCGGGCACCATGGCGGTCAGACTCCACGGCCACAGCTCCCACGGCCGAGGCGAACTCGCCGGCTCCGGCAGTTCACCGGTAGGCACGCCTGGTCCGTCAGCCGAGGACGACCACCCGAGCCCATTCGGGCGGTGTGTCCGGGACGTAGTCGGGATCGTCCTCTCCGGACGGACGCTGCCGGGGGAACAGGCCCACCACCGTCCGGCACGGCGGTTTCGTGTCAGGCCAGGGAGTCTGGCCGTCGGTCATGGCGACGACGACGTCGGGCCGGGGATTCGTGCGCAACGCCTTGGTGAAACCGGCTCGCAGGTCCGTGCCGCCACCGCCCACCAACGGGATCCCCTCCGCGCGGCACAGCGGATCGGTGATGTGGGCGGCGGCGTCGCAGGACAGCACCGAGACGAGATCCCGCCGGCCGCCCACAGCGCGGACGATCGCGGCGATCTCGAGGATCGCGCTGCCCAGTTCGGCGTCGCTCACCGATCCGGAGGTGTCGACGATGACGACGACCCGCGGCGGCCGGCGGCGCAGGCTCGGCAGGACGACGCCGGGCAGGCCGGCTGATCTGCGTGAGGGCCTGCCGTAGGTGTAGTCCTCACCCACACCGGCGCTGGACACGGCCGACCGGACCGCGGCTCCCAGCAGTTCCCGCCACTGCTGCGGCGGGTGGAACGCCTCCTCCGCCCACCGCTGCCAGCCCTGCGGGACGTCGCCGGGACTCGCGTTGATGCCCTGAGCCACCCGGAACCGGACCGCATCGCGTTCCTGGTCGGTGAGCCCGTGCGCGCCGTCCGGCCCCAGGTCCCACTCGCGCTCCAGCCCGTCGGCGCCGCTTCCGCAGTCGAGCCAGGCGAACCCGTTCGTGTGCGGTCCGAGCCGGAACTGGCGCAGGTAGTCCTCCATCAGCTGCCCCGCCGACAACGTGAGCAGTTCCGGCCGGACGGCGTCCTCGGGGCACACCAGCCCGTCGCCGAACACGTCGTCGTTGATCTCGCAGTCCGCGGCGATGTTCATCCTCAGCCGCTCGCCCGGCCCGGTCAGCTCGTGCTTCACCGCGAACCGGTCGCCGCGCCCGTGATGGTCGCGCAGCAGATGTGAGACCTCGTGCACCCACACCCCGGCCAGCTCCTCCACCGGGGTGCGGTCGACGAACGCCGGCGAGACGTAGCAGCGCCAGTACCGGTCCACGGCCATCGTCGGCACACGCCGTGATTCCACGACGTGCAACGCGAACAACGCCGTCGCCAGGTACGGCCGGCACCGCACCGCGTGCAACCGGGCAGCGAACAGCTTCTCCTCGTCCATGCTCATGGGCAGGCACCCACACCGGCCGCGGTGCGTGCGACGGCCAGGTCCGCTTGCCGCGACACCGACACGGCCCCGGCGAGCCGGTCGATCGCGGCGGGCACCTGCCAGCCGTCGCGGCGCAGCGCGGCGAGCGTGGCCGCAGGAACGACCACCAGGTCAGGAGCTCCGGTTTCCAGTGCCAGCACCAGCAGTGACCACGCCGCGGTCCAGCGGGCCTCGTCCGGCCGCTTGCGCACCGCCGCCACCACACCGTCGAGCACCACCTGACGCAGGTCGCCACGCTCGGGCAGAACCGCCGCCGCCGGATCCGCCAGCAGCACCTCGGGGTCCGGCAGGTCCATCCGGTCGAGGCTCGCCAGCAACTCCAGGCCCGGCCCGTCTCCCACCGTGCCCCGCACCAGCATCGACAGCACCTCCCGGGAGGTACCCGCCGCGGTCGCGAAAGCGATCAGGCGCAGTGCCATGTCCCAGCTGCGGGGTGACGGCCACGGGCCGCCGCGGCGTGCTTCGTTCTTCGGCAGTTGATGCACGAGATTCGGCCGTCCGACAAGGAGTTCGCACACGGCCCGGCGGGCGAACGTCACGGCGTCGGTCAACCGTCCCGAGTCCAGCCGTGGCAGCGCCGCCCTCGGCCACGTCCCGCCCAGCCCGCGCACCACGACGTCGTGGTCGTAGGTCCACTGCAGATGCACGAACCTGTTGGCCAGCGGCGCACTCAGCTCCCAGCCATCGGCGGCAGAGGAGCGGGGGTTGGCGGCGGCCACGATCCGGACACCCGCCGGAAGCCGAAGCGCACCGACTCGGCGTTCCAGCACGACTCGCAACAACGCTGCCTGCACGGCCGGCGGGGCGGTGGACAGTTCGTCCAGGAACAGCAGACCGCGGCCCTCCCGGACCAGGCGCACGGCCCAGTCAGGCGGGGCCATCGGAACCCCTTGCGTCGCGGGATCGTCGCCGACCACCGGCAGTCCGGCGAAGTCGGAGGGCTCGTGCACGCTGGCGATCACCGTGGTCAGCGGCAGTTCGAGAGCGTCGGCGAGCTGGGTGAGGGCAGCGGTCTTGCCGATCCCCGGCTCACCCCACAGCAACACCGGCAGGTCGGCCGACACGGCCAACGTCAGTGCTTCCAACTGGGTGTCCGCACGCGGCTCGGTGGCCGTGTCGTGCAGCAGGGACAGCAGAGCGGCGGCCGCGTCGAGCGGCCGGGCAGCAACAGACATGTATTTGATCACCTTGAAGTCTGGGAGGTTCAACGAGAGTTCGCGCGCCGCCGACGAGAGCGGCGGCGACTGTCCGGAGTGGACGGAGCAGGGCCGGCTCCGGCGAGTCCTGCGCGGTACAACCCGTGAGCCACCTGGCGGTCCACCGCCATCTCCAGCTCATCGCGCAGTGCGCCGGTGCGCAGGAGGACGTCAGGCCCGAGCAGACCTTCGACGACAGCGAGGGCACCTGCGGTATCACCGTGGTCCAGACGAGCGCGCACGTCCGCGAGACTCTCCGGGCGCCGGTGTGCGGTGTCGATCGCTTGCAGACACGGCAAACCGGTACCGCCCAACGCGACCAGCAGCTCCTCGCGCCGGATCTCGTCGGGGTCGTGGTCCAGCGGTACGAGCACACCGTTCACCACACCGATCCGGTGTGTGGCGCCACGGCAGTCGACGAGGCGCGAACTGCCTGGGGTGTCCGGATCTCGTGACGCCACGGCAGGCCGGTCCGGCAGGAGCGCCGACGCGACGAGCGGGTGCAGCCGATCAGCGTCGATCAGCCCGGCGTGCAGCAGCTCCAGGTCGGGCGGGAGCCACGTCGACGCGTCCGGCAGTTCGACCGCCTCACCCGGCGCGTCCGGGTTCAGCACGATGCGGCGCCGGGAACTGAGTCGCACGGTGACGGGTGCGTCCGCGCGTTCCTCCGCGCGGAGAAGCCTCGCAGCCTCTCCCCTCCACCTGGTCGCGGGATCGGTCTCAGACCGTTCCCGCAGCTCAGATGTCCTGCGTGCGTCCCAGAGGTGGCGGTGCAGGTCGAGGCGGAAACGCGGGCCAGGCCGGGGATGCGGATGTCCGCCCGCCCCGGCCAGGGGACGGGCCGGCTCCCACAGCGCGAGGCTGATCCGTTGCCCGGCATCTGCCCACGCAGGCGGCGTGCGCGCCACGAGGTGGACCGCGCGGCCACCGTGATCCGGCGGAGGATAGCGAGCCAGCGAGACGGTGAGGCCCGGCCGCAACAGGCCGTCGGGACTGATTCTCGGGAAGTGCCAGCGAAGCAGGTCAGGGGCCAGATGACGCAGATCGGCGCGGACCGTCGCCACGAACTGACTGCCATGGGTGCGACCCAGTGCACGCAGGTTCAGATCCACGTCGACCCGCGCAGCCGCGCAGGCCCCCGACCAGTCGCCTGCCGCACGGCGGGCGGTCGCAGACTCGATCATCGACGTCGGCACGGCGAACTCGCGCACGTGCGACCAGAGAGTGAGGCGAGGGTGTCCGTTCAAGGGGTGCATCAGCACTCACCTTTTGTGAACGAGACCCCCGATCTGCTCGAGGAGGTAATCATCGCGACAACGGTAGCAGGCCTCCACGGCTTCAGCGATCATGTTCCGCGGGTATCCCAGCAATCTCTTCGGTGACACTGGTGAACGCTTCTGGCTGCACCCGCAACACACCGCTGAAGGGATGCGTCATTCCCAAGCACAACACACACACGAACGCGAGCACCGCCGCGGTGACACTCATCTGCACAACATGCCGCAACCGAGCGGTGAACCCGATCAGCAACGGGAACACGATCATGCCGACGGCGCCGACGAGCGTGCCGATCAACATGAACTTCCCGGTGTTGTCGAGCCCACCGGCCTGATCCAGCCGGTCCCGCCGCAGATCGGTGATCTCCCGCAACCGCTCCAGCACCCGCTCCCGCGCGCTCTTCACCTGGTCCGGCGTGGCCGGCAGGCCCAGGACCTCGGTGTGCAACGAGTTCAACGTCGACGTGGTCCGCTCGTCGGACTCGCCGTTGGCCAACCGAGGCCATTCCTCGTCCGCCACCAGTTTCGGGTACTCGGTCAGCAACCCGCGGATGTGATCACGTTGCGGCTGCGGCATCACGGCGGTCTGCCAGTACGCGTCGGCGATCGCGGCGGCCTCGCGGGCCGCGTTGTCCTCGGCGGCTCCGTTGTCCTCCCACACGATCACCATGTAGAACGCCAGCGCCACGATGAACAGGCCGCTGATCACCGCGCCGAGGAAGCCGCGTGAGTCCGCGTCGCGGTCGTCGGACTGTTCGTGCGCGCGGGTGCGGCCGAACAGGAGACAGGCGGCGATGGTGACGACCACCGACGCTACGACGATGACGAACGCGGTCCACATGGCTTCCATCTCCCCACAGCGGGACACCGTTTGACCACCAACACCACGCTTCTCGGCGGTCTCCCCCGCCCATCAAGACCAACGGGCGTTGATCAAGCACACAGCTGGTCCACATGGGACCGCTCCCGGAAAAGCCTTGGACACGAACAGGGAAACCGAGGCAGCAACGTCCTCAACGGAGAGTGAGCACCCGATGATCAACCAGCGGTGACAAGGCAGACGAAGCGTGTCAACCTGTGCGCCGGCCCCGACCGGGAAGGCGTCGCATGCGCGTACCGATCCTCATCGCTGTCGTCCTGCTGGTCCCACTGCTCGCACCCGGCCCACCGGTCGCCGCGGCCGAGGTGTGGCGCACCCAGTTCAACGAAGCGGTGCACGGAGACGTCACGGTCATCGGCAACACCGTTCTGACCTGCCCCACGCCCGAGCAGGCCGGGCCGAACCCCAAGTACCCGCCGCAGTCCTGTGTGGACGCGCTCGGCCGCAAGGGCCACGGGCCGGCCGCGCTGAACAACGGCCACCGCATGTCGTGGACCGACGTCGACAACGACCCCACGACGTTCAACTCCTCCAGCGCACGGCTCACCATCCCGAAAAAGGCGACCGTCGCCTACGCCAAACTCGGGTGGGCCGGCAGCGCGACCTGTCACGACGAGACAGCACCGCTCGGAAAGCCGGCTGACCCTGTCACCTTCAACGGCGTCCGCGTCAGTCCGGACAGGTTCGTCATCGACTCGCCGGACGAGATCTCTCACACCGACAACGCCTTCTACAGCGCGGAAGCGGACGTGACCCCGCACGTCACCAGTGGTGTCATGACCGTCGGCAACGTCTGGGCGCCGCAAGGGTTCGACTGCTTCGGCGGCTGGTCGCTGACCGTCGTCTGGAAGTTCGCCGGACCGACGCAGGCGGCTCCGGCGCGACGACACGTTCAGGTGCACGGCGGTCACGTTCGCCTGCCCACGAAACTGCCGGTGCACAAATCCCCGATCACCACCCGGCCCGCGGGCGGTGCGATACGGCTGGGCATCACCGCGTACGAGGGCGACTGGGCCACCGACGGCGACCACATGCTCGTCGACGACACGTCGGTCGCCGGCCGCAACGCCTTCACCTCAGACGCTCAAGGCGCGGTGCAACCCAACTCCCCCAACAACATGAGCGTCGACGCCCACACGTTGACCCTCAAGGAGGACCTCCTCGAACCGGGCACGAGGAGCGTGGAGCTCAAGTTCAAACGGGACGACGACGCGTTTCTGGTCCAGAGCGTCGCGTGGTCGTTCCCACTCCCCGAACTGACCCTGGCCGTGACCCCGGAACAGCCCCCCGCCCACGCCAAGGACACCGTCACCCAGACCGCGAAGGTCACCAACGTCGGTGACGCACCCGCCGCGGACGTGTCGATCTGCGGCCAGAAGATCGGCACGATCGCTCCGCACGCCACCGCGTCCCGCACCTGCACGTCAACGGCCCTGGACGACGACTACCAGACCACCGCCGCCGCAACCGGCACGAGCCTCGCCGGCGACCCGCTCGCCGCACAGGCGACGACGAAGATCGACGTCCTGCACCCGGCGATCAAAGCCACCACAACGACCGAACCGCTCACCGCCGTGCCAGGCCAGCCGGTCAAGTTCACGACGACCGTCACGAACGACGGCGACACACCGCTGTTCGACCTCGACGCGCGCACGTCGGACAACGGATGCAACCCGATGCAACTCCAGCTCGACCCCGGCGCGACCGCCACCGTGGACTGCACGGCCAAGGCGAAGGACGAGAGCGGCACCCTGACCTCCACGGTCACCGCCACCGACAAGATCGGAGGCAAGGTCGAGGCGAGCGCGTCCGTGCAGGTCAGAGTGATCTACCCGAGGCTCACCATCACCGCGCTGTGGTCGAAGGACCGTGCCGAGGACGGCGAGCTCGTCACGGTCACGATCACGGTCGGAAACCCGTCCGATTTCCCGATCAGCGACGTGAAGGTGGAGGGCGAACCGGCCTCGTGCCGCCGCAACTTCCCGGTCCTGCAGCCCCGCGAGCGGATCACGTACACCTGCCAGGTCAGCGCCCCGGTGAATTCCCGGTTGACGGTTACCGGAGCCGGTGCGGGCGCGGCCATCAGCGAGAGCGCCGTCGTCCGAATCGCCTCAGTGACCACGCCGCTGCCACCGGAACCCGAGCCCGCGCCTGACGAACCGGCCCCTCCGCGCCCGGTAGTGCACGTTCACCAGGTGTCGAAACCCGCCGTCGGTGGTGTCGCCGCGGTAATCGGCGTGATCGGCATGGTGATCGTCGCGAGCGCGTTTTCCGGGCTGGGCAAGCGGTAAACCTTGAAAACGTTCCCATTCCTGGTGGGTAAACAGACGTGTTACTCCGGCGCGGAATGCGGTAGAAGGACCTCATGGAGATCACCGCCTTCCTGGACCGCAAGCTGGCCCGCCGGTTCCGCACGTACGACTCCGACGGCGACGGGTTCATCGAGCGGGAGGACTTCACACAGGCGGGCGCGCGCACCACCAAGGCGTTCGGGCTGGCTGACGACGATCCGAAGGCCGTGCGGTTCCACAACACGCTGATCGGGCTGTGGGAGCACCTCTCCTCAGTCACCGACCAGGACCACAACGGGCGCATCAGCGTCGACGAGTACAAGAAAGCTTTCGCGAACGGGCTGCTGGAGACGCCGGAATCGTTCGACGAGGGGTATGTGCCGTTCCTGGACGCAGTGATGGCGGTCGCGGACGAGGACGGCGACGGAAAGCTCACCGTCGAGGAACACATCACGTGGACGGGTGCGCTGATGAACCTGTCCGAAGGGGACGCGCGCGGCATTCACGACCTGTTGTCCGACGAGGACGGACTGTTGTCGACGCAGGCGCTGCTGGACGCGATCCGGGAGTTCTACTTCTCCGAGGATCCCGCGGCGGCCGGCAACTGGCTGCTGGGGTCGTTGGACTGACGTGCTGCTGAAGACGCTGCAGGAGTACGCGGCACGGGCCCAGCCCGCCGCGCACGTCGAGGAGGACGGCGGCTGGTGGTTGCGGCATTCCCCCGGCGACGCCTGGTGGGTGAGCGCGGTGCTGCCGCACGACCGGGAGGACCGGGTCGCGCGCGCCGAGGAGTTCTGCGCCGAACGCGACGCCGGGGTGCGGTTCCAGATCACGCCGGGCGTGTGCGCCGAGGATCTCGACACCCGGCTGGACGGCAGGGGTTACGCGCGGGGTCATGACATGTCCCTGCGGATCGCCTCGACGTCCGAGGTGCTGCGGCAGGCGCACGCCGACGCGGGCGCGGTGACGACCCGGCCGACCGACGCGTGGCTGGCGGCGTGGCAGGCGGTGACCACGCGGGACGTCAGCGCCGAGCGCGACCTGCTGAGCCGGGTCGAGCTGCCCAGCGCCTACGCGTACGCCGAGGTGGACGGGCAGGTGGTGGCCGTCGGGCGGGCCGTGGCCGAACAGGGGTGGGCCGGGGTGTTCGGGATGGCGACGCTGCCCGAAGCCCGTGGTCAGGGCGCCGCACGGGCGGTGCTCGCGGCGTTGGCGTCGTGGGCGGCCGCGCGCGAGGCGAACCACATGTACCTGCAGATGGAGAAGACGAACAACAGCGCGTTCCGGCTGTACGAACGGACGGGGTTCCGCGAGGTCTGCACCTACCACTACCGGATCCGCGCCTAAGTAATCAGGAATCAAGAAGGCACGAGCCGGGGCGCGGAGTTAGGTTTTGCGCCATGACCAGGACAGCAGCCGCGGCGCACGAAGCCGACACCCACGATCTGATCCGCGTGCAGGGCGCGCGCGTCAACAACCTGAAAGACGTCGACGTCGAGATCCCGAAGCGGCGGCTGACGGTCTTCACCGGTGTCTCCGGCTCCGGCAAGAGCTCGCTGGTGTTCGGCACGATCGCCGCGGAGTCGCAGCGGCTGATCAACGAGACCTACAGCGCGTTCATCCAGGGCTTCATGCCGACGCTGCCGCGGCCCGAGGTGTACCTGCTGGAGGGCATCACCACGGCGATCCTCGTCGACCAGCAGCGGATGGGCGCCGACCCGCGCTCCACCGTCGGCACCGCGACCGACGTCAACGCGATGCTGCGGATCCTGTTCAGCAGAATCGGCGCGCCGCACATCGGCGGCCCGCAGGCGTTCTCGTTCAACGTCGCCTCGATCTCCGGCGCGGGTGCCGTGACGATCGAGAAGGGCGGCCAGAAGGTCAAGGAGCGCCGCGAGTTCTCCATCACGGGCGGCATGTGCCCCCGCTGTGAAGGTCGCGGGCAGGTCTCCGACATCGACATGACCGAGGTCTACGACGAGTCGAAGTCGATCCTCGAGGGCGCGATCAAGGTGCCCGGCTACAACGTCGACAACCAGTGGACGGTGCAGACGTTCGCGCAGTCCGGGTTCCTCGACCCGGCCAAGCCGATCCGCAAGTACACCAAGAAGGAACTGCACGACTTCCTCTACAAGGACCCGGTCAAGATCAAGGTCAACGGCATCAACCTGACCTACGAGGGCCTGATCCCGAAGCTGCAGAAGTCCATGCTGTCCAAGGACCGCGAGGCGCTGCAGCCGCACATCCGGGCGTTCGTGGACCGTGCGGCGACGTTCGGCACGTGTCCCGACTGCGACGGCACGCGCCTGACCGAGGCGGCGCGGTCGTCCAAGATCAAGGGCGTGTCGATCGCGGACCTGTGCGACATGCAGATCACCGATCTGGCGGACTGGATCCGGGGGCTGAAGGAGAAGTCCGTCCAGCCGTTGCTGGACAAGCTCGCGCACACGCTGGACTCGTTCGTCGAGATCGGCCTCGGCTACCTGTCGCTGAACCGGCCCGCGGGCACGTTGTCCGGCGGTGAGGCGCAGCGCGTGAAGATGATCCGGCACCTCGGATCGGCGCTGACCGACGTGACGTACGTGTTCGACGAGCCCACGATCGGGCTGCACCCGCACGACATCCAGCGCATGAACAACCTGCTGCTCCGCCTGCGGGACAAGGGCAACACCGTCCTGGTCGTCGAGCACAAGCCCGAGACGATCGCGATCGCGGACCACATCGTCGACCTCGGCCCCGGCGCGGGGCGCAACGGCGGCACCATCTGCTTCGAGGGCTCGCTGGAGGGCCTGCGCAAGAGCGACACCGTGACCGGACGCCACCTGGACGACCGCGCGAAGCTGAAGTCCGAGGTGCGTGCCAAGACGGGCGTGCTGGAGATCCGCGGCGCGTCCAAGAACAACCTGCGCGACGTCGACGTCGACATCCCGCTCGGCGTGCTGACCGTGGTCACGGGTGTGGCGGGCTCCGGCAAGTCGTCGCTGATCCACCAGTCGATGCCGAAGGACTCCGGCGCGATCGTGGTCGACCAGACGCCGATCAAGGGCTCGAGGCGCTCCAACCCCGCCACGTACACCGGGTTGCTGGAGCCGATCCGCAAGGCGTTCGCCAAGGCCAACGGCGTGAAGCCGGCGTTGTTCAGCGCGAACTCCGAGGGCGCGTGCCCGAACTGCAACGGCGCGGGCGTGGTGTTCACCGACCTCGGCATCATGGCGACGATCGAGTCCCCGTGCGACGTCTGCGAGGGCAAGCGGTTCGACCAGGCCGTGCTGGAGTTCAAGTTCGGTGGTCGCGACATCTCCGAGGTGCTGGCGATGCCGGTGTCCGAGGCCGTCGAGTTCTTCGGTGCCGGAGAGGCGAAGACGCCGGCAGCGCACGCGATCCTGGCGCGCCTCAACGACGTCGGCCTCGGCTACCTGTCGCTGGGCCAGCCTTTGACCACGCTGTCCGGCGGCGAGCGGCAGCGGTTGAAGCTCGCCACGCACATGGCCGACAAGGGCGGCATCTACGTGCTGGACGAGCCGACGACCGGCCTGCACCTGGCCGACGTCGAGCAGCTGCTCGGCCTGCTGGACCGGCTCGTCGAGTCGGGCAAGTCGGTCATCGTGATCGAGCACCACCAGGCCGTGATGGCGCACGCCGACTGGATCATCGACCTCGGCCCCGGCGCAGGTCACGACGGCGGCAAGATCGTGTTCGAGGGCACGCCGGCCGACCTGGTGGCCGACCGCTCGACGCTGACCGGCGAGCACCTCGCCGACTACGTGGGTACCCCTGCGCGTCGCAAGAAGCGCTGACGGGTACACAGGGGGCATGGAGATCACGGCTTTCCTGGACCGCAGGCTCACCCGCAGGTTCGAGACCTACGACAGCGACCAGGACGGGTTCATCGAGCGCTCGGACTTCGAGCAGGCCGGTTCGCGGACCGTCGCGGAGTTCGGGCTGAGCGCCGACGACCTGAGGGCGAAGCGGTTGCACGAACACCTGCTGGGTGTGTGGGACCGCCTCTCCGCCGTGACCGACACCAACGACGACGACCGGATCAGCCTCACCGAGTACAAGACGGCGTTCGCGCACCGGTTGCTGGAGCGGCCGGAGTCGTTCGACGACACCTACCTGCCGTTCCTCGACACGCTGATGGCCGTCGCCGATCACGACGGCGACGGCCACCTCGGCGTGGACGAGTACGTGCGGTGGAGCGTGGCGTTGGTGAACATCCCCCCGTCCGCCGCACGTGCCGCCCACGCCCGGCTCGATCACGACGGTGACGGGCTGATCAGCACCGACGATCTGCTGGCCGCGATCAGGGCGTTCTACTTCTCCGAGGACCCGGACGGGCCGGGCGCCTGGTTGTTCGGTCCGTTGGACTGAAAGGAGAAGCCGGCGCGGGCCCTCGCGTCGGCAGCCATCGGCAGGCGGATCCGGCCTGAGTCGACCAGGCGTTTCACCGCCGGTCGGCTCAGGCCGAATCCTTTGGTGAGCAGCTTTTCGACCCGGATCGGGGCCGGGAGCTCGAACCTGACGATGACGTCCAACGTCTTGTCGGCCTTCTCGATGTCGTAGAACGGCAGGTCGGTCTCCAGCTCCCACGTGCCGGTCCAGTCGAGCCTGCGCTGCGCGTGGACCAGTTCGCGCACGATCGCAGGATCGTTGTCCTCGAAGCGCACCAGCCGGTCGTGGTCGAGCGCGGAGACGTGAACCCGTTCGTGGACAGGGATTTTCGACGTGCGGTCGCACCGCTCGCAGCCGATCAGCAACCAGACGTCGAGCTGCTTGCCGTTGGCGTTGACCCGGATCTTGCCGGTGGCGTGGTGCCGCGTGTGTCCGCAGGAGACGCAGGTCTTGACGATGGCGGGAAGTCCGAGCTCGCGAACGACCCACAGCGACTTGTTTTCGGCATGACGAAAAGAACTCATGTGATTCTGTGATCCCCAGGAGTGAGTGGCGTGCGGAAAAACCCGCACCGTCCACACGGGTGCGGGTCAGCTGCTCACGGGGTCAGGACCACATGTCCGCCACAATGACCAACGCCTGGGTTGGCGCGCAACGCAATTTCCGGAGAACCGGGGACCGTGGCGGCACCGGGCTGGCCCTGGTCGGCGCCCACCTGCCGGCCGACTGCTAGAACCTCTGCTCGATCTCCTTCACCGCGTCGGCGGCGATCTGCGCGGCCGCCGAGCGCGGTGACTCGGCGTCGACGATCTTCGCGACCAGTTTGCGCATGTTCGTGCCGATCTTCGCGAACGCGGACTCCGCAGTGGCCTCGATGTCACCGAACAACGTCCACCACCACCAGGAGTTCGTGGCGGAGTTCGCCACGACGTCCGGGATGATCAACGCGTCGATGACCTCTTCGGCCTCCTTGGTGACCGGCATGTTGGCGGCCTCGACGATCAGCTTGGCGCGCACGGACTTCGCGTTGTCCTTGTTGATCGCGTACGACGTCGCCGCCGGGACCAGCACGTCCGCCTCGACGTCGAGCCACTTGTCGCGGTCGAGCTGGAGGTCTTCCGAACGCAGCTTGGTGCGGTCGATGCCGCCGTGCGAATCCCGGGACAGCAAAAGGGTTTCCACGTCGAGCCCGGCAGGGTTGGCTACGACACCATGGACGTCCGCGAGCCCCACGATCTTGACGCCGGCGCGCGCGAGGTAGCGGGCCGTGGCGCCGCCCATCGAACCGAAGCCCTGCACGAACGCGGTGGGGTTGGCCAGGTTCAGGTGCTCGATGCCGGCCAGCGCGGCCTCGGCGACGCCGTAGCCGCCGACGAGCTCGTCCAGGCTGACGCTGTCGACCGTGACCGCAAAGGCGTCCGCGAGGCGTTGGCGGGCCTTCTGCTCGTCGTCCAGCAGCGGGTACACGGCCTGGATCGACGACTGCAGGCCGATCTTCTCGATGGCCGTGTCGATCGTGGACTGCCGGAGGCCGAGGTCCTCCCCCATCGTCCAGAACCGTTCGATGTAAGGGGACATCGCGTAGAGGTACGCCGTGAGGACTTCTTCGGCCCGCGGATCGTAGGGGTCGAAGTCGATGCCACCCTTGGCGCCGCCGAGCGGCACGTAGCGCGCCTCGGGGTCGTAGTTGAGGGCCTCCTTGGCCGTCATGCCCTCGGCCAGTCCGCGCACCTCGTCGAGGGTGCAGCCGGCCCGCATGCGCAGACCACCGCTGCTGACCCCGCGCACGAGCCGGTCGATGACGAGGTAGCCCCGCGCTTGAGTTGCCGGATCGGTCCAGGTGACCTGGAGATAACTCATCGCCTACACCCCTTGACTTCAGCGTATGACCGCGGTCACATGGTCCGTCCAAATAACTGACTGACGGCTCAGTTAACCATCTGGAGGGCCCGTGAGCGAGGTACAGCCTCTCAGCGGCAACTGGCTCAGCGAACGAACACACCTGCGCAAGTCACTCCGCCGGGTGGACGTGACGTTCTACCTGCTCTGCACCCTCGTCGGCCTGGACACGATCGGCAGTGTCGCCGCCAACGGGCCCCAGGGCCTCGTCTGGATGGTGATCCTGGCGGTGGTGTTCTTCCTGCCGTACGGGTTCCTGACGACCGAGCTCGGGACGGCGTTCCCGGTCGAGGGCGGGCCCTACGTGTGGACCAAACTCGCGTTCGGGCGGATGGCGGCCGGCGTGAACCAGGTCCTCTACTGGCTGTCCAACCCGCTGTGGATGGGCGGCACGCTGGCGATCATCGCGGTGACGACGTTCGAGACGTTCTTCCTGGAACTGGGCATGGTCGGCAAGCACGTCGCGGGCCTGGCGTTCATCTGGGTCGGCGTGCTCGCGGTGGCGGCGTCGTTGCGGATCGGCAAGTGGGTGCCGATCGCGGGTGCGTTCGCGCGGATCGTGCTGCTCGGGTTCTTCACCCTGTCCGTGGTCGTCTACGCGATCAAGAACGGCGTACAACCGTTGTCCGGCGGAGATTTCGTGCCCACGTGGGCCGGTTTCGTGGCACTGGTGCCGGTGCTGATCTTCAACTACGTCGGCTTCGAGCTGCCGTCGACCGCCACCGAGGAGATGACCGATCCGCAGAAGACCGTGCCGTTCGCGATCCTGCGTGCGGGCATCGCGTCGTTCCTGCTCTACGGCGGACCGATTCTCGGGATTCTGCTGGTGGTGCCGGCTTCGCAGATCCAGGGGCTGGGCGGGTTCATCGACGCCGCCAAGCAGGTGCTGACCGTGTACGGCGGGTCGGTCGCGGCCGACGGGACCGTGACGCTGACCGGTGCGGGTGCGGTGCTCGGGACCGTCTGCGCGGCCGGGTTGATCATCGGCGTGCTGACTTCCGGGGTGTCGTGGGCGATCGGGGCGCACCGGGCGCAGGCGGTGGCCTGTGCGGACGGTGCCGGGCCCGCGTACCTGGGGCGACTGTCCTCCCGTCACGGCACGCCGATCCGCGTGAACGTCCTTTCCGGACTGCTGGCGTCCGTCGTGCTGGTGACGGCGTTGAACCTGACCGGCGGCAACTCCGAGAAGTACTTCACCGCCGGGTTGGCGCTGGTGATCTCGACGACGTTCATCAGCTACCTGCTGACGTTCCCGTCGATGCTGGTGCTGCGGCGCAAGCTGCCGGACGCGCCACGACCGTTCCGCGCACCTTTCGCTTTGCTGACCACCGTTTTGACGACCGGGCTGGTGGCGTTCACCGTTGTCGTGCTGATCTGGCCGCTGGACCTGCCGTCGGCGTTCGCCGGTGAACGGGCGCAGTACACGTTGTCGCAGGTGGTGCCGTTGCTGATCGTGATCGGCATCGGGTTCCTGTTCTACGCGCTCGGTGCTCCCACGCGGGCGCTGGACCGGGAACTGCAACGGGACTTCACTTCGACATCTGCTTGACTTTGTTCCCCTTTACCAACAAGGGGTTCCCGCGGCTCACGTCGCAGGCTTTCTGCTTCGTCGCCAACCGCCCGCTCGGAGTGTTCCGTTGAGGTCTTACACCGGCTCCACAGACAGTCACCGCCAGCCCGGCGGCCAGGATGTTGCGCGCCGCGTTCACGTCCCGATCATGGATCACGCCGCAACCACACGTCCACGCACGCACGTTCAGCGGCATCGCCGCTGCAAGTGCGCCGCAAGCCGAGCACAGTTTGGACGAGGGAAACCAGCGATCAACGATGATCACTTCCCGCCCGTACCACCTCGCTTTGTACTCCAGCATCTGTCGCCACTGCCGCCAGCCCGCGTCACTGATCGCGCGGGCCAGGCGGTGGTTGCCGACCATGTTGGACACGGCCAGATCCTCGATCACGAGCGCTTGGTTTTCGCGCACGAGCCGAGTAGTGATCTTGTGCAGAAAGTCCGTGCGCCGATCGACGATCCGGGCATGCACACGCGCCACCTTGATACGTGCCTTCGCCCGGTTGCTGCTGTCCTTCTGCTTGCGGCACAACGCCCGCTGAGCTTTCACCANCTTGGTTTTCGCGCACGAGCCGAGTAGTGATCTTGTGCAGAAAGTCCGTGCGCCGATCGACGATCCGGGCATGCACACGCGCCACCTTGATACGTGCCTTCGCCCGGTTGCTGCTGTCCTTCTGCTTGCGGCACAACGCCCGCTGAGCTTTCACCAGCGCCGACCGGTCCCGGCGCTCGTGACGGGGATTGCCGATCTTCTCTCCTGTCGACAGGACCAGCAGGTGATCGAGCCCGACGTCAATCCCCACCGCCGCATCGATAGCCGGCAACCGGCTCACCCCGGGGTCATCGCACAGCAGGGACACGAACCAGCGCCCAGCCGAGTCACGCGACACCGTCACCGTCGATGGCACCGCGCCCTCCGGCAGCGGCCGAGACCACCGGATGTCCAACGGCTCGATCATCTTCGCCAGCGACAGCACCCCGTCACGCCAACGGAACGCCGAACGCGTGTACTCCGCGCAGGCACGCGACCTCTTCCGCGACTTGAATCGCGGAAACCGAGCCCGCTTGGCAAAAAAGTGAGAGAACGCCATCTGCAGATGCCGCAAGGCCTGCTGCAGCGGCACCGACGAGACGTCGTTGAGGAATGCCAGCTCCTCGGTGCGTTTCCACGTGGTCAACAAGGCCGACGTAGCCCCGTAACCGACCCGTTCCCCACGCAGCGTCCACGCTTCCGCACGGGCCTGCAACGCCAAGTTGTACACCTTGCGGACACAGCCGAACGTGCGCGACAACTCCGCCGCCTGCGCCTCCGTCGGATAGAAACGGAACTTGAACGCCCGCTTCACCTGTCCGCCCATGTCCAGAAGCTATCAGTCCACTGTGGAACTCGGCGCGGCCGGGTAGCGGACGCAGTCGTCGAGGGTGTGTCAAACGAGCGGTGTAACTCGGGTTGAAGGAAACTAC
>NZ_JAJAEG010000041.1:0-29123 GCF_047445655.1 Lentzea alba
GGCACGCTGTTGAGTTCTCAAAGAACACGCGCACACCGCAGTCACGCCAGCTTTTCGCTGGTTACTTCCGGGGCTTGTGTTGTCAGGGACGTTCCGGCTTGTTTTCCGGCCCGTGTCGCTCTGACTTGGAGAACATTACACGGGGCACTTTCGATCTCCAAATCGGGGGTCCCCTAAGCGTCAGAACCGCCACTGACCTGCGCGTTCAACACCTGGAAGACCGGATGCCGGTCAGCCTCCGCCTCGAACGCCGAGACCGGGTCACCAACGCGTGCGTCGAAGAAAGGCCTAGTCACGGGCTCCTTGCGCACATAAGCGGCCAACACGGGCGCCGCAACGGCCGCGGAAACCTCCGCCAAACGAACTTGACGTGACCTACGTCCCCTTCGCACGACCGCCTCGCCAGCTGCCCGTGCGTTGCGCACCCAGTCGCGAACGCCGTACGGCGCGACGAACCACTCCTGCCCGTCGTGCTTCATCAACCGGATGGGGATCGTGCGCTCCGCACCACTGCGCCGCCCACGAATGGACAGCAGCACGTAGTAGGAGGGACCGACGCCGAGCTTCACGGCGCCACTGATGACGACGTTGCCGACACGGCGGATGAGGGTCGAACGGTAGGTCTTGGCCACACCGTCAATCATGGCCCTTGTGTTCGACGTGCAAGTGATCGGTGGCGGCCCAGCCGGCCGCGCCCTGGCCCGCGCCTGCGCACAAGCGGGCCTCGACACGGCCATCGTCGACCGCCATCCCCACCGCATCTGGACCGCAACCTACGGCGCCTGGGCCGACGAGCTCCCACCGAACACCCCAACGAGGTCCGTCAGCACGACCGTCCGCGCCTACGCGCGCACCGAACACGCAATCCCACGCACGTACGTCGTCCTCGACAACGCACGCCTGCACGAGCTGCCCTCAACCGTGACGGTGCTTCAACACCGCACAACCGCCCGCTACACGTTCAAGGCCACAGGCGCGCGCAAGGGCCGTGCGGAACAAACGGCCGTAGGCACCGTCATCGAGTCGGACAGCACCGAGACCACGCTGATGGACTGGCGCAACGACGACACGTTCCTCTACACGGTCCCTCTCGGCGACGGAAAGGTCCTCATCGAGGAGACCTGTCTGGCCCGCCGCCCCGGCATGCCACTTAGCGAACTCCGCCGCCGCCTCCACACACGCGCAGAAGTCGGTCCACGAGAGGAACGCGTCCGCTTCCCCCTGGACGCCCCACGAGAGAAGGGCCTCGCGTTCGGCGCAGCGGCAGGCTTCATCCACCCCGCCACGGGCTACAGCGTCGCTACCTCTCTCGCGCTCGCACCACGCGTCGCCCAGGCCATCAAGGCCGGCGAGGACCCGATGCACGTCATCTGGTCGCGTAAGGCGCGCATCGTGCACGCACTAAGACGGTTCGGCCTCGAAGCCCTGCTCCGCCTGGACGCCGACGAGACCAGAGACTTCTTCGAGTTGTTCTTCCGACTCGACGCCGACCTGCAGTACGCCTACCTCTCGGGCCGTGAGGACGTCACCGGCACCATGGCAGCCATGACCGCGTTGTTCCGCCGCGCGCCGTGGCGGCTACGCGCGAAGCTGGTGGGGTAGCGGACCCACCAGCCGAACGGCCTAGCCGCCTTCGAAGTCGATCCACCCCAAAAGCCCAGCGTGAACAGCTTGTCACCCACCGCGACCAAGCCATGGCGCGTCGTCGCCAACCTCGTGAACACCTGGTTAACCCCCTTGGTGCAAGTCGTTCGCACCTGCACGATTTGAGATGTGCCCGCATTGCTGGATGACGTCAGATTCGCATTCCAGCCGCTGTTCAACCTCAACACCGGCGGCGTCGTCGCGGTAGAGGCTCTCGCCCGGCCCCACGACGGCACCGTGCAGGACCTGTTGCAGGCGGCTTTCCAGGCGAGACTGCTGACCAATGCCGATGTCGGACTCGCGTGCCGCGCCATCAGGAGCGCCGCGGACTTCGACCTGATGCTGCCGTTGCACGTGAACCTCCTGGCGATCACGGTGGCGGAGAAGCCCGAGGTCATGGCGCCCCTCTACGGCGCTCTCCGCGACGCGCGCAGGACCCCGGACAGCATCGTGATCGAGGTTGGTGAGCCGTACTCGCGCGCCAACCGGAACAGGCTCGCGCGCGGGCTGCAGACGTTGCGGAACAACGGCTTCCGGATCGCGCTGGACTGCGTGGGCGAGGGTGATGTGCCCCTCGGGCTGCTGACCAGTGCGGCGCCGGACTTCGTCAAGCTCGACCGCGAGATCGTGCGCACGTTGCCCAACGATCCCGCGCGGGGTGCGTTGGTGCGGTCGTTGGTGCACCTCGGGGAGTACACGGGCGGTCAGGTCGTGGCCGAGGGTGTGGAGACCGAGGCGGAGCTGACGTACCTGCGCAAGCTCGGTGTTGGGCATGCGCAGGGCAACATGCTTGCGCCGCCGCAGCGCAGGCCGGCGGTGAACGCTCGCATCGCGCCCGAGGCCGTCACGGAGACCGGGGAGATCCGGCGCCACGCGGGACCGCGGGTCACGGACTTCCTGCATCCCGCCACGACGCTGCATGAACACGCCACCAGCGAAGAGGTGCGCGAGGTGCTGGCGAACCAGCCGACGGTCACCGGTGTCGTGCTCGTGGACGACGAGGGGCGGCCGAAGTGGTCGGTGGACCGCAACCGGTTCCTGCTCGCGGTCACCGGGCCGTACGGGCACGCGCTGCACGCCAAGAGAGAGGCTGCACGGCTCGCGGACAAGCCGCACATCATCGGCACCGAGTCGTCGGCGCTCGATCTGTTGGACGTGGTGGCGCACGCGAACCGTGAGCGCACCAACGACGACCTCATTGTCGTGGACCACAACGAGCGGTGCATGGGTGTTGTGCGCGTTGCGGACGTGGTCAGGGGTGTTGCCGAGCTCAAGGTCGAGCAGGCGGCGGCGCTGAGCCCGCTCACGCGGCTGCCCGGCAGTGACGCGATCGCGAAGGAAGTCGAGCGGCGCATCGGTGAGAGCGAGATCTTCGCCGTGTCCTGGCTGGACGTCGACAGCTTCAAGCTGGTCAACGACACGGTCGGGTTCGCGGCCGGCGACGATCTGATCCGCGAGATCGGGCACGACCTGGCGGATCTCGCGCACGCGTTCCCCGGGGTGCAGGTCGGGCACGTCGGAGGGGACGACTTCCTGATTCTGGCGGGGCTTGACGAAACGGTGCCGCTAAGTGCCCGTTTGTTGGACAAGCCGTACACGGCAGAAGGACGACACATCACCCTCTCTCTTGCGACCCTTATCTGTGCCGCGGGGTCAGTGGGGTCGTATCGCGAGGTGTCGCGGTTGCTGGCACCGGTCAAGGAGCACGCGAAGTCGCTCGCCGGGTCGAGCTGGGTGATGGGCCGTCCCGGTACCGAACGACGTGACGTGCTGCGTGGTGCCGAGCAACGCGCGGTGGGTTAACAAGTACAACCAAACGCCTCCTGTGCGACGACCTGATCACTCATAGCATCGAGGTCGCTACTCAGCGCACAGGAGGTTCGGCGTGCAGGTCGGCAGCAGAACTCAGGCGGTACCCGCGCAACGCACGAGCATGGACGGCCTCCTCACCGTTGGGGTGGAAGAAGAATTCGTTCTCGTGGAGGCGTCCACCGGGCATTTGGCCAATCGCGCCAACGAGGTCCTCACCGGCGCCGACCGCTACCAGGTCGACCTGCAGCAGGAAATCGCGCAGTACCAGGTGGAATCGGCCAGTGGCATCTGCACCGACATGAACGAGCTGCGCGACGAGCTTGCCGTGGCGCGGAAAGCGTTGATCGAACGGGCCGCGCGCCACGACGCCAGGCTCGCCGCGACCGGGACGCCCGTGCTGGGCCTCACGATGCCGACGCCGTTGACGAACTCCCCGCGCTACCACCGGATGGCGCAGGAGATGGGCGCGCTCACCAACGACCTCGCGATCTGCGGCTGCCACGTGCACATCGGGCTGCCCGACGACGAGTCGAAGATCTTCGTGAGCAACCACCTGCGGCCGTGGTTGCCGACGCTGCTCGCACTCGGCGCGAACTCGCCGTACTGGCTCGACGGCGACACGGGCTACGCGAGCTGGCGCTACGTGGTCTGGAACCGTTGGCCCACTTCGGGTGCGCCGCCGCACTTCGACTCCGCGGCCGAGTACTACGCGGCACGGGAGGAGATCGTCGCGAGCGGCGCGGCGATGGACGCCGGGATGCTCTACTGGGACGTCCGGCTGTCCGCCCGCCACCCCACGCTGGAACTGCGGGTGAGTGACGTCGCGCCTACGGTCGAGGAAGCCGTCCTGTTGGCCGCGCTGGTGCGCGCGATCGCTGCCACCGCACTGAGTTCCGGCGTCGCGCCCACACCGATCCCGCCGCACCTGCTGAAGGTCGCGATGTGGCGGGCCGCGCGCGACGGCCTGGAGGGCTTCGGGATCGACCCGGTCACCGGCGCACCGACGCCCGCGTCCACGATCGCCGCGTCGCTGCTGCGGTGGGTGCGGCCGGCGTTGGAGTTCTCCGGCGACTACGAGATGGTCAGCGACGGCGTGGACCGGTTGCTGCTCGACGGCACGGGTGCGGCGCGCCAACGAAGGGCGTTCGCACGGCGCGGCAGGCTCGACGACGTCGTGGGATTCCTGGTCGCACAGACTGCGCCCGTGTAAGTGGCATTCACTCGATCGGGTAAATCTCGCGTTTGCTTGGTGTGCCTCCAAGCCCGTATCCGGTAATTAGTCCCCGTGGCCACCCCCATCTGGGCACCGGGAGTGAACGGGCCGGAGAAACCCAACACCGCGCGAGTCAGGGACTACTGGCTCGGCGGCACCCACAACACGGAGGCCGACCAGGAACTGGCGGCCCACCTCGTGTCCGCGGCGCCGCACCTGCCGTACCTGTGCCGCACGCACCGCTCGTACCTGGGCAGAGTCGTCAGACGACTGACCTCGCTGGGCGTGCGGCAGTTCATCGACCTCGGCTCCGGCCTGCCCACCGCGGACAACGTGCACCTCGTCGCGCCGGACGCGCGCGTGGTGTACGTGGACATCGATCCGGCGGTCGCGAGCGAGGGCCGCGAGATCATCGCGGACAACCCGCAGGTCTCGTACCTGTGCGCGGACCTCTGCCACCCGGAGAAGGTGCTGGACTCGCCGGAGGTCCGCACGACGCTGGACCTGTCCGAGCCGGTCGCGGTGCTGGTGCTGGACGTGCTGCACTTCGTCCCGGACGAGGCCGAACCGCACAAGGTGCTGGCCAAGTACATGGACGCGCTGGAGCCCGGCAGCTATCTCGGGCTCTCGCACACGTGTCGCGACCCGTTCATGCTGGCCGCCGTGGGGCTCTTCGGCGCGATGTACGGGGATCAGCCGTTGCCCACCTTCACGTTCCGGTACCCGGAGCAGGTCGTGCAGTTCTTCGACGGCATGGAGATCCAGTCGCCGGGCGTGGTGCCGATTCCGTTGTGGGAACCGGATCCCGGCGAGGTCCAGGACCGCAATCCGGAGAACTTCCAGGGTTGCGGCGGTCTGGCGCGCAAGATCTAGGCCAGCAACGGGATCGACGCGAGCACGATCGTCGAGACGACCGCCATCGACATGCCGTAACGCAGCTGCTGTCGTGCCGTCGGCAGGTCGCGCGCGAACAGGAACGCCGAGCACGCGGCAACGCCCACCGCGGCCCACATCGGCCCGAACCGGAACCACAAGCCGCCGCCGACCAGCAGCAGCCCGCCCACGGTGAGCTGTGTGGTCGCGTTGACCGCATGTCTTGTGCCGTAGACGACCGCGGGTGTTCTGGAACCCACGTGCGCGTCGCCGGCGCGGTCCGGCACGGCCCACCAGAGCGCCCGGCCGGTCGCGAGCGCGGCGACGCCGGAGAAGACCAGCCACACCGCGGGGTCCGCCTGTCCCCCGGCTGCCGCATAGGCGGTGATGCTCGGCAACAGCCCGGCGGCGATCGCCAGCACCACCGGGCCGGAATAACCGCGTCGCTTCAGCCGGATCGGTTCGAGGTTGTACGCCAGGTACAGCACCAGGATCAGCCCGACGCCGATCGCCACGCGCCACGACACGGCGATCGCCAGCGCCTGGGCGAAGATCATCTCGAAGATCGCCAGCGCGAGGACCTTGTTCGTGCCGATCTCCTGCACGGCCCGGGCCAGATGGCGTTTTTCGGCGGTGTGGATGTCGTTGCGGACGTCGGCGTAGGCGTTGAGCGGGTTGCCGGAGATGATCGCGACGAAGTTCGCCAGCACCGCGATCACCACGGCGAGGTCGAATCTCGTTGCGTAGCAAGCACCCCACGCGGCGCAGCACGCGTAGTGCACGCCGAAGGGGTGTTCCAGGCGGTGGAGGTAGGTCAGCGCCGGCAAGTGGCCTCCATCGCGAGGCTCGGCGGCGGCGCCATCGCGGCGCCCCGCAGCTGGGGTGTGCAGGTCGTGGTGTTGAGCCGAATGCGTCGGCGCCGCAGCAACGCCGTGACGATCATGCGGATCTCCAGCAGCGCCAGGTCCTTTCCGGGGCAGTGCCGCACTCCCCCGCCGAACGGGAAGAACGCACCGGGTGGCGGCGGTTGCCTGGTGGGGTCGAAGACGTGCGGGTTCTCGTAGGTCGCGGCACGGCGGTGCGCGAGGTAGATGCTCGGGGTGATCACCATGCCGTCGGCGCTCATCCGGTTGCCGGCGAGCGTCGCGGGTGGGGACAACCTGAGCGACTCGGCGATCGTGGCGTCGAGCAGGGCATCGTTTTCCAGGATCTGGTCTGCCAGTCCCGGCGTGCGGTCGATCCAGAACACGGTCCAGGCCGTGGCGCTCGCTGTCGTCTCGTGGCCGGCGAAGAGCAGTGAGACCACCTGGTCGCGCAGGTCTTCCGGTGGCAGATGAGCGGCCAGCGCGGGTGGCTCGGCTGTTTTGGCTCGGTGCAACAGCATCTCATCGAGGTGAGGGTCGAACCTCGTGGTGCCGCGGCCGAGGTAGCGGTGCGCAAGGGTGCGCACGCGGCTGCCGAGACGCCGGTCCAGCCAGCGGGTGAACGCGGCGAGCAGCTCGTCGTCGTCCACGCCGAAGACGATGCGCCCCATGATTCTCAGGGTCAGCTTTCTGGTCCACTCGGAGAGACCTACGGGGTGGTTGGGCAGTTCGGCGATCGAGCGTTCGACCATCTCGTCGATCAACGCCTGATACCGGGCGCCGCGCAACATCGGTGCGAGCGTGCGGCGGTACGCGGTGTGCTCGGCGCCGTCCAGCCACAGCACGGAACGGTTGCCCAGCAACGGACTCAGCGTCCGGCTCGGCGGATGCCGCAGGTCGCGGTCGTGCCGGAACAGCGCGGTCATCACGTCCGGGTGCCACACCAGCCAGCGCCGGTCCCCGAGCTTGACCAGGCCGTCCTCGAACTCCTCCACCGAGTCCAGGAACGGGATCAACCGCAGCGCGAACCTCAGCTCGGTGCGGTTCATCGGCACCCCACGCAGGTGAGGTGGAGCGCGGCCTTGCCTTCCGCAGCGACGATTCTCGTTGGCGTGTAAAGGTCTTTGTCGTGCCACAGCGGCGGATGCGGTTGGTCTCCCCAGTCCTGCATGAACTTCGCGCCGCGGACCATCGCCCTGCTCACGTCTCGTTGGGAGTGCGACAGGATGCGGATGGCGTACGCCGTCTCCTCGTAGGTGCCTTCCCATCTGCCCCACGAGCCGTCGTCGCGTTGTGTCCTCAGTACCCACTCGACGGCTTTTTCGTTGCCCTTCAAGGCGTTCGTCACGCATGCGGTGGCGTAGTAGGGCGAAGCGTGCCACTTGTCGCGCCAGAAGCCTTCGGGCTCCTGCATGTCCCGCAACCACTCTTCGAGCTGCCGGTCGTGGCCTCGCAACGCTTGGAGGGCGTGGGCGTTCGTGCTGGTCGACGGCGTGCGCTCGTGGGGGAAGCAGGCGAAGTGGCGGGCTTCCCGGTAACGGTCGAGGGGTGCGGTGGACCTGGGGCTGCCGCACAACGCGAGGGCGTGCAGTGCGGTGGCGGTGTCGTCGGCGTCTGGAGGGAGTCCAGGTCCGCCGGCCGCGCCTTCTTCGCTGAACACGGCGCTGATGTGGTCGGCCATCGCGTCCGGGACGTCCAGCCCGGCGGATCTCAGGGCGACGATGATCCAGGAGCGTTCGAACAGCGGGACCGGGACGCCTGCGGGCACCGGACCTCTGTGTCTTCTTTGGACCGCTTCGAGGTAGTCGAGGCTCTTGCCCGGTCTGGGGTGCTGGAGCTGGACCGCGGTCGCTGCCGGGCTGGCCGCGACGATGCCGTTCGTCATCGTCACCTCCGGGCGCGGGCCGAAGATTTCCAGGGTGTGCCAGAGCTTCGCGGGCAGCGGGCGTTGCCGGAGGGCGTGCAGCGGGCGCGGATCCAGTGACGTGCGCAGGCCGAGTCTCTCCGCGAGCGCGGGCACGATGAGCTCGACCGCGACGGTGTCCGGCAGTGTGACCGGCCGGTTCAGGAGCCGGCGCAGCGCTTCTAGCCCCTTGCGCGCCGCGGTGCGGTCGCCGAGCGCGTCGACCGCGCTCAGGGTGGGGACGAGCGCGTACTCACCGGGGCCGCCCCAGGTGCCGTCGGCGTGCTGGGTCGCTTCCAGGTAGCGGATTCTGGCGTCGTGCCCGGTGAGCCACGGTGCGAGTGCGACGAGTCTGCCGGTCTCGTACACAGACGGTGAAACGCCGCCCCACGGATCGTCGGTCAGTTGCGCTAACAGCCTCATCGCGGCCCCCGGAGATAGCAACTGCGTAACCGTAGGACCACAGAGAGTAGCACTTTGGACCGTTGAGCCCGCAAGGGTTTAGGCCGTTCAGAGGACCACTCTGCAGGGTGGTTTAGGCGGGCGGATGCTGAGGACCGGGAGGTGGGTTGTGACCACAGCACGCGAGATCATGCACCCCGGGGTGCGGTGCGTCGACGAGGACGCGAGCCTCGTCGCGGCCGCCCGCATGATGCGGGACCTCGACGTCGGCGCGTTGCCGATCTGCGACCGCGACGACCGGTTGCTCGGGATCATCACCGATCGCGACATCGTGGTGCGGGCCGTGGCTGCCGGGTTGGATCTGGCCGCGACCCGGTGCGGCGAGTTCGGGTGCCACGTGCACTGGGTGGAGGCCGGGGACTCGTTGGCGCACGTGCTGCGGACGATGGAGGCGAACCAGATCCGGCGGGTGCCGGTGATCGAGAACGATCAGTTGGTCGGGATGGTGTCGGAGGCGGATCTCGCTCGGCACCTGCCGGAGGATCAGCTGGCTTTGTTCGTGGAGCGGGTGTACGCCTGACTCACAGGTCCAGATCGACCCACACCGCGGCGTGGTCCGATGCCGACTGCTCCGCGTTCGTGATCTCGTCGTAGACCTTCCAGTCACGCGGCGGTTTCTTGTTCTTCGGGTTGCCCCACAAGCCTTTGCGGAAGATCCCACCGCCCGTCGCCCGCGCCGCCAGCTCCGGCGACATCAGGATGTAGTCCAGCCGGTTGGCGAGCGAGCACGCCTCGAAGGTGCCCGGACGTGGCCCGAGGTCGAAGCCGCCGATCGTCGTCGCGTCGACGAGCGGACTGCCGGGGCCGACCAGGGCCTCCAAAGTGGGTTGCTGACCGTCTGGCTTGGGTCCCTTGTTCAGGTCTCCGAGCACGGCGACGTATTCGGCGCCTTGGTCGCGCAGCTCGTCGTAGATGGCTCGGACGCGGTTGCTCTGCCTGGTGCGGCGGATGTCCGGGTCGTCTTTCGTGCTGCGCGACTGGCTCTTCAGGTGGTTGACGAGCAGCACCAGTTCGTCGCCGTCCGGCAGGCTCAGGCGGTAGACCGGGCAGTCGCGGCTGAACAGCAGGCCGCGCTTCGGGTCCTCCTCGTCGATGACGTCGACGTTGCTGGACACCGCGCGGATGTCGATCGCGAGCGTCGAGTACAAGCCGACGTCGATGCCGCGGGGGTCGTTGCCGTCGACCAGCATGGCGTGGCCGTAGTGGCCGCCGAGCAGTTCGTCGTTGAAGCGGACCAGGGCGGGGCGGCTCTCCGCTTCGATGACGCACAGCACGTCGGCCGCCAGCTCGCTGATGACCTTGGCCGTCATGCGGGCGGCCACCTCGTCCACGTTCTCCGTGATGAGCTCGGCCCAGCCGATCCAATCGTCGCGGCCGGTGGCGACGATCACCGCGTCGCCCTTCTTCGGCTGCTTGATGAAGTCGCCCTTGTTCTCGCGGAGCAGGGCCCAGGCGTCGAACGGTTCCCAGTTCAGCACCCGGCCGTTCACGGTCTTTCGGATGATCTTGAGCGTCTGGAGGTCGTCGAGCATCTGCGCCTTGTCCTGCTGGGAGTAGACGCTGTTCGCGGCCAACGCGTTGAAGCGCGCCCACGCCTCAAGGGCAGGCTGACCGTCCTGCCACGTCGAGGTGTTGAGCGCTTTGGCGCGCAGGAAGAGGTTCTCAACGTTGTACGTGGCAAGTCGGACGGCCATGGCGACGTCCTCGATTCGCGGCTTGTGGGTCGTACTCGTCCTTCGGCCGCGTATAACTGACAGTTACATCGATCACCCGTATGTCGTAGTCAACCTCACTTGTTCGGGCTACTGACGCCGTGTTCCAGGTAACGGGTTTCGCCTGATTCCACAGCGAGCAGTGCCTCGGCCACCCGGCGGGCGAGCCTGGGGATCAGGCGTCGGGCCGCTTCCGCCGGGGTGACCCACTCGCAGGACTTGAGTTCCGAGGCCTGGAGGCGGATCTCGTCGGACGTGGTGAGCGTGCCGCCCTCGAAGATGAACAGGATCCGGTCGTCGTCGCGGTGCGGCGCCCAGTCGGCGACCAGGAGCCGGCCCGGTTCCCGGTGCAGGCCGAGCTCTTCCGCGATCTCGCGGCGGCACGCCTCGCTCGGGGTCTCGCCCTTCTCGACCATGCCGCCGGGGATGTCCCAGTTCGGTTTGCAGGTCGGTTCGACGAGGAGGATGCGGCCCGCCGTGTCGAAGAACAGCGCGCCGGCGGCGGAGATCGCTCTGCTGCGGTGATCCACAGCCCCTTTGTACCTTGGTCCTCCGGCCAGGATTCGAACCTGGGACCCTCTGCTTGTAAGGCAGACGCTCTCCCGCTGAGCTACCAGAGGTTGGTCGCCCCGCCAGGAATTGAACCTGGGACCTACCGCGTATCAGGCGGACGCTCTGACCGGACTGAGCTACGGGGCGAAAGTGGAAGACGAGGGTGTCGAACCCTCCCCGGCGATCTTGCAAGGATCGTCTGCGCACCGGCGCGTCCCCCATCGGTGTTCAGTTGTGCGGTGCCCTCACCAGGATTCGAACCTGGACTGGACGCGTTCTGAGCGCGTTGCCTCTCCCGTTGGGCTACGAGGGCGTGCGGATCCGGGGAGTCGAACCCCGACTGTCATGGCCCTCAACCATGTGCCTCTGCCAGTTGGGCTAGATCCACATCTTGCGAGCGGCCGGAGGGCATCGAACCCTCTGCTTCGGTTTGGAAGACCGACGTGTCCGCCGAGTTCACCACGACCGCATTGTTTTGTTCAGTTGGGCAGCACCGGCGGAAGGAGTCGAACCCTCGGGAAACGGGTTTGGAATCCGTTCCGCTTCCGAAGCTCGCCGGTATCGAGGCAGGACAAAGAAAAAGCCGCCGGGGTTTCCCCTTGGCGGCTCCGAGGTCTTGACCTGCTACGAGGTCATGGCCTGGAACCCCACGCCAGCACCAGGAGGCAACCGGCGAGGAAGGCGAGAATTCGCCAACCCGCGAGCTGAGCCTTGGTGACCATGTCTTCCTCCGGTTGATCTCTGTCGTTCATGATGGGATCAAGCTATGCGACCCTGGCGAGTGGTCGCAACGCATTTATTGAACCAAAGAAAAACGGCGCGCACCCGGTGGATGCGCGCCGTTCCAAACCTTGAGAACTCAGACGGTGAAGCCCAACGCGCGCAGCTGCTCGCGGCCGTCGTCGGTGATCTTCTCCGGGCCCCACGGCGGCATCCACACCCAGTTGATGCGGAAGTCCGACACGAGGCCGCCGCCCGTGCCGCCGGTCAGGGCCGCTCGGGTCTGGTCCTCGATGACGTCGGTCAGCGGGCAGGCCGCCGACGTCAACGTCATGTCGATCGTGGCGACGTTCTTCTCGTCGATGTGGATGTCGTAGACGAGGCCCAGATCGACGACGTTGATGCCGAGCTCTGGGTCGACGACGTCGCGCATCGCCTCTTCCACGTCGTCCAGTGCGGCTACATCGGCCTTGGGCTCGAAGACCGGCATGCCTTCCGCGCCGCGAACGACCTCTTCCGACTCGGTGCTCATGCTGCTCCCTGGCTTCGTGCTACTGCGTCTTTGAACGCCATCCAGCCCAGCAGCGCGCACTTCACGCGTGCCGGGTACTTCGCTACGCCGGCGAAGGCGATGCCGTCCTCCAGGACGTCCTCGTCGGGCTCCACCTGGCCGCGGCCCTGCATGAGCTCGACGAACGCGTCCATCTTGGCAAACGCCTCAGGAACCGGCTTACCCACGACGAGGTCGGT
Organism: Lentzea alba; assembly: GCF_047445655.1. Lineage (GTDB taxonomy): Bacteria > Actinomycetota > Actinomycetes > Mycobacteriales > Pseudonocardiaceae > Lentzea > Lentzea alba_A. Next base: position 12,505 of record NZ_JAJAEG010000041.1, read on the forward strand.
CAACACCGACGTCGAGGCCTGGCTGATCGAGCAGCCCTGGCCGTCGTACGAGACGTCCTGGACCACGTCGTCGCGCACCAGGACCCGCAGCGTCACCTCGTCGCCACAGGTCGGGTTGACCTGGAACGACTCCGCGTCGAACGGGTCCCGCAGGCCGCGGCCGTGCGGGTTCTTGTAGTGGTCCAGGATGATCTCCTGGTACATCTGCTGGAGCTGCATTTCTAGGCCACCCCGAAGAACTTCTGCGCTTCGCGGACGCCGTCCACCAGAGCGTCGACCTCGTCCAGCGTGTTGTACAGGTAGAACGACGCGCGCACCGACGACTGCGCGTTCAGGCAGCGGTGCAGCGGCCACGCGCAGTGGTGGCCGACCCGGACGGCGATGCCCAGGCTGTCCAGGACCTGGCCGGCGTCGTGCGGGTGCACGCCCTCGATCTCGAACGGCACGGCGCCGCCGCGGTCCACGGCGTCGGCCGGGCCGAGCAGGCGGACACCACGCACGGCCGAAAGACCTTCAAGCGCGGCAACGGTCAGCGCGTGCTCGTGCGCGTGGATCCGTTCCATGCCGACGACCGAGAGGTAGTCCACCGCGGCACCCAGACCGACGGCCTGGGACGTCATCGGCGAACCGGCCTCGAAGCGCTGCGGCGGCGGCGCGAACGTCGACCCCTCCATCTTCACCAGCTCGATCATCGAGCCGCCGGTGATGAAGGGAGGCAACGCCTCCAGCAGCTCACGACGTCCATAAAGGACACCGATGCCGGAAGGGCCGAGCATCTTGTGACCGGAGAACGACGCGAAGTCGATGCCCAGCTCGTGGAAGTTCACCGGGCCGTGCGGAACGGACTGGCACGCGTCCAGCACCGTCAAAGCGCCGACCTTCTGCGCCGCTGCGACCAGCAACGAGACCGGGTTGATCACGCCGGTCACGTTCGACTGGTGTGTGAAAGCCACGACCTTTGTGCGCGGAGTGATCACGCTGTCCACATCGGACAGGTCGAGACGACCGTCCGGTGTGAGCGTGAACCACTTCAGCGTCGCGCCGGTGCGGGAAGCGAGCTGCTGCCACGGCACGAGGTTCGCGTGGTGTTCCATCTCGGTCACGACGATCTCGTCGCCGGGACCCACGACGAACCGCGCGGCCTCGGGACCCGAGGTCGCGGCGTTGCCCATCGCGTACGCCACGAGGTTGAACCCCTCGGTGGCGTTCTTGGTGAACACCAGCTCGCCGAAGTCGGCGCCGACGAAGTCCGCGATGCGCTGACGCGCACCCTCGTACGCGTCGGTCGCTTCCTCCGCCAGCTGGTGGGCGCCCCTGTGCACAGCAGCGTTGTGCTGCTGCAGGAACGCCTTCTCCGCGTCCAGAACCTGCGTCGGGCGTTGCGAGGTGGCGCCGGAGTCCAGGTAGACCAGGCGCTTCCCGTCACGAACGGTGCGAGACAGGATCGGGAAGTCCGCCCGAAGAGCGGTCACATCCAGTGGTGCTGCGGTGGTGGTCACAGCGCCTCCTCTCAACACCTGCAACGTCAGGACAGTGCCGCAGCTTCCTTCGAACCGGTGTACTTCACGTAACCCTCAGCCTCGAGCACGTCGGCCAGCTCACGGCCACCGGACTCGACGATGCGGCCGTTCGCGAACACGTGCACGAAGTCGGGCTCGATGTACTTGAGGATCCGGGTGTAGTGCGTGATCAGCATGACGCCGACCTCACCGGAGGCCTTGTAGCGGTTGACGCCCTCGGACACGACGCGCAGCGCGTCGACGTCCAGACCGGAGTCGGTCTCGTCGAGGATCGCGATCTTCGGCTGGAGCAGGCCCAGCTGCAGGATCTCGTGGCGCTTCTTCTCACCGCCGGAGAAGCCCTCGTTCACCGAACGCTCGGCGAACGCCGGGTCGATGTCGAGGTCGGCCATCGCACCCTTGACCTCCTTCACCCAGTGGCGGAGGTTCGGGGCCTCACCGCGAACGGCGGTGGCGGCGGTGCGCAGGAAGTTCGACATCGAGACGCCGGGGACCTCGACCGGGTACTGCATCGCGAGGAACAGGCCAGCACGGGCGCGCTCGTCGACGGACATCTCCAGGACGTCCTCGCCGTCGAGCGTGACCGAGCCCGAGGTGATCGTGTACTTCGGGTGACCGGCGATCGCGTACGACAGCGTGGACTTGCCGGAGCCGTTGGGGCCCATGATGGCGTGGGTCTCGCCCGCCTTGATCGTCAGGTCGACGCCCTTGAGGATCTCCTTGGGAGCGTCCTCGCTGACGACCGAGACGTGCAGGTCCTTGATCTCAAGGGTGGCCATGACTTGCCGTTCTCCTGGTGGTGTAGCTAGAAGTCAGTTCGTGGTGACGGTGACGTCGACGAACACGTCGCCGTCACGGATGTCGACGGCGTAGACGTCGACCGGTTCGGTGGCGGGCGGCGAGGAGGGCTTGCCGGTCTCCAGGTCGAAGCACGACCCGTGCAACCAGCACTCGATCCCCTTGCGGGAAACGTCGCCCTCGCTCAGCGACACCGCGGCGTGCGAACACAGATCAGCGAGTGCGTGCACCCGCTCGCCGTCGCGGACCAGCACCACGTCGACGTCGTCGACGGTGGCAGCGAACGGCTTGCGGTCGTCCAATGAGGACAGTGCACACACCTTGATCACGTGCCGACCGCCTCGAGCTCTGCCTCGATGGCGGCCTCGAGGCGCTCGCGCACCTCGGGCACAGCGATCTTCGCGATCAGCTCCTGGAAGAAGCCGCGCACGACGAGACGACGTGCCTGCTCCTCCGGGATACCGCGCGCCTGCAGGTAGAACAGCTGCTCGTCGTCGAACCGGCCGGTGGCGCTGGCGTGGCCCGCACCCTCGATCTCGCCGGTCTCGATCTCCAGGTTCGGCACCGAGTCGGCACGCGCACCATCGGTGAGGATCAGGTTCCGGTTCAGCTCGAACGTCTCGGTGCCCTCGGCCGCCACGCGGATCAGCACGTCGCCGATCCACACCGCGTGCGCGCCCTCGCCCTGCAGCGCGCCCTTGTAGACGACGTTGCTGCGGCAGTTGGGCTGCGCGTGGTCGATGAACGGCCGGTGCTCCTGGTGCTGTCCCGCGTCCGCGAAGTACAGACCGAACAGCTCCGCGTCGCCGCCGCGGCCCGCGTACTGCACGACCGGGGTGACCCGGACGACGTCGCCGCCCAGCGTCACGACCGTGTGCCGCAGGGTCGCGTCACGACCGAGCTTCATGTGGTGCTGCGAGACGTGCACGGCGTCGTCGGCCCAGTCGTGGATGGTGATCACCGTGAGGTGCGCGCCGTCCGCGACGAGGAACTCGACGTTGTCCGCGTACGCGCCGGAACCGCGGAAGTCCAGGATCACGGTGCCCTCGGCGTGCAGCGAGGCCTTGACCTGGATGTGGCCGTACGCGACGGCGCCCGCGCCCGGACCGGTCACCGTGACGGTGGTCGGCTCGGACTTGGCGTCACCGGGCAGCGTCACGACGGTGGCGTTCTCGAAGGACGAGTACGCCTGCGCCGCGACGCGGTCACCGGGAACGCCGGCGGTGCCGAGCCGCGAGTCGTCACGACCCACGGTCTCGACGGTGACACCTTCGGATGCCTTCACCTCGACGGCAGCGGAACCCGTTGCCGCAGCGCCGGAGTGCAGACCGGCAAGACGCTTGAGAGGCGTGAAGCGCCAGATCTCCTCACGACCGCCCGGCACCTCGAACGCGTTCACGTCGTAGGACGTGAAGTGCTCCGCGCGAGAGGTGACGGGGACGACGGCACCGTGGGAGTGAGGTTGAGTCGACAGGGCGGCCATGTCAGCCGACGGCCCCTTCCATCTGCAGTTCGATCAGGCGGTTCAGTTCGAGGGCGTACTCCATGGGGAGCTCGCGCGCGATGGGCTCGACGAACCCGCGCACGATCATCGCCATGGCCTCGTCCTCGTTGAGGCCGCGCGACATCAGGTAGAACAGCTGGTCCTCGGAGACCTTCGAGACCGTGGCCTCGTGACCCATCTGCACGTCGTCCTCGCGGACGTCGACGTACGGGTAGGTGTCCGAGCGGCTGATGGTGTCGACCAACAGCGCGTCGCACTTCACCGTGGACTTCGAGTGGTGCGCCCGCTTGTTGACCTGGACCAGGCCGCGGTACGACGTGCGGCCACCGCCACGCGCCACCGACTTCGAGATGATCGTCGAAGAGGTGTGCGGAGCCAGGTGGACCATCTTCGCGCCGGCGTCCTGGTGCTGGCCCTCGCCCGCGAACGCGATCGAGAGGACCTCGCCCTTGGCGTGCTCGCCCATCAGGAAGACGGCCGGGTACTTCATGGTCACCTTGGAACCGATGTTGCCGTCGATCCACTCCATGGTCGCGCCCTCTTCGGCCTTGGCGCGCTTGGTGACCAGGTTGTAGACGTTGTTCGACCAGTTCTGGATCGTCGTGTAGCGGCAGCGGCCGCCCTTCTTCACGATGATCTCGACGACGGCCGAGTGCAGCGAGTCGGACGAGTAGATCGGCGCGGTGCAGCCCTCGACGTAGTGCACGTACGCACCCTCGTCGACGATGATCAGCGTGCGCTCGAACTGGCCCATGTTCTCGGTGTTGATCCGGAAGTAGGCCTGCAGCGGGATGTCGACGTGGACACCCTTCGGCACGTAGATGAACGAGCCACCGGACCAGGTCGCGGAGTTCAGCGCGGAGAACTTGTTGTCACCGGCCGGGATGACGGAGCCGAAGTACTCCTTGAAGAGCTCCGGGTGCTCCTTCAGGCCCGTGTCGGTGTCCAGGAAGATGACGCCCTGCTGCTCCAGGTCCTCGCGGATCTGGTGGTAGACCACCTCGGACTCGTACTGAGCCGCGACACCGGCGACGAGGCGCTGCTTCTCCGCCTCGGGGATGCCCAGCCGGTCGTAGGTGTTCTTGATGTCCTCAGGCAGGTCTTCCCAGCTCTGAGCCTGCTTCTCGGTGGACCGCACGAAGTACTTGATCGAGTCGAAGTCGATCCCAGAGAGGTCGGCGCCCCAGTTCGGCATCGGCTTGAGGTCGAAGAGCTTGAGCGCCTTCAACCGGTACTCGAGCATCCACTCGGGCTCGTCCTTCTTCGCCGAGATGTCGCGGACGACGTCCTCGTTGATTCCTCGGCGGGCGCTCGCGCCGGCAACGTCGGAGTCGGCCCAGCCGAACTCGTAGTTGCCGAGAGACGCGATGGTCTCTTCCTGCGTGAGCGGAGACTGCACCGTGGTGGGCGTGCGCTGCTCGGCAGCGGCAGTCATGCGGGCTCCCCTCCATCATCTGGGATGAGCTTTCCGGCAGAGCCGGTTTGTACGTTCGGGATGTGCGTCGTGCACACGGCATGGCCGCTTGCGATCGTCGCGAGGCGCTGTACGTGTGAACCGAGAAGATTCGCGAAAGCTTCCGTCTCGGTCTCGCACAGCTGGGGGAACTCAGCAGCCACGTGGGCTACCGGGCAGTGGTGCTGGCACAACTGCTCGCCCACGCCGACGTGACGTGCCGACGCAGCGTAGCCCTCCCTGGTCAACGCGGTCGCAAGGGCCTTGGCCCGTTCGGCGGGTGTGGCCTGGGCCACGATCGCCGCACGGTGCCCCTCGACGAGTGCGTCGACACGACTCTGTGCGAACGCCTTGACCGCTTCCTCGCCACCTGTCTGCGCGAGGAACCTGATCGCGGCGACCGCGAGGTCGTCGTAGGCGTGGCCGAACCGGGCGCGTCCGGCGTCAGTGAGCAGGAAGAGCTTCGCGGGACGGCCACGACCGCGTTGGGTCTGGCGGGGTGCGTCCCTCGTGGTCGCCTCGCCGTCCGCGAGCAGTGCGTCGATGTGACGGCGCACAGCCGTGGGGCTGATACCCAGCTCCTCGGCGATGCTCGCCGCGGTGACCGGGCCCTGCTCCAACAGGAGCCTGGCGACAGCACGCCGAGTCTTGCCGTCGTGCATCGGCACGGCGTCAAGATGGGTCTCAGCGTTTTTCACAACACCAGTGTTGCGTATTTCGCCGGAGGTAGCAAAGATCGCGGTCACAGGGTGACCTGACTCACGGCTGAGTCGGGCTAGATACCCTCCTGGCATGCCCACGAACGGCGGAGCTGTGACTCCGGAGAGCGACCTCTTGAACGGTCGAGAGCGTCGTCAGCTGGACATCGTCCGTCGCTGGGGCACCATCGGAGCGCTGCTGCTGACCGTCGGATCCCTCGGCGGCGGGGCCGCCCCCATCTACTCGCCGCTCTACGGCGTGCCTGTTCTCGGGCTTTTCTCGCGGATGCCCTCAGTCGCGATGGGGGTCGTCTGGACCGGCATCTTCATGATCGTCTCGGCCTGGCTGGCCCTGGGACGGTTCGTGCGGCCGGGGCGTCCTCGGCTGGTGTCGCGCAGCCAGATGGACCGCACGCTGCTGATGTGGACCGTGCCGCTGGTCTTCTGCGTGCCGATGTTCTCGCGCGACGTGTACTCGTACCTGGCGCAGAGCGAGATCGCGGCGCGCGGCCTGGACCCGTACGAGCTCGGGCCGGCGAACGCGTTGGGCATCGACCACATCCTCACGCGCGGTGTGCCGAACATCTGGCGTGAGACGCCAGCGCCGTACGGCCCGCTGTTCCTGGCGTTCGGCCGGGTCACCGCGATGATCACCGGCGACCACGTCGTGTCCGGCGTGTTCGTGCACCGGCTGCTCGTGTTGTGCGGCCTGGCGATGATCGTGTGGGCGCTGCCGCGGCTGGCCGCCCGGTTCGGCGTGCCACCGGTCGGCGCGTTGTGGCTCGGCGCGCTGAACCCGTTGGTGCTCTTCCACATCGTCATCGGCGTCCACAACGACGGCCTCGCGCTGGGTCTGATGCTCGTCGGCCTGGAGCTGGCGATGCGCGGCCTGGAACCGTTGAAGTGGTGGTGGATCACGGGAGGCGCCGCGATCATCGTGTGCGGCGCGATGGTGAAGATCCCCGCGATGGCGGCTCTGGGCTTCCTCGGCGTGCTGGTGGCGCGCAAGCTCGGCGGCCGGATCAAGGACCTCGCTCTGGTGGCCGGGATCATGACCGTGATAGCCGTGGTCGGGGTGGTGGTGATCTGCCTCGGCACCGGGTTCGGGTTCGGGTGGATCGAGACGCTGAACGTCGCCGAGGCCGTGAAGTCGTGGATGTCACCGCCGACCGCCCTGGCCTTCCTCGGCGCCGGCACCGGCATCCTGCTGGGCCTGGGCAACCACACCGAGTCCATGGTCGCGGTGGCCCGCCTGCTCGGCCAGGGCATCTCCGTGGTCCTCACCGTCGTGCTGCTGTGGCGCAGCTTCAAGGGCCGGATCAAGGCGATGAACGGCCTCGGCGCGTCGCTCGGCGCCATCCTGGTGCTCGGGCCGGTGCTGCAGCCCTGGTACGTGCTGTGGGCGGCACTTCCGCTGGCCACGGCCGTGGTCGGCCCGAAGTTCCGGATCTTCGCCGCGGTGACCTCGGCGATCATCGCGATCATCCTGCCGCCCACCGGGTCCGCCTTCGACGGGCGGGCTTACACGGTGCCGCAGGCGGTCGCGGGCGCGGTGATCACGTTCGCCGTGTGCGTGCTGATCGCGCGCAAGCGGGTCGGCCAGTTCCTGAAGCCCGACCCCGCCGCGTGAGGGCTTGGTTCGAGCAACGGTCCGACGCTGAGCTCGTGGCGCTGCTGGCGAACGGCGAGGAACTGGGCTCGGGTGTGGGTGGCGGGTCGGTGCTGGTCGACGTCGAGGGCGTGCCGGTGTTCGCCAAGCGCGTGCCGTTGACGCGGCGGGAGCTGGAGCGTCCTTTCTCCACGGAGAACCTGTTCGAGCTACCAGTGGTGTGCCAGTACGGCATCGGCTCGCCTGGGTTCTCGGCATGGCGTGAGCTGGCCGCGAACCAGATCGTCACCGAGGCCGTGCTCGCCGGCGAAGCGTCGGGTTTCCCGCTGCTGCACCACTTCCGGGTGTTGCCGGGCCGGGCGCCGGTGGCCGAGCTGCTGGCCGACGTCGACCAGGCGGTCGCACGACTGGGTGGTTCGCACCAGATCCGCACCCGGTTCACCGAGCTGGCCGCCGCCGGGCACAGCCTGGTGCTGTTCTTCGACCACATCCCCCTGGCCATGACCGACTGGTTGGAGGAGGACCCCGCAGGGCGGGCGGCCGAGGTCGAACGGCAGCTCGCCGAGATCGTGGCGTTCCTGCGGTCGCGCGAACTGCTGCACCTCGACGTGCACCTCGGGAACATGCGCACGGACGGCACGCAGGCCTACCTGGTCGACTTCGGGCTGGTCACGTCACCGCGGTTCGACCTGTCGGACGCCGAGCGGGAGTTCGCGCGCCAGCACGTGGACCACGACGAGGAACTCGCCGCGATGTACCTGTGGCACTTCCTCGCGAAGAGGCCGCACGCGGATGTGGACGTGCTGGCCAGACTGGCTCCGGTCGCCGAGCGGACGACCGCGTTCTACGACCGGTTGCTGGGTCGATCGGGCCAGTAACCACATCCCTTCGGCGGACGAGTAACTACTCAGGGGAAGATCGAAGCCGGAGGGGGTGGTGCGGCATGACCGAGCAACCCATGTCGCGGGAAGAGGTCCGGTTCGCCGTCGTGCTCAACGGCGGTGTCAGCCTCGCCGTCTGGATGGGCGGCGTCGTGCTCGAGCTGGACCGGTTGACCAGGGCCGGAACGACGTATCAGCCGCTGCTGGACCTCGTGGGCTGCAGCGCGCGGGCGGACGTCATCGCCGGCACGTCGGCGGGTGGCATCAACGGAGCCGCGCTGGCGTTGTCGCAGGTCAACAAGCAGGCGGATCTGAGCAGACTGCGTGACCTGTGGGCCGAGCAGGGGCGGATGGAACAGCTGCTGCGGACACCTTTCCGGGGTGAGCCGGCCAGCTTGCTCAAGGGCGACGAGTTCTTCCTGCCGAGACTGCAGGAGGCGCTGGCCAGGCTGACGAGCGACTTCGAGCCCACCGAGGCCTACGAGCGCCCGATCGACCTGCGCATCACGACCACGCTGCTGGGCGGCGTACCGACCATCACCTACGACGACCTCGGCCAGCCGCTGACCCAGTCGGTGCACCAGGGTTCGTTCTCGTTCCGCCGCGACCCCTACGACTGGGTCAGCGAGGACACCAGGGACGACTTCACGCCCGAGAAGCTCAACGACCGAGTCATGCAGCTGGCACTCGCGGCGAGAAGCTCCGCCAGCTTCCCGTTCGCGTTCGAGCCGAGCTTCATCCCGGTGGGCGGTCAGGCGAGTCCGGACCGCCCGGACATGGCGGACGTCGCCAGCTGGGCCAACGGGGGCGACCGCAGCAGGTTCGCCGTCGACGGCGGCGTGCTGGTCAACACGCCGACGCGCGAAGCGTTGGAAGCGATCGACCGCATGCCCGCGGACGGGCCGGTGCGCCGGGTCATGCTGCTGGTCTTCCCGCACGCCGAGCCGCTGGGCTCCGAACCTCAGGCCGACACCATCGACAAGGGCCTCACCACGGTCAGCTCCGGCGCCAAGCTGCTGAGCGCGATGTCCAGCCAGGCCAACCGCACGTACGTCGAGAAGATCGAGGAGCACAACCGGCGCGCGGCGAGCAGCAGGGGCAGCCGGATGTCGCTGCTGGAACGCCTGCACGCCAGCGGTGTGAACGTGGTCGACGAGGTGTACTCGTTGGCGGACAAGCTCTTCGGGCACTACGAGGACGTCGAGATCCGGCTGGCCGCGCGGCAGATCACCGCGCAGCAGTTCGCGCTGCCCAAGGGGAATCCGGCCAACTGGTCGTTCGAACGGGCGCGCCGGGCCGCGGAGACGGCGCAGCGCAAGTGGAAGAAGAAGCACGGCGTGCTGCCGTACGTGCCGGGCGTGAAGCTGCCGAGCACCGTGTGCCGCGAGGACCTGGGCTGGGAGTGGGGCATCACGATGGCCGAACGCCTCGGCGCGTCGGCACTCGACCTGCTCAAGCGGCTCGTCTGGGTCGCGCCGGACGGCAAGGCCGACGAGATCGCCAAGTCCCGCCGGGAGCTCCACCAGGTCCGCGCCGAACTCAGGAGGCTCCGCGCGGAACTGTTCGCGTGGAAGCCGTCCGACTCGCTCGGCGAGGGGTACTGGACGGGCAGGCTCGCGAGCTACCACGAGAAGATGATCGACGGCGAGCTCGGGCAGAAGGTCAAGGCGCAGGTCGCCGAGATCGGCCGGATCGTCGGCGAGGCCCAGCAGGTGATGGGCGAGCTCGACGAGCACCGGCTCAAGCTCGGCGGCCTCTACTGCTGGCACGCGCTGCTCGAAGCGAAGCCCACGAAGCAGGAAGCCGGGCTGACCGACGCCGAACGCTGGCTGAGCCGCCTCCTGGCCCTCGAAGTATCCGGCACGTGCCTGTCCGACGACGCGTCGACAGGGTTGGACACGGCCGTCGAACTGGTGCAGGTCTCGCTGCAGACGCGCAACGCGTTCGCGCAGCAGTCGATCACCGCGGACGACAAGGCCGGCGGGGCGTCGCTGTCGCGGTTCTCCGGATTCCTCAAGCGGTCGTGGCGGGTCAACGACTGGATCTGGGGCCGGCTCGACGGCGCCACGATGCTGTGCCGGGTGCTGTTCGACCCGCGCCGGCTGCGCAGGATGGACCAGCTGGGCCGGCCCGAAGGCGATCAGCGCACCCCAGAAGAACGCGCCGAAGCCGTCGTCAACACCGTCATCGAGGCCATGTTCGGGCCGGAGCTGCCGGTGCGGGTCGCCGCCTGCGCCGAGGAGGCCAAGAAGGAGCTGACCGGTCTCTACGAGGCGGACGGCGAGCTGTCGCCGTCGTCGACGAAGCTCGCCGAGCTGGCCTCGTGGGGCCTGCACTGGCGGATCATCTGCGAGGAGCTCCCCCGGCTGAAGGCTGCGATCATCGCCGACCGCGGCGACGGCGCGGACGCTCGTTCACGCGGCGAGCTGTTCCTCGAAGAGCACGCGGACCTGTTGCGGCGCCTCGAATACCCGGAGGAGCACACGGTCTCGCTCGGCATGTCCGCGCTCAGCGCCTTTGACCGCGCGGGCATCGGCCGGGAGCCGCTGACCCAGGAGGCCGCGTCGGACCAGATGATCCGCACGGCCGCCACCGCCGCGGCCGTCGCGGTCACGGTCGCCGACTCCGAACGGTCGGGGCTCGCCGCGGTCCGGCCCGTGACCCGAGTCGTGCGAGGGGCCGCACTGCTCCCCTACTGGACGATCACCGGCCTGACCAGAGGCGGGAACCTCGCCCAGTTCCTCGGACTGCTGGGTCTCGCGGTCGGCGGCGCGCTGGTCGTCATGGCGCTGTTCGGCGTGCTGCCGACGTGGGCGGCCGGTCCGGGCGCCGCGATCGGTGCGGCCAGTCTGCTCGCAGCTTTCGGTTACGCGGCACTGCGTTCCGGCACCCTGCTGCACGGGCTCGTACTGCTGTCACCGGTGATCCCGTTGGCGGCCATAGCCGTCGACCGGCTGCCGGACGACCGGTCGCAGCTCACCACCGGCACGGTCACGGTGGGCGGCGTGGCACTGGTCGTCACGGCGTTGCTCGTCCTGGGCTCGCTACCGGCGCCGATCCGCACGCCGTTGGCGGTGCTGGCCGACTTCAAGCCGTTGCAGATCATCGAGCGCCGCTGGAAGCAGGCCGCTGTGGCACTGGCGGCGGCCGGTCTGGTCTGGGCGGCGTGGGAGTTCGAGCTGCACACCAAGCAGTGGCTCGTGATCCCCGTCTCGCTCCTTTGTGGAGTGTTCGGGATCTGGATGGCGTTGAGCGGCGGCAAGTCGCTGCAGCGCTGGCGCCGGGTCGAGGGCGTCTGGGGCACGGAACGGGCCGAGCCACCGGCTGCCGCGACGGCGGGCTGGGCCGTGGTCTACGGCATCGGCTACCTCGCGATCGCCGACGTCCTGCTGATCGTCGGACCCTCCGGGTGGGGCTGGCAGGCGGTGATCGGCACGGCGCTGGCGTTCGGCCTGACGTTGCTGCTGATCACGTCCTGGTACGTGCCGAGGGTGGAACGCCGCAGGATCCGTCGCCAGTTGGTGGACGAGGCGATCCTGGCGATCTACCCGGACGGCTGCGACATCGCGGAGACGTTGCACGAACGGTTGGAGGGCCACGCCTCGCTGTACCGGTTCCTCGTGAAGGGAGAGGGCGAGCACCCCTCGAAGCTCACCCTCTCCCACACCGGACTCGTTGTCGCGCAACGGATCGAGGCGAAGCTCAGGCCGCCAGCGCGATGACCGGCGCGGTGCGGCCCATCGCTCGCGCGTAGAGGCCCTCGAAGCGCTCCAGGGTCGCCGCCAGCGCGTGGTGCGAGATGATCTCACTGCTGGCGGCGCCCATCCGCGCCCGCATCGGCTCGTCGTGGACCAGCGTGTGCAGCCGCTGGGCCAGCTGGTTCACGTCACCCGGCTCGAACAGCCAGCCGTTGCGGCCGTGGTGCACGAGGTGCGGCAGCGCCATGGCGTTGGCGGCGATCACCGGCTTGCCCGCGGCCATCGCCTCCATCGTGGCGAGGCTCTGCAGCTCGGCGACACCGGGCATCACGAACAGGTCCGCACGGGCGTAGGCGTCGAGCAGCTCGTCCTCGGACACGAACCCGTGGAACCGCACGCGGTCCGTGATCTGCAGGTCGCGGGCCAGCAGCTCCCACTCGGCCTTGCAGGTGCCGTCACCGACGATCTCACCGAACGCGCCGGGAACCCTCGCGAGCGCCCGGAGGAACTCGTCGACGCGCTTCTCCTCGTCCAGCCGCCCGACGAACAACGCCGTGGGACGGTCGTTGTGCGTTACCGAGCGCTGGTAGCGGGCGATGTCGATGCCGCACGAGACGGGCACCGCGCGTTCGGGGAAACCGCTCTCGTGCAACAGCTGCACGGCCCGCGGCGTCGGCGCGGTGACCAGGTCGGCCCGGCCGAACACCCGCGCCAGGTCGCGGTAGGCGAACCTGCGGGCCATCCCCTGCAGGAACGACGGCACGTGCGCGTGGCTGAACAGGTTCTCCGGCATGAAGTGGTTCGTGGCGAGTGTCGGTATCCCCTGAGCAACCGCCGAGTTCAGGACGAACCGGCCCACCACGAAGTGCGCCTGGACGTGCACGACGTCCGGCTTCAACGACCTGATCAGCTCGTCGGCCTCCTTCGAGGCCTGCCACGGCAGGCAGAAGCGGAAGTCCGGGTAGAAGGGCAGCCGGTGCGATCGCAGGCGGTGGACCGTCACGCCCTCGATCTCGGTGGCCTTCGGCGAGTCCGGGGCGATGACGTGGACGTCGTGGCCCCGCGAAGCCAGGCCGACCGCCAGGCGCTGCGCGAAGCGCGCGGCACCGTTGACGTCCGGCGGGAACGTGTCGGCGGCGATGACGACGCGCAGCGCGCTGGAGGTGTTCACGGGAAGCTCCGTTCGAAGGTTTTCACGAGGTTGACGAGCAAGTGCGAACACGCCGCAAACAGCGGCGAGAGCGCAGGCGAACAGCGCGGCACCGGTCACAACGGACAGGTGCGCCGCCTCGCCGAGCAGGAAGGCGCCGAGACCGACCGCGACCAGTGGATCCACCACGGTCAGGCAGGCGACGGCGAGATGAGGAGGTCCGCCCGCGTAGGCGTGCTGGACCAGCCAGCCACCGACGGCGAGCGACACGGCGATGCCGAGCACGGACGCCAGGTGCGAGAGCCCGAACCCGCCCTGCTGCACCGACTGCGACACGGCGCGCATGAGGACGGACACGTACCCGTACGCGACACCACCGGCTGATGCGAACGCCACGGCACGGATGCGCGCGTTCGACGTGACGGCCGCGATCACCCCAGGCACCGCGATCACGCCGAGAACCACCAGACCGGCCGTGAGCTCGGCATCCGGTGCGATCTGGGTCGCAGTCGCACTGCCGGACGCCAGGAACACGAACGCACCGACGCCCACGGTGGTGAGCAAGATCGCCGGAAGCTCGCGGAAACGACGGTCCAGCAACGCGGTCATCCCGATCGCGAGCACGCCGATCGGCTGGACGACGGTCAACGGAGCCATGCCGAGCGCGGCCGCGTGCACCCCGGCACCGGCGATCAGCAACGCGAGCCCGCCGAGCCAGCGAGGTTGCCGCAGGACACTCGCGCGGGCCCCGGTCTCGGCGACCGCGTCGTGCTGCAGGCGTGCCGCGAGCGCGAAGCACACGGCGCCGAACACGGCGAGCGTGATGGCCAGCACTGTCATGTCTTGCGCCTCACTTGGGCTGCGATGGCGAACAGGAGTCCGTACAGCGATGCGAACAAAACCCGTTCCGTAAGGCCACGAGCTGAAAATTCGCCGAACGAAACATGACTGACCAGAAAAGCCGCACTGGAGACGCTCGCCGTTATTGCGATACCCAGCAGGGCCGGAAATCTTCGTGCGATGAGCAGACCGGCGGCCGGCAACGCCACGAACATGACGGCGCCCGCGTACCGGTGGATGTAGCCGGAGATCGAGGTCGGATCGCCGGTCGGGTCGGTCGGGAAGATCGTCGCGACGGTCAGGCCCGCCGCCCACGTCCCCATCAGCCACTGCGCTGACCTGCCCACACCGCGCATGCTGACCGCGAGAACAGCGCTCACGATCGCGAGCGTCAGCGAGGTCGCGGCCAGCCAGCCCGTGCCGTTGCGGACGAACACGTAGTCGCTGATCACGTCGGTGATCGGGTTCAGCTGCCCTGCCGACACGACATGCAGGTAGAAAATCGGAACCAGTGAGAACACCAGTCCCCCGACCACCAGTCCCCGTCTATTAGCCCCCGTCTCGAGCACGTCAAAAGTCTCTTGTGATCTCGTTGATCAACCAATGGGGAACTCCCCCGAGCAAACCCTGAGGTGTCCCTGACTCCCCGGGGTAGGGACAGCCCCACCTTTTTCAGCCGTCCTTCAGCAAACGGCCGCGAGACCCACGTTCGGGCGGATTGGCCTGACCGCCTAGGCTGCGTGTTCGTGAGCCCGAATCCCCAGCCTGCGGTGGAAGTGTCGGGGCTGGTCAAGAGGTACGGCTCGAAGACCGCCGTTGACGGCCTCGACCTCGTTCAGCAGCCCGGCACCGTTCTCGCCCTGCTCGGGCCCAACGGCGCGGGCAAGACGACGACGGTCGAGATCTGCGAGGGGTTCCGCTCGGCGGACGACGGCCGCGTGCGCGTGCTCGGCCTCGCGCCTGGAGATGAAGCGCTGCGGCCGCGCATCGGCGTGATGCCACAGGGTGGTGGCGGTTATCCCGGCATCCGTGCCGAGGAGATGCTGAACCTGGTGGCGGCGTGCGCGGCGAACCCGTTGGATCCCAAGTGGCTGATCGAGGTCCTCGGGCTCTCCGGTTCTGTCCGCACCCCGTACAAGCGGTTGTCCGGCGGTCAGCAGCAGCGGTTGTCGTTGGCGTGCGCCCTGATCGGACGCCCTGAGCTCGTGTTCCTGGACGAGCCGACCGCGGGCATGGACCCGCAGGCACGCCGACTCGTGTGGGACCTCGTCGGCGCGTTGAAGGACGACGGTGTGTCCGTGCTGCTGACGACGCACCTCATGGACGAGGCCGAAGCGCTCGCCGACCAGGTCGTGATCATCGACGAGGGCCGGGTCGTCGCGCAGGGTTCGCCGGCCGAGCTGACCGCGAACCGGCCCGACGACCAGCAGCTGCGGTTCCGGGCCCGACCGGGGCTCGACACGTCGTTGCTGTCCGCCGCACTGCCCGAGGGGTTGAAGGTGCGCGAGGCGACGCGGGGCGCGTACGTCGTGGAGGGTCTGATCGACCCGCAGGTCGTCTCGACCGTCACGTCGTGGTGCGCGCAGCAGGGTGTGCTGGCCGAGGAGCTGACCGTGGCCAAGCGCAGTCTCGAAGACGTTTTCCTGGAGCTGACCGGCAGGGAGCTGCGTTCGTGACCACCTTCGCTCCCGGCACGTTCAAGCCCGCGCCCGGCCGCGGGTCGTTGCCGCGCATGCTGTTCGTGCACGCCCGCACCGAGGCGATGCTGACCCTTCGCAACGGCGAGCAGATCCTGCTGACGGTGATCATCCCGCTGGCGTTGCTGGTCGCGCTGTCGTTGATGTCGGTGATCCCGATGCCGGAGCCGCGCGTCGGTTCGGCCACGGCGCGGATCTTCGCGCTGGCGATCATTTCCTCCGCGTTCACCGGGCAGGCCATCGCTTTGGGCTTCGACCGGCGTTATGGCGTGCTGAAGCGGCTTTCGGCTTCCGCGCTGCCGCGGTGGCTGCTGGTCGCCGGACGGGTCTGCGGTGCTTTGGTCGTCGTGGCGATCCAGATCGCGTTGCTGGCGATCACGGCGTTGTTCCTGGGATGGCGTTTTCCGCTCGCCGGCTTGCCGTGGGTCGTTGCGCTGATCGTGCTGGGCACGCTGACGTTCGGTGCGCTGGGCGTGCTGCTGGGCGGGGCGTTGCGCGCGGAGATCGTGCTGGCGCTGGCGAACATCATCTGGTTCGTGCTGCTGATGGTCGGCGGTGTGGCGCTGTCCGTGCCCGTCGGGTTCGTGCACCTGTTGCCGTCGGCTGCGCTCGCGCAGGCGTTGGAGACTTCTGTGGTGCACGGCACGGCGCCGGGTGTGGGCCCGGTCGCAGTGCTCGTGGCCTGGGGTGTTGTGGCCGGGGCACTTGCTACCCGGACGACCCGTCTCACCTGAGGTCGTGAGTGGTTGTGGTCGCCCCAGCGACCACAAC
>NZ_JAJAEG010000041.1:29220-49401 GCF_047445655.1 Lentzea alba
TGTGGTCGCCCCAGCGACCACAACCACTCACGACCGAACCCCTGGCGTCTAGGAATTGGCGCAGCCACCTACCATCAGTGGCGTGTCGAAGCTGACCGCCCTCCTCGTTTCCTGGCAGCGCGCGCTCGCGATTGCCGTCGTCATCGCGCAGGCCGGAATCGCGGTGACCGGGTCGATCGTCCGCGTCACCGGCTCCGGGCTCGGCTGCCCGACGTGGCCCGAGTGCGTCGAGGGCAGCGTTGTCCCGGTGCAGCACCCCGAGGTCGCGGCCCTGCACCAGTGGGTCGAGTTCGGCAACCGGACGCTCACCGGTGTCGTCGGCGTCATCGCGGGCCTGTGCGTGCTGGCGGCGTGGTTCAACCTGCCGCGGCGCAAGCGGGTGCTCGTGCTGTCGCTGATCCAGCTCGGTGGCGTGGCGCTGCAGGCGGTCGTCGGCGGCATCACGGTGCTGACCGGCCTTGCCTGGTACACCGTGTCCGTTCACTTCATGATCTCGATGGTCCTGGTGTGGCTGGCAGTGCTGCTCGTCAGCTCGCTGCGCGAAGGCGATGGTCCGGCACGTCTGCTGGTGCCCGCGCCGTTGATGAAGCTCCAGGTCGTCATGGCCGGTGTGCTGGGCGCGTTGCTGCTCGCGGGTACCTGGGTGACGGCCGCGGGGCCGCACGCGGGTGACGCTTCGACGCCGCGGCTGGGCATCGAGGTCGAGACGCTCGCGCAGATCCACGCGGACCTGCTGTTCCTGTTCCTGGGCCTGCTGATCGCGGTCGGGTTCTTCACGAGGACCCGCACGTACTGGACGCTCGTCGGCGTCGTGCTCGCTCAGGGCGCGCTGGGCATGGTCCAGTACTGGACCGGCGTGCCCGAGGTGCTCGTGTCGATCCACGTGCTGGGTGCTGGGGCCGTTGTCGTTGCCACGGCGTCGTTGTGGACGTCCTCGCGCGAACGCACGCACGAGGTCGAGCTGCCCGCTGGAGATCAAGAGCTCAGCAAGGCCTGAGCGCGGCAGGAGGTCGCCGCCGGCCGGTGATCAGGCGCTCAAGAGGGCCTGAGCCTCCGCATTGTCGTTGTGCCCTGCCCAGTTCGCGGGCGTGGCCTCGAAGTTGCCGTCCTTGATGGACCTGTCGGCGCCCGCGTCGAGCAGGATCCGGATGATCGGCAGGTGGCCGCGCTCGGCCGCGAGGTGCAGCGCCGTCACGCCCTCGCCGTGCATCGGACCGCCGAAACCCGTGCGCTGGTTGGGATTCGCGCCCAGGTCCAGCAACGTGCGGGTGGCGTTCTCCAGGCCGCACCACGCCGCCCACGCCAGCGCCGTGCCGCGGTAGACGTCCGCGTCGATCCGGGCGCCGCGCTTCAGCAGGTCGCCGAAGACCTCGACCCGGTCATTGCGCGCGGCCCACGACAGCGCCTCGTCGAGCACTTCCTGCGGGTCGTTCGTCGGCCACCAGCGCGGGAAACCGCTGTGCGGCCGGTAATAGCCGCGCTTGGCCTCCGGCTCGGTGGCGAGGTCGAGGTTGCCCAGGCCAGCCGCGGTGCGCAGGTTCGGCGGGTGCACGCCCAGCAGTTCCGCCGTTTCCCGGTTGCCCCAGAACAACGCGACGGTGAGCGGGGTGCCGCCCTCGCCACGGGCTTCGAGATCCGTGCGGGCGCCGCTGTCGAGCAGCAGCCGGGCCAGGTGCGGGAGGTTCGCGTAGGCCGCCTGGTGCAACGCGGTCCAGCCGTGCACGTTCTGGTGGTTGATGTCCGCGCCGACGTTGAGCAGCACCTCGACCAGCCGCTCGTCGCACTTGGCCGCGGAGAGCCCCAGCAGGTCGTTCCCGTTGGTACCGCTGGCTTTCACCAGCCACGGGTCGCGCGTGATGATCGCCTTGAGCTCACCGGGGTTCTGCATCTCGATGGCCTGGTAGGCGCGGGCGAACGGCCTGGGCTTGCGGATGTTCGCCTTGAGCGCCTTCCAGTCCTCACACCCGTGGGCCTGTGCGAGAACGGTGTGCGCACCCTCGTCCGTCAGCGGTACGTCGTCGAAGATCTCCAGAGCGCCGGGCACGCCGTCCCACGCCGAAGCGAGCAGTCCTCGGGCTCGCTCCTCGTAGTACTCGATGTCGTCGCGAAACGGGTGCCACATGCCACCCACGCTACTTCGGTGACGCGGGCCTGCGCTCCCACAAAGCGGGAAGTTCTGCTGACAGCCAACCGTAGAGGTGGTCGACGGTCTTGAGCCGCATCGCGCGCTCCGGGTCGCCGCTCATCAGCCGCATGCCGTCGTCGGTCAGCGTCTGCACGCTCGCGATCGCGTTGAGCTTGCGCTGGATGAAGTCCGTCCAGGCCTTCTCGTTGATCCGGTACTCCGCCGCCTGCCGGCCGCGCCGGGTCCGTTTGGTCACCAGGCCGACGTTGACCAGGTACTTCAGGTTCGTGCTGATCGACCCGCTGCTGGCCTCCAGCTCCTGGGACAGTTCGGCGGCGGTGCGCTCCACCGGCTGGCACACCAGGAGGTAGCCGAGGATGCGGCCGCCGATCAGCGGAATGCCCTCCTCGGCGAAGTGGGCCGCGAACCGCTCGATCCAGGCCGAGAGGCGAGTTTCCCTGCCAACGCTCATTTCGAGTGATTCCTTTCGGTCAACACTGAAATCATCGTAGCGATCTTGTCAACGTGTCATCGCTTGTCAATGGATTGACTTTCCTGCCTCGCAAGTCACACTTGGGTGCGCCGCCGCGGTCCCTTGACGACCGGAAGGCTGATCATGCTCAGAAAAGCCTTGTTAGCGGCGGTGTTAGTCGTCGGCCTCACGCCCGCAACGGAAGCGTTGGCGTTGGAGAACGGCCTGGCCCGCACTCCCCCGATGGGCTTCAACAACTGGAACGCGACGCATTGCCGCGCGGACTTCAACGAGGCCATGGTGAAGGGCATCGCGGACATCTTCGTGTCACGCGGTCTGAAGGACGTGGGCTACCAGTACGTGAACCTGGACGACTGCTGGGCCAAGACGTCCCGCGACTCGTCCGGCAACCTGGTGCCCGACCCGGTGCGCTTCCCCAACGGCATCAAGGCCGTCGCGGACTACGTGCACTCCAAGGGACTGAAGATCGGCATCTACACCTCGGCCGGCACCAAGACGTGCAACACGGCGGGCTTCCCCGGCGGGCTGGGCAAGGAGCAGCAGGACGCGAACCTGTTCGCCTCGTGGGGCATCGACTACCTGAAGTACGACAACTGCAACAACCAGGGCGTCGACGCCCAGCAGCGCTACAAGGCGATGCGGGACGCGTTGGCGCGCACCGGCCGGCCGATCGTGTACTCGATCTGCGAGTGGGGCCGGACCAACCCGAAGGTCTGGACGTGGGGCGAGCCGGTCGGGAACCTGTGGCGCACCACCGGTGACATCTCCGACAACTGGTCGTCGATGATCGGCAAAGCACAGGCGAACCGCGGGCTCGCCCAGTACGCCGGGCCGGGGCACTGGAACGACCCGGACATGCTGGAGGTCGGCAACGGCGGCATGACGGCCACCGAGTACCGGACGCACTTCTCGCTGTGGGCGATCATGGCGGCACCGCTGCTGATCGGCTCGGACCTGCGCAAGGTCAACGAGGACACCTTCACGATCCTGAAGAACACCGACGTGATCGCGGTGGACCAGGATCCGTTGGGGCGTCAGGGAACCGTCGTCTCGTCCTCGTCCGGGCGCGTCGTCTACTCGAAGGTGCTCGCGAACGGCGACCGGGCCGTGGCGCTGTCCAACGAGACCACCTCGACCCAGACCATCTCGACCACCGCCTCGGCGATCGGGCTCGGCGGCGGGTCGTTCTACACGCTGAAGGACCTGTGGTCGAAGCAGGTGCGCACGACGTCCGGAACGATCAGCGCGTCCGTGCCGGCGCACGGGACCGTCATGTACCGGGTGACGCGCAACGGGTCGGTGTCGCGGTACGAGGCCGAGTCCGCGGTGATCTCGCAGGGCGTCGTCGAGTCGAACCACGTCGGCTTCTCGGGAACCGGGTTCGTCAACACGAGCAACGCGGTGGGGCCGTACGTCGAGTGGACGATCAACTCCGCTTCCGGTGGCGCCGCGACGCTCTCCTTCGGGTACGCCAACGGGACCACGGCCTCGCGACCGTTGGACGTGACGGTGAACGGGTCTCTGGCGCGCGACGAGCTGGCGTTCGCCGGGACCGGAGCGTGGACGAACTACCTGTCCGTGCAGATACCCGTCACGTTGCAGGCCGGGGAGAACAAGATCCGGGTGACGGCGACGACCGCCAACGGCGCGCCGAACCTCGACTACCTCGACGTCGGGTAGGAGCCGGCGTAACTCGTTCCCGCGACGCGGCGACAAGTGAGTATCGCGGCGGGAGGTGACGGATGGATCTGCCACGCACGGCCCTCATCACGGGCGGGCTCATCGCGGCCGTCACCTTCCTGCCGTTCACGCTCACCCACGGCCCGACGTCGTACAACATCGAGCACGAGATCCTCGGCTGGGACATGCACCGCTGGGGCCTGGTGATGGGCACGGTGCCCGAGGTGCTCATCGGCGCGGGACTGTGGAGCCTCCGCGGCGTCATCGCCGGCGGCCGGCGAGCGACCGTCGTGGCCCTCGCCGTCATGTGCACGGCCATGCTGCTCTTCGCGGCCATGAACGCCGCGTTCCGCGCGATCGGCCCGCCCTTCGACCTGTTCCTGGTCGCGCCCGCCAGCGTCGTGGTGGCCTCGACGACCCGGCTGCGCGGCCCGGCGAGGGCGGTGCTCGTGGCACTCGCCGTCGCCTACTGCACGGCGACCGCGTTCGCCCTGATTCCCCTGGAAACGTCGGACAGCTTCGACGGATACCGAGTCTTTGGTCTCATCGCGTACGCCGGAACCGGCGTGTTGTGGGCGATTTTCGGCACGCTCAGCGGCGAACACGGTCTGTCGCGCACCCGACGAGGATCATCCCCGCCGTGATCGCGAGCAGGTGGTCACCGCCGAGCGCGCACATGCACACCAGCCCGAACCACAGCAACAGCCTCATGACCCCAAACTAAGGTCATGTGATCTGGAGCACACTTCACTTAATGAAGGCTTGAGACAGTTTTAGAGATTCCAGGTCAGCAGACAGGCGCGAGCGGCGTCGTCTCGTCCGGCCCGGGACGGCGCCGCCACCGGTCCAGCTTCGCGTGTTCGGCCAGCGAGATCAGCGTCTCCCGCACCGACAGCCGCACCCGAGGGTCGCAGTTCACGACCGGCACCTCGGGAGCGATGCCCATCCCGCGGATGATCGCCTTCACGTCCGACCGCACCGACGCGTGCACGTTGTTCAACGCCAGCACGTACGGGATGCGGTGGTCTTCGAAGTACCGCATCGCGTCCACGGAGTCCGCGGGCCGCATCACGTCGAACAGCACCACCGCACCGACGGCGCCGCGCACCACGTCGCCCCAGCCCGCACGCGGGTCCTGCCACTGCGGAGCCACGAACAGGTGCAGCGCCAGGCCGGGGTCGAGCCACACGCGGCCGAACTGGATTCGCACCAGCTCGGTGACCAGACCGGCGCGTTCCGGTGGGAGCGCTGTCATGGTCAGCAGATCGTTCTCCACGATCGACCGGATGAAGGTGCTCTTGCCGACGCCGAAGCCACCGGCGACAACGACTTTGGCCGAGGTCAGCTCCCGTCCGGGCGGCCCAGGGGGCCCGAATTCGGGAAATCTAGAGCCGACGTAGTCCACTCAGCACTCTCTCCATCAACCCGAGGTCCGGCGTGTCACCGCCCGCGGAAGCGGTCTGGTGCACGTCCACCAGACCTCGTTCCGCCATGTCGCCGAGCAACACCTTCACGACTCCCAGTGGGAGCCGCATCAGTGCGGCCACCTCCGCGACGGATCGCGGGGAGTGACACAGCTCGACAACGCGTTGGTGCTCAGCCTGCAAGATACCTGCAGACTGCCGACTCTGATCATTGGCGGAGACAAGTGTCTCGATCTCGAGGTTGATGTTGGACCGTGTGCGCCCACCCGTCCAGGCATATGCACGCACGATCGAGGCGTCCGGCGGCTCCGGCGGAGGAGCGTCGAACACCGGGGAAACGTCTTGCGGTACAACGGGAGTCACTTCCCGCGCGGGCACCGGGGACTCAGTGCGCGTTCGCTTGCGACCCGAGTCCAGGGAGAACCCGTTCATCAGGTCGGCGAACGTCTGCTCGGCGGGCGACTCAGCCCGCCTGCGTCGCCGGTGCGCGTCAGCGGCCGAACTCATGATCACCTCACGCTGTGCAGCTGCGCTCGCAGTTCGGGGGTGAGGATCTGGCCCACCTGGTCGACGACCACTGTCATCTCGTAGGCGACCTGGCCGACGTCGCTGTCGGGGGCGGCGAGAACCGCCAAACAAGACCCGTCTCGAATGGACATGAGAAGCATGATCCCGTAGTCCATCTCGATCACGGTGCGCAACACTCCGCCACCTTCGAAGCATCGTGAAGCACTCATCGTGAGCGCCGCGACACCGGACGCGATGGCGGCCAGCTGCTCGGCGCGGTCGGGTGGCAGACCGGTGGACTTGGTGAGCAGCAAGCCGTCCACCGAGATCACGATCGCGTGCGCGACACCGGGTACGCGATCGGTGAAGTTCGTGATGAGCCAGCCGAACTGGTCCACCTGGCGCGACTGAGGCGTGCTCATGACTTCTCCCCGTTCAACTGGCCGTTCCCCTGGCCGTTTCCATTCCCGTTGCTGCCCAGCGGGGCCTGTCGCAGGCCTGTCTGGTAGCTGGCGAGAAAGCCTCGTGCTCGTTCCGGATCGCGCTTCGGGCCCACGGCAGGGCGTGTGCCGTTTCCAGGACGTTCCGCGAGGTCGGGGAGCAGATTCTTACGCGGCGCGCGTTTCGGCAACCCGGCATCGGTCTCGCCGGCGTCCGTCGCGGGGTCGCCGGCCTGTTCCCAGACCGTCCCGCCGGGCTTCTTGCCGAACCAGGACGCCACTGCGGAGGGTGACGACGCAGGTGGAGCGCCAGGAGTCGACACCGGCGGCGAATGATCACCGTTGAGCGGTTCGTCCGATGCTCCGCTGCCGGAAAACCAAGAAGACGTCGTCTCAACTGGCGTCTCGACAGGCACCGGCTTCTCCACGGCCGGAGCGTGCCGCGGACCCCGTTGCGGCAGCGGTTCCTCGATCGCCGCGCCGCGGAACGACGTCCACTCGCCCGACTCGCGCGGGTGGTCGATCGCCGGGGCGGGTGCGGGCGCCTGAGCCGGATTCATCGGGGCGAGGTTCGGAGTCTTCACGACCACGTGCGGCTCTTTGAGCGCCTGCTTCGGCTGCGGCAGCGCGGCGTGGCGCGGCTGCGCGGTGGCCGGGGTCTCCTCGTGCGAGCGGACGAGCTCCGACGGCACGAGAACGAACGCCCGCAGGCCCTCGCGTCCATCCCCCGGTGCACGCAGGCGCACCGTGACGCCGTGGCGTGACGCGAGACGACCGACGACGAACAGACCCATCTGCCGTGAGACAGGCACGTCGTCTTCGTTGCCGGAGGAAAGGCGCTGGTTCGCCTCGGTCAGCTCGGCCGGGCCCATGCCGATGCCCTGGTCCGCGACCTCTACGAGCACCTGGCCCTGCTGGTCGATCCGCGAGCCGATCACCACCTGCGTGCTGGGCGCGGAGAACGCGGTGGCGTTGTCCAGCAGCTCGGCGACCAGGCGCACGAGGTCGCTGGCCGCGTAGCCGACGATCTCCACGGACGGCGTCGACTTCACCACGACTCGCTGGTAGTGCTCGATTTCCGACGCCGCGGCGCGCAGCACGTCCGCCAGCGGCACCGGCTGGTGGAACCGGCGGGCGACGTCGGTGCCGGACAGCACCATCAGGTTCTCGTTGTTGCGGCGCATGCGCGTCGCGAGGTGGTCGAGCTTGAAGAGGTTCGCGAGCTGCTCGGGGTTCTCCTCGTGGCGCTCCAGCTCCTCCATGAGCTTGAGCTGGCGCTCGACGAGACCCTGCGAGCGGCGCGACAGGTTGACGAAGATGTTCTTCATGCCCGACCGCAGCGTCGACTGCTCGACGGCGGACCGGATGGCCTGCTCGTGCACGGCGTCGAACGCGCGCGCCAGCTGGCCGAACTCCTCGCTGGTGTGCACGGGCACCGGCTCGATCTCGGTGTCCGGCTTGCGGTCGGCGCGGATCGCGGCGACGACCTCGGGCAGGTGGTGGTGCGCCACGTCGAGCGCGGAGTGCCGCAGCTCGGACAGCGACCGCAGCAGGTAGCGGCCGATGACGAAGCCGAGCGTCACGGCGACGAGCAGCATCGCCAGCAGGATCACCGCGGCGGCACCGGCCTTGTTGGACGTGTCGTCCTGCAGCACGGCGGCCGAGTTCGCGAGCTGGTCCTGCAGTTCGCGGGTGACCTTCTCCATCAGGCGGGTGGTGGTGCCGGACGCGTTGTTCCACTCGTCCACGGCGATGCCGAACGACGGCGGCGGCTTCGGCTGGCCGGGCCGGGTGGTCGTGGGCACGCCGTCGGGCTGGGTCAGCGCGCGTTCCACGAGTGCGGTGCGGTTCGCGACGACGGCGCCGGTCACGGTCTGGTCGTAGGCACGGCGCTGTTCGGTCGTGCCGATGGCCTGGAAGTCGCCGAGGCGGTCCTGCAGCCGGATGTCGGACTGCTCCAGCGCGCGGATCTCCGGACCGAGGAGCTTGCCGCGGCCGATTCCGGCTAAGACGATCGAGTGCTGCTGGGAGACCTGCTCCTGCGCGATGACCATGTTGTGCAGCGCGAGCGCGGTGCCCGAGATGGCCTGGTCGCCGAACTGGCTGATGAGCGCCTGTTCGAAGTCCAGCAACGACTTCACGACGGTCGTGTACCCGGCGGTGCCGCCGGTCGGGTCGCCGCCCTCGCCGCCCTGCACGACCTTCTCGCGCACGCTCTTCAACGTGTCGAGCTGGCCGGTGAGCTCGACGAACCGGTTGCGCGCCACGTCGGAGAGGCCGTCGGTGCGGTCGACCCGGCGGCGGACGGTCGCGCCGGCGTTGTCCGTGGCGCTGATCTGGTTCTGATAGGCGCCGACGCCGGAACCACTGGTCGCGCTCTGCGCGGCGAGCGTGCGTTCCTGCTGGACGCTGGAGATCAACGGCGCGAGATCGGCACGCAGCCGGACCAGACCCTGCATCTGCACGTAGTTGTTCGACCGGTCGACGTAACCGGAGATCTGCAGTGCGCCGGCGCCGACGGCCACCGCGACCGGGACCAGCAGCACGACGCCGAGCTTGACCGGCAGGCGCCAGTTGCGCCAGTCACTGATCTTTCTCCACTCGACATTCACGAAATGATCCCCAAGGCGCGCTCGAAGTGCCCCACTATCGGCTACCTCCTGGCCTGGTGAATCCCCGCGAGTTGAGACCCCCGCCGCTCGATATCTAGATCGGCTGTATCGGGTGTTAGCGGATAGTAGGCCAGAGAGCGTGACGCGACAACGACCTGGGGCGTGCTCAACCGATCACCCAGTGTGATGACCCACCTCTTGGGGTGGTCCTCACAGCTCAAGGGATTGACTCGCCGCCACGCGTGGTTACGCTTGCGCCCTCCACCCCCGGTCCGATCGCAGCCTCCGCGCAGGCGCTCGGCGGGTACTCCCCGTAACGAATGCGAGCGGTTGATGACGAAGGCGCTGCCCTCCGTGTCACGCCCGGCGCAGCCCGGATTCGCGACCTTTGAAGACCCCCATCACTCATTGCTGATCGATGGTGACGGTGAGCCCGATTTCGGTGCCATCCAAACGAGTGAGGAATTTCTTCAGCTGAAGCGGCGGGTGACGCGATTTATTCTCCCCGCAACACTGCTGTTCCTCGCTTGGTATGTCACGTTTGTATTGCTTTCGGCTTACGCCGCCGACTTCATGAGCACTCCTCTGTTCGGAACAGTGAACGTTGGTCTCACGATGGGATTCCTCCAGTTCGTGACGACCATCATCATCACAATGGCGTATGCCCGTTACTCCAAGAGGAAGCTCGACCCTCAGGTCGAGAAGGTCCGCGCGCTCGCAGAAACCGATGAGGAGCTCGCGTGACCGGGGCGAACACCGCAATCAACCTGTCCGTCTTCGGCATCTTCGTACTCCTGACGCTCTACATCGTGTATCGCGCCTCGACGCGGAACGTGAGTGCGTCGGACTACTACGCGGCGGGCAGCAGCTTCACGGGCACGCAGAACGGCATCGCTCTGTCGGGTGACTTCCTCTCGGCGGCGTCGTTCCTGGGAATCTCCGGTGCCATCGCCGTGAACGGCTACGACGGCTTCCTCTACTCGATCGGGTGGGTCGTCGCCTGGCTGATCGGCCTCATGCTCATCTCGGAACGCCTGCGCAACACCGGCCGCTTCACCATGGGCGACGTCATGGCGTTCCGCATGCGCCAGCGCCCCGTGCGCGCCGCCGCGGCCAACGCGACGCTGGTCATCTCGCTCTTCTACATGATCGCGCAGATGGCGGGCGCCGGCGGTCTGATGGCGCTGCTGCTGGACGTGCACAGCTCCGTCGGCCAGGCGATCATCATCGCCGTCGTGGGCATCGTCATGGTGCTGTACGTGCTGGTCGGCGGCATGAAGGGCACCACGTGGGTGCAGATCATCAAGGCCGTCCTGCTGATCCTGTCGGTGTCGCTGCTGACGATCTTCCTGATCGGCAAGTTCGGCTTCGACATGTCCGCGATGCTCGACCGCGCGACGCAGAAGTCGCCGCTGGGCGAGGCGGTGCTGGCGCCGGGCGTGAAGTACGGCGCGACGGATCTGTCGAAGATCGACTTCCTGTCCCTGGCTCTGGCTCTGGTGCTCGGCACCGCTTCGCTGCCGCACGTGCTGATGCGCTTCTACACCGTGCCGAACGCCCGCGAGGCGCGGAAGTCGGTCGTGTGGGCCACCTGGATGATGGCCATCTTCTACTCGTGCACCCTGGTCATCGGCTTCGGCGCGATGGCGCTGGTCGGCACCGACAAGATCACCGGTGCGCCGGGCGGTGAGAACTCCGCGGCGCCGCTGCTGGCGTTCCAGATCGGCGGCACGGTCCTGCTGGGCATCGTGTGCGCGGTGGCGTTCGCGACGATCCTCGCCGTGGTGGCGGGCCTGACGCTGACCGCTTCCGCGTCGTTCGCGCACGACGTCTACGCGAACGTCATCAAGCACGGTGACGCCGATCCGCGCGACGAGGTCCGCGTCGCGCGCATCACCGCGGTGTGCGTCGGTGTGCTCGCGATTTTCGGCGGTATCGCGGCAAACGGGCAGAACGTTGCCTTCTTGGTCGCATTGGCGTTCGCGCTGGCGGCCTCGGCGAACCTGCCGACGCTGCTCTACTCCATGTTCTGGAAGCGGTTCAACACACGCGGCACGTTGTGGAGCATCTACGGCGGCCTCACGTCGTGCGTGCTGCTCATCGCGTTCTCCCCTGCCATCTCCGGCTCGAAGTCGTCGGTGTTCCCGGACGCCGACTTCGCGTTCTTCCCGCTCAGCAACCCCGGCATCGTGTCGATCCCGCTGTCGTTCCTGGCCGGGTTCCTGGGCACGATGCTGAGCAAGGAACCCGCGGATCCGGCCAAGCAGTCGGAGATGGAGGTCCGCGGGCTCACCGGCATCGGGTCAGGCCTGCGCTAGCAGCAGTTCCACCACTTTGTTGAACTCCTCGGGGCGTTCCAGGTTCGGCATGTGCGCAGCACCGTTGACCACGGCCAGCGTCGAACCTGGAACGCACTCGTGCAGGTACCACGCGTCCGCCAGCGGGGTGTACTCGTCCTCACTGCCGACCACCACCAGGGTGGGCACGGTGATCGTGCCGAGCAGCGCGCTGTAGTCGGGCCGGTCCGCCCGGCCGCGCAGAGCGGCCGCGGCACCGGCCGGTGGTGCGGCGTGCATCATCCGAGACACGTGCTCGCCGGCTTCCTTGTTGTGCGGCGCCACCATCTTCCACAGCACCTCGGTGGCGTACCCGGACATGCCCTCGCGCAGCAGCCGGTCCGCCATCTCGTGCCTGCTCCGGCGTCCCTCCTCGGTCTCCGCCTGAGCGAACGTGTCGGCGAGCACGAGCCCGCGAATCCCGCGCGAGAACGAGCGGACGCACTCCATGACGATCTGCCCGCCCATCGAGAGCCCGCCCAGCACGAACCCGCCGACACCGAGGTGGTCGAGCAGCGCGACGATGTCGGCGGCGAACACCGGCAGCGGTGTGATGCCCGGCACGACCGTGCTCTCCCCGTAGCCGCGCAGGTCCGGCGCGATCACCCGCCAGCCGGCCTTGCTGAAGTGCTCGACCTGCGGACGCCACATGGTGCGGTCGAACGGATGTCCGTGCACCAGCACCAGAACGTCGTTGCCGGTGCCCTCGTCGTCGTAGCCGATGGTGATGCCGTTGACGGTCGCGAAGCTCATGCATTCGACCGTATTCGGAGCATCAGCTCAGTACAATGAGAACAATGCTCTCGGTGCAATTGGGGGACGTCGTGGAGGACTACCGCAGGATCGCCGACGCGGTCGCCGCGGACATCGCACGCGGGCGCCTGCGTCCCGGCGAGCGGCTCGCCCCGCAGCGGACGTTCGCCCGGCGGCACCGCATCGCCAACTCCACCGCGGCGCGGGTGTACGGCGAACTCGTCCGCCGCGGGCTGGTCACCGGCGAGGTCGGCCGCGGCACGTTCGTCCGGGCCCGGACCGAGGAGCCCGCGATCGCCGAACCCGGTGGGGCGCCGGTGGATCTGCAGCTGAACTTCCCGGTGCTGCCCGAGCAGTCGCGGATGCTCGCGACCAGCTTGACCACGATCCTGCGTCCGGACGTGCTGGCGGACGCCCTGCAGGCCGGCACCGTCACCGCGACCGCACCACTGCGCACCGCCGCGGCGGACCTGTTGGCACGCGACGGCTGGCAGCCGGATCCCGAGCGGATTCTGGTGACCGGCAACGGAAAGCAGGCGATCGCGGCCGCGATGGCCGCGCTGGTGCCGGTCGGTGGCCGGCTCGGGGTCGAGGCGCTCACCTATCCGGTGGTCAAGACGATCGCCGCACGGCTCGGGATCACGTTGGTGCCGTTGGAGATGGACTCGCACGGCGTGCTGCCCGACGCTCTGCGCGCGGCGGCGGTGCGCGCGGTCTACCTGCAGCCCGCCCTGCACAACCCCCTCGGCATGACGATGCCGGACGACCGCAGAGCCTCGGTGGTCGCGGCGATCGAGGCGATCGACGTGCCGATCATCGAGGACGGCATCTACACGTTCCTGTGCGACGAGACGCCGCTGGCCGCCCTGGCACCGGACCGCACGGTGTTCATCGACAGCCTGTCCAAGCGGATCGCGCCGGGGCTGACCCTCGGCTTCGTCGTGCCACCGGCCGGGCTCGCCGACCAGCTGGCCGCCGCGATCAGGGGCGGTGGCTGGACGGCGCCGCGGTTCGCCGTCGAAGTGGCGGCGCACCACATCGCCGACGGCACCGCGGCCGCCATCCAGCTCGCCAAACGCGCCGACGCGGCGGCCAGGCAGCGCCTCGTGGCGGAGCGGCTGGCGGGGTTCGCCGTGCACGCCGATCCCGCCTCTTACCACTGCTGGTGGGAGCTGCCTTCGCCGTGGCGGGCCGACACGTTCGTCGCCGCGGCCGCCCGGCACGGCATCGCCATCACGCCGGCTGCCTCGTTCGCCACCGGTACCGCGCAGGCACCCAACGCGGTGCGGCTGGCGCTCGCCTCTCCTCCGATCGAGACGCTGAGCGCGGCGCTGGAGGTGCTGGCCGGAATCGCCCGCGGCACACCGGAGCTCCCGGGCTAGGGCGCGGCGACCTTCCAGCTGATCTTCACGCGGCCGTCGTCGACGTTCGCGATCTTGGCGAACCCGGCGCGGTCGAGGTTGAGATCCCCGGCCTTCGGGCCCTCGGCGACGTCGACGATCAGCACCTTGAACTTGCCCTTCGGCCCGGTGACCTCGACCGTGACGCCGCAGTTGGGACTCTTGTCGCCCTTGCCGAACTGCGGGCGGTTCAGGCCCGTGACGAACTCCTCGGGGAGCTTGGGCAGGCGGTCGTTCTTCGGGCAGGCCACGACGTTGAAGTCAGGTTCGTACTCGTCGGTGAAGGTCGCGAAGCCCTGGTACGTCGTGGTGCCGAGGTTGCCGGCGTACGGGGGCGCGACCAGGCCCGCCATCGCGAGGGCCACTCCGGTGAGCGCAGACAGCACGGTTCCTCCTGGAGAACTCGGGGGCTTGGAAAACGCTTTCCGAAGCTAGCCCCGAGTTTTCCCGGACCGCAGCCGCCAGCCGTGCGACAGACTTTCGTTGCCGCAACTGGCTCTGCGACTGATCTTATCGAGACGCTGTTGCCCGAATTGCGGCGCTCAAACGAGAAGCAGCGTCTTCATCGGTGTACTTGAAGCCGAGCGTCGGCTCGGTCAGCTCCAGCTCCAGCAGCAGCGGCTCGCCGTTCTCACCCTCGACCACGTCCACGCGAGCGTAGAGGAAGTCCTTGCGCCGCAACGCGAGCAGCTCAGCGGCGACGTCGAGGACCTGCACCGCGAGCTCCCGCTGTGCGGCGGTCGGCTCGATGCTCTTGAGCTCCTCGACGACGTAGAGCCCGGTCTCGGACTCGGCGAGGCCCTGCGCGAGCATCGGTCCTTTGTGGAACGAGTGGGAGTAATCGCCGGCGAAGAACACCAGCGCGGTCTCGCCGTTCGTGTCCACACTGGACTGATAGGGCTGCACGAGTGCGGGCACGCCAAGGGAACGCAGGTGGGCGAGCGCCTCGGCGTGGTCGGTGAAGCGCCCGGCACCCCGCGAGCCCGCGCCGATCGTCGGCTTGACCACGAACTCCCCGGCGGGGAAGTCGGGTTCCGCGTCCGGCGCCACGACGGCGGTGGGCACGACGGCGACGCCGTGGGCGGCGAGCTCGACCAGGTACGACTTGTCGGTGTTCCACCGCACCACCTGGGCGGAGTTCGCCAGCCCCGGCATGCGGTCGCACCACGCCAGGAAGTCGTCGAGGCGCTCGGTGTAGTCCCAGGTGGCGCGCAGCACGACCACGTCCGCGTCGGTGTCGCTGCCCCAGGTCAGCCAGTCGACGTCGACGCCGTCGCGCTGGAGCGCGTCGAACAGCGCGTCGTCGTCACCATCGCCCTTGGGCAGTGCGGCGCAGGTCGCGAGCACGACCTTCATGACTGCATCGTGGCCATCTTGCGCCGGTGCGCGGGACCGATCTTCGTACCGGCCGTCGTCTCACGGTCCCATTCGGCCTGCTCGACACCGGCGGCGGCCTCAACGGCCTTCGTGGCGCTCTCGACGTCCTTGGCCATGACGTCGCCCATGGCCCCGTCCACGCCGACCAGCACGATCCGCGCGCCGGCCCGCCCGATCGGCTCGACCACGGCCTTGACCACGGCGTCCGCCTTGCCGTGGGCCTTCACGAACTCCGCGATGCGCTTCTGAATGCTTTGATCAGACACCCCCACACTGTAAAACCAGCGAGTAGGTTCGGTCGGGTGACCACCGACACGCTCACATCGTTCCTCTCGTGGTACTTCGACCACCACCCCGTCCACGCCGCGCAGGTCGGCTCGCTCGAGCACTACTCGACGTTCGGCGACTTCTCCGCCACCGCGTTCGAACAACGCGCCAGGGAAAAGGGCGCCTGGCTGGCACAGCTGGAGCCGTTGCCGCGGTCGGTGGACCGCGACCTCGCCCTCTCCGTGCTGCGCGGGGACTCGGCCATGGAAGCGTGGCCATCGTGGCGCCGCGACCCGCAGCAGTACTCGGGCGTCGTCTTCTACGGCCTGCTCGCACCCTTCCTGCACCGCCTGCTGCCCGAAGCCGACCTCGTCACCGCGGCCATCTCGAAGCTGCGCGAGGTCCCTGCTCTTCTCGCCGCCGCGGAAGCGAACCTCGACTCCTCACTCGCATCGCCGCTGGTCGTGCAGCGCGCACTCGGCCAGGTGAAGACGGGCCGCCCGTTCCTCATCGACATGCTGCCCCAGCAGGTGTCCTCGCTTTCTCTGCGCGCGCAGCTGGTGGAGGCCGCCGGACCTGCCGCCGAGGCGTTCGACCGGCACGTGGCTTTCCTGGAGGACTTCGCCGTGCGCGCGACCGGCGACTGGCGCATGGGCGAGAAGCTCTACTCGACCCTGTTGCAGGACAAGGAAATGCTCGGCTACGGCGCCCCGGAGCTGCACCAGCGCGGCCAGGACGCCTACGCGTCGCTGGAAGCCGAGCTGATCTCACTCGCGGGCACCGCCGACTGGCGCGCGGCGATGAGCGCGCTGCAGGACGACCACCCGCCGACGCTGGAGGCGATGCGCGCCGAGTACGAGGCCGAGACGGCCCGCGCCCGCGCCGCCCTGGTCGAGCACTCCCTGGTGACGCTGCCCGAGGGCGAGGAGTGCCGCGTCGTGCCGTCACCGCCGTTCAACCGCGCCGTGCTCTCTGTGGCCAGCTACTTCGGCCCACCTTCTTTGACCGCCGGCCGTGTCGGTCACTTCTTCGTCCCGTTCACGCCGGACGGTGCTTCCTCCGAGCAGGTGGAACAGCGTTTGCGCACCAACGCGCGTTCGCAGCTGCCGACGATCTCGGTTCACGAGGCCTACCCCGGCCACCACTGGCACGCGGCCTGGGTCGCGGCGCAGGGCTCGACGCACCCGTTGCGGAAGGTGTTCCGGACGTCGTACTTCTCCGAGGGCTGGGCGCTGTACTCGGAGAAGCTGCTGCGTTCCGTCGGCTACTACACGACGCCCGCGGCTCTGATGGGCCACGTCGAGGCGCGCCTGTTCCGCGCGGCACGCATGGTCGTCGACACGGCGCTGCACTGCGGTGACATGACGCCTGCCGAGGCGGAGGCGTTCATGGTCTCGCGCACGGCCCTGACGCCCGGTACCGCGTCCGGCGAGGTCAAGCGGTACTGCGCATGGCCGACGCAGGCGCCGTCGTACCTGACCGGCGCGCTGGAGATCGACCAGATCCGGGAGGACTACCTGGCGGCGGAGCTGGGGTCGTTGCGCGACTTCCACGACCGCATCGCAGGCTCCGGCGCTCTGCCGCTCGGGCTCGCCCGCCGAGTGGCGCTGGGCGAGGACTGACGGTTGGCTCCCACGTGGTGGGAGCGGGAACAACGTCGTCTGAGCCCGGGTTGACCGGGTTGAGTCGATCTAGGAGGACAGATGCCCAAGGCAGTGGTGGTGCGCTCGGCCGGTGGTCCGGAGGTGCTCTCGTACACGGATGTGCCGGCGCCGGAGCCCGGTGACGGCGAGCTGCTGGTGCGGGTGGGCGCGGCCGGGGTCAACTACATCGACACGTACCAGCGCAGCGGGCAGTACCCGATCCCGTTGCCCACCGCCTTGGGGCTTGAGGGTGCGGGCGAGGTCATCGCATCGAACTCCTCCTCTTTTGAGGTCGGCGATCGCGTGGCTTGGATGTCGGTGCTGGGCAGCTACGCGTCCGAGGTCGTGGTGCCGGCTTCGGCCGCGGTCCGGGTTCCTTCGTCGTTGGACGTGGAGCTGGCGGCGGCCGCTCTGCTGCAGGGCATCACCGCGCACTACCTGACCCACTCGACGCACGTGGTGAAGGAAGGCGACCGGGTGCTGGTGCACGCGGCCGCCGGTGGCGTCGGGTTGTTGCTGACGCAGTGGGCGAAGGCGCGCGGCGCTTTCGTGGTCGGGACCGTGTCGACTGACGAGAAGGAAGCGCTGGCTCGGGAGGCCGGGGCTGATGAGGTTCTGCGCTACGGGGACTTCGCGTCGCAGATCGACAAGGTCGACGTCGTGTACGACGGGGTCGGGCGGGACACGTTCGACCAGTCCTTGGCTTCCTTGAAGCCTCGCGGGTTGCTGGCCCTGTTCGGTGCGTCGTCCGGGCCGGTGCCTCCCGTCGATCCGCAGCGGCTGAACGCGGCCGGGTCGGTTTATCTGACGCGGCCGTCGACCGGTTCGTACTTGCTGGACCGCGCGGAGTTCGAGTGGCGGGCCGCGGATCTGTTCGGGGCGATCGTCGACGGGACGCTGAACGTGCGGATCGGCGGCCGGTACAAGCTGGAGGAGGCGGCTCAGGCGCACACCGACCTGCAGTCGCGGCGGACGACCGGGAAGCTGCTGCTTCTGCCTTGAGTTGTAGGGGCGACCCCCGGCTTCGCTTTGCGCCGGGGGTCGCTTTGTTCGTCAGGCTGCCGGGCTGACCTTCACGCCGTCGATGACGAAGACGAGGGTCTCGTTCGGCTTGATGCCCTGACCGCCCTGCCCGTAGCCCTTGGCCGGCGGCACGATCAGCAGCCTCCGCCCCTTCTCCTTGAGCCCGACGATGCCTTCGTTCCAGCCGTCGATGACCGGAGCCTGCCCGACGTTCTCGACGTCGAACGGCTGACCGCGCTCGAAGGAGCTGTCCAGCACCTTCTTGTCGGAGAAGGTCGTGAGCTGGTAGTTGACCGTGGCCGTGGTGCCGGTCTTGACCTCGGCGCCGGAGCCCTGCACCAGGTCCTTGATGATGAGCTCGTCGGTGGGCTTGCAAGCCGGGATCTCGACCTTGGGCGCCGCACCGAAGTCGCCGGTGACCTTGAAGTCCTCGGCCTTGCACGGGGTGGTCGGCGCGCCCGCCGAGGGCTGGGCCGAGCTGCCGCACGCCGAGAGGGCGGTGGCCGCTGCGAGCGCCAGGGACGCGATGAGCAGGACGTTACGCATGGTGGGTGAGGGTATTCGGAGGGGTGTTAGCGGGGTGTAGCAGGTTCGTCGCGGGGGCTGGGGTCGGGTCGGGTCACGTCCCGGGTCGGCTTGCGTGGGTTGGCCGCCGGTTCCAGCGGAGGGGTCGCCTGGCGTGCGGGCGGTCGCCTTGCGTGGGTGGCTGCGTGGGTCCTTAGACGAGCTTTGGTTGCGTCATCGCCGCTGCGCGACGATTGCGATTGGGGCTTGACTTCGGGGCCCTTACGAGGCGCTGGTCGGCCTTTAAAAGCCGGGCTGATAAAGCGCCCGGCCGATCCGAAACGGTAGCGCCTCGAACCCAAAGTCAAGCCCCAATCGCCGTCGTGCGTGGGCGCGTTGACACCGTCGGTGGCCGTGATTACCGCTACCTATGCGGGTATTAGGCCTTTACGGGCTCGCTTCGCTTCGCCATTGCGGGTGTGCCTCACCTTCGGCGTTGGCCACGCGGGATCAGGAGTTTCGGGCTCGCTTCGCATCGCCATCGTGTGGGCGCCTTGCCTTCGGCATCGGCCGTGCAGGCATTGAGGTGGCGGTGCGATACGGCGCGGCCGTTCGACGGCGCGACAGCTACCGGCCTGTCCGTTAGAAGGCGTTGATGAGGTTGCGTCTGGGTCTGCGGTCGGGGTCCAGCCATTTCGGTGGGCTGAAGACCGGTATGCCGTTGGCCATTCTCACTGTCCAGCTGCTGTGGTGGATCAGCCGGTGGTGGTGGCGGCAGAGCAGCACGCCGTTGTCGACCGAGGTGGCGCCGCCGTTGGCCCAATGCTGGATGTGGTGGGCATCGCAGTGTTTCGGGTGCCGGTCGCAGCCGGGGAAGGCGCAGCCTCGGTCTCTTGTGACCAGGAGTCGGCGGATTCCGGCGGTGAAGGTGCGGGCCTTGCGGCCGACGTCCAGCGGCTGCGACTGCGTGCCCAGGACCAGCGGGATGATGCCCGCGCTGCAGGCGAGCTGGCGGATCTGGTCGGCCGGGACGCGTTCGCGGGTGTCCAGCGTCGCGGCGCCCAGCTGGTCGGCCAGGTCCTCGTAGCGCATGGTCAGCGTGAGGGTGACCGGTTCGCCACCATGTTCGGGCATCTGGTCGGCGCGTAGCGTCAGGTCGATCAGCTCAGCGAACGCGTCGCCTTGGCGTTGCGTGCGGGTACGCGGGTCTGGGCCTTCTCCTGGCGTGGTCGGGCGGGGCTTGGCCAGCGGGTCGATCAGCGCTTCGAACTTGGCGCCGGTGATCTTGTCCAGCGTGCCGGAGACCTTCAGCAGGTCGCCCCGCCAGTCCAGCGTGAGGTCGTTGACCTGCGGTGCGGGATCGGAGTCGCGCGGCTCGGGATCGTCCTGGTAGAGCCGGTAGGCCAGCTCCCTGCCGAACGAGCGCACCGAGCTCGGCTCGTGCTCGCGGGCGAAGTCGACCACCGCGGCTTCGGCTTCGGCGGGCAGCTTCTTCATGACCTCGGCGACCACCTTGACGTGCTCGACCGACAACGCGCCCTCGGCCGCCGCGGACGCGGTGACGGGGAGTTTCGGGGCGAGTTCGGCGCCGGTGGGC
>NZ_JAJAEG010000041.1:49566-80779 GCF_047445655.1 Lentzea alba
TGCTCGCGGGCGAAATCGACCACCGCGGCTTCGGCTTCGGCGGGCAGGTTCTTCATGACGTCGGCGACCACTTTGACGTGCTCGACCGACAACGCGCCCTCGGCCGCCGCGGACGCGGTGGCGGGGAGTTTCGGGGCGAGTTCGGCGCCGGTGGGTGTGATCTCGGCGCTCAGCAACGCCGCGTTCTCGACCCATTGCTTGGCCACAGTCCGATCCCACCGCACAGCATGCTTCAACACATACGGCAAATCCTTATAACCAAGCTCGGATGCGGCGCCTCGCCGATCCAATTCGGCGATCATCTCCATCAACTCGTGCTCGCCAGTACGGATCTCCATCGCTTTACCGACGATACGCCGGAGCACATCGTCAGTGGAGAGAAGCGGGAGACCGTCGATCACGTGTTCTAATCTACCGGAAGATCACGATTAGATTACACGCAAAGCCAGACACGATCGAATGAATCGACCAAGCCGCCCGCCTGTGGCGAAGGCGAAGCCGAGCCCATAAAGGCCTAATTCCGCGCTGGGTACCGGTAATCGTGACGTGTCATGCCAACGCAACCACGCACGACGGCGATTGGGGCTTGACTTTGGGTTCGAGGCGCTACCGTGTTCGGATCGGCCGGGCGCTTTACATGCCCGGCTTTTACAGGCCGACCAGCGCCTCGTAAGGGCCCCGAAGTCAAGCCCCAATCGCAATCGTCGCGCAGCGGCGATGACGCAACCAAAGCCCGTCTAAGGACCCGCCCAGCCACGCACGCAAGGCGACCGCCCGCACGCAGCGGGACCACCAACGAGAAAGACCGGGCCTGAGCGCCGCCGCCGCCAAGTTACGGCGCTCAGGACCCGGAGTCGGGAAGAGCCCTACCGCCGAGCGCCGAGGAAGATGTTGCCCTCGGTCGACAGGTAGTGGCTCGTGTAGTCGAACCGGCGGGCGTCGCCGAAGATCAGCCAGTAGTACTTGAGCTGCTCGGACCACCAGTAGCCAGGGCAGAAGTCGCCCTTCGCCCCGGTCGTGACGTCCGTGAGGATCGTGTAGCCGTAGTTGGTGCGGGAGGTCCGCTTCATCTCCTGGTAGTGGCGGTGAGCACGCTCGCGGTAGACCTCGTCCCGCGTCGCCAGCCACAGGAAGAACGCCCCGTCGGCGTACTCCGGGCGCAGCTGGTTACCGACCGAAGTCGGTCGCAAGGACGTGTAGTTGATGCCCTCGGGCAGCACGCCGTAGCGGTCCTGAACCGTCGTCCAGGAGTTGTGGTACGCCCGGCCCCGCGCGATGTCGCCGCTCTCGGCCAGCAGGCCGCCGAAGAACGCCGCCAGCTCGCTCTGCGTCCGGGAGTCGCGGCGGCCGGTGAAGGCGTCGACCTGGGCGAACCAGAGCCGGCCGGAGACGACATCGGTCTGGTGGCGCAGGATTCCGCGCAGCAGCACGTCCCACCACCGCTTGAGATCGCGGTCGCCGAACAGGTGCCAGCCGTCCCACAGGTATTCGTAGTAGGAGTCGGCGGGCGGGCCGATCGTCGCGAAGCGGTTGCGCCAGGCCCCGGTCTCGGCGTGCACGTCCCACGGCAGCAGGTCGAAAGAAGTGCGGCGGTCGAACGTGTACTGGAAGGCCTTCTTGGCCGCGTTGTAGTACTTGCGGTCGCCGGTCCACTTCGACAGCGAGCCGAACTCCGTTATGTAGGTACCGGTTTCGGCGAGGTTCGTCTCGGGCTGCGACACCGCGCCGGTGCGCAGATTGACGTAGCGGTACGGGATTCCGGTCGGCGACTTCGTGAAGGCGACCAGCAGGCGGTCGCCGAGGTCGCGAGCCAGAGCCAAAAGCGCAGAATCGCCGCTCACGTGGTAGGCGGAGAGCAGGCCGCCGAGCATGCGGATGTTGGTCTCGAAGACCTGGAACGGCGCGTTGACGTCGAAGGACAGGTGGGACTTGACCCAGCGGACGCCCTCGGCGAACTCGGCGTCGAGTTCCATGAGCCACAACGTGTCCAGCGCCTCGACGACGGTGAGGCCCATCGGGTGGCCGGGGACGAAGAACTCCTCGTAGCCGCCCGACACCGGCTTGATCTGGTCGTGGCCGAACGCGCGGTCCACATAGGACCGCCAGGCCCAGCGGGTTTCGTTCCGCACGTCCTCGGCGACGCGGCGCCAGCCACCGGGCGGCGGCGCCAAAGCAGTGGCACCAACGGAAGGAACCGAGCCAGAGCCGGAACTCGGTGGCGGTGCGGAAGGAGATGGTTGAGCGGCAGCAACACCGGGCACACCGGCAAGTCCGGCGGCACCGAGGAGGCCGAGAACGCTTCGGCGTGGCAGGTCACGCATAGCGGTTACTCCCCTCGAACGCTGACAACGCTGTCTGTCACCAGATCCTTGCGGAGCGCACACGGGGGTGGTCAAGACCACTGCGCCCACTTGTCTTGTTCAGGACACCAAGCGCGGAAATGAATAGCCCCTTGACCGGTTCCGGAACGGTTGACAAGGGCGTAAAGGCGGGGTGAGATACGGCCACTATGACAACGTTGTCCCCCAGCGGACCGGTAGCCGGTCAGCGCAAGGTCCGTCGCGCGACGATGAACGACGTCGCGCGGCTGGCGGGCGTCAGCATCAAGACCGTCTCGCGCGTGGTCAACGACGAGCCGGGTGTGCACCCGTCCACCGCCGAGCGCGTGCTGGCGGCCATCGACCAGCTCGGGTTCCGGCGGAACCTGAGTGCCCGCAACCTGCGCCGGGGGTCGTCCACCGGCACGATCGGGCTGGTGCTGGAAGACGTCGGCAACCCGTTCTACTCCGGCGTGACCCGCGCTGTCGAGGAAATCGCGCGACTCAGGGGCAGACAGGTGATCTCCGGGTCCTCGGACGAGGACCCGGGCAGGGAACGCGAGCTGGCGCTGGAGTTCTGCAGCAGGAGGGTCGACGGGCTGCTCATCGTGCCCGCCGGGCTGCAGCACAGCTATCTGGTGCCGGAGATGCGCGCGGGCACGCCCGTGGTGTTCCTGGACCGGCCTGCGGGCGACGTCGTGGCGGACACCGTGCTGGTGGACAACATCGGTGGCACCGTCGAGGCCGTGACGCACCTGGCCGCGCACGGGCACCGCCGCATCGCGTTCCTCGGCGACGCGCCGGACATCTTCACCGCCAACGAGCGGCTGCGCGGCTACCGCGAGGGCTGTGTGCGTGCGGGGATCGGGTACCACGAGGAGCTCGTGGCGATGGGCCCGCACGACGAGAGCAGCGTGGCCACCACGTTGCAACGGCTGCAGAGCGCCAGAGAGCCCGCGACGGCGATCGTGGCCGGCAACAACCGCATCACCGTGCACATCCTGCGCGCGCTCGCGGGAGTCGCGGAACGGCCCGCTCTGGTGGGCTTCGATGACTTCGAGCTCGCCGACCTGCTGTCGCCGCCCGTCACCGTGATCGCGCACGACGCGAGCGCGCTCGGCAAGGCGGCCACGGATTTGTTGTTCGCCCGCTTGGACGGCGACAACTCGCCACCGCGCCGCGTCGTGCTGCCGGTGCGCTTGGTGCCACGAGGATCCGGGGAGGTCCACGCGTGAGTTCTGGTGTGCTCCACCAGCCTGTCAACTTGCCCGCCAACCAGCCGAAGCAGTTCTACCGGGGTGGCGAGGCGATCGCCGCGTTGCGCGGTGGCACCAGCGGCGACTTCGGCCCCGAGGACTGGGTGGCGTCGACAACCACGCTGTACGGACGCAGCGATGCCGGGTTGACAACGTTGCCAAACGGCGTACTGCTGCGCGACGCCGTGGAGGCGGACCCGACCGGGTGGCTCGGCCCGGACCACGTGGCGAAGTTCGGCGCGGACACGGCGTTGCTGGTGAAGCTGCTCGACGCGGGCCAGCGCCTGCCGGTGCACTGCCACCCGTCGAACGCCTTCGCGTCGTCGCACCTGAACTGCCGCCACGGCAAGACGGAGGCGTGGATCGTCGTCGGCACGACCGGCGCCGACCCGACCGTCTACATCGGATTCCGCGACGACGTGCCCGCGGAAACGGTCGCGGACTGGGTCGCGACCCAGAACACCGCGGCGATGCTGGACGCGCTGAACCCGGTCGGTGTCCGGCCCGGTGACACGGTCTTCGTGCCCGCCGGTGTGCCGCACGCGATCGGCGAGGGCGTGTTCATCGTCGAGCTGCAGCAGCCCACGGACTTCTCGGTGACGCTGGAGTGGCAGGGCTTCCTGGCCAACGGCGACATCGGCCACCTCGGCCTCGGCTACGACGTCGCGCTGGACTGCGTCGACCGGCACGGCTGGGGCACGCGCCTGGAAGAGCTGGTGCGCCAGACGTCCGAGAAGTGGGCACCGTCGGTCGACCTGCTCGGCCACGACGCCGACCCGTTCTTCCAGGCCGACCGCCTGCACGTGGAGGGCTCCTTCGCGTTGGAGCCGTCGTTCGCCGTGCTGGTGGTGCTGGAAGGTTCCGGTCAGCTCGGCGCGCTGG
This sequence comes from Lentzea alba, assembly GCF_047445655.1. Classification (GTDB taxonomy): domain Bacteria; phylum Actinomycetota; class Actinomycetes; order Mycobacteriales; family Pseudonocardiaceae; genus Lentzea; species Lentzea alba_A. Next base: position 54,023 of record NZ_JAJAEG010000041.1, read on the forward strand.
AGGTCCGCAAGGGCAGCACCGTCGTCGTGCCGCACGCGGCCGGCGAGATCGGCCTGACCGGTGACCTGGTGGCGATCCGCTGCCGACCGCCCGTTCTGACAGCAGTCTCAACAGCAGAGGATGAGATGCCATGAGCGAGCCGTTGCTCGAGGCTCGTGATCTCACGAAGAACTACGGCACCGTGGAAGCACTCCGCGGTGCGTCGTTCACCGCCTACCCGGGCGAGGTCGTGTCGCTGATCGGCGACAACGGCGCGGGCAAGTCCACCCTGGTGAAGTGCCTGTCCGGGGTGGAGCAGCCGACCAGCGGAACCCTGCTGTTCGACGGCAAACCGCTGACGTTGCACTCCCCCAACGACGCGCGCGACCGCGGCATCGAGACGGTGTTCCAGGACCTAGCGGTCGCGCCGGACCTCGACCCGGCCGCGAACATGTTCCTGGGCAGGGAGATCCTGAAGTCCGGCCCGCTCGGCTGGTTCGGCGTGCTGGACAAGAAGGCGATGCGCCGGCAGGCCGCGGAGCACTTCACCAGGTTCGGCGCGACGCTGCAGAGCATCGACGTGCCGATCGCGGCGCTGTCCGGTGGTCAGCGCCAGTCCGTCGCGGTCGCTCGTTCGGTGGCGTGGGCGTCGAAGCTCGTGTTCATGGACGAGCCGACTGCCGCACTCGGTGTGGTGCAACGGGAACGAGTGCTGGAAGTGATCAAGCGCGTGCGCGACGAGGGCATCGCCGTGGTGCTGATCTCGCACAACATGCCCGAGGTGCTGTCCGTCTCCGACCGGGTCGAGGTGTTGCGCCTCGGCCGTCGCGTGGCCAAGTTCAAAGCCGCCGACACGACCGTTGAAGAGCTCGTCGGCGCGATGACCGGCGCACTGTCGCAAGAGGACGCCGCGTGATGACCAGTACTGAAGAGACAACGTTGTCTACTTTGCCCGACGAGGCTCGCACCCCGCTGTTGAAGCGGCTGACCGGCGCGAACACGCTGTGGATCGGCCTGGTCCTGCTGGTCCTGGTCGCCACGTTCGGCGCGATCCGCCCGGACGCGATCTTCCAGGTGACCACGCTGCAGTTCCTGCTCGCGGAAACCGCTGTGCTGCTGGTGCTCTCGGTCGGCATGACGTTCGTGATCATCACGTCCGGCATCGACCTGTCGGTGGGTTCGGTGCTGGTGTTCGCCTCCGTCTCGTCCGCGATGGCGATGAACTCGGTGTCCGGCGGCGACGCGACGAACGCGGGTTGGGGCGTGATCGCGTTCGGTCTGCTGGTCGCGGTGGTCAGCGGCGCGGCGTGGGGTCTGCTCAACGGTCTGCTGATCTCGCGTGCGAAGATCCCGCCGCTGATCGTGACCCTGGGTTCGTTCGGCGCGGCACAGGGCGCGGCCCTGTTGCTGAACAACGGTTCCAACGTGTCCGGCATCCCGGACAAGCTGAACACCACCTTCGGCTCCGGCACGTGGTTCGGCATCCCGAACATCGTGATCGTGGCCGCGATCGTCACCGCACTGGGCGCACTTCTGTTGTCCACCACGCGGTTCGGCCGCTACACCTACGCGGTGGGCTCCAACGAGGAGGCGGCCAGGCGCGTCGGCATCTCGGTGCGCGGCCACCTCACGAAGGTCTACCTGCTCGCCGGCACCCTCGCGGGTCTCGCGGGCTTCATGGGCAACGCGTTCTTCCGCGTCGCGGTCGTCACCGGCCACGAGACGGACAACCTGAACGCGATCGCCGCCGTCGTCCTGGGTGGTACCAGCATCTTCGGCGGCATGGGTTCGGTGCTGGGCACGGTCTTCGGCGTGTTCATCCCGGCGGTGTTGGAGAAGGGCCTCGTGATCATCGGGGTCAAGGAGTTCTGGCAGCCGATCGCCGTGGCGATCGTGCTGGTGGCCGCCGTGTGGCTGGACCAGACACGGCGGCGGGCGCGCAACCAACGTTAGGGAAAGGTGCTGGACCAATGAAGATCCGCTCCGCAGTGGCTGTCTCAGCCGCGTTCCTGCTCGCCGCGTGTGGCGGAGGCGGGCAGATTGGTGACTCCGGTTCGGGCAACTCGGCCGCGAACAAGAAGCTGGTGCTGATCCCCGGCATCACGGCGGAACCGTTCTACATCTCGATGCAGTGCGGTTTCCAGGAGGCCGCCAAGGCCGCGGGCTACGAGTTCGACACCCAGGCCCCGGCCAAGTTCGACGCGGCCCAGCAAACCCCGATCGTCACCGGCATCCTGGCCTCCAAGCCCGCGGCGGTGCTCATCGCGCCGACCGACGACAAGGCCATGGCCGGCCCGATGAAGCAGCTCAAGGACGCCGGCATCAAGGTCGTCGAGGTCGACACCAAGCTCCAGGACACCTCGATCGCCGCGTCGACCATCTCGTCGAACAACGAGCAGGGCGGCAAGCTCGCCGCCGAGACGCTGAACAAGCTCGCGGCCGGCAAGTCCGGCTCGGTCCTGGTGCTGAACACCAAGGCCGGCACGTCGACCACCGACGCCCGCGCCAAGGGCTTCGAGGACGAGATCAAGAAGTACTCGAACCTCAAGTACATCGGCCAGCAGTACACCGACAACGAGCCCGCGACCGCGGCCTCGAAGGTGACCGCGACGCTGGCGGCCAACCCGGACCTGATCGGCGTGTTCGCCACGAACCTGAACACGGGTGAGGGTGCGGCCACCGGGCTGCGCAACGCGGGCAAGACCGGTGCGGTGAACCTGGTCGGGTTCGACGCCTCGCCGAAGCAGGTGCAGGACCTGCAGGGCGGGACGGTGCAGGCGTTGATCGCGCAGGACCCCGGGACCATCGGCAAGCAGGGTGTCGAGCAGGCTCTGGCCGCCATTGACGGCAAGGAGACCAAGCGGAACATCGAGACGGACCTGGTCGCCATCACGAAGGACGACGCGCAGGCCAACTCGAAGTACTTCTACAAGCAGTCCTGCTGATCGTTCGGCTTTGCACAGGAGGGCCGTTCCCTTGTGGGAGCGGCCCTTCGTCTTTCACGCCAACAGCGCGCGAACCGGGCCGGCGTGCTGGGGGCGGACCAGGACCTCCCACTCCGAGCTGTCGAACGCGATCACCACGACCTCCGGCTCGCTTCCACCCGGCTGTGTGCCGACCAGCCGGCACCAGATCGTCTGGTCGAGTCCTGCGGCGAACGACGTCAGTTCGTCCCACGACTCGAAGCGAAAGCCGTCGTCGGCCATCTGCTCGAACTCCGGCACTGACAGGCCTCGAGGTGCCGGGCCGATCCCTTGGAACTCCTCCAACGTCCACACCAGGCCGGCGCCTGGCAGGACGGCCAGGACGTGCTCCAGCTGCCGCATGCCACCGCATGGCAGGTGCATCCGGCCGACCAGCCGTTGGTGATCCCCCATCGGGGGAGCATCGCACGGGCCGTTCCCCTAGGGGTACGGCCCTCCGTTCGTCTGAGGCCTGACCAGCGCAAATGACACACGTCACGGGCGTTTGGCCGCGTTGGCCTAAGACCCAAGTCGTACGCGTCAGTCACCCTTCAGCGGATGTCCAGTGACCCCCGATACCGATGAGCTGGTAGCTCATCGGAGGGGGAACCGAATGCATCGAAGAGCGACAGCGGCCGTCCTCACGGCCGTCACCGCGACATCGCTGATCATCGCACCGACCGCAGCCCAAGCGAGCACCTTCGCCACCCAGGAGATCCAGTGGCAGAAGTGCTTCGACCAGGTCCCGCCAGGCTTCCCGCCCGGCGCGGAACGCCTCGAGTGCGGCAGCTTCACCGCACCCATGGACTGGCACAACCCCAACAACGGCAAGACCATCACCATCGCGGTCAGCCGGCTGACGCCCAAGACCGGCAAGGCGAAGACCACCGTCTTCACCAACCCCGGCGGCCCCGGCGGCGAGGGGCGCTCGCTGCCGCTGGTCTACCTCGACCGCCCGAAGCTCAGCGAGAACGCCGAGATCATCGGCATCGACCCGCGCGGCACGGGCGCCAGCAGCAACGTCACCTGCGGCAACTTCATGACGCTCGGCTCGACGGATCCGCGGGACCGCAGCAAGGCCAACCTCGACCTGCTCTACGACGGCATGCGGCTGCAGGCCCAGTACTGCCAGGCGAAGTCGGGTGAGCTCGGCAAGCACGTCACCACCGAGCAGACGGTCAGGGATCTCGACCTGCTGCGGCAGCTGCTGGGCAAGAAAAAGGTCAGCTGGCTCGGCTACTCCGGCGGCAGTTGGATGGGCGCCTACTACGCCACCTACTTCCCCAAGACGGTCGACCGGATCGTGCTCGACTCCAACGCCGAGTTCACCGGGCCGTGGCAGCCGGTGTTCGACGACTGGGGCATGGGCTTCGAGCGCCGGTTCCGCGTCGACTTCCTACCGTGGGTCGCGAAGTACGACAACGTCTACCACCTCGGCAAGACCGGTGAGGAGGTGCGGCAGGCCTACGAACGGACCCGCGCCGAGCTCGCCGAGCAGCCGGTCACCCTGCCCGAGGGCACGTACTACCCGGTCACGCTGGACATGATCATCCGGGCTGGCCTGTACAGCAAGGACTCGTTCCACGACACCGCTCAGACGCTTGCCGTGCTCGCGGGCACGGCGCAGCAGAAGATGGGCGTGCAGGCGAGCTACCCGGACGCGCAGATCGGCACGCTCTACACGATCCTGTGCAACGACACGCCGTTCAAGGGCGACCGGAAGTACCTGGAACGCGATGCCGTCCAGGACGGGAAGAAGTGGCCGCTGTTCGGCTACTACCAGCTCATGGGGCCCTGCGCGTTCTGGGACCGGCCGAACGTGAACCTCAAGCGCCCCACCGGAATCGGCGTCGCGCCGACGTTGATGGTGCAGTCGGTGCGGGACGCGGCGACACCGCTCGAAGGAGCGCAGAAGGCACACCGCAACTTCAAGAACTCCGTCCTGCTCACAGTCGAGGACGAGGGCGACCACGGCATCTACGGGTTCGGCAACAAGTGCGTCAACGACATCGTCGAGCGCTACCTCGTCGACGGCCTCGCGCCTGCGAAGGACCTGACGTGCCCAGGGGTTCCGCTGCCCGCGCCGGGCGACGGCACCTCGAACCCGCTCACCAAGGCACGCCAGCTCGCCACTCAGCTCGGTTGGGGGAACGCATGAAAATCGCAGCAACACTAGCCGTGGCAACCACAGCAGCGTCACTGATCATCGCACCGACAGCAGCCCAAGCCAGCACGTTCGCCACGCAGGAGATCAAGTGGCAGAAGTGCACCAACGAGCCGGGCTTCGAACGCCTGGAGTGCGGCAGCTTCACCGCACCGATGGACTGGAACAACCCGAACAACGGCAAGACCATCACCATCGCGGTCAGCCGCACCGTCCCGCTGAACGGCAAGGCGAAGACCACGGTCTTCACCAACCCCGGCGGACCGGGCGGTGAGGGCCGCACGACTCCGTTGATCTTCCTGAACCGGCCGAAGCTCAGTGAGAACGCCGAGATCATCGGCATCGACGTGCGCGGAACGGGTGCCAGCAGCAACGTCACCTGCGGCCTGTTCGACTCGCTCGGCGCGACGGACCCGCGTGACCGCAGCAAGGCCAACCTGGACCTGATCTACCAGGGCATGGAGCTGCAGGCGAAGTTCTGCCAGACCAAGTCCGGCGAGTTCGGCAAGTACGTGACCACCGAGCAGACGGTGAAGGACCTGGACCTGCTCAGGCAGGTGCTCAAGCGCAAGACCGTCGACTGGATCGGCTACTCCGGCGGCAGCTGGATGGGCGCCTACTACGCCACGTACTTCCCGAAGACGCTCGGCAAGATCGTGCTCGACTCCAACACCGAGTTCACCGCGCCGTGGCAGACGGTGTTCGGCGACTTCGGTCTCGGCTTCGAGCGGCGCTTCCGCGTCGACTTCGCGCCGTGGGTGGCCAAGCACGACAACGTCTACCACCTCGGCAAGACCGGTGAGGAGGTGCGGCAGACTTACGAGCGCACGCGCAAGAAGCTCGCGGAACAGCCCGTCACCCTGCCGGACGGCACGTACTACCCGGTCAACCTGGACCTCGTGCTCATCCAGGGCCAGTACAGCAAGTACGCCTTCGACAGCGCCGCGCGGAAGCTCGCCGAGCTGGCGGGGGCGGTGCCCACGCAGCTCACCGCGCAGGCGAACTACCCGGACGCGGCCAACGCCACGCTGCACTCGATCCTGTGCAACGACACGCCGTTCCGCGGTGGCCGCAAGTTCCTGGAGCGCGACGCGGCAGAGGACGGCGCGAAGTGGCCGTTGATCGGCTACTACCAGGTCGCGGGTCCGTGCGCGTTCTGGGACCGGCCGAACGTGAACCTCAAGCGCCCCACCGGAATCGGCGTCGCGCCGACGTTGATGGTGCAGTCCGTGCGGGACGCGCCCACTCCGATCGAGGGTGCTCGCAAGGCGCACGCCGGGTTCGCCGGCTCGCGGATGCTCACCGTCGAGAACGAGGGTGACCACGGCATCTACGGGTTCGACAACCAGTGCGTCAACGACATCGTCGAGCGCTACATCATCGACGGCGTGGTCCCGGCCGGGGACCTGACGTGCCAGGGCGTGCCGCTGCCCGAACCGGGACAGCAGAAGGCAGGGCCGTTGGAGCAGGCCAGGCGGCTGGCGGCTCAGCTCGGCTGGTGAACTTCCAGCACCGCCTCGGAAAAGGTGGTGTACCAGGGACTCTCGGTGAACCGGGGGCCGGTCTCCTCGCCCAGGTAGAGGTCGATGTGCCGGTCCCCGCCGAGACCCGGCGTGAACTCGTCGGTGATCTGCCACGCCGAGGACGCGAGCTTCTGGCAGACAGCGGCGTCGACGTTCGAACCCTCTGGCGTCTGTCCACAGGAGACGAGCTTGATCCGCGAACCCTGCCGGAGCCCGTCGGCAGCAGCTGACACGAACGGTTTCAAGGGCCTGCCGAACGAGTCGCGAGGCTCCGAGTCGAGCCAGTAACCCTTGTCGTGCGACCAGTTGAGGTACCGGCCGGAAGCAGTCCGGCCGGTGCCTTCGTCTTTCACGGCCGTGGCGAACGACCGGGGGAAGTTCCCGAGCAGCTCGTTGCCGTTCTCGCAGTCGAGGACCGGACACCCCCGCACGGGCACCGACGGTCCACTGTGGAACGACTCGACCGCGGTGTAGTAGACGGTGACCTGCCAGCCCTCGTCAGTCGGTGTGGGCGCCGAGCCCGTGCCGGTGGAAGAGCATCCGGCCAGGACCAGCAGGAGAACCGCCCACCGCACGACAACCTCCTGGTCGGCCGGGAGACCCCGTGAGATCTCCCGGCCTCTTTCGGATCAGCCGGCCATGAGGGTGCCGACGGACACGAACGTGTAGCCCGCGTTCTTCAGCCCCTGAACGGTCTGCTGCAGGTACCCGGTACCGAGGTACGGGTGGTAGAAGAAGCTGGCGACACCATCATCGACCACCTTGAGCTGTTGCGCTGTCTTGACCAGGTCGGCAGGCAGCCGCGCGGGGTGGTTGTTGAACGGCTCGGGCTCGACGTTGCCCACCGCTTCCGGCGCCACGACGGAGCCGTAGACGTCGCGGACCAGGTACGGGAAGTACTGGCCGTAGATCTTGCTGTAGTCCGGCGTACCGGTGCCGCACGCGCCACCGGGGCAGTACCCGCCGAAGTACAGGCCGCGGTCGTAGCGCTTGCCGAAGTTCTGCTGGATGACCTGGTAGTCCACGGCCGACGCGGCGTAGTGCGGCGGCTCGAAGATGGTCGGCCTGGTGAAGCCGGCCAGGTTGAACGCCGTGGTCGCCGAGTTGATCCGGCCCTGCATCCACGACGCCGAGTCACCGGGGACCGGGCCGTCGTAGATCACGCTGTCGTTCTCGTTGACGTGGGCCATGTAGAACTCGAAGTCGTTGCCGCTGCGACCGTCGTACGGGTTGATCGCCGTGCCGAACTGGTGCGTGTAGCCGTGCATCAGGATCGTGCCGCCGCGCTGCGTCATGTACCGCAGTGCGTTCACGACCTGAGGCCGCTGCGCCAGGTTCGCGAACTCCGCCACGCCGTTGTTGTCGGCACCGAGCGGGTTGGCGAAGCGCGGGTAGACCGCGATGCTGAACGGCACGTTCTGCGCCCGCAGGTAGTCCGCGATCGCGCGCAGCTCGTTCGGGTCGGCGTCGGGACCGACGTCCTCGATGCGCACCAACGCCCGCTTGCGGTCGGCCATCGTCGGGTTGCTGACCTTGCTGATGAGGTCCGCTGCGGCCAGGTACCGGTCACCGTGCCCGACGTAGCTGAACGGGATCTCACCGATGTAGGTCAGGTTCTTGGCCTTGGTGGCCCAGTTGATCGGACCGGCCACCGAACCGGTCGCGACCGCCGGCGCCGACGCGATCGCCGGGTTGCTGATCTGCGTGATCATCAGACCGGACGGCGTGGCCAGCGGGTCACGACTCAGATCCGTGTTCTCGTACCGGACGTTGGTCGCGGCACCGGTGTCGTACTGGACCCAGTTCCAGCCGTACGTCGTGGCGAAGCTCGGCGCGCGTGCAGTGAGCTGCCAGATGTTGTGCGCCATCCACAGCACCGGCTTCGTGGTCGCCAGCACGTCGTCGAGGAACGCCACGGGGAGCGGCTCGTCGTAGGTGGAGCCGATGTAGATCACGCCGGTGTAGCCGGAGATCTCCCCTGCCGTGTAGGCGCCGACCGGGTGCATGACGTACGAGCTGCCGTGCGAGACGAGGTTGCCCGTCTGCACCGCGTACGCCTCACCGAGCCACGCCCACGGGCCGGTGTTGTCGTAGAGGACCAACGTCTTCTGCGACGTCCTCGCGCCGGGCGCGCCACCGCCGTTGGTGCCGGTCGCGGCGGCCTGGGCGGTCGACGAGAGCCCCAGCGTGCCGAGGACGGTCGAGATCACGCCGGGCTGGGTGGTGCGCTTGGTGATGCGCGGGCTGGTGGTCGACGGCGTGGTGTCCGGTGTGGATGGACCGGGCAGGACGTTGTCGACGATCTCGCCGAGGTTCAGGTCGAGCGAGAGATCCGCCTGTGCGGCGGGCGCGGGAAGCACTGACACGGCGAGGGCAACCCCGACGGCCACCTTGAGTAGTCGGCCTTTCATGCCACATCAACCTCTCCGGACATGCGCACGGTCGCGCTGCCTGCGTAAGGAGCAAACTCAACGGGTCGCTGCTGCTGAAGGCCCAGCAGCCAGGCCACTGCCTGTTCAGTGCGCACGGAGGCAAGCCCGTCGCCGAACGGGTTGCCGTCAGCGGTCATCGCCTCGCGCGCAGAAGGGTTGTCGAGCAGACGGACGGTGAGCGACGTGATCCGCTCGCGGTCGGTGCCGACGAGCACGGCGCAGCCCGCGTTGACGGCCTCCATCCGCTCGGTCACGTCCCGCAGCACCAGCGCCGGCACGCCGAACGACGGCGCCTCCTCCTGGATGCCGCCCGAGTCGGACAGCGCCAGCGTGCACTGCGCGAGCAACCGCGCCATCTGCGCGTACGGCAGCGGGTCGGTGATCGTGACGCGACTGACTCCACCCAGCACGTCCATCACCTGCCGGCGCACGGCCGGGTTCGGGTGCACGGGCAGCACGACCTCGACGTCCGGCCGGGCTGAGACGATGTCCGCCACCGCGTGCAGGACGCGGTCCAAAGGCTCGCCCCACGACTCGCGGCGGTGCGTGGTGACCAGCACGAGCCGGGACTGTCCCGCGTGGACTCTGTTCTCGATCTCCTGCAGCCGCGCGTCCCCGTACGGCGCACGGCGTGCGGCGACGTCGAGCACGGCGTCCACCACGGTGTTGCCGATGGTCAGCACCTTGTTGCCCTGCAACGACTCCGCGGCGAGGTGCGCGGCGGAGTCGGTGGTCGGGGCGAGGTGCAGCGACGCGAGCTGGCCGACCATCTTGCGGTTCCCCTCCTCGGGGAACGGCGAGGTCAGGTCGTGCGAGCGCAGGCCTGCCTCCAGGTGCACGACCGGGATCTGCTGCCAGAACGCGGCGAGTGCGCCCGCGAGCGTCGTCGTCGTGTCGCCTTGGACGAGCACCGCGGCCGGCGTCCGTTCGGTGAAGAGCCGGTCGAGCTCCTCGATGAGCTGGCTGGTCAGCTCGGCCTGCCCGCCCGTGACGCGGTTCAGCTTGAGCCGGACGTCAGGCGTGAAGCCGAACGACTCCAGCGCCTGGTCGACCATCTCCGGATGCTGCCCGGAGTTGACCACCACGGGCCGGATGCGCCCGCCCGCGAACATGGCGGCGGCGACCGGCGCCATCTTCACCGCCTCCGGACGAGTTCCCGCGACCAGAAAGACCTCGGGTACCTCTCCCCGATAGAACTGACGAGGGCCGGGCACCAGGGCACTACGTCCCATCTTTTACCTCTTTGGGCTCTTCCAGGCACGCGCGGCGAACGTGCGCCATCCATCTCGATCAACGACTCGATCATCGCTGACAATCAATTGGTACCCGCCCCGCGCGGGTACCGCCATATCGGTGATTAGCTTTACGAACTTCGTGTAACGAAGCTCCATTCGTCCCCGATATGGCCGGTTGACGCTCCGCCCTGCCAGCCCTAGTCTCGCCCTCGAACACCAGCTCCTGGCTCTGATGTCTGGTATCTCGTACCGGCCCAGCGCTTCGTTACCAGGAGCCGCAATGACCGAACAGAACACGCGGATCGCTCTAGTTGTAAGGGCAACCGCTTTTGTAGACAGGTTTGTGTCATGACCGACACGACGCAATTCGCCACGTTCATGCTCGTCTTGCTCGTGTTTTGGCCCAGTTACAACCTGGTGCTCGCACTGTTCGCCTGGTGGCGCCCGAAACCAGGCGGACCGGAAGTGCCTTCCCGACATCCCCTGCAGTATTGGATCATCATTCCCGCACTGAACGAGGAACGCGTTGTGGCGAACACCGTGCGTTCCGCGTTAGCGCTGGACGGCGCCCGCACGCCCGTTCAGGTCGTCGTCGTGGACGACGGTTCGGACGACCGCACGCCCAACGTACTGGCAGAAATTGATGACCATCGTCTACATGTGCTGCGCCGCAACCTGCCGGATGCCCGCAAGGGCAAGGGTGAGGCGCTGAACCACGCGTTCCGGTACGTCCGCGGCATCGCCGAGGAGAACGGGACCGTGCACCGCACGATCATCGGCGTGATCGACGGCGACGGCCGCGGCGAGCCCGGCATGCTCTCCGAGATCACGCAGTACTTCGCGCAACGCGGGGTCGGCGCCGTGCAGTGCCGGGTCCGCATCCACAACCGGGACAACCTGCTGGCGTTCCTGCAGGACCTGGAGTTCAGCTGTGTCGTGGACGCCTCGCAGTCGCTGCGGGACGTCGTGGGCACGGTCGGGCTCGGCGGCAACGGCCAGTTCGTGCGGCTGTCCACGTTGATGGAGCTGGGCGACGCACCGTGGTCCGCGTGCCTGGTCGAGGACCTCGAACTGGGCCTGCGCGTGCACCTGACCGGCCAGCGCATCCGGTACGCCACGCACGCGACGATCACCCAGCAGGGCCTGATCGACGTGAACCGCCTGCTGCGGCAACGAACCCGGTGGGGCCAGGGCAACCTGCAGTGCCTCGGGTACGTGCCGAAGCTGCTCAAGGCCAAGCACGTTGGATCCGTTGCGCTGCTGGAGTTCCTGCAGTACCTGCTGACACCGTGGCTGGTCGCGCCGATGACGTTGCTGATCACCGCGTTGGTGGGCATCGGGTTCTACGTGCAGTTCAGCGGCCACGAGATCGACGGGTTCAGTGCGAGCGGCTCGAACGCCTTGCTGGCGTTGGGGATCTGGGCGGTGGCGCTGCTGCTGCCCGGCCTGATCTGGAGCGCGGTGCACCGGCTCAGGCACGCCGACGAGCCGTTGTGGCGGTGCCTCGCGGTCGGGCTCGCTTATCCGGGATTCCTGATCCTGGGCTCGATCTCGACGTTGCGCGCGCTGTTCCGGCACTTCGCCGGACGCAACTCGTGGGCGAAGACGGAACGCTTGGCGGAGAAGGAGATTCCGGCCGGCAAGCCGGTACCGAAGATTGCTTAGAACGCGCCGGGGTGCGTGCGTCTGCGCCGGGCTGCGTAGACGCCTGCCTCGGTGCGGCGGTCGAAGCCCAGCTTGTGCAGCAACGACGACACGTAGTTCTTCACGGTCTTCTCGGCGAGGAAGAGCCGGTTCGCGATCTGCCGGTTCGTCATGCCCTCGGCGATGAGATCGAGGATCCGGCGTTCCTGCGGGCTCAGCGCGGCATAGCGCGGGTCCTCCTCAGGCCCGCCCCGCAACCGTTGCAACACGGTGGCCGTGACACCGGCGTGCAGTAGCGAACCGCCGGTGGCCAGCGTGCGGACCGCGGCCACGAGGTCGTTGCCCGACACCTCTTTCAGCATGTAACCGGACGCTCCGGCCATGATCGCGCCGAACAGCGCCTCGTCGTCCGAATAGGACGTCAGCATCAGGCACGCGGGCGGCGGCTGCACCAGGCTCCTGATCTCCCGGCACACCGTGACGCCGTCGCCGTCGGGCAACCGGACGTCGATGATCGCCACGTCCGGCTTGAGCCCCGGCGCCTGCGCGATCGCGGCCGTCGCGCTGTCCGCCTGCCCCACCACGCAGATGTCGTCGGCCTGCGCCAGCAACTGCACCAACCCGCGCCGGACGATCTCGTGGTCGTCCACCAGCAGCACCGCTATCGCCATGTCGCCTCCTGCAGCACCAACGGGACGAACCAGGTGAGGCTCACACCCGCGCCGGGGATCGAGTCCACCGCGCAGTCGCCGTGATGGCGCCGCGCTCGCGCCGCCATGTTCGCGAGCCCGCCCGCGTGATGGGGAACGCCACCGGAATCTTCAGTCAACGGCAAGCCTCTGCCGTCGTCCTTCACAACGAGTTCCAGGCGAGTCATCGTGCGGTTGACGCTCACGGCAACGGACACGTGCTGCGCTCTTGCATGGCGCACAACGTTCGTGAGCGCCTCTCTGAGCGTTGCCAGCAGATCTGGTCGTAGCTGGTCCGGCACCACCGTGTCGAGGGGCCCTTCCAGCGAGACGTCCGGCTCGAACCCCAGCAGCCGGGCGGACTCGTGCACCGCGTTGAGCAACTGGCCGCGCAGGCTCGTGCCCCCTGGCGGCGGTTCCTGCAGGGAGAAGATGGTTCGGCGGATCTCGCGGATCGTGTGGTCGACCTCCTCCACGAACCCGCTGATCCGCTCGGTGAGCTGAGGCTTGGGACCCGTACCGGTCAGCCCCTGCAGGCCCAGCCCGAGCCCGAAGAGCCGCTGGATGACCAGGTCGTGCAGATCGCGCGCGATGCGGTCGCGTTCCTCCAGCACCGCCAGCCGTTCGGTGTCGCCCTGGGCCCGCGTGAACTCCAGGACGAGCGCGGCCTGCGCGGCGAACGCCTCGAGCAGCTCCGCGTCGTCGAACTCGGGCTCGCCCTTGGGCCTGGCCACGATCAGCACACCGATCGTGCGGTCGCCCACGGTCAGCGGCACGACGGCGCACGGGCCGGGCACCGTCGGCACCTTGCCCTCGGCGTGGCACTCGGCCTGGCCCGACTCGTAGACCCGGTAGCTGACCGTGCTCTCCTTGGGCAGGCGCATGCCCTCGGCGTCGTAGGTGCCGCCGTCGGTCACCTCGATCACGAGCTCGCCGTTGTGGTCGGGCAGCACGACCGCGCTGAAGTGGGCGTTGGCGGTCCTTCTGGCGATCTTCGCGACCAGGTAGAGCGCGTCACGGCCGTTCGTGCCGGTCAGCAGGTTCATGGTCACCTCGGCCGCGGCACGCAGCCACACCTCGCGCTTGCGCGTCCGCTCGTAGCGGTCGAGGTGACCGATGGCCGAGCCCGCGGCCGTGGCCAGCGCCGCGAGAACGGCCCGGTCCCGGTCGCTGAACCCGGCCTTGCCGGCCAGGTAGAGGTTGCCGAACGTCTCGTCGTCGACCGTGATGGGAGCGCCGAGGAAGTCGTCCGCACCGATCGAGCGCGGGTCACCGGACGTGATGTGCGCGTGGCCGTCGTGCTGCGTGTACTCGAGCAGCTCGCGGTGGCCGTTGATCACGGCGAGGGCGCCGTAGGGGGCATCGATGAGCTCGCACGCGGATTCCACGACGTGACGCAGCAGCTCAGGAAGGGTGTCGTCGTCGGCGAACGACAGCACAACGTCCAGCACGCGCTGTTCTGTGCTCACATTGCCGCCCACGGCTTCACCCCTTGGGGGGAGAGAAGTGACACCGTACGAACGACTGAGGGTAACTCCCCAGAGTAGTCAAGTGGGAGACCATCACTGCAAACGGTGAAAACCGGGACTACTGAGAGTAGACGGGCGGTGCCCAGTAGCCCATTCAGTGGAGTCCGACGCTGAAGCCCTCGTCGATCACTCCGCGGTAGATCTGCGGCGCGAACATGCGCAGCCCGTGGTCCATCGGAGCGATGAACCCGGCCGAGTCCCCGAGCGGCAGCCGGTAGCCGTTCTGCACGCGGTGGAACTCCCACAGCGGCTCCATCGTCGGGTGCCCCGGCCGGAACCGCGCCGGGTCGCGCGGGTGCAGGTCGAGGCGTACCAGAGTGCGCTTGACCAGGGCGTCCGCGAGTTGGACGGCACGTTCCTGGGTCCGCGAGATCGAGACGGCGCCGAGCTCCTGCCAGCCGACGGCCCACGGCATGCCCTGCGGGTCGTCCAGACGCACGCCCTGCTGTTCGATGATCAGCTTGCGCGGACGGGAGATGGTCTTCCACTTCACCACCGCCATCACGCCGATGAAGGTGAACGCGATGCCGATGATGCCCGCGATGGTCCCACCGACCGGTTCGCCGTCCAGGAACGCACTGACGGACCCCACCAGCGCGAGGATGCCGAGCACGCCGGCGACCGAGCCGCCGATCAGCACCTTGCGGGTGTCGCTCTTGCCGAGGTCGATGACAACGGGTTGAGGTGCTCCCCAAGCGGTCATTCCGGCAGGTTACCGCTGATCAACTGCTCTGCCGCGGCGAACGGGTCCAGCTCGCCCTCGACCACCCGCTTGGCCAGCTGGTCGACCGGACCGAATCGCGTTCGCACACGTTCAACCGCGATCGCCTCGATCTCGGCACCCGCGCGCCGCAGCCGGCGTTCTTCGAGCTCGCCGTGCGTGGCCATCCACTCGTGGTGCTCGGCGATGGCCTCGACGACGAGGTCCAGGCCTTCCATGCGCGCGGCGACCGTCTTCACGACCGGCGGGCGCCACAGTGGCCCCTCGCGGTCGCGGCGGCCCAGCGAGATCATGTACTTGAGGTCGCGGGCGGTCTGATCCGCGCCGTCGCGGTCTGCCTTGTTGACCACGAACACGTCCGCGATCTCCAGAATCCCGGCCTTCGCGGCCTGGATGCCGTCGCCCATGCCGGGCGCGAGCAGCACGATCGTCGTGTCGGCCAGCGCCACGATCTCGACCTCGGACTGACCGACACCGACGGTCTCCACGAGGATCACGTCGAACCCGGCCGCGTCGAGCACGCGCAACGCCTGCGGGGTCGCCCAGGACAGCCCGCCCAGGTGCCCGCGCGTGGCCATGCTTCGAATGAACACACCGGGGTCTGTGGCGTGATCGCCCATCCGCACCCGGTCACCCAGCAGCGCGCCGCCCGAGAACGGGCTGGACGGGTCGACGGCGACCACTGCCACGCGCTTGCCCTGCTCGCGGAAAGCACGCACCAGGGCGTTGGTAGAAGTCGACTTGCCGACACCGGGTGCGCCGGTGAGCCCGATGACCTGGGCGTGCCCGGTGTGCGGCGCAAGGGCCGCGGCCACCTCGGGCAGCGCGGCGCTCCCCTGTTCGACCAGGGAGATCAGCCTGGCGATCGCGCGCGGTTCGCCGTCACGCGCGCGATCGACCAGTCCTCCTACATCAACAGCCACACCGAAAGGCTAGGCCTTGGCGGGCACGCGGATGATCAGAGCATCGCCCTGACCACCGCCACCGCACAGCGCCGCTGCACCCACGCCGCCGCCACGCCGCTGCAGCTCAAGTGCGAGGTGCAGCGCGATGCGGGCGCCGGACATGCCGATCGGGTGGCCCAGCGCGATGGCGCCGCCGTTGACGTTGACCTTGTCCTCGGACACGCCGAGCTGACGCGCCGAGACGATGCCGACCGCCGCGAACGCCTCGTTGATCTCGACCAGGTCGAGGTCGGCGGGCTCGATGCCCTCCTTGGCGCAGGCGGCCTTGATCGCGTTGGACGGCTGCTCGTGCAGCGAGGCGTCCGGACCGGCGACGACGCCGTGTGCGCCGATCTCCGCGATCCACTCCAGGCCCAGTTCCTCGGCCTTGGCCTTGCTCATCACGACGACGGCGGCAGCGCCGTCGGAGATCTGCGACGCCGAACCCGCGGTGATGGTGCCGTCCGCGGCGAACGCCGGGCGCAGCTTGCCGAGCGAGTCGGCGGTGGTGTCCGCGCGGACGCCCTCGTCCGTGCTGAACAGGATCGGGTCGCCCTTGCGCTGCGGGATCGCGACCGGCGCGATCTCGGCTTCGAAGACACCGTTCTCGGCGGCCTTCGCGGCGAGCTGGTGCGAACGCGCGGAGAACGCGTCCTGCTCCTCGCGCGTCACGTTGTAACGGGCGTTGTACTTCTCGGTCGAGACGCCCATCGCGACCTGGTCGAACGCGCAGAACAGGCCGTCGTGCGCCATGTGGTCCTGCAGCTGCACGTCGCCGTACTTGAAGCCGCTGCGCGACTTGGGCAGCAGGTGCGGCGCCTGGGTCATCGACTCCTGGCCACCGGCCACGACGACGTCGAACTCACCCGCGCGGATGAGCTGGTCCGCCAGCGCGATCGCGTCGATGCCGGACAGGCACACCTTGTTGATGGTCAGCGCGGGGACGCTCATCGGAATCCCGGCGGCGACCGCGGCCTGGCGCGCGGGGATCTGACCGGCGCCCGCGGTGAGCACCTGACCCATGATCACGTACTGCACCTGCTCGGGAGCGACGCCCGCACGTTCCAGCGCCGCCTTGATCGCGACGCCACCGAGCTGGGCGCCGGAGAAGTCCTTGAGCGATCCCAGCAGTCGGCCCATCGGGGTACGCGCCCCGGCGACGATCACGGAACCGGACACAACTGCCTCCATTGGAAGAGCGAACGGTCGTTAACTAGGCACCATACCTGTGGCTACTGGGCGGTAATCGTGTGAGACCCCGCACAGGGACACCTGCACCGATCAGGTAGCTACCCTCCCTACCCATGAACGCAGACATCGCTCGATTCGTGACCGCGATCGACCACGTGGGCATCGCGGTGCCCGATCTCGACGTCGCGATCGCGTTCTACCGCGACAACTTCGGCCTCGAAGTGGCCCACCAAGAGGTGAACGAGGAGCAGGGCGTGCGCGAGGCGATGCTGCACGCGCCCGGCGACCACGACGGCACCGCGATCCAGCTGCTCGCGCCGCTGAACGAGGACTCGACGATCGCCAAGTTCATCGGCCGCTCCGGCCCCGGCCTGCAGCAGCTCGCCTACAGGGTGTCCGATGTGGACGTCGCGGCGGACGCGTTGCGCGCGAAAGGGCTGCGCCTGCTCTACGACGAGGCGCGCCGCGGCACGTCGAACAGCCGGGTCAACTTCGTGCACCCGAAGGACGCCGGCGGTGTGCTCATCGAGCTGGTCGAACCTGCGGCTGGATCAGCGCACTAGCCACGAACGTCAGTTCCCTGTCGATCGGGTCCTCCTCGTCGCTGTGCCGCGCCACCGAGTGCCGGTAGCTCACGGCCAGCGCGAGGAGTGCCGCCGCCGCTTCGACGTCCTTGATCGCCACCGCCGCGCCACCCGCGGCGAGGATGACCTGTTTGATCTGCGCCGCAACGTTGTCGTAGCGCGCCTGCATCGCGTCGCGGACAGCCGAATGCGTATCCGCTTCACGCCACAGCAGGTGCGACAGCAACGGTGACGCGTTCAAGCGCGCGTCAAGTGCCGCGACGAGCCTTCTCAACGACTCCGCGATGTCACCCACCACTACGACCCTGCGGTGGTCGACCGTGCTGTCCGGCAACCGTGCGACCAACGCGGCCAGCAGGTCCCTCTTGCGGTTGAAGTAGTAGTGCACCAGGCCCTTGGGCACGCCGGCGCGTTCGGCGATGCGCGAGGTCGGGGTGGCGTCGAAGCCGGAGTCGGCGAACAGCTCCTCGGCCGCGGCCAGGATGCGCTCCTTGGCCGAATCCTCCACGCGGTCCTCCCGTGACACGGGTACGTGGGCCCAAGATCTCGCTCCTGGGCCCACGGGTTGCTGACTTGATCAGTGCGGCTGAGCCGCAGCCGAGTGTGCCCTGTTCGCTTCCGGCATCGCCAGAGCGCCAGCGGCCACGGTGAGCACACCACCGACCCAGGACGCCCACGAGGCGGCCGTCATGTCGGTGTAGCTCATCACCCACGGCGAGATGAACAGCAGTGCGCCGAGCACCATCTGCACGTACTCCCCGTAGATCATCGCGGGCATGGCGAGGTCGACGAGTCCGTCGATCGCGATGAGCGCGCCGAGCACGATCATCGTCCACATGGCCGCGTTCGAGGTGTCCACGACGAGCGGAGAGAGCAGCACCAGCACGCCGATCGCAACTTCGGCCCAGTCCTGCCACCTGGTCCACGCCTTGGTCATTACCTCCACCTCCTCCTTCTCGGACACCCTCGATGCTCCTCCTTGGTTGGCCGCCCGGTCAAGAAATCTCAGTGGAATCCCTCACAGGTGCGAATCTGGATCGTTTACTGGCCGGTAACCTCCGGCAACCTGCGACGATCCCTCACTAGGGAAGGAATGCCGCCGTGCAGAAGATCCTTGACGCGATCCTGGCCGACGAGCTGGACGCGATCGGTTCCTTGGACGTTCCGGAGAGCTATCGGGGCGTGACCGTGCACGCGGACGAGGCCGACATGTTCTCGGGCCTCGAGACGCGGGACAAGGACCCGCGCAAGTCGCTGCACGTCGACGAGGTCGCCACGCCGGAGCTCGGCCCCGGCGAGGCGCTGGTCGCCGTCATGGCGTCCGCGATCAACTACAACACCGTGTGGACCTCGATCTTCGAGCCCGTGTCCACGTTCGGCTTCCTGAAGAAGCTGGGCGGCCGCCACGACCTGCCGTACCACGTGGTCGGCTCGGACCTGGCCGGTGTCGTCGTGCGCGTCGGCCCCGGCGTCACCGCGTGGAAGCCGGGCGACCGCGTTGTCGCGCACTGTCTGGACGTGCCACTGGAGGCACCGGACGGGCACAACGACACGATGCTCGACCCGCAGCAGCGGATCTGGGGCTTCGAGACGAACTTCGGTGGTCTCGCCGACCTCGCGCTGGTGAAGTCGAACCAGCTGATGCCGATGCCCAAGCACCTCACGTGGGAAGAGGCCGCGTCGCCAGGGCTCGTGAACTCCACCGCGTACCGGCAGCTGGTGTCGGTGAACGGCGGCAACATGAAGCAGGGCGACACCGTGCTGATCTGGGGTGCGTCCGGCGGACTCGGTTCGTACGCCACGCAGTTCGCGTTGAACGGTGGCGCGACGCCGATTTGCGTCGTCTCCTCGCCGGAGAAGGCGGAGATCGTTCGTTCCATGGGTGCCGAACTGATCATCGACCGCTCCGCCGAGGGCTACAAGTTCTGGAAGAACGAGCACGAGCAGGACCCGCGCGAGTGGAAGCGCTTCGGCGCGAAGATCCGCGAGCTGACCGGTGGCGAGGACCCGGACATCGTGTTCGAGCACCCCGGCCGTGAGACGTTCGGCGCGTCGGTCTTCGTGACGCGCAAGGGCGGCAAGATCGTGACGTGCGCGTCGACCTCCGGTTACATGCACCAGTACGACAACCGCTACCTGTGGATGAACCTGAAGTCGATCATCTCCTCGCACTTCGCGAACTACCGCGAGGCGTGGGAGGCGAACCGCTTGGTCGCCAAGGGAAAGATCCACCCGACAGTGTCCAAGGTGTACTCAATGGACGAAACGGGCCAGGCGGCTTTCGACGTCCACCGGAATGCGCACCAGGGCAAGGTCGGCGTGCTGTGCCTTGCCCCGGAAGAGGGTTTGGGTGTTCTCGATCACGAGATGCGCGCGAAGCACCTCACGGCCATCAACCGATTCCGGGGTGTGTGACCTTCCGGGGTTACCCGAACGGGTAGCGTGAGGGGTATGGGCCCCCTCGCCGACGACCGTGACCTCGTCCCTCTGGGATCCGGCTTCGACATCGTCAAGCGCGGTTACGACCGCGCTCAGGTCGAGGACCATCTCGAACGCCTCGACTCGGACCTGCGGCTGCTGGCCGCGGACCGCGATGCCGCCGTCTCCCAGACGTCAGATCTGGCGCGACAGCTGGAAGCCGCACGCTCGGAGATGACCGAGCTGCGCAGCCAGGTGGAGCGCCTGTCACTGCCGCCGACGACGCTGGAGGGGCTCTCCGAGCGCCTCCAGCGCATGCTGCGGCTGGCCCAGGACGAGGCCAACGAGATCAAGGCCCGCGCAGAAGCAGAGGGCGGGCACATCCGCGCCAAGGCGGAAGCCGACGCGGGTGTGCTCCGCCAGCGCTACGAGAAGCTGATCCTCGAGCTCGACGAGCGCCGCGCCGCCATGGAGGCCGAGCACAAGGGCGTTCTGGAAACGGCTCGCGCGGAGGCCGAGAAGATCGTCTCCGAGGCCGAGAGCGCCGCCCGCAAGATCGCCGACGAGTCCGAGGCCCGCCGCGTGACCGTCGAAGAGGACTTCGAGATCGCGATGGCCGCCCGCCGCTCCGAGGCGATGGCGACCCTGGCCCAGCAGGAGGCCTCGTCGAAGACCGAGGCCGACCGCCGCCTGCGCGAGGCCGCCGAGGAAGCCGCGCGCGTGCGTGCCGCGATCGCCTCCGAACAGACCACGTCCAAGGCCGAAGCCGAACGCCGCGTCCGCGAGGCCACCGAAGAGGCCAACCGCCGCCGCCACGACTCGATCACCGAGGCCACGGCCCGCATCCAGGAGGCCACCGACGAGGCGAACCGCCGAGTCCGCGAGGCCACCGAGGAAGCGAACCGCCGCACCACCGCCGCCACCCAGCGCGTCGACCAGCTCCGCAACCTCCGCAACCGCCTCTCGCACCAGCTCCACAACGTGCGGACGGCGCTGCAGGAGGTCGTGCCGCTGCTCGACCCGGTGGACGAGGAGAAGGAGTCCGCGGCCGTGGCTCCGGCTCCGGCTGAGGGTGGCTCGCAGGTGCCCGCCCAGGCCCCGCCGGCGCCTCAGGCCGCACCGGCTGCCGCGCCTCAGGCCGCTCCGGCGCAGCCCGGCCCGGCCGCCACTCCGGCTCAGAACGCGCCGCAGGCCAAGCCGGCCGCACCGGCCAAGCCCGCCGGGCAGCCCCAGCTGGACGGCCCGACCGCCCAGATCGCCCGGCCGCAGCCGGCCAAGAAGTCCTGACACCGCAATCCTTCAGCGCATGACCTCGTAGATCGCCGGCATCGGCATCGCGCGGCTGGACTCCCAGTCCGCGTGATGCCCTGCCGCGATCAACGCCCGCGCCAGGAACGTCCCGTGCGATCCCACCACCACCGTGGCGTCCGGGTACTCCTCTGCCATGCGCGCCAACGCCTTCCCGGCCCGCACCGTCAGCTCGTCGAGGCTCTCCCCCGACCCGTGCGCGAACGACGGGTTCGCCCAGCTGCAGGCGTACGGCGCCTCCCAGTCCGAGCTCGGCAGCAGACCTGACTCCCACTCCCGCAGCGTCGGCCACGTCGTCACCGGCAACCCCAGCGCCTCAGCAGTCGGCTCAACCGTCTGCACAGCACGCCGTTGCGGACTCGACAACACCGCCACCGGCGCGAACGCCACCAGCCTCGGCACCAGCGCCTGAGCCGACGCCAGCCCGTCCGCGCTCAGGGGCCGCTCATCGGAGTCGGGCACCCCGAGGCGTGGCCAGACGGACTGCGCATGACGCACCAATACGATTCGGGTAGGCACGCATCCATCATGGGGGAAATGATGTTCGTGAGGTCGTTGGGCGACGGCGCCGAGCTGAGGCCGCTGGAGCCGTGGCAGGCAGAAGAGTTCTTCGCGCACATGGAGCGCGGACGCGAGTTCATCGGGCAGCACATCGCCTTCGCGGACGCCGCGAAGGACCTCGACAGCGCGCGGAACCTGCTGCAGCGCTACGCCGACAAGGCCGCCGCCGACGCCGGGCGGATCTTCGGGATCTGGCTGGAGGACAAGCTGGTCGGCGGCGTGTTGTTCCGGGAGATGGACGCCGCGCAGGGCCGTGCCGAGGTCGGGTGCTGGCTCGAACCGAGCGCGACCGGCAAGGGGCTGATCACGCGGGCGGCGAAGGTGCTCGTCAACTGGGCGATTCGCGAGCGCGGCATGCATCGGGTTGAGTGGCTGGTGTCGTCGAAGAACGCGCCCAGCATCGCGGTCGCCCGGCGGCTCGGGATGACGAGGGACGGCGTGCTGCGCTCGTACTTCGTGTACCGCGGGGTTCGGCAGGACCTCGAGGTGTGGTCGGTGCTGGCGCCGGAGTGGGAGGGCTGATGGAAGACCTGGTGCTGTTGCACGCCTTTCCGCTCGACGCGCGGATGTGGGACGTGCCGGGTGCGCTCACGCCGAGCCTGCGCGGGCACGGCGAACCCGACCTCGACACGCTTGCGAGCCAGATCATCGCCGAACTTCCCCGCGAACAGGTCCTGCTCGGCGGGTGTTCGATGGGCGGCTACGTCGCGATGGCGGTGCTCAGGCAGGCGCCGAAACGTGTGAAGGGCCTGGTCTTCGTCGACACCAAGCACACCGCGGACACCCAGGAGGCCGCCGCGAACCGGCACGCGATGGCGGACCGGGTGGAGCGTGAGGGCGTCGGCGAGTGGCTCGTGGAGGCGACGCTGCCGAACCTGGTCGGCCCGAACGCCTCGGACGCGGCGAAAGCGGTGGTGCGCACGATGATTCTGGACCAACGCGCCGAGGACGTGGCGTGGTGGCAACGAGCGATGGCGAAGCGGCCCGACTCCACGGGCGTGCTGGAGACACTGGACGTCCCATCACTCGTCCTCGTGGGCGAGCACGACAAGCTCACGCCTCCCGACGTGGCCGCGAAGCTCGCTGTGACGCTCAAACACGCCACCAGCGAACGCATCGAGGACTCGGGACACCTGCCGCCTGTCGAGCAGCCCGAGGAATTCCGCGCCCGGCTGGAACGGTGGCGAGAGCAGGTAGGGCTCTAGCTACCAGCGTCGCGCGGGCGGTCCACGCCGGCCGCGCGACTCCCAGCAGCCCTGGTGCCAGTGGCGGCGTTCCTCGACCGAGCCGGTCTCCTCGGCGGGCCACGCCACGAGGTGCGGCGTGCCGGGCCGGATCTCGTGGTCGCAGCCGGGGCAGCGGTAGGTCTTCTGCGCCTGGGTGCCCGAGATCGCGCGGACCAGCCACTCGCCGTCCGGGCCCGACTCGGCGCGGGCCCACCCGACGCCGCCGCCGAGGGGCCGGGGATCTTCGTTCTTGGGCGCGTTACGACGTGGCACAGCGACACGTTAACCGCTCGTAGAATCAGTCCGTGCCGACCTACGAGTTCCGTTGCCGAACCTGCGACGACACCTTCGACGTGCAGCGCCCGATGAGCGAGTCGTCCTCGCCGGCGAGCTGCCCGGAAGGCCACCCCGACACGGTCAAACTGCTGTCCATGGCCGGAATCGGCGGCACTAAGCAGCAGCCCGCGCAGGGTGGCTGCTGTGGTGGCGGGTGCTGCGGAGGCTGACGAGGTACAGCACGCTGGCGACGAGCAGCGCGGCGGCGAGCGGGATGTGCAGCGCCGTCAGGTGATAGAGCCCGGCGAACACCTGCGCGGTGATCAGCGCCAGGAACCCGAGCGCGTACCAGACGGCCCGGGCTGACCCGCCGCCCGGCCGCCACGCGAGAACCGCGACAACGACGTGGGCGACCGTCACGATCCACAACGTGTACGAGCCCGCGCTGTGCAGGACGTGCCCGTCAGCAACAGTCGTCCTCAGCCCTGCCGTGATCGACTGAACGAAGACGAGCACGGTCTGCAGAGCAACGATGGCGTGCAGGAGTCTGACCATGCACCTCAGACGCCACAGCCGCCCGGAATGTGACAGCCGTCAGGACGTCTCGCGGTCGATCATCACCTCGGCGACCTTCCGCCCCTGGTCGCAGACGGTGCCGAACTTGCCGGACGAGTCGATGATGATGATCCCGAGCCCACCACCCTCATAGGGCACGACGAGCACGCACGAGGGCTCGACCCCCTCCTCGTCCGAGCGGTCGAGGTAGGTGACCTTGTGCCCCTTGACGTCCCAGTCACCGGTGGTGCGCTCGATGGTGATCTCGCGCCCCTCGCGGTACCGCAGGGAGACCCCGACCTCGAAGTTGTCGACCTTCGTGGTCCACCGGCACGACTGGTCGAACGTCGAGTCGTAGTTGATCTGCGTGGGCGGCGTCTCGGCCTTGGCGCCGGGGTACGGCAGGTCGGTCCACTTGAGCTTCGCGCACACACCCTGCACCTCGCCGTCGATCGGCGCGGTCTCGGGATCCTCCGACTCACTCGGGTCGGTGGACTCCTTCTGCTCGAACGGCGACTCGATGTCGAGCGGCGCCTGCGCGACCGGACTGCCCCCGACGGTCGTCCGGGCACAGCCGGACGCGAGCAGGAGGACAGCCAACAGGAGCACCAGTCGCCGCATGCCCCCACCATGCCAGACGAGACATGGTGCTCCTGTTAGCGGCTCACGAGTAGTCCCGGAATCCCTTACCCGTCTTGCGCCCAAGCCGCCCAGCGGTGACCAGGTGCTCCAACAACGGCGCCGGCGCGAACCCAGGCTCACGGAACTCGTTGTAAAGCGTGCGCTGAATAGCCAGCGACACGTCCAGCCCCACAACGTCCAACAGCGCGAACGGCCCCATCGGCAACCCACAGCCGACCTTCATCGCGTTGTCGATGTCGTCGGCCTCCGCGTAGTGGGCCTCCAGCATCTTCACCGCGTCGTTGAGGTACGGGAACAACAACGCGTTGACGATGAACCCGGCCACGTCACCGCAGTGCACCGGGTGCTTACCGAGGTCAAGACAGATCTTGCGAGCCGTAGCGACCACATCAGCACCCGTGGAGATCGTCTCAACGACCTCCACCAGCTTCATGACCTGCGCCGGGTTGAAGAAGTGCAGGCCAACAACGTCAGCAGGCCTGCTGGTGGCCGCAGCAACCTCGATGACCGGCAACGAAGACGTGGTCGTAGCGAGCACAGCACCGGGCTTGCACACCTCGTCGAGCGCCGCGAAGACCTCCTTCTTGATCCCGATCTCCTCGGCAACGGCCTCAACAACAAGATCGCAGTCCGCCAACTCCACGAACTCGACCGCAGGCGCAATCCGGCCCAACGTCGCGTCGCGGTCGGCCTCACTCAACTTGCCCTTGGAAACCGCCCGCTCCAACGACTTCCGCACCGCACCAATGGCCTTCTCGGCCTTCTCCAAGCTCCGAGCACGCAAAACCACGTCGTACCCGCGCTTGGCGAACACCTCGGCGATCCCGGTCGCCATCGTGCCGGTGCCGATGACACCGACCCGCTGAACCTCACGGGTCTGCACCGAACTGTCCACTTCGGACGGCGTCTGCGCATCCTTCACGACCACCGGCGAGTCCGGCCCGTCGTAGGTGTAGAAGCCACGCCCGGACTTCCGGCCGAGCAACCCAGCCGTGATCATCTGCTTGAGCAGCGGCGCAGGCGCATGCAGCCGGTTGCGCGACTGGTGGTACATCGTGTCGAGGATCTCGTACGCGGTGTCGAGCCCAATGAGGTCCAACAGCGCCAACGGCCCCATCGGGTACCCACACCCGTACCGCATGGCCGCGTCCAGGTCCTCACGAGTCGCGTACCGCGACTCCAGCATCTTCACCGCGTGGTTGAGGTACGGGAAGAGCAACGCGTTGGCGATGAACCCAGCCCGGTCCCCGATGACCACCGGCGACTTCCCAAGCCGCTCGGTGAACGCCACCACGTCCGTGATCACGTCAGGCTCCGTGACGACGGTCTTGACCACCTCGACCAACTTCAACACCTGCGTGGGGTTGAAGAAGTGCAGGCCAACAACCTTGCCGGGCCGCCTGGTCACCACACCGATCTCAGTGATCGACAACGACGACGTGTTCGAAGCGATGATCGCTTCCGGCGCAAGAACCTGATCCAACGCCTTGAAGACCTGAACCTTCAGCTCGACGCTCTCCGGCACAGCCTCGATGACGAGGTCGCAATCAGCGAGGTCAGCGAGGTCCAACGAGATCGAGACGCGCTCGCGAAGCGCCACCTTCTCTTCCTCGGTGAGCTTCTCGCGCTTAACGGCCCGCTGCGTCGAGTGCTCGAGGTGCCCGAGCCCACGCTCAACGCCAGCCGCGTCGACTTCCACCACCTTCACCGCGAGCCCGGTGCGCGCAAGTACCTCAACGATGCCCGCGCCCATGGTTCCGAAGCCGACGACTCCGACGGTGTTGATTTCGCGCGCCACTGCAGACCTCCCTGCGGGGTAAAGCGTGGGCTACCAAGGAGTAACTTGCGGGCGACTATGCCACTCCCAGCGCAAACCCTGGCCGTGAGCTTCGCCATCAGGATCGAAACAGTTATCGGTCTAGCAAACGCCTAGACCCACTCCCGCGCGAGCTGAACCCCTGTGGACCAGCAGAAAGTTGCGCCATCCGGGTGGGGGCGCGTTCACGGGGAGGTGAGGCGCGGAAGCCAGGCATGCGGAGCCGAAGGCGACGCCTCTCATGCGATGCCGCAGGCGAGCCGTCCCGATGGCGAAGACATCCCAGTTGCTGGGGATGTCAAGCGGCGGCGTTGTTGATGTTGGTGTGGTGTGCCCAGGCGGTTGTTTCGTTGTAGG
>NZ_JAJAEG010000042.1:0-80116 GCF_047445655.1 Lentzea alba
CGGGTGGCGTGCCAGACGCCGTCGCGTTTGCGGCGGCAGTTGCGCAGGATGTTCCAGGACTTCATGTGCGCCAGAGCGTGCTCGACCCGTGCACGGACGCTCTTGTGGACGGTGTTGAAGTCTTCTTTCCATTGCGGCAGCGGCGGTTGTCCCTTCCCGGGTTTGCGGTAGGGCATGATCACCTCGGGGTTGCCCTGGTAGCCGCCATCGGCCATGACCTTCGCGCCCCGGCATTGTTCGCCGACGCCCGAGTCGGTGTAGGCGCGGCAGTCGTTGCGGTTGCCGGGTGTGGGATCGCCGATCGCGACGACCAGGCGGGTGTTGGCGTCGATGACGACCTGCATGTTCACCGAGTACCGGTAGTTCTTCGACGACGCGGAGATGGACCGGTCGTGGGTCGGGACGAGAGTGCGTCCACGATCAGCACGGTGTCCGGGCTGTGCCGGCGGGTAACCGGCGCGAGCGCCAGCAGCGGCGCCAGGTGGTCCACTACACGGTTCGCGGCGGACTTCGAGATCCCGAACAGCAGCGCGACCTGCCGGAACGTCAGATTCGTCCGGTAGTACACCGCCACCAGCAACACCCGATCCGCCAGCGACAGGCCCCACCGCCGGCCGGTGCCGGTCTGCTCACCACCCCGACGGGCCACGATCCGCACGAGCGTGCGGAACACCGGCACCCACTCCGGCCGCTCCGCACTGATCACCTGATCCACACCAAGATCATCGATCACGCCGAGACAGCGTTACGGGACAACCTTTAGCGAGGCACAGCTGATGCACACCAGCTTCACCTGCAGGCGAAATCCCGCTCGATCAGGTCGGCCAGGCGGTCGCAGCCGAGTCAGGCTCATGGAGACGCTCGACCCGTCACGCACGCGTGACATTGCCGCTACCGCCAGGGTTCTCCGCCTCTATGAACGGCAGACGTTCACCGGGGCCTTGACGTGAAGAAAGCAGTCCCGTGTGACGATGTCCACGTCCACACGCAGCCGCCGGTTCTCCCACATCAGCGTGGCCAACTCTGGCTTCTCGTCACTGCTCCACCCCGTCATCGCGGATCCCGCGTCACGCTAGGCTGTCCGGCGCTCTCGCGGCCAGCGATCTCGGTCAGGACGAAGTCCTTTGCGACTTGCGTGATCGAGCAGTCACCACGCTGGCACTGCTCAACGATCTCCGCCTTGAACTCCCTGGCAAAGCTCCTGATCAGAGGCCTCCATCAAACGGGCCAGGTCCAGAGAACAGGAGAAGCAGCAACGCTGAGCCATCAATTGTCGCGGCGAGGCATGAGCAGCATCTCGACTCGTGGCTGGAACACACTAATTCTGACCTGCGAAAACGCTTGATCAACCTAGTGCCCCCGGTGCGGCTCCGACAGGAAGCACACGGTCACGCGACCTGCGAAAACGGGCACTACCAGTCGACAAACACACGCAAAACCACTGGTCATCACGGCCCGAGTACCGCTCGTGATGGAGCGCAGGGCGACAACCACGGCCGCGAATTGACCGGCATCTGGTGATGATGTTGCCCATGTCTTGCGTGTCCTGCCGGGGGCACACAAAACATGGGCAACATCAACAGGCGAGCGGCTGGTACTCGAAGACACCTTCAAGGTGTGAGCACCAGCCGCTCGCCTGTTTCAGCTGGTTAGCTCGATGTGAGGGGCTAGATCCAATGCCGTGTAGTTAAGGCTCGGCTCTGGCTGTCAAGGCGGCTGAAACGGGCAACGGAGTTCCTGCTAGAACAGCGTCGACCAAGATCGCTATCCGCAGAGAACTCCGTTGCCTACACAGTCTGTCAGTACCCATGAAGTCGTTGTGGCTCAGGGGCCGTTCGCGCCAGGGCATCTGGGCGAGCTGACCCAGCTGGTGCCGTTCGACATGGTCGATGAAGCTCTCGCCGAGACCCGTACGACGCAGTCCCGCGTCCGTGACCTGCCTGCGCGGGTCGTGGTCTACCTGCTGCTGGCCGCGTGCCTGTTCCCCGAGCTGGGTTACGCCGGCGTGTGGCGCAAACTCACCGCTTCGCTGACCAGCATCGGCCCAGCGACGCCGACAGCGAGCGCGTTGTGCCAGGCTCGCCGCCGACTCGGCTCCGCGCCACTGAAGTGGCTGTTCGACCTGCTGCGTGGACCGGCTGCCGGTTCGGCTCGCTGGCGCGGGCTGCTCATCTGCGCGATCGACGGCACCACGCTCAGCGTCGCGGACAGCCCGTCCAACCTGAGCACCTATGCCAAACACCGCTGCAACAACGGAGGTTCCGGTTACCCGCAGATCCGGCTGCTCGCTCTGCTCGCCTGCGGCACCCGCACCCTCATCGATGTCGAATCCGGGCCCGCCGGCGTCAGCGAACTCGCCTACGCGCCGAGGCTGGCCCGCTCCATGCACCCAGGAATGATCGTCCTGCTCGACCGCGGTTTCGTCTCCTGCGAGCTGATCGCCGCGTTCGCCGCGGCCGGCGCCGAGGTCCTGGTGCGCTACACATACCGCCGCAACTTTCCCGTTCTGGCCCGCCACTCCGACGGTTCCTATCTGTCCACACTGGGTTCCACGAAGGTGCGTGTGATCGACGCCGAGATCGTCATCACCACCAGCACAGGCCGCCGCAGCAGTGTCTATCGGCTGGTCACCACTCTGCTCGACCATCACCGCCACCCAGCTACCGAACTGGTCACGCTCTATCACCAGCGCTGGGAGATCGAGACCGCCTACCTCGAGCTGAAGTCGACAATCCTGGGCGGCCGGGTCCTGCGCGCCCGCACCTCGCAAGGCATCACCCAGGAACTCTGCGCACTGCTGGTTACTTACCAGCTACTGCGCACCACCATGACCGACGCCACCGACAGTCAGCCCGGCACGACTGCGGACCGGGCCAGCTTCACGATCGCCCTGCAGACCGCCCGCGACCAACTCGTCCTGGCAGCGGACGTCATCGCCGACACCGTGGTCACCCTCGTCGGCACCATCGGCACTCATCTGCTGGCCAACCTCATGCCCGACCGGCGACTACGCACCCGACCACGCGTCGTCAAACGCGCGATCTCCAAATACAACGCCAAAGGCACCGTCGACCGCACCACCTACAAAGCCACCATCAGCATCGACGTCCTCGCCCCAGCAGAACCTTGACAACCACCACGAACGCCTAGCTACACGGCATTGGGTCTAGATCCTGCCGCCACACGGGAGCTGAACTGCAGGCGTAGATCACGAACTTCACGGCCAGCCCGACCCGACCGCGACGAGGGACGAACGACCGGATCGGTTGCGATAGCTGTCCCGTGGAACGCCATGGCCGGATCCCATCAAGGGCGACGACTACGCTCAGGCGGACGTCGACCGCGTGCTCGCGGCCGTCAACGTCACCAGCCACCGGCTAGCAGGTGTTCGTCGCGAACTCGTTGCTGCCGTAACCGAGTGGACGCCACATCGGACAATGAGCGGGTGGACTGGTCAGCAGACGACTTAGAAGGCGACGACGAGCCGCCGAGCATCGACGAGCTGGAGACGGGGCTCGATCAGGTGGACACCATGCTCGGCATGTTGGCCGCCGCCGCGACGGACCAACCAAGCAACCCCAGGCAGTACCTGCGTCTTCGCCGACAGCTCAATGACCTGCTGGTCCGCGCGAACATCAAGTCGCCGTTCCGCTGGAGCACGCTGGACGAATGGGCCGCAGCATCCAAGGTCAAGTTCCCGCGCAACTACGCCGGCCGCCGGACCTACGTCGCCCAGATCACCGACCGGGTCCGCGACGCCCTCCAGGAACTGCTGGATGAAGCCCAGAACGGTGCACTCACCCAGGAGCTCGACGATCTCGGTGCCGTCGCCGACGACGCGCTGGACGATCCGTCCGGCATCCGCGTCGAACTGGGGGTACTGCCCGATCTGCTGCGCAGCGACCTGCGCGCGGCCGTCGGCAAGGCCAAGAACCTCGTGGAGGCCACCGCCAAGGCAGTGCTGGCCGCGCACGGCCAGCAGGCTCCCCAACACAGCTTCGACAAGTCAGTCAACGCCGCTCTGCGGACACTCAACCTCGACCCCAACCCCACCGGAAACTCGCCCGAGGCTCAGGCGATGCGCCTGCTCAAGGAGCTGTCCAGTTTCGTCGGCACCCTGCGCAACGACTTCGGCGACGGCCACGGCTCCGTCCGGGCGCACACCTCCGTCGAGTCCCGTCACGCGCGTTTGACCGTGCGGGCCGCGATGGCGTGGTGCTACTTCGCGTTGGAGACTTTGCAGGACCAGAACATCGACGATTAGAGACGGCACCAGGGCCGCGCGCGAATGACGATCATCGGCCGCGTGGTTGCGCCGCTTTGCCTGACCAGGCAGGCCGCCGCGCATGGCGCGAACGCTGCCTGCTCGGGGTCGCTTGACGATCCGGCCATCGGCCAGACGCCAGTGCCCGCCGCATAGGTGAGCATCCTGGAGCGGCCCAGGTCCGTGCCTCCGGCGGTAGACAGGCTGGCGGCAGAGCTGCGCGGGCGTCGGAAGAAGATCACGCTTCGCTGCGGCAGGGAACCGCCGTGGCCCTCGCAAGTCTCCGAAGCACGAGCTGCACCCCGAAGGGCCGANGTGAGCATCCTGGAGCGGCCCAGGTCCGTGCCTCCGGCGGTAGACAGGCTGGCGGCAGAGCTGCGCGGGCGTCGGAAGAAGATCACGCTTCGCTGCGGCAGGGAACCGCCGTGGCCCTCGCAAGTCTCCGAAGCACGAGCTGCACCCCGAAGGGCCGAATGTGCCGCGCGTGCCCAAGCGGATCCTGTCCCAGCTCGCCGCTAGAGTCGGACATCTGGACGTCTGGACATCGAAGGGAGGGCAGCGTGGCGCTGACGACGTCGCTGGCCGGTCGGGTGAGGAACACAACCTTGCCGAAAAGCCACGCCCTTCTGCCGCTCCTGGAAGCTGTCGTCAATGGCCTCCAGGCGATCGATGCTCGCGGCGATGACATCGGGCACGGACGCCTGAAGGTCACGATCCAGCGAAGCGCTCAAGAGGCCGCCGACTTCGGCTCCGGCCCTGTTCGTGCTCCGCTTAAGCCGATTGTAGGCTTCGTCGTGGAGGACAACGGCGTCGGATTCACTCCCGACAACATGAGGTCATTCGAGACTCTAGACACCGACTTCAAAGCCAGCCTTGGGTGCCGTGGCGTCGGTCGGCTGCTCTGGCTAAAGGCATTCGACAAGGTCTCGGTTCGGAGCGCGTACCTGGCGGATGACGGAACCCTGGTCACCCGCCAGTTCAAGTTCTCGATCGTCGGCGAAGTCGAACACGCCGGCCCTCCGGAGGTTTTCAGCGAGACAGGCACGGCGGTTCTTCTCGATGGGTTCAAAGATGCGTTCCAGCAGCATGCGCCGAAGACCGCCGAAGCCATCGCCCGCGAGGTGTTCGAGCACTGCATCTGGTACTTTCTCCGGCCGGGCGGCGCACCTGACGTGACGATCATCGACGACGAGGTGGTGGTGTCGCTCAACCGCCTCATGGATGAGTTCGTCTCCCCCGCATTGCCCGCGACGACGGTAGAAGTTAAGGGACAGAAGTTCGACATGGTCAACCTCTGCCTCCGGTCGTCCACTCGCAATCCCGTACCCCGCATGTACTGGTGCGCGGCGAACCGGGTCGTCACCGAAGAGAACCTGGCCGGCAAGATCGCCGGGTTGTACGGACGTCTGAAGGACGAAACTTCAGCCGAGTTCACCTACGCCTGCTACGTCTCGTCGGACTACCTCGATACATTCGTTCGCGCCGACCGCACGGCCTTCGACATCGCCGAGAAGGCCTCGGGCTCGACGTTGGACGACAGCATCTCGCTCGATGAAATCCGGACGGCCGTCCTGCACGAGATCGAGAAACTCCTGACCGAGCCACTCGCGGTAGCCCGCGAAGCGGGCAAGGCACGGGTCAGTGACTTCGTGAGCAACCAGGCACCGCGGTACCGGCCGGTACTCTCGCGGTTGGAAGCGCTCGGCGTAACGGTGGACCCGTCCATCAAGGACCAGGACCTTGAGCTCCTCCTTCACCGGAACCTCCAGAAGCTTGAAGCCGATGCAATCGCCGAAGGCCAAGCAGTGTTCGCCGAGGCCGACTCCACACCACCGGAGGTCTACCAGAACCGGCTGAACAAGTATCTGGAGACAGTTACGGAAATCAACCAGTCCGACCTCGCGGCGTACGTCTCCCGCCGCCGCGCGATCCTCGATGCACTGGCCAAGATGATCCGAACCAACGAGCAAGGGAAGTACTCCCGCGAGGACGCCATCCACTCGTTGCTCATGCCCATGCGCACTGACTCGAACGAGCTCGGTCCCGACGCGTCAAACCTGTGGATTGTTGACGAACGACTGGCCTTCCACGACTATCTCGCCTCGGACAAGACTTTGAACAGCATGCCCATCACCGGCTCAGATTCAACGAAAGAACCAGACATCCTTGCGACGCGCTTGGTTGGATCGCCGGTTCTGGCCGCTGAGGGAGAGTCGTTGCCCCTGCCTTCGATCGTTGTGGTTGAGATCAAGCGGCCGATGCGAAACGACGCTTCCGAGGACAAGGATCCCATCCAACAGTGCCTCGACTACATCAAACGGGTGCGTAATGGCGGCGTACGCACATCAGCCGGACGTCCGATTCCCCCATCGCATGACCAGCCCGCGTTCTGCTACATACTTGCCGACCTTACCCCCACAATGGTGAGTCGGTGCGAGTACGCCAGCCTGCGCCCAACCTACGACGGCATGGGCTACTTCGGCTTTAATGAGCCCCACAAGGCCTACATCGAGGTCATGTCCTTCGATCGGCTCGTGAAGTCCGCCACGGAGCGCAACCGCGCGTTCTTCGACAAGCTGGGGTTGCCTTCTACATAGCATTGCCTCTCCCCAACCCGTCTTAGGTGCCGTCAGCAGCTCGGTTTCTGCTTTGTACCCAGGAGTTGCGGGAGGGCGCGGACGAGCGGGTCGGGAGTCGTGCTGGCCGCCGACGACTCGACCCGGCGGCCCGGTCGATGCTGGATCTGCTGTGCGCACCGATCACGTAGGGACCGAGCAGATCCTGTGGTCCTAGTTCGGGTGCATCGGCGAAACGAAACAGGGCCCCGTCGAGCGACGGGGCCCTGTTGGCAGGGGAGCCAGGGCCGTCTACTCGGTGAACTTGTCGGCGAAGTAGACGGCGCCGGCGAACGCGGGGATCGCGGCGAGGATCGCGCTCGGCATGCTGCCCGTCGCCTTGAGCGTCAGGTACCCGGCGCCGGCCGCGATGAACAGCGCGAAGACGAACACCAAGAGGCTGCGCACGCTCAGCAGCGGCTTCTCAGTGGTGCAGTCGCAGGGCGGGGCGGCAGGGGGCGTGCTGGCAGGGGGCGTGCTGGCGGGCGGCGTGCTGGCAGGGCACGTGCAGTTGGCGCCAGGGGTGGTGGGGTTGGGGCACATCGGTTGGCTCCTCGGCACGGGCTGGTGTGTCGTCCAAGTTCTAGGAGCGGGTTCAAGGCCTCCCCCCTGCTGAAGGCCGCCCCGAGGTGAGAGAAAAATCTTCCGGAATTCGTGGGGGGACGCACAGGGCCGACGCCTAGAACTCGCTCAGGCGGGTGGAACCCCCCGACGCCACCTGTCAACGGGGAGACGGCATGACCGACGTACGACAACCGGGAGATCCCGAGGACGATCACCACGCCGAGGCCTGGGCGATGCTGTCCGACGAGGAGCTCTCCGAGGTCGTGGCCGAGGCGGTGACCAGCGAGGACGTGTCACGGGCCGAGGCGGAGCTGCTCGGTCCGGACGCAGTCGTCAGCTCGGACAAGGAACGCATCGGGCAGATCGAGGTCGACCGCCGCATGGTCGAGCTCCTGGCGTCGACCGGGTACGAGGGCGAAAGGTTCGAGAAGGCGTTCCGGAAGCTGAGCGGCCGGATGATCAGCTACGCCCACCCGATCATCGGGCTGTGGGTTGTCGACGGGCGCATTTTCGGCGAGTGCCTGAAGTACCGCGGCCGGATCAGCCCCGCCGCGACTGCGGCAGCCAGGTTGTGGACGAAGTCCGAGCGCGACGAGGCCGTGCTGGACACGTTGGTACGCGGAGTCGACTTCTTTCTTGAGTACGGGCTCCGCAAGGGCAAGTGGGACCACCGTCGCGGTGCCACCCTGGCCACCTACTTCGTCGGTGCGTGCGTGTGCTGCTTCGCCAAGGTCTGCAACGACCGGTGGAAGCAGGAACAGCTGACGGAGGCGTTCATCCACTCCGGTCCCCGCATCGAGCTGGTCGACGGCGATGGCGACATCGACCTCGCTGAGTACGTCGTGGACCCAGGGATGGGCCCCGCCGAGCTCACGGTGCTGCGCGCCGAGGCGGCGAGCGCCTACTCGAAGATCACCGACCCGAAGGTCCGTGACGTGTTGGTGATGCGGATGGAGGGGATGACGCAGGCCGCGGCCGCCAGTGAGGTCGGGCTGACCGCCAAGGCCGTCGAGCGCAGGCTCCACACCCAGCGCCGCAAGCTCCGGCCGCCGAACGCTTCCAGCGATTCCGAGGACGAGGGGAGGTCGTCATGACCTTCAACAGCAACGAGATTCATCATCGAGTCCCACCCGTTTCCAGCGACGTCGACTCCACGTTCGAGGACGAGTTCGATCAGCTGCTCGAGCAGTCCAGCCTGGGGACGCCCAATGCTCGTGCGATCCAGGCGATGACCAGCCCGGACCTCGTCGAACGTGTGCAGAACTGCATCGACCAGGAGCCTGGCGGCGTCGGCTCGGCCAGGGACGAGGGTGACGTGGACGACCTCCTCCTTGACCTCGTGCGGTGTGCGACCGTTCCTGACGAGCGTGACCCCCGGCGCCGGGAAGTGTGTCCGGCCGCGCGCTGGTCGGTCCTGTCCAGGTTCTCCTTCCTGGCTCAGGGGGCGGAGAGCTGGAGCACGGTCGTCGCGATGGTCGCCTGGCTCGCTGAGGCGAACGTGTTCGAGCATGTACGGCGTGATGTAGCCAGGTCGGTGCTCGACCTGGCGTTCCGCAACGAACACGCTCCCCACGCCGTGCAGTTCCTGCTGCTGCACAGCACGTTGGCCCGCAGCGGTGTCATCGAGGAGCTGACCTGCCGACGCCCGCTGCCGGCGCTCACGGACTGGGTGGGCGGGCTCGAACTGCGAGAGCCTCCGAGACTCCGGGGCAAAACGTGCCCCGCCGCGGAAGGGGCAGCACGCGACCAGGGCGATGAACTGGAACCGCCTGTCCGCTACTACTCGAATGAGATTCGAGCGCGGATCGGGACCGGGAGTCTCGACGCACGGCTGGTCGGGCCACACCACATGCTCGACGACTTGGTTGTCACCATTGAGCGCTTCGCCGTGCGTTGGTACAGCGACACTTCTGGTGCATGGGCGCAGTGGGGTCGCCCGTGCGGCAGCGAAACTTCCGTCGTCACTCCACTTTCTGGAGCGTTGCTCGGGCTGATGCACGAGGGTTCGCAAACCAGCAGCGTTCTCGTATCGGCGGTACATCAGCGTTTCAAGCTGCCGGATGTCACTCACGCGAGTGTGTGCTGTGCTCTGCGAACCTTGCGCGAAGGTGGGTTGATCCAACCCACCAGCAGAGCCCGCACCATGCGGCGGTACGAGCTCACCACCTTGGGGATAAAGGCCTTTCGGCGATGGCTGTTGGTAGAGCCCGGAACGGATCGGGGCGAGGTAGTGCTGCGTCTGCTCAGCACCACCTCGTTCACCGCAGAGCAGCAGAGCAAGCTCATCGTGCTCTCCAAAGCACTGAAGATCGACGAGGAGCAAGCTCGCGCGTTGACGAAGTGGATGACCGAGAATCTGGCTCCGATCAGCACCACATGCCGTCACATCCTCACGAACCTCATCAGTAAGGGACGGCGATGAACAACCACAACGGATCGAATGTGGGCGACGAACGATTCCCGGACCGCCCGCAACGACCGTTGACACGTACAGGTACCGGTTCCGCGAGACGGCGGCCTCCTGCGCGCCACACAACGCCCAAGGCCCTTCAACGGCGGAGCTCTCGACGCAGCAGTCGGAAATGAGGGTTTGTGTTTAGAAAGACGCCTTTGAGCTACGAGGTCAAGCACGTGCGTGCCCGGCGCCATTGGTGGCGCCGGGCACGTGAGGGGTCAGTTCACCAGGTGCCGAAGCGGATCTGGCCGTTGGTGTACAGCTCGCCCCAGAACCCGCCCGCGTTCGGCCACCGCGAGATGACCTGGCTGATGGCTGCGGTGATCGGCGGCACACGAACCAGCCACTCGGCAAACGTGATCGACAACGCCCGAGAAAGCGTCCACAGGTGATCGCCCTCTTGGGCCAGGTCTTCCTGGATCGCATCGTCGGGTGCCTCCGCGGCTCTCGCAGCCCACCGGCGGAACGCACTGAGGTAGTCGAGGTCCGCACGGGGCTCCCGAAATTGTCGGTGGGTACCTCTACGGTGCGTGCCATGTTCACCACAACCCGTGCCGCCACAGGCTGGGTGCACACGTGCGTAC
The DNA here is from genome assembly GCF_047445655.1 of Lentzea alba. Lineage (GTDB taxonomy): Bacteria > Actinomycetota > Actinomycetes > Mycobacteriales > Pseudonocardiaceae > Lentzea > Lentzea alba_A. The sequence continues at coordinate 10,483 of NZ_JAJAEG010000042.1, forward strand.
CCACCCGCGACGCTCGTCGCCGCAGGTCACGTCAGCTCCAGAGCACCGAACGGCCGACCTCTGGCACAGGGCTTTGCAGGCGTTGTTGTCGGCCTCGGCGCCCCGCTGACATGCCGAACCCACCCCGTCCGCGGGCGGCCGATGCGTGGATAGGCATCACCCGATCGGGTGTTGTTGTACGCAAGAGCAGGGACGCCCCATTCGCTTGTCCGTGCCATCTGGATATGGAGGCCCGACAAGCTGAAGCGAGTGGCCGATCGTGACCGCTTCGGATGTGTCGTTGGAGGCCGACGATCGCGGCGGCGCTGGCTCGTTGCAGGAGACGTTCTCTCCCTCGGACCCCACCAACACCACAGGCGACTATCTGATCGTGACCCTGTTGTCGACCGGGCTGGCCCAGATCAAGGCGAACCAGGTTCGGCGCGACACCGATCGTGGTGTGGTCAGCACGCGTCAGCTGTCGCGTCCTGAACTGCTGCCGGCGCCGTGGCGGGCCGGGTTTACCCGCTTGTGGTGGCGTTTCCTGCAAGCCGGACTTGTGCCGCCCGAGGACGACCTGACGTTGTTCGAGTTGTGCCGCGCTCCGTTCGTCGAGTGGGATCTGCCGTTGGAGCTGTCTGACACCGACCGTGAAGCGAGTCTGCTGGACGGGGACGAGCTCAGCGAGCTGGCGCGGGAGGCCGCGAAGCTGGGCGTGCGCGATGCCGAAGCAGACTTCGTCGAGGAGCAGAGCTTCGCCGTACTCAAAGCCGTGGCCGCGATGAACGCGACCACCGACGAACAGGCTCAAGCCAACTATGAGCTGCTGCGCCGGTTCCTGATCGATCACACGGTGATCTCCGACAAGCAGGTGCGCGACCTGATGCGCCGCTTCCCCGCGCCAGGGGCCAGCGGGCAGCCGTATGTGCAGTCGTTGATCGACACCGCCTACGAGCGTCATCACTCCCCTGCGCCGACAGTGACCGTGCGCTGTTGTGGTGGCTGCGGCAACCCGCTGGCTGTCGACAGCACGAGTTGCGGCACCGCCGGCTGTACGGGCACCGCGACGACGCGTGAGCTGCGGGTGTTTGACGCCTACTTCGTGCAGCACCGCGGTGTGCGCCGCTACATCCACGATGCCGGTCTGCTCGAGGTGCGCTTGTACGACACGCTGCGCGCCGAGTTGTCCGAGCGGGTCGTGTTCCTGCAGCCGTGGCCGGGGCGCGATGCCTTCGACCTGCTCGTCGCTTTTCTCGACCCGGCCGATCCCGATCCTCGCCGACCAGTTGAGGTCTGGGGCGCGGACGGAAAGGACCACGCCAGCCCGAGCCTGCTCGCGATCGGGTTCCGGTGGAAGCACAACCCGCGGTGCGACCGGCGCTTCCTGGTCCTGCCCATGCATCGAGTGCGGCAGCTGGGGTACGTGCGCGACCTGGAGACCGAGCTCGAAGGCCGCGACAACGGTGTGAAGGTCATCGACGAGGAGGAGTTCGTGCGCCGAGTCATCGCCCGTGCCCGGCAGATCGGTGGTGGCGCATGAGGGAGACGTCCAACTGGTACGGCAAGGTGGCCACCGAGATCGAGGCCACAGATCTGCTGCCCGATGACATCACGCCAAAGGAGTTCTTCTCCGTCGAGCTGGGCCTGTACTTCCTCAGCCAGCATTACCCGGACGAGCCGATCGGGGCGCTGTGGCCGCTGATGTCGGGCTACGTCGCCTGCAAGCCGGGTTTGGAGCCGGTGGTGCGCAGGCTACGGCTGTTGATGGGCGACATCGGCCGCAGCAACTTCTTCCCGTTGTGTCTGGACAAGTACCGGCGCGCACCCGCGCGGATCCGCGGGTTCGAGCGCACCGACGATCCGATCCGACGAGTCACGGACATCAGTACGTTCTGCCGTCAGAACCCGAGCCTGTGCCGAGACCGATGGGACGCCTACCGCGACGCGCTGGCCGATCCCGTTCCATACCGGGCTGTAGTCGTGCGGGAGCCCGCAACGCCTGGCCACAGCTACACGTTCGGCCGGCGCGACGGTCGCACCGAGACCGTCACGATCCCCGACATCGAGGTTCCGCCCCCACCAGCACCCCTCATCGCGGTCGAGTCCCGCGTACGGGAGGCGGTCGGCATCGATCGCGACGATCTGCGCGCAACAGCCGCCTGGATCGACCACAAACTCGCCACGACACCCGGCGCCCCCAAGAACGGCAACTACCTCGGCCGGTGGGACACCAAGATCACCGACTGCGTGCTCGACCTCGACAGCGCCGAGCTGGTCACCAAACCCCAGCGGATCCTGCTCGACGGCGTGACCCACGAGGTCGGCCTCATGAACAGCGGCAAGTCCACCAAGGCGCTCATCCTGACCGTCAACCGCGTCCACGCCGGCCAGCACGTCACCCTCGTGCTGGAGTCGGTGATGAAGACCTACGAGATGGTCTCCCTGCTCCAGCACCTCGGCATCAACGCGGTGCCGCTGGTCGGACGGTCGGGCCGGTCTCATCACGCAGGCGCCTACTGGCAGTCGACGCTGTCCACCTCGCCGACCACGTTCCCCACCACAGCTGACCCGGCCGCGGCGTTCGTCAACTCCGCGTGCCTGCTCGATCCGCACCGTCAGATCGTCGATCCGGACTACGCACCATTGGAACCGGAGGACTTCCCCTGCCGGTCACGTCTGCGCCCGCTGGCCTCGGACGTGCCGGACAAGCCCGCGGACTGCCCGCTGATCTCGGTCTGTCCTCACCAGCTCGCGGAACGCAACATCGTCGACGCCCAGGTCTGGGTCACCACCCCTCAGGGGTTGTTGCGGAGCAAGGCGTCCCCGGCGACGGAGAGCATGCTGTGGCTGGAGGCGTGCCAGCACCACACCGATCTGATCATCGTCGACGAGGCCGATCGCGTACAGAAGGTCTTCGACGACCATTTCGTGCAGTCGGAGCTGCTGGTCGCCGCAGACCGCGGGTGGGCGGATGCCACCTTGATCCGCTCGTTGCAGGGCCTGAATCGGCAGGACCGGCTTCCCATGCGCCACAAGGAAGTCCGGCTGTTCTGCCGCCTTGGGCGCGAACTGCTGGAAGCGGTCGACGAGCTGTACAGCCTGCTGGTCAGCGACGACCCCGACGGCGGGCACGAGCGGCTGCGCGAGACGCTAGACAAGAATCCGTTCACCGGCTACAGCCTGCTGCGGCGCCTGACCTGGGCACTGTTCGGCCTGCCCTACGGAGAAAGCACGGAAGCCGAACACGAGCAGGCCGCCGAGGACTTCTTCCGAGAACACCTGGAAGACCTCGCGCTGCGGCCCCTCGACCGCCCCTCCGACGACCTGACGGAGGTCACCGAGGCCGTCATCGGCCGCTACCGGGTCAACGACGACCTCGATGCCCTGGACGCCTGGCTGCTGGACCACGCGCCAGCGGACAACCAGCTCGCGGTCAAACACAACCTCGGCCACCTGCGGCTGCTGTTCCAATCCGCGCTGTGGAGCAGCCGCATCACGACCTTGTTCCTGCAGATGTCCAACCTCTACCCGGCGGTCGCCGACATGCTGGACCTGCCCGACGCGGAGACCTTCTGGAAGGACCAGCCGCCAGCCGACTACCAACCACTCGTGCCCGAAGCTCTGATGGGCAACCTGATGGCGCTGCAGTGGACGCGCAAGCGCACCGGCAGCACCGGTGACCTGCGCCTGATGTGGGTTCGCGGCGTCGGACGCTGGCTCATCCACCATCTGCACGACCTGCTGGAACCAGAAGGCATCCAAGGGCCGCACGTCCTGCTCACCTCAGCGACCAGCTGGATGCGGAACTCCTCGCTGTACAACATCGACATCCCGCCCACCAGCGTCCTACGGGAACCGGAGGAAGACAGGGCCGCGCTACGACTCTCCACAATGGAATATCTGCCGTCCCACGATGCGACAGGCAGGCCGGTGTTCGTGTCCGGACGGCAAGGTGACGACCGTGAGGAGGCGCTGCGTCGCGTCACAGCACATCTGCTGCGCGAACGTCCAGGGCAAACGCCGTTGCTCGATCAAATCCGGCAGGGCCTGGCCCCCAACCGCCAGCAGGTCCTGTTCACCACGCTCAGCGGCGATGACGCCGAGTCCTCCGCGCTGTACGCCAACCGCAACACCAGCTACACCGCACGACACGTGATCCCCAACAACCTGCAGCCGGGCGAATACGGATTGCACCTGCGGCAAGTGCACACCTTCGGCGAGCTGGACGTCGACGTCCTGATCGCCGCCGAACTCGCTATCCAGCGAGGGCACAACATCCTCAACACCGACCGCGTCGCCGCGCTCGGCGCGTTGCTCTATCTCGCCCGACCCCACCCACCAGCGTCCGACCTGTCCTTCCCCCTGTCGCTGGTCAACCGCGACGCGATGCGAGCGCTGCTGACACCGGTCACCAACCCGGAATCGGTGGCAGGTGCCGGACGGGAACTGCGCCGCGACCTGCGCCGTCATTGGCACGAACTGCTCGGCGAACAGGTCATCTTCCGGCGGCTACGCGGTCGCGCTCACCGGGCCTTCGTCGCCAACGCGTTCGCCTCGATCTACCAGACCATGGGGCGCACCATCCGCGGCGGCACCGCCACCCAGGTGTACTTCTGTGACGCGGCGTTCTCACCCCGCAACGCCGAGCGCGGCAACACCACCTCCGACACCGTCCACACCAGTCTGCTCGTCGCCATCGCCGCGCAACTGGCGGACATGCTCGCCGATCCCCCACCCGACGCGCCGCTGACACGGCGGCGTGACCACGTCATCGACACCACGCTCTACGAACTGGCCCACCACCTGTTCAGCAGCATCAGGTGGCCCGACAACAGGCGGAACCCGTGACCCCCATCTCCCCGCAGACCGACAGCAGCGCCGACAAGACCTCGATCACCTTCACCGCTCTGGAATTCGGCGCGCCTGGCCCAGTACTGCGCTTGCGCACCGCCCCATTCCCCGCCGGGTGGCTGCGGATTCTGCGTGAGCAGTGGTACGCAGACCCGGCTCACCGCCACAAGAACCTGCCGACCTACTCGCTGGTCGAGATGGTGTCCAGTTTGGACGCCGACATCCTCGCGATCGGACGCGATCTCGAAGACCCGCGGTGGATTTGCGCGCACCACGATGTCGACGACGACGTGCTGCTGGCCGCGGTGGCCGCCTGGGCGGCGACCGCGATCACTCCCAAGCAACCCGGTTTGGACTGGGAGGCCATGCTCGGCGGCACGACCCTGGAGTGGGACGGTGACGACATCACCCTCGCCGAGTGGGACACCCACCCCAACGGCACCGCCAAGCTCGCCGCCCATACCTACCAGCTGCTGCCCGCCTACCTCGCCGGGCTCGTGGTCGATGACGGGCTGACCATCCAAGGCAAGCACCGCACGTTCGTCCTCGGGCCACTGGACTCCAATGGCGAACGCGGCGCGGTGTCCTGGCCACCAGAACGCATGCCGGACAAGGCCACCGGCGATGCCCTGTGGTCCTACAAGATCACTTTCCATGTGGAGACCATCCCCGGCCACCCGGCACCCCGCATCCACGCCGAGCTGAGCGTCGTCCGCTTCGCCTATCTCCCGGTGCGCTATGTGCCGGGCAAACCGAAACGGGTCACACTGTGGATGCACGCCGGCAACGGGTTCCTCCGCTCACGGGAGAGGCCGACCCTGCTCGCGGCGACCGCGATGCGCCGTCACGTCGACGGCCAGTGGCGGTGGGCATGGGACGCCGGCTTGTCGCGGGCGTTGGCTCATCTGACGACACGCGCGTTCCCGGACGCCGACGGCGTGCTGGCCGACCCCGCGCACTTCGGCGCACCACGTGATCAGAGCCGCGGACAGGACTCGATCACCTCGCTGGTGCTGTACCGCACCGGCATGAAGATGCAGCGCCCCGTCCCGAACACGCCGGCCACGGGTGGCGAGGACAAGAAGTCCAAGACGGTCACGCACGCCGCCGGGGTCGGCTTCCAGCCCGTCGACCACATGGACGTCCACGAACAACTCCAGGCGCTGCTCGCCCCAACAGGACTGCGGTCAACGCCCACGCTCGCGCGTGAGACCAGCAAGGCGGTCACCCGGCGGCTCCCCCGCCACCAACCGCCGGACCAGGACTACCACCTCGAGCTGTGGCATCAGCCGGGATCCACCCACCAAGCCATCCTGACCGCCATCACCCACCCCTACGGCCTCGGCCTCACCCCCGCACCGAGCGACGACGCAGACACCCTGCGGTTCACCGGTGACTACTCCCTGACCGTGACCAGCCACACCGTCGGCGGTCTAGCCGCCGGGATCCAGGCCCCGCAACCCAGCGACGACGATCCCCGCACCGAGCTCGCGGTCCGCGTCGCCCGCGACGAACGCCTCGGCGACATCATCAGCGCGCTGCCCGCGCGCTCGCGGCGAGTCGCCGCAATCGTCGAGATCGACCAGCCAGCCATGTTCTCCCGGCTCAACCAGCACGACCCGTACCAGACCATCAAAACCGGCTACGCCAAACGCGGCCGGCTTCCGCAATGCCTGCACCCCATCCAGGAACAACCACCGGCCACCGACGACGAGCAGGCCCGCAAGCTCGCGGAGGGAACCCCGTTCCTCAAGGGTGACATCAAGCGCGCCGCGGCTGCGGTCCTGGACAGCCTCCGGCAGGTCGGCCGCAGCGCGATGCTGCCCCAACCTCCCGGCATCGACGGCCCGTGCGAGCTGACCGGGGTGTGGCTCGAACGCCACTCCGGACGATGGGTCCCCCTGATCGTGCGCGCCACCACCACGGGCGAGATCCGCGCCCAACTGGTCGACGTCGGCGACATCGCCTACGCCGACTTGCCGGCCGCACTGGTGGCCGGTCACGGTCGCCTGGACCAGGACTACGCCACGAGCCGTGAGCAACTGGCACAGTTCCTCATCGGCGCCATCAATCCCCGCGCCACGCACGACCGGATCGTCATGGTGCGCTCAGCCAACCTGCGCAACCGCGGCTGGGGCTGGCTGCAAGACCAGCACATCTCCTACGACGAACTGCTGCTCCCCGGCGTCGACCCCGCCGACACCGCCAACACCCCGTTCAAACCTGGAGACCTTCCAGGCCTGCGAATCGTCCGGCTACGCGAACGCACTACCGGCGGCGAAGTGTCACGCGCGTTCGTGTCGTACATGGAGAGCATCCACACCGAAACAGGCCCGGATGCCGAGGCGGTCGAGGTCCGCAAACTCGCCAGGATCAGCGGCGTCTTCCCGTTCAGCGATCGGGTCTTCTACGGCATCGCGCCGCGATCCGACCAGGCCCAGACTCCGATCAACCTGACCAAGCTGGATCCTGACAAGCCCCGCAACGCCATCAAGGCCGGCTGGAACCCCAACCCGCTGGAGATCATTCCCGCGTTCCTCCAGCCGCACGACGAGGCCCTGCACATGGCCGAGTACGTCCAGATGCTGCGGCGAGCCCACCTGCACACCACCATCGCGACCCAGATGCCACTCCCTGTGCACGAGGCCAGCCTCTCCGACGAGTACCTGATCTGAATGCACTCCGCGTGGGTGTGCCGGCCGTACATGACCCGGCACACCCACGCGCTGCTCACTGTCGAATCCGGCCTGCAGCTTCTCCATCCCATCGTTGGTCCGCTGCACCCACGCCCGTCTGCGGCTGCAAGGGGTACAACGGGGGCGAGCGTCGACCCTCCTAGCTTTTCATGCACGAAGGCTGCGCAAGCCACACAGTCATAGCGGGCGAGAACTGCTCAGGTCACGACTGAGGCAACATCTCGCCTGGGGGCTGAACTCACCTCGTCAAGTAACCCGAGCACGACGTCCGGCGATCTTCATCGTGATGGAACAGTCCGCCATGACCTGCGACGACGGGCCGGGCCACGCAAATTGTCGTACCCGTGGTGGAAGATACTTCTGCTAGTCAACACGGTGCAGGGGAGGCAGCGGGGTGACGGAGGATCCCAGGCTGGCCGCTGAGCAGCGCGCGCGAGTGCTCATCGACCAGCAATTGGCTGATGCCGGGTGGCTGATCCAGGACCGGAAGCACATCAACTTGTTCGCCGGGCTGGGCGTCGCGGTTCGCGAAATGATCATGGCCAAGGGGCACGGCCGCGTCGACTACCTCCTCTACGTCGACAAGCGGGTAGTTGGAGTCATCGAGGCCAAGCCGGTGGGCACCACCCTGTCCGGCGTCGAATGGCAGTCCGCCATGTACGCCGAAGGACTGCCCCCCGAGGTGCGACTGAAGGCGCTGACGGTGGACGGGCGCCTGCCTTTCGTCTTCGAGGCCAGCGGCACCGAGACCCACTTCACCAACGGATACGACCCCCAACCACGGTCCAGGCGGCTATTCAACATCCCCAAGCCGGAGACGTTGGCCCGCATCCTGCGGGACGCCGAGCGCGATCCGGCCCGGCCGACCTGGCGGGCCAAGGTCAGAACCTTGCCAGCGCTGAACGAGCAACCGATGCGCAAGGCCCAAGTCGCCGCCATCCGCGGGATAGAGAAGTCGCTGGCCGAGCAGCGTTTCGACCGCTCGCTGGTGCAGATGGCCACCGGCGCCGGCAAGACCTACACGGCGGTCACCGAGTCCTACCGGCTGCTGAAGTTCGGCGGCTTCAACCGGGTGCTGTTCCTCGTCGATCGCAACAACCTCGGTGATCAGACGATGGCGGAGTTTCAGAACTACCGCACGCCCGACGACGGTCGCCGCTTCACCGAGATCTACAACGTCGACAAGCTCACGGGCGCGGGGATGCTCGGCTCCACCCAAGTGGTGATCTCCACGATCCAGCGGGTGTACAAGGCACTCAAGAACGAGGACGTCATCGAGGGCGACGACCCTGGCCTGGACGGCTACGTCCCCGATGCGCCGGTCACCGTCGCCTACAACCCGCTGCTGCCGCCGGAGACCTTCGACCTGGTAATCGTGGACGAGGCGCACCGGTCCATCTACGGCGTCTGGCGAGGGGTCCTGGAGTACTTTGATGCCCACGTCGTTGGCCTCACCGCCACGCCCGGCAAGCAGACATTCGGGTTCTTCCGCCAGAATCTGGTCTCCGAGTACACCTATCCCGAGTCCGTGGCCGACCTGGTCAACGTCGACTTCTACCTGTACCGGATCAAGACCCACATCACCGCCGACGGCTCCTCGATCGAGGCCGGCACGGTCGTTCCGATGGTCGACCGCCGCACACGTGTGCAACGCCTGGAGGCGCTCGACGAGGACCTCGTCTACACCAGCAGGCAACTGGACCGCGCAGTGACCTCCACCAGCCAGATCCGCCTGGTATTGGAGACCTTCCGCGATAAGCTGCCCGAGATCTTCCCGGGTCGTTCAGCCGTGCCCAAGACTCTCATCTTCTGCAAGGACGACAACCATGCCGAGGAGGTCGTCACCACCGTGCGGGAGGTATTCGGCAAAGGCAATGACTTTGCTGCGAAGATCACCTACAACGCAAAGGACCCCAAGGGGCAGCTCCAGGCGTTCCGCACCTCGACGGTCCTGCGGATCGCGGTCACAGTGGACATGATCGCCACAGGTACCGACGTCAAGGCGCTGGAGTGCGTGTTCTTCATGCGCGACGTGCGCTCGGCCCAGTACTTCGAGCAGATGAAGGGTCGCGGCGCGCGCACCATCTCCTCGGCCGACTTCCGTGCGGTTACCCCGGACGCCACCGAGAAGACCCGGTTCGTGATCGTCGACGCCGTGGGTGTCACCGAGCACGATTTCGTCGACCCGCCCCTGAACCGGCAGAAAGGCATCAGTCTGAAGAAGCTGCTGGACAAGGTGGCCACGCTGACCCTCACCGAGGACGAGACCGCGACCCTCGCCTCGCGCCTGGCGGCTTTGGAGTTGCAGCTCACGCCAGCAGAGCGGGCCGAGTTGGACCAGGTCGCCGGCGCCTCCGTCCAGGCGATCGTTCGTGGCCTCGTGGACGCGGTCGATCCGGATAAGCAAGCCCACGCCGTTCAAGGGGCCGCCGACCCGGCTGCCGCCATTCAGCAACTCCTCGATCGTGCGATCGAGCCACTGGCGGCCAATCCCCAACTGCGCAACCGGATCCTCGAACTACGGCGCGCTCACGACCAGATCATCGACGAGGTCAGTGTGGACGTGCTCCTGGACGCACACGGCGTGGTTGACACCGACCGTGCTCGGTCCCTTGTCGAAAGCTGGTCGCGGTACCTCGCCGAGCACCGCGACGAGATCACCGCGATCCAACTGATGGCTGAGGCACGCGAACGCCGTATCTCCTTCGATGACATCCAGGAACTCGCCGACCGGATCAGCCGCCCGCCCTACAACTGGACCCCCGAGGTGATCTGGGCCGCGTACGAGGCGCTTGAGGCTGGCCGTGTCCGGCGCAGCACCCGGCACACCCTTACCGATTTGGTGTCCCTCATGCGATTCACCATCGGCGAAGACCAAGAGCTGGTCCCATACGCCGACCGCGTGCGTGAGCGCTACGCTGCGTGGCTTGTTCAGCAAGAGCAGGCCGGTGTCTTTTTCAGCGAGACCGAGAGGTGGTGGCTCGATCGCATGGTCGAAGTAGTCGCATCGTCAGCGGGCATCACTCCTGGGGACCTCGACCAGGCACCCTTCATCGAGCGCGGCGGTGCCGACGGTGCCCTCCGCGACCTCGGTGACAAGACAGTCAAACTGATTGATCAACTCAACTCGGAGCTGACCGCGTGACGTCCCTTCCCGCCGGCTGGACGGTCGTACCACTCGACTCTCTGCAGGCGTCCGAGCCCCGCGCGATCACCGATGGCCCCTTTGGCTCGAACCTCACCAGCGCGCACTACACCGACCGAGGTCCACGAGTGGTCCGCCTCCAGAACATCGGTGACGGCGTCTTCAACGACGCGAAGGCTCACATTTCCCAGGACCACTTCGAAACGCTCCGCAACCACGAGGTGCTTCCGAACGACCTCCTCATCGCGTCGCTCGGGGAGACTCTGCCTCGAGGCTGTCTCGCCCCACCGTCGCTCGGAGCAGCGATCGTCAAAGCGGATTGCATCCGAGTCCGTTTGTCTCCCGACGTCGACCCGCGTTGGGTGATGTACTCGCTTCAGCGTCCAGCCGTCCGCCAATGGGCCGAACACCATCGCCACGGTGTGGGGCGACCGCGACTGGGACTGAAGGTAATCCGCCAGATCCCGGTGCCACTTCCACCACTTGGCGAACAGCAGCGGCTCGTGGAGATCCTTGAAAACCACATCTCCCGCCTCGACTTTGTGCGGTCGACATGTACGGCCACGATCCAACGCCTGACCCGCCTTCGCCAGGCGGAACTCAACGCCAAGTTCGGCCTGAATGACGGTGACACCGTAACGCTCGGCGATCTGGTAACGGGCATTCAGGCAGGACGATCCGCAGGAGGTTCTGCCCCGCCTGCCCAGGAGAACGAGTGGGGGATCGTCAAGGTCAGCGCGATGACCTGGGGCGAGTTCCGCCCACAGGAGAACAAGGCGGTACCCAAATCACTGGTGAACCCGGACTTCGAGATCATGCCTGGTGACCTCCTCGTCAGCCGCGCCAACACGAGCGAGTACGTGGGTGCGCCGGTCCTTGTGGGTGAGGTGCGCCGACATCTTCTGCTCAGTGACAAGAGCCTGCGGCTCCAGCTACGGGCAGAGGTCGACCCCGAGTGGCTCTGGAGGGCCCTTCAGGCACCCAGTGCGAGGCGCCAAATCTCGGCGGCTGCCACCGGCACCAAGGACTCCATGCGGAACATTTCACAGAAGTCCCTGCTAAGCGTTCGATTGCCCAAAGCCGAGCCGGATGTCCAGCGCTGGCTGGCGAAGGCATATGCTGAGCGCGATTTGGAAATCAAGCGAATCGAACAAGCTGCAGATTCTGGACGACGGCGTGTGGCAGCGCTCCGCCGCGCCGTGTTGACTGCTGCATACTCGGGAACGCTGACCGATAACATCGAGGAGCTTGCTGGTGTCTGACGCGCGCCGGTTGGTCGACAAGCTGTGGTCCTACTGCAACGTGTTGCGCGACGACGGCGTCGGCACGATTGAGTACGTCGAACAGCTCACCTATCTACTCTTTCTCAAGATGGCGCACGAACGTGCCACCCGCAAACTCAATCCACAGCAGATCGTTCCCCCGGAGTACTCCTGGCAGACGTTGCTCGACGCCAAGGGCGATGCGCTGGAGACCCAGTACCGGCACATCTTGGAAGAACTCGGGAGGCGGCCCGGTGTTCTGGGGACGATCTTCCGCAAGGCGCAGAACCGGATCCAAGACCCCGCGAAGTTGAAGCGGCTCATCGTCGACCTCATCGACAAAGAGAATTGGTCGGCTACCGGTACCGACATCAAGGGCGACGCCTACGAGGCACTTCTGTCCAAAGGGGCAGAAGACATTAAGTCCGGTGCCGGCCAGTACTTCACCCCTCGCTCGGTGATCCAGGCGATTGTCGACTGCGTCCAGCCGACGGTGAAGGACACCGTGGTTGACCCGGCCGCAGGAACGGCAGGCTTTCTTCTCGCCGCGCACGAGTACGCCTCCCGCGGGTCGGAGTCGATGACCCGCACCGAGAGGGACCACCTCCAACACGACTTCGCCTACGGCTACGAACTTGTCGACGGAACGGCACGCCTTGCCGCAATGAACATGCTGCTGCACGGCATCGGAAGCCCAGCCGGCGACTCGTTGATCGAGGTGCGTGACGCACTGATCGCGGCCCCCAGCCAACGTTGGTCGGTTGTCCTGTCCAACCCTCCGTTCGGCCGAAAATCTTCGTTGACGATGGTGGGAGCTGATGGCCTGGAGGCCCGCGAAGACCGCGAGATCGAACGCCAGGACTTCGTCGTCACCACGTCGAACAAACAGCTCAACTTCCTTCAGCACATCGCCACGATCCTGGACATCAACGGCCGCGCGGCCGTCGTACTCCCGGACAACGTGCTATTTGACGGCGGCGCAGGCGAGACGCTGCGGCGCAAGTTGCTCCGCGACTTCGACTTGCACACCATGCTGCGCCTGCCGACCGGCATCTTCTACGCCCACGGCGTCAAAGCGAACGTGCTGTTCTTCGACAAGAAGCCGGCGGCCGAGCGTCCCTGGACTGACCAGCTCTGGATCTATGACCTGCGCACCAATCAACATTTCACACTCAAGCAAAACCCGCTGCGCCGTCAACACCTGGATGACTTCGTCGACCGCTACGCACCGGGAAAGCCGCGCTCCGAGCGCATCGAGTCCGAACGATTCAGGCCGTTCACCTACGACGACCTTATTGCACGCGACAAGGTCAACCTCGACATCACATGGCTCCGTGATGAGTCACTCGAAGACACCGACAATCTCCCGGCACCGCACCTCATTGCCCGCGAGATCATCGAGGACCTCACCGCCGCGCTGGTCGAACTCGAAGCCGTCGCCGCGGCGCTTGAGCCGTCATCCGTCGGAACGTCAGACTGAACCCCGCTTCGACACCGAAATCCGTCGGCCATACGGGTGATCCACGACGTGTGTCTCCACGACGTGGATCACCGTTGGTCAGGCGGCTTGACCTACCTCGCGCCGACAGCTGTCCGCACACGACGGCGAATCAGATCGCCGTAGGGTTCGTCGTCAAGTTCGGCACGATCGGGGCTTGGACGGTTACTAGTCAAGCGCCAGATCGCGTCGACTCCGGGCGTCGCCGCACAGGCAGGGCAGTGCACATGAACCTCGCCCTCCACATACGTTGCCCGGCCGACTCCGGGTACGAAGACATGGCGCCCGCCTTTGCAGGTAGCAGGCAGGACGGCGATCGTCGTGCCGTCCTGGTCGACTCGGTAGCGCAGTGCGCCGTCCGGCGCGGGGGGTGAAGGCGGTGGAGTCACGTCGGCAAACTACCACCGTGCTCGCACATATGTTCGACTCGCCTGGAATCTGGCGGGTTCGCCGCAGTGCGGATGCACCGTGCGCGCCTGGCTATCTTGGTCGGTCACGCCGGAGGTGAGAAGCACTCGGGCCGGGCGTGTCCGGAACGAATCCGGCGGAGACTGTCGTGATGGGGGTATGACTCAGATCGACGAGCGGACCGGTCACAGCGTGGAGCAGCAGATGGTGGACGGCGAGGTGCGCGGCGAACAGGAGCCGACCCCTGCCGAGGTGCTGGAGTGGCGCCGTGATGACGTGTTCCTCCCGGAGGCGGATGCTTGTCCGGAGGAGTACCCGCAGCTGCGGAACATCTCGGCCGGGTTCATCTTCGGTGGCGTGGTCCGGCCGCTCGAACCGGCTCCGCCGGAGTATGTGACGCTCCCGGCCGCCTACACCTCGCCTGAAGAGTTTCTCGCGATCGCGCAGTGGAACATGCTGTGGGATGCGGCCCAGTTCCGGCGGCGCTTCTTCGACCTGGACGACCTGCCAGAGCCGATGGCCAGGATCGCCGATCTCGGCGACGTCAACGTCACCTTCGTGCCGCGGACACGGGCGCGGTACTTCGAGTACGCGCCGCTGTTCCACCTGCTGCCCAAGCGCGTCCTGGACATGTTCGGGCTGCCCTTGCTGCGGGGCGGCCAGTGGCCGTTTATGGCCGACTGGTCGGGCATCGACGACTTCCTGCCGCTCGATTTCGAGGAACGGCTGGCCCGCGCGTGGGCGTGGACGGTGTGGCCGCACCTGGTGTCGGGGTCGAAGATGAAGGCGTTCTCGGCCGACGACCCGATCCGGCTGCTGGCTCACAACCTGGACTTCTGGGTGCCCGCGGTCACCGCCACCATCCAGGAGCGCCTGCGGGACTTTCCCGAGGTGGACAAGGGCAAGACGCCCGGCCCGGTCACCTTGGAGGACGGCAGCGTGCTCGCCGGGGCCGTGGCCGGCAACCCGCGGATGGGCGGACAAGTGTGGTTCGGCGAGGACGACGCCCGCGACGCCGTGGTCGAGACCGTGGAGGCCGCCGACCGGACCGGCCGGCTGCGCGGCATCCTGGACGCGGTTCGTTCCCACCGGGTCGAGGACGACTTCTCCAGCCACTGGTCGTACGCCCGCGAAGACTTCGAGCGCAAGCTGCACGGGAAGCGGCGCAAGGTGACGGTGAAGTTCGTCGAGCTGACCGACACCGTCCCCGTCCAGGGACCGGAGAGCGAGGTGCTGGGCAACCTGGTCACCAACGACTTCCTCACGCTGCTGGATGGCCGGAACCGGCAGATCGTCGTGCTGCTCAACAGCGGCGTCACCAACAAGACCGAGATCGCCGACGTGCTCGGCTACGCCAACCACAGCGCTGTGTCGAAGCGACTCGCACAGATCCGCCGCGCCGCCGAGGCGCACTTCGACGAGAACTGACCCACCCAGCTCGACCCGGCCGCGCTCGGTGTCACCCATGCGAGTGATCATGGCCGAGGTAAAAAGGGTGCTCAGGTGGGGTGCCGCCCCACCAACGCCTCACGAGCGCCCTGGTCCCGCTCTGGTTCGGATCTTCCTACCGCCGGTCTAATCGCCGACACCAATCGACTCGGTCGACTTCAGGCAGCGGGCGAACCGCTACCCGTCAGCCTGCCGGAGTCGGCCAAGGTGCGCGGCTAATCGGGCTCGTGATGACGAGCCGGGGCGGGGAGAACGACACGGTGATGGCGACGCAGGAGGGCGCGCACGAGTGGGGCGTGCCGGCCGATGTCAACGTGCCGTCGCTGTCCCGGATCTACGATCACCTGCTCGGCGGCGGGCACAACCTCGCCTCCGACCGTGCGGTGGCCGACGCGATCATGGCCTTGGTGCCGGGCTACGACGTGCTCGTCCGCGAGAGCCGCGCCTTTGTACGTCGCGCGGTGCTGCACATGCTCGCCGCCGGGATCGAACAGTTTCTCGACCTGGGCGCGGGCCTGGGCGGCGTTCGCCACGTGCACGAACTCGCCCAGGCCGAGCAGCCCCAGGCCCGCGTCGTCTACGTCGACCGCGACCCCGTAGCTATCGCCGGTCTCCGTCTGGTCGTCCGCGAGGACGATCCGAGCACCGGGGTGATCGAGGCCGACCTGCGGCACGTCGAGGAAGTACTCGACCATGCCGTGACGACTCGGGTTCTCGATTTGACCCGCCCGGTGGGCGTGGTGGCCGGGTCGGTGCTGCATTGCCTGCCCGACGCCGAAGACCCGGCCGCCGCGTTGGCCGGGTACCACGAGCGGCTGGCACCCGGTTCGCTATTGGCCGCCTCGCACGCCGACCGCATCGTCCTCGGGCTGGAGTCGGCCGCTGCGGTCGAGGACTGTCTCGCCAGGGCCGGGATCACGTTCGTCCACCGAAGTCGGCGGCAGTTCGCTGACCTGCTGGGACCGTGGCAACCGCACCCGGACGGCGTGGCGCCGATCGGCTTGTGGCGACCGGACGGCCTGACCCTCGTCCGGCGCGAGTGCCTGTGGGGCAACGCCGTGCTCGCTGGCCGCCGCCACGAGCCAGCGGAGCGTGCATGAACGAAGCCGAGCACATCAACACCGTGTCGGGATCGGTCCACGGCCAGGTGCTGCAAGCTCACACGGTCACCGCCGACACCATCGTCCTGCACGCTCCCCAGGACCGGGTGCCGGTGCCTCGGCAGCTTCCGCCGCCCGCGCGCACCTGGGTCGACCGCGCACATGAATGGGAGCGGCTGGACCGTCTGCTCACCACGGCGGACCCGACCCGCGTGGTGGTGACCGGGCTGGGCGGGGTCGGCAAGACCGGCTTGGCGGTGCGTTGGCTCGACGCACACCACGACCGCCACCCCGACGGCGTGCTGCACGTCGACCTCAACGGCTGGAGCGGCCATCCGCCACCGTCTACACCGCACGTTCTCGCCGGATGGCTCCGTGCGCTCGGTGTCGCCGCCGACGACCTGCCAGGCGAGGCGGCTGAACTGGTCGCGCTGTACCGGACGGTCACCTCGGACAAGGCGGTGGCCGTGCTGGTCGACAACGCCCGCTCCGCCGAGCAGGTGCGCCCCCTGGTACCGGCCACAGCGCGCGGCACGATCCTGGTCACCAGCCGCCACCGCCTTGCCGGGCTGGCCGTCGTGGGATTCCGCCACCTCGACCTCGACTGCTTCCCGGCTGCTACCGGCGCCGCGCTCCTGGCCGGCCTGCTCGACGAGGACCGGCAACCTCTCGGCGAGGACCTGCTCCACGCCCTGGCCGCCCGCTGCCACGGGCACCCACTGGCCCTGACCATCGCCGGAGCCCACCTCGCCGCACATCCCCGGCGCGACCCGGCGCGCTTGATCACCCGCCTGACCCACCTCGCCGAGGCGTCCGCCACCGCCTCGGACCCGCACGAGCTGTCCGTCGAAGGAGTGCTGCAGATGAGCTACGAGGACCTTGACGCCACCACCGCCAGGCTCTACCGCGGCCTGGCCGAGCACCCCGGCGCCGAGTTCACCGCCGAGCCGCTCGCCGCCGGGCTCGACGTGCCGGTCAGCGAGGTCGACCGCGGACTCGGACGGCTGGTGGAGGCCAACCTCGTCACCGAGACCGGCGACGAGCGCTACCGGCTGCACGACGTCCTGCGCGAGCACGTGCAAGCCCTCGCCGACCAGGACGACCAGACCGAGCGGCAGACGGTCCGTCGCCGGATGATCGAGTGGTACCTGCGGCGCGCAGCAGAAGCCGACAAGGTCATCAACCCTTTCCCCCGCCGGTTCAGCGACGTCTACGCCGACCTCGACACCGGCATGTTCGACGACGCCAAGGTCGCCTTGGACTGGGCCGACACCGAACGTGTCAACCTCCTCGCGGCGCAGCAGGTCGCCGCCGATCAGGGCTGGACGGAGCTGGTGTACCAGTTCGGCGAGGTCCTGTGGAACCCACTGCGCCCGAACTACACCGCCGGTGAGCTGGTGAGCTCGCAGTTCCTCGGGGCCAACGCCGCCGCCGACGCCGGGCACATCCTGGAGGTGGTCTGCCGCACCCGGCAGGGTTTCGGCGAGACCAACCTCGGCCACCACGAGGCCGCCGTCGCCATCTGCACCATCGCCGTCGAGCGCGCCGCCGAAGTCGGCGACCCGTGGCTGCGATCCGGCGCGCTGTCCACTCGCGCCCGTGCTCACCTCAAGGCCGACGACCCACACGCCGCCCTGCCGGACCTGCAACTGGCGCTGGACATCGCTGAGGAGATGAACGACGCCCGCAGCATCGCGCTGCGGCACCGCCGCCTCGGCGAAACCGCCCTGCACCCCAAGATCGCCGACGCTCGGCTCGCGGCTCACCACCTCCGGCTGGCGGCGAGCATGTTCGCCGGCATCGGCGACGACATCGGCCACGCCCGCACCGTCCTGCACCTGGCGCGGGCTCTGACGCTGAACGGGCACGCCGCCGAGGCGGTGTCCGAGCTGGCTGCGATCGAGCAGGCCGTGCGCGACTACGGCTCGGTCGGCTACCTGGCCGACCTGTGCACCGTGCTCGGCGAGGTCCACGCCGCGCTCGGCGACACCGCCGAGGCCCACCGCCGCTACGGCCAGGCCATCGACTACTACACCGCCGCCGGCCCCGGCGCCGACGAGAGCAAGGCCGCCGTCATCGACCGGCGCGCCGCCCTCGACCAACCGACCGCCTGAACCGCGAAGAGGAGCGACCAGCATGACAACACGCACCACGGCCAAGGGGACGCGGATCACCGGGGAAGCCCGCGTCAAGATGGCCGCTGACCTGAGGAAGAAGTACGAAATGGGCGCCAGCATCCGCGCACTGGCCGAGGCCACGGACCGCTCGTACGGCTTCGTACACCGGATCCTGACCGAGTCCGGAGTGGTGCTGCGTGGCCGTGGCGGCGCTACCCGGACCGATTCCAACCGAGGGCGCGCGCGTGCTCCGCGTTGAAGCTCGGCAGGACGAGCCGGTGATCACCGTGGCTGCGTTGGAGATCCTGCTCGAAACCGAGGGCTACGAAAGCCATGCCTTCCCGATGGACTACGTCGGGGAGACGCGCAGGACGGAGTGCGGCGCGGAATACGGCGTCGACCAGCTGGGGTCGACAAGTGACACGACGCCGGAGTGCGAGAAGTGCAAGCTGGCATACGGCGCGTACATCGCGCAGAAGCTTCAGAAGCAGGTCCCGGTGACGCAAGCGCGGCTCCGGGACCTGCTGGAGGACATGCCGGAAGGGGCCTGGACGTCGTGAGTGACGACTTCGACCAGTTCCCGGACGTGCGTGCCGTGTTCGCCACGACGCGCCTCGCCGACCTCGCCAGAAAAGCCGACCTCCTTGACGGCCCTGCACAGACGCAGGTGGTCCGCGTACTCTCGCCCGGCAGCAAGGCTGTTCGCGGTTGGGCGACGGCGGAGCGTCGTGCGGCGGTACTTCTGTCCCTCGGCCTTTCGCTGAACGTCGTTGCGGTCCTGTACGTCGCTACCGGCGCATGCTCGCCATGGTCGGTCGTCGCACTGGTTGCTGGAACCGGCGCGCTGAGCGCCGCGGCACTCGTCATGTGGCGCGGTAACCAGGACGCCTTAGCGCTAGCCATCGGCACCTACGTCGATGTCACCCCACGGCCCGAGCAGAACGGCGACGCGGCCGAGTAGTCGTCCACTCTGGACATACCTTTCTCCCCTGGGATAGTTGTGCGTTCGCTAACAAAGGTCAACGAGTCGGAGCGCTCCGCGTGGTTGCGCAAGGTCGGCGTGGAGCTACGTGCTCACCGAGAGCGCAGGGGCGTGAACGTCGAAGATGTGTACATCCAAGGGCACTCTCGCTCGTGGAGCATTCCCGTAGACGAGGTCGTCGGCCTTGAGTCCGGACGTCATTGGGTCTCGCTGACCGACCTGTCCGGGCTGTGTGAGTTCCTCGATGTCGACATGTGGGGCCTGCTCTGCGACAGCTATCGGTACGTGCTGGAGGCGAAGGGAAAGCTTCCGCCGTCGGCGTTCGAGGAGAGTCGAGACGTCTTCGGCGTTGCGATGGCGTACCTGTGGGTATGCCTGCCAACGTCCACTCTGGCCTTTGTCCAGTGGTGTTGCCGAACGCCACTCGATTGCGTATGCGGTGCTGACTGCTCCTGCGAGTGCGAGGGCTGCCATCTCAGCCTTCGCCAACGCCAGGGTTTGCTCCGGACGTGGCTACCGCGGCCCGCGCCTCTGAACAAGCTGGCGTTACCGGCGGACAACGATCCGCATCAGGTGTCCACCAGCGACTGACGAAGGTCCTCACGTGTACCACGACGTTAGCCGAGACTCCTACCGCCGCGCGATGGCGGACACGCTAAAGACCCTCCTGGAGCGCTCTGGCCTGAGCTACACCGAGACGGTGAAGCGTGCGAGCCTAGGGCCGGGCGCACTCGGCAAGTTCATTGTCGCCGACATGGTGCCGTCTATGGAGTCGCTCGTCCGCCTCTGTGCGGCGCTCGACGTCAACGTCTTTGCGACGCTCCAGCAGGTCTACGACACATGCCTTGCAGCGCAAGGAAAGTTGCTCCCGGTTGACTATGACGAGGTGCCCGGTCGTCACGAACTGGCCGCTGTGCTTGCCTTCGCTGGGTCTCCGGTTTCCGCGATGTCCTTCGCGCACTGGTGCTGCAGCAAGGGCTTCGGGTGCCGGTGCGCGCCGCAGTGCTCCTGCTCCTGTGCCGGGTGCCATCTCACGGCCCAGGAGCAGGAGCGCGTTTTCGAGGTCTACCGTCTGTCGCCGCGCACCTGCGGCTGACAGCCGAAACAGTCCTGAACCGCGCCGACTCGGACGCCGCTCCGTCAGGGCGCGAGGTTCGTGGAGGCCGAATTGCTGCTCGTCCCATCGCCAGCGCAGTCGACGAGCCGTGCCCGGTCGGTGACCACCACCTCGGCGCTCGCTTCTCCGGAGACGCGGGTGATCATTCCGGGTCCTTCCAGGAACAGCAGGGACTTGCGCAGTCTGTGCGTGGGCATAGCTGCATTTCTGCTTGGCAGCGGTGACCTCCGCTGCCGCGCAGTCCAGCAGGTCTGGGGTTCGTTGCTTCCACAGCTCGACCGGTTCGGCCCGAGCGCACCCCGGTTGGGCGGAGTCGGTGACGTCGAGGAGCAGGTCGACGATGTCCACTGTTTCCCCGAAGACCGGTAAGTCCTCGAACTGGATGGTGTCCTCGCTCGCGCAGCCGTCGCTGCTCGCTACGCGCCATCAGTATCCCGCTCCATGATGACCACGACGTACTCCCGTTCACGCCAGGACTTCGGTTCTGGGAGCAGCGGTCCGGTGGTCGAAGCCATCGGGTTCGTTCTGGTCGGGCCAGAAGCGGCTACCACGCAGCACCCGCAGGAACGGCAACACCTCGTCCCGTAGCCCTGGCGTCATCGCGATCGCGCAGCGCGACCTGGTCGAGTGCGGACTGCCGTCGGCGTCGAGCACGAGGGCACCGGCCTCGCGGGCGATGACGGAGCCGGCCGCGGTGTCCCAGGTGTGGTTGCCGAGCAGCACGCAGGCATCCAGCGTGCCGTCGGCGACCCAGACCAGGTCCAGAGCGGAGGAGCCGTACCGGCGTAGCCCTTGAGCTCGGGCGGTGAGTTCGCGGTCTACGGCGGCGCACAGCACGTCGCGCAAACCTTCGTCGGCACCGCTGCCGTAGTCGCTGAACCCGACCAGGGCCTTGTTGAGGACGTCGGTGGTGGAGGCGCTGATCGGGTCGCCGTCGCGGTAGGCGCCTTGGCCGTGGGCCGCCCAGTAGCGGTGGCCGAGGAAAGGCAGCGCGGTGACGCCTAGGACCGGCTGGTCGTGGTGGACCAGGCCGAGCGCGATGGCGCACAGCGGGTTGGCGTGCTGGTGATTGATCGTGCCGTCGATGGGGTCGAGCACCCAGTAGGTGTCCGGGTTGCCGACCGCTCCGGTCTCCTCCCCCACGAACCCGATCTCGGCGTGGCCGCGCGCGCTCAGTCGTTGCCGGACAAGGTGTTCGACGGTCTCGTCCACTTCGGAGACCGGATTCCGGTCTCCCTTGTACCGGATGTTGCGTGGAGGGTGGCTGAGCACGTGCTCGACCGCGAGGTCGATCGCGGCGTGGGCCGCCGGCAGGGCGGCGGTGAGGTCAAGTGCCGACGACATGGTTCCTTCGGGGTTGCTTCTTGGCGGGCATGGCGCCGGATGAACACGCGGTGGACGTCCGGTCAGGACCGGGCGCGCCACCACGGCCGTTCGCGGGTCGGTCCACCGGTGCGCAACCGATCCGCGAGCGCCGTCGGCCGCAGGTCCAGGTGGCCGAGTTCGGTGTCGTGGCCCAGCGCGCTTCGCCGTGGTCAACCCGGACCGCACTGGGGTCGGTGAGAGTCACGTCGAACAGCAGGGCCAGCTCGAAGACGGTGGGTTGCGTGCCCGCGTGCTGCTCGCGCAGTTCCACGACGGCGCAGAAATCCAGGTGGGCCGCGCGGGCGTCGACCTGTTCCCGCAGGATGCGCCGCAAAGCGTCCTCGACAGCTTCACCGGCTCGTACGAGGCCGCCCGGCAGCCGATACGTGGTGGCGTCCGGGTCACGGACGACGAGAAGGCACTCGTCGTGTCCGACGAGGGCGTACACCGCGACGAGCGGGCCAAGAGCGGGAGGGGTGGTGGTCATAGTGCTCTCACGATCGATGGACGGAGTGCTGTCGAAACGCGCACGTCGGGTGGAGCGGGCCCGTGTTCGGCGGCCAGCGCGTTGGGGTCAGCGGGCACGGGCGTTCTCCCACAACAGGATGTGCAGCCGGGAGGTCAGGTTCCAGCCTCGTTCGAGCACCAGGTCAGCCAGCAACCGCAAACGGTCCAGCACCGTGGTGCTGTCGGTGCCCTCGGGCATGACCCACACCGGATCGAGCCGATACTGGACCACCAGGTTCTCGACCTCGTCCAGGTCCGGCACGGACTGAACAACGAACTTCCAGATCGCTTTACCCGACAGCACGAACTGCCGAAGCGCGGCGGGACGGAGGCGTTGCCGCTCAAGCAAGCCAGAGTGCGCCAGCTTCGGCGAGACGATAAAGCGGGTGACGGCTTCGACCACGGCCGGGCTGGGCGCGATGGTGCCGGAGGTCTCCACTTCGATCTCACTGGCGAGGCTGTTCTGCCTGATGGCGATCAGAAGCGGCTCCAGGGCGCGTTGCTGAAGCAGAGGCTCGCCACCGGTGATCACCAACATGCCGTCGGGCGCATCGGACAGCCAGTCCAGGATGTCGGCGACAGCGATATGCCGCTGTTCGGCGGTCAGGTCATGGCGACGCCGGTCCCAGGTCTGCGGGGTGTCGCACCAGCCGCAGGTGAGATGGCAGCCGAACAAGCGCACGAAACGAGCCAGCCTGCCCTGGCTGGGGCCTTCGCCTTGGAAGGTCGGGCCGAACAATTCGTTAACCGCCAGCGTCACGGCTGTGTCCGACCTGGCGGTGCTCATCGCGGCACCGGAGGTTCGTAGACGGCGGTGTTGAGCCGTGTCTCGCGGACCAGAACTCGCTCGACTCGGGCGCCGACGGCGCAAGGAAGGCCAGCCAAAACGCTCTCGGCGACCCGGCCCAGCAGGACCGCGACCGCCTCCACCGTCGGCCACGGCAACCCGTAGGCGAACTGTTCGGCGACGTCGGCCGGGCGCTCGACCCCGAAGCAGAAAACCCGGCTTCCCTCCGCGAGTAACGGCTCGATCAGCCGGTCGCGTGCGCCGAGCATCGTGGCATGGTCAAGGTGCTCGTCGATCCACCGCCGAAGCCCCACCTTGAGCGCGCCGAACTCCACAACGGTCACCTCGGGACTCAGCTCCGGGGCACTCACTGTCACCGCGGCCGACCAAGAGTGGCCGTGCAGGCTCACACACTTGCCACCCAGGTGCGGCAGTCGGTGCCCGGTCTCGAACGAGTGCTCGACGGTGATCTTGTGCGGCATCAGCAGACCCCCGTGCTCGGCCAGCGGATCGACCGGGGCGATTGCGGCAGCATCACCTCGCGCATCTGCACTGAACCAAGCTCACTTTCCGCAGTATCAGACGGCCGGATCGAGTACGACCTGCGGTGGCCGGTCGGGGGTCGACCACCGCAGGCCCCGAGGCCCAGTCAACGGCGCTGACTACCTGGATCACCAGAGCGACCGTGCGGCGGTTGCGAGGCGTCGACGGGGCGGCACCCAGCCTGACCAGCATGTTTCCTCGGCGAGATCTCCAACGCCCCTAGGGAGTGCATGGATCGGCAGTGTGGTGGCCGACGGGGGTGGACTGGTCGGTCGGTTACAGGGCGTCGGCGAGGCACGCATGAGGCGACACCCGTCGTACGCTGCGAAAACGGGCGAGTACTGTGCGCTATGGAGGGACCGGAAGGAGGGACGCGCGATGGCAGCACGACCACTCACTCCGCTCGCCGCTGCTCGCGAAGCCGCCGGCTACACCCAGGAAAGCCTTGCTCTCGCGCTGAAGGTCGAGCGCACCACCATCGGACGATGGGAACGCGGCGTCCAGTCACCCCAGCCGTGGCAGCGACCCGGCCTGGCTCACGCCTTGCAGGTCTCCCTGGAGGAGCTGGACGACCTGCTGCGCCACACCGTCCGACGCTCCAGCCGAACCGCGTCGCCTGTGATCTTGGATGCGCCAACGATCGCTGTTGACGTGGTCGGGCCGACACCATCCGCCAGCGACAGCCGCGAACGGGAACCCGCCGCCGAGGTTGACGTCATCCACGCCGCCATCCCGCGCCTGCGCCGTGCCCTCGATCGACTGGACTTGCCCGACGATGGGCCGACCAGGAGCCCGGCCGGCCTGTATGGCGAGATCGCTCGCGCCAGCGACGACCGGCTGCAGTCCCGCTACGGCAGCCTCGTCCGCCGCCTACCTGATCTCATCACCGAACTCGCCCGCGTCGGCCAGCTCGGCGGCAGCGCCGACCGCCGCCACGCCGCCGCCCTGCTCACCCTGGCGCTGCGGGCCGCCGACGGAGTGGCCTTCAAGTTCGGCTACCTGGACTTGTCAGCGCGATTGATCGACCTCATGCGCTCGGCCGCCCAGCTCGCCGAGGACCCGCTGCTGCTGGCCGCGGTGGCGTACGTGCGCACCGAGACCTTCTTCGCTTCCGGCGACCTGGACATCGCCGCCCGCGCCCTCGAACTCGCCGCCGACCGCGTGCCCGACCTCGAGACCGCCTCGGCCTCGGCCGCGTTCGGCGCCCTGCACATGCGCGCCGCAGTCGTCGCCGGCCGCGCGGGCAAGCCGGACCGAGCTGCCGACCACCTGCGCGAAGCCCGGCGCGCCTCAACTGTCGTTCCCGAGGGCGTATACCGGGGCACCGCATTCGGACCCGCTTCCCTGCGCATCCACGAGCTCGCAGTTGCCGTCGAACTGCGTGATCCGGTAGGGATCGAACGGGCGGCTGCGTGGCAGCCGCCCAGCAGCCTGCCTGCGGAACGCCGCTCCCACTACTTCATCGACCTCGCCCGCGCCCAGCTCACACTCGGCCGTCACGAAGACGCGTACCTGTGCCTGCAGGCCGCTCGTCAAGCCGCGCCCGAACACACCCGCGCTCATCCCCAGGTCCGTCAGTCCCTCTCGGCTTTGCTGCGCACCCACAGCGCTCCGAGCTCCGGACTGGTCGACCTCGCCGCCTGGGCCCGCGCCAGCTGAGGTCGGTCACTGGTCACGCTCTCCTTGACGATGCCGGGCCAAGCGCATCACGATCCAGCGACCGCCTGCCGGGGTGAGAGCCGGCCGTGCGGTGCGCTATGCCAAGGTGGCCGACGTGGTTGCCATCGAAGAACTGCTCCATCGTCGTTCCGACCTGTCGACGTTCGTCGTCCACTTCACGAGGGACGGCGGAGGAGCTTCCGGGCGGGACAACCTCGAAGCGATCTTGCACAGCCAGACCATCGAGGCCCGAACCGTCTATGGAATGGCAAAACGCCTGGCAGAGACGAATCCTGATGTCGCCGATTCGCAGCGGACGGTGTGTTTCACCGAAACCCCGCTTGAACACGCGTGGATGATGTGCCAGGACATCGACAATCGCCAGATCAGGTTCAACGGCTACGGCCTCGCGTTCACGAGGACGTTCACGCGGAAGCAGGGCGCGAACCCTGTTTGGTATCTCGACATCAGCCCAGGACACGACTGGCTGACCACGCCCGTCAACAAACTCGTGCAGCAAGCTGTCACCGATGCCACTCCACCTGGTGCGCCTGGGCCCGCAACCGACGACCTCCTCGCATCTCCGATCTTGCGGCTGACGCCCTTCATGGAGCAGATGGGGACGCCCAGCGGGGTGCGGAAGGAGTTCTGGTGGGAACGAGAATGGCGACACGTAGGGCACTTCGGGTTCACGCCACAGGACATCGTGGTTGTATTCGCTCCCGAAGACGACCACAATGACTTGCTTCGCACCATCGAATCTTGGGGTGAGTACTTTCGCGTTCCCGCGATCGTTGATGCGCGATGGGGGCTGGAGCGCATGATTGCGGCTCTTGCCCGCGTTCGTGATAAAGGCCCCTTTCCCACGTAAGCGCCGTCCCGCGGTTCTTCGCCGGGTACTCACAGTTCGCCCGCCGGTGGGATCCTTCGCCGGGCGGCGTCGGGCTAGGGGCGGACCAAGTCCGGCAGGTCGAACAAAGAGTCGATAACCCAGTCCGCGTCGCGGCGCACCAGTGGATCGTCCGCCCAGAGGTAGCCCCAAGGACCGCGCTTGATCAACGCCGCCTTGAACCCCGCCGCCTTCGCAGCTACCACGTCGTTGTCCCGGTGGTCACCCACGTACAGCGTCTGGGCGGGGCCGTCGGGCACCATCTCCGCCACCCGCGCGAAGAACTCGAGTGTCGGCTTGGCGACGCCCCACTCACCCGAAGTCGCAAGGGCATCCACGGGGAGCCCCAGTTCGCGCAGGAGGACAGCAGCGCGAGCGGTCTGGTTGCCGGCCACGCCCACCCACAAGCCACGTTCGCGCAGTGCGGCCAGGCCAGGCCGGACGTCGGGGTACAGGTCGCTGTCCTCGATGCGCTCGCCCAGCCCGGCCTCCTCCCGCAGCTGGCGTTCGTGGGCTAGGTCGAAGCCGGGCTTGAAGTACTGGAAGGTCTCGGCGTTGTCCCGTCCAGCGGCGGTGACGGCGCCGAGAACCGTGGAGAAGGTGTGGCGCGGTACACCGACCCAGTCGGCCCACGCACCCCACTCGCGCGAGTCGTCCAACAACGTCTCGCCCACGTCGAACACCACCGCGGTCACCATGCCCCTACTCCTACGTCACCAGCGGGTAAGCCGCTACACAGGGGGACCGTCGCCGCAACGTGCCTACCCGGTGACATTGCTCCGGTGCCGCACCGGGCAGGCACCCGCGATGACCTCTTCGGCTTGAGCAAGCGCTGTGGTCAGGGCGGTCAGGGCGTACTGGGGCATCGTCCCGCTGTCCAGCGCGCAGGCTTCGATCAGGGCAGAGAGGTTCTTCTCCTGGGAGTGGGTGAGCAGCTCGTGACAGCCGTCGTGGCGGAGGATGTCGCGCGCGACGTATCCATCGCGGCTGTCGACCGCGTGGTCGATGAGGTCGAGGGCGATGGACCGCGCGTGGGGTTCGGCGACCGAGCCGATCGCCTCCGCGAAGGACAGGCCCAGGCGGGTGTGGAACACCGCAAGGCCAGGCGAAGAGATGTCGAGGGCGCGGTACTTCTCGATGAGGCTGTTCAGGTCGGGGATGTCCGAGTCGGTATAGCACTGGACGGTCAGGCACGCGGTCACGGCGTTCTCCCACGGTTCTCCTGGCGTCGTGTCGGCCAGGACGGCGAGAGCGCCGTCGGTGTCTCCGGAAACAGCCTGTGTGATGACCGCGATCTGGCGGCCGTCGAGCATCCGGCGGCCGATGCCCTTGTAGTCCTCCAGCCGGGCGCGTGCTTGCGTCCAGCGTCCGGCGGCGGCGAGAGCGCGTGCGCCGGTGGCCAGCAGGACCGCC
Source organism: Lentzea alba (assembly GCF_047445655.1). Lineage (GTDB taxonomy): Bacteria > Actinomycetota > Actinomycetes > Mycobacteriales > Pseudonocardiaceae > Lentzea > Lentzea alba_A. The sequence continues at coordinate 38,250 of NZ_JAJAEG010000042.1, forward strand.
CACAACCAGCTGCGGATCTGCTGGTGCGTCTCGGTGGAGTCGGTGAGGTCGGCAGGGATCTCGATGCCATCAACGTCGGTTTCGGTGCGAGCCGAGACCGCGGTGAACAAGGTGTCCATGATGGTGAATGCCCGCTCGCCGTGCCCCTCACGGGTGTAGAGGCGGGCGAGGTTGGTGATCGGTTCGAGAGCGAGGCGGGCTACCTGCGCGCCCAAAGGGCGGGCGCGCAGGTAGAGGTTCACCTGCTGGTGGCACCACTGCCGGGCCAGGTCGGGCAGGCCGCAGTCGGAGGCGACGAGTGCTGCTTGGTTGTGCACCGCGGCTGCCTCGGTGAGGTCGCCGGTGCGTGCGGCCTCACGAGCGCGGTCGCACAGCTCGGCCGCACGACGGGCCAGCGGGACGCAGGCCGGGCGGGTGCGGGCGACGAGAGGGAAGCGGCGGGCGAACTGGCCGGCGGGGTCCATGACGGTTACTCCCAGATGACGGTCATGGGCTTGATGGGACGGTCCAGCACGACGCGGCCCGGGTTGTTGTCCGGCTGGGGCGGGATGTCGGGGATGGCGAAGCGGACGGTCGACGACCGGAAGCCCTGGTTCCAGGTGACGATCTCGGCGGCAACCTGGTCGGCGAGGTCCTGGTCGCTGGGGCCGTGGCCGATGACGCCGACTTCGTAGCGCCGGCCGCCGTCGGGGCCGGGCTCGGCCGCGCGGATGGTGAGGTAGGCGAGGCTGCCGTCGGCGGCGGTGGTAGCCATTGCCACGCTGGGGAACATCGGCCGCACCAGGCCGCTGTCCTTGGCGGCCGGGGTGACCTCCATGCGCATGAGGGGGTTGGGCAGGTGGCAGGCCAGCCACAGGTCCAGCCACTCGAAGGACTCCATCGGGACGAAGTGCACGCCGGTCCACACCTCGCGGGCGGGGGTGTCGAGGACCCCGGCGAGCGCATCCGCGTCGGTGGCCTGGTTGTTGTCCTTGTGGGTTTGCAGCGTCACGTCGCCGGGGTTGAGTCCGGTGCCGGTGAGGTCGAGGACGCGGCGGGCGTCGTCGCGGAGGCCCCGCAGCGGCATGAAGATCGCCATCTCGCTACCGAGGCTGGTCCAGCCGTCCTGCTCGCGTTCGAAGACGACGCTGCGCGAGGCGCATCCGCGCAGGCGCACTGGGGCCACCAGGCGTCCGCCCGGCTTGAGCTGGTCGAGCCAGGCGGTGGGGATCTCGTGGGCGCCGACGGTGGCGATGACGCGGTCGAAGGGCGCGTTCTCCGGGTGGCCGAGTGCGCCGTCGGCGGCAACCGCCGCGACGTTGCTGATGTCGGCGGCGGCGAGGTGCTTACGGGCGCCGTCGACGAGGTCTTCGTCGATGTCGATGGTGGTGACGTGTCCGGCCGGGCCGGTGAGGGTGGCCATCAAGGCGGCGTTGTAGCCGGTGGCCGCGCCGAGTTCGAGCAGCCGCTCTCCAGGCTGGATGTCGAGCTGTTCGAGCATCATGGCGACGATCTTGGGCTGCGATGCGGCGCTGATGCGGGTGCCGTCGCCCTCAAGCTTGGTGTAGACGGGCTCGTCCGCGTACGCCTCGGCCAGTCCGACCTCGGGCAGGAACAGGTGGCGAGGAACCTGCCGGAACGCCGCCTCGACGGCGTCGGTGCGGACAGTGCCGTCTTTGACGAGGCGGTCCGCGAGTTGGGCGCGCAGTTCGTCGGCGGAGTCGGTGGAGGCGTTGCTGGCAGTGCTCGTCATTACTGGAGCCCTAACGGTGTTGGAGGTGGTCCCGGCTGGTGCCTGCCGGGTAGGCGTGCTGGGTGAATCGGCATGGAAGACGGCGTTGACGGCCAGCGTCGCCAGGGTGGCCTGGTCGGGCCCGGAGAGTCCGGCGCGGTTGGCGTGGAAGATGAAGTGGTGCGCCAAGATCGCGCGCAGGCCCCGCTCGAGGTGGCCATCGCGGGCGAGCTCGGCGAGCTGGCGGCCGGCGAGGTCGAACGCTGCCCACCAGGTCTGCGGCACCTGGTCGGGTGCCACATCGGAGAACCGGTGCGTGTTGGTGGTCATCAGCCGCCGCACGGCCTGGCCCAACCGCTTGGTGCGCTGGGAATCCATGTGATCGACATGGGCTGCAGGCCGGAGTGACGCGACTTTGGCCCAGACGTCGCCCTGCTCGAACCAGTCCAGCCCGGCGGCGCGCAGCATCGCGCTGAACAGCAGGACGGTGGTTTCCCGCTGCCCCAAGGCCGCTGGCGCAGGCTCGCGGGCGCGGGCGAGGCAGTGGCGGCTGTCGTGGTGGAACAGCGTGTGCGCGATGTCCATTCCGGTAGGGCCGCCGAAGGCGAGGTTCTCAGGCTCGTAAATGCCGCGGGTCCAGCGGGCGACCTGTCCGTCGGCCGCCAGGTCGGCCAGCAGCGTGTCGACCACGGTCGTGTCAGGGTTGGCCGGCTGGTAGCGCAGCCGCCAGGCGGGCATCTTGCGCAGGTGCCACCACGTGTCGATCTCACCGTCCTGCTGAGCCTGGTCGAGCGCGGGCGCCAACGAGGTCGCGGCCGTGTGCTCGGCGGTGGACGGGTCGGCGAACTCGACCAGGTAGTGGCGCCAGCGGCTGTCCGGCGGCATCAGCGCGGGTCTCCTCTCGGGTAGGTCAGGTGATCAGCAGGCAGGTGTCCCAGCTCGTCGCGGGCTCGGTCGCGGCGGCGAGGACGGCCAAGCCGACCCCGGCGATGCCCTCCAGCACGCCGGGGCCTTCGGGGACGGGGTGGCTACGCGCTCGGCGGAGCAGTTCGGTGGCCAGCGTGTTGAGTCGAGTCGCGGAGGAGCCAGTCGCGTCGGTGGCGGCGCGGGCGGTGATGCGGGTGAGTCCGGCGTAGCCGTGGCACAGCGAGGCGTCGTTGACCAACACATGCTGGGCCGGGTCGGTCACCGCGCTGATCAGGACGTCTTCGGCGATTTGGAGGCGCGAGTCATCGCCCAGGGCTAGGGCGGCGAGGTGCAGGGCGCGGGCGATCCCGGCCGCGCCGTAGCACCAGCTCGGGCGGCGAGTGGCTCCGCTGTGCCGCACCTGCTTGGGTCTCGTTCGCGCCTCGTCTCTGGTGATCATGTAGGGCCAGCGGTGCCCGCCGGGGGTGTCGATGCGCCAGGAGTCCAGCCACGCGCAGATCGTCTCGACGGCTTCGCGCTGCCCGTCCACGGTGATGCCTCGGTGCAGGGCCTGGGCCAGCAGCGCCAGGGGGCCGCTGATGCCATGCGCGAGGCCGAAGTTGCCGTGGCCGCCGGGGAACTCTTCCTCGACGCGACCGGTGGGACCGGTGAGGGTCCACCACCCCGGCAGCGCCTCTCCCGCGATCGTCATCGGGTGGGTGAGGCGAACCAGGGCGCCCAGTACGGCTCGCAGGGCGCTGCCGCTGGGATCGTGGTGCAGAAGGTAGGCGCCGAGCCCGGCGAGGCCGCGGATCGTGTCGAACTCCGCCATCTGCGGCCGTTTCTCGGCGTCCATGCGCGTATGTGCGGTGTTGACGCGGGCATGGGCATCGGCGGCGATCTGCCGTGCCAACGGCGCGAGTGCGGACCGGTACGCGCCAGGGTGGACTGCGGCGGCGCCCGCGAGGGCACGGGCGACGGCCGGCGCGCCGTAGAACCCGCCGGTGCTCGCCCCGGCGGTGACCGGCTTGCCCGCGACGACGGTCAGCCACTCGTGGGCGCGGTCGAACGGCCTGATCCCGGCTGCCGCCAGCTCGATGTGCAGCAGCGCGACGCCGGGCGCTCCGTGAGCCAGGGACTGGTGCCACCACGGCTGATCGGTCGGCAGATCGGCGGCGTCGGGTCGGGCGAGGCGGTCGGCGATCTCCACCGCGAACTCGACCGCGGCATCTGCCGCGAGGTCGACGGTCATCGTGCTCCTCCCGTGCGGGCAGCGAAGGCCAAGGCCGCGGTCCGGGCCAGGTAGAGGCACACCGCCTTATCCTCGGGCTCGATGCCGCAGGCCCGCAGAAAGTGGCTGTGCAGCAAGGAACCCAAGGCGGCGTCCGGGTCGACGCCTTCGGCGTCGGTCCCGGACAGCTGTGATCGGTAGGCGGCCAGCGCCGCGGCTCGTTCGGCCCACGTCTCCACGATCGCTGCTCCGCCCGGCGCACCACGCAGGACCTGGAAGTCCTGACTGGGGTCGGCCAGGCGACGCGCCTCGGCGAACACCGTGCGGGGAACGGCGGCGGACTGCTTGGCCGGGACGTGGTCGACCAGCCACCGCATCCCTGCCTCGGTGCCACCGGTGAATGCGACGGCGATGGCGGCGAGGTTCGCCGCGGTCAGGGCGTGATGGTGAGGTCGCCGAGACTGGGCGAGTTGGGTGAGCACAGCGCGGGAGTCGGCGGTGAACACGGCCTCCGCGGCTGTCAGCGCCGCACCGGAGCCCCAGCGGCCGGTCTCCGGGTAGGAGGTCGCGAAGACCACCTCACGGAGCAGCCCTTGCCGGCGGAGTCGCTCGGTCCAGGTACTGATCCGGCCTGCGGCCTCGCCGAACAGCGTCGGGTCGGAGTTGCGCAGCGTGATGCGCAGGCGCAGGTAGTGCTCGTCGCCCTCGCGGAACCGCAGGAACCACCACCGCGGCTGGTCCTCGCCCCACTGCCCCATCAGGGCGGGCAGATGCTCGGCGAGCACGGTGTTCTGGCGTCGAGGGTCGCCGTAGAGCTTGGCGAACAGCAATGAGGACGCACCAGGAGGCAGGCCGTGTTCGCTGGGCCGGACGATGCGGTGACGCGTTGGACGTGGCGGTCGCCCTGTGGCTTTTGGCTGGCGGACGGCCAGGGGGACGACGATTTCGTGGGCCCGGCCGTCGAGCCACCCGGAGGCGTTCTCGGCGGGGCCTTCCTCCAGCACCGCATGGGGATGAGTGACCAGGTGCTCGCGCAAAAGCGTCAGGTGCGCGTCCTCGGCGAGGTCCAGAGGTAGCCGCCAGTCCCCGTCGACCAGGAGCACGACCTGCGGAAGACGGCGGCGGGCGCGCCACCGGGCCAGCGCGGCGTTCCAGCCTGCCCAGTCGGCGGTCCGGCCGGGAAGGTCACCGGCAGGCAGTCGCCACCGCGCCGGGGACAGCACGACGCGGCCGGAACGCAGCCGGGGAAGAAACGGCAGGGTCGCCGCCGCGCCCCAGTCGAAGTCAGTGACCTCCGCGCAGTGTGCGCGGGTGAGTTCGAGCAGGAAGCGGGCCAGCGGTGGGGTGTGCTTGCGCAGGTTCAGTGCGTGCAGGCTCCATGCCTCCACGCTGACGCCGAGGTCAGGAGCGGTCAGGTACAAGCGGTTGCTGTCACAACTGACCGCCAGGTCGGCCGCGGTGAGCACCGAACCCGAGGTGGCATCGCGGTGCTCGCCGAGGCTGACGACGGTCGGTAGGACCTGGATGCTGCGGGCGACGTGCCCGGTTGCGGGGTCAAGCGGCGGGAACGACAACTGAACCGATAGCGCCTCGTCTTCGCTTGATCCGAGCAGCGGCGATGTCAACGTCTGATGTTCGTGCTGGTTGAGCAGGTGCAGAAAGCGACCGGTGACGACGCCGGCCGATCGGGATACCGAGGTGACCGCGAGCCGGAACTTCCCCGCCTTCAGGGCCGACATGTCCGTGGAGTCGAGACGGGTGCACAGCTCCAGATCGGAGGGCAGCCGCACCGAGCGCAGAGGCGCCTGCTCCAGCTCGGCGATCAACGCCTCGTCGAGAACGATTTCGTGCTGCCCGTCCAATGCGGCGGTTTGGGCGAGGGCTAGCAGCCGCTCGTCCCGAGACGTCCGCGGAAGGCGAGCGGCGGTCGTCGTCGTGCCGGGGTAGCCATCGGGCCAGCCGATCCCGCTGTCGGCGACGACCTCCAGCAGCGGCACCTGAGCCCCCGTGCCGAACCGCTGGTAGAAGCGCCGGTGATAGGCGGCCCAGTTCGCTGCGGGCCCAGGTCGGGAGGTCAGACGCGCCAGAAGCAGCGAGGCACGTTCGGCTTCGCGGGCGACCGTCTCGGGCAGCGCGACATCCATATCCAGCCGCAGGTCGACCGTGACAGGGTTCCGCCGCAATGGAACCAGTTCCGTCATGGAAGCGGTGGCATCCGCCCGCACCGTGCGCCGCACCGCTACGCCGCTGCGCCGATGCTTCTGCAACCGAGCGCGGAGGTCGTTCAAAGCCACGTAGTACTCGGCCGCAGCCTCGCCGACCGACGCCAGCTCGCGCACCAGGTGGCCCAGCGGATCGAACTCAGTACTCGGCGCGTGGAGGTTGGTCACGAGCACCCGATGGGCGACCAGGGCGGTCAGCAAGCCGGTCACCGTGCTCGCAGCGGCGTGCGGAAAGCTCGCCTGGACCCTGGCGTGCAAGGCATCGAAGCGAAGCGGTTCGCGTGCCCCGTCCACCGCCACGCGGACCGGGCCGGAATACCGGAGTTCGACTTCAACAGCTCCAGTGCCCTGGCTGGTGGTGTTCGGCTGGTACGGCACGACGAGGCGTCCGCCCCGCACCATCAGCGTCGTGTTGGCGATGACGACCAATCGGCTCAGGACGGCGGGCTCGCTCTCCACCCGGCCGATGACCTCGGCGAGCCACCCAGCGTCAGCTGCCGCCACGGCTTCGTGACTACTGCCCGAACGCTGAAATGGCACCGAGGCGAACCGGGCTGCGGCGACGCCGGCGAACAAGCCATTGGGCGTTGGGCGGCCGGTCAACCGCAGCAGATAGCGCATCACGGACAACACCGCCCGCCGCACGTCGCGCCCGCCAGGGTCTTCAGCAGCGCACAAGGTGCGGACGCGGTCAGCAAGTATCGGGCTCGCGTGGCCGACGGCATCGCGGACGATATCGATCTCCCACGCCTGACGCAGCCAGGCCACCCATCCGGTCACAGCCTCAGCCTCGGACGCCTGGAACACAGGCCACGCCGGGAGCGGCAAGTCACCTTCGGCAACTGCTCGAATCAAGGCACCACTGGCGGCTCGGAAGTCGGCACGGTTGGGCGGGGCCGCTGTCACCGGGAACCTTTCAGGAGGTGGTGGACGGGGATCGGACGTCGACCCAGGCGGGCCGACGTCCGATCGCTCGTGATGATCAGGCGGCGCTGATGCAGGTCGACTTCTCGCACGTGTGCCCGCAGCCGTCATCCGTCATGTTGATCAGATGCGCCGGGTCCACCACCTCGACCAGCGTGATGTCGAGGTCGAACTCCGAGCCCGCCGCGCCCGCCGCAGCGGGAACGGTCACCGTGGTCGGCGACCACTCCATCTGAACCGTCACAGATCCTCCTTCATGGGTTACACGCTCCGAGTCCCGCGCGTCGAGGCCGACGTGGTGCATCAAGCACCCCACCAGCACGCCCATAAACGGGAATCCACATCGAAGTGGAGGGCGGCTCAACCACCGCGCATCCCCAGCGGCGCGTTCTGGTGAAGGGCGCTTCCAGGTACCCGGGCTGCGCCGGAAGCGGAAACTCGCCCGGACCGCAGCGACCCCAGTCAACTCTCGGTGATCAACGACAACCAGAGCGGAGACGGGGCGGCGATGAGGCGGCAATGAGGCGTCACTACCTCTGACCTGCACAAATACCTCTTCGGGGACGGTAGTCCGAACGGGTGCAGCTCGCCGAGCGGGTGATCAGTCTTGACCGCTAGCTGGTTATCGTGGCAGCGGACTGATCGAGGCGGGGTGGTGTTCATGGGCGACCGGCGATATGCCTTCGCCGCGCGGCGCGAGCTGATGGGCCATACCCAGGAAAGCCTTGCGACAGCCGTCGGGGTTGAGTTCTCCACCGTTGGCCGCTGGGAACGCGGCGACCTGACTCCGCAGCCGTACCGAAGGCCACGTATCGCGAAGGCACTGGGAATCAGCCTCGAAGAGCTGGGTACGTTGCTCACGACGACCGCGGCACCGACGCGAGTAGCGAATGCTGCCCCACACGATGGAGGAACATCCGACACGCAGCTCGTCGCGCACGATGGTGCTCGAGCCCGTTCCGAAGCAGCAGTGCCACGAGCGGGTGGCAGGCTGGCCGGAAGGGAGGCCGTCCCTGCCCAGCCCGACCTCGCGGAGACAGACGACATGAACCGTCGCGACCTACTGCGCTTGTTCACCATGACGGGTGCCGTACTGGCGTTGCCTGCGGTCGAACCGGTTGTCCACGACGCGGACAGGCTTGCTGCGGTGGCTCGAACCGGCGCGGTGGATTCTGCGGCAGCGGCCGAATTCGCCCAGCTCAACAGCCACTTGTGGCGGGTCTACACACTCGCGCCCGCCAAGGGCCAGGTACTCCCCCTCGTCCGCGCACAGCTCGATGTCCTGTCCACGGGCCTGCGACGCCCGCAGACCTCGGCCATCCGGCAGCGACTCTGCGAGTTGTCCGCCGACCTGTTCCAGTTGGCGGGTGAGATCTTCTTCGACGGTGACCGCTACACCGACGCGGCTCACTGCTACACCCTGGCCGCGACAGCGGGCAAGGAAGCCAACGCGCCGGACCTTTGGTCGTGCGCGCTGACCCGGCACGCCTTTATCTCCGTATATGAGCGTCAGTTCGCTGAGGCGGCACCGCTGCTCGAACTGGCCGCCAACCTGGCCCTCCGAGGCAATCCCACCCTCTCGACCCGGCAATGGATCGCCGCCGTGCAGGCAGAGACCTTCGCAGGACTGGGTGACCTGGACGCCTGCCAGCGCGCACTTGACACAGCTGCCGAGGTGCAGCACCTGCAGGGCCCGGTCCATAACGGTGGATGGCTCCGATTCGACGGCTCACGCCTGGCGGAGGAACGCGGCACCTGTTACGTCAACCTAGGCCGCTACGACCTCGCGGAGGCCGCTCTAACCGATGCGCTGGCCAGCAACCTGACCGCTCGCCGGAAGGCCGGTGTGCTTACAGACCTGGCAATGATCGGAGTGCATCGGCGCGATCCCGGCCAGGTTGTCACCTACGCCGACGCTGCCCTGGCCACCGCTCGCCAGACCGGCTCTGGGGTCATCGGGCGCAAGCTGCGCGGCCTACAACCGCACCTAGCACCTTTGCTCACCGATCAGCAGATCCAGCGACTCGACGCTGAGATCACCGACCTCGTCGGCAACCGCGCCGCATGATGGAGGACAACAGGATGCAGAACGACCGTGGCCGCGTGTTCCGCGAGGCGTGGATCGCCGGAGTCACCAAGCATTACCTCGGCGAGCCCAAGCCCGGCTACATCGCTCCGTGGGAGGAGACCCCGGACTGGGAACGCGACGCCGCGACCGCCGTGTACGACCAAGTCCTCGCCTTCATCAAGGCCACCGACGGCGCTACCGCCAAGCTCACCTCGGACCAGAAAGGCCGCTTCGTCGCGCTGTGCTGGATCGGCCAGATCTACAAGCACTTCCCCGACCCGAAGCCGTCCTACGTCGCGGACTGGAACGACCTGCCCGATTGGCAGAAGGCCACGGACATCGACATCTTTGAACGCATCGAACAGGACGCCTGACCATGTGACGGCATCGGCAGACATGCGGCGTGGTTACTCGCCAGGCAGGCTGGTGTCTGAATCAGGCAAGCGAGGTGAGCGGCGTGGGCGACAAATGCGAGGCGTTCGCGGCTCGCGACTGGCTACCTTGCACATGGCGATCGGGGATCCGCGTGAAGCCGTCCTTCTCGGACGGCAAGCCGTCGACGACGCCGCGATGTTGCACTCACGACGGATGGACGAGGAACTCGCCAAGCTGGTGCGGGCGTGCCAACAACATCGTGCGATACCCGAAGTGGCCGAATTCTCGGAACTCGTGGAGTCCGGTGCAACCGATGTCTGATGTGGACACGGGCCTGGTCGTGTCTGGAGATCCGCGTGACGTGCTGACGGTAGCGGCCAGGAAAGCCGGTGTGCCTACCGCAGAAGCGACCTTGATCCGTGACGGCACGAACGTCATCTACGAGATGGCTGGTGGTGTCGTGGCTCGTGTGGGCCCTCCAGGCTCGCAGCTAGTCGCCGCCCGTCAAATCCAGACGTCGCGATGGCTGGCTGACGTCGGGATCGCCGTCGTACGTGCCGTCGACGACATCGACCAGCCCACGGTTGTTGGAACTCGACCCGTGACGTGGTGGGTACAGCTGCCTGATCACCGCCACGCCACGCCGGCCGAACTGGGCGCGGTCCTGGGCCGCCTGCACGCGCTGGCCGTGCCGGAATCGCCTTCGTTCCCCGTTGTCGACCCTTTCGAAGGGCTGCGCGAATCAATCGACGGCGGTACCTCCTTGTCGGAGGATGACCGAGCCTGGCTTCGAGATCTTGCAAAGCGGCTGCATGATGAGTACTCGGCGCTGGTTCCGAGCCTGTCGCGGTGCGTCATCCACGGCGATGCGTGGCAGGGCAACGTCGTTGTCCCTACGGCGGGTGGCACCCCCGTGTTGTTGGATCTCGACCATGTCGGGCTCGGACTTCGCGAGTGGGACCTGGTCTCGTTGGCGGTCGACTACACCGACTTCGTCCGGCTCACGGACTCGGATTACCAGGCTTTCGTGGACGCCTACGGCGGTTATGACATGACCGCGTGGTCTGGTTACCGCACCCTGGCGACGATCAGAGAACTACGTTGGACAGCCTTCGTCCTTGGTAAAGCCAAGACCAGCACGGAAGCAGCCCAACAAGTACGACACCGGGTGGCGTGCCTGCGTGGCGAAATCGAGCGGCCTTGGTCGTGGTCGGCGTTTTGAGTCGACGGCCGCTGACTTACTCGTACATCGAACATCTGAGGTGGTAGACGTTGGACCGGCGAGAGCGGCTGGCTAGGCGTCGTGAAGCGCTGGGGTTCACCCAGGAGTCGCTCGCCCGTGAGATTGGCGTCGAGCTGTCCACGGTCGGTCGGTGGGAACGAGCGACGCAGGATCCTCAACCGTGGATGCGTCCCAAGATCGCGAAGGCACTGAAGGTATCGGCCGACGAACTCGCTGCTCTCCTGTCCGGAGAGGCGTTGCGGTCTGCCAATCAGGTTGACGCGAGCAACGCACTTGGTCCTGAGATCGCCGAACATGTCCATCGGAGTCAGGAGGAGTGGCTTCGGGTCCGTCGCGCTGTGGGCGCACGAGGGCGGGAACTGGCGGAACTGGCCGCATGGCTGTACCCGGTCAGCCAACGGGCACCCGGCGGCCATGTTTTGACCGGTCCCGGCTGGCTGCTGGACACGCCCGTGGAGTTGGACTCGGTGCGGCTGAAGTTCTCCGAGGCCGCGCGTCCGGTGTCGAAACTCAAGCCGGTGGACCACGTTTTGCCGCTCACCGCTCGCGGCGAGCGCTATGCCGGCTACAGCCGGGCCGTGCGGGACCTCGTACGGCCTCGGCTGCTGGAGAACCGACTTAGCTACCGGCTGCTGGAGGTGTCCCAGCGCGATGGACTGGAGCTGACGTTCGGGACCACCACGTTCTTCGACGTCTTCGACATCAAGGAGTGCCTCGCTCACGAGTTCAAGGCCGCCTGGCTGGCATCGGGTGGGTCTGTCCCAGACTGGAGCGCACTGCCGCTGCGCTCGACGATCGGCGACCCGTTCGACCCCGCCCGAATGTTGATGTCACCCGGCATCAGCACTCTGACGATCCGCAAGGACCGGCGGGGCGAGCACCGGTTCATGATGCACCAGCGCGACGGCCGCGCCGTCGCCGACGGTGGCGGCATGTGCACCGTCATGCCCTCCGGAGAATTTCAGCCCTCATCGCTCGCCGCGGTCGACGTTCACAACGACTTCTCCCTGTGGCGCAACATCATGCGGGAGTACTCCGAGGAATTTCTCGGCAACCCCGAACATGATGGGGCCGGGGCCGGCTCCATCGACTATGCGGAGCAGGAGCCGTTCCGTTCCTTCGAGCAGGCTCGTGCAGACGGCCGATTTCGGCTCTGGCACTACGGCTTGGTCATGGACGCACTCACCCTTGGCGCAAGCCAACGTACGGTTGCCGTGTTGGACGCCGAGATCTTCGATCGCTTGTTCACGGAGCTGGTGGCAACCAACGACGAAGGCCATGTTGTCGGTGAGGGCGGTCGAACCGATATGCCCTTCACCAGCGAGGCGATTGACCGACTTGAGCCGCGTCTGTCGGCCAGCTCTTTGACCTTGCTGCGACTGGCGTGGCGTGATCGACGCCTCCTGCTTGGCTGAGGAGCGTGCGCATTTCGGCGCGGCAGGTTCGGTGAGCGGCAGCCATTTAGCTGATCAATCGAGGTTGTCGTGCTCGGGCAAGGGCCGCGCGCGCTGCTGTCAGGCCGGTGTCAGTGAGTTTGTAGAACCGACGCTTGGGGCGCCGCGCCGTGTGTGGATCAATCTCCTCCCACCGGTCCTCGACCCAACCGAGGCTTACCAGGCGAGCCAGGATCGGGTAAGCGGTGCCGGGCATCATGCCAGCCGATTCGGCGATCTCCAGGCCGTACCGCTCCACGTCCGGATCGGATACCAGCAGCCGCAGCACTGCCTGGACGTGGACGGTCACCCTCAGCCGGGCGGTCATGGGTCCACCCGAACCAAGCCCCTTGCGAAGTCAGCGACCTTCGCCGCGAAGCAGCAGCGGGTTCCGGTGATGTATTGCTCAAGGGGCGTTGACATGCTGATGCTCCGAAAGGCGGCCGACTATCAAGCCAGCTGAGGTCCGCGAGTCAGAGGGTGACCGCGGCGGGCAGGCGTCCGAGGACGGGAAGCGGGACGAAGTTCTCGGCGTGGTCGACGCCGATGCGCGCGCCCCACAGCCGGGCGAGGTTCTCGGCCATCGGCCCGAAGTGTTCGGCGATGGGCTGTGAGGCGTGTGCGGCCAGGGCGCGTTGTTTGGTCGCCCAGGTGGTGGTGATGTCGACGGTGGTGTGGGCGGGAACAGGGCCGTCGAGGGTGAGGCTGTTGTAGGTGTCGGTGGTGTAGACCCGGCGAGGACATCCGGTGGTGATGACGACCTCGGGAAGTGCCTCCAGCACGGCTTCGGCGATGCGTCGGTGGTCGGGATGCACGTCGCGAAGCGGGTGGGTGAAGACGACCTCGGGGCGGGTGTCCAGCAGCAGTTCGCGTACGGCCGCCGCGGTGGGCTCGTTGATCTGGTGGAGCCCGGCGCCGAGTATGGCGGCCCCTGCGGCGGCCTCGCTGGCGCGGGGCTCGGGGTGGCGTGGGACGGCGATGGTGACGTCGGCTCCGGCGGCGGCGCAGAGGGCAAGCGTGCCGCCTGCCCAGAGTTCGGCGTCGTCGGGATGCGCCATCACGGTCAACACCGAGCCAGGCGGGATGAACGCGGTCGCGGTTACCGGAATCACCACAGCCCGAGCTTGTCGATGACCTCGGCTGGCGTGGGCAGCGCCCGGCTGCTTCGGCCGGTAGCTAGCAGGGGCAGGTCGAGATCAGTGCGCATCCTGATCAGGTCGCGCCAGCTGAGGACCTGGTCCCAGGCTTCGGCGACGGCCTTGCCCTTGGTGCCGGTGAGCCGTCCGGCGTCGGCGAGCTGGTCGAGGGTGAGGCCGCCGACCAGGAGCTTGGCGGCGGTGCCCGTCCCGACGCCACGTACACCAGGGATGTTGTCGGCCGGGTCGCCGGTGAGGGCCCGGAAGTCCGCCCACTGGGTCGGCTGGACCTGGTAGCGGTCGAACACGGTGTCGGGTTCGATGTGGCGACGGCCTCGCTTCATGGCGGTGTTGAGCACCCGGACGTGGTCATCGATGAGCTGGTAGAAGTCGCGGTCACCGGACATGATCCACACCCGACGTTCGGGGTCGTCGCGGCGGACGTGGGTGACGAGGGTGGCGATCACGTCGTCGGCTTCGGCCGTGTCGATCTCGATCCAGGCCAGCTCGTAGGCGGTCAGCGCTTCCTGGACGTGCGGGATGGCGCGGATGGGTTTGAGCGCGGCTTCATCGAGGACGCGGTTGGCCTTGTAGTCGCTGTCGGTGGCTTGGCGTTCGGCAGCGCCGTGCTGGCCGTCGAACACCACGATCACCTCGGGCGGCTCGGCGAACTCCTCGCGAATGGCTACGCGCAGTAGTGCGAAGAAGGCGAACTCGGCAGTCAGGTCACGGGTCTTGTCGCGAGAGTGGATCGCGGCGGGGAAGCCGAAGGCTCCGCGCCAGAGCAGATTATGGCCGTCGACCAGCAGAAGTGGGACATCGGTCATCACCGCACCGCCTTGAGGAAGTCATGGGCGACTGTGGTGGGCAGATAGTCCCGCGAGCGGTAGTACGCAGCCCGTGATAGCGCTGCGTAGCGTAGCGGATCGTCGAGGAGGACTTCGGCGGCACCCCACAGCCCGAACTCGCCGTGGGCGCGGGGCACCACGATTCCGCCCGCTCCTTCGCCGGTGCCGATGAGGGCGGGCAGGTTGTCCACGTCGAAGGCGACGACAGGGGTGCCGACGCTCATGGCCTCCAGGGCGACGAGGCCGAAGGTCTCCTTGGTCGAGGGCACGATGACTACGGCGGCGTTGGCGAGCCACGGATGGATCTGGTCCCAGGGCAGGCCGTCGTCGCAGACGCTGCCCATGAGCAAGTGGGCGGCGGAGTGGGCGCAGCGGCGGTACTCGGCAGCCTGTGCGCCAGCGGCGTGCTCGAACCCGGCTTCGGCGAGGACGACCTCGATGCCGCGGTCGACGAGGCGGCCGGCGTCGAGCAGGGCGCGGACGTTCTTCTCCGGCCCGAGCCGGGCCAGTACCCGCACCGGTCCGTCCTGCCTCAGCGCCTCGCGCTGGCGGGTGTCGGGCGCGTTGTGTTCGTCGAGCAGGGCGTTGGGCACGGTTCGCCAGCAGGTGCTGTCGTAGCCCCGGTCCTGGGCTTGTCCGAGGACCGTGGTCGACGGCGCGACCACGACGTCGGCGCGTTCCAGGGCGGGCACGAGGTCTTGGTCGTGGCCGACGACGTGCATCGCGAGCACCGTGCGCATCCCGTTGCAAGCTGGGGCAAGGCGTCCCAGTCCCCACAAGGCATCGACGTAGACAGCGATGTCTACGCGGTGGCGGCGGTAGAGGGCGCGCAGGTCGGCGGCAATGATCTCGTCCTGGCCGTGGGTGCTGATTGCCTCGCGCAGTTCATCGTCGTCGGCGGGGAAGGTGACCCCGACTGAGCCGAGCACCACCAGGTTCCCGTCCATCTCCTCATTGGTGGCCTGATCGGGCTCGATGGCGGTGATGATCAGGGCGCGGTGTCCGAGCTGGCGCAGGCCGTGGGCGAGGGCGGCGATGGCGCGTTCCATCCCGGCAGGGGCGTCGTGGGTGTAGGAGGCCAGGACGAACGCGACGGTCAGCGGTTTGCTGGCATCAGGCATGGCTGGTCACCCGCTGCGGGATGGGCATTTCGGTGGTCAGCTGGTCGGGGCGCTTCTCCCAGGGAAAGCTGACCCAGTCCGACACGGTCCAAACCGAGTAGTCCGGGAACGTCTCCGCCCCGGTGTTCAGGCACAACGTCGCGGTGATCACGTTGGCGTCCGGGGAGAGGACCGGGGTGAGGACGTTGCGGAGTTTGTGCAGGGTGGCGCCGCTGCCGCAGATGTCGTCGACCACGAGGATGGTCCCGTCGAGCTTGCGGTGGCCGAGGCTGCGGCGGAAGGCGTCGAAGTCGACGGTGACCCTGCCGGTGGCCTGCCGGTAGAGGCCGTCGTCGGCGTTGTGCCGGGCCTGGACGCTCCTGGGTTTCACGCCGAGTCGGCCGGCGAGGATGCGGGCGGGGGCGACGCCGCCGTTGGCGATGCCGATGACGTAGTCGACCTTCGGGTGGTCGCGGCTGATGGCGGTGAACAGCAGCAGGCAGGCGTCGCTCAGGGCCTCCGGGGTGACCCGCCAGATGCGCTGGTGCTCGAACACGCGCTGTGCGGTGCGGGTCATGCCGAACCGTCCCGTCCGGTCACGGCCAGGCTGACCGGCCCGGTCAGGGGGCGCAGGGCGGCGATGGCGGTGGTGTCCGGGGCGTTGCGCCAGACCTGTCCGTCGGCGCGCACGACCGTGAACCCGGCGGCGTCGGCGCGGTTGCGCAACCGCACCGGGACCGGGGCCGTGCCGAGCGCGGCGACCAGGTGGCGGGCGTCTTCGTCGGGCACCTGTTCGGCGGTGGCGAGTGGGGCGCCTTCGCCGAAGGGCAGGTACTGCAGGACGGTTACCCCGTGGACGCCGAGCCGGTCGGCCAGCTCGACCAGCACAGGTAGCCCGGCAGCGGTAGAGCGCATAAGCACGGTCTGGATCTGAGTCGGGATGCCGTAAGCGAGCGCAGCGCGGATGCCGGAGACGGCCTTGGCGAAGCTGCCCTCGCCGCGCCACCGGTCGTGACTCTCGGGGTCGGGGCCGTCGAGGCTGACCCGGATCGCGTCGACCCGGCGGGCGAGGGCTTCGGCACGGCGGGGCAGGTGGGTGCCGTTGGTGGTGACGCTGACCGCACAGCCGCCGTCGACCAGCACGTCGAGCAGGGTGGGCAGGTCGCGGATGAGCAGCGGTTCGCCGCCGGAGACGTCCACGCCGAGCACACCGGAAGAGGCGATCCGGGCGGCGACCTCGGCGCGCTCGCCGCGGCCGAGCTCCGGGACAGATTTGTCGTCAAGGCACTGCGGGCAGGCCAGGTTGCAGCGCACGATGGGCGACCAGCACACGCTGACCGGCATCACGTCGCCCAGCTCACCGGGGTGGACTTCCGGTAGCGAGGTGATGCCCTCGTGGGTCAGGGCGGTGCGTCCGGTGAGGATCGGCTGGCCGGTTCGGTGGGTCAGGCCGGTGAGCGGGTCGTAGACGACACCGGTCCCGCCGCGCGTGCCGGAGCCGACCATCCGGCGCGCCGAGGCGCGGCCGGTGGTCGTGGTTGTCGTGGTCGTGGTTGTCGTGGTCATGGGCGTCCCTCGCAGTGGGTGAGCAGCTCGGACATGGATGCGGTGAAGGCGTGGGTGCGGCCTCGCGGCACGGGCAGCTCCAGCAAGTCGCGGTAGCGGGCCAGCGTGTGCGGCCAGCCGGCGAGCTTGTGCTGCCACTGTTCGGCGGCATCGGGTGGGTCGAGGTGGAACCCGACGGCCTGGCGCAGAGGGATGACCAGGAGCCCGGCGGCGATCAGGCACGCGCCGAGGTAGGTGTCCTCCATGCCCCATCCCAGGCGGCCGAAGTCCGGGTCGAAGCCGCCGACGTCCAGCACGGCGGCGCGCGGTACGGCGACCAGGGCGGTGACGACCATGCGGGGCAGGTCCCAGTCGTAGTAGGACTGGCCGTACCCGAGGTCGATGAAGTCATGGGTGTCATCGAGCGGACGGCCGTCGAGCGGTTCGGGCAGCGTGATCCCGCTGTAGGGCAGGGTGGTGTTCGGCGGTGGCCGCCACACGACCCGGTGGTCGGCAGCGAGGTTCGGGATGCGGCCCAGGATCGCCGGGTCCTGCGAGTGCACCTCGTAGCGAAGGTTGTGGCGGAAGCCGACCAGCACGCTGGTGTCGGTGGCGCGGGTGGCGACGTCGGTGATCACGTGCGGTGGGATCACCATGTCGCCGTCGAGGTAGAGCACGGTCTGCCCTGTGGCGAGGGCGGTGCCGACGTTGCGGGCGGTGGCCGCGCCCATCCGCTGCGGCAGCCGCACCAGTCGGTCGACCACCCGGTGCCGAGCGGCGACGTGGGCGGTGTCGTCGGTGCTGGCGTCGTCGACGACGATGACCTCGAACTCGTGCTTGTGGTGTTGGGCGTCCAGGGCGTCGAGGGCAGTGGGCAGGCTGTAGCCGACCTGGCGTGCGGGGATGACTACCGAGACGGTGCGTGCGGATGCCAGCCAGCAGGCCGACGAGGTGGGCTGGTGCCAGTCGATCCCGTCGGCGAGGGCCTCCCAGGCATGGGTGCTGGAGCTGTGGTTGTTGCCGTGCCGCAGCAACTCCTCCCGCAGCGGCAGTAGGCCGGGGGCGAACTCGGAAGTGGTCACAGCCAGCCCCACCCGGACAACACGGCGCTCGTCCCAGTCCAGTCGAGGGGGTTGGGCAGCACCGTCAAGGTCAGCGGCGGCGCGTGGTCGAACAGGCACTCGGCGGCGGTCAGGTACAGCGGCTCCATCACCACCAGCACGTGCCGCAACGCCTCGTCCCGCAGGTCGGTGGTCAGGCGTTCGGATACGCGAGCCTGGAGCGCTTGCGCTTCGCCGCGGGTGCGGAGCTTGCGGTCGTAGGTGCCCACGAGGTCGCCGGGGTGCAGCAGGCCGTGTGCGCCGGACAGGATGCGCAGCCGTGCCCGATGCGCGGGTGAGACGTGGTCGCGCAGACGGGGCGTGAGCGCGCCCTGGTACAGCTCCAGGGCCGGGACCGGGGTCGTGGTGACCAGCTTCTCCCGGCTGCAGGAGACGATGATCAGTCCCTGCTCGGGCTCGAGCCTGCTGGTGGGAGTCATGGCTGGCGCACCACCCGCATCCCGATGCCCGGCGAGGCCAGCTCGGCGGGCGCGGCGTTGAGGAAGGTGGTGCGCGCGTACAGCGCGGGCGAGGCGTAGGAGCCGCCGCGCAGCGTGACGCCGCCGCCCATCGTGGCGCGGGCGGTCCACTCCCAGACGTTGCCCGCCACGTCCAGCAGCCCCTCCGGGGTCGCCCCGTCGGGGTGGGCGTCGACCGGGCAGGTGGTGCCGAGGCCGCAGTCGCGCAGGTTCGCCAACTCGGGCGTCCAGTCCTGGTCGCCCCACGGCCAGCGTCGCCGGGCGGTTCCGCCCGCCATCCACTCCCACTCCGCCGAGGTCGGCAGCCGCCCACTCAGGGCGCGGGCGATCTCGGTGGCCTCGGCATGGGTCATCCCGGTGACCGGGTGCAGCCTGCTGTCAACACCGCGCTCACCGCGCAGTTGGGCACAGGTAATAGGGGTGCGCGTCCACAGCAGCGTGCCGACCTCGACCGGCCGGGCATCGTCGCCGAACCGGCAGGTCCCTCCGGGTACCTCGACCCACTCGATCTTCATGGTGGTCAGCCCCCGATCAGGAACAGGTCTTCGACGTTGGCGCGCGCCCGCACGCGGCTTTTGGATTCGTTGGGGCGCAACCCGAATCGGGCGAGGGCCTCGGCGATGACGGTGAAGGCGGCGTGGGCCTCGGTGTCGTCGGCGGCGAAGGCGGCGTAGTTGTCGGCGAACCGCACCACCCGCAGCCCGCCCAGCAAGGCGTCGGAACGGGACAGGCGCAGGTTGATCAGTAGCGGCGCGAGCCCGGAACCCGGCGCGATCGGGTACGGCATCGCGGCCAGCGCGGTGCGCACCCGGTCGAGGAAGTTGCCGTCGTGGACGTGCTGGGCGCACCAGTCGACGACCTGCTGGACCGTGGCGTCCTCGGACACCGAGGCCACGTCGACGTCGGCGACCGCGCGCAAGCCGGCCGCGACGTGAGCCGCGGCGTGGCGCAGTGCGGTGATGCGGTTGCGGCGAGGCCGGTAGCCGGACACCCAGTCGGCCAGCACCTGCGTCTCCAGGATCGGCTCGATCGCATTGCGCAGCGCGCGGTGCACCAGCCGGTCGATCATCGTGGGCACGCACACCGTTATCGGCTTGCCGGTGTAGGTCGGGAACGGCACCTCTCGTACCGGGCCCGGCCGCCAGGTGCCCTTGGCCAACTGCTCGGCCAGCCGGGGCAGCAGTTCGGTTGAACGCTGCCGCAACTCCCCGAGCGTCATCCGGTCCGCACCAGGGGCAGAGGTGCGCCGTCCGCACTGCCGCAACGCGGTCCGCAGGTGCTTCTCGTCCAGCAACGACATCAGCGAGTGTGCCTGCAGGACAGGGGTTGGTGGCACGGCACGCGGGTGCGCTAGGGTCGGCTCCGCTTGAGCGGCAGGCACGCTCCCTTGATCACCGAGAACAGGCTCGCAACCCAACACGCGCGAGCTGTGAACGAGGGAAAGACGGCCCCGTTCAAGCCCAGGGTGTGCGGGCTTCGCGTCCACGATTCTCACGCTCCTTCACGCGGCCTGGTACACGGTGGGGTCGGCGATGCCGTTGTCGCGGAAGGCTTCTTGGCGTTCGGTGCACGTTCCGCAGGTGCCGCAGTGCACTGCTCGGCCCCTGTAGCAGGACCATGTGCGGGCGAACGGCACCGCCAGGGCCTCGCCGACGCGCACGATGTCGGTCTTGGTCAGCGTCAGGAATGGGGCGAGCACCTGGAATCCGGGCACCAGCAGGCCCTCGTTGGCCGTCTGCACGCTGCGGGCGAACCGCTCCACGAACGGAGGCCGGCAATCGGGGTAGATGGTGTGGTCCCCGGCGTGCGCGCCGAAGGCCACCGCGTCCGCGCGCACCGCGATGGCGACCGCCACGGCGATGTCGAGCATGATCGCGTTGCGGTTGGGCACCACCGTGGCTGCCATCGACTCGTCGGTGTAGTGCCCGTCGGGCACCGCCACCGAGGTGTCCGTCAACGCCGAACCGGTCAGCAGCGCGCCCAGGCTGGTCAGGTCGATGATCCGGTGCGGGCTCAGGAGCAGCCGTGCGATCTCGGCGGCGTGGTCGAGCTCGACGCGGTGGCGCTGCCCGTAGTCGAACGAGACCAGCGTCAGGCGGCTGTGGCGGGCGGCGAGCCAGTAGGCCAGCACGGTGGAGTCCAGGCCGCCGGAGGCGATGACGACGGCGTGTTCGGGGTGGCGGTGCTCGGACTGGTCGATCGTCATGGCCGGTCACCACGTCCGCGTGAAAGTGCGCCGAACCGCGCCGACAACGGCTCCCCAACTCGGGAGTTCCTCGCCCGCCTCGGGGCGCTGCAACCAGCGCAGGCCGCCCTCGGTCTCGCCGAAGGCGGGCAGCGCGACCGTGTCGCCCGGCCTGTACCACCCGACCTGGGCGGCAATGAGGTCGTCGACGGTCAACTGGCGCATGGGCGTGCGCGGCTGGGTCAAGAAGACCCAGTCGACCGCCTTCTTGCCGGGCACGACGATGATCGGAGCGCGCATCATCGCTCGGACGAGCTCGTGGTTGACCTCGCCGCCGAACCCGGCCCGCATCACCAGCGCGTCGACCGTCTCGCCCAGGCGCAGTCGGACTTCGCCGGTTTCCGAGTCGATCGTCGTCGGCCAGCTCAGCAGGTTGGTGTAGTACCGCCGGAGCACGCTCGGCGCGATGGCGTCATGCTGCCGGGTGTCGGTCGCGGTTGCTGTGGTCATGGAAAGGCTCCCGTCATGCAGGGGTTGGTGCGGCGGAGCCGAGGCGCCTCAAGGGAAACCCCGGCCCCGCCGTGATCGAGGACGCGGCACTCATGGCCGCAGATTCGCGTCGACTGACCGTCGGCGCGCGTTCGCGAATCAGGCGACGTCAGGCATCGCTCCGACCCCGTACCGGCGACCGGATGCGGAGCGCACGGTCGTTGGCCGGTTGTCGAGACGGCTCACGCGGCTTCGCCCTCCCTGATGAAGCCCAAGCCGTGCGTGCCGACCGTCGCCAGCGCGTGCGACAACACCGGTGACGGTGGCTGCTTCGGCTCGCGCCAATGCCTGCCTACGTAGGACGACACGGCCTGGCTGTGTCTGCCGGACGTGGCTTCGGAGCGTCGTTGCCGGAATGCCCGCAACAGCAGGCAACTGACGAACACCACAGCGGCGATCGCAGTGATGATGGGAGCCAACGAGATCACGCGGCCCCACCTCGCAGGGCGGGGATCGCGGCGGAACCAGGTATCGGGGTCGTGGTTCCACCGCGATATGACGGCGAAGCAGGGCGCCCCGCGACGGTTGGGGGTCCACCGTCGCCGTACTGCTTCACCGTGCTCGCTGTGCCGATCTCCTCGGAGAGGCCAGACCCACCGGGGGCAGGGGTGGCGGCCACCTCAACGGCCGTGGCGATAACGGAGCGGAACTGCTCGGTCTCAGCGGCGTCGAGCCTGGCCACCTCACCTGGGGGCGCCATCACTACGACGTCCGAGCCACGCACGAGCACCGTCAAGCTCCGAGGGCGGCCGGCGATATCCCGGCACGTCACCGCCCAAGGTCCGCGGTCGTTCATCGTGCGCCACCGCCTCGTGCGGTGGTCCAACTCCGTACCCACACCGGCTGCACGAGGAAACGCGGCACAGCGAGCTTTGTTTGTGGGCATCGCGAAACCGCAGGTTCCGCGAATCGCTGGGAGAGTGTCATCATCTACTCCGTAACTCAGCGAGTCCCGATTTACTTTGTCCCGAACTTCTGCTACTCCCATAGCGTCAAGCGTTCAGTTGTTCACCAGCCGAACCGGGGGCGCGGGTAACGGTGCTGGTAGAACCGCTGCGAACCCGCCAACGCAGCTAAACGTCCGCCGCGCGGCGCGAACCAGAGCGGGGACGCAGCGGCGATGGGGCGTCCACGGGGCGGCAGCGCACGTGACCTGCGGATTTCCCAATCGGGCACGCTTGTGCCAAACGGGTGAATCCGCGTAATACTCTGGGTACTGGCCGCAGAATTGCGAGACACGACGGGGCGACTTGTGATAGCCGCAGTCAGTATTGAACCGCGCGGGCAGGCGCACTCCGGAAGCCGAGTCACTCCTGCTGGTCAGATCCCTTAAGGTTCTGGGGTTCCGTTGGCGCGGGTCGGCCTTGACCTGCGCAAACGACGGCGGGACGATCCTGGGGCCACCGGCGCGGAGGGAGCGGTATGGCTGTGCGGCGACAGAGCCTCGCGGAACGTCGCGAAGCCCTGGGGTACACGCAAGAGGCACTCGCCAGCAGGATGGGGGTCGACCGGTCCACGGTCGCACGCTGGGAACGAGGCGTTCAGAAGCCACAGCCCTGGATGCGGCCGAACCTGGCGAAGGCACTCCAGCTGACACCCGACCGCCTCGTCGCACTTCTGGATGGAATAGCTCCACATCACGCGGCCCCATCGACGGTTGCACCCGGAGACCCATCCGGGTTGAGTCACCTTGACGGTCAGCAAGTCGTCGACAGCATCTTTGCAACAGCTCAACAGTGGCAAGTCGCCGACCGTAGAATCGGTGGCGGTGCCCTGTATCCGTCGGTCACCCAATACCTGACCCACGAAATAGCTCCACAGTTGGTTTCGCCCACATTCGGCGTCTCCGTTCCTCGACTGTTCGCCGCCGCCGCGTCGATCACCGAGATTGCCGGATGGATGGCACACGACAGCGGAGAAGACGGAAGCGCACGGGGGTATTTTGATCGCGCCTTCCGACTGGCGTTGGCCGGGAACGATCGGGCATTGGCCGCGAACGCCTGTGCCTCAATGGCGCATCTGGCAATCGAGCTGCGACAGCCGCACGACGCCTTGCGCATCGCCGCTGAAGGGCTTGGGCAAGCCACAACGGCCTACGGCACCTCGCGCCTGATCGCCCGACTCCACGCCATGCGCGCCCGCGGGCTCGCCCTCATCGGCGACCGCGCCGGGTGCTGCAACGCGCTGGAAGACGCCGAGCGCGTCCTCGACAAGGTTCACGGAGAACAACCCGCTCAATGGGTCGCGGGGTTTGACGAGGCGTCATTGGCCAGCGAGGCCGCGCTGTGCTTCCTGCAACTGACGGAACTCGGTGAAGCCGAACGGTGCGCTCGGGAAGTCATCCGCCTGCGGTCGGGAGACCGCGTTCGAAGCCGCACCTTCGCCCAACTCACCCTCGCCAACGTCCTGGTGCACGCGGGCCGGGTCGACGAAGCGGCAGCGATCGGCCACGAAGCCTGTGACACGACCGCCTCCTTGCACTCGGCGAGGGTGGTCCATCAACTCCGAGCCCTCGGTGGCGTGTTGAGCCTGGCACCGAAAACGAGCCCGGTCTCCTCGTTCCTCGCCGCTCTGGCCGGCCTCTCGGCCGCCTCCGGCGAAGTCAACAGTGCGGCGTCGTCGTGGCCGGTATGACCGACGACGAGGCGCGCTTCGCCTACCTTGCGGAGGGCAACGCTAGGCAGGCGCGCAAGCGCGTAGCCGCCGACCTGCTGATCCGGGACGAAGCCGGGCGCGTTCTGCTGGTCAACCCCACCTACAAGGACAACTGGGATCTCCCCGGCGGCATGGCGGAGAGCAACGAACCGCCGCGAACGGCAGGCGCCCGCGAGCTCGCCGAGGAACTCGGCCTCACCGTCACCGCCGGCCGTATCTTGGTGCTGGACTGGGTCGGACCTCACGGACCGTGGGACGACCAGCTGGTGTTCATCTTCGACGGCGGGACGTTGTCACCCGCGCAGGTGAAGACCATCCGAATCTCCGATCCGGAGATCGCAGAGTTCGCCTTCGTCGAGCTCGCTGAGGCCAAGGCCATGCTGAGGCCCGACATGGCGCAGCGCCTGGCTCGAGCCCTTGACGCCCTCGCGACGGGTGTCACGAACTACTCGGAGTGAACGGGGTGGCAACCAGCCGCTCATGTGCGCTGGGGAGCCGACCGCGCTCAACACGACGGGTCGCCACGGTCCCCAATGCTAGGAAAGGGATCGAGCGGCATCGGGTCGTCGCGTTCGACACATCCGGTCGTCCTGAGCGTGACTCGAACAACCGCTGCGAGCAGCCATCCGAGAAAAGTTCCAGTGAACAGCGCCGTCCAGCTCTACCAGCCCGAGCGCGAGTCCCAGGAGACCAGCGAGCTTGACATCACCGCACCGGGTCCGCCGCCCCGGACGAGGTCGATAAGCTGCAAACAGGCGTGTGTCAGACAGCCGAGCGCAGGGCTGGCTGTTCGGTGGAGTGGAATCTCGACCTGTCTGCGTCCTGAGCGAAACCCCACTGCACGGCCGGTGCGAGGCTGGCCAGCAATGCCTCCGCCAGCGGGGTCAGCTCGTACACGGTCGACTTCGGGAACCGTGCCGGGAACTCATGCCGAATCACGAGCTCCTTCTCCTCCATGCTGCGAAGAGTGCGGGTCAGGATGCTGTCGTGCAACCAGCGGTCGGAGTCGGGTTGCCCGATCGCAGTGTCGTGGATCGTCGCCAGAATCTCGGAGAAATGTTGAGGGCCGTCAGCCAGTGCAGCAAGGATGGCCGGCACCCACTCGCCTTTGAACAGCTGGAGCAGTTTGTACAGACCGAACCAGTATGTCGGTTCCTGAGCCGGGACCACTGTGCGGCCGGTCATGCATCGTGTTCGCTGCTGTGTGGGCACGCAGCTGTGCTCGCATGATTCCGGCTCCTCGTCGAACTCGTTGACGTGGTCGTCGAGACCAGCGCCGAGTGTCGGCGAGGCGAGGCGGATCATGTTGCGTCCCGCTCGCTTGGCGTACCGAAGGGCGGCGTCGGCTTCGAGCAGCAGCTTGTCGATATCGGCGTCATCCGTGCCTGAGGTGTGCACTGCGATGCCGATCGAGACACTGAATCCGCTGAGGACCGCCTTGATGCCGGAGCCGGCAGTGGGACCGAGACTGATCGCGGCAATGCCTGCATGGATGCGTTGCCCTACAGCGAGGGCGTGTTCGGTGTCGGCGCCCGGCACCAGAACAACGAACTCGTCGCCTCCGAAACGGCTCACCAGATCGGAGTCGCGCACAGCGCTGCGCAGCACCTGGGCGGTTGCACGCAGGACTGCGTCACCAGCCGGGTGGCCGAACTCGTCGTTGACGGGTTTGAAGTGGTCGAGGTCGATGATGAGCAGCGTGACCGGCCGACCACGGCGCATGGCCTCGTCGAGGGCGTGTGGGGCGTGAACGTCCCAGCCCCACCGATTGAGCAAGCCTGTCAGTCGATCCTGATCCCAGCTCCCCCGAGGCTGGCCACACGATGCGCACTGTTGTGGCGTCGTTTCACGCGGTCGTGACGATGTGGCTGTAGTTGTCGCGGTCATCCTGACAGTCCCCCGAACGCGTCTACCCGGCGTAGCCCGCCGGAGTTGTACTGGATTGCTGATTCAGGTTTGTCACCCTTCAGGGCGGTTGAAGGCGAGTGTTCGTGACATTAGGCTGACAAGAGCAAGACTTCAACCAGAATGCGCCGATCTAGTGAAGAGTCCTCAATTGGGTACAAGTTCAGGCTGGGGGTGGGCGTATGGACGTACAGGCGTTGCCTTCGTTCGCGGCTGTGCTTGACCAGTTGTGCTCGGCCAAACGAGCCGGCGCTGGACGGCCGTACTCCAACGTCGAGCTCGGACATGCCATCGGCGTCACACACAGCTACATCGCGCACCTGCGAAAAGGGCGCCGCGAGCCCACGCTGCAGACCGTCCTCGCCTTGTCTGAACCCTTAGACGTGCACCCGGCCTTCTTCGTCGGAGGCCGCCGCGACCGCACGCCTGATCTGCCCGGCCGTCCGTTCGCCGTCAAGCTCAACCGCCTGTTCTCACTGGTACACCCGCCTGGCCAGGGTGAAATCACTCCTGAGGCCGTGGCTGCTGTAGTGCGCCGCAGGGCGGAGGCCATTGGCGACGACGGTTGGACGATCGCCCCGAACACCATTCGCGACCTGCGCAGCGGCAAGAACCCAAGCCCAAAGCTCAAACACGTGATCGCCCTGGCTGTCGCCTTCGGTGCGGAGCCCGCCTACTTCTTCGACGAGGAGCTGGCTGCCCGTGTGGAGGAGCAGTTGGAGACCCATCAAACGATGGAGCGCCTGGGGGTCAACGAAGTCATCCTGAGGGCGACAGCGACATCCCCTTCGGCCGAGGTGCGGACCAAGGTGGTGCTGGCGCTGGTGCGCGCGTTGCGGCCTGAGATCGAGTCCGAGGAGCTGCGGCGGCTGCTGGAGCAACCCGCTCTCGACCTGTCCGGAGCTCTTGGTGAAGGCGAGCCCGAGGTGATTCGCGATGAAGCGGCCGACTGATGCCTGCGATCTCGTTGTGGCGCAGCAGCAGAGCTGTGGAGGGTGGTGATGCGGTTATGAAAGCTCGGCACCTGCGAGGCCTGCGCGACGAGTTGATCCGCGACTTGGACCTCGCGCCTTCGGCGACGACCGAGACCGTGTGCCTCCGCCTGTGCGAAGTGATGGCCCAGCGCCTGCAGCGAGAGGTCAGACTGCGATTCGACGACCTGGGCGCTGGTGTGAGCGGCCTGTGGGCGGTCACTGACGACGATGTTCACGTGGTCATCGTGACCACCGCCCGCAGCTGGGTGCACCGGCTGCTGATCCTGCTGCACGAGATAGCGCACATGCTCTGCGGCCACCGGCCCATGCAGCTGACCGCAGAGGAAGCCCGCGCGTTGTTCTATCCCGATTTGTCTCCGGACATGCTGCGGATCCTCGCCGGGCGCACGACACTCACACGCGCTGAGGAACGGGAAGCCGATCAGGTCGCCGGCGCATTGACGCAAGGACTGATCGACTGGGCCCAACGGCAAGACACCCCGCCATTCGAGCCCGGCCGGGACGACCTGGCTACCAGGGCTTGGTACACCCTCGGGTACTCCCCGCGAGGTCACCATGGTTGACGGGATCTTCATCGTGGCAGCGCTGGGCATCGCAGCGCTGGGCTTGTACAAGTACCAAGCGCTGCGCCACGCTCCAGCCGATCGCAAACCGGCGATCCGACCTGTCTGCGTCTCCTGCCTTTTTGCCGCTCCCGCAGTGCTGCTGGCCGCGCCCGCCGTCGGCGTGAACCTCGACGGCATAACCGACGTGCACAGCCTCTCGATCTTGCTGGGCTTCTGCTTTGCCTTGGGGTTCGTCTGCTCGGTGCAAACCATGCTCGTCTACTGGCTGCATCCGCCGGCGGCGGCGTGGAAGACCTCGCGGTGGTTGGTGCTGACCTACACGAGCGTTGCAGCCACGATCATCGTGTTGTTCTTTCTCGGCGACCGCCCTGCGGAGCATCACCTCGACTTCGCTGCTGCATACGCACGGGCGCCCTACCTGGCCCCACTGCTGGTTCTGTATTTCCTGTCCTATGCAGTCGGCGTGGCCAACGTCGTTCGCCTGTGCTGGCAGTGGTCTCACCATCCGGAAACCGCCGATCGACCTTGGTTGCGTCGAGGACTGCGCCTGACGGCTGTGGGGATTCTGTTCCCGGTCGCCTATGGCGTCATCAGCCTGGCCGCGGTGATCGGCAGCTGGTTCGGTGCCGAGTTGGACTCCTGGAGCAGCGAGATCGCGCCAGCGCTCTCCGTCCTTGGTGTGCCTTTGGTGATAGTCGGCAACAGTATCGCCGCCTGGGGGCCCGGCCTATCGTCGGTGTGGGGTCGCGTCACGCACCTCGGCGCCGACCTTCGCGACTACCGTGCGCTCGCCGACCTGTGGCGCGCGCTGCGGAGCGTCGAGCCAGAAATGGTGCACACGCCCGGTTCACTGGCCGATCGGTTCAGCCTTCGAAGGCGACTGTTCTGGCGCGTCATCGAGATCAACGACTGGCTCCACCAACTCTCCTCGCAACGCGATGCCAATCTGACGGCCGCTGCTCGACAGCAAGCACACCAAGCTGACCTCGACGACGTGCAAACCGCGGCCCTGGAGGAAGCCGTCCACCTAAAGACTGCATTGCTGGCCCGAACGGCTGGCGGCAGCCACGCCGACCATCCAAATCAGACTCATGCTGACGACGCCGATGACGCTGGGCATGCCTTCGCCGGCGAGCGTCGACGACTCGTTCTCATCGCCCGTGCCTTCACCAGTCCGCTGAGCGACGAGGCGGTTCTGGCCGCAGCCCAGACAACTCAGTCCGTGCGCGCACAGCCGCATCCCTAAGCCCTGGCAGCCATTCGGGAAGGACGCTCGCCCATGCCCACCGGAAAGCCGTTGCACGCTGTCGTCCTGGGAGGTGGGCTTGCCGGCACCCTTGCTGCGGCGGTACTGGCCCGTCATGTCGACGTGGTCACCATCGTCGAGCGCGACCGACTGCCCGACGGACCTGTCCACCGCGGTGGCACACCACAGGCCCACCACACCCATGTTCTCGTCTCCGGCGGCGCTCGCGCGTTGGATGAGCTGTTGCCTGGCACTACCCGAGAACTGCTCGATCACGGTGCGCAGCACATCGGCGCACCCAACCGACTCCTCGCGTTGGTCTCGAGCGGATGGTACGAGCGCTTCGAAGAGATGCAGTTCCTCATCGCCTGCAGCCGCAGTCTGCTCGACTGGATCGTCCGCCGCTGCGTCCTTTCCGACCCCTGCATCAACGTCCGCCAAGCCACCGACGCCGTCGGTCTACTCGGGGGTCCGAAGCAAGTCACCGGAGTGCGCGTTCGGGACCGGCCGACCGGGCAAACGAGCGAGATCGAAGCCGACTTTGTCGTCGACGCCACCGGCCATGGTTCCTCCGTCATCGAGTGGCTCACCACGCTCGGGGTACCAGCACCGACCGAGGTGCACATCGATCCGCAGGTCTTCTACAGCACCCGCCTCTACCAAGCACCAAATGCCGCCAGGGATGGATTTCCTGAAATCAACATCATGTCCGATCCAGCCCGCACCGACTACGTCAAAGCCGGGGTACTGGTACCCATCGAAGACGGGCAATGGATCGTCACCCTCGTCGGCACCCGCGACCACCAACCACCCACCGACGAGGTCGGGTTCGCCACGTACGCCCGAAGCCTGCGCCATCCCATCATCGCTGACCTCATCGACACGGCCAAACCTCTCACCTCACCTCGCGGCTTCCGCATCCCAGGCAATCGGCGCCGGCACTTCCACGATCTACCGGACTGGCCGGGCGGCTTTGTCGTACTCGGCGACGCCGCCTGTACTTTCAACCCCATCTACGGACACGGCATGGCGATCGCCGCCCGCGGTGCACTCGCCCTCGACTCAGGACTTCGACGACACGGCATCAACAACGGCGCTCATCGCCTCCAACGCAATATCGCCGACGAAGCCGACCTCGCTTGGGAGATGGCCACCCGCCAGGACCTGCGTTACCCGACAACGCTCGGGCCACGTCCAGGCCCGGTCGCCCGCCTGCAACAACGGTTCCTGGACCGCGTGACCTCAGCGGCAACCACGCGCCCCGCCGTCGCCGCCGCGCAACTGGCTGTCTACACCCTCTCGGGACCACCCAGCCGTCTGCTCACTCCTCGAGTCCTATTGGGCATCCTGCTAGGCCCACGAAGAGCGCGGATCGAACCTCCTCTCACCGCCGACGAACAGCCTGCATCCTCGCGACCGAGTTCGTAGCCGATGAAGCCCCGTTCGTCACAAGCGGATTAGAGATACCGGGCATCTGGCATCGCCGAAAGGCACACGGCAACGAACGCGCCCAACAGGAGGGATGGCCCCATAGGCAGGGTCGCATCTCGTGTCAGGCGACCCGTTGTTCGAAGCACCAGCCAGCTGAAGGCCGCGACGAACCAGCCCAGCACTGTGCCCGCGAACAACTCCGGCCATCCCAGCCAGCCGAGCGCGAGTCCAAGCAGGCCACCGAGTTTGACGTCCCCTGCTCCGAGCTCTCCACCGGTGACCAACGCGATGGCGAGGTAGACCACCGCGACGACTGCCATACCTGCCAATGCCTGAAGCAGGCTCGACATCTTCCCGTGCACTGCGGTGGACACGAGCAGCAGAGATCCGACAGCGACGGCGACCGGTAGGAGCAGTCGGCTCGGCAGGCGTCGTTCCAGGACATCGACAGTGCCGAGTGCGACCCCTCCAGCAGCGAGCGCACTGAAGGGGAGGAGGTCAAATCGGTCGCCGAGCCGCCAGGCCAGTATGGCGAACGCGACTGCAGTGATCGTAGAAGGAACCCATTTCAGGGGAAACACTTCGGTGGAACGGGAGACAAGTAGCTTCCTGGTCGGAATAGCGAGGGCTGCACCGGTTAGCAGCCCAACACAGGCCCACACTGGAACGAGGGCACCATCCATTCCGCCACCTCCTCGCTGGGCCTGCATCGAGCAACACCGCAGCACTGTCCATCCTCGCAGGCACGGACGCTTCCAGGTCGTCCCGCAGCTGGATCTGGAATAGCTCAAGGCTAACCCGAACGAGTGAATATTCCGCCTGGCTTCTCCTACTGACTTCAAAGTCAGCGCCTTACGCACGTTGATGCAAGTTGGGGGTCACGGTGTAGACCTGGTAGTGCAGCGCGAGATTTCAGCTCCACGGGCAGAAACGGGGTGTGGTGTGGATCCACTTCAGATCGCCACCATCACGGACAGTCGAGTCGGGCGCGTGTTCGTTACGAGTGCGGCATTGTTGGCACTCGCCTCCTGCATCTCTGGAGACACGAACAGTCCCGCGACCAACGCGAGCGAGCCGACCGTGCCGTCGGCCAGCCTTACGGCGCCGCAAAGCCCCGTGGACGACGCAAAGGGGCGTGCACTCACGGCTTACCTGGGGATGTGGGATGACTTCGTTGCGGCGGCGGCCACCTCGGACTGGCAGTCACCCAATCTGGGTCGGTACGCGACCGGGATCGCGTTGTCGACTCTGTCCCGCGGCCTGTATGCGGACCATTACAACGGCCTCGTCAGTAAGGGCTCGCCTACCCACAACGCGCAGGTGTCCTCAGTGGACCCTGCAGTAGACCCGGCGAAGGTGATCATCAGTGATTGCAGCGACTCCACCAACGCACTGAAGTACCGCGCGGACAACGGGCAGCGTGCCGACGACGGTCCCGGCGGACGTCGTCTGATCAAGGCGACCGTGGAGAAGCAGTCTGACGGATCTTGGAAGGTATCTAGCTTCGGTGTGCAAGGAGTTGGGACATGCTGACCCTCAAGCGCGCAGGCGTTGTGCTGAACCTCGCCCTCACTCTGGTGCTCGTAAGCTCAGTACCCGCATTGGCTGATATCTACGGCAAGGTGGACTGCCGACAGAGTTCGGCGCCGGAGTGTCAGCTCGACGCTGGCACGTCCGGTCAGGGCACCAACCAGGGAAACGCTGCCCATAAACCCGGTCACACAGGCTCTGGAGACGATTCGGCCGCCAGTGAGTTCGGGTGCCGTTATGTTCAGGTCGACTATCAGCCACCGGGTGGCCAGCCTGAGGGGCCTGGCGGCTGGTTCATGGTGCTGTGCTCGCCCGATGGCAAGGACCCCGACTCGCACGGTCCGGTATGGGTTCCGGCAGGCGCGAACACCCCACCGACGATGACGCCCGCGCAAGTCGCGCAGCTCGCCCGCAAACAGCTGCGGCTGCCTGCTCCCTCCATCGCCGCCAGCCCTTCCGGCACTCAACTGGTGCATCTGCCGACGTGGCTGTGGCTGTCGAGCGGGTGGAGTCCGGTATCGGCGACAGCCTCCGTACCAGGCGTGTCCGTGACCGCCACCGCGACGCCAACGTCGGTCTCATGGTCGATGGGAGACGGGAAGACGGTCACCTGCGCCGGTGCCGGCACGCCGTTCCGGCCCGGTAGCGACCCGAAAGCACCGTCACCGGACTGCGGCCACACCTACCGCATCTCATCAGCGAGCCAGGCTGGGCAAGCGTTTCCGGTCGCCGCGACGGTGCGCTGGACGGTCAGCTGGGCAGGCGCAGGACAGGGCGGAATCCTCCCGGACCTGATCACAACCACCAACGTGTCCTTCCGGGTCGCCGAGTCCCAAGCGCTCAACCACAGCGGCTGACTCTCGTACGGGAGTAGTACCTCCTTCGAGAGCAACACAAGAACAACTCGTCCTTCCGCTCGCCCCGACAAGCCAGTGGCGACGCGGCGCACTACCCCCATGCCTTTGGAGGTACCGGCGTGAGTACCAACACCACGATCCGGCCCGACACCGACCGAGCCACGAGCACGGCCAACGGCTCCTGGATCGACGACGGCAAGAAGCCTCCGGCCTCGCGGTTGCGCACCACGGGGCGCCGCCGCAGCGTGCCGTACCTGCTGCTCGGCGTACTGCTCGTCCTGGCCTGCGTGGGCGGTTTCGTGCTGATCTCGCTGAACTCCGGAGATCGGCAGGCCGTGCTCGCGCTGGTCCGCGGCGTGTCGGTCGGGCACGTGCTGACCACGCAGGATTTGCGGCAGGTCAACGTCGCGGTCGACCCCGGCGTCGCGGTCGTGGGCGCGGACCAGGCGGCCACCGTGGTCGGCAGGCCGATGGCCACCAGCCTGTCGGCCGGGGCACTTCTCACCCCGGATGCCGTCGGCGGCGCCGCGCTCCCGGCGAGCGGGCAGGCCATCGCCGCCCTCGCGCTCAAACCCGGCCAGTTTCCCGCGGAAGTCGGTCCGGGCGCGCGGGTGTCGGTGGTGTTCGTGCCCGGCCAGGCCGGAACCGCGACCAGTCCGCCCGCCGACGGCGGCACGGTCTGGCCAGCGGTGGTGACCAGCGTGACCACCCCGGCGAACGACCAGAACACCGTGGTCTCGGTGCAGCTGTCCGAGGCCGCCGCCCGCCAGGTCGCCGCGGTGCCGGCCGGTCAGTTGTCGATCGTGATGCTCTCCGCTGGAGGTCGCTGATGTTGATCTCGGTCCTGTCTCTGAAAGGCTCACCGGGCGCTACCACGCTGGCCGTGGCCTTGGCCGCTCGTTGGCCCGCTCCGGCGCGCGCACTGGTGGTCGAGGCGGATCCTTCCGGCGGCGATCTCGGCTTGCGGTTCTCGCTGTCCTCGACACCAGGGCTGGTGAGTCTCGCCGCCGCCGCGCGTCGCGGCGGCGACGCCGACCTGGTGTGGCGGCACACCCAGCAGCTTCCCGGCGGCCTGCCGGTGGTCGCTGCTCCACCCGATGCCGACCAGGCCCGCGCGGCGCTGTCGGCCTTGACGCCGGACCCGACCAGCGGGCTCGGTGTTCTGCGCGCGGCGGCCAACCAGCCGGGCACGGTGGTCATCGTCGACTGTGGGCGCGTGGACCCCGGCTCGCCCGCTCTGCCGATCGTGCGCGCCTCCGACGCGGTCGTGCTGCTGTCGCGGGCCCACGCCGACGACCTCGCGCACCTGCCGCGCCGGCTGCCCACGGTCGGCCGCTGGAGCCCGAACCCCGTGCTGCTGCTGGTCGGCGAGGGCTACTCCACCGCCGAGGTCGCCCGTGAACTCGGCGTGCCGCCGCTGGGGCGCGTGCCCGACGACCCGAACGGCGCGGCCGTGTTGTGCGGACGGCCGAACAAGCTGCGCTGGGGTCGCAGTGGTCCCGCGCATTCGGTGCTAGGCCGCTTCGCCCACCGGGTCGCCACTGAACTCGCCACCCGCGAGCGCACACCGGCGAGCCGAACTCAGCCCCGGCCCGCTGAACCGGTGACCCAGATCCCGCTCCTGCGCCCGGTTCCGGGTGTACCGCCCGGCGCGGTCTCGTCCAACGGTGTCCGCGTCGCACCGAGCCCCGCCACCGACCACCGCGACCAGCAGGGAGGGCAGGCGTCGTGACGTACCCAACCAACCAGTATCCGGCGCCGGTGCCGCTGCGCCCCCACCAAGAGCAGCCCGGACCTGCCCCGTTCGGTAGCGCCGCGCCTGGCCCCGACGCCGGTGTGCCGCCGCTGGGGTGGGGCACTGACGAGGACACGGCTGACCTGTCGGCGGCCACGACGCGGCTGCGGCAGCACCTACGGGAGCGGCTGAACGCCGAGCTTCCGCAGCGGGTGGCCGATCAGCAGGACCGCACCGGGACGACCGCCACCCGCGAGGCCCGGCGCGAGCTGGCGCGCGGCATCCTCGACGAGGCGCTGCGCGTGCACACCGAGAACGAGCTGGCCGCGGGCCGGCAACTGCTGCCCCGCGAGGTCGAGCAGCGGGTCATGGGCGAGGTCGTCAACGAGCTGTTCGGCATGGCCGGGCTTCAGCCGCTGTTGGACGACCCGACCGTGGAAACGATCAACGCCAACCGCTTTGATCGGGTCTTCGTCCAGTACAACGACGGCCGCCGCGCCCCAGTCGCCCCCATCGCGGGCTCGAACGAGGAGCTGACCGACCTGGTTCGGCTGCTCGCCGCCCGAGCCAGCAGCCAGGAACGCCGGTTCGACCAGGGCTCCCCGGCGGTCAACCTCCAGCTCCCCGGCGGCGAGCGGCTGTTCGCCGTCATGGGCCTGACCGCCGGCGGGGTGACCGCGCTGTCGATCCGCCGCCACGGCTACCTCACCGTCACCCTGCCCGAGCTGCGCCGCCGCGGCACCCTGGACCCCGGCTTGGAGGCGTTCCTGCGGGCGCTGGTCAAGGCTCGCAAGAACGTACTGATCACCGGCGGTACCGGCGCGGGCAAGACCACCCTGCTGCGGGCGCTGGCCTCGGAGATGGATCCGCTGGAGCGGATCGTCACCATCGAGGACGCCTTCGAACTGGGTCTCGACCACGACCCGGACATCCACGCCGACGTGACCGCCTTCCAAGCCCGCGAAGCCAACGTCGAAGGCGAGGGCGCCATCAGCCAGGCCGAACTCGTCCGCTGGGGCCTGCGGATGAGCCCGGACCGGGTGATCGTCGGCGAGATCCGCGGTCCCGAGGTCATCCCGATGTGCAACGCCATGTCCCAGGGCAACGACGGCTCGATGGCCACCCTCCACGCCTCCAGCTCCCGGATCGCGTTCACGCGCCTGGCCTCCTATGCCGCCCAGGGTGTCGAGCGGCTACCGCTGGAAGCCACCAACCTGCTGGTCGCCTCGGCGGTGCACTTTGTGGTGCACCTTGCCCGCGCCGAGGACCGACGTACCCGTGTCGTGTCCTCGATCCGCGAGGTCGTCGGCGCCGACGGCCCGCAGGTCATCTCCAACGAGGTCTACCGCCCCGGCCCCGACCGCCGCGCGCGCCCGGTGGCCGGAGCGCTGCGCAGCGACACCCTCGACGACCTGGCCGACGTCGGCTTCGACCCCGGCGTGCTGGAGAACCCCGAGGGCTGGTGGGGGTCATGAACGTCACCCTCAGCCCCACCACGGCTGCCGCGGCGCTGCTCGGTGTCGGCACCGGGCTCGGCCTGCTGCTGGTGATCCTCGGCTGGCGCGGAACCGACCCACGGCGTCAACGCCGCACCCGGACCCGCGCGGCCGGGACCGTCGACCAGCACCGAAGCTTGCGAGTCGCGCTCGCCGTGACCGCCGGAGTGATGACCGGTCTGCTCACCGGATGGGTCGTCGGCGCCGTCCTGGCCGGCCTCGCCGCCTGGGCACTTCCGCGGGTGCTGGGCCGCGACCCCGAGCACGCCCGCCGAGTCGCACGGATCGAGGCCATCGCCACCTGGACCGAGATGCTGCGGGACACCCTGTCAGCCGCAGCCGGGCTCGAGCAGGCCATCCTCGCCACAGCACCGCTGGCACCGACGGCCATCCGAGGCGAGGTCGGCGAGCTCGCCGCCGGGATCGAGAACGGCGAGCGCTTGGCACCCGCGCTGCGCCGACTCGGCGAACGCCTGGACGACCCAGTCGGCGACCTGGTCATCGCCGCCCTCCTGCTGGCCGCCGAACAACAGACCCGCCAGCTCGCCGAACTGCTCGGGTCGCTGGCCGACGCCGCCCGCGGGCAAGCCTCGATGCGGATGCGCGTCGAGGCCGGACGCGCCCGCATCCGCACCTCGGTGCGCGTCATCGTCGGCACCACCCTGGCCTTCGCCGTCGCCGTGGTGCTGCTCAACCGCAGCTACATGGGCGCCTACGACAGCGCCGCCGGACAGATCGTGCTGCTGGGCATCGGAGCACTGTTCGCCGCCGGGTTCACGTGGCTGAACCGCATCGCCCGCGTCGCCCAGCCCGACCGCTTCCTCTCCACCGCCGCCGACCAGGACTCGGCAATCCGCCCGGCACAGGTCCTCGTCACCGCGAGGCAGGAGTGAACGCCATGATCACCTACATCGCCCTGGGAATCGGATCCGGGATCGGCCTGTGGGCCTTGGCGGTCTACCTGTTCCCGCCACGACCAGCCCTCGGCGCGGTCCTGGCCCACGCCACCGCCCCACCCGCTCCAGCACCCATCCTCACCACCGACGACACCGGCTGGGCCGCACGACTCGGCCGACACGCCGTTGCCCCGCTGCGAGCGCTCGGGCTCCCCGGCCCGCGCCTGGCCAAGGATCTGGCAGTCATCGGCCGCTCGACCTCGACCCACCTGGCCGAGAAAGCCACCCTCACCGTCGCCGGGCTGCTGTTGCCCGTCCTGCTGACCGTGGTCCTCACCGTGGCCGGGCTCGGACCCGGCTTCGAGTTCCCAATCATCGCCGCACTCGTCCTGGCGGCCGTCGGGTTCGTCCTGCCGGACCTGCAAGCCCGCTCCGAAGCCGCGAAGCTGCGCACCGGGTTCCGCCACGCCCTCTCGGCCTACCTGGACCTGGTGTGGATCACCCTGGCCGGGGGAGCCGGAGTCGACAGCGCGCTGGGCGACTCGGTGAACATCGGACGAGGGTGGGCGTTCGAGCAGATCCGCCGCGCCCTGGACACCGCTCGCCTCACGCGCACGACCCCGTGGGCGACCTTGCGCCAGCTCGGCGAGGAACTGGACGTGACCGAGCTCGCCGAGCTCGCGGCCTCGGTCAGCCTGGCCGGCACCGAGGGCGCCAAGGTCCGCACCTCCCTGGCCGCCAAAGCCGGAGCACTGCGCACCCACCAGATCACCGAGGCCGAAGGCGAGGCCCAGGCCGCGACCGAGCGCATGAGCCTGCCGGTGATGGCTCTGTTCCTCGGGTTCCTGGCCTTCATCGCCTACCCCGCGCTCACGCAGGTCCTCAATGGACTGTGAAACCCCCGCGAGTTCACGAATTCTGAATCCTCGACCACCACGAACCGAAGGACGGAGGTGCTGAAATGATCCTACGAGAACCCTTGGGTTGTCGAACTGGCGGTGTGGTTGGAGACCGTGCGGACGTAGCGTTCGGCGCCTTGGGTTGTGATGCCGAAGAAGTCGCTGAGTCGTCGGGCGTCTCCGTCGGTCACTGCCGCTTCGAACAGGATGCGGTCCTGGCGGATGGCGTCAGCGGATACGCCGATCGTGTTGCTGATCCAGCTTGGCGTGACACAGCATGTTCTGACGCCAGTGTGTCCGTTGATGAACAGGTGTGGGTTGACGGTGTTGGGCCATCGTCGTGCGCGTTCGTTCAGCCAGTTTGTGAGCTTCTCCCGAGCTTGTGGCGCCAAGGGAACAACCCTTCGTCCGATGCGGACTCGATGGTCGCGAAGGTCTGTCAGCAGGAGGCTGCACAGCTCGTTGGACCACAGCGCATGGAATGCGACGAGAGCTGCCAGGGCTTCTCGATCCGGTTTGCCGGAGGTGAGCGCCTCGCGGACTTTGGCAAGCTCCATGGGCAGGGGTTCGCTTTCCTGCACCACGATGCGGGGCAGGCGCGTCGCCGGATTGCTGAAGATGACCTGCTTGCTCTTGAGGATCCGGAACAGATCGCGCACGCTCGACAGGGTTCGCCGCTGATCCTTTGGGCTGGCAGGAAGGGCATCGAGGATCGTCTGCCGGTTGACCTCGCGAAGCGACAGGTATCCGGCCTCGGCCCAGGAATTCAAGATCGTGCCGAGGCTGGCGATGTGGCGGCGAAGTGTTGGTTCGGCGGTTGGCTTGTAGCGAGGCGGTGTGGTGGTCCCGTGTCTGCGAATGGTGAACCACTGGGTGAACTCGTGGGCCATCTGTTCGGGCAGTCGTACGGCGTGTTGGGCGAAGAAGCCGTCCAGAGCGGGTTGCCGGTCGTCGTCGAGCATTCCGGCGGAAGCGAGAACTTCCAGGACCGACTTGAGGTTGTCGAGCCCACGTCCTCTCGTGACCGCGCTGACATCGCTGGCTGGGATCGCTGCTCCGGGAGCGTCCTGCAGGGCGAGCAGAATTCGGATAGCGCCACGGGTGTTGACGACGAGGCCTTCGCCCCAGCCGAAGCTCGTAG
Organism: Lentzea alba; assembly: GCF_047445655.1. GTDB lineage: Bacteria > Actinomycetota > Actinomycetes > Mycobacteriales > Pseudonocardiaceae > Lentzea > Lentzea alba_A. The sequence goes on from NZ_JAJAEG010000042.1 coordinate 76,657, forward strand.
CGTGGCCGAGAAGAACGTTGTCCAGTGCGGCTTCCAAGTCCGGCAGCGGCGGGACGAGTGGGCAACGTCGTGTTCGTGGATGCCGCCGCGGCAGGTCGAACAGCGTCAGCTGGCGGTGAGCTACCGGGTATCGAGCGGGCCAATTTCGTTGTGGGACGAGTTCAGTAACGGGGTCGGGGCGTTTCTCGCGGAACAGGTCGGCGATGAACAACTGCTGGCCATTCCGGTTGGCGTCACAGACATCCATGCTCTCATGTGCGGGCCGGACCAAGTGGGCCTGTCGACAGCACAATCGGCAGTAGCCACGGGCGTTGACGACGACCCGCCGCTTGCAGGATGGGCACGGCGCCGCCGGTTCTGGAAGCCGTTTGTGCCAGCCGTGGCAGCCCTGACAGAGTCCGCCGTAGGTACGAGTGACGCCCCAGGCCAGGCAGTCCCGGCACGACTCGACAACGGGTGCCTGCCGGTGGCAGTGACGGCACAGATTGCCGGCGTAGTAGTTGTCAGTGGAGCCGCATCGCTTGCAGCGCGGTGGCCTCTTCCACACCCGCGGAACGCACTCGTAGCAGCATTCCCTGCCGTAGTAGGGGATCGGGCGCACACCGCAGCGGGCGCATTGCCGCACCTTGGTCATGCCGGCGGTGTAGTCCGGTTGCGGCCGAGGCGGGGACGAACGACAGCCACACCGTCCGCGGTCGCGTGCGTGCGCTGGGTGGGACGCCGGGCGGCGACCTTCTCAGGTTCGCAGATCAGCAGGTCCGAGGGCTGGCAGTTCAGGACCGTGCAAATGATGTCGAGGTCGTCGAGTCTGATGGTGGTTGGGGTGCCGGTCCACAGGCCGGACATCTTGCCCGCGCTGATCTCCAGGCCGGCCTCGGCCAGCCTCCGTCTGAGTTCGGTGGACTTCCAGATCCCGCGCTCGGCGGCCTTGAGTCGCAGGTTCCACTGCACCGGATCACTCCTGTTCGCCAGCGAGACGCGCGGCCACACGGTGGTTGGCGGCGTCCCACGCTTGTTCGATGTGCTCGGCTTGGACGTGGATATAGCGGGTGGTGGTCGACAACCATTCGTGACCGAGCAGGTCCTGAATTGCCTTGAGGTCCAGGCCGCGCGCGTAGAGCGACGACGCGCAGAAGTGCCTCAGCCCGTGTGGCGTGAGCCTGCCCTCCCAGGCGGGGAGCCAGCAGCACACTGCGCCTGCCAGTCCCGAGCGCAACGCATCGTCTCCGGCCCGGCGACACCGTCCGGTATCACGGTCGCGTCGTTCGCTGGGCAACAGTGGCGCGTCAGGATCGGCCCAGTCATCGCCGAACTGATGACGGATGTCCATGAGCCACCACGACATCAAGGCATCGACGGAGTTGATCGCAGGCACCAGGCGAGTCTTGGGACCGCGTCCGTGGCTGCCCTTGCCGAACCGCACGTGCAGCTTTCCGTATTCACCCAGATCTGGCCGCCAGTCACGAATGTCGAGCATCACGGTCTCCTGGATCCGCAGCCCGGCCCTCCGCCACAGCGACGCCGCGAAGTAGTCACGCGCCGCGGGCAGGAACTTACGGGTCTCCGCGAGACTGGCGGCCCACGCACTGAACAAGGAGTCGACTTCGGACTCCGACGGTGGTATCCGACCGGCGCCGTACTCGGTGCGGGCTGGCCGGTTGTGTTCGTCGATCGGCTGGCTGACCACGTGACCGGTCAGCAGATGGATTTCAGCTTGGTATCGGGAGATCAGGAAGTCGAAGTAGCCGGCCAGCGACAGCGCTTTGTGCCGCACCGTGGACTTCGCCGAGCCGCGTTCGCGCCGGAGATATGCGAGGTATCGATCAGCGTCGGCTGGCTGAGCTGTCCACACTGGACGGCTGACGAAGCGGACGAAGTCGAACACGACCGCGCGTTCGGCAGAGACGTAGCTGTCGGTCAGGCCGGCGCCGACCATCGCCAACACGTACTGGTCGACCAGTTCCTGCTCGAAGTCCTCGAGGTCCTGCGGCGTCCGAAGCCGTTGGGAGGACCCGAGCGAGCGCACTACCGCCAGCGCCACAGGCACCTCACTTCATCGGAGACGACCAACTATCGCAATCTCCGACATACCTTCAGGATTCGCGACCGGACTTCAACATGTCCACGCGATCGAGTGAACCCACCGCCACCTGCAAAGCAGGCGAATCAACAAGTTCCGCCCGCGAACGAACTCGCGGGTTTCCCGATGCATCTCGCGCGGACAACGACCGAACGTGAACGACAAGGGAGGACAACACGATGCGCACTCAAGTAGAGGCATTGTGGACAGTGGTGCAGGCGCGATGGGAGGAGCTGCGGCGCCAGCCGGAGGCCGGGTACTCGACCGAAACCGTCCTGGTGACCGCGCTGCTGGTCGTGGCCGCGCTCGCGGTGATCGCGATCGTCATCGCGAAGGTCACCGAGAAAGCCAACGGCATCACTCTGTGATCCCCATGAGCCACAAGCACAGCAAGCGGTCACCAGCGACTCGCGCCGGATGGCGTCGGGTCCGTCAAGCGCTGCGCGGTGATCGTGGCTCGGTCAGCGCGGAACTGGTCATCGCGACACCCCTGCTGTTGCTGATGCTGCTGGCCATCGTGCAGTTCGCGCTCTGGTCGCACGCCACCCACATCGCCCAAGCCGCCGCCTCGCAAGGGCTCGCGGTGGCACGGTCCCAGAACGGGACCGCCGCGGCCGGCACGTCCAGCGCGCAGCAACTGCTCGACCAGCTCGCGAGCGGCCCGCTCACCGGCTCCACCGTCGCCTCGGATCGCACTGCCGCCTCTGCCTCGGTCCGGGTCAGTGGCATCGCGACCTCGGTCGTGCCGTTCCTGAGCCTGCCGGTGCACGCCGAAGCCGTCGGGCCCGTCGAACGCTTCGTCCCCGACCTGGCAAGCCGGTGATCGGGATGGTCCGCCAAACGATGTCCCGTGCACCCGTCACGCCCCCAGGACGGCGCCACGGTCGCGCGCGCCCCGGTCGGCGGGGCTGGGCGGCCTGGTGGCGTGCTGATGACGGCGCCGTCGCTGCCGAAGTCACCATCGCCGCGCCGTTCTTGGTCATGCTGTTGGTGTTCGTTGGGGTCGTGATCCACCGAGGGGTGGACGCGCGGATCCGTATCGACGACGCCGCCCACCAGGCTGCTCGCGCCGCCAGCATCGAACGCACTCCGACGGCCGCGACGACCGCGGCCCAGTCGACCGCGGCGAGCGCCCTGTCCTCGGCGGGGGTGACGTGCGCGTCGTTGTCGGTGAGCACGTCGACCGGCGGCCTGCGTCCCGGCGGCACGGTCAGCGTGACCGTGTCGTGTGCCGTCGACTTCGGCGATGCGCTCATCCTCGGCGTGCCCGGCGGCAAGACCTTGTCGGCCACCTCCATCGAACCCGTGGACCTCTGGCGTTCGACCCTGAACACCGGGAGTTTCAATGACCGTGTCAAGCGGCCTGGGCCGTAGGTGAGC
>NZ_JAJAEG010000043.1:0-77558 GCF_047445655.1 Lentzea alba
CCACTCACACGACAAGATCAACTTAAGCTACGTGGCATTGGCCCCGGACCCCGCCAATCTGATCAAAGACCGGCCGGCGCCATACCCAGGTTGATGGCACGCCTGTTGCTCAGGGCGCTTGCTGTTGCGCAGGTGCTTGCGGTGGTGGGGTGGTCCCGTCACGAGCCGCACCAGAGCGAGCCACACCCGGCACGTCAGGGCGGCTTGGCTTCGTCATCGCGCGATCCTGAGGCGGATTTGTGGGAAAATTGCTCCGATTGAGCGAGTCAGGCCTGTAACGCTGCGAGATTGCGGTACACCCGTTGGGGCGAAGGCGGTCTAGCGTTGGGCTGGTGTGGTTTGCTGGCGGTAGGCTTCCGCACCGTGCTCGCTGAGCGGTCAGGTGGATGATTTGCCGAGCCAGGACGATGCGAGATCGTCACGTCCGATGGGACGCGACGAGCTGGCGCGCGAGTGGGCGATCAAGGTTGGCCGGACCGCGTATGTGCCGTTGTCGGCTGCGAAGCTGACTGAAGAGTTGCGCGAGCTGTTGAACGTGGTGGCTGAGGCGCTGGTTGGCGACCCTGCTGCTGCCTCGCCGGTTGGTGCTCGCCTCGTTGAGATGCACTGTGTTGGTGCGGAGAGCTTGCGGGCGTCGTGTGACGTTCTTGCCGAGTTCGTCGTGCAGGAGGGGGCCGATGCTCGGCAGGCCGCGTTGGTCATCGGGGCGGTGTCGGCTGCGTACACCGGGGCCATTCAGGCGTTTGTGCTTGAGCAGCAGGAGAGTGTCAGTCAGGCGCTGATTCGGGCGAACCGGGCTGCGCAGCTGGACTTGCAGGCCAGCGAGGAGCGGTTCGAGGACATTTTTGCGCACTCGTCGACTGGCATTGCGATGGTCAGTCTCGACGGGGAGTTGGAGCGGGCCAACGCGGCGTTGTGCAACATCCTTCGGCGGGAGGACGTTGCTGGGATGACGCTCACGGATTTGATCGCTCCCGTGGACTTGCCGCTGGTCAACGATGCCCTGGAGAGTGTGAAGCACGGGCGGATGCGGCGGGTTGAGGAGCGGCCCCGGCTCATTGACCGGGATGGGGAGCACTTCCGGGTGTTGCTCGCGGCGACTGTGCAGAAGGACGCTGAGGACAACCCGAAGCACTTCGTCGTGTTGATCGATGACGACAGCCAGTTGACGTTGCTCGGTGGGCGGTTGCAGTACCAGTCGTTGCACGATGCGTTGACCGGGTTGCCGAACCGGCAGTATTTGACTACGCGGCTGGAGTCGTTGCTGCACAGCGACATTGAGCACGGGGTGACGCTGTACCACCTGGATCTCGATGCCTTTGCCGTCATCACGGACGGGCTTGGGCGGGAGATCGGGGACAAGGTTCTCAAGCTTGTGGCTGAGCGGCTGTCGGCGATTTTTGCCGGGGAGAAGGCCATGGTCGCTCGGCTTGAGGGTGATGAGTTCGCTGTGCTCGTGGAGAACGGGCCGGAGACGCCGGATGTGGATTCGACGATTCGGACGATCGAGCACGAGCTGGCTGAGCCCGTTTACTTCGAGGGGCACGGGGTTGCTGTTTCGGCGACCATCGGTGTGTTGCCGCGGTTGCACCCTGGGGATCATCCGGCTGAGGTGTTGCGGGCTTCGGACATGACGCTGCGGCGGGCCAAGCGCAGTGGGCGGCGGCAGTGGGGGCTGCATGACGCCACGCAGGACAAGCGGGAGCAGGAGGAGTTCGCGCTTGCTGCTGTTATGCCGGGGGCCTGGGAGAGCGGCGAGATCGAGGTTGTGTTCAACCCCGTGATGAAGCTGGACGGGTCGGCGCGGGTTTGTGTCGAGGCTGAGCTGAACTGGCGGCATCGGGATGCCGGGCTGATCGCGCACGAGAAGTGCGTCTCGATGGCCGAGCACACCGGGTTGATGTTGCCGCTTGGTGCGTGGATGTTGCGGCGGGCCGCTGAGCAGGGGTGCCGGCACGAGGAGATGCTGGCGGTTTGCCTGACCGAGAGCATGGCCAACAGTCCGGATCTTGTGCGGGACGTGCGGCGGGTGTTGGCCGATACCGGGTTGCCTGCTGGGCGGTTGTTGCTGGGTTTTCCGGTGCACGTGCTCGCGTCCGAGGACAGCGAGGCTGCCGACAACCTGGACTTGTTGGCGGACATGGGGATTCACATCGGGGCGCGGGACTTCAAGGGGTCCACCGCGGAGATCGAGCTGGTTCGGTCGCTCGGTGTTCGGGCTGTGCGGGTCAAGGGGCGTTGTCAGAAGCCGGACGAGTTGGTGTCGCATGTGCTCAGCGACCTCGTCGGGTTCGTGCACGAGGCCGGTGGGCTCGTCGTGATCGACGCGATCGAGGACGCTGAGCAGCGGGAGTGGTGGGGTGAGCTCGGCGCCGACGCCGGGGTCGGGCCGGTGTTCTGCGTTGAGCCGACTACGGAGTGGCCCGACGCGGGTTGAGGTGGACGAGGATCAGGGCGAAGCCCGCGATGGTGACCATGCGCAGGGCGGCGCTGATGCCGTTCCAGTCCTTTGACTGCCACATCGCGAACCACTCGCCGCCGACCGTGATGAAGCCGCCGAGGAACAGGGCGACGATCATGAGGAGGCCGGCGGAGGCGAACTTGCGGGCGCTGTCCTCTCGGTCGCGGAGGTAGGCGACGGTGCCGGCGGTCAGGAGGATCGCGGAGATCGCTTCCCAGATGATGATCGCGACGTAGACGATCGTGACCACGGCCGGGCTGGTGATCGCCCGCCACTTCAGTTCTGTGCCGAACGTGGTGTCCATCGACAGGACGTGCTGCACGAACGCCTCGTTCGTGCCGTAGTCCGTGATGTTGCCGAGGACCACGAGAAGCATGTTGAGCGCGATGAACCCGACGGTCACCGCTACGACCGCGCGCAAGCTGCCGACCCGAGCAAGAAGACGCATGGAGCGGACAGTAACCGATAGGGTGCGGCCGGTGAGCCGTGTTTGTGTCGTCTCCCACCGGCTGGGCGGGTTCGACGGGGTCAGCGTCGAGGCTGTGAAGTGGGCGGACGGGTTCGCGGCGCTGGGCTGGGACGTCACGCTCGCGGCCGGGTTCTTCGCGTCGGGGTCCGGTGTGGTCGTTCGCGGGATGTGGGCGGATCGGCCTGGGGGTGAGCCGCCGCCGGTCGACCACGTGTTGATCAAGTCGCTCTGCGAGTCGCACGACCTGGTGGTGCTGGACAACGCCGGGTCGTTGTGGAGCGCGCCGGAAGCGTCGGTGGCGTGGGAGGAGCATGCTCTCGCGGCTGGGGTGCCGGTGATCCTGCGGCACCACGATCCGGCGTGGCAGCGGATTCAGTTGCGGCCGGTCGAGGGTGATGTCGTGCCGTTGCACCATCCTGCGCATCTGCACGTGCTGATCAACTCGTTGACCGAGCGGGAGTTTCTGGCGCGGTGGCCGTCGTTGCGGACTCGCGTGGTGCACAACCGGGTGGATGTGGCCGGGTTGGCGTCGGGTGATCGGGCGGGGACGCGGGACCGGTTCGGGTTGGTGGAGCGGGACTACGTGGTCGTGCACCCGGCTCGGGTCGAGGGCACGTCGAAGAACGTTCCCGGTGCGGTCGAGTTCGTCCGGGCGTTGTCGGCGCGGCTTGATCGACCAGTGAGGTACTGGCTCACGGATGACGCGCCCTGCCCTGCGGTGGAAGGGCTTTCGGGCGTTGTGCGGGGGCGGGTCGGCTCACCCGCCGATCTTCACGCGGCCGCGGACCTGGTGTTGCTGCCGTCCACTTGGGAGGGTTGGGGGCTGCCGGTGTGCGAGGCGGCCGCCGCGTCCCGGCTCGTGGTGGCCGGGCCTTACCCGGTGCTGGACGAGATCCGGGCGCTCGGGCTGACCGTGTTCGACCCGAGCGACATCGACGGGCTGCTCGCCGCGAGCGACGAGGTGCTCGCGGCGAACCGGGCTGCGGTGCAACGACATCTGGACCTGCGGGACCTGCCGGAGGTGCTGGCGGAGCTGATCGAGCTCAGCACGGATCTGTGAACTCCACCTGTGGCAGGCGGTCCTCCCAGATCTCACGCGTGAGCGCTCCTCGCGTGGTCGCGCAGATGAGGGCGGTCTCGTGGTTCACGTCGAGATCCCACAGCCTGGCGACGCCGTCGCTCGAACCGGTGCCGAGGACGAGGCCCTCCGGTCCGAACTGGACGGACGTCTGGGTGTCCGAGTCGATGGCGATCGGCTGACCGAGTGAGAAGGCCGTGGCGGGATCGCTCACGTCCCACAGCCTGATCGTCTTGTCCGTGCTGCCGCTGGCCAGCAGCTTGCCGTCCGGTGACAGCGACATCGAGCTGACCTGTCCGGTGTGGCCGGTGAGCGCGGCGAGGCGCTTCGGGTGTTCCCGATCGGTGACGTCCCAGACCCGGATCTCCTTGTCGTCGCCCGCGGTGATCAGCGTCTTGCCGTCCGGGGTGAACAGCGCCTCGTGCACCGGCGCGTTGTGATCGGTCACCGGCTGGCCGAGCGCACGTGGGGCTGCCGGATCGCTGACGTCCCAGAGCCGGAACGTCTTGTCGCTGCTCGTCGAGACGAGCGTCTTGCCGTCTGGCGAGAACACGGTGTCGTTCATCCACCCGTCGTGACCGGTCAGCGGCTTGCCCAGCTTGACGGGCTTGGCGGGGTCGCGAGCGTCCCACAGCTGCAGCGAGTTGTCGTCGTTGCCGGTGACCATGACCTCGCCGTCAGGGCGGAACGCGAACGGTGAGGCGAAGCGGGTGTTGAGCTTGATCGGTTCGCCGAGACCGACGGGGCGTTTCGGGTCGCTGACGTCCCACAGCCGCACGGTCTTGTCTCCGGCCATGGTGGCCATGACCTTGCCGTCCCGGCGGAACTCCGGTCGGCCGAGCCCCCACTCGTGCCCGAGCAGCGGTGGTCCGACGCGCTGCGGGTGGTTGCGGTCCGAGATGTCCCACAGGGTCGCCGTTCGGTCGCCGGAGCCCAGCGCGAGCAGCTTGCCGTCCGGCCGGAAGCCCGGGCTGCTGACCCGGGAGGTGTGACCGAGCAACAGGTTCTGCGGCAACGACCACAGCCGCACGGAGTTCTCGTTCGCCCCGGTCGCCAGGGTCTTGCCGTCCGGTGAGAAGCCGACCGCGAACAGCCCGCCGCTCAGTGCCGCGAGCGGCCTGCCGAGCTCGGTCACGGCCTTCGGGTTGCTCATGTTCCACAGCCGCGCGGTGCTGTCGCCGGCGCCGGAGGCCAGGATCTTGCCGTCCGGGCTGAACTTCAGCGACCACACGCTGCTGGTGTGCCCGGTGAGCGCCGGCCCGATCTGCTCCTGCGTGGCGGGGTCCCAGAGGCGGATGGTCTTGTCGTCGCTGCCGGAGACGAGGGTCTTGCCGTCCGGGCTGAACGCGACGGTGTGGATGCCGTCGGTGTGGCCGGTCATCGGCTTGCCCACCCGTGTCCTGGTGGCGACGTCCCACAGCCGGACCGTCGTGTCGTCGCCGGTGGTGGCGAGCAGCTTGCCGTCCGGGCTGAACGCGAGCGACCGGACCGGGGAGGTGTGGTCGCGCAGCGGTTCGCCGATCGGCTTGGCGTCGACGGGGTTGCTCACGTCCCACAGGCGGGCGGACTTGTCGTCGTTCGCCGCCGCCAGGATCTTGCCGTCCGGGCTGAAGTCGAGCAGGTAGCTGGTGCCGTTGCCCGTCTCGATCTTCTTGATCTCCCTGGGCTGCTCCGGGGTCCTGACGTCCCAGAGCCGGATCGTCTTGTCCGCGCCGGTGGTGGCGAGCGTGGTGCCGTCCGGGCTGAAGACCGCGGTGCTCAGCCAGTCCGTGTGCCCGGTCAGGACCGCGAGCGGCTTGGGGTTCGTCTTGTCCCGCACGTCCCAGAGGCGGGCGGTGCGGTCGTAGCTCGCGGTGGCGAGCAGCGAGCCGTCCTTGTTGAACGTCGTCAGGTAGACCGCGCCGTTGTGGCCGTTCAGCGGCATGCTGAGCGGGGTCTGCTGCATGGCGAGCAGCCGGGAGTTCACGCCCATGTCGTCCGGGCGCATCCGGTGGGCGGCGAGCAGCATCTGCGCGGCGAGTGACGGGTCGGAGTCGGCGTGCCGGTCGACCTGGGTCATGACCTGGATGAACGCCGCGTCGTTGCGCTGCTGCACGGCGATCACCGCGGCAGTGCCCGCGATCAGCGCGAGGACCACCACCAGTGCGACGGCGCTGCGGCGGAACCAGACGCTCTTGCGGTGCTGCCGTTCCGAGGCGTCGACGAAGTCCTTCGCGAGCGCGGTGACCTGTTGCTGGAGGGCGCTTTCGAGCCGGGTGCCGCGGTAGAGCAACGACGAGTCGCGCTCGCTCGCGGCCCACGTCGCCGCGTCCTCCTCCAGCCGCTGCCGGACCAGGTTGCCCGCGCGGTCCTCATCGATCCAGCTGCGCAGCCGTGGCCACGCGTGCAGCAACGCCTCGTGCGTGATCTCGACGCTGCCGGCGTCCATGGTGATCAACCTGGCGCGGGTGAGGACTTCGAGCGCGCGTTCCGTGGCCGGCAGGTTCGTGCTCGCCTCCAACAGGCTGTGCCTGCTCGACCTGCGGCGGGTGTCCTGGGTGTCGTCGCCGACCCGGACCAGGCGCAGCAGCAACTGCTTCGCGGCCTTCTGACCCGGATCGTCCAGATCGGTCCACGCGCGTTCGGCCGTGGTCGCGACGGCGCCCTGGATGCCGCCGGCCGCCCGGTAGCCCGCGATCGTGAGGCGACCGGCCTGCCGGCGTTGCCACGTCACCAGCAGGGCGTGGCTGAGCAGCGGCAACGCACCGGCGTCGTACGCGTCCTTGCCGCGGCGGTTGTGCGCGCCGAGGTCGCGCAGCATGAGGTCGACGAGGCCGGCTTCGAGCTGCAGACCCGCGGCCTTGGCCGGGTTCGTCACGGCCTCGCGCAGCTCGGCGGCCGACATCGCGCCGAGCACCATCTGGCGGTCCTGCAGCGCGTCCGCGAGCTCGGGGAAGTCGAGGCAGCGGGCGTAGAAGTCGGCCCGCACGCCCAGCACGACCGACGTCTTCTGCGACGCCGCGTGCAGCGCCTGCACGAAGACCCGCAGCCGGTCCTCGTCGCCGCCGAGCGTGAACGCCTCCTCGAACTGGTCGACGATCACCACCCGGTCGCCGACCGCGAGCTGCACCTCGTGCGCGAACTCGACCAGCGCCTCGGTCTCGGCGGCCTTTTCCAGCGTGAGGATCAGCTCCGGCACCTGGAGCGCGAACTCCTTGAGCGGATCCGTGCCGGGAGAAATGACGATGGCGTCTTTTTCGCCGAGGCGGGGGAGCACGCCCGCTTTCATCAAACTCGACTTACCGGCACCTGAGGCGCCGACGAGCATTGTGATGCCGTTGTCGTTCATTCGGGCGAGAAGTGCGTTCGTCGCACGTTCCCGGCCGAAGAACCAATTCGCGTCCTGCGGCCCGAATGCGCTCAACCCCATGTACGGGCAAACCGCGGTGTCTTCCTGAGGTGGGGCGTCCGAGTCGCCGACCGGGCTGGCGAGCGCCTCCTCCCAGAGCGTGCGCCACGCGTCCGTGTCGTACAGTCCGTCGACCGCCGGCTGGGGCCTGCGCTTGCGCGCCTCGCCGATGAGCACCTCGAGCACGGCGCTCAGCCCGCTGAACTTCGCGGGCACGTTCCGGCCGCGCCGCCAGTCGCTGACGCGTTGTGCCGGTACGCGAACCGGTCTCCCCTGCTCGTCCGTTCGGCGGGCACGGGTTACCGATTCAGTGACCCGCTTCAGGGGTGGGTCGCCTGCCTCCGCGTAGAGCAGCGCAAAGCGCTCCGCGAAGACGCCACGGGGTCCCAAGCGGCCTCCACCTCGTCCGGACCGGAAAACGTGGACCGCCCGTCTGAGCTGCGGCGCACGCGCCGGACGGGCTGTTCGGAACCCACCCTAACGAGGTGGTCTGACAACCTCGACCCCACGTCCTTCACGAGACACGGGAGACCGTCAGTGGTAGCGGCTAACTGGGGCAGAACTTCCACGGCTGAGGAGCACTGGGGGTCTCCTCAGCCGTGGCCCAGGCCAAGCGAGTGGCAGGGCGCGGTCTGCTAGACCGCGGACCAGATGGCGTCCGCCTCCGGCTGCTTGGGTTGCACGCGGTTCGGGTCCGGCAGGTACGTCTCCGTCGGCAGAGTCACGTAGGTGATGCTCTCCGGCTTCAACGCGGTGAGCTTTCCCGCGAGGTCCGCCAGTTTCGAGATCGAACCCAGGTCCTCGTCCGTCACGATCGATTTCGTGAGAATGTCGGCGAGGTCGAACGTCTTCTGCGGGCTGGCGAGCCAGTTCTCGTTCGCGAGTTTCTCGCTCAGCGCTTTCATGAAGAGCTGCTGGTTCTTGATCCGGTTGAGATCGCTGCCGTCACCGATGCTGTACCGGGTGCGGACGAACGCCAGCGCCTGCGTTCCGTCGAGCTTTTGCGGCCCGGCCGGCACGTGCAGCCCGCTCTTCTCGTCGTTGATCGGCTCGGGCAGGTCGATCTCGACGCCGCCGAGCCGGTCGATGACGTCGCGGAAGCCGTTGAAGTCGATCTGCACGAAGTGGTCGATCCGCACGCCGCTCATCTGCTCGACGGTCGCGACCGTGCAGGCGGCACCGCCCGTGGAGAAGGCGCTGTTGAACATCGCGATGCTCGCCGGCGGGTTGTTCCCGCAGCGCGGCCGCGGAACCATCGTGTCGCGCGGGATGCTGATCACCCGAGCCGCGTCGCCCGCGGCGTTGAGCTGCACGACCATGGCGGTGTCGGACCGCCCGTCGTCCTTGCCGATGAGCAGGATGTTGAGCGGGCGGCCAGGCGTCGACGGAGGCCTGGCGTTCCCTATCTCCTTGCTGAGATCGACGGTCTTGAGATTGCTCTCCAGCCGCCAGTAGGAACCCCCGACCACGACGCCCGCCGCGATGACCACGGCGGCTCCCGAGACCGCGAGCCATCGTTTCAAGTGGACGTTCATACCTCTGACGATCCCGGCGCAATGTCCGAAATCCGTCGTCCGTTTGTCATGGTTGTGTCACAGTGACCGCTCGGGGGTGTGACCTGTGACCATTCGCAAGGCTGTCGTCGATGACGCCGTGGGCGTCGCCACGGTGCACGTGCGCTCGTGGCAGTCCGCCTACCGGGGCATCATGCCGGAGGAGTTCCTGGATCAGATCTCGATCGACGCCCGTGCGGAGCACTGGTCGTCCGCGATCCCGTCCGGCAACGTCTGGGTGGCGCTGTCCGAGGGCGACGTCGTCGGGTTCGCCGCAGCGGGCCCGTCCCGTGACTCCGATGCCTCGTTCGAGCTCTACGCGATCTACTTCCTGCCCTCGGCCTGGGGAAACGGCCAGGCTCAGCCGCTGGCGATCGAGGCCTTGGGCGACGAACGCGATGTGGTCGTGTGGGTCCTCGAGGACAACCACCGTGCGCGTTCCTTCTACGCACGGCTGGGTTTTGTCGCGGACGGCGTGACGAAGTCCGAGGTCGTCGGCACCGTCGAGCTGACCGAGATCCGGTACCGGTTGCGCCGATAGGATCACGGTCCCGCGTTCTTGTGGAGGAACCCGTGCCCGTGATCTCGGTGATCACCCCTGTCCACGCCGGCCGTTCCGCGGTGGTGCTGGAAGCCGGCGAGAGCCTTGCCGCCCAGCAACTTCCCGCCGACTGGACCCTGGAGTGGCTGGTCCAGGAGGACTCCGCGACGCCGGTGCTGGCCGACGCGATCAACGCCTTCCCGTTCGCCCGCTATCAGGCCAACAGCGAGCACCTGGGCATCGCGCCCAGCCGCAACCTGGCCCTGGGCCGCAGCGCCGGCACGCTGGTCCACGTCCTCGACTCGGACGACGTGCTCCTGCCCGGTTGTCTGGCAGTGGCCATCGAGGCTTTCGCCACCTACCCGTCCATCGGCTGGGTCGCCACCCAGGCCCACGACCTGCTGCTTGATGGCAGTTGGCGTTCGTTCGACCCGTTGATCGAGCCGGGCCCGATCCCCGCCGGCGCCGTGGCCGACTACTACTTCTCCGCGATCGACAGCGCGACCGGCTTCGGTCGCCTGCCCTTCCACCCCAACTGCACCACCCTGCGCGCCGATGTCGTGCACGCCCTGGGTGGCTGGGGAGGCCTGCCCCGCATGGAAGACCTCTCGCTGATCGCTGCGATCACCGAGCTGACCCCGGGCTACTTCACCCCGGAAGTGGGTTTCCTGCGCCGCAAGCACAGCGGCAGCGTCTCCGTCACCGACGAGTGGCTCCACCTGATGCCCGAGTCCCAGACCGCGGTGGAACGCCGAGTCCAGGCCCTCCGCGCCCTAGGGCTGCACCAGCGCGTCCTGTAGCTGCTCGAGGAAGCGGTCCTTGTCAACGTCGACCGCGTACTTCGCCGTTGTCCGTTCGGGTGCGATGTCCCGCCCGAACGGGCTGCCCGGCGCCAGAAACCGTTGGTCTGCCACAACCTTCCCGCGCGTGTACCGCCCACCGAGCTCGACGGCGAACCGGTCCTCGACGTAGGTCGCCAGGTCCGGTTCCAGCAGGATCGCCGCCGCCAGCGGATCGTGCGGCACGAACCCCGCCTTCCCCAGGAAGCTCTCGTAGAAGTCCGCGTAGAACCTCAGGAACCTCCTGGGGTAGCAGTCCTGCGGGAGCGCTTCCAGCCACTCACCCGGCGCATGACTCGCCATCGTCACGTCGAGCCCCACCACCGTGAGATCCGCGAACCCGGCCCCCAGCACCAGATCGGCGGCCTCCGGGTCGTGCCAGAAGTTGGCCTCCGCCTGCGACGTGATGTTGCCCGGCACGTTGAGCGCGCCGCCCATCACCACGACCTTGTCGAGCAGGTTCGGCAGCTCCGGCTCGATCTGCAACGCCAGCGCCACGTTGGTGAGCGGCCCGATCGCGAGGAGGTTGAGCTCTCCCGGCTGCTCCCTCGCAAGCTGCACCAACTGTTCCGCCGCACTCTTCTCCGTCGCCACCTTCGCGGCTGCCTCGCCGGCCACGCCACCGAGCCCGTCCGGACCGTGCACGTCCTCCGCGGTCTGCAACGCCTGCGCCAGCGGCCGCTTCGCCCCCATCGCAACGGGAACGTCGAACCCCAGTCGCTCCACGAGCCTCAGCGCGTTGGCCGTGGCCACCTCCACCGGCACGTTCCCGTGGACCGTGCCGACAGCCACGACCTCCGCTTTTGCCTGCGCCCGCAGGTAGTAGAGGGCAAGGGCGTCATCGATTCCGGGGTCCGCGTCGACGATGATTCGCATGCACCCGATCATGCCTCAGGTTCGTGGCAGGGTGAACTGGTCGATCAGCCCGCCGTCCTCGTCGAGCGCGCGGACCGTCATCTGTTTCGGTGCCACGTCGACCGCGACCAGGCCGTACCCCCGGTAGCGCACCCGTGACCAGGGCAAGGTGTCCGTGGAGAACCTGTCGAGTCCTTGGCCGCCGATTCCCACCGTGACGTAGGTGGTGCCGTCGTTGACGGCCTTTCCGGCCTTGATCGGGTCGGTGCGCTCGTAGACGCGGTTGTGCGCGTTGAGCACGAGGTCGACCCGGTACTTGTCGAACACGGGCGCCCACTTCTGCTGTGCGAGCTCTTCCGAACCGCCTTCAGCGGTCGAGTAGGTGGCGTGGTGCAGGTGGACGACGATGAAGTCGATCGTGGGGTCCGCGCGTAGTCGTTGCAGCTGGGCCTTGAGCCAGGTGAGCTGTTTTCCCTTGGTGTAGTTGAGGTTCGCCGGGTTGCGGCTGATGTCGTTGCTGTCCAGGCTGATCAGTCCGACGTTCTGGTACCGCCACGCGTAGTAGCTCTTGTCCGGCATGGTGAAACGTGCCTGAACGCCGCCGTAGCCGTTGGGGGAGTACCACTCCTCCATCTCCCGGTTGCCGAGTGTGATCATCCACGGGGTGTTCGCGGCGATGAACTCGTTCTGCGCGAACAGGCTGTTCCACCGCGCGGCGTCGTACTTGTCCGTGTCGGGGTGCCCGCCTTCGAGGTTCGGGGTGCCGTTGTGGATGGCGTAGCTCAGGTTGCCGAGGGCGAGGTGGAACGCCGGTTCCTGGTCCGCGGCGAGGCTGTTGATCTTGCGGGCGTTGTAGCCGTAGCCGTGGTCGCCGAACGCCGTGAAGGTGAACGGTTTCGTGCTCGTCGATGCCGGCGCGGTGCGGAACTTCGCGACCTCGCCGCGTCGTTTGCCCGGCGTGTAGTTCTGGTGTCCCACAACGTAGAAGTACGTCGTGTCCGGCTTCAGGTCGTTCAGCTTGACGTGCAGGTAGTACTGGTACATCGGGTCCGGGCCGTGCGGCGGGAAGCTGTGGTCGCCTTCCTGCCAGCCGATCTCGCTCTTGAGCGTGCGCACTTCCGCGGCGACGGGTGCGCTGAAGTTGTTCTCCGACGTGGCGATCCGGACGTACGGCGCGACGGGTTTCTCCAGCTGCTGCCAGGAGATCACGACCTGCCTGGACGGATCGGCGCCGAACGCGATGTGCCGCCCGAGGGGGCGGGACTTGAGTCCGTCCGGTGCCGCGTCGGTGCGGGACGCGGTGGCGGCGACGAGCGCGGCGGTGCCGCCCAGCACGAACAGCGACCGCCTCGAAGTTTCAGTCATGGCAGGCCTTTCAGCTGCGGCGGATGGTCAGCTCGTCGATCAGCGCGCCCGTCTCGGTGAGCGCACGGACCTTCATCTGCTTCGGTGTCACGTCGACGACGACCAGCCCGTACCCGCGATACCGCACGCGTGACCAGGTCACCTTGATCATCTTCTCCTCGCCGTCCTCCTGGTCGACCCGCATGGTGGCGGTGGCGTCCTTGACGTTGCCGAAGTAGGAATCAGCGATCTTCGAGTCGGCCCAGCCGTTGATGCTCTCGCCGCCACCACCCGCGGTGATGTACGTCGTGCCGTCCTTGACCGGGTTGACGGTGCTCCGGATGTCCGCCTTCTTGGTGCCCTTGCCCGCCTTGATCGGGTCGGTGCGCTCGTAGACGTGGTTGTGCCCGTTGAGAACGAGGTCCACCTGGTACTGGTCGAACAGCGGCGCCCACCGCTTCTGCGCGCCGATCTCGGACCCGTTGTTGCCTGAGGTGGAGTACGTGCACTGGTGGCAGTAGACGACGATGAAGTCGATCGTGGGGTCGGCGCGGAACTTCTGGAGCTGAGCCTTGAGCCAGGCGAGCTGCTTTCCCTCGGTGTAGTCGAGGTTCGCGTCGCTGTTGTAGCAGATGTCGTTGCCGTCCAAGCTGATCAGCCCGACGTTCAGGTACCGCCACGAGTAGATGCAGGTGGAGCCGTCCCACGCGTTGTC
The DNA here is from genome assembly GCF_047445655.1 of Lentzea alba. GTDB lineage: Bacteria > Actinomycetota > Actinomycetes > Mycobacteriales > Pseudonocardiaceae > Lentzea > Lentzea alba_A. The sequence goes on from NZ_JAJAEG010000043.1 coordinate 13,244, forward strand.
GGGCATGGTGAACCGCGCCCGCATGCCGCCGTAGCCGTTCTTGTCGTACCAGCTCTCCATCTCGTGGTTGCCCAGCGCGACCATCCACGGGATGTTGGCGGCGACGAGCTCGTTCTGGTCGAAGAACGAGTCCCACTTGCGCGCGTCGTACTTGTCGGTCGCCGGCCGGCCGCCCTCGCCGTCGTTCGCGTAGCTCATGTCGCCCATGGCGAGGTGGAACTGCGGTCCGAGGTCCGCGATCAGGCTGTTGGTGGCCAGCGCGTTGTACCCGACGCCCTGATCTCCGAACGCGGTGAACGAGAACGCTCTCGGGGTGGTCGGTGCCGTGGTGAACGTGGCGGGTTCCGTTGGCTCGTAACCCTGATGGCCCACGACGTAGTAGTACGTCGTGTTGGGCACGAGGTCGTTGAGCCTCACGTGCAGGTAGTACTGGGTGACGGCCTTGCCGAGATGCGGCGAGATGGTGAAGAGCGGTTCCCTCTCCTGCCACGCCAGATCGCTCGTGAGGGCTCGCACCTCGGCCTGGATCGCCTGCCCGTACTCGCCCGGCGTTGTGCCGATGCGCAGGTAGGGCGCTTTCACGTTGGCCGGCACCTGCCACGACACGACGACCTGCCTGGTCGGGTCGGCGCCGAACGCGATGTGGCGCCCGAACGGCCTGAGCGCGGCCCCGTTGTTCTGGGTGCTGAGCAGGACCGTCGGCACCTCGAAGGCGCTCGCCGTCTTCGGGAGCACGCTCGCCGTGGCCAGCGCGGCCCCGACCCCGAACAGTCCGCGCCGTGAGTACCGCCGCCGGGCGTCCTCGTAGAGCTCCTGAAGGCGCGGACCGTTCGGTTGTGACCTGCGTCGCCGAGGCTCACTCATGCCTCGAAATTAGGTAACTTTGTTTACTTTGGTCAATGATCGTTGGGGCAAGCTACTTTCCAGCCGTGATCACCAGCACCGCGTAGACCTCGCCGGCGTCGATCACCACGACCTCGACCACGCCCGCACAACCCTCGCCCGGCAGTTCGACGTCGGCCCGCAGCCACAAGCCACCCGTGATCCGCAACGACCGCGCGTCCCGCAGCCGTGCCTCGTCCGGCCAAGCCCGTCGGAGCAGCCCTTCGGCCTCGGTCATGGCCACGACCGAAGGCCGCTCTCCCTTGGGAACTTCCACCACCTCCCAGGCGGCCTCAGGCTCATCCGCGTTGAGAACCGAAGAACTTCCAGGTACCGCACCGGCAGTCACCGTCGCCACGACCCCCGACTCGGAACGCTTGGCCATCGAGAGCAAGACCAGTCCGACAACGGCGCAAACCAACGCCACACCCGTCATGGACGTTCTGGAGATGTGCAGCCCGCCGTGGACGGTGCGCACCTGGGCAGCGAGCTGAGCGCTGCCGCTCAGCTCGTTGTGCCCACCTCTGCCCGCCACGTCGCCTCCTGTCCGCCAACGATGTGGCTCCAGGAATACGCGGCAATTCTGAGAAAATCGTTTGGGAAAAGCTGAGAATGCGGACAGTCCTCTCAGCGTGGAATCAGCCGAGCAGGTAGTTCATCGACCTCGCCATCACCTCGTTGCGGACTGCCGTGCCGCTGATGCCCTCGAAGCCGAACCCGAAGTACAGGGTGTCCGCGGTCTTCACCACGGCACCTTCCGGGAACCCGGCCGCGGTCGTGCGCGTGAAGTTGTTGCCGTTCGGCGCACTGCCCGCCGGCGGACCGCTGACGACCCAACCGTCCAGACCGGACTCGAACGAGGTGCTGCCCTCACCGGTCGTGACCTCGATGTCGTCGATGAACACGCCCAGCCCCTGTGTGGCCCAGTCGCTCGCGTAGGCGATGGAGATCTCGACCTGGCTGTTCACGAACGCCGTCAGGTCGACGTTCCACTGCTGCCAGCCACCGGAACCACCGGACGCCGCGTGCCACACACCCGACGAACCGGTTGCGGTGCAAGTGCCGTAGGCGTTGAGGGTCTGGTAGTGGTCGAGCTGCGGGTGCAGATCCCGCCAGCCCGCGGGGCAGCTCTGGCCGGTGCTCTGGTTGGTGTGCCCGTTGGTGTCGGGCAGCGTCGTCCAGTTGGTGCCGTTGACCGTCCGCGCCTCGACGAACAGGTGGTCCCACTCGGGCTCCATGTCGTAGGACGTCCAGAACGACATCTGCGCACCGCCCGCGGGAACGTTGATCGTGCGCGTGAGCCGCTTGTACGACACGTCGCTGATCTGCGAGTACATGTAGAAGTCGCCGCTGTGTGGCGCGAACGGCCCGCCCGGACGATCCCACGCCGCCGTGACGTTGCTGGCGAACTGCGGGTACTGGTTCACCGGCAGCAGACCGCTCGTCGTGAGGAACGACGCCGAGTGCTCCTGGTTCTGCGCGCTTTCGGTCCCGTTGAGGGTCATCGTGAGTCCGGCGTGCGGGTCCGCGACACCGGAGACGCTGAACGCGTCGCCGTTCTCGTTGTGGCCGGCGCCCTCGTTGATGATCGCAGCACCGAACCAGTACTCGATGACGTCGTTGATGTTGTCCCCGGATCCGGAGAGCGGCCGGCACCGCAGCGCGGCGTCGGGCAAGGTGCTGCACTGCTTGTTCTCGAACGGGTCGTAGAGCTGCGTGCCGTGGCCCGTGGCGTACTGGTGCCCGGCGTACTTGCCGGTGTAGAGCACCTTTCCGCCCTCGTTGAGGTAGTCGCGGATCTCGAACAGCTCGGTCTGGGCGAGGCTGGACGCGTTGCCAGGTCCCCATCCCGGTTCCCTGGTGATGACGTCATCGCCCGTGTACCAGATGACGGCCCGGTAGTGGCTCAGCACACCGAGCGCGTCAGGTGCCTTGCGCCCGTTGGCATCCACGTCGTACACGTCGTGTCCGATCCCGTTGGCCGTGAGCGCGTCCGCGTAGTACGACAGGTACTTCGGCGCCGTGGTGAACTGGACGGGCGAAGCTCCCGTGTAGTCCTCGGCGGACATGACGAGCACGTCGTTGTTGGTCTCCGACACGGCGGTGTAGGTGAACTCGCTGCTCTTCTGCCCACCACCCTCGAACCACACCTTGACCTGGTCACCGGGGCTCGTGCCGGTCACCGTGCCTCTGACGACGTGGTAGTAGTTCGCGTTGCCCACGCCGTACCGCTCACCACCGGTCCACTCGGTGGTCGCCGTGCTCTGCACCGGCCCGTTCCCGACCTGCCACTTCGCCGTCACCGCACCGAGCGACTTCTTGGCCAGCACCCGGACTTCCTGCGGATCGCCGTACGACCTGTCGAACGTGAAGTCCAACATGGACAGTGGCCCGTTCTCCTGGTCGACGTCGGCCTGGTCGAGGTAGAACGGCTTGACCTGGATACCCACCGCGGACTTCGGGTTGGCCGGGTCCGTGGCGGAGTTCGCCAGCGACAGCGAGAACGGCAACGTCTTCTGGAACTCGGCCTCAACCAGCGCCTCGTCATCCGGGAAGACGAACCCACACCCGTCGCACCCCTCGCTCAGCTCGGGTGTGAACGACACCGTCCCGTTCCGCACGTCCGCATAATCCGTGGTCTCGCCGTTGGTCACGTACAACTCGTCCGAGCTGATCCCCGGGTCGAACCCAGGAATCGCCGGCTTGGCATCGGTGCCCGCCAATGCCACGTAGATCGGGTTGTCCGCCTCGGGCGACCCGGTCTGCCACCCCTGCGGATACAGGATCCACTGCCCCGCGGAGTGCCAGTTGGACTGGAACTTCGGCTTGATCCGGTCCAGCAGCCCTTGCATGGCCTTGGTTTCCGGCTCCGAAGCCCTCGAAGGCCCGCGATAGGTGTCGCTGGCCGTAGTGCTCGACGACCCTTCGTTGTCGTAGTCCCAGTGCTCGTCGAAGTTGCGGTTGGGATCCACCCCGTCCCCGACCGTGATCACCCCGTTGTTGTCGTTGTCCCGCAAGTTCTTGCGCCACAACCGCTCCGTGTCGAACGAGTACTGGTACCCGTCCGGGTTCGCAACGACGACGAACCACAACTCGGTGTCCTTGAGCAGCCGCTTGACGTCCTTGTCGTTGGCCTTGAACTTGTTGACGTAGTGGTTGAGCAACCGCCGATTCACCTCGGTGCTGATCCACTCCCGCGCGTGCTGCGTGGACGAGTACAACACCGCCGGCCGCGCCCCGTCCGGCGTCTCGTTGGCCGCCTGCGTGACCTTCACCGCGATGATCTCGCGCCCCTGCCCGGTCTTCCCGAGCACCTGGAGCTTGACGAGGTTCCGGTTGTCCCGCGCGATCTGGTAGAGCTGATCCCGAATCCCACCAGGCTCGTCGAACGACCGCCACACGGTGAACCCGCCGACCGCCTGCTCCGCCGCCTGCTGCCGCGCGCTCTTGCCGTCCTTGTTCTTCTTGACCTGCGCCTGAATGCCACGCTTGGCGAGCTGCTTCTGCTCGCTCTCCGCCAGCACCAGCTCAACCTCGACGTTGTCGCCCTTGGCCCTGCTGGCGGCGACGTCGAACCCCTGCCGTGACAGCTCACCAGCCTGCTTTGGCGACACTTCGGCGACATAAACGTCCAACGGATCGCTACTCGGCGCGGCCACGGCGGGCGACACCACCACGCCGCCGAAGACGAGAACCAGTGCGGACAGAACAGCCACGGATCGCTTCATCGCGTTCCTCCGAGACATGCGTGGTCGACGCAAGACCCGCTGACGCTACGCCGATCGGGCGTTACATTGACGGGCCTTTCGGCCCTCTTCGTTGACCACAACGGACGCACCCCGTGGCCATCCGGTCGCACCCCGTACAAACGATCTTGTCGGACCTTCTGGCCACACTGGACCCACGTGTTGACGGAGGCCCCATTGTGCGGGGAATGGTGGTGGAGTTCAGCTGCTCATCGATTTCGTTGATGATCCGCGTACGGGTCTTCTCGGCTTTCGTTGCGGCGTTCGAACCTGCCGGAATGGTCTCGTAGATGCAGTGCTGACGACCGCTGATCGGGTCGATGGCGGCGTAGACCTTGACACGCGGCGAACCGCTCGGGACGGGCTCGATCTCCCCTCGTTGGCGGCCCTTGGAGGGGCGCTTCCGGATGCTCATGGTGCGAAACCACGCCGAACTCGCACCACGTCCAGCCCACGAACGGGCGATGAGATCGACTTCAGCCCTGACCAAAGACCAAGGGCTCCGACCTGTTTTCACTGGTCAGAGCCCTTAGTTTCACCCGGCGAAAGGTGGTGCCCCAGGCAGGATTCGAACCTGCGACACACGGTTTAGGAAACCGATGCTCTATCCCCTGAGCTACTAGGGCTGGCGGTAGCAGTCTAGCGGGGTGGCGCCACCGAGTTGACCACGGGCCCGCTCACGCACCGTGAGCGGCCGGTCGAGATGCTTGCGGCCGTTGGAGGGAAGTGAGGCAGGCCACCTTCAAAGAGGCAGAAACGTCAGGTAGGGAGAGGGCGTGAGCAGACCCTGGCCCGACTTCCGTCCTGGACCCCTTGGCACCGTCAAGGCGTGGTGGCGGCGACGGGTGCCCAAGAGTGCCGAGGACTTCACGTTCGTGCCGCCGGCCAGCAGTCACCAGCAGGAGTTCGAGACGCCGTTGCCCAGTGCGGTGTACGGGCTCGACTTCCAGGTGAAGTTCACGGTCGTCTGGCGGCTTGATCTGGCTACCGGGTTGCGGCACAACTCGCCGCGGAGTGCTGCCATCCATCACGTTTTGCAGCGGGCCAAGGAGGTCAGTGGCAAGGCGATGTTGGTGCACCATGCGGCGTTGCAGCATCAGCTGGGGGATGAGCTCGCCACCGAACGGCAGGTGCCTGGCACTCATGTTTGGGCGCGGGCTGAGCAGGTGAAGGTCAGCGTCGTCGACGAGGACCTGGAGATGGCGCGCAAGCACATCGAGTTGCTGCGGAACTCCACGTTCAAGCTGGCTGAGCGGGACATCGAACGGGCGGAGATCCGGTACCTGCGGGACGAGGTGTTGACGGACGTCGGTACGGCCACGATTTGGTGGTTGCAGCGCAACGGGTACCAGGTTGAGGCGGCTGTGAAGCTTGCTGATCACCTGGCTGAGCTGGTGCGGATCGCGCAGCACCAGCCGAGCAAGCACTGGGCCGAGTCGCTGGTCAGCAGTGTTGAGAAGGCGCTGCCTGAGCTTGAGGATCAGCATCGGAAGGATCTCAAGCAGCATCTGGCCAAGGCGTTGAGCGTTTATGGCGGGGCGCGGGTGGCTGCTGAGTTCGCTGATCAGATCGGGTTGCCAGCGGGCGAACCGCACTCGAACGGGCACGTCTAGGCTGGTTCGGGTGTTGACCGAACTTCGCAGTGCCGCGGTGGTTGCCGGGTTGCGGGCGCTTGCCCGGCTCACTCCTTATGCAGAGCCGGAGCTGATCGGGCTCCGGAAGGTTGTCAAGCCTGGGGACGTCTGTGTCGACGTCGGGGCGGCGTTGGGGTTGTACACGGTCACGTTGTCGAGACTTGTTGGTCCACAAGGGACTGTGCACAGCGTTGAGCCGCTCGTGTTCGCGCATCCGGCACTCAGCTACGTCCTCAGGCCGCGGGAGGGGCGCAACATCAAGCGGCACTCGGTGGCGCTGGGGGCCGAGGAGCAGGGGCGCGAGGTCATGAGCGTGCCGGTTCGCCACGGGAGTCCTGTTACCGGGCGGTCGTTCCTCACGGTGGGGGCCAACGGGCTCGGGTCCAACGAGGAGTTCGACGAGCACCTGGACGTGGTGGTCAAGACGGACACGTTGGACCACTTCGTCGAGGTGAACAGGATCAGCAGGCTCGACTTCGTGAAGGCGGATGTCGAGGGTGCGGAACTCAAGGTGCTCGAAGGGGCCAAGGCGACGATCGAGCGGTTCAAGCCGGCGTTCCTGCTGGAGATCGAGGAACGGCACGTCGAGCGGTTCGGGTACCGGGCTGAGGAGGTCGCCGACTTCCTGACCGAGCGCGGGTACCGGATGAGCACTTGGCACGGTGGGGAGTGGGTGGCCACCGGCAAGATCGGTGACGCGACCAGGAACTACCTGTTCCGGGCATAAAAGTAGAGGACGCCGACCCCTGGGGGTGGATCGGCGTCCTCATCTCGAAGGCCTACAAGCTGTAGACCTCAAGCTCGTACAGGGAGTATCCGTAACGCGTGGCCCGTTGGGTACCCGTCATTCGGAGGTATCTCGCTTCCTGTACTGCAAACGCTACGACATCCTCGCCGCCATCGCCAGCACTTGTGGAGAAAACGTTCCGCCAAGTCGTGCCGTCATCGGAAAGCTCGATGCGATAGGCAGTTCCGAACGCCGACTCCCAGTGCAACACAGCGCGACCGACTCGTTGCACAGAGCCAAGGTCGACCTGGATCCACTGGTTGTCGCTCCAGTCGCTGGCCCAGCGGGACAACGGGTTGGCGTCCAGCACGTGTGCAGGTGGGAGCGTGTTCCAGCCCGTTTCGTGGGACGACGCAGAAGCCGTCCCACGAGCGGCCAGGTTCGTGACGTTCTGGCCCCTTCGGGACGGGAACTGCACGACCTGCTGGTAGGTCGGGCGGTTCTGCCAGTGGATCTTGTCCTGGGTGATGCCGCCCATGGCGCGGTGGATGATCGTGTCCGCGCACCACTGGTCGCCCGCGGCGCAGTCCGCGTCGCCGGGGTAGACCTGGTTGGCGGGCTTGGCTGCGGCCTGGGAGAGCGTCGAGACCAGCGCGGTTCGGCAGCCGGCCAACGTGCCGCCACCGCAGTAGGTCTGCGGGAACGCGCCCTGGACCGGGTCGCCGAGGACCTTGCGCAGGTCCTTGTCGACGTAGCCCCACCAGCCGTACTGGAACGAGGAACCCTTGTGCGGCGCGGCGCCGTGCGTGTCGGACGGGGCCTCGTCGACCTGGATCGCGCTCACGAGAGCAGACCACAGGCCATCACCCAGCGAGGGTTTGAACTGAGCCTCCACCAGAAGCGGCCACCACGCATCGAGAACTCGAATGGCTTCGGCGTGGCCGTAGGCCTTGCTGCCCTTCGAGGTTTCCTTGCGCAACGAGCCTGAACGCTGCCAGTCCTTCAGCTTCTGAACCACCGGAGCCAACGAGGGATCGACCGGAGCCGATTCCACGACGCGCAGCAGCTCCGGCAGCACCTGTTCGGCACGCAGGTCCGCGACAGCGGCCTCGGCCATCGCGCGAGTCAGAGAAGCACGCGTGACCTTCTGACCGGAGGCGATCATTGCCCGCACGCGGCCGTCCAGAAGGTCACCGCGGTGCACGGCGCTGTGGCCGAAGCCGCCGAACGTGAAGTCGCGCGCCTGCTTGTTGTTCCAGGAGATGTAGTAGTCCTGGTTGATCGAGTTCGGATGCCCGGCGAAAGGCATGTAGGAGGCGGTGTTCTCGGTGCCGTCCCAGCCGACCCACTCGTACTCGGCGCGACCCCAAACAGGCAGGTTCGGGTCCACATTGGACCGACGAACCGGGTTCAGCCCCGAGTTGAAGTACGCGGCGTCACGGGAGTCCACGTAGAACCAGTTGAACGCGTAGCCGATCTTGTCCGCCGCGCGCTGGAAGTCGGCGGCCGAACGCACTGCCGACGGGTCGTTGAGCTCCTGGAAGCCGATGATCGAGTCGACCTCGTGCATGTACGTCGAGCGCAACGTCGTGTACGCCACGACCTTGCCGCCCACGGTCGCACGAGACGACACAAGGCCGTACTTGGTCCGCCACATCACCAACGTGTAGGAGCCCGCCGGCGTGCCGTCGGCAACCGTTGGCTTCCACGCGTTCTTGCGCTCCAAGCGTTCCATCGGCGTACAGACACCGTGGAACACGTATGACGTAGAAGCCTTTGTGGCAGGCGAACCATCCGCGTTGCACAGCTCGACCGCGTACGTGTCGATGATGTCCTGCGCCGCGGAGGTCGCGCTCCACGAGTAGTCGACACCGCGGCCCAGCTGCACGTACATCGAGACACCCGCGAACGACACACCGCGCGAACGGATACCAGGACCGTTGAGCTCCTGCAGCATCAACAGCTGCGGCGCGAAGTAACCGGTCTGCGGACCCCACACGGCGATCGGGTTCCCGGTGTCCGTGTGCGCACCGGACACCGACAGGGCGTTGGACATGCCGTGCTTCTTGTTCAGCAGATCGGCCGGCAGCACGCCGTCCTCGAAGATGCCGGAAGCCTTCGACAACTCCTCGGAAGCAGGCACGTCGACAGCAGCACCGGTACCGCCCACCTCGTCGTAGACCATCCGCTCCGGCGTGATGCTGCCGGAGTCCGGCATAGCCACTCCAGCAGGCGAAGCAGGAGAACCCGAGTACGGGAACGACTGTCCGTTGTGGAGCGTCAGCACGGCCTCGGGGTCGTTCTGCGCCCGGAACGCCTTCCACACCTGCTCACCGGCAACAGCGCCGTACTTGTTCTGCGCGGCCAGCTTCACCAGCGCCGACTGCACCTCACCGCCACCACCGGCACCGAACAGGCCACCGACGACGGCCGCGATGGCCACCATGTCGGTCGCTTTGAACGGCTGGATGTCGTTCCAGTTCGTGATGGAGTCGGCGTGCCCGGTCAGCACGTACTCGCCGGGGAAGTTGCGCGCGGAGACGGACTGCGTCAGATAGGCGTTGATACCGGCGATGTAGTCGTTGACGTCGGCCAACGCCTGCCGCCCGCGCTCGCCACCCTTCGCAACGGCGGTGTCGATCTGCTTCTGCAGGTCCGCCTCGGTGTACGGGATCTGGTTGTAGAAGCTCTGCTCCAGCACCCGGTTTCCGGGCGCACCGCCGGCGAACCCGCTGAGCTGGCCGCGGCCGAGGTGGCGGAACAGGTCCATCAGCCACAGCCGGTCCTGACCGGCCGCGTAACCGGCGCCGAACATCGTCCCGGACCTCGTGGTGCCGGTGATGTGCGGCATGCCGATCTTCTTGTCGCGCACGATCGTCACGTCCGCGCGCGGCTTGACCGTGCTTTCGACCTGGTCGGAGGGCACGCCGAACGACGCGTCGTTGAAGAAGTTCGTGAGCTGGGCGTTGGTCAGGCCGCTGTGGCCGGCGACCAGGGCGTCGTACTTGCCGAGCTGGTCGGCGGAGTGCGCGGGACGGGTGCCGAACGCCTTGTGGCCGAGGATCTCGGCCAGCGTCGCGTTGCCGTTGTTGCCCGGCGGCACGATGTCGTTGCATTGGCCGAGGCAGTAGTCGTCGGCGGCGAACGCGACCGCGCGAGGTTCCTCTGCGGCGGCGGACGGGACGAACAAGAGGGAGGCGGTGACGGCGGCGGTGGCCAACAGGGACGTCACCGGATTGGGTCTCCGCATGGCGCGAAGCTCCTCTCCGAGCAGGCAGGGGCTGTTGTGACGCACGTTACTTTCCGGTAAGGCTATTGCGAAAGACCTTCGCGTTTCCCGGATCGTTCCCGGAGGGACTGTATCGATTCCGTGCGACGACCAGGAGCCATACGGGTAGAAACGAGAATGAAGCCGATGGGCAGATTCAGATTCCCGGACCGTATCTGTGATATCTGGTACAGCATTCCACTCAGTGGGATTTCCGAGTTTGGTTACTCAGTGTTCCGGTCGTACCGACTATCTCCTGGTGGCGTGCCTACGCAGCGAAGTCGGCGCGCTATTCCGGTAACTGTGAACGTTGCCGGTGATCTCGAAAAACCGTTACCACATGATGAGATAACTGAGAATTAACGTGACCTTCGGCGGGTGTACGCGAAGATCACGAACATGTGGGAGCACGGAACGCCAATGCGGGAGGCGTCGTGATCAAGGTTCTGCTGGCCGACGACGAGGACCTCGTCCGTTCCGGCCTTCGCATGATCCTGAGCAGCGTCGGGGACATCGAAGTTGTTGCTGAATGCGATGACGGCCATCTGGTAGCCGACCTGGCGCGCCAGCACCGTCCTCACGTGGTCCTGCTCGACATCCGGATGCGCACATCGGACGGGCTCGTGGCACTGCGGCGGCTGCGGACGCTGCCGGATCCGCCTCGGGTCTGCATCCTGACCACGTTCGACGTCGACGAGTACGTTTCGGAGGCCCTGCGTCTGGGCGCGGCCGGCTTCCTCCTCAAGGACACCGAGCCGGAGCAGCTGGTCAAAGCCGTGCGCGATCTCGCACGCGGTGGCGCTGTGCTCGACCCCGGTGTCGCGGCCAGAGTGCTCGCGGCCGTCGCGGACGGCGAGCGGATGGCCGAGCCGGCGCGCAGGCTCCTCGCGAGCCTGTCCGAACGCGAGCGCGAGGTGCTCGTGCTGATCGGTCAGGGCATGTCCAACGCGGAGATCGGCGGCACCCTGCACCTGTCGGAGGCGACGGTGAAGGGCTACGTCTCGTCGGTGCTCGGCAAGATCGGCGCGGTCAACCGCGTGCAGGCCGCGCTGGTGGCCTACCGCGGCGGCCTCATCGCCTGAAGCTCACCAAAAACGTCAGTTCCCCGACACGATCTCGGGGATCTCGTCCACAGAGGGCTCGACCTCGACCCTGTTCCGGCCGTGCCGCTTGGCGCGGTACAGAGCCATGTCCGCGGCCGCGAACAGCTGGTCCAGCTTGGCCGGGCCGGCCGCGACCCCGATGCTCACCGTCGGGCGGCGGACCGCGCCCAGCACCATCGTCCAGTCGTGGCCGTCGACGGCCGCGCGGATCCGCTCGGCCACGTTCGGGCCTACGTCCATGTTCGGACCCGTGTCGCCGAGCAGCACCACGAACTCGTCGCCCGCCCAGCGCGCCACCAGGTCGTCCGATCGGCACTCGCGCCGCAGCAGCCCCGCGATCTCGCGCAACGCCGCATCGCCCGCAGCGTGGCCGGCGTCGTCGTTCACGCCCTTGAACCAGTCGACGTCGACCAGCACCAGCCACGGCACCCGCCCGCGCGCCGCCGTCGACTCAAGTAGCCCCTGAGCAGCGCGTTCCAGCCCGAGCCGGTTCGCCAGGCCCGTCAACGGGTCGCGCGCCGCCGCTTCTTGCGCGGCCACCGCGAGCCGTTGGGCCTGCACGGCCACCCGGCGCTGCTCCAGCGCCTGGCCGAGGCCTTCCTGCAACGTCTCCGTGGCCGTGCGCGAGGCCGTCATCGACCTGCGCAACGCTTCGGCCTCACCCACCGCGTCGCCCAACGCGTGACAGATGTCCGCGAGCTCCGTGGAGAAGCGCAGCAGCAGAGAGGTGTCGTTGATGCGTTCGGCGTTCGCCACCGCACGGGCGGCGAGCGTGCGCGCCTCGTCGAGATCGGCCTGCTCACGACGAACGACGGCGAGCACCCAGTTGCCGACCGAGATGCCCCACAGGTCGCCGGAGTCGAGCGCCAGCCGCAACGTTTCGGCGGCGGTCTCCTCGGCCTTGTCCAGCTGCCCGACGCCAGCCAGTGAACGACCGAAAGCGCCCATCAACGCGCGCCGCATGGCCTCGTCCTTGACCAGGCCCAAGCCTTCGTCGAGGTACGCCAGTGCTTCCTCGAAGATCGCCGGCGCGGCCGCGGGAGGCCCGGAACAGGCGCGGAAGTTCAGCGAACCGCCGAGGCGCTGCAGGCAGTGGGCCAACGTGTCGGTGTTGCCCGCCCGCCGCGCCACCTGAACCGACAGCCTCAGCATGTCGAGCGCCGCGCGCCGGTTGCCGATGCCCTCCATGAGGTAGCCGAGGGAACCCATCGTCTGGGCCACGGCCGGGCTGTCCGCGCGGTCGGCGTCGAGGTCGGTCCACCCCTCGGCGGCCAGTTCCAGCGCGAGCGGGATGCGACCGAGGCGCCACGCCATCACGGCGCGGTTCACCAGGACGGCCGACCGAACCCAGCGGTCGGCGCCGGGTGACACCTTGGTGACCACCTCGTCGAAAAGACTGTTCGCCTCCGGCAAGCGGCCAGCGTTGAGCAACGCGCGGACCTCTCGGTCCAACCGCGGAATCTGGCCCGCTACCAGCGGATCACGCTGCTCCACTCGTTCATCGACTCCGTTCCGACTCGCCGAGCGGCCTGCACAGGCTACCGGGACGGTCGCGCCCCGTACCGATCGTGGTGCAGGACGTCATCAAGGGGTAGTCGGTTGCGCCAACCGTGACGTTCCAGATCGGGCGTATCGGGCAGAGATCGAACCGGACCGACGCACAGCCACGCAACCGGACGGACCCTTGCAGGGATGTCCAGCATCCGGCGCAGCACATCTTCTCGGTAGAAGCTCACCCACCCGACACCGAGGCCCTCTTCCGTCGCGGCGAGCCACAGGTTCTGGATGGCCAGACACACGGAGTACAGACCCGCGTCCGCGATCGCGTGCCTGCCCAGCACCGCCGGCGAGCCCCGGTCGGGGTCGTAGGTGACCACGATGCCGAGGGTCGACTCCATGACTCCTTCGACCTTGATACGAGCGAAGGTGTCCGCTCGTTCATGATCGAGCTGAGCTGCGAAGACACTGCGCTCCGCCTGCACGTGGTCGCGGAACGCCCTGCGCGTGTTCTCGTCGCGCACCAGCACGAAGTCCCACGGCTGGGAAAGACCCACGCTCGGGGCCGCGTGCGCCGCCGTCAGCACGCGTCGCAGCACGTCGTCCGGGATTTCCTCACCGGTGAACTCGGCTCGCGTGTCCCTGCGCCGGTGGACTACTTCGTACAGGTTCATTCGAGCGATGGTGCCTCACTCGAAAGCACCAACTTCACGCCTGGGAGGTGGCGCTGATCTCATCGATCGCGATAGACCGATCGGATGCGAAGAATGAAAGGTGGTTATGGCTCCGCGCTCGGATTCGGTGGCGGAGTCGGTGTGAGCACGTTCACCGGTGCCTGGCCGCTGCTGGCCCTGATGCTGCTCGCCGCCGTCGTCGTGATCGTGTCGCTGCGCACGACGATCATCGGCGCCGGTCTGGCCGCACTGCAGTGCTGGGGCCTCTACGCGACCTTCTTGGTCGGTGTTCGTGGCGATCTCACGGTCGACGAACACACGACCTGGGCGCTCGCGTTGCTGGTGCAGCTCGCCGTGCTGGCCTTCCTGGCCAGCACGGCGGTGCGTGTCATCGCCCTTGTGACGGGTACGGCAGCAGGGCCATCTCCCGTGCGTTCTTGATAGCCGTGGCGACCTGACGCTGCTGTTGCGGCGTCAGGCCGGTCACGCGGCGGGACCGGATCTTGCCCCGGTCCGAGATGAACTTGCGCAGCAGCGTGGCGTCCTTCCAGTCGACGTCCGCCACGCCCATGGTCGTGAGCAGGTTCTGCCTGCGCTTCAACGGTTTGCGGTCCTTCATCACCAGCTCGCCTTCGAGACGCCGGGCAGTTCGCCCCGGTGTGCCATCTCCCGCAACCGGATGCGTGACAGCCCGAACTTCCGGCTGTAGGCGCGCGGCCGTCCGTCCACCACGTCCCGGTTCCGCAACCGGGTCGGCGACGCGTCGCGCGGCAGCTTCTGCAGACCCCGCAACGCTTCTTCGCGCGTCTCCGGGTGCCTCAGCATTTCCTTGAGTTCCGCACGACGTTCCGCATAACGCGCAACGACCTCACGGCGGCGCTGGTCTGCGGCGACCTTCGACTTCTTCGCCACGTCAGCGCTCCTCTTTGAAGTCGACGTGCTTGCGCGCAACGGGGTCGTACTTGCGCAGCACCAGGCGGTCCGGGTCGTTGCGCCGGTTCTTCCTGGTCACGTACGTGTAGCCGGTGCCGGCGGTCGACCGCATCTTGATGATCGGCCGGATGTCGGTGCTCTTGGCCATCAGACCTTCACCCCAAGCTGTCGGAGCTGGGCCACAACGGACTCGATGCCCAGCTTGTCGACGGTCTTGATGGCCTTCGTGGACAGCGTGAGCGTCACGAACCGGTTCAGCGACGGCACCCAGTACCGCTTGCGCTGGACGTTCGGGTTCCACCGGCGGCGCGTCTTGCGCTGTGAGTGCGAGACCTGGTTGCCGAAGCCCGGTTCACGTCCGGTCAGCTGGCAGCGCTTGCCCATGTTCCACCTCCTGGTCACGTTTGAAACGACATTCGTTTTCAACTACCGTACCTGACATGGAAACCGTTGTCGTTATGGTGGCGGGGCTGGTGGACCACGACGTCGCCGTGCGGGTGTGGCGGGACCGGCCCGGTTCGGTGCTGGTGCGGCACGTCGCCACGGAGACGTGCGTGCGGCGCTGGGTCGACGGCGTTGCTGTTGACGTCGACCTGCTGCACAACTGCGTGTCCTGCACGGTTCGGGAAGATCTGCGTGAGCTGCTGTCGTCGTTGAGCGGCCACACGGTCGTGCTGCACCTGGACCCGTTGCTGGAGCCGGACGTGGTGCGCCGCAACCTCGGCATCGAGGTGGAGTGCGTCATCACCGTGATCGACGCGGAGACGTGGCTGGACGACGCGCTCAGCGACGCGTCGATGGTCAGCGACGAGCGCACGGTCGCGCAGGTCGTCGTGGCGCAGGCCGAGGCCGCGGATGTCATTGTGCTGCAGGGCGATGCCGACGAACGGACGCTGGCCGTCCTCGACCGGCTCGCTCCCGGCGCGCACCGCTGCACGCCGGAGACGGTGGTGGTGAGGCGCAGCGGCAGGCGGCGGATGGTGCCGCTCACCCCCGAATGCGGTGTCTCGACAGCGGTTTTCACGGCTGACCGGCCATTTCACCCGATGCGGCTCAGCGAGGCCCTCGACTCGCTGCTCGACGGCACGGTCGTGCGCTCGCGCGGCCGGCTCTGGGTCGCGGACGAGCCGGATGTCGCGCTGCACCTGGAATCCGCCGGTGGTGGCCTGCGCGTCGGGGAGGGCGGGCCGCGGCTCGGCAAGACCACGCAGATCGTGGCGATCACGGTCGGCGAGCCCGACGACATCACGGCGGCTTTCCAGACGGCGCTGATGACCGACGACGAACTGTCCTTCGTGGACTCGATCCGAAAGCTGGAGATGTGAAGCCCGGAATCCACCCCGACTACCACCCGGTCGTCTTCCAGGACGCGTCCACGGGCAAGTCGTTCCTGACCCGCTCGACGGCCACGTCGAACCGGACGATCGAGTGGGAGGACGGCAACACCTACCCGTTGCTGTCCGTGGACATCACCGCCGACTCGCACCCGTTCTGGACCGGCACGCAACGGCTCGTGGACACCGCGGGCCGGGTCGAGAAGTTCAACCGCCGCTACGGAAAGCGAGAGCGCTGATGGCCGTTCCCAAGCGCAAGACGTCCCGGTCCAACACCCGGCACCGCCGCAGTCAGTGGAAGGCCACGGCGCCGGATCTCGTGCGTGTGAGGACGTTGGACGGCAAGGAACTTCTCGTGCCGCGCCGTCTCGTGGCCGCCTACAAGCGCGGCCTTCTCTAGTGAGGGAGCTGGACCGTCCCGTCCGGTGAGTCGCGCCACTGGTCGAAGGGGCGGTCCAGCTTCCACCCCGTGCCGTCGTGGTCGAGCACGCGGTTCTCACACGTGTCCACGTTGGACAGCGACTCGAACAGCTCGATGCTCCAGTCGAACAACCTGCGGCACAGCAATCTGATCGTCAGACCGTGCGACACGATCAGCACCGTCTTGGGGTGCTGGTCGTCCTTGTGCAGCCGGACTGCCAGGCCGTCCAGGAACGCCGCCACCCGGTCGTCGACGTCGGCGCCGGACTCGCCGTTGGGCAGCCGGAAGAAGAAGTGCCCGAACGCGTGGCGCTGGTGCTTGAGCACCTCCTGCTGCACCGGGTCCTGGAAGTTGCCCCAGTCCTGCTCGCGCACCCGCGGTTCGGTGACGATCCGCTCGGCGTCGACGCCCAGCAGTTCGAACGTCCGGCGCGTGCGCTTGTACGGCGACACGTAGGCGGCGACCGGGCCCTCGCCGATCAGCTCCCTGATCGTCGGGCCGGCGGCTCGGGCCTGCGCCTCACCGGTCTCGGTCAGGGGGAGCGCGTGGTCGGGGATGCGGCAGTAGGCGAGCTCGTCGACGTTGCCGAGGCTCTGGCCGTGGCGCAACAGGATGATCCGCACTCCTCCATCGTGCCTCAGCCGGGCGGTGCGCTCGGGCGTTACAGTGCTGGGCGAGTCGAGGAGGAAACCGTCACATGATCAAGTACATCGCGCTGTACAAGAAGCCCGCCGACCCCGAGGGCTTCGACGAGAAGTACTTCGGCACGCACATGCCGATCGCCGAGTCGGTGCCCGGCCTGGTGCGCGCCGAGGTCGCCAAGGTGCAGCGGGTGTTCCTGGCCGGGTTCCTCGGCGACACCGAGCCGTACCTGATCGCCGAGCTGTACTTCGAGTCGACGGAATCGATGAAGGCCGCCTTCAAGACGCCCGAGTGGGCCACGTCGGGTGCGAACCTCAGTGAGATCGGCGGTATGGAGCTCGTGGCGATGTTCAGCGCCACTGTGCTTGATTCCTCCGGGGTCGAGTCGTGAAGGCCGTCGTCATCGGTGGCGGCACGATGGGGGCGGGCATCGCGCACCTCCTGCTCGCGAACGACCACCAGGTCTGGCTCGTGGAAGCCGACGCCGAACGGGCGCACGCGGGGTTTCTCGCGGTGAAGGCGTCACTGCACAAGGCCGAGGCCAAGGGCAAGCTCAAGCCTGACGTCGACGCCGACGGACTGCTGGCGAAACTGACCGTCGGTGAGCCTCCCGCCGACGCAGAGCTGGTCGTCGAGGCCGTGCCGGAGAACGTGCCGCTGAAGCAGAAGGTGCTCGGCGACGCCGCGGCGAAGTGCCCGAACGCGATCCTCGCCTCCAACACGTCGTCGCTCTCGATCGCCGACATCGCCGCCGGACTCCCCGGCGAACGCGTGCTGGGCATGCACTTCTTCAACCCCGTCCCGGTGCAGCAACTCGTCGAGCTGGTGCACCACTTCGGCGTCGACCCCGCGAACGTGGCCAAAGCGCGAACGTGGGCCGAAGAAATGGGGAAGACCGTCATCGAGGTCCGCGACGCACCGGGCTTCGCGACCTCACGGCTGGGCGTCGCCGTTGGCCTGGAAGCGATCCGCATGCTGGAGGAGGGCGTCGCCTCGGCACAGGACATCGACACCGGCATGAAGCTCGGCTACCGCTGGCCGATGGGTCCGCTGGAGCTCACCGACCTGGTCGGACTCGACGTGCGGCTGGCGATCGCCGAGCACCTCGCCGCGCAACTGGGGCCCCGGTTCGAGCCGCCGCAGCTGTTGCGGGACAAGGTCGCGCGCAATGAGCTGGGAAAGAAGACGGGGCAGGGCTTCTTTTCCTGGTAGATAGTTGTCCGTGCACATTCGGGAGTACATCGAGGACGACCTCGACGCCGTTTTCCGCCTCCACAAGCTCGCGTTCAACTCGAGCGAGCGACCGGAACAACTGGTGCGTCCCGGGACGCACGGACTGGTCGCGGAACTGGACGGCCAGGTCGCCGGTGTGCTCTCGATCGGTGCCTTCGCGCAGTTCTACGGCGGCGCCGCGGTTCCGATGGGTGGGATCGGCGGCGTCGCCGTCAACGGTGCCACGCGCGGCCGTGGCGTTGCCGCCGCGTTGCTCGACAAAGCGTTGTCCACGATGCGGGAGCACGGCCAACCGCTGTCGGTCCTCTACGCGACCGTGCCGACGCTCTACCGGGGCCGCGGCTGGGAGCGTGCCGGGCTCTTCGAGTGGATCGAGCTGCCGATGGACAGGCTGCTCTCAGCTCCGAAACCCGCTGAGCTGATACCTTCGCGCCCGGCGGATGAGAGCGATCTCACCGCCCTGCAGGACTGCTACCTCGAGGTGGCGCGGACGATCGACGGCATGGCCGACCGCCGCTCACCGCGAATCGACGTCGCGAAGGTGCTCGAGATGGACCTGGTGAGCGTCCTGCCCGGCCCGAACGGCCTGCGCGGGTATCTGACGGCGAAGCGCGAGCCCGGTGGCGACATGGGCCGCCTCAAGGTGTTCGACCTGATCGGCGTCGACGTCGAGGCCCAGCTGAACCTCCTCGCCTCGCTCAAGTCGTGGGCGGGCACCCTCGACGCCATCGACCTGCGGATCACCGACCCGGCGACGGTCAACCTGCTCGGCGCGACCCCGCTGCGGTACTCGGTGTGGACCTCCACGTGGATGCTGCGCGTCGTCGACCTGCCCGCCGCCGTGGCCGCACGGGGCTGGCCGCGGCTGGCGAACGTCGCGGTGGACCTGGAGATCATCGACGAGCACGCACCGTGGCACGCCGGCAACCAGCGCATCGTCGCCGAGGACGGCGTCGTGCGGGTCGAGCCGGGCGGTACCGGTGCGGTGCGGATGCACGCCCGTGCGCTCGGCCCGTGGTTCTCGGGCTTTCAGAGCACGCATGCGTTGCGGCGCGCGGGTTTGCTGGAGGGCGATCCGGCCGACGCGGTGGTGCTGGACCAGCTCGCCGGCGCGTCCGGTGTCCCGCGGCTCGCGGACTTCTTCTGATGGCGGACGTCTACCACGAGGTCATGCGCACGATCTGGGACCACAACCTGCACTTCGGGCTGTGGACGTCCGAAGAGGACGAGGCACCCAACCGCGTGGCCGCCGAACGCATGACCGCGCTGCACATCGACAAACTCGGCGCCCGGCACGGCTGGCGCGTGCTCGACATGGGCCGCCGCGTGGGCACTTCTGCGTTCCGGCTGGCCGAGGCCTCCCACGCCGACATCGTGTCCGTCTCGCCGTGCGCCGAGCACGTGCGACTCGCCAACGTCCGCGCGGAGGCCCTGTTCGTCGACGACCAGGTGCGTTTCGTGCACGGCGATCCACACGCGATGCCGTTCTCCTGCGCCGCGTTCGACGCTGCGTGGGCCGTGGAGACGTTGCCGCACTTGGGAGATCGCGTCGGCGTGCTGCGCGAGCTGGCACGGGTGGTGAAGCCGTCCGGGGTCGTGGTGGTGTCCGACTTCGTGCAACGGCGGCCCGTGGCGCAGGGCCTGCTGGACGAGTTACAACCGATCTTGACCACGTACGACATCGACGAGCTGCCCACGTTCGCCGGTTACCCGAAGTTGTTGGCGTCGGCCGGTTTGCACGTGGTCGAGCTGCTGGACCTGAGCGTGGAGACGCGCAAGACAGTGCCGCGCATGCAGGACGGCGCGCGCAGACACTACGAAGCGCTCGTCGCGGTGCACGGGGAGAAGGCGCGGCAGTACCTCGACCAGATCCTTTCGCCGCTCGCTCTCCAGCCGTCGCTGGGGTACGTGCTGGCCGTTGCGAGAGTCTGAATTCGTCTGCACGGGCCTGCCAAGGGATGATGAACCCGTGGCGGGGGATGAGGTCAGGCACGCCTACGGCGACAACATGGGTTGGCGCCTGAAGGGCTATGCCAAGCGGAACAGCGGACCACCGATCAGCGTGCGCACCATCTCCCGGGCGGAGTTCCTCCAGATCAGACCGCTTTTCGACGCCGACGACAACCCGTGGCTCGTGGACCTGAACCAGGTGGTCCCGGAGATCTGGCCGTGTGTCGAGAAGGTGCTCGGCCCGATGGACCCCGAGCAGGACTACTACATCACCGGGCAGCCGCTCGACTGGGACAAGGACCCGGTCCAGGCGGCGCGTGACCTGCTGGACGAGCGGTTCCCGCTCGCGACGGCGGCGTTCCTCGGCGGCAGCGTCGCGGCCGGGACGTACACCGCGAACTCGGACCTGGACCTCGTCGTGATCGTCGCGGACCTGCCCGGCGCGTTCCGGGAGACGCTGGAGCACCGCGGATGGCCGGTCGAGCTGTTCTGCCACACCGTGGAGTCGCTCTGGGACTTCGTGTCCAGGGACACCAAGGACCGGCGCCCGCCGTTGCTGCACATGTGCGCGGAGGGCTTTCTCATGCTCGACTCCGACGGCACCGGCGAACGCATACGGAGTGAGGCGCGTGCTCTGCTGGAGCTCGGTCCTCCGCCAGCGACGATCACCGAGCTGGAAGACCGCCGATACGCGGTCACCGACATGCTCGAAGACCTGATCAGCGCACGTGACGAGGACGAACTGCTGTTCGTCGCGACCCGGCTGGTGACCGGTGCCGGTGAGCTGGCGCTGGTCGTGCAGAACCGCTGGCTGGGGCACGGCAAGTGGCTGATGCGGCGGCTGCGCGAGGCGGACCACGGCGAACTCGTGGACGCCTACCGCGCGCTCGTGCGCGGTGAGGGATCCGACTGGTTCATCCAGGTCGTCGAGCACGTGCTGAAGACCGCAGGCGGCCGGCTGGAGGCCGGTTACCGTCGGGAGGCGCCGCCCAGATGACCACGTATTCTCCCTGTTCGTGCTGCTCACCGTCCTGGAACTGATCGGGATCGCCGTCTTCGCCGCGTCCGGTGCGGTGGCTGCCGTGCGGGCTCGTCTGGACGTGTTCGGCGTGACCGTCCTGGCACTCACCACGGCGCTGGGCGGCGGCATCATCCGCGACGTCCTGCTGGGCGTGCACCCGCCGACCAGCCTGCGGAACTGGCCATACCTCCTGGTGGCCGGCGGCACGGGCCTGATCGTCTTCTGGTTTCACCCGCACGTGGCCAAGCTCCGCCGGTCCGTGCTGCTGCTGGACGCCGTCGGGCTCGGTCTGTTCGTCACGTCCGGCACCACCACTGCGTTGGCTCTCGGCGCGACTCCGTACGCGGCGTGCCTGATCGGGATGACGACAGGTATCGGCGGCGGTGCGCTCCGTGACCTCCTCCTCCGAGAGATTCCTTTGGTGCTGAGGAGAGAGATCTACGCCGTGGCAGCACTCGCCGGAGCGATCATCGTCGCGGTGGGGCACTGGATCGGATTGCAGAAAGGCCTGGTCGCGCTGACTGGTGCGTCAATAATCATCACCATCAGGCTGATTGCGCTCTGGCGGAAGTGGAACGCTCCCGTCGCGAGGGGCTTGGAGGGTTAGCAGAAACTAACGCTGTACTCACACCTGCAGTTAGGGCCCTTCTCAGGCGCCTCTCAGATCCCTCAGCAAGACTGCCCCCATGCGCATCCTCGTTGTCGATGACGACCGGGCGGTCAGGGAGTCACTCCGCCGCTCGCTCCAGTTCAACGGCTACCAGGTCGAGACGGCCGGAGACGGCATGCAGGCCCTGGAGTCGGTGACCGCCGCCAGGCCGGACGCCATGGTCCTCGACGTGATGATGCCGCGGCTGGACGGTCTCGAGGTGTGCCGGCGGCTCCGCAGCACCGGTGACGACCTGCCGATCCTCGTGCTCACCGCGCGCGACGCCGTGAGTGACCGGGTGTCCGGTCTGGACGCCGGTGCCGACGACTACCTGCCCAAGCCGTTCGCGCTGGAGGAGCTGCTGGCCCGCCTGCGCGCGTTGCTGCGCCGCGCCGCTCAGGACATCGACGCCGCGCAGCAGTCCGCCGCAGTGCTCAAGTTCGCCGATCTGGAGCTGGACCCCTCCACGAGGGACGTCCGCCGCGGCGAGCGGTCCATCAGCCTCACCCGCACCGAGTTCGCGCTGCTCGAGCTCCTGCTGGCGCACCCGCGCCAGGTGCTCACGCGCAGCCGCATCCTGGAGGACGTGTGGGGATACGACTTCCCGACCTCGGGCAACGCACTCGAGGTCTACGTGGGGTACCTGCGCCGCAAGACGGAGGCGGAGGGCGAGCCGAGGCTGATCCACACGGTGCGGGGGGTGGGCTACGTCCTGCGGGAGACGCCTCCGTGATCTTCGAACCCCAGGGACGGCTGCAGAGGGCGTCGCTGCGGGCTCGGGTCACCTGGCTCGCGGCGTTCTGCGTCGCCGGGGCCGTCGCGTTGGTGTCGTTCGGCGCGTACATGGTCGTCCGCAAGAGCGTGTACGACGCGCTCGACGAGGGCCTTCGCACTCGTGCCGTGACCGTGACGAAGGGCGCGAAGATCGACAGCCCGGACGAGGTCCAGAACTACCCGGCGGCGTTCCTCGCCGCCGGTGACGTGAAGATGGGCCTGCTCCTCGCGGACAGCGGCCAGATCCTCTACCCGAAGGACACCGATCGCCCGCCGACGGTCCCGGAGGCGTGGGAGGTCGCGCAGGGCGAGCGCAGCGAATACGTGTGGACCGACCACCGCACCGAGACGCGGGTGATCGCGGCCAGGTACGGCGACGAGCGGGCGATCATCATCGCCCAGTCCATGGTGCCGCAACGCACCACTTTGGCGAAGCTCAGCGTGGTCCTGCTGCTCATCGGCGGTGCCGGCGTGCTGCTCGCGGCCATCGCGGGCACGGCCGTGGCTCGCACAGGTCTGCGGCCGGTGCAGCGGTTGACCGAGGCCACCGAACGGGTCGCGAACACCGGTGACCTGACGCCGATCCCGGTGTCGGGCGACGACGAGCTGGCTCGGTTGACGCACAGCTTCAACGCGATGCTGGGCGCGGTCGCCGAGTCGCAGGAACGGCAGCGCCGCCTGGTCGCCGACGCGGGCCACGAGCTGCGCACCCCGTTGACCTCCATGCGCACCAACCTGGAGCTGTTGCTGGCGTCGGAACGTCCGGATTCGCCCACGTTGTCCGAAGAGGACAAGCGGGAGATCCAGTCCGACGTGCGCGCCCAGCTCGACGAGCTCACGACGCTCATCGGTGACCTGGTCGAACTCGCCCGTGAGGACGCACCCCAGGTCGTCCAGGAACCCGTCGACCTCGTCGAGGTGGTAGAACGGTCGTTGGACCGCGCGCGCCGACGCGCCTCGAACGACGTGACGTTCGACGTGCAGCTGCAACCGTGGACACTTCTGGGTGATTCGAGTGCTCTAGAGCGCGCGGTGCTGAACCTCCTCGACAACGCGGTGAAGTTCAGCCCGTCGGGCTCGGCGGTGCGGCTGAACCTGCGTCAGGTGGGCGACGGCAGCGCCGTGGTGGAGGTGGCGGACGCGGGCCCCGGTATCGCGGATGCCGATCTACCTCACGTTTTCGAGCGGTTCTACCGTTCGTCCGAGGCGCGGACCCTGCCGGGTTCCGGCCTGGGACTCGCCATCGTCAAGCAGGTGGCACAACGGCACGGCGGCACGGCCACGGCGGGCAGAGCCCCCGAGGGTGGGGCCCTGTTCACGTTGCGCCTACCCGGACGTCCGTAAGGTGGGGCGTGTGAGTCATCGCGTGAACGACGATTCTTCGTCGACCTGGGAGACGACGCCTCCCGCCGAGGACGGCCCTGAGCGCACCACGCGCTTCTCCACCTCCAGGTCGTCTTCCTCCTCGTACGAGGACTCTTACGAGGACGACCCGGCGCCGAGGTTCTCCAAGAAGAAGGCGAAGAAGAAACAGCCGTTCTGGAAAGAGCTGCTGGTCATCTTCAGCGTTGCGCTGCTGCTGACCGTCGTCATCCAGACGTTCGTCGCGCGCGTGTTCGTCATCCCGTCGGCCTCGATGGAGACGACCCTGCACGGCTGCACGGGCTGCGTGAACGACAAGGTGCTGGTCGAGAAGATCACGTACCTGTTCCGCGACCCTCAGCCGGGCGACGTCATCGTCTTCCGCGGCCCACCGAACTGGACCGGCGGCAAGGAACCCCCGAACTTCGTCGTCGGCACGCTGCAGGACCTCGGCTCGATGGTGAACCTGTCCGAGCCCAGCGGCACGGACTTCATCAAGCGCGTCATCGCGGTGGGCGGTCAGACCGTCGAGTGCTGCGACGACCAGGGCCGCGTCCTGGTCGACGGCAAGCCGCTGGACGAGCCGTACCTGAACTTCGGCGGCGGGCCGCGGCAGCAGGACTCGTTCGAGAAGGTCACCGTGCCTGCGGGCAAGCTCTGGGTGATGGGCGACAACCGCAACAACTCGTCGGACTCGCGCAAGCACGGCGATCCGACGCCTGCGGATGGTGCGATTCCGATCGCCAACGTCGTGGGCAAGGCTCGGGTGATCGTGATCCCGGTCGGGCGTTGGGGCACCATCTCGGACTACAACCCGCAGACCGGCGGCAAGTAGCCCCCTGCAAGACATGCCATGAGGGTGACTCTCATAGACCTCAGGTCCATGAGAGTCACCCTCATGGCAATTCTGGCTGGCTGAGGGTCAGCCCTTTGTCGAGCCCAGGGTCAGGCCGCCCACGAACTGGCGTTGGAGCACGAAGAAGACGACCAGCGTGGGTAGTGCCACAAGCAACGACCCAGCCGCAATCAGGTTGTTGTCGGTGAAGAACGTCCCCTTGAGGTTCTGCAACGCCGACGTGACCGGCATCTTGTCCCCGTCCTGAATCAACACCAACGCCCACAGGAAGTCGTTGTAGATCCAGGTGAACTCCAACGTCGCCAACGCCGCCAGCACAGGCCGGCACAACGGCAGCGTCAACTGCCAGTACTGCCGGAACACCGAAGCCCCGTCCACCCGAGCAGCCTCAGTCAGCTCGTACGGAATGGTCTTCATGTAGTTGGACAGCACGAACGTGCAGAACCCGGACTGAAACGCGATGTGGATCAGAACCACACCGATCGGCGAGTCGATCAGCGACCCGCTCTCGCTGATCCACTCCGGCACCTCGATCAGCCGGTACAACCGCCACAGCGGCGTCACGATCACCTGCTGCGGCAACAGGTTGCCCGCGGTGAAGATCATGAGCAGCAGCAGGTTGAACTTGAAGCTGAACCGGGACACCCCGAACGCCACCATCGAGCTGAGCAGCAGGGTGATGATCAGCGCCGGGACGGTGATCAGGAACGTGTTCCAGTAGAAGTGCGGCAGGTCGCCGATCTCCCACGCCTTCGCGAAGTTCTCGAACGTCAGCGACTTCGCGATGGAGAAGTAGCCGTTGACCGAGGTGTCGTCGTACGTCCGCAGCGACGCGTAGACCGCCCACAGCAGGGGTGCCAAAGTCATCAGGCACGTCAGGATCAGGAAGGCGTGCAACGCGATCCTGGCCGGGGTGACCGTCCGCTTCTTCGAGACAGGAACCGGCGCCGTGGGCCGTTCCAGCGTGGCCGTCACGACCGGTTCTCCTTGCTGAACGTCTGGTACAGGTACGGGATGATGACGCCGAGCGAGATCGTCAGCAGGATCACCGCGACCGCGGAACCTCGGCCGATGCGCGAAGCCTCACCGATGATGTTGTCGGTCACCAGCACCGACAGCAGCTCGAGTCCGTTGCGTCCCTTGTTGATGACGTACACGATGTCGAACGCGCGCAGCGCCTCGATCACCGTCACGACCGCGACCACGATGTTCACCGGCTTCATCACCGGGAAGGTGACGCGGAAGAACGTCTGCGTCGCCGAGGCGCCGTCCAGTGCCGCCGCTTCCTTCAACGCCGGGTCCACCGACTTCAAGCCCGCCAAGTACAGCAGCATGATGTAACCGGTGTGCCGCCACGCCGCCGCGACCAGCACCGCGTAGAGGTTGATGTCCGAGTCGCCGATCCAGTCGACCGGGTTGTCGTTCAGGCCCAGCACCGCGTTCAGCAGGCCGCCGTCGGGCGTGTAGATCAGTTGCCAGATGAAGCCGATCAGCGCGAGCGACAGGACCATCGGCATGTACAGGGCGCTCTGGTAGATCCGGCTGCCCCTGATCTCGCGGTCCAGCAGCACCGCCAGCAGCAGGCCCGCGCACGTCGGCACGATGAGCAGGAACGCCAGCCAGATCAGGTTGTGCTGCACCGCCGGCCAGAACCGCGGGTACTCGGTGAAGATCTCGACGTAGTTGGAGACACCGATCCACTCGATGTCCTCGAACCCGCCGATGCCGTTCCATCTGCTGAACGACAACGCGACTGAGCCCAGCGTCGGGATCCACACGAACAGCAGGTGCACGATCGTGGGGACGCCGAGCATGAGCCCCAGCACCAGTTTGTCCGTGCCCGCGAGGGCGGTGGCACGCTTCCTCGTACGCCGACGAGGCGGCGGCCCGTCTGGGGCCACCGCCTTCGGCTTCTCCTGCAACGCGGTCACTTGAAGATGTTCTTCGCCTGATCAGCCATGCCCTTGAGCACGGAATCGATGTTGTTCGGGTCCTTGATGAACTCGATGAGGCCGTTGGTGGCCGCCTCGCTCGCGAAGCCGGGGTCGGTGTCGCGGTCGAGGAACTGCGTGATGTGCTTGGCGTTCTTGATGGTGTCCGCGACCTTCTTCTGCAGCGGGCTGTAGCCGGACTGGTCCGCCTTCTGGTTGGTCGCGACCGCGGTCGGGTCGGCCTTCAGGTAGGCGAGCTGCGGCTCGGCCGAAGACAGGTACTCGAGCAGCTTGATCGCGCCGTCCTGGTTCGACGGCTTCTTTGCCAGCATGTAACCGTCGATCGGTGCCTCGACCGTGTCGGTGCCGTGCTGCGGGTTGATCTCCGGGAACGGGAAGAAGTCGAGGTCTTCCTTCTCGGCGTCCGGGAACTGCTGGCCCACGAACGCGCCCAGCAGGTACATGCCGGACTTCTTCTGCTGCAACGACTGCGCGGCTTCCTGCCACTCACGGCCCAGCGCGTTCTCCTGGTGGAACGGCAGCAGCCGCTTCCAGGTGTCGAACACGTCCTTGACCCGCTTGTCCTGCCAGTCTTCCTTGCCCGCCAACAGGTCCACGTGGAACTGGTAGCCGTTGGTGCGGAAGTTGAGCTGGTCGAACGTGCCCATGCCCGGCCAGCCCTGCTTCTGCGCGAAGGCGATCGGGATCAGGCCGTCGGACTTCATCTTGGTCGCGAGCGCGACCAGTTCGTCGAGCGTCTTCGGGACGGCGTAACCGCGCTCCTGCCACACGCTCTTGCGATAGAACATGCCCCACGCGTACTGGGTGAACGGGATGAAGTACTGCTTGCCGTCCGAACCCGTGGACGCCTGCTTGAGCGCGTCGGAGTAGCCGCTGCCGACCTTGCCCCACAGGTCCGTGAGGTCGCCGGTGAGGCCCTGGTCGGCGAAGAACCGCATGCGGTATCCGGCGAACCAGGCGAGCACGTCGTCCGGCTTGCCCTGCAGGTAGTTGTTGATCTGCTCCTGGTACTGCTCGTGCTGCTTGGTGTTGATCGTGACGGTCAGGCCGCCGGAGTTCTTCTCGAACGCCTTGACGGCCGCGGTGATCGCGTCCTTCGGCACCTGGTCGGACAGGTTGTTGCCGAAGGTGACGACCTTCGAGTCACCGCCTGAGCCAGAACCACCGCCGCACGCCGCGAGTCCGCCGGTCGCGGCCACGCCGGCGCCGGCCAGCATGATCCGCAACAGGGTCCGCCGGTCGAGTTGCGGTAACGGAGAGGAACCGGACGCGTACCGAACCATCATCGCTCCTACAGGTGACACTCGCTCGTGCGAACCGAACAGGACTCAAACAAAGTTGCGCACAATGTGGTCCCAGTCATACATCCTGTCAAGTCCCGTTACGCAGCTGTTAAACCCGTGCGCAGCCGGTTTCCCGGCCAATCCCGGTCCTGGTACCGGTCAACCGCCGAACAGACCCAAACGCAAAGTTGTGTTTGCTTGTGTTGACGTTGGGGGTTGTTGTCGGCCACGCTTGCCGCCGTGACGACTTGGCCAACAGGTATGCCGGGGCTCGGCTGGGGTGCCGACTACAACCCCGAGCAGTGGCCTGAACACGTGTGGGCCGAGGACGTCGAGCTGATGCGGCGGGCCGGGGTCAACCTGGTCAGCGTCGGGATCTTCAGCTGGGCGAAGATCGAGGTCAGCAAGGGTGAGTACCGGTTCGAGTGGCTCGACAGGGTGCTCGACCTGCTGCACGCCGGCGGAATCCGCGTGGACCTCGCGACCGCCACCGCCGCGCCCCCGCCGTGGCTCACCGCCCAGTACCCCGAGATGTTGCCCGTCCGCGCGGACGGCGTGCGGCTCTCGCACGGCTCACGGCAGGCGTACTGCCCGTCGTCGCCGATCTACCGCGACCGGGCGACTGCGTTAGCCGCGGAGATGGCCTCGCACTACCGCGACCACCCCGGGCTGGCCGCGTGGCACGTCGGCAACGAGTACGCGTGCCACGTGCAGCGGTGCTACTGCGACACGTGCGCCGCGTCGTTCCGCGAGTGGCTGGCGGCCCGCTACACGCTCGACCAGCTCAACGACGCGTGGTCCACGGCGTTCTGGAGCCAGGGCTACACCGACTTCGCGCAGATCCTGCCGCCGCGCGTCACGCCGACGTTCTCGAACCCGGGGCACGTGCTCGACTACGACCGGTTCTCCGACGACGCGATCCTCGAGCTGTACAAGGCCGAGCGCGACGCGTTGCGGATGATCACGCCGGACGTGCCGATCACCACGAACTTCATGGTCAACTGGACCTTCGGCGCGCTGGACTACTGGAAGTGGGCGCGCGAGGTCGACTTCGTCTCGAACGACCACTACACCGAGGCCCAGTCGCCGGAACGGCACATCGAGCTCGCGATGTCGGCCGACCTGACCCGCGGGCTCGCCGGTGGCAAGCCGTGGCTGCTGATGGAGCACTCGACGTCCGCGGTGAACTGGCAGCGGCGCAACATCGCCAAGCTGCCGGGGGAGATGCGGCGCAACTCGTTCCAGCACATCGCGCGCGGCGCGGACGGAGCGTTGTTCTTCCAGTGGCGGCAGTCGCGCGGCGGTGGCGAGCGCTTCCACTCGGCGATGGTGCCGCACGCGGGCACCGAGACGAAGGTGTACCGCGAGGTGTGCCAGGTCGGGGCCGAGCTGGCGAAGGCGTCCGGCGCTGTCGGATCCACTGTGGACGCTTCGGTCGCGATCCTGTTCGACTACCAGTCGCGGTGGGCGTTGCGGCAGAACGCGCACCCGACCCAGGACTTCGACTACCTGAAGCACGTGTTCGGGTACTACAAGGCCTTGTGGCAGGCCGGGGTCACGGTCGACTTCGTCGCGCCGGGCACGAACCTCTCGGCGTACTCGATGGTCGTCGTGCCGGCGTTCTACACGGTGTCCGACGCGCACGCTGACGTTGTCGCGGACTACGTGGCGGGCGGCGGTCATGTCGTGGTCACGTACTTGTCAGGTGTTGCCGACGAGCACACGCGCGTGCGGCTGGGCGGTTACCCCGGTGCGTTCCGGGACGTGCTCGGCGTGTGGTCCGAGGAGTTCTTCCCGCTGCGGCAAGACGAAACCGTTTCGTTGACTGACGGGTCAACCGCGTCGCTGTGGACGGAACATCTGCACGTCAGGACCGCTGACATCGTTGCCTCCTATGCCGATGGGCCGTTGCCCGGCGTGCCCGCGGTGACACGCAACGCGTTCGGCAACGGTGTCGCCTGGTACGTGGCCTGCGACCTCGACGAGGACGGTCTCGGCCGAACGGTGGAAAACGCGCTTTCCAGTGCGGGCGTTGAGGTGTCGCCTTCGGAGATTGAGCTTGTGCGGCGCAGGGGCGACGTATCGTGGCTCTTCGCCGTCAACCACACCGACACCGACGCGCAGATCGAGGCGTCCGGTGTCGACGTGTTGTCCGGCGTACAGGTCTCCGGACGCCTCACCGTGCGAGCCGGGGACGTAGTCGTCCTCAGGGAAGAGGTGTGAGGTGCTGGCACGTCAACGGCAAGCGGTCATCATCGAGGAAGTCCGGCGGACCGGCGCGGTGCGCGTGAGCGACCTGGTCGTCCGGCTCGGCGTCTCGGACATGACCGTGCGCCGCGACCTCGACGTGCTCGCCTCGCGCGGCCTGGTGGAGAAGGTCTACGGCGGTGCGACGTCCGTCGTGGGTCGTTCCACCGACGAGCCCGGGTTCGAGGCCAAGTCGGTCCGGCAGCTGCCCGAGAAGGAAGCGATCGCCGCGCTGGCGGCGGGTCTCGTGCGCCCTGGGACGGCCATCGGGCTGTCGGCGGGCACGACGACGTGGACGCTGGCCCGGTTCCTGGACGACATTCCGGACCTGACCGTCGTCACGAACTCGATCCGCGTCGCGGACGTGCTGCAGCAGAGCGGGCGCACCGACCGCACGGTGGTGCTGACCGGTGGCGTGCGCACGCCGTCCGACGCGTTGGTGGGCCCTGTCGCCGTGCAGGCGCTGCGCTCACTGCACCTGGACGTGGTGTTCCTGGGCGTGCACGGCATGGCCGAGCGCTCCGGCTTCACGACCCCGAACCTCAACGAGAGTGAAACGGACCGCGCGCTCGTCGACGCCGCCGGGCGGGTGGTCGTGGTCGCTGACCACACGAAGTGGGGCACCGTGGGCATTTCCACGATCGCCGATCTCGACGAGGCGCACGTGCTGGTGACCGACGAGGGTCTGCCGGACGACGCGCGCGCGATTCTCACCGAGCAGGTGGGCGAGTTGGTGTTGGCTCATGTACCGGGAAGCGGCGAGGAGTTGGCGTGAGGCGTACCGCGGGCAAACTGGCGGACGGCCGGGAGATCATCTACTTCGACGACAGCGCTGAGGCACCACCGCGAACCGCGGTGGACACACGGGATCTGCCCGTGACGCAGCCGATGTCCGAAGTGCGGCTGGACCCCTTGACCCGCGAGTGGGTCGCCATGGCGGCTCATCGTCAGACCAGAACCTACAAACCGCCGGCGGATCTCTGTCCGCTGTGCCCCTCGACGCCCGGTCGGCCGACGGAGATTCCCGAGGCCGACTACGACGTCGTCGTCTTCGAGAACCGCTTTCCCTCGTTGGCGCAGAACGTGCCCGACGTCCCGTCCACTGTGGATGGTGAGCCGCTGTTCGCACGGGCGCCGGGGCGTGGGCGTTGTGAGGTCGTGTGCTTCACGTCCGACCACAACAAGTCGTTCGGCGAGCTTTCGGCGTCGCGCGTGCGGACTGTCGTTGACGCGTGGGCGGACCGCGTGGAGTTCCTGTCCGGACTGCCTGGCGTGGAGCAGGTTTTCCCGTTCGAGAACCGCGGTGAAGAGATCGGCGTGACGCTCTCGCACCCGCACGGTCAGATCTACGCGTACCCGTTCGTGACGCCTCGCACCGAGCGGATGCTTGAGGCTGCACTGGAGTACTACGCGGCGAACGGTCGGCCGTTGTTCGGTGATGTGTTGGAGGCCGAGCTACGCGCGGGCGCGCGCGTGGTGGAAGAGTCGGCCCACTGGGTGGCCTTTGTGCCGGCCGCTGCGCGCTGGCCCGTCGAGGTCAACCTGGCGCCGCGTCGTCAGGTGGCGGACCTCGCCGGCCTGTCCACTGTGGAGCGTGACGACTTCGCTTCGTTGTACCTGAAGGTGTTGCACCGGCTGGACGCTTTGTACGACCGGCCGTTGCCGTACATCGCGGCCTGGCACCAGGCGCCGGTGAACGTCGGGCGGGAAGAGCTCTGGCTGCACCTGCAGGTGTTCTCGGTGCTGAGGACCAAGGACAAGCTGAAGTTCCTGGCCGGTTCCGAGTCGGGCGAGGCAGTGTGGATCAACGACGTGACGCCGGAGCAGATCGCGGAGCGCCTGCGCACGCGCTGAAGAACCCTCACAGAGCTCCAAGGCTGGTCTAAGGGTTCTCTCAGGACGGGCCGAGAGACTATGGCCATGACCGAGAGCAACCAGCCAGCGCAGCAGCCGGACCAGCCCCACTCCGTGCCGCCGACCGCCGGTCAGACCGACTCCGGTGCGCGGGAGCAGGGCCCGCAGCTGCCGGAACCCGGCCAGCCGGATCCTTTGCAGGGGGGATCCGGCCAGGCTGGGGCTCACCACGCCCCTGCCGGCTTGGGCGACGTGCCCACCTCTTTCTCTTCGGCCCAGCCGCAGGTGCCCTCACCTGACGCGGGTCAGGCGCAGCTCGGCGGGTCCGGACCCGGCCAGCAGCTTCCTCCTCCTGGGTCCGGCCAACCTCACCCGCTCGGTCCTGGAGCTCAGTTCGGTGCTGAGCCCACCGCGACGGGTCAGTACTACCTCCCGCCCGGTTACCAGCCGCCGCCCGTTCCGCCGCGTCCCAAGGGTCGCGGGAGGGTCGTGGCAGGCGTCGCCGCACTCGTGCTGGCCGTGGGTGGCGTCTCCGGTGGCCTCGGCGGCTACCTGGGCTACACGTTCGCGAACGAGTCGTCCGCCGTGAGTTCCCTCGACACGCCGCGCCCCGCCTCGCAGACGAGCAACAGCCCGGCCGGCTCGGTCGAGGACGTGGCGAACAAGATGCTGCCGTCCGTCGTCCAGATCCAGGTCGTGACGCGGACCGGCGCCGGCGAGGGTTCTGGCTTCATCATCTCCAGCAACGGCCAGATCGTGACGAACAACCACGTCATCGAGGGTGCGGCTGCCGGTGGCGACATCAAGGTCGTCTTCCAGGACGGCAAGACCGCCTCCGCCAAGATCCTCGGCCGCGACCCGAGCTCCGACATCGCCGTCATCCAGGCCGACGGCGTCTCCGGGCTGCCGATCGTCCAGCTCGGCAACTCCGGCGACCTGAAGATCGGCCAGGGCGTCGTCGCGATCGGCTCGCCGTTCGAGCTCTCCGGCACAGTGACCTCGGGCATCGTCAGCTCGCTGAACCGCCCGGTCTCGGCCGGCGGTGACGCCCGCAACTCGCAGGCGACCGTGCTGAACGCCATCCAGACCGACGCCGCGATCAACCCCGGTAACTCCGGTGGCCCGCTGGTCAACATGTCGGGCCAGGTCGTCGGCATCAACTCCGCGATCTACAGCCCCAACCAGTCCGCGGGCCAGGCGGGTTCCGTCGGCATCGGGTTCGCGATCCCGATCGACCAGGCCCGCCGCACCGTCGACGAGATCGTGAAGACCGGCAAGCCGAAGCAGACCGTGCTGGGCGTGAAGGTCGAGTCGACCGAGCAGGGCGCCAAGATCTCGGAGATCACGCCTGGTGGCGCGGCCGAGAAGGCCGGGCTGAAGGCCGGTGACGTGATCACCAAGTTCGGTGACCGCCGGATCGACGAGTCGGACACGCTGGTCGCCGCGGTCCGGTCGAAGGCTCCTGGGGACAAGGTCACGATCACGCTGTCCGACAACCGGACGGTGGAAGCCACCCTCGACGGCGTCGAGGTGGGATAGGTCGGGGGACGCCTGTCTCGGACAACCGCCGCCCGTCCGAGCCAGGCGTACGACCCGAAGGACCGGCCCTGTGCGCACCTGCCCCGCACACAGGGCCGGTCTCTTTTCGTTTTCTTACGGTTCGGGCCGGGTGCGCCGCCGTGGCTTAGCGTTGAGGTGTGGTGGAACGCGTGCTGGTCGTCGATGACGACACGACGGTGCGGGACGTGGTGCGCCGGTACCTCGAACACGCCGGGTACGAGGTAGAGCTCGCCGGGGACGGTGAGCAGGCGTTGCGGTCGATGGCCGCGCACGAGCCGGACATCGTGGTGCTGGACCTGATGCTGCCCGGCATCGACGGGCTGGAGGTGTGCCGGCGGATTCGCGAGCGCGGCAGCACGCCCGTGGTGATGCTGACGGCGCTCGGCGAGGAGGAGGACCGCATCGCCGGGCTGCAGATCGGCGCGGACGACTACGTGACGAAGCCGTTCAGCCCGCGCGAGCTGGCGTTGCGCGTGTCGTCGGTGCTGCGGCGGGCCAACCGGGCCTACGAGCCGCGAACGGTGCGAGACGGTGGTCTGGTGCTCGACGTGGCCGCGCACACGGCGACGCTGGACGGGATGCCGCTGCAGCTGACCACTCGCGAGTTCGACCTGCTGGCGTTCTTCATCGGCAACGCGGGCAAGGCGTTCGGACGGGCCGAGCTGCTGGAGCGGGTCTGGGGCTGGCAGTTCGGCGACCAGTCGACCGTGACCGTCCACGTGCGACGGTTGCGGGAGAAGATCGAGGAGGACCCGGCCAAGCCACGCCGGCTGAGCACTGTCTGGGGCGTCGGATACAGGTATGACCCATGTTCGATCGACTGAGCCGCGTCTCGCTGACCACCGTGATGACCGTCATGGTCATCGTGCCGGTGGTCGCGACCATCGGTGGCGTGCTCGTGGTCAGCAAGTTCATGTTCACGCCGATGCTCAACGCCGCTTTGACGGCGTGCGCCGTGGTCGCCGTTGTCACCGTGCCGTTCTCGATCATGCTCGGCCGGGCGATCGCGCAGCGGACCATGTGGGAGCGTGAGGCAGAGGCGGCGCGGCGGCAGCTGGTGGCGTGGATCAGCCACGATCTGCGGACTCCGCTGGCGGGTATTCGGGCGATGACCGAGGCTCTGGAGGACGGGGTCGTCTCGGAGCCGGGCGAGGTCGCCGTCTACGCCAAGCAGATCGCCTTGGAGGCCGACCACCTGTCGAAACTGGTGGACGACCTGTTCCAGCTCTCGCGGATCACCGCGGGCGCGCTGAACCTGACGCTGCACGACGTGCGGCTGGCCGACGTCGTGAGCGACGTGGTCGCAGCGTCCCGCCCCGTCGCCCAGCGCAAGGGCGTGCGGCTGCGCGCCGACGCTCGCGAGTGGCCGGTGGTGCGCGGGTCAGATCCGGAACTGATGCGTGTTGTTCGAAACCTTGTGTCCAACGCCATCCGCCACACACCGGAAGGCGGCACGGTGGCCGTCCAGGTCGATGTGGACGGAGGCGACGCGGTGGTGCGGGTGGACGACGAGTGCGGTGGCATAGCTCCTGACGTGCTGCCCCAGGTGTTCGACGTGGGGTTCCGCGGTTCGTCCGCGCGCAATCCGGCGGGCGCCGGACTGGGGCTCGCGATCGCGCGTGGCCTGGTCGACGCGCACGACGGCCAGATCGGTGCGCAGAACCACGGTCCTGGCTGCCGCTTCGAAGTCAGACTCCCGCTACGGTGATCGGTATGGAACGCAGCGCGCAGCGCCTTGGCCGCGCTTTGGTCGTGATCGTGGACGACCGGGTGGCGCACGGCGAGCAGGACGACAACTCCGGACCTCTCGTCACCGAACTGCTCGAAGAAGCCGGCTTCATCGTCGACGGCACCGTCGCGGTCGAGGGTGAGGTGGTCGACATCCGGGCCGCGCTCAACACGGCCGTCATCGGCGGCGTCGACCTCGTGGTGACCGTCGGCGGCACTGGTGTGTCCCCGCGCGACGTCACGCCCGACGCCACGCAGGGTGTGCTCGACCGGCCGATCCACGGCATTGCTGAGGCGCTGCGTGCGTCTGGGCTGGCCGCTGGTGCGGTTGATGCCGGGATCTCGCGTGGGCTTGTCGGGGTGTCGGGGAGCACGCTTGTCGTGAACTTGGCCGGGTCTCGGTCGGCTGTTCGCGATGGGATGGCGACTCTTTCGGCGTTGGTGCCGTATGTGATCGAGCAGTTGAGTGGTCTTGACGAAGAGTGACCAAGAAGCGTGACGAAGAAGAGCGATGATGCTCGGTCGGCTGACGACGACGCTGCTTTGAAGCGTCGTCGTCGGTTGGCTGAGGTTTTTGGGGATGTTCTGCCTGAGACGACCTCGGATGAGCGTGGGGGCTCTGGGGACTCTGGGGTGGGTTCTGAGGCTTGGTATCGGGAGAATCGGCCGCCGCATCACGGAGGTTGAGGCGATCCGCGGCCTGGCGGGTGGTCGCCTTGCGGGCGGCGAGTTCACCTTGCGTGCTTCCCCTGGGGGCTCTGTCCCCAGACCCCCTGCCAATCTGATCAGGGGGCCAGCGCCGCGGGCGGGTTGATGGCACACCTGCTGCTTTGGACGGCTTGCTGTTGCGTAGCGGACCACACGGAAAAGCATGCCTCGGCT
Organism: Lentzea alba; assembly: GCF_047445655.1. Classification (GTDB taxonomy): domain Bacteria; phylum Actinomycetota; class Actinomycetes; order Mycobacteriales; family Pseudonocardiaceae; genus Lentzea; species Lentzea alba_A. The sequence goes on from NZ_JAJAEG010000043.1 coordinate 49,456, forward strand.
TCGCCATCGGGGCGGCTCGCCTGCGGCATCGCCATCGCGTTGGGACCGGTACCCCGGCCGCGCACTCTGACTGTGGCGGCCGGGGGTGCTGTTCGTGTTGTGCTGCTAGATCTTTGGGCCGCGCACGTCGGTTGACTGCTGCGGCGGCTGGTTCTGCTGTGAGGCCAGCAGGTCGCGGATCTGGATCAGCAGTTCTACGTCCGTGGGCTCGGACGGGCCCGGCTCCTCGCCCTTCTTGCGGCGTTCCTTGATCTTGTTCATCGGGAGCACGAAGACGAAGTACACGACGGCTGCGACGATCGCGAAGTTGATGAACGCGGTGATGAGCGCACCGAAGTCCATCTTCGTCTTGTTGTTGGCGTCTAGGAGTTGGTACGTGAAGCCCTCGACGTTGTTGCCGCCGAACAGCGCCACTAGCGGGTTGATGATGCTCGAGGTGAACGCGGTGACGATCGATCCGAACGCGGCGCCGATGACCACGGCCACGGCCAGGTCGATGACGTTTCCGCGCATCAGGAAGTCCTTGAAACCCTTCAGCATCAGCGGAGAGTAACGGCTAAGGCATGATCGAGTGACGCTGCGGCCACGCGAGTTGCGTTGCGTCTCGGCAACGTCAGGACAACGACTTGCCCGCGTGTCTCGCGGACGGAGGCGTCCTCGGCGAGGACCTCGGCGGTGGCGGACACCACGTCTACGCGGCTGCCCACTCGCATGGAGTCCGCCAGGCCCTGGTCAGCCAGCCGGACGGCAACGGAGGCTAGATCTGAGGCGCCGGAAGAGAGATCGAAGTCTGTTAGCGGGACGCCTGAGCGGGCCGGGCTGGTCAACGTTCGGCCCACCACGTCGTCGGTGCCCGTGAACGCGCCCGACACGGGTGCGGGCAGGGACACCACGCGGATGTCGGCGGCGTCCAGCGGGACTCCGGCCGGTAGGTCGCGGGAGGCGACTACGGCGGGATGGCCTACGTCGGGCCAGAAGGTCGTGGACGCGGCTAGCAAAGCCAGTGCCAGGGCCAGGAAACGGCGCCATGCGGCGGAAGGGCGGCGGCGGAGGAGGGTGCGGAGGCGGTCGAGGTGGGTGCCGGAAAGAGTCATGCCCCGACGGTAGGACCGCCGGGGCATGTCAAAAGGGGCTCAGCCGCAAGTTGTGGACAACTCGCGATCTTCAGCTGGCTGCGGCCGCCGGAGCGCTCGTCGAAGGCTTCGAGTCCGAGGAGGACGACGAAGAGGACGTCGTCGCGGGCGTGGACGTCGTCGTGGAGGACGACGTGCTCTTGGACGCGCCCGAGCGGCTGTCCGTGCGGTAGAAACCGCTGCCCTTGAAGACGACACCGACGGCGCCGAAGAGCTTGCGCAGCTTGCCCGAGCACTCGGGGCACTCGGTGAGGGAGGCGTCGCTGAACGACTGCACAGCCTCGAACCGGTGCTCACACGCGGTGCAGGCGTACTGGTACGTAGGCACTGGGTTCGCTCCTAGATCTGGCACTCGGCTCGTGTGAGTGCCAACACGATTTTCGCTCAGATCCTTCCCGAAGTGCAAACACCCCAGGTCAAAGTCACAGCCATCGCAGGCCCACCGAGGGGGTCAGAACGCCGTTCATTCGCACGTCGTGGGGCTCGGACGGGACGTCTTCGAGCACCTCGGAATCGCGCACCACGGCCACCAGCGGGGCTTTGACCAGCGACAACGACCGGTCGTAGTGGCCCTTGCCCTTCCCCAGCCGCACCCCGGAGACCGACACCGCCAGCGCGGGCACCAGCACCAGTGAGGCTCCAGCGATCGCCGAGGCGCCGAGCCGGGGGCCGGTGGGTTCGAGCAAGCGGAAGGCGGCGGGGGTCAGGTCGGAGGCTCCGGTGTGGACGGCCCAGTCGAGTGGCGAGTCGCCCGTCACGATCGGTAGCAGCACGCGGCAGCGCAGGCCGTCCAGCCACGACGCGTCGCCGGGCTCCGAGCCGACCGGGAGGAAGGCGCACACCGTCTGATCAGGACGAACGTCCAGCGCGGCCACGTGTGCCGCCAGCGCTGCGGCTTCCAGAGCGCGGTCCTCTGCGGAAACCGCACGGCGCGCGGCCAGCAACCGTGAACGCAGCGTGGCCTTCCGGTCACGAAGATCGGACGTCATGGTGGGTATCCCTCGGTATGTCGTTAGCATCGCTGCCCATGAGCAGCGCCTTCCACACCGCTATCGTGCCCGCGGCCGGTTTGGGCACCCGTTTCCTCCCCACGACCAAGGCCGTGCCGAAGGAGTTGCTGCCGCTGGTCGACACCCCTGCCATCGAGTACGTGGCCAGGGAGGCGGCGGAGGCGGGCGCGACGAAGCTGGTCATCGTGACCTCGCCGACCAAGGCGTCGGTCGCCGACTACTTCGACCCCAACCCCGAGCTTGAAGAGTCGCTGGCCGCGCGCGGCAAGGCCGACCTGGTCGAGAAGATCCAGCGGGCGCCGAAGCTGATCAAGGCCGAGACCGCGATCCAGAAGGAGGCTCTGGGGCTCGGTCACGCGGTCGGCTGCGCCGAGGGCAACCTGACCGGTGATGACGAGGCCGTCGCGGTGCTGTTGCCGGACGACATCATCCTGCCCACCGACGCGCTCAAGAAGATGGCGAAGGTTCGCGAGGAGAAGGGCGGCAGCGTTCTGCTGGCGTTCGACATCCCGCGTGAGCAGATCTCGGCTTACGGCGTGTTCGACGTTCGCGACACCGGCAACGACGACGTCAAGCAGGTCGTCGGCATGGTCGAGAAGCCGAAGCCCGAGGACGCGCCGTCGACGTTCGCCGCGGCCGGGCGGTACCTGCTCGACCGCGCGATTTTCGACGCGTTGAAGCGCATCACCCCTGGTGCGGGTGGTGAGCTGCAGCTGACCGACGCCATCGCGCTGCTGATCGCGGAAGGTCACCCCGTGCACGTCGTGGTGCACCGCGGCGGGCGACACGATCTCGGCAATCCCGCCGGATTCCTGCGGGCTGCGGTTGACTTCGCACTCAAGACCCCGGAGTACGGACCCGATCTGCGCGAGTGGTTGCGGGAACGCCTCGACAACTCCTGAGCGCGAGGACCAACACATGAGGTCAGTTGACGAGCAGCTCGCTCGGGTGATCGCGGCCGCGGTGCGGCCCGCGCCCGTGCGGGTGGCGATCTCCGAGTCGCAGGGCCTGCTCTGCGCCGAGGAGGTCGTGGCGGAACGCGCGTTGCCCGGCTTCGACCAGGCCGCCGTCGACGGCTACGCGGTGCGCAGCGTCGACGTGTCCGGTGCGAACGCCAACCCGGTGCAGCTGCCGGTCGTGGGCGAGATCCCGGCCGGCTCACGGCAGCCGCGCCGGCTGCAGCCCGGCCAGGCGGTCCGGGTCGCGACCGGTGCGCCGCTGCCGACGCTGGCGGACGCGGTCGTGCCGCTCGGCTACACCGACGGCCACCACGCCAAGGTCACGGTCAACCGCAGCGTGCCGTCAGCCGGGTTCGTCCGCCGCACCGGTGAGGACGTGCAGACCGGTGACGTCGCCGTTCGCCGTGGTGCGTCCATCGGTGCTGCTCAGGTGGGTCTGCTGGCCGCTGTCGGGCGCAACAAGGTGCTCGTCCACCCGCGTCCGCGCGTCTCGGTGATCTCGCTCGGTGAGGAGCTCGTCGACGTCGACCGCACGCCCGGTCAGGGGCAGGTCTACGACGTGAACTCGTACGCGCTGGCCGCCGCCGCGCGTGACGCAGGGGCCGAGGTCAGCAGGGTGGGCATCATGTCCGCCGATCCGCGCAGGCTGCGCGAGGTCGTCGAGGGGCGACTGCTGCTCTCCGAGATCGTCGTCATCGCCGGTGGCGTGGGCGGCGCGACCGGCGACGAGGTGCGGGCCGCGCTCGCCGACCTCGGCGACATGGACGTCACCCGCATCGCCATGCACCCCGGCTCCGCGCAGGGCTTCGGGCGGCTCGGTCCGGACGCCGTGGCGACGTTCCTGCTGCCGGCGAACCCCATGAGCGCGCTGGTCGTGTTCGAGGTGCTGGTCCGGCCGCTGATCAGGGCTGCGCTCGGCAAGAAGAACCCGTACCGCCGTGCCGTCAGCGCGCGCCTGCTGTCGCCGCTGCAGTCGACGAAGGGCCGCCGCGGCTTCCTGCGCGGCCAGCTGCTGCGCGACGCGGACAACGGCGAGTACCTGGTGCAGCCGCTCGGCACGTCCGGGGCGCACCTGCTCGCGTCACTGGCCGAGGCCAACTGCCTGATCATGATCGACGAGGACGTCACCGAGGTCTCCGTCGGCGAAGAGGTGCTGGTCAGCTTCCTAGCGCAACGTGGATGAGCGTTTTCGCCGATCTCGGTAGGCACCCCGGCTGGCCGGTCCGGCTGGGGCCTCTCCAGGTGCGCGCGGGAACCGTCGAGCTGCGCGGTCCCCGGCTCTTCGACGGCTCGAAGTGGTCGCGGCTGCGGATCCGCGACCGCGAGTACCTGGAGCGGTGGGAACCCACCGCTCAGGAGGGCTGGGACGAGCGCAACGCGACGCTGTCCTGGCCCGCCCAGTGGTCGTCGCTGCGGGCGATGGCCCGGCGCGGCACCACCATCCCGTTGATGATCTTGGTCGACGGCGAGGTCGCTGGTCAGATCACCGTCGGCAACATCGTGCGCGGCTCGTTGCGCTCTGCCTGGATCGGCTACTGGGTGGCCGCTGATCGGGCGGGCGGCGGCGTCGCAACGGCGGCCGTGGCGTTGCTCACCGATCACGCCTTCCGCGACGCTGGTCTGCACCGCCTGGAGGCCACCGTTCGGCCGGAGAACGCCGCCTCGATCCGCGTGCTCACGAAATCCGGCTATCGCGAGGAAGGTCTCTTCAAGCGTTATCTGGATGTAGCCGGCCAGTGGCGCGACCACCTCTGCTTCGCGCTCACCGTCGAAGAGGTCTCGGATGGCCTAGTGCGCCGTTTGGTCGCACGCGGAGACGCCCGTCTTCCCTGACGTTTGCGTCCGTTTGTTCTAATCGCTTCACCCAAAAGTGGGTGATACACCACACTTTGGTACGCACCGAGTTCGGCGAGCCTCCGACACTGGTGTGACTGTTGTGACTAGCGTGGTGACAGCACCACGCGTGGGCCGGGGGAGGTGAACGGGGAATGCCGAGTTCGCTGATCATCGTTGCGCTGGTCGTGGCGTGGCTGGTGGTCCTCGTTCCCATGATGGCCCGCAAGCGCCAGGAGAGTGCGCGCAGCGTGGGGGAGGAGTACGACGCCATGCCCGACGCCGAGTACGACGACATCCACGACATCGACGACGACTACTTCGACGAGGAGGAGTACGTCGAACGCCCGTTCCGGCGCGGCCGCGGTGGCTACGACCCGGAGACCGCCGCACTGGTGGCGCAGGCCAAGTACGCGTTCCGCCGCAGAGTCGTGGCGTTCCTGCTGGTCGCCGCCGTCGCGACGGGTGTGGTCGCCGGCGTGTTCTACCCGGTGCTCTGGTACGGCCACGCGGGTGTCGACATCCTGCTCGTGGGCTACCTGACCTACCTGCGCCGCCAGGTGCGGATCGAGGAGGAGATCCGCGCCCGCCGGCTCGCGCGCCTGCAGCAGGTGCGTCGCCGGCGTGCCACGGCTCCGCAGCCCCAGGTCGCGGAGACTCCTTCCGCCCCTTCGGTTCCCGCGCCCGCGGGCCCGTCGGCGGTGGAGATGGCCGAGACCACCGAGGTCGAGGTCGTCGACGAGAAGCCGGCGCTGCCGCCGTTGCCGCGCTACGAGCACTACGTGCGGCCGGGGACCATCCCGGTCGACTCCGACGACGAGGACCCGGTGTTCGTCGAGTTAGACGGACTGGAGTCGCTGCGGTACCGAGGTGCTGTCGGGGCGTAGGTGGGGGTGGTGAAAACACCCCCATCACCCCTGCTATAGTTCTCTCGTAACACCGCAAGGGGCTGTAGCACAGTTGGTAGCGCGTCTCGTTCGCATCGAGAAGGTCAGGGGTTCGATTCCCCTCAGCTCCACGTAAGAAGTAAGCCGGTGGTCATTGCGACCACCGGCTTTTTTCGTGTATGTCCGTTGTGGACGTCGGATACCTTGTGCGGGTGAACATCTCTGGGGGATTCAGAACGGTATTCGTCGTGGTGGCGGCCTTCGCGGCCGTCAGCTGCTCGTCCGGAACGCAGCAGCAGCAAGCATCCACGCAGGAGAAGTACTTCGACGTCACGGGTTTCGGGAAGCTGAAGCCCGGCATGTCCAGGCAGGACGCGCTCGCCACGGGTGAGCTCGCCGCGACCGGTGCGGGCAAGACGGGCACGTGCGAGGACTACCGGTACCAGGGCGCACCGGCACCGGACCCGAAGGAGCTCGCCGCGGACGAGGAGCTCGAGCAGAAGATCGCCGCCGCGCAGAAGGAGGCGGACGCTGCGAAGGCCGCGATCGGACCCGAGCCGGGACCGAACGCGGGCGCAGCGGAGTACGCCGCGTCGGCCGAGCGGCTCGCGGCCTCCGCGGAGGCGAGCAACAAGGTCGTCCAGCTCACCGTCCAGTCCACGGACCGCATCGTGAAGCGGGCGGAGGCACGTGAGGCCAACGGCGGCGTGATGTTCGCCGGGGACAAGATCCGGATGATCCTGCCGCCGCCGGGCGCCACGACGTCCAAGAACATCGGCAAGGGCGCCACGGTCGACCAGCTCAAGGCGGCTCACCCGAACGTCGTGGGCAAGGACGACAAGACGTTCGAGGTGCCGGTGCCCGATCAGCCGGGTTTCGTGCTGGGCTTCAGCTTCGTCGGCGGCAAGCTGGACACGTTCATGCTGTTCAACGGCGACACCACGTGCGGCTGAGCTGAACGGCGTCTTCGATAACACCGGGCTGGCCTGTGCCGATACGACTTCGACGGCCCGAGAGTGGGCACGTCTTCCCCGGTAGCCTTCCCGCATCCGCCGGCAAGTTGAGAGGCAGCCCACATGACCGAATCGTCGCCCGACAGAGTCACCGTCATCCCGCCGGAGGCACTCGCGCAGTTGAAGTCGTTTCCGCTGCACGGCGACGAACGGCTGCAGAACAAGCTCCTCTGGAAGTCTCCCAACGGTGACACGATCGTCGGGCTGATCCAGATGGCGCCGGGCGCGCGCGATGTCGGCCACAACCACCCGTCGGCCACGCAGCACACGTGGGTCATCAGCGGCACGGTCAGCATCGGTGGTGTTGAGGCCGGGCCGGGGTCGTACGCGTTCGTGCCGCCCGGCGTGGACCACGAGACCGTTGCGGGCGACGAGCCGTGCACGATGTTCTACATCTACCAACCGTTTGCGCCGGAGCACGACCACGATCACGACCACTGAAGTACGTCGAGCTGCGTAGCGCGGATACCTGCCGCGGCTGACGACCTGGGCCGCCTTCCGGAGAAGTCTTCGTGGCATGACGAAGACCGAGTTGTCCGGAGCGGCCCAGGTTGCGGTCTGGGCCCTGGTGATCGCGACCGCCGGTGTGGTGGTCCAGATCGTGGCGGGCGTCGACTTTCCGACGGTGCCGCCAGTTCTCTTCATCCAGCTGGTGCCGGCCGCGTTCGTCTACTTCGGACGGTGGCGCTGGACGTCCGCGCTCGTCGTGGTGGCGGGGCTCTTCCTCGTCGTGGGGCTGTTCGCGAGCGGGGATGCCGGCAGGCTCACGGAATCCGAGTCGCTGGGCGGCTCGATCGGACTGTGGGTGCAGATGGTCGCTGTCGTGGTCGCGATGGTGGCGGGTGTGGCCGCGCTGGTGCGGCGATGATCGCGGTCTGGACGTGCCGCGTGCTCGGCGTGCTCTTCACGGCCGCGGGGATCGTGACGTTCGTTGCCGGTGACAGCGCGGACTTCGCGCACAACACCGTGCACCTCGTGTCCGGGCTCGCGGCGCTGGGGTTCGGGTTCACCGGGTGGGCGCGGACGTTCGCGGTGGCGTTCGGTGGCGCGTACCTGGCGCTCGGGGGCGTCGGATTGGTGTTGGGGGAGCTGCACGTTGGCCCGCTGCACCTGTTGACCGGTGACCACTTGTTCCACGTCGTGCTGGGATCGACGGTCTTCCTCGCAGGGCTTCTTTCCCGATCCCGACAGGTCTCCCGCTGACAACCCGTTCGGGGTAGTGGCGCGCAATCCTCACGTCGGCATCATTTGGTGCCATGCGAGTTTTGCGCAAGTCAGTGGCACTACTAGCGATCGCAACGCTGCTCGGCGGTGGGACGGCGCAGGCGGAGACACCGATCTTCGAAGTCCAGAGTCTCGACGGGCGCGGCAACAACCGCGCCCATCCCGAGTGGGGAACGGTCGGCGAGGCGTACTCCCGGATCGCTCCCGCGCGGTACGCGGACGGCACAGGCCAACCGGTCGCCGGGCCGAACGCGCGGTACGTCAGCAACCGGATCTTCGCGGACGGCAGGCAGAACTTCCTGTCGGAACGCGATGTCAGCCAGTGGGCGCAGGTGTGGGCGCAGTTCGTGGACCACACCTTCGGGCTGCGCGAGGACACCGCGACGGACTCCTCGATCCCGTGGGACAACGCGGCGCCGCTGGAGACCGTGCGCAACGACCTCGGCTCGATTCCCATGCGGCGCAGCGGTGTTGTCGAAGGCACGTACGAGCAGAAGAACATCGTCAGCTCGTACCTCGACGGTTGGGCGGTTTACGGCGGCACGCAGGAGCGGCTCAACTGGCTGCGGGACGGCGCGAAGTTGTTGATGCCGGGCAACATGCTGCCGAGGCGCCAGGCGCGCGGCGGTGACGGATCGGACGCACCGGTCATGACCGGGCCGTTCGGGGCGATCACCACCGGCACCGGTGTCGTCGCAGGAGACATGCGCGCCAACGAGAACGCGACGATCACCGCGGTGCAGACGCTGTTCGCCCGTGAGCACAACAGGATCGTGGACCGGTTGCCGAAGAGCCTGTCCGACGAGGAGAAGTTCCAGATCGCGCGCAAGGTCGTGAGTGCCGAGCAGCAGTGGATCACCTACCACGAGTTCCTGCCCGCGATGGGCGTGCGGCTCGCCCCGTACCGCGGCTACCGGCCGGACGTGCGAACCAGTCTGGCCAACGAGTTCGCGACCGTCGGCTACCGCTCGCACAGCATGGTGCGCGGCGACTTCAAGGTCGTGACGAACGCCTCCCGGTACACGCCGCAGCAGTTGGAGACGTTGCGCGCCAGGGGAATGACCGTCACGCCTCACGGCGACAAGGTCGAGATCCAGATCCTACCGCGGCTGCTGCCGTTCAACCCGGACCTGGTCGACGAGGTGCAGATCGGCCCGCTGCTGCAGAGCTTCGGCCTCCAGCCGGAGAACCGCAACGACGAGGTCGTCGACGAGGACACGTTGCGCAGCATCATCTTCCTGATCCCCGGCTGCCAGCCGCGCTGTCTCACCGCGGTGATCGACGTGTCCGCGCTCGACGTCGAACGCGGCCGCGACCACGGCATCGCCGCCTACAACGACCTGCGCCGCGCCTACGGACTCGCGCCGAAGCCCTCGTTCCGCGCGATCACCGGCGAGGCGACGCAGGAGTTCCCGGCAGACCCGGAACTCACGCCAGGCGACGAGATCAACGACCCGGACAGCCTCGACTACGTGAGGCCCGGTGTCCGCCGCACCACCACGGCCGCGCGCCTCAAAGCGATCTACGGTGACATCGCCGGCCTCGACGCCGTCGTCGGCATGATGGCCGAGCCGCGCCTGCCCGGCAGCGAGTTCGGCGAGCTCCAGCACGCCATCTGGAAGAGGCAGTTCGAGGCACTCCGCGACGGCGATCGCTTCTTCCACGCCAACGACCCGGCGCTGCGGATCATCAAGGCCCGCTACGGCATCGACCACCGCCGCACCCTCGGCGACGTCATCGCGGCCAACACCGACATCCGCCGCGGCGACCTGGCGCACGACGTGTTCCGCGCTCACCCATCTGTGGGGTGAAGTTCGGTGAGGAACGCGGCGGCCCGCAATAACTTTCTCAACGTGAGAACTGTGGCCGCCGCGTTATTACTCGTGGCCGTCACTTCCGGCGGAGCCGCGGCCTCGACCGCGACCCCGTCCGCGAGGTGCGCGGCCGCCCGTCCTGTCGTCTCCACCACGGAGACCGCTGTAGAAGCGCGCGTACTCACCGGCTGCACGGCCGGTGAGCTCGTCGTGTTCCGGGCGATTTTCGTGGCCCGCGCCCACGGTCTGGCGTGCACCGCGGTGTCCGCCGAGCTGGAACCCGACCCCGCCCCGGTGCCGCAATGGGTCCGCGCCCGCCTCGAACTGGCCTGCGCACCCGGAGCGAAGGGACTGCTCGGCTCGCAGATCACCGTCGAGATGTACGGCCCGTCAGACGCCCGCATGGCCACCTACGGCTTCGGCGACTCCGTCACGGAGAAGAACCCTTCTGCGCGGCACCTGTGGACCGTGGAGTTCCTCGCGGGCCTCGGCGAGCTGCCGGTGCCCGTCGATCCGGCCGCGCAGACCACCGGTGGCTCAGCGGGGGAGGGCAGCTCGCGGGTGCAGTCGGACCACGCGGTCTACGACGGCTGAACGTGCGGCATGATGCGCCGATGCGTCCCGACGTCTTCGTGGTGTGGGCACACACCAGCCCCGGTTGGGACGCTTCGCGCACACAGGCGTGGCGGCAAACCGTGCTCGGGTTCACCGATCTGCTGAACCGTCACCTCGGTGTGGACGGTGATGTCGACCTGTACTACCAGCACGAGCCCGTTGTGTGGTCCGCGTTGTGCCAGCGGCGCATCGAGGAGGCGGACCGGATCGTGGCCGCGGTGTCACCGGGCTGGAAGCTGGCGTTCTCCCAGAACAACCCGCAGAGCCCCGGCGCCGAGTTCGAGTGCAGGCTCCTGCTCGAGTTGCTCGTGCACGAGCGCGAGGCGTTCGACCGGCGGGTGATTCCCGTCGTGCTGCCCGGCGCCACCAAGGCCGACATCCCGCTGGCCATGAGGAGCATGCAGCGCTTCGTGGTCGATCCCGGTGTGCCGGAGTCCGCGCTGGCGTTGAAGCACCTGCTGCACGGGCAGCCGATGTTCCCCAAACCCGCCGTGCGGGAACCGCGGTTCCGGGAACTCGCGCGGGCCGGTGATCCCAGGGTCGTCGCCGAACTGCTCAACACCACCGTCTGCCTGCCGGATCCCGGGCGGCCGGGCCTGGTCGCCACGGACGTGCACGGGCGCGAGAAGTCGGTGCTCGCGTTCACGGGTCTCGACCGGCTCATGGCTTACCGCGAACTCCGAGGTCTTCCCTGGGAAGGCCGGTGGCTCGAAGTCGAGGGTGCCGAGCTGCTGCCGCTCGTACGCCCACTCGAAGTGGGGGTTGTGGTCGACGCGGGTGCTCCGGTCGGCGAGACGGTGTTCGTCTCCGCGGCCGATATCCGCGTGCTGACCGGCTGAGTCGCCCTGTACCGTTCCACACCAAACTTTCCCAGCGGGAGGTGCCGTGAACGGGTTCACCGTCGACACCGCTGAGCTGCGCGCACTCGCCCCGCCGCTGCGCCGCGCGGCCGAGGACGTCACCGAGCTGGTTCGTCATCCGGACGGGTCTGCCGATCCTTCCCACGGCGAGCTGTTCGCCGCCCTGTCCCGGTTCCGGGATGCCGCAGAGCACGCGACAGGCGTGCTGACGCGCGACGTCGACGAGGCGGCGACCAGGCTGGTCGACACCGCCCGGCACTACGAAGAGGTGGACTCCTTCCCGGCGTGAGCTTCTCCAGCGACTTCCACTCCCTCCGGAACGTCCAGGAGTGGCTGAAGCGGATGCGCGACGAGTGCGTGTCCGTGGCGTTCGCACATGCCAAGGCGACCGCGCCGGCGTGGACGGGTGCCGCGAGCACGGCGTTCGACGAGTACCGGCACCGGGCCCGGATGCGCTGGCTGGACGTCTCCGACGCGTTCGACAGCGCCCACGCCGCGGTGAAGACCTACCTGTACACGCACGACGAGGTCCGGGGCCTTCTCCAGCACGGTGACGGCACCCAGGCCGATCGGTTCTGGCAGCAGCTCGCCGACGAGGAACGGATCGCGGTCCGCGCGGTCGACCGAGCGGCGGAGGAGCTGCGCCAGGTCCGGTCCGAGCTGCCTGAACGGGCAGTGGCGGCCGTTCCGCGGCGTCGGCCTGTGGCGGACTTCATGACGTTGCCGCACCACGAGAGCTTGCTGACGACACCTTTGATCGCCGCTCGCTATCCGCATTGGCAGCGTCACGGCTGACGTTCAACAGCGTTGTGCCGATAAGCGTTGTAGTGAACGAAACGACCACGAAACGCGTGTAGGGACGGAGGTACAACGCAGTGATCATGTTAGAGGTTGCTGTGGCGTCAACCGCAGACCAATCACGCACCGTAGGCTGACAGGGCGCCTAGGCTGGGGGTGATCTCGGAAGGGGTGGTGTGAGTCGTGGGGCTCGCGGAGTCCTTGCTCACGTGGCTGCACGGCTTCGTGGGCGCGAGTGTCTGCCCCGGAGACTGGGTGTGGACCACCACGGCGCTCGGCGCGGTGCTCGGGTTGTTCCCCACGATCGCGGCGTTGCTGGCCATCGCCGTGCGACGGATCGTCGGCAACTCCTACGGCGCGGTGACGGGTGCTGTGTTCGCCGTGCTCGGTGTCGCCAGTTGCCTGGTGCTGCCGTGGCTGATCATGCGCGGCACGGTCAAGGGGCTGCAGCGGCGGACGATCGCCGGTTCCGGCTCGCTCGACGGATCCACCTGTTTCGGTCAGCTGCAGCAGGGTGACTATCTGGTGGACGGGACGCCGTCGATCGTCGGCGTGATCCGGCAGCCGATGGACCAGCCCGTGTTCCTGGTCGCCGCCGTCATCACCGTCGTGCTCGCGTTGCTCTGCTTGCTGTTCGTGATGCTGCAGGCCGGCTCGGCGTTCCGGCTCGGGCCGAACTGGCCGCGCCGCGTGTTCTGGCCGCCGTTCCTGGTGCTGCTCGCAGCCACTTCGGCACTCCCCGTGACACTGGTGGGCCATGTGCTGCTGGGCTTTCTGCCAATTGCGGTAATCGGCTCAATCGTCGTGCGGATTTTCGGGTTGACTACCGCCATGCTCAACCGCCCCGGCCGCGACCGGTCCCAGGACCGGAACTCGCAGAACCCGCCACCACCGCAGCCGGTGGCGCGCAACCCGCAGCAGCAGCCGCAGGTGCCCCAGAAGAAGGCACCGACCAAGCCGATCACGGCTGCTCAGCAGCAGCCGCCGCCGTACCAGCCGGCGCAGGTGCCGAAGTACCAACCGGCGCCGATGAACCGGCCGATGCGCCCGGTGAACCAGCCGCCGCCCCCGCCGCCGCAGAAGCAGTACCCGCCGACGCGCGTGGCCGACGTCCTGCCGCAACCCAAGCCTCCGCAGCCGTCCCAGCCGTCCCAGCCCGCGGTTCTCGCCGACACGCCGGGTCCGCTGCCGTTCGGTCCGGGTGCCGCGAACGCCGACGCGCCCGCGCCGGTGCAGAAGTCGGGCAAGGTCTGGAACCCCGGCAACGGGCGGTTCCGCCGCGTCCGGCAGCTCGGCGCCGGCGGCTTCGGCACGGTCTGGCTGGCCGTCGACGAGCAGCTCGACCGCACGGTCGCCGTGAAGCTCGCGCACGCCCCGGACAACGACACCGAGGCCCGCATGCTCCGCGAGGCCCGCGCGCTGGCCGCGGTCCGCCACCCGAACTGCGTGCGGGTGTTCGACATCGTCCAGGACCCGGACGGCCTGGCCCTCGTCATGGAGTACATCGAGGGCGCCTCGCTGTCCGAGACGGTGTTGAAGAACGGCCTGATCGACGACAAGCTCGCCGCCCGCCTGTGGCTGAACATGGCCGACGCGCTGGCCGCCGCCCACGACCGCGGTGTCCTGCACCGCGACGTGAAGCCGTCCAACGTGATCGTCGACGGCCAGGGCACCGCCCACCTGATCGACTTCGGCATCGCCCGCTCCAAGGGCGACAGCACCCTCACCGCCACCGGCATGATGGTCGGCACCCCGGACTTCCTCGCCCCGGAAACGGCGCGCGGCGAGGCAGCCTCCCCGGCGTCCGACTCGTGGCAGCTGGCCGCGACGGTCTCCTACGCGCTGACCGGCCACCCGCCGCGCGGCTCGCGGGAGAACCCGATCTCGTCGCTGATGGCCGCGGCCCAGGGCGAACCGATCACCAAGCTGCCGCAGAACAGCGCCCACGCGCGGCTGCTGCTGGCCGCGATGGACCCGGAACCGGGTCGGCGGCCGACGCTGGCTCAGGTGCGCGGGCAGCTGTCCGGCTTCCTCGACCAGCAGGGGATGAGCAAGGAGGGCCCGGTCACGCGGGTCATCAGCAAGCCGACGCCGCCTCCCACGAAGCACATGCCGATGTAGGCGATCCGGGTGAACGTTCGGTTCGGCCGTAACGGTGATTCACCGTTCAACGACCTAAGCCGTGGTTCACCCGGAAGCTTCGGCATCTCACGTGATGCCTCGCGAGGGGTGGTGAGGCGGTTTCCGCCGATCGCCTCACCACTTCACCCTCGCGCAGCAGGCCGCAACCGCTTGCGCAGCAGCACGAACAACCCTGCCGCGCCGGTCACCACGAGCCCGACGAGCCACACCGGCGCCGGCTCGTCAGCAGGCTCCTCCGAGACAGCGGCAGCAGGTGCGGGCGACGCCGACGGGATGCCCGCGAGTTTCTTGATCGGCGGCGCGATCTCCTTCCACGGCCAGGTCCCGTCGGAACCGAAGGCCACCTTGTCGGAGTCCGGTGGCTTGATCAGGAACGTGCCCGGCACGGCCAGCGTGCCCAGCGGGTGTTCCTGGAACATCCCCTGCACGCCGAACACCTGGTATTTGCCCTCCGGGAGGGCGAACGTCACGGCGTAGTGCGCGGGCTCGCCGAGCGAGACGCCCACGAACGTCCGCTCGTATCCGGTGTCGGACTTGAAGTGCAGGCCGGTCTTGCCGAGATCGCCGCCGACGAACGGGTGGGTGCCGTGCTGCAGCACCCAGTAGCCGACGGTGTGGGCGCGGACCGGCTCGACCGCCGACACCGGGTCGAGGTACGTGACAGCCCACCCGCCTGCCACCGCAGATGGCGCGCTGATCAGCAGGAAAGCGCATATCAAGGCCAGAATTCTCATGACGCGAATACACCGGGAACCAAGTCGTGGTTCCCGGTGTAGGAAGGGCATCACGGACGACGCGGTGGCACGGGCGATCGCAGGTGACCAGGCTGCTTATGGCGAGCTGGTCGCCCGGTACACCGCGCTCGCGCACCGGACGGCGTACCTGCTCGGGGCGGGTGCGGACGCCGGCGACGTGGTGCAGGAGGCGTTCGTGAAGGCGTACCGGAAGCTCGACACCTTCAGGAAGGACGCCGACTTCAAGCCCTGGCTGTTGAAGATCGTCGCCAACGAGACCAAGAACCTGCACCGCGGCAGACGGCGGCGCAACCTGATGGAGCTCAAGCTCGCCACCATCACCGAGACCGTCGACCACGACGACCCCGGCACGCTGGTCGACGACTCCCGCGCGAAGCTCCTGAAGGCCGTGCAGAGCCTGCCGGAGCACGACCGGCAGGTCGTCACGTGCCGGTACCTGCTGGACCTGAGCGAGGCCGAGACCGCGCAGACCCTCAACCTGGCCAAGGGAACCGTGAAGTCGCGGCTGTCCCGCGCGCTGGCCAAGCTGCGCCCGATGCTGGAGGAGGTGGCCCATGATCGATAAGCAGCTGGAGGCCGCCCTCCGCGACCTCAACGAGCGCATCCACGTGCCGGAACCGCCGGACATCACGGCAGCGGTCCTGACCCGGATCAACGCCCCGCGCCGCAAGAACCGTTGGTTGCAGGCACTAATTGGAGCGCTAACAGCTTTCGCCATCGCCTTCGCGGTGTCCCCGGCGGTGCGGGCGGGCGTCCAGAACCTTCTGGAGTTCGCCGGCGTCGAGTTCCGCACCGAAGCCCCGCAGAATGTCGCGCCTCCGCTGCCCAGCCAGGAGGTCTCGCTCGACGAAGCACGGAAGCAGATGCCGTTCGAAATCCATCTGCCGAAGGAACTCGGGCAACCCGACAAGATCACCGTCCACGAAGGACGGTTCGTCACGCTGCACTACGGGAACCTGAGGCTCGACCAGTTCGACGGCACCATCCGGTCCGCGATCGGCAAGCTCATCCACGGCGAGGGCGTCGAGCAGGTCGGCGACAAGGTCTGGATCCCGTCCCCGCACCGGATCTTCTACATCGACCGCAACGGCGAGTGGCGCAACGCGGGTCCGCACGGCACCGCCGGCCAAACCCTGGTCTGGCAACGGGATCAGGTCACCATGCGACTCGAAGGCGACCTGACCAAGGAACGAGCCCTGAAGATCAGCGAGAGCTAACCGATCGCGCGAGCGATCATCGGCGTCAAAGTCCGGCTGTAGTCCTTGTTCATGTGGTCACCGTCGTAGTAGACGACCACGTTGCCGATCACCGCGTAGCAGAGCTTCGAGTCGCAGAAGTAGTCCGTCAGGTCGATCAACGACACCTTCGGGTTCTTCGTCGACTTCGCGACCTCGGTCAGCGGATCCAACGGCTGAGCCTCGCCACGATCGACCGCGCACTCCAGCGGTGCCGTGGGGTTCAGCGTCACGCAGTCGGTCGAGCGCGCGTCGCGGTTCAGCGGCGGGTCGGCCATCACGATCACGCGAGCGCCGGCGTCGGTCCACTTCTTCCAGCGCGGTTCGAGACCGTCGCGGTACTGGTCGGTCTGGCTGCGGCCGCTGCCGTCGTCGATGGCTTCCTTGCGGGCGAAGAACGACGTGAACACCATCGCCGGCTTGTCCTTGGCGATCACGTCCGTCATCTTCGCGGTCCAGTCCGTGCAGCGCTTGACCTCGGTGTCGGAACCCTTGCCGCGGTAGCCGACGAACTCGACGTCCGCGAACGGGCAGCCGCCCAGCGACGCAATGTTGATCTTCCACTTGCGTTCGCGGGCCAGGTCGAGCATCGGCGGGATCCACTGCTCGGAGTGCGAGTCGCCGATCAGCCAGACGTTCGTCGCCGACGCGTCACCGCCGCTGTAGTCGCAGATGCGCGTCGTCGGCCGGTCCCCGGCCATGTTCTCCTTGGAGAGCCAGGTGCAGGTCTGCGGGACCTGCCAGTACTCGTTCGCGGGCCCCATCGCGACGACGGGAGCCGGACCGAACGGCTCGGCGCACTTGTTCTCCGGGACCATCGCCCCGGCGCCGTTGCACGGGTTGGTGCCCTGCGCGGCGGCGTTCGCCTCGGCGGTGGCGGCGTGGCGGTTGTAGCTCCACTGCAGTCCGCCCGCGAGCACCTCGACGACGAACAGGCCGATGATCATGGCGGTGAACGTCGCCCTGGTGTTGCGGGCCAGCAGCGGCCACGTGCGCCCGCGGTCCTCGACGTACATCTTGGTGAGCCACGCGAGCGCGAAAGACAGGCCCAGCAACCAGAGCAGCCACGGCGTGGTCAGCTTGCCCGCGTCCAGAGCGCCACTCAGAGCGAACGGCCCGAGCAGCACGACCGGCCAGTGCCACAGGTAGAGCGAGTAGCTGATGTTGCCGATGAACTGCACGGGCGCAGAAGCCGTCACGACCGTGTGGAACTGACGCCCAGGACGCAAGCCGGAGACGATCACCAGGGCCGTGCCGAGCGTGGGCAGCAGCGCGAGGTAGCCGGGGAACGGCGTCTCGTGGCCGTAGACGAACGCGGCCACCAGGATCATCACGAAGCCGAGACCGGCCGCCACCTCGGCGCCCACCCGGGGCAGCACGAGCTTCGACGCGGCCAGCGCGACAGCGGCACCGATCGCGAACTCCCACACCCGGACCGGGGTGATGAAGTACGCCTCGCTCGGCGAAACGATCGTGTAGTAGACGCTGAACGCCAGCGACAGCACGCCCAGCACCGCGACGCCGGGCATGAGGAACTTCCGGCCGCCGATCTTGACCAGCGCGATCAGCAGCAGCGGCCAGAACAGGTAGAACTGCTCCTCCACCGACAGCGACCAGTAGTGCTGGACCAGGCTCGCCGCCTCGTTCTGCGCCGAGTAGTTCACCGACTTGGCCGCGAGCAGCCAGTTCTCCCAGTAGAACGCGGCGGCGAACGACTCCCACGCGTTGGCTTCCCAGCGCGGGTACGGCAGCAGGAACCACGCCGCCACGATGCTGACGATCAGCACGAGGAACGCCGCCGGCAGCAACCGGCGGATGCGGCGGGCGTAGAACATGCCCAGCCGCACCTTGCCCGTGCGCACGATCTCGCGGTCGAGGTGTGAGGTGATCAGGAAGCCGGAGATGACGAAGAAGACGTCGACACCGACGTAGCCGCCCGTCATCACGTTCGGCCAGAAATGG
Organism: Lentzea alba; assembly: GCF_047445655.1. GTDB lineage: Bacteria > Actinomycetota > Actinomycetes > Mycobacteriales > Pseudonocardiaceae > Lentzea > Lentzea alba_A. The sequence goes on from NZ_JAJAEG010000043.1 coordinate 67,696, forward strand.
TTCACCACCACGGCGAGCACCGCGATCGCCCGCAGCGCCTGCACGTCCGTCCGGAAGCCCGGCGACGACGGCCGCCTGCCCCTGCCGGGCGGGCGGCTGTCCTGCTCGGGGCGTGACTGAACGGTGGTGGTCATGCGGCTGTGGATCCCCCTTTTCGAGGGAGGATCTTAACTCATTGTCCCAGGTGGGAAAGGCGTTGTGAGAATTCTCCGCAACACGGGGATCACCGCCAGCTGGGCAACCAGAGCTGTTGTTGCCACATCTCCGGCGTGATCGGATTGCCGTTCAAGATCGGCCACAGCCACACGAAGTTCGCCACCACGATGCCCACGTACAGGGCCACGACCAGCAGTCCGGTACCGCGGCGTTCCGATCCGGCGGTGCTGCGACCCAGGATCTCGCCCAGCGCCAGCACGATCATCAACACCAGGAACGGCGCCATGGGTGTGACGTAGAAGAAGTACATCTGCCGGTCGAGGTTGAGGAACCACGGCAGCAGGCCCGCCATGTACGCGACGAGCACGCCGGCGTAGCGCCAGTCCATCCGGCCGATCGAGCGCCAGACCGCCCAGCCGATCACCGGGAACGCCAGCCACCACATCGCGGGGGTGCCGATCAGCATGATCGCGCCGAGGCACGACGCGGCGCCGCAGCCCACGGCGCTGCTCTCGTAGTAGTAGAGCATCGGACGCAGGCCCATCGGCCACGTCCACGGCTTCGACTCCCACGGGTGCCGGTTGGTGTCCGAGGTGACCAGCTCGACGTGGAACTTGTAGACGTTCTTCGCGTTGTACCAAAGCGACTGCAGGACGTCCGGGATGTACGCGACGTCCTTGACCTTGCCGCCGACGACGTGCCGGTCGATGCCGGTCTCGCTGGCCATCCACGGGAACCAGGTCACGAGGTACACCAGCACGGGGATCGCGACCAGGCCGCCCAGCGACGGCAGGACGTCCTTCACGATCGAGCCCAGCCACGGCTCCTCGACACCGGCCGCCCGCCGCGCCAGCGCGCTCCACACGACCGTGAGCAGGCCGAACGCGGCGATGTACCAGATGCCCGACCACTTGATGCCGCACGCCATACCGAGCATCACGCCCGCACCGAAGCGCCACCAGCGGAAGCCCAGCCACGGCCCGAACGGCGAGTTGTTGATGAAGCCCTCGCGCACGGCCACCGCGAGTCGTTCGCGCACTTGTTCGCGGTCGACGACGAGACAGCCGAACGCGGCGACGACGAACAACGCCAGGAAGATGTCGAGCATGCCCATCCGCGACTGGACGTGCGAGACGCCGTCCGCGATGAGCAGCACACCGGCCAGCGCGCCGAGCAGGTCCGAGCGGGTCAGCCGGCGGGCGATCCGGACGATCAGCAGGATCGTGATCGCACCGGCCAGCGCGGAGGCGAACCGCCAGCCGAGGCCGTCGTAGCCGAAGAGGTCCTGCCCGAACGCCATCAGCTGCTTGGCGAGCGGCGGGTGGACGATCAGCTCGTAGCCGGGGTTGTCCTCGTAGCCGCCGTTGCGCAGCACCTGTGCCGACTGCGGCACGTAGTGCTTCTCGTCGAAGATCGGCGTGCCCTTGTCCGTCGGGAACCCGAGGTTCCAGAACCGGACGACAGCGCCGATCAGCGTCACGGTGATGGTGACGAGCCACCCGCGCATGCGGTCTCCGGACGGAGGCGGGTCGAGCGAAACCGCACGATCCGTGCGCGGCTCTTCGACGACGACGGGCGCCTCTCCTGGCTGCACGAGGACTGTCACGACGCCGATCGTAGGGTGAACGGTGTGAGTCCTGTATCCGGTTCCGGCCGTCTGGTCCTGGCCGCCACCCCTCTCGGGGACATTCGCGACGCTTCTCCGCGCCTGGTCGAGGCGCTGGAGACAGCGGACGTGATCGCCGCGGAGGACACCCGGCGGTTGCACAGTCTGGCCAACGCGCTGCAGGTCAAACCGTCCGGAAGGGTGATCAGCTTCTACGACCAGGTCGAGACCGCCCGGCTGCCGGGGCTGATCGAGTCGCTGCAGAACGGCGAGACCGTGCTGCTCGTGACCGACGCCGGGATGCCGTCCGTGTCCGATCCCGGTTACCGGCTCGTGGCCGCGTGCGTCGAGCAGGACCTGAAGGTCACCTGCCTGCCCGGCCCCTCCGCCGTGACGACCGCTCTCGCCGTGTCCGGCCTGCCCAGCGACAGGTTCGCGTTCGACGGCTTCCCGCCGCGCAAGTCCGGTGAGCGCAAGCGCTGGCTCGCACCTTTGGCCACGGAACAGCGCACGGTGGTCTTCTTCGAGGCGCCGCACCGGCTCGCGGACACGCTCGCGGACGCGGTCGAGGTGCTCGGGCCGGATCGTGCCGCTGCTGTGTGCCGCGAGCTCACCAAGAAGTACGAAGAGGTCGTGCGCGGGTCATTGGCAGAACTCGCCGCGTGGGCCGTGGAAGGCGCACGCGGCGAGATCACCGTGGTGCTCGGTCCGGCGCCGGTCCAGGACACGCCGGACATCGACACGCTGGTGGCCGAGGTCAGGCAACGCGTCGCCGACGGGGAACGGATGAAGTCGGCCGCCGCCGAGGTGGCGGAGGCGGCCGGCGTCAGCAAGAAGGCCCTGTACGACGCGGCGATCAAATCAAGCTGACCCAGCTGCCATGAGGGTGACCTTCATGGACCTCAGGTCCATGAAGGTCACCCTCATGGCATTTCCGGCGGGCGTCAGGCGGACTCGCGGTTGAACGTGCGCACGCCGTAGAACACGCCGACCAGCACCAACGCCGACACGGAGATCAGGCCGAGCATCATCGAGCCGGGGTTGAAGATCGACCGCTCGGCGTCCACGACGTGCGCCAGCGGGTTGATCCGAGACAGCCAGTAGAGCNCCGGCGGGCGTCAGGCGGACTCGCGGTTGAACGTGCGCACGCCGTAGAACACGCCGACCAGCACCAACGCCGACACGGAGATCAGGCCGAGCATCATCGAGCCGGGGTTGAAGATCGACCGCTCGGCGTCCACGACGTGCGCCAGCGGGTTGATCCGAGACAGCCAGTAGAGCCACTGCGGCCCGTTCGACATCGGCAGCAGCACGCCCGAGAGCAGCATCAACGGCACGATGGTCGACGACAGCACGGAAGCGAAGACGTACTCCAGCTTCACCTTCAGCGCGATCGCGTACGAGACCGATCCGATCGCGACGCCCAGCAACGCCACCAGCCCGAGCCCGAGCAGGATCTCGCCGGCCGACGCGCGGAACCCGAACAGCATCGCCGCGAGCATGATCAGCAGGCCCTGCACGACCAGCAGGACCACGTCCTTGCCGACCCGCCCGACGAGCAGCGCGACCCGGCTGACCGGGGAGACCCGCAGCCGTTCCATCACGCCCGTTCGCACCTCGGGCAGCAGCGAGAAGCCCGCGTAGGCCGTGCCGAACAACGCCATCTGCACCAGCAGGCCCGGCACGAACCACTGCCAGCCGGTGTCGCCGAGCAGCGGTCCGAACAGGCCGAGGTAGAGCAACGGCTGGGCGAGCCCGAACACGACGGCGACGGGGTTGCGCACCACCGGCAGCATCACGCGGGCGAACACGAGCCAGGTGTCACGCAGCATTTGCGTCCTCCCGCAGAGAGCGGCCGGTCATGGTCAGGAAGACGTCGTCCAGCGTCGGCCGGTGGACCTGCACGGAGTGCAGCTCGACGCCGATGGCGTCGAGGTCCTTGAGCAGCTGGGGCAGCGCGCGGTCGCCGTTCGGGATGCGGAAGCTGACCTTCTCGCCGTCCACGACCGCGTTCTCGAACTTGGTGGCGACGATCGCGGCCTGCGGCGTGCCGAGCACCACCAGGTCACCGGACACGCGGTGTTTGAGCTCGTCCGGGGAGCCCTCACCCACGATCGCGCCGTGGTCGATCACCAGCAGCCGGTCGCTGAGGAAGTCGGCTTCGTCCAGGTAGTGCGTGGTCAGGAAGACCGTGACACCGTCGGCCTTGAGCTGCTTGATGTGGTCCCACAGGTTGCGGCGGCTCTGCGGGTCGAGCGCGGTGGACGGTTCGTCCAGGAACAGCAGGCGCGGGTCGTGCAGCATGCCCATCGCGATGTCGAGCCGGCGCTGCTGGCCGCCGGAGAGCGTGATGATCACCCGCTTCTCCATGCCCTGCAGGTCGAACCGTTCGAGCAGGTCGGCAGCCTTGCGGCGGGCCTCGCTCCTGGAGAGGCCGTAGAACCGGGCCTGGAACTCCAGCTCGTCACCTACGCGCTGGTCGACGCCCCCGCCGTTCTTCTGGCCCACGTACCCGATGTTCTTGCGCACGCCGGCCGGATCGGTCAGCAGGTCGCGCCCGGCGATGATCGCCTCGCCCGCGGTCGGTTGCAGCAGCGTCGTGAGCATGCGCAACGTCGTGGACTTGCCGGCCCCGTTCGGGCCGAGGAACCCGACGAGCTCCCCCTCGGCAACGTCGATGTCGACCCCGCGAACCGCGTCCACGGGCCCGAACTTCGTCGTGAACCGGCGCGCGAGGCCGCGTGCCTTGATCATGACTGAATCCCCTCTAGTCAACTTTGACTAGAGGCTAGCGGGGGCTAATCAAGTTTGACTAGTCCCTCAGCTCGTACTCACCGGCCTCTAGGCGTTCGATCAGTTCCTGAGTCCAGCGCACCTGGCCTTCGAGGTGGGCGAGCCACAGTCGAAACAGCTCGCTGACGTGCGCGGGCTTGCCCATCTCCGGCATCGAGGTGATGCCGTGCTTCGTCGGCGCCAGCTGCCCTTCAAGCCCCGCCAGCCGGTTCTTGAGGAAGGTGACCGCCTGCCTGCGGGGTACGAGGTTGATCATCGCCACGCCCGCGGAGAGCACGTCGGGAGCCGCGGTCGCGTCGGCCAGCGCGTGGCCGAGCAGGTCCTGCAGCTCCCGCTCACCGGCTTCGGTGATCTTGTACGTGGTGCGGGCGGGTCCCTCCTCGGACTCCGCGGTGCCGACCGGCTCCAGCAAGCCGTCCTTGGCCAGCGTCTTCAGCGCGTGGTAGATCGAGCCGGGCTGCACGTTCGCCCACCTGTCCGCAGACCACGACTGCAGCTCGCGGCGCACCACGTAACCGTGTGCCTCGCCGACGAGCCTGACCACGCCGAGCACCAGCATCCTGGTCGCGGACAAACCGACCTCCCACTCGGTGAAAACCCCCTGGCACGGCCTCCGTAGGCTATGCGTATGAGTGCCTCCGTACTGACCGCGGTGGCCTGGCCTTACGCCAATGGCCCCCGGCACATCGGTCATGTCTCCGGTTTCGGTGTCCCGTCCGACGTCTTCTCCCGCTACATGCGAATGTCCGGACACCGGGTGCTCATGGTCAGCGGCACGGACGAGCACGGCACACCCATCCAGGTGCAGGCCGAGAAGGAAGGGCTCACCGCCCGCGAGCTCGCCGACAAGTACAACCGCGTCATCGCCAACGACCTGCAGGGCCTCGGCCTCTCCTACGACCTCTTCACCCGCACCACCACCGGCAACCACTACCAGGTGGTGCAGGACCTGTTCACCGCGTTGTGGCGCAACGGGTACGTGATCCCGAAGACGGAGATGGGCGCGATCAGCCCGTCGACCGGCCGGACGCTGCCCGACCGCTACATCGAGGGCACCTGCCCGCACTGCGGCTACGACGGCGCGCGCGGTGACCAGTGCGACAACTGCGGCAACCAGCTGGACCCGTCCGAGCTGATCAATCCTCGCTCGAAGATCAACGGCGAGGTGCCGAAGTTCGTCGAGACCGAGCACCTGTTCCTCGACCTGCCCTCGTTCATCGAGTCGCTGGGCTCGTGGATGGGCACGCGGGCCGACTGGCGTCCCAACGTGCTCAACTTCTCGCAGAACCTGATCAAGGACCTGCGGCCGCGTGCGATCACCCGTGACCTCGACTGGGGTGTGCCGATCCCGCTCGACGGGTGGAGCGACCAGCCGATGAAGCGGTTCTACGTGTGGTTCGACGCGGTCATCGGGTACTTGAGCGCCTCCGTTGAGTGGGCACGGCGTTCCGGTGACCCGGATGCCTGGAAGGAGTTCTGGACGGGTGACGCCCAGGGCTACTACTTCATGGGCAAGGACAACATCGTCTTCCACTCGCTGATCTGGCCGTCGTTGCTGCTGGGCCAGAACGGTGCGGGGGACAAGGGCGGCGAGCCCGGCCGGTTCGGCACGCTGAACCTGCCGACCGAGGTCGTGTCGTCGGAGTTCCTGACGATGAGCGGCTCGAAGTTCTCGACGTCGCGCGGCACGGTCATCTACGTGACGGACTTCCTGAAGGAGTTCGGGCCGGACGCGCTGCGGTACTTCATCTCCGTGGCGGGTCCCGAGAACCAGGACACCGACTTCACCTGGGAGGAGTTCGTCCGGCGGACGAACTTCGAGCTGGCGAACGAGTGGGGCAACCTGGTCAACCGCTCGGTCTCGATGGCGCACAAGAACGTCGGCGCGATCCCGAAGGCCACGGCGCTGACTCCTGCCGACCACGAGCTGCTGGCGCAGTCGAAGGCGGCGTTCGACACGGTCGGCGCGCACCTGCGCCGCTCGCGGTTCAAGCAGGCGTCGGGCGAGGCCATGAGGGTCATCTCGGCGGCGAACAAGTACCTGTCGGACCAGGAGCCGTGGAAGCTCAAGGACGACCCGGACCGTCGCGACTCGGTGCTGCACACCGCGTTGCAGGTCGTGCAGGACGCGAACACGCTCATGACGCCGTTCCTGCCGCACTCGGCGCAGAAGGTGCACGAGGCGCTGGGTGGCACGGGCGTGTGGGCGGCTCAGCCGGCTCTGACCGAGGTCGACGACCTGGACGTGCCTGACCGCTCGTACCCGGTGCTGACCGGTGACTACGCCGGTGAGCAGGCTCGCTGGGAGTCGACCCCGCTGGAGGTCGGCCGGCCGTTGCAGAAGCCGTCGCCGCTGTTCGCGAAGCTCGACCCGGAGCTGGGCGAGACCGGGCCCGAGTGGGCTCCGATCGTCAAGTGACGGAGAAGCGTGAACGACCGCCGGTGCCGGAAGCTCTTCCGGCACCGGTGATCGACGCTCACACGCATCTCGACGCGTGTGGCGCTGTTGATGCCGCTGGTGTGGCCGAGCTGCTGGACCGGGCCGAGGCCGCCGGTGTCTCGCACGTGATCACCGTGGCGGACGACCTGAAGGCCGCTCAGTGGGCCGCCGAGGCGTCCACTTGGGACCTGCGGGTCTACGCGGCGGTGGCCGTCCACCCGACGCGCACCTCCACGTTCGGCGACGCGGAGAAGGCGGAGCTGGAGCGGCTCGCTGCTTTTGACCGCGTCGTCGCGATCGGCGAGACCGGTCTCGACTACTACTGGGACTACTCGCCACCGGCCGCCCAGCACGAGGCTTTCCGTTGGCACATCGACCTTTCCAAGCGCGTCGGGAAGCCGTTGATGATCCACGACCGGGACGCGCACGAGGACATCCTGAAGGTGTTGGACGCGGAGGGCGCGCCGTCCACTGTGGTCTTCCACTGCTTCTCCGGCGACGCGGACTTCGCCCGGCGGTGCGTCGACGCGGGGTACGTGCTGTCGTTCGCGGGCCCGGTGACGTTCAAGAACGCCCGCGCGCTCCGGGAGGCGGCGGTGCTGGTGCCGCCGGATCAGCTCCTCGTGGAGACGGACGCGCCCTTCCTGACCCCGCATCCGTACCGCGGTAGGCCAAATGAACCCTATTGCGTGAATTACACAGTTCGGGATCTCGCCACTCTCCGTGGCGAAGATCTTTCTGAACTCTGTGCGCAGGTCACCCGTAATGCTCAACGAGTGTTCGGGCTTGACTACTGAGATGCGACCTAAGACGAACGGAGCAAAGGCTTCCTACCTCCATGGGGTGACTGAAGTCACAACATCCGTGGGGGTGTTTGCGCAACGTCGGCGACCCCGTTACTGTCCCGTGACCGTGCCACCGATGCCGACCCAGTCGGTTCGGAGCACGCCCGCAGTCGGGGCGGGACCGAAGCCAGAAGCGCGAAGACGCGAGACCACGTAGGAGGAGTTGCCGGGAACCTTCGAGCTCAACCCTCGAATGATCTTGTCAACGCCAACTGTGCGGTGGCCTCGAGCTTCCGCAATGGAGGTATCGACCCTTGTCTGGAAGCGACAGAACTGCCGCTCCGTACGACTTCAACGACGACACCGACTGGTTCACGCCGGTCGGGAACACCGCGGTAGGTGTCGTTGATCCCCACCCGAGCTTCCCCGCCGGTGCGCTGAGCATCTCGCCCGCGGACGTGCTCGAGGTGCTCGGACCGGACGCCGACGAGCTCCTCGCCACGGCGAACGTCGACGTCGACGAGCTGATCCGTCTCATCAACGCCGAGACGACGATCATGCCGCCCCTCGTCCTCCCGTCGGAGGAAGAGGAGCAGAAGGACCCCCAGCTCCTCGTCACGGCCGTCTCGTCCTGGAAGCGCCGCTTCCTCAAGGGCGCGGTAGCCGCGGTGCTGGTGTCCATCTCGGGCGGTGGCGTCACGGCCATGGCGATGGACAAGTCCGTCGCGGTCGACATCGACGGCGCCACCTCGACCGTCCACTCGTACGAGGGCACGGTCGGCGAGGTCCTGGCGGAGGAAGGCATCGTCGTCGGTGAGCACGACGCCCTGTCCCCGTCGCTGAACGCCCCGATCTCCGACGGCGGCAAGATCACCCTCGACCGCGGCCGCCTGCTCAAGATGAGCGTCGACGGCCAGGCCCGCGAGGACTGGGTCCGCTCCGTCACCGTCGAGGAGGCCGCCAAGCAGCTCGGCGTCCCCACCGACGGCGCGTGGTTCTCCGCACCGGGTTCGCAGGACGTGCCGCTGCAGGGCATGAACCTCGAAGTCAAGACCCGCAAGAACATCAAGCTGTTCGACGGCGCCAACGCCCCGCGTGAGATCCAGACCACCGCGGTCACCGTCGACGAGCTCCTGAAGAACGAGAACCTCTCCCTCGGCCCCGAGGACGCCGTCGCGAACGGCACCGAGGTCAAGCTCGCCACCGGCGCCGAGGTCTACATCTCCCGCACCGGCGTCACGGTCATCAACGTGAACGAGCCGGTCGCCCCGCCGGTCGAGAAGACCAACGACCCGAACATGAACCAGGGTCAGCAGAAGGTCACCGACCCGGGCGAGGCCGGCGAGCAGATCAGCACGTACCGCGTGACGGTGAAGAACGGCAAGGAGATCTCCCGCGAAAAGATCGGCGGGAAGGTCACCAAGGAGCCGAAGCCCAAGAAGATCACCGTGGGCACCAAGCCCCTCCCCGACGGCGCGGTCTGGGACGCCCTCGCCAAGTGCGAGGCAGGCGGCAACTGGGCCATCAACACCGGCAACGGCTTCTACGGCGGCCTGCAGTTCATGAAGTCCACCTGGGACGCGAACGGCGGCAGCGTCTACGCGGCCTACCCGCACCAGGCAACGCGTGAGCAGCAGATCGCCATCGCGACCAAGGTCCGCGACAACCGCGGCGGCTCCTACGCCGCATGGCCGGGCTGCCGCGCGAAGCTGGGCCTGCCGTAAACCCGCACCAACCGCATTCGCTTTGCACGACGAGGCCGCTCCTGGTTCGCCAGGGGCGGCCTTCGCCGTACAGGGCCGAGACCTGGGGCCTGGGCAGGCCAAGCGGGGGCAATCACCCCTCTGTCGAACGGCTGCACAGGCGTGTCGACACCCCGGCTGGCAGCCAACGCCAGGGGTGATGCGAAGCGAGCCCGAAATCACCCATGCGCGCTGGGCGACGGCGCAGCCGAGCGGTCCTTCCGCCAGTGGCGAAGCGAAGCGAGCCGGACAGGCCTGCTGCCGCGCAGGGCAAAGCCGAAGGCGAGCCACCGCCCTTCCGCAACCGCGAAGGCGAAGACATCCCAGTTGCTGGGGGTGTC
>NZ_JAJAEG010000044.1:0-73227 GCF_047445655.1 Lentzea alba
TCCCTGCCCGCCAACGCTGTTGATCATTACGGGACAACCTTTAGGAGTTCTCGTCGCCGCCGCCACTCAGGTGCAGCTTGATGTCGGCGACCACCAGCGAGGCAGGGGCCGGGTTATGGAAGACCAAGGGAACGTTCAACACGATCTTGTTGCTGGTGATGGCGCCGCTGAACACTGGTCCTGTCTCTACGCGCAGGCGACCACGCCGGACCTGGATCCACCAGAACGATGCAAGCGTGAAGATCAGTGCGGCCACAGAGATGACCGCCGATGGAGTGATCCAGGCATTGGTGGCTCCGAGGAGCGGAAGCGCAGCATCCATGCGCAGAGTATTCCGGGCGCACGCAGCTCAGCCGACCAACGGCTCTTGCGGTTCTCAGAAACGGTCGATTCTGAGAACCAGTCGCCGGATCGCTCATGATGACCGGTTGGCAAGGACTGGTCGACACCAGTCTAAAACGCCTCGTCCTTCAGCAACTGCGCAGCCTCGACCAACCGGCCGATCGTGTCTTCGGCAGGTAGCGCCACGGTGGTGAGCCGTTCGAACGTCTCCGCGTACGGTCGCCGCTCGTGCTCGGCTTCCAGCCATGTTCCGCCGTGCAGGGTGTCGAGGTACACGACGTCCTCGAATTCGTCCTCACGGAATGACAGCAGGGTGAACGACATCATGCCCGCGAACGCGCCTGCCTCGTCTGGCACGAGCCACACCCGCACGCCGGGCAACTCAGCGAGCCCTGCCAGCCGCAGCAACTGATCGGCCATCACCAGTGCGCCACCGACCGGCCGTCGGAAGATCGCTTCTCCGACAACGAGATCCAGCCGTAGCGACGGCCCGTCGCCGAGGTGCCGCATCACTCGCTTGCGGTGCGCATCGCTGTAGTGGCGGTGGTCCTGTTCGGCCACCGCGTCGACCTGGGCGCCGCGCAGCGCGGCCTCGTACTCCGGCGTCCGGACGAGCGGCGGCAGCACGTCGAGTGTGACCACCTGCGCATAGCTCGCTTCGGTTTCCACTTCGGCATAGGTCCACCCGACGCAGGTTGAAGCGTCACCGGTCAGCAGATCGAATCGCAGAGGATCGCGTGCGCGTTGTGCGCCCAGTAGCACCGGTTTCCGCCGTTCGGCTCGGATCATGTACACCAGGGCAAGCGCGACAACATCGGTGTCAACGATTGGGACGAGCGCGTTCTGCATCATCGACGTCTTGGCCGAGGACCATCCCACGCGTTCTTCCACCTCCTTCAGGGTAAATCCGCTTTCCTTGCGCCACAAGGCAAGCGCGCGACCAACCGCACGGTTCTGAAGGTTGGACTTGAAGTCTTTGGGCATGTTCGGCTCGCTCGGTACGTGGGAGGCTTGTGTCCTCAACGGACAGAAATCCGCCTTGCGGCTTCGTCTCAGGCGGGATGCAGGGCGTCGTACAGGCGCACAATCAGCTTCGCGGATTCGACCTCGTCCAGGCTCGTCTCATAGAGCGCGCGAATGACCTTGTCGTAGCCCGCGATCGCGTCCGTCGCCTCGGCGAGCAGGCTGGAGTTCTCGGTGTCCACCCACACCAGCGGTTCGTACTTCGCAAAGGTCAACTGGGTGAACGGTCCAGCCAGGCCAGGATGCGCGCCATGTGCGGCGGGCACGATCCGGATCGTGACGTTCGCCCACTTCGCCATGATCAGTAGATGTAGCAACTGTCCCGTATGGACCTCGGCGCCACCGACGCGGAGATGCAGTGCCAACTCGTGGATGAAGAAGGCACACTTCTTGCCGCCGCGCAGCAACTCCTGCATCGCAAGCTGCGCGGCCACCCGCTCCTGCAACTCGGCCTCCGGCACGGTGGAGGATGCGAGTAGCGCCTCACGCATGTACTCGACCGTCTGAAGGAACAACGGCACCATGTGCGTGTGCCAGCTCGTCAGTGACTTGGCCACGGCCAGGTTTTCGGCGAGCGTACGAAGCCGGACGGGCGCGCACGTGCCGTGTGGCTGCCACCAGCCCTTCATCTCCGCCTGCGGGTACAGCGACAGCAGGTGGGCGATTTCGGCTGCGCCGACTCGGCAGGCTCCCAGCAACGTGGCGACTTCGAGCAGGGTGGCGCCACCCTTGCCGTTCACGACATCGGAGACCTTCGCTTCGTCCCAGTCCACGATGTCGGCGACCGCGCGCGAGGTCAGACCGGCACCGGCGATGGCCGCCCGCACGCCAGCGCCGAACTCACGACCACGCGCGGTGGAGATCCTCTTTGGCACGTCTGTTTCCTTGTACGGGTTCGGAGAGTTGTCAGATTTCCGTTCACGAACGCGGTAGTCGCCGCTGCGAACTGTTTCCGCGTGTTCCTCGGGCCCGGTCATGCCCCGATCGCCCCACGCGCGACGTCGGCTATCGGCGGCTTGTCGGGCACTCGCACGACCTTGGGGCCATGGAACCGTGCGAACAGGGCCATCTCGTACGTGGTCGGGCGCTGCGGCACCTGAGGCGCGTCGGGGTGCCCGGGGTGTCTCAAGGCGAGCATTTCGCCGCAGACTTCGACTGCATCGCCGTGGCAGGCGTATTTGATCCACTTCGGGTTGAACGGGTCCGTGCCGGCGGCCCGGTAGCCGTACGTGAACTGCTCGCTGAAGAACAGGATCACATCGTGGCAAGGGGCGCGCCCCGCTCCGAGGCGGAACGTCCTCACCGCCGCGATCGCGTCAGGCTGCACGCGGTTCGGTGCGTAGTGGAAGAACCAGACCCTGGACTCTCTCAGCGTTTCCAGCGCGTCCTCGGCGGTCACCCCGACGTCCGCGCGGGCCACGGTGGCTCGCGCCTCCCGTCGGCGTTCGGCTTCACGGGCTGCTGATCCGCCGGGACGATAGGCCCACCAACTGCGTATCTGTAGGTATGCCCGCGTGAGTGGGTTCATCGGAGCACCACCCGCACACGGTCGCCGCCCCGCACACGTGCCCGGTACACGTGCACGCCCGACGACTTGCCGAATCGCTCCTGTCGCCGCGAACCGACGCGGTGCAGGTATGCGCGTGCGCTGGACCAGTCGTGTGCGAGGGCCTCGGCCAGTAGTGCGTCACGCCGCCAACGGCGGCGCACAGCCCGCTCACTACGCCGCTGCGCGCAGGAACCGCACCCTGCCCCACACCACAGGTGCCGCGCGAACGTCAGCACCAGCGCCACCACAAACAGCACCACTCCGCCGACCAGCAGCGCCCAAGCGGTCATCGGAACCGCCCGCCTCGACCGCCGGCGAACGGTGCGACCGTTCGCGCGGCGACCCTCACGAGCAGGGTCAACAGCCATGTCATGGCACATCTACCTCCCGCCGACTCGGGCCAACAAAGCGGCCGCCTTGCGCATCGAACAAAGGGAATAATACATCAGAGAATAGACGTGGCGATCACGCTCACCTTAATCAGAAATGCCAAAGTCGCGTTTGCGACAGGCAAATGAGGATGCCTGATCGGGCAAGTCGGAACCAAGGAGTCGAACACAGGGATTGCTGACTAGAGTGATCCCATGGCAATCGGACCCACGCCGGGCAAGGAACAGCTCGGGCAGCTCGTGCGCGAGATCATGAAGCGTGAGGGCAAGGAGGACGTCACAAGCCTCACCAAGACCGCCAGAGTCTCACGTGACACCGTCTACAACTTGCTCAGCGGCAACAACAAGCCACGATGGAACAACTTCATGGCCATCCTGACCGCCGTGGACGCCACCCAGGACGAGGTCCAAAGCCTCATCAAGGTGTGGGAGGTCGCCGATGACGAGCGGGTTCCGGTCGAGTACGCGTCGGAGTTGTCGCCGCAGTACCTGCGCTTCCGCCGCTGGGAGTCCGAGGCCAGCGAAGAAAAGACCGTCGACACGTTCTACGTGCCCGGCATCTTCCAGACTGCCGACTACGCCGAGGCGATGGCTGCCAGCTCTCCTGGGCTGATCGTGCGCCAAAGCTGGAAGGATATTGCCGCCGCCGAACGCCGCGAGCGGCAAGAGCTATTGCGCCTTGACGAACCGCTCCGAGTCGACTCCCTGATCGATGAGGCGGCGGTGCGGCGCGTCGTCGGTGGTCCTGCGGTCATGAAAGACCAGCTTGCGCGACTGCTTGAGGTCGGTGCACTGCCGAACGTGTGCATCCGCATCCTGCCGTTGAGCGGAGGTGCCTATGGCATTCACACCGGAACGGTGGTGCTACTCAAGCCACGCGATGTGATGCGGCCTGTAGAGGGCTGGATTGACTCCGGTGAAGCACTCGCCGTCCTGAAGCCGGAACGGGTGCAAGCTTATAGCGCCGCGTGGGACGCCGCTGTCAAGGTTGCGCTCTCAGCTGAGGAATCGGTTGAGATGATCAGGGAGATAAGGAGAAATCTGCAGTGAGGGAATTGCACTGGAAGAACGCGAGCCCGGAGCAATCGGCATGCACGGACCTTGCAATCGAGAGTGCGGCAGGATTCGTGCGAGACAGCAAGAACGTGCCGGGACCGGTAATTGAACCGAGTCCGTACGCTTTTGCGAGCTTCATCAAATATGCGGGGATGTTCCCCGGCCAGTCGCCCGAGGCGGGGTAGCGCCGAGTCGAAGTGTCGGCCCTGCCTCATCGCGCGCGGCAGGGCCGACCTCCTGCGGTCTGCCGGAGTTAGTCGAACCAGGGTTGCCACTTGATCCCGGTGGGCCGCTCGCCCCCGGTGGCCATGTACTCGTGAGCGGCGCGGCGCACATCGGTCGAGGGGATCTCCGTCGTCGCCGGATACTCGGTGTCCGAGCCCATGTAGTAGTAGATCGGCAACACTTCGGCGGCGTCGGTGCCCTGACTAGCGCACCCGTTCGGGCATTCCGCGCCCGAGTAATAGAGGACTCCGCGCGCGTGCGCGCCGTCCAAGCCTACATCGAGCACCGCGCGGCCGAGGTCGTCGGCGATGAGTAGTTGCAGGGTGCTCGGGCGCGGCAACGCGGCGACCGCATCCAGCACGGCGTCCAGTTCCTCCGCCGTGTGCACGATGGTCGGGTCTTCCGCGTCGCGGTCGAACCATGCTTCTAGCGCCACCACGGGCGGGCACCTCCTGCGTATCGCTTCCGGAACAGCGTGCCGTCCTCGTTCACGCCATGAACGGTTAGCGTGGCACCGTCGGGCAGCATGATCGGTACGAGGGTGTCACAGCTCAGACGTCCCCGGCACGGCGTGTTGTTGATCAAGACAGTGGCGTGCCTGATGCCGTCGCGGACCATGCGCGCGGCCACCTTCATTTCCACGTCCGAGGCTTTCGTCGGACGCATGAGAATTCCGAGCTGTCGCAGGCGTTCGCCGGCCGCGCGTGAGTCGTCGTCCACACCACTGGTGATCGGCTGAGCCACCCCGTCGGGACCAATCCACCGGCCGTGGGTCTTCCGGCCGGAATCGGTGCTCTTGATTGGCGGCGGTAGCTCACGACGAAGGGCATCGAGGCGTTCGGCAGGGACGGATCGTGTGACGCAGCCCGAGCCTGCGGCTCGGGTGACGCGGTGGCGGGAACGGGCGAGCCGGCCGAGTGCGGGACCGCACTGGTTTCGTGACCGATTTCGTGACTGCGCAGGTAGGAACGAATCGCGTCGGCGACGGTCGCCAGCGTGGAGAAGCTGCCCTTGCGGCTCGGAGATTCCCTCGATCACCCGCGTCAATAGCGCACACGTCTGTTCCGCGTCTGCCTGCGTGGACCCGGTTGCCGCGGCGGCGAGCAGATCACGCGCCTGTTCGGCGAGATCAGCCGCGGTGTGGTGGGCGGCTATCGACTGGTTGATCTTGTCCAGCCCACGCTGTAGCGCGTCCCCCACGTCCCCAAGCGACGCCACAGCCTGCCCCTCTGTGTCGGTCGCTCGATGCTGCCACGGCCGACGCGACGACGACCAGCAAGTTCGAGATATGCGAGCTCGTGATCGCGGTTGTCCTCGTGCTGGGTCTCGATCTTCTCCAACTCGTGCGTCGTGGGGTTCCAGGACAGCCGCGCGTACGAGTCGAACACGGGCGGCTGCCCCACCTGACCTGCGTTAACCTTGCCTGCGTCGCTCATGTCATCGACCACACACGGAGCCTTCCTCATGATCAAGGCCCGTCAGCAACGCTTATGATCGCTAGGCGCAGTAGCTGTCCAGTTGTTCACGAACGCCTTGTAGCGATTTCGCGACACGGCGCGTTCAGGACTCGTACCTCTCGCTCCTTGCCGCCCAGTCTGAGGTGGCGCGCAGCATCAGCTCCAGAGCCGCCGCGTAGTCCTTCGCGGAGAACGGGGAAGGCCCGGCAAACCTCGCGAGGAACGCGGCCTTGGCGGCCTCGTGGCAGAAGAGCATCCGTTCGAACAGTCGACCGAAGTCCTCCGCGCTCGTGAGCAGCGCCAGATTGTGGTACTCGCCCGCCTCGCGTTCCTTGCACAACGAGTGCACATCGTTGAGGGCCTGCGCCAGATCGCCCGCCGTCTGTCGGAGTGCCTGGAACTCCGACGATTCCCGCACGTCGGCGGGTATGTTGATGCGGAACGCGGGTTCGAGCAGGTCCACCAGCAGCTTCCAGCCGCTCGTATCCCGCCGCAGGGTCAGATACTCCAGCGCGGTCGGGCGGTTCCTGCTGGACCGTGCGTCGTGCTCGATCGCCATGGCATTGACGAATGAACGGAGGTTGTCCAGCAACGACCGCACCCACGGCTCGCCGGGGAACGCCTTTGCGTTGTCGATCAAGCCCGCGAGAAACCGGAGGATCGGATCCGGGGAGTCGCTGGCGGGTCCGTCAGCGAGCACCTGCTCGACTCCGGCCGCGAGTGCCCGGACGTAATCTGGATCGTCACAGGGCCCGCCCGGATCGAGGCAGCCGTCGACGAGGAATAGCCACAGCACCGTGTCCGCCGCCAGCGCAACGCATGGACCGCTCGCGATCGGGTACATCCGCGCGGCGAGCAGCTCGTAGCGCGCGCCCCGCCAGTTCTCCAACGCGGCTGAGGTGGTCGGGTCGGCCCCGCTCAACCTCGTTTCCAGATAGTGGGCGAAGTCGGCGGCGGACGGGCCGACCTCGGACTCGGGGCACGCGCGATGGAACACGTCGAGGTCAATCATCGGAAGCTGCTCCTGTCCGGCCAGTCCGGCTGCCCCGGTACGCGGCGTTCCGCAGCGTGTACAGCCATCCCGGTGCCATGGTCGCGTCGGCTGGGCGGTGCCGCATCGGATCGAAGACGTGCGGCAGGTGCTCTGCGATCCGGTCGAGGCTGATGACCGCGATACGCCGTGCCTTCACCGGGGAGGTGCCGCAAGCCAATGTGATCTCGATCGGGAGCCGGGCGGTCACGGCCTCGATCGACGCGTCGCGCGCGTCCGTGGAGATGGTCGCGTAGAGCCAGAGGTAGCGGCCCTGCTGATAGTAGGCGGCGATGCTGCCCAGCAACGCTCGCCGCCAGCTGCGCACGGGTTTGACCAGGAACCTGGTGAACGACCCGGAACCGCACGAGGACAGTGTGATGTCCGACCGAGGTGAACCGAAGCAGATGGCGAGGCCCAGGATGTCGGGCGTACCCCCTGGCGTGCCGAATGCTTTGGACAGCCTAGCCGTGACCGGCCAGGTGCCAGTCGGCAGCAGGCTGTTGTCCTGCACCGTGATCACGCCGTCGAGCCGCATTCCTGCCGGGTGCAGGGTGTGCCCACGGCGCGCGGACGCGATCCGCGCGCTCAGTAACTCCACTGCGGTGGAGAAGCGCGAGAGCGCGGTCACCGGCGAAGGCCCTTCAGCACTGCAGCCGCGGCGCGTTCCCCGGACACCAGGCTGCCGTTCGTCGACGACTGCCCCAGGTAGTCGCTGCCCGCGAAGTGGATCGGCGCCTGTGCCCTCAGCACCGGAGCGATCCGCGCTGCGTAGCGGTACTCGCCCGGCCGTCGGATGACCGTGCACAGTGGTAGCCGTACCACCTCTGCGAAGGTGGCGTGGTGCTCGATCTCCGGCAGCACGCCCAGTCTGCGGGTCTCACCGATCACATGCTCGACGACTGCGTCGTCGTCCATCTCCCAGTTGTCCACCGCCCAGCCGCCGCGCAGGTGCGCCATTACGAGCCCCTTGCCCGCGGGAACGCGTCGCGGCGCCTGGTTGTGCTCCATGACGAAGGCGGCCAACGTGGGGTGCTCGATCTTGGGGATCTGTAGAAGAAGCGATGACTCCCGCGTCGGCCGGTCGAGTCCGAATGCGACGTGGACCGCTCGCGAGTATTTGACGTGGCGGAAGTAGTCGAGCAGCGCGGGCGGCAGTCCGGGACACATCGGCGTGGCCTGCTTCGGTGGCACAGCCACCACAACGGCGGATGCCTCCTGAACGGTCTCGCCGTCCACCGGGTGGGTCCACGTGACCACCGCCCCACCGCCGCGCGTCTCGATCGAGGTTACGCGGGCGTGGTGCACGACGGAGATGCGGGCGGCCAGCGCCCGCGGCAAGAATCCGACGCCGTCCGCGCTGGTGAAACCACCTCCGCTGACCACGATGGTGTTGAACGCGAAGAACGCGCTGACGAGCGATGCCTCCTCGGGGTCGGCCAGCGCCGGTCCTGACGTGAACGGCCCGAGCAGGAACTGATACGTCTCAGGCCGCAGGCCGCGGCGCAAGCAGTATTCGCGCACGGTCTCGAAGTCCTGGGCAGCTGTCGCCGTCATGTCGTCCCAACCCAGCTTCGAGCGCATCCTGAGGAAGTCGACTGCCACCTTCCCTCCGTCGATCGGGTTCAGGCCGCGAACAAAGTCGCTCTTGAGCAGGGCCCGCTTGTCACCGCTGCGCAGCCGCCGCACGGCGCCGTTCCACAGGATGCCGAAGATGTCGCCCGTGGGGAGCACCTGGTCGGCCACGCCGACGTCGACAGCGAGCTTGAGCATCTCGTGATAGGAGGAGAGCAGCAAGGTCGCGCCGTTGTCGATCGCGAAGCCGTCCCTCGTCGTGGTGTTCATACGGCCGCCGATCTGCTCGGGGCCGGACTGTTCGACCACGACCACGTCGCAGCCCGCCTGCTGGAGACGGAAAGCGGCTGTCAGGCCGGCGATACCTCCACCGACGACCACTACACGTGCACCTGGAACCATAGCGCTCACCTCCCTGTCCTGTGCGTGTCGGTCATGGCGCCCGTCAGTTCTCGTGGGGCGCCGACGACCATCTGGAATTTGTCCAAATGCGCGGCCCGCGCGAGGCCGGTCCGCACGGACGGCAACCCCGCAGGCCATGACACGAGTCGAACCCTCGATGTTCGAAGCCGACCGCGACCGGCACCCCGGAAGAACTGCAGTTGTCCCAGCAGCAGGCCGAACGCTGGAGCCACGAAAGGTGTCGGCACCGACCAGGTGGAGCTGCGTCCGAACTCGATGCTGATTCGCATGCCGGCATCGTCCTTCATGAGCACGCCGCGCTCACGCCACGTGAAGGTCGCCAACTGTTTCGGTACCCCCCAGATCTGGCGGCCGCCCCACAGCGACGCCGCGCTGTCCACCCAGATCGCGTGAACCCACACGCCCACGCGGCGGTTGTGCCGAACCAACCTGCCGATGATCAGCTCGTCGTAGCACAGGGTGCCAGTCCGGTAGCGGATCACCATGAGCACCAACCGGTCCTTGCCCACCGGGGTGAGACCCTCCGGTACCGGTACCGGACGGGTTGTCGGGAGCAGAGCGATCCACATCGTGCCGCCCGACCGCCAGGGGGCGGGTGGATAAGAAGCCAGCGGCGGTTCGTGGGTCGAATCCATGATTCTCCTTGGCTGGCTCAGCTGTGGATGGGGACCACGGCGGTCACGTCTCGGGCGGTTTGCTCGACGCGCCGGGCGACGTGGCCGAGCGCGAGCAGGGGGAAGATGTCGGCCAGCGCAGGCACTGTGAAGATGAACGGGCGCGGACCGATGGAGTCGGAGACGGACGAGATTCCGCCATCTGGGCGCTGATGCGACAACAGGTATTCGAGACCCCTGGACACTGGTTCGGAGTCGTCCTGGCCGCACAGCGCGATGATGGCGTATGAGGTGCTTATCGGATCGCTGGCGTCACCGTCCTGCTGGCCCCAGCCGCCGTCCGGGTTTTGGTGCGCCCGCACCAGATCCAGCGCTTTGGCCACCATGTCCACCACGTGTGGGGGTTGGTGCTCTGGGTTGCGGTCACACGCCAGCAGGACACGGAACACCGTGTGGAATCGGCTCGCGCTCCAGTCAGGTGCGAAGTGTCCATCGGGAAACTGGTTGCCCGCGAGATAAACCAGCCCGGACACGATGGCGTCCTCGTGCCGGCACCAGTCGGTGGTGAGTGCGTCAAGCACCGCCGCGGTCATGCACGCCTCGGACGGTGCGCCGGAGATGTAGGTGGGAAACCCGCTGTCGTGGCCCCGAACAGCGTAGAGGGACCGGATGCCCCGCGCGATCGGTACCGCGTACGCGACCGGATCGAGGGTGTGTAGAAACTGGACTGCTACCGACGTGTCGTCGACGTCAGTCTGCGTGCTGCGGTCTGTGTAGGACCACCCGCCGGCAGGCTGCTGACGCTCCAGCAGGTGCGACGCCATGCGGGCGAGAACGCTGGACGGTGCGCCAGCAGTGGCCAGCGCCACTCCGGCGGTCGCGGTGCACCAGGTGTCTGTGTCAGTCACGAACGGAAAGCCGCCATCGGGCCGTTGGCAGACCAGTAGGGCCCGGACACCAGACCGAACCACGTCAGCTGTGCCGGGCAGCCGGTCCAACGCGTGCAGGGCCCAGAGGTGCAGCAGCACGTTGCCCTCCCACACCCCGTCCTGTCCCTGGGTTCCGAGCAGGATCCGGACATCCTCGTCATTGACCAGATCTGACCTTCCAGACTCCGTTGCCAGCACGACCTTGGTGCTCGTGACCTGCACCGCTGCCCAGCAGTGCAGACCGTCCAGCGTGCCGGTAGCCGCGAGTTCGGGTGTCTGCGGCGCGGCGCCGCACAACGCGAGGTAGGCATTGAGGAAGGCGAGCTTGCGCGATCCAGTGAAGTCAGGGGATCGCGCAAGCAGGTCGTCCCACACTGAGGAAGGGACCTCGGCGGGCCCGTCCAATGCGAGGTCGATCGTCAACGCGTCCCACGGTGACGCGGTGGATCTTGCGTCGCGCAGGTAGTCGACCACCCGGCGTAAATGCCGGGATTGCGGATCGACCCGCCTGAACAACCGTACGGCCAGTGCGCTTTCCAGCACACGACTGCGGCATGGCGACCGCACAGCGCCGTCTGAGTCGACTTGTTCGACAACACGGTTGAGCAGTGCGGCAAGTCGTAGTTCGAATCCCGGCGGTAACGCTTCCGGCGGCCATGGGCGCATACCCGACCACATACTGGAACTGCGCATTTCAATGGGCTCCTCTAGTACTCGCCGAACCAGGGCCTTGGGCAAATTCGCGCCCAGTCGACGAAATGCCCTCGATCGGAAATATCAGGCCGAGAGATGGGTGGCTGTTCCCCGGCCACTCGTCGACCAATCTGCGCGCGAACGCGATCGCGCCAGATCCCTAGCGGATCGCGCTCAACTGCCGCCGTCCGCAGCAGGTGCCTGCGCGTCGCCTGCGGGCCGGGCGGTGAACGTCATCGGCAGGCTGCCAGGAGTCAAGAACATCCGCGGTTGGATCTTCAAGGGGCGGTCGGAAGCGGGCCGCAGCGACCACCTACCCGCGATCGTGGCCAACGCCATGGTGATCTCGGTCAGCGCGAACATGTCGCCGAGACACCTGCGCCTCCCACTGCCGAAGGCGACCCAAGCGTCCTTGGGGATGGTGGAAGCCCGCTCTGGGAGCCATCGGTCGGGGTCGCACCGGTAGGGCTCCGGGAACACGGACGGGTCGTGGTGAATCGCGTAGTGGCTGACCATCACGGCGGTTCCCGCCGCAAGGTGGTGGCCGCCGAGCTCGGTGTCCGCGGTGACCAGGCGGGTCGTGACCCAACCTGGCGGGTACAGCCTGAGAGTCTCCGTCACCAGCCGGTGCGTGTACTCCAGTCGGGCAATGTCCTCGAAAGTGGCGATGCGGCCGCCCAGCACCTCATCCACCTCGGCGTGCAGGCGCCGTTCCACCTCCGGATGCCCTGCGAGCAGATGGAAGGCCCAGGCCAGCGTGGCTGACGTTGTTTCGGTGCCGCCGACAAGCAGAGTCATCAGCTCGTCGTGCAGCTCGGCGTCGGTCAGCGGCAGGCCAGTCGCCTCGTCCTCCGCGGCCAGCAGTGCGGACAGGATGTCGGCGTGGTCGACTCCGGCCGTCCGGTAGGCGCGGATGATGTCGGCCAGCACCTGGTTCAGGCTGGCCAGCGCCGCGTCGAACCCGCGGTTTCCCCTGGTGGCCACGAGGCGAAGCAGACTGGCAGGCACGAGCATTCGCGTCAGCATCCCGCGCCACACGATGGGAAAACACCGCTGGATCTCCGCCACCGCTGTGGCCTCCAGGTCGGACGAGAACAGGGCGCGCACGGTGGCCCTCGTGGCCATGCGGTAGAAGGCGGGGCTGACGTCGACAGTCTGCCCGGTGCGCCAGCCTGCGACTAGGGAGGCAACTTCGGAGTGCATGACCCGCGCGTAGGCTCCGATCTTGGCGCGCTGGAACGCGGGCTGGACGAGCTGGCGCTTGCGGCGGTGTGCACTCCAGGAGCACGTGCCCACCCCGTCACCCAGCATTCCCTTCATCGTGTCGTAAAAGTGCCCGCCCTTGTCGAACACGTCGCAGCGCTGCATCACCTCGTTCGCGAGCGGGCGCGCACACGCCACCAGCACCGGCTGGAGGCCCAGCTGGATCTCCACGATGTCCCCGTGTGCGCCCAGGGACGTGACAAAGTCCAGCGGATCGCGCAGGAATTGGGGTGCGTGGCCGAGTAAAGGAAGCGCGCCGGGCGCAACCCCGCGAACGTACGACTGGTTCTCTGAGGGATGTGTCGTAGTCATAGAATATCCCGCCATTAATCGAGCGAGGAAATGATATTCATTTAGCGACGCCATGCTAGCGTTGCTATTGAATGAGCGACAAGTACGTGTTCCACTGGCTGGAACCCGGAATTTGTTGGCCGCTGAAAATATGTCTCGTTTGGGTTGATCATGCGTGGGATCGCGTGATTAAGTGTCGTGGCGGATTCTTTGTCGCAGGGTCTCGTGGACGACGAATTGCAGGACGCGCAGATTATTCTTGTCACGGCAAAGAGCCGTACCGCTCGGGGTGGGTCGGCGCCGGCCGACGCGAACCTCGGGCCTCGCAGCCGGCCGGGCCCGAGGCCGACGCGCTGGCCGGTCTCGTTGCTGAGGTGGACTGTGAATGCGCCGACAGAGTCGGTCGCGGTGATGTGGCGTTCGGTGTCTCCGAGGACGAACCAGGCCCATGCAGCCGAATGTCGCACCCCTCAAAGTCTGGGAGCGAATCGCGACGTGCTGTGGCCGGTTGGTAGTCCTGAGGGTGATCAGTGAGGCTTTCCGAGTAACCATTCGTGGCGTTGTGTGATCAACTGTTGTTGGTCATGTGGTGCGTCCGTGTTCGCGGTGGAGCAGGACCAGTGCGGCGGCGACGATGCCGCCGAGGCGCCAGGGGCAGCCGCGGCAGCGGCGCAGGGCCTTGTAGCTGGTCTTGAGCAGGGAGTTGGCGCGTTCACCGAGGTGCTCCGCGCCCACCGCTAGCAGCTGGGGTCGGTGTGGCGCAAGCTCAACCCAGGACAACAGGCACTGCTGGTGCTGGTGTACCTGCGCAAAGGCGAGACTTTCGCAGATCTCGGCGCCGGGTTCGCGGTCTCGGCCACAACCTGCTGGCGCTACGTCAACGGGACCGTCGAACTGCTCGCCCAGCGGTCCCCGAAGCTGCGACAGGCGCTGCGGAAAGCGAAACGTCAGGGCCTGGCCTACGTGGTGATCGACGGCACGCTCATCCCGATCGACCGGATCGCCGCCGACCGCCCGTTCTACTCCGGCAAACACAAGATGCACGGGGTGAACCTGCAGGTGATCGCGTCCCCGGACGGCGCGATCCTGTGGGTGTCCGGGGACCTGCCCGGCAGCACCCACGACACCGCCGCGGCCCGGATCTGGAACATCCTCGCCGCCCTGCGCCAAGCTGGGCTGATCGCCTTGGGAGACAAGGGCTATCACGGTTATGACAAGACCGGCCGACACGTGACCACCCCGTACAAGGGCCGCAACAAACCCGAGTCGCAGAAGGACGCCAACCGGGCCCACGCCCGCCTGCGCGGACCCGGCGAACGCGCCAACGCCCAGCTCAAGACGTGGCGCGTCCTGTGCAAGGTCCGCTGCTGTCCACGCCGCGCCGGCCGACTGGCCAAAGCCATCCACGTCCTACAGAACTACGAGGTCGCCGCAGGATGAAAAAGGCTCACTCACGGAGCGCGGAAACCCCTGTGAAGTTGATCTGTGAGAGGACCACTTCATACCGGGGTTCCGCGTCTTTTGTTGCACCACAACAGGTCAGGCGCGTCACCAGCCGCTGCTACACAACGTCACCGCCAGTTACGCGGAAATCCTCAATGTACTCGCCCTGGGGGCGGCGCCACGAAGTCTGGACCTACGACTTCAGAGGAGATAGTATCGCCCACCCTTACCTACTCAGTCGGGAGCCGGAGACAGCAAAAGGATTCTTGATGACAGAAACTCTGTTCAGCGTCAACGCCGAAGAGGTACTCAGCCTCCAAGGAAACAGGATCATGCCTGTGGTGAGTCGTGTCCTTTGTGGCGCGACCGAAGTTTCGGCGTGCTACGTGAATCTGCCACCAGGGGGATCCTCGAAAGTTCACCTCCACAGGAACGCCGAAGTGGTGGTGGTGTGCCTGAAAGGATTCGCGGCGACACTCATTGGTCCAGAACTGGAACCCAAAGAACACGGGGCCGGAGAATTCATATTCATTCCGAAGGGCGTTGTTCACGCCGCCGTCAACCTGAGTATGAACTCGACAGTTGAGGCGGTCTCACGGGACGTCTGAGCCGCTCGTGGAAGTGCTTGTTCTCGTGGCACAGAAGTTCGAGGCATAGAGCGAGGATTTCCGCGTAGCTGGGGGTGACGTTGTGTAGCAGCGGCTGGTGACGCGCCGAACTTGTTGCGATACAACGCAAAGACGCTGAGCCCCGGTATGAAGTGGGTCCTTCCACAGGTCAGCTTCACCGAGGTTCCGCGGGTCCATGAGTGTTTCATACACCGCTGTCCTGGAAGCATCCGAGGACACCGTTCTGTTCTTGTCGGCGCTGCTGCACGCCGAGCGTGAACGGCGAGGTGCGTGCAAGAGGACCCGCGCGCTGGGGGCCTACAACCAGGCGGTGCTGGTGCTGCGCTGGTTCCTGGACGATACCCGGATGTCTGCTCTGGCCAGGAATACCGGGATCGCCCTGGCTGCCGCCTGTGACTACCGGGACGAGGGCGTCGCGGTATTTGCGGCGGGCCGGCCGTCGCTGCACGGGGCGCTGCTGGTGGCCAAGGCGGCCGGGCATTCGCATGTGATCGTGGACGGCACGCTGATGCGCACCGACCGGATCTCCACGCCCGGCCCGACCACGGGGGTGGATCTGTGGTGGAGCGCAAGCACCACCATCACGGCGGGAACGTCCAGGTCGTCTCCGCCCTGGGCGGCTGGCCCCTGTGGACCTCCGACGTGCGTCCCGGCCGCGAGCACGACATCAGCGCCGCCCGCGCCGATCCCGAACCGCTGGCCGCGATCACCGCCTGGGTCAGCGACGGCGCCCTGGCACTGACCGACCTGGGCTACGAAGGCGAGGCCGAGACCTTCACGATCCCAGTCAAGAAGCCCAAAGACGGGCAACTCACCCTGGGCCAGCAGACGTACAACGCGGCGCGCTGCGCTGTCTCGGTGAACGCGCCAACTCCCTGCTCAAGACCAGCTACAAGGCCCTGCGCCGCTACCGAGGCTGCCCCTGGCGCCTCGGCGGCATCGTCGCCGCCGCACTGGTCCTGCTCCACCGCGAACACGGACGCACCACATGACCAACAACAGTTGATCACACAACGCCACGAATGGTTACTCGGAAAGCCTCAGTGGTCAGGGATGTCTTGTGATCCGGTGGTTTGTGTGAAGGCTGGTCGGTGATCATGGTGGGAGAGATCTTCTCTGTAAGTCGGTTGGAGGGGATTGTCCCGTTCTGGGCTGGCGACCTGGCCAGTTCCGCAAAAGTGGTGAGGAACAGGCCCTTTGCGATACGTGACATGAGCGCCGCCGGCACTCTCCAGAGGCGTGCGACTCGACCTGCGCGAGTGAGTTCTGCTGGTGGCGACCTACATGATTGATCACGTGAATCTGGTGTTAGTGGTCGTAGGCGATCGGTGATCGTTTGCTGGTCACTCCGGTGGTCGAGTTGTGCCAGATGCCGGCGGACATGGCGAGCAGGCGTTGGGCGACGCGGTTAACACGCCGTGCGGGTTCGTGCGCCGTGGCGTTCGAGGTCGAGAAGGTCTCGTCCTTGCGGTCGGGCCGCAGCAGGCGCAGCCCCTTGTCGCGGGTGAGTTGTTCGAAGTCCATTCCGGCGAAGCCTTTGTCGGCCAGCAAGATCTGCCCGTCGCACAGGAGGTGATGGTTGTTGTCGAGCAGGGCGGCGTCGGTGATCCACATGTCGTCGAACCATGACGGGCCACAACTCACCCCAGCCGCCTGACCAGCAGACCCCGCCAAGCCACCCCAGCAGGACCGGCGCGCTGCCGCCTGCCCCGGTCACCATGATTTTCGGATTGATGCGACGCTGGCATCTAGGACACCCCCGCTGGACGGGCCGGTGCCGGCTGCGGCGCCTGCTGCGGCACCTGCGTGATCATCCTTATACTGCAACCGTGTCGGGACCGTGTTGGCAGACTGGCCGGAAGACCCCAATGGCGCTAACCGGTGGTGTCCAGAGCGTGGCGCACCTGATCCGGAGAGGTGAACCGCTCCGGACACCCCACTGCGAGGCGTCTCGTGACTGAGCCGCTGGTTGGTGCGCTGCCCGGTCAGACGGCGTATGAGCGCTATGTCCTGCAGATCTGCCGGCAGAGCTTGAGGTGTACGTGCCGGTCGATGTTGGCGCTGCGATGTCGGCGCGGTCGCACCCGGAGTTGATTGCTGATGCGGTTGATGAAGGCTCACGCGAACTTGACAGGCCTCGGCATATGCCGTCATGAATTTCGAGCGTTCAGCGAGTCTCAACTTGATGACGCTGACACCGGAGGTGAGTCCTCGAATGGCACCTGTCATCTTTACCCCGCCGGGAAAGGGCACTCCGAATAGGCAGGGCCTGGCTTTTGCTTTGTTGGGCCCGGTGCGCGCCTGGCGCGATGGTGACGAGTTGGACCTGGGGTCGCCCCAGCAGCGGATGACGCTCGCAGTGCTGCTTCTGGAAGTCGGGCGTTCGGTACAGGTATCTGAGATCGTCGACGTGCTTTGGGGCGAGGATGCTCCGAGATCGGCACGGGGCACTGTGCGCACGTATGTGCATCGGTTGCGTCGTGTTCTCGTTGACGCTTCTGGAGAGCCGGTGCTGCGTTCGGACGGCGCAGGTTATCGACTGAACATTCAGGACGAGCAGATCGACCTCGGCCGGTTCAGGGCGTCGGTGCGGGCCGCTGACGTGATGAAGGCAGACGGGAATCTCGGCGAAGCAGTGTCCCTGCTACGCGACGCACTGGACGAATGGCGTGACGATGCGCTGGCCGGCCTGCCTGGGGAATGGGCGGCGAAACAGCGTCGCAGGTTTGAACGGCTGGGGGTCCAGGCGGTGGAGACATTGGCGGACCTGGATCTGCGGCTGGGCGGCGGCGTGGAACTACTGGAGCGGCTGGCGGCGATCGCGGAGCGGGAGCCACTGCGGGAACGTGTGCACGAACTTTGGATGCAGGCGTTGTACAGGTCTGGAAGATCATCCGAGGCGTTGGCAGTGTTCGAGAACGTCCGTAGGACGTTGCGTGAGGAGTTGGGTGTTGATCCTGGTCCGGCTTTGCGGGAGTTGCACCAGCGGATCCTGCGCGCGGATCCTGCGCTGATTCCCGCGCCCGCCAGCGAGCTCGCTCGCGCGGAGCCGGAGCTGGCGGCAGAGAGTTCCCTGCTGCGCCCTGCTCAACTTCCGGTCGCATTGCCGGTTTTCGCCGGGCGTGGGGCGGAGCTCGCCGAGCTGAATGCACGGTTCCGCGAGGCGCATCCACCTACGGCAGTCGTTGTGCACGGTACTGCGGGTTCGGGAAAGACAACGTTTGCAGTGTACTGGGCAAACCAGTTGGCTTCCTCGTACACGGACGGCCAGTTGTACGTGAACTTGCGAGGGTTCGGAAGCGAAGATACGGTCCGTGAGCCCGAAGAAGTGCTGTGGGAGTTGCTGGATGCGCTTGGCATACCGGCGTTGAACCGCCCGTTGGGGCTGGACGCTTTGACCGCGTTGTACCGAAGCGTGCTCGCCGAGCGGCAGATTTTGCTCATGCTGGACAACGTCCGGGACAGCGCGCAGGTTTTGCCGCTGTTGCCTGGCAACCCGAGCTGCCTGCTGCTGATCACCAGTCGCTCGGCGCTCACTGGGCTTGTCGCGGCGACAGGCGCGCACACCGTCGAGATGACGTTGCTTGACGAGGAGCAGTCCACCGCGCTGATGACCCGGCGCTTGGGCGCACGCCTCATGTTGGAGGAGCCCTCGGCCGTGCGGAAGGTGATGTTCGCCTGTGCGCGGTTGCCGCTGGCGCTGGCGGTCGTGTGCGCGAGGGCGGCAAGCAATCCTTCATTGCGCTTTTCGGACATCGCGAGTCAGTTGACCGAGTGTGATGTCCCAGGGTTGGACTTCCTGGCCGCGGATGAGCCGACCAGCGATGTGCGTTCCGTGTTGTCGTGGTCTTACAAGGCATTGGGCGAGCCTGCGGCCTCGTTGTTCAGGCTGCTTGGGTTGTTGCCGCTGGCCCAGACGAATATCGCCGAGGCGGCGAGCCTCGCAGGACTCCCCGTGGCACGGGTCCAGACGTTGCTTAGTGAACTGGCCGATGCGTACCTTGTGTCGGAAGACCGATCAGGCCGATTCAGCTGGCATGACCTCCTGCACGAGTACTCCCAGGAGTTGCTGAATGAGGTAATGAGTCCCGAAGAGCAACGGACAGCGCGGCGCCGATTGCTCGATCACCATCTCGTGATCGCATCTGGAGCGGCGAAACACACGAACGGGGACGAGGACGCCCCGGTGCCGCTTCCCGTGTCGCCGGGAGTAGTTGCGACGCCCCCCGCTGACTTTCAGGCTGCGCTCGATGCGGGCAAAGCCGAGCGGGCGACGGTACTCGCGCTCGCGCAGTTCGCTGCGACCAATGGATTCGAGGAGCATGCTTGGCGCCTTGCCTGGGGCATGCGTCACCATCTCGACTGGGAGGGCGCCTGGAACGAGATGGACATGGTCAACAAGACTGTGTTTCAAGCCGCAGCCAAGACGAAGGATCAACACGGCGTGGCTTACGCCCTGCGGTGTTTGGCACGTGTCGACTTCCACTTCGGTCGGAGAAATTCCGCCTACAGGCGGCTCGATGCCGCAGCCCAAGCTTTTCGCGCGGTAGGCGATCGTATGGCTGAGGGCTACACGCTTCGTCAGGCCGCAGGTACCTACTCGTACTGGGGTGATGACGAGGCAGCTTTCTCCTTTGCTCAGCAGGCATGCGAACTCTTCAGGGCCGAGCAGGCGCCCACCGGACAGAGCGGGGCGCTGGCGGTACTCGCACGGTGTCACATGAAGGGCGGACGTTACGAGGAAGGGCTGGCGTGTGCCCTCAAGGCTCGCGACCTGGCCGGCGACGATCCTCCGCCGCACGACTGGTTGCTCATCCTGAGCATGATCAGCGACATCTACGAAAACCAGGGGGAGTACGTCAGGTCCGCCGAGTTCCTTGAGCAGCAGATCACGTGGCTTCTCAAGCTGAAGGACCACGGGCAGACGCGGCACACGCTGTTCGACCGCATGCTGACCGGATGTTGGTCTCAGCTGGGGAGGGTGCTGCACGAAGCGGGGGAACACGACCGCGCGACCGGGGCCCAACGCATCGCGTTGGAGCGGCTGCGGGCAGACCTGGCCGATCCTCTGCTCGTGGCCAATCCTTACGATCGTGCCGACTCACGCCTGGTGACCGCGCTTGCCGATCTTGACGCCGTCCTCGCGGATCATCGGCCCACTGCCGAGTGGTATCTCGCAAGCATGATCACCTACGCGCGCGTGGTCGCCTCGATGTCGGAAATGGGTTTGGTTTCATATGCTACGCCGGAACCGATCGGGTCACGTGGCGATTCGACTGAGTCGAATCGCCACAGAACCGCAAGACTCGACCTAACCGAATCACACCACGACACCTGTGTGGCAGTTGGCGGACTCAACAGCCAGCT
The DNA here is from genome assembly GCF_047445655.1 of Lentzea alba. Lineage (GTDB taxonomy): Bacteria > Actinomycetota > Actinomycetes > Mycobacteriales > Pseudonocardiaceae > Lentzea > Lentzea alba_A. The sequence continues at coordinate 20,299 of NZ_JAJAEG010000044.1, forward strand.
CGGTGAACGAGCCGCAGGCGGGCAGCAGATTCGCCGTAGTCGGGACCAGGTCCGGCTTTGATGGCGCTCTCTGGACAGGGCCCTGTCGCTGATTGCGGAGGTTGCGGCGGCAACAACTGTGGGCCTGGGCGCCGATGAACTTGTGACGACACACAACTCGGACACACTGCTGACTTGCGCCCTCGTGGTGACGGCACCGAAGGCCGGATCGGCTGAGGAGCTGGCCGTTGCGAGCTCAATAGATAGGCCTGCGGGACGCATTACCAGACTTCCACTGCTGGGCCGCAGACGTCTCACATTGAAACCGAATTTACAATAGGCCATGCGAGTGTGCCACTGATCACAATCTGAACTGCGATCACTATGGACCGATCGCCATCGCGAGCACTTGCGGGCAAAAAGTCAGGCCCAGACGGACACAGTGCTAGAAAGCTGGTTGACCGACACCGTCGAATGCCGTTCGATTCTGAGGTCATTGTGAACCCATAGGATTCACAGCTAATACAAGAATTAGCCCCAGGAGCGCAAAGAGTGGAACATCTCAATCCGGCTGAACTTGTGCTCGCGAAGGACGCACAGGACCTGCTCTTCCTGGATCCTCGCACTGTCACCGCGTTCCAGGATGCACCAGTGTCGGACGCTCAGCTGCGTGCGATCCACGACCTGGTCAAGTACGGCCCGACTTCCATGAACCAGCAGCCGTTGCGCGCTGTGCTCGTCCAGTCGTCAACGGCCCGTGGTCGTCTCGTCGAGCACATGCTCGACAGCAACAAGGCCAAGACCCTGGCCGCGCCCCTGTCGGTCATCATTGCCGCCGACTTGAACTTCCACCTCCGGCTCTCCGAACTCTTTCCCGTGCTTCCCGGGGCAGAGGAGTTCTTCGCCGACCCGGAGATGCGCACGGCGTCCGCCACCATGAACGCCCACATCCAGCTTGGCTACTTCATCGTCGGCGTTCGCGCGGCCGGACTCGCCGCAGCCCCCATGACCGGATTCGATCACCAGGCTCTGAACGCTGACTTCTTCCCTGACGGTGAGCTTCAGGCCGTGGCAGTGGTCAACGTGGGCGAACCGGCTCAGAACTCACCTGGGTTCGCCCGTTTGCCGCGTCTCCAATACGAGGACGTTTTCACTTCTGTCTGATCCGCCAGTCAAGGTTGTCATCTTTTGGCGGCTGTTCCGCCTTTCTCATTGGCAACTCGCTTGGCTCAAGTCGCGCTCGTCGACGAGGTCGGATCGTTCTGCATCCGGAAACGATCTTCGTCGGTTTGACCCGGTGTTCACCGAGTTCACGCGCGGGCTCCGTCGCGGCTGCGTCGTCGCACGGAGCCATCAAATCAAGCGCAACTTCTGACAAGGGGGCGACATGAAGGTCATCATCATCGGAGGCGGGCCCGTCTCGTGCCTGGCCGCCATCAGACTCAGGACACGCGGACACGAAGTTCGCGTGTACGAGCGCGGGATGAATCCGCTCTCGACACGACCCGGCCGCGGAAACTCGTTCAATTTGACGCTCACGGAACGTGGCCTGCGGTCTCTTCCCTTAGCCCTCCGAGACAGCGTCTACCGGGCCGGCGTCGAACTTCCGCAGCGCGTCATCCATCACAAGGACGGCTCGCTGACCTACCAGCCCTACGGAGTGACCACGGGCCAGCATCTGCTCTCGATTCCTCGAAACTCACTGCACCGCCTCCTGCTCGCCGAGGCCAAAGCGGCAGGTGCCCAGTTCTACTTCGACCACGAATGCTTCGGTGCGGATCCCAGGAACGCGACAGCTCAGTTCGTGTCCTGCGGCAAGGTGATCGTGGAAACGGCCGACCTGCTGATCGGTTGTGACGGCGCCAACAGTACGGTGAGGCACGAGATATCCCGCCGGGGCGGACGTCTCGACATCCGTCAGTTCTTCATTCCCCACGGCTATGTCGAGCTGACGATGCCGCCTGATGATCGAGGTCTGCACTCTCTGCTGCACGCCCTGCGCGACCCGATGGTGCCGGAGAGTTCCTCACACGGCCTGCATGTCTGGCCGCGTGAGGACTTCATGTTGCTGGCGCAGCCCAACCGGGACCAGACCTACACCGCGACTCTGTTCATGCCGTTGCGCAGCGACATTCAGGGGCAACCATCGATCGAAATGTTGCGCGGTTCGGCAGGTGTGGTCCACTTCTTCGAAAAACACCTGCCCGACTCCCTTGCTTTCCTGCCGGAGCTCGATACGGCGTTCTTCGCTGGTCGCGCCTCAGCGCTGCGGACCATCGCCTGCGACCCGTTCCACCACGGCCGGACCGTGCTGCTCGGCGATGCGGCACACACGCTCGTCCCGTTCTACGGACAGGGCATCAACTGCTCGTTCGAGGATGTCCAGGTCCTCATGTCATCGCTGGAACAAGCCGATGATCGCGGTGGCGCTATCGACGACGTGCCTTCGGTCCTGGCTCGGTTCACGCAGGAGCGCAGTGAGCCGGTGAAGGCGATCACCGAGCTGTCCCTCGCTAACCTTCGCGAGTTGTCCGCGCACACTGATTCAAAGGAGTTTCACGCACGAAACCGACTCGAGCTCAAGTTGCACGCACGGTACCCAGAACTGTTCGCACCTCTGTACCACCTCGTGGCCTTTTCCGAACTGCCGTACCACCTGGCTGTCGACCGGTACACGTGGCACCGCCGCATGCTCGATGAGCTGTGCTGGCAGCATGATCTCGCGACCGATGAGGAAGTCATCATCAGATTGTTCGTCGAACAGGCGAAGTACGGCCGGCATCAGCCGAAGTCGGCGCAGGAGCTGATCGTCGCCGTTCGTGAAGAACTCGTTCGATGACACATGATCGCGATGCTGCCCGTCCGCTGGAGCTGAGCGCCGAGGAGGTCCGTGCCCTTGTTAAGGCGGCGACTGAACACCTCATCGCTCTGAGCGCCAAACTGGACAGGCGCGAGTTGCCAGCCTCGTACGTGTTCGACTCGCTCAATGTCAACCGGTATGACGAAGGCAGGAACGTCTCGTATTCTCTTCGTGAGGACGAGCTTCCGCATGCAGGCACAGACTTTCACGTCTTGCTGCAGCAAGTGTTCGACGAAGCCATGTCAAACGGCACTCTGCACCCGCATCCTGGGTTCATGGCTCACATCCCCTCCGGTGGTCTCATCCAAGGCGCCGTAGGTGACTTCATCGCGCGTGCGGTGAACCGCTTCGCCGGTGTGTGGATCGCCGCACCGGGGTTCCAGCGGATCGAGTCCAATGTGATCCGGTGGTTCTGCACGATGCTGGGCTACGGCGCCAATTCCTTCGGGTATCTTACCACTGGTGGGTCGCTGGCCAACTTCATGGCTGTGCGATGCGCGTTGACGGCGCACGAGGACGACGATCGCGGCAGAGCGGTGGTCTATGTGTCATCAGAGGCGCACTTCTCGATGATCAAAGCCTCAACGATGTCCGGTCTCCGCGCTGCGCAGGTACACGTGATCGGCGTTGACGAGAACTACGGAATGGACTTGACCGAACTACGCTCTCGCATCGCGGCCGACCGCGCTGCGGGTCTGTACCCCGTGTGCCTGACGGGTACGGCTGGGACGACCAACACCGGTGCTGTCGACGACCTGGCTACACTCGCTCGCATTGCTCGTGACGAAGGAATGTGGTTTCACGCCGATGCCTGCTTCGGCGGGTTCTTCCGGCTGACCGAACGGGGCAAGGCAACCTTGCGTGGCATCGAGGAGGCCGACTCGATCTCAGTCGATGCACACAAATCGCTCTTCTTGCCGCACGGCATCTCTGCGCTGCTGGTCAAAGAACGCTCCCGGCTGGGAGAAGCCTTCCAGATCCCAGGGGCGGCATATCTTCCCGGTTTCGCGGACGAACCTGAGCTTGCTGACTTCGCTTCCTACGGTCCTGAGCTCTCTCGCGAGATTCGCGGCCTGACCGCGTGGCTTCCGCTGAAGATGCACGGCGTGCCTGCATTCGCTGCCGCCCTGGACGAGAAGCTGGACCTCGCACAGTACCTCGCCAACCGGCTGTCCGAAGTGGACGGGCTGGAGCTGGTACGCCCACATGCTCTGCAGCTGCCGGTGGTGATCTTCAAGCTTGGCGGCGACCAGGGCTCGGCGCGCAACGCGGAACTCTGCGAGCTGATCTGCTCGAGGGGCAACGTCTACCTCACGACAACCGAGCTTCCGGAACACGGTCTCGTCCTGAGGGTCTGCATCCTCCACCACAAGACCGACCGGGCTGTCGTCGACCAGTTGATCGACGACATCGCGTGTTCGGTGAGGACTCTGAACGGCGGAGAAATTTGATCAAGCGCGACAGCGCCAAGGTGACGGTTCCGAGTCCGAGCGAGCGGCCGGACGAGGTGCTCGCTCGGTTCAACGAGGACGCATTCGGCTACCTGGACGAGTTGGCTGGTGAACACGGCACCCTCTTCAGCTTGCCGCTGGGCAACATCGGCGGTCTCGGCCTCGCCGACATCGACCGCAACGGCTCGTGGGTGTTTCTCAGTCGTCCACACCAGGTCAAGATCATGTACGAGTCATCAGGTGAAGCGCTTTCAGGGGCCGAGGCCAACAAGATCTTCTTCGGAACGGACGAGGCGTCGGTCGCGTACATCGAGGGCAACGCACATCGCAAGCGCCGCCAGCAGCTTCACCCCGCGTTCGGTGGCAGCCGTGACTACTCCGGCTTGGTGCTGACCGAACTAGCTCGCAGGTCTGAAACATGGCCGAAAGGCGTGCCGTTCCCTCTGTTCGAAGAGCTGCAAGCCATGACAGCCGCCATCATCACCGAAGTCGTGTGCGGCAACATGAGCAACGAAGACCGCAGTCTCATCCGCACGATGCTGTTGCGCACAGAGAACGCGAAGTACACCCGCGAGGAAGTGCTCTCAGCCGACAAGGACATCCGCGCGCTGATCGCTGACAGCCTCCCGCGGTATCACAAGCTCAACGGGACCCGGAGTCCGGACACCATCTCATCCCTGGTGCACCTCGCTTCGGAGGGTGACGTCGAACTCACAGACGAAGTGATCCGCGACGAGGCATTCAGCCTGCTGTACACCGGATTCTCGACCACGGCAAACACCTTGGCGTGGACGTTGGTTCGGCTTTCTCGTGACCGGCGCGTTCTGCAGCTGCTCACAGAGTCGATCGTCAGTAGTGTCGGTGACGCGGGCGTTAGCCGAGAGTCCGTGAACGCGATCCCGTATCTGGAGGCCGTGCTCAAGGAGGTTCTTCGACTGCACCCAGTCACCGCGCTGAACGGAGTCCGGCTGCTGAGAGAGGACGTCGAACTGGACGGCTACCACATTCCGGCCGGGTCGGTGCTGGTGCATTGCGCCCATCTGCTCCAGAGATCGTCCGACGTCTTCGACGCACCCGACGAGTTCCTTCCAGAACGCTTCGTCAACGCCCCTTTGGACCGGTACAGCTGGGGAGCCTTCGGCGGCGGCAGCCGAATGTGCGTGGGCAGAGGTTTCTCAATGAACGAGATGAAGCTCGTACTCGCCAAGGTGCTGCTCGAATACGAACTACAGGCCGTGGATGCAGAACTCCCCACCGCTCGGCTGCAAGGCTTCTTCATGGCGCCGGCTGATGGAGCGTTGGTGGAACTAGCCTGATCCTCCTGCACCTCATCCGATCTCGGGAACCGCGTCCTCGTCCAGCGGAGGCCCAGGAGGCTTCCCGTCGCCGAAAGGGCTGCCTCCGAGCTCATCCCGGTGGTGCGCGGTCAACCAGGCTCGAGGACCAGGTCCAACGGCAACGATCCGCGCCGGGTTGATCCCCGAGTGCGAGAAGTAGTAGTGCTTCCTGATTTGGTCGAAGTCAACGGTGTCCCCGAACCCTGGAGTCTGGAAGAGATCCCGCGCATAAGCCCACAACGCCGGGTACTCGACCAGCTTGCGCACGTTGCACTTGAAATGGCCGTGATAAACGGCGTCGAAACGCACCAGCGTCGGCCACAGCCGCACATCTGCTTCAGTGAGACTGTGGCCGACAAGGTAGCGGCGGTTCTCGAGCCGTGCCTCCAGCTCGTCCAGCTGCGAGAACACACGCTTGACAGCGCGGTCGTAGGCCTGTTGGTTCGGTGCGAACCCAGCCAGGTAGACACTGTTGTTGAGGTTGGCATACACAGCCTCGTTGACCGAGTCGATCTCGTCGCGCAACGACGCCGGGTAGAGGTCCGGAGCTCCGACACGCTGACAGGCACCCCATTCCTGCCCCATGTCGATGGTGAGCGCCTCGAAGTCGTTCGACACGAGTTGCCCGCTGGAAACGTCGACCAAAGCCGGCACGCTGACCCCGCCACTGTAACCCGGCCGCCGAGCCAGATACGACTCGCGCAACGCGTGCACGCCCAACACCGGATCGACCCCACCGTCGTAGTCGGAGAAGACCCAGTGTGAGTCATCCGCGATCGACTCCAGGACGGGGCTGACAACCGCCTGCGAAATCACACCGTCGAGACCCATCAACCGGCGCACGATCGCAGTCCGATTGGCCCACGGACATGCTCTGCTGATCACCAGCCGATACCGGCCTGCCTCAACTGGCCACCTGGCTGAGCTGGACGTCACGCGGTCGGTGAACGCCATGGGATCACGTGTCATCTCTTCTGCAGGAACCTCATTCGCCTTCATCCCTCAGGTCTACCGCATCCAGGAACATCGCTCGAGTCTGACCCACCAAATGTTGATCACGCAGTCTGGGGCGGGGCCTCAATTAGCGCCATCAGTCCACGCACTTGTAGCCATCCGGTCCCCTGAAATGCAGAAACGTACGCTGCGAAGCAGTCGATGGCCCTGATCGTTGTGGCGGTGCACACGGTGTCGACGCCCCGTTGATGCGGCGTCGACGCCGTGTTGACAGGTGGTTGCTTCGCTTGATGCGGGCGTTGGACCGTCGTGCAGAGAGGTTCGTTGTGGTAGCTGCGGGCTTGGACCGTGCAATGCGAGTCGACCGGATCACCGTTGGCCTCATCGTTTGCGATGAGCGGCTGGCCGCGGACTTGGTGCCCACGTTGTCGACCTGCCAGGACCTGCGACTTGTCACCGATCGGGACGTCACGTCTGCCGACGTGGTGCTGGTGCTCGCGGAATCGGTTACTGACGCCGTCGTGGCGGAGCTAGTCGCGCTGGGGGAGCAGGGGCAGACCTCTGCGAGAGGCACCGTGCTGGTGGCCGGTCCGTTGCGGGAGCGGCATCTGCCGCGATTGTTCGAAGCTGGTGTGGTGAGCATCCTGCCCAGCAGGGGAATGACGGCGGGCCAGGTGGTGCGCGCGTTGTTCGCAACATCGGACGGGCGCGCCGTGCTGCCTGACAGGCTCACCCGGTGGCTGGTTGACCAGATCCGGTTCGCGAACACCAACCTGCTCGCCACTCAGGGCTTGACTGCGGGTGGTCTTACCGTCCGCGAGGTGGAGGTCCTCAGGCATATCGCCTGCGGCGAGGACACGGCACGCGTTGCCGAGCTGCTGAGCTACTCTGAACGGACCATCAAGAAGATCCTGCAGGAAATGATGGCGCGACTTTCCCTGCGTAATCGGGTGCACGCCGTGTCATATGCTCTTCGTGTCGGCGCCATCTAACTTACACCACAGCGGAATGCTCGAGTTTGAAGTTTACGCAGAGCCCACCGCCGCGTGCTGGATGGCTGAACAGCTCGTGTCCACGTCGTCCTGCCCGCGGTGAAATGGCGGTAATGACGCGATGTCCGATGAGCACGCCTGACAGATCCACACGATCGCACGGAAACGTCAGTTGTGATCATGCGCAATCGATGTCGCGGCTTGGGATGCGGCGCTCATCGTCAGTTATAGCTCGGGGCGTCCGCCTCGACAGGTCCGGCCCTGTGGAGACGTATCGCCGATAGTCCCTAGGCGTGGCGGCTGGGGTGTAGCTGCCGTCGGTCATGGCTGTGGACGAGCGCGGCGACCACACGTGGAGGCGGCTTGTCGTCCCAGACCAACGCGGGTCGCAGGTCGGCCTTTACGGGCAGATGTCGAGGAAGGCGCGGATACCTGGTGGCGTACGTCCCGCTACCGCTCCCAGGGCCGGATCCAGCGGTCTCCGAGGTGCTCATGTCCTGCGCAGCTATCGTTGAGGCCTAGCCACGCTGCACCACTTTTCAAGGCGGGTTCCGCGATCGTCTGCAGAACTCGAACTGGCACAACCGAAGCCCAATCGGGCCAGTAGGAAAATGGATGTGCACGTCCGGTCAGCCCGGTCGTAAGTTCTGCTGTGGGCAATCGTGCTGTCGGGAACTTGAAGGCCAGTCGACAAAGGCCAGAGGTCTGCGAGCCCCCTGCCGACCCGCAGACCCCTGGCGCTTTCAGTCAGTTACTACCATGCCGGTGCGATGGCCATTGGTCCAGCCTCCCCTGCTCGTCGGTGTCGGATATGACAAGGGGATGTCATCACGTCTGGCTCAATGGAAGCAACAAACATGATGGAAGGTGCACAAGATCTTGCCTGAAGGTGCCGTTTGGTCGTGATCGCGGATCATTGCCTCTAAGGTTGATGCAGGAGAAACCGTCATGTGCTGGTGTCCGCAACATTGGGGGCGGCCCACCGCGCGAAGTAGTTGAATGGGCAGGTGTCGAAGCTGTGCGAGTCACGTTTCGCGAGGTGCTGTCCGTCGGCGAGTTTCGAGCAATGTGGCTGGCGGAGCTGCTCTCTTTCGCGGGGGACCAGTTTGCGCGAGTTGCGCTTGTCGTGCTGGTGTTCGACCGCACAAATTCTGCCGCGATCGCAGGCTTGACATACGCCCTTACGTTCATCCCCAGCTTGCTCGGGGCCTTGACGTTGTCTCACATCGCTGACCGGCGTTCACGTCGTGATGTTGTGATCGTCTTGGACATTGTCCGCGCGCTGTTGGTCGCGGTCATGGTGATCCCCGGCATCGAGTTGCCGTGGTTGTGCGTTCTTGTGGCGGCCATGTCCTATGTCGGTGGTCCTTACGGTGCCGGGCAGCTCGCGCTGTTGAGTGACCTCCTCAGTGTTGAGCAGTATCCGGTCGGTATGACCCTTCGTCAGATAACTGTTCAGGCGGCGCAACTCGCAGGTTTCGTGGTGGGCGGCCTCCTCGCTGCTGCGGTGAGTCCCCAGGTGTGCTTGGCCATCAACGCGTTCACGTTCGCCGCATCTGCCGTGTTGATCAGAGTGGGCGTACGTTCACGGCCGGCTCCAGGAGCATCCTCGACGTCTGATCTGTTCATCGTTGCGGGTGTCAAAATGTTGTGGTGTGAGCCAAGGCGCCGCGTGATTCTCCTGATGGCCATGCTGGGGATCTTCTACGTCGTGCCTGAAGGCATTGCTGCGCCATATGTGTACGAGCTCGGCCACGGGTCCGGTGTGGTTGGAATCGTGCTGGCCAGTTGCGGTGCGGGTGCGATAGTCGGACTGCCGTTGTTCTCGCGTTTCGTGACGCCGGAGCGCTATCGGATCGCTCTCCCGATCGCCTGCGCGGCAGCCGGGTTTCCGCTTGTTCTGGTGCCGCTCTGCGGGGTATACGGCGCAATGATGCTGTTTGCCGTCAGCGGCGCATTGTGGGCGGCTCAGGTGGTGATGTCGGTTTCGATGATGTCTCAACTGCTTCCTGACAGTCATCGGGCCAACGGGATGGGGATTGCGTCTTCAGTGAACATCGCGGCGCAAGGCCTCGGAGTCGGTCTGGCAGGTGTCGCCGCAGAGGTCGTGAGCCCGTCCTGTGTGATTGCGATCGCCGGTGCGATCTCGGTCCTGGCAGCGTTGTGGCCAGGCGCAAGGTGGCTGAAGTTGACAATTCGGCCTGGCTCGCGAGAAGCGGCGTGCGGTGAACCGGAGATGTTTCGAACGCAGGACATTCGTTCCTGAAAGTCGGTGAGCGAACTATCTGCCGAATGTCATTCGTGCTCGTACGATCACCCTCTTTGGGGTCGCAGCGAGTCCTGTGCACTGCGGTCCGGGCCGTGAACCGCCCCCTTGCTGCTGCATCGTTTAACCACCGAACACGGTCCAACGGTCCGAAACAGATGCCGAACAACTTGGGTAATCGTCTTGCCATGAACGTGATGCCGTGAGGCGGTCAGCACGATCGGGCGAGTGTCCGGGAGCATCGGCCAGGCTCGCGGTCTCGTACGCTGCTTTGATCGAAAGTTCGAAAGGGAAAGGCGATGACAGACGCGACCTTCAACGAAAATTGCATGAAGGTCACTTGAAGGTCAAACGGAAGACCCAGCCCTTCACGGTGGACAACCGCAGGTCGCTGCTCGACGCGCTCCGCGGGGACACGAAGTACACCGGCCCGAGGAAGTCGTGCGATTTCGGGCAGTGCGGCGCACGGGTCTCGGAGTTGGCCCTGCCGATCCTCACGCAGGTTGTGGCGGCAAGCAACGCGCGATCCAAGACAACGGCTGCGCGTCGCCGACGTTCGGGTCAGAGCACGCTTCGGGCCTGGTAGCTGTGAACGCGGTGAACCCGGCTTGTCGGGGCGTGCTCTTCGACGTCGACGGCGTGCTGGTCGACTCCACCCTCGTCGGTGAGCAGGCGTGGACGCAATGGGCGCACGAGTTCAGGCTCGATCCCTCACAAGTACTGCGAGGTGTGCACGGCCGTCGCTCCGCGGACACCGTCCGGTTGCATTTGCCCGTGGTCGTGCGCGACCACGCGCTGCGCCGGATTGATGCCATCGAGATCGCTGGCGCGCACATGACCTCGCCCCTGACCGGTGCCCGCGAGCTGGTGGAGTCCCTGCCTGTGAACTGGGCCGTTGCCACGTCTGCCTCACGGGTCTGCTCACGGCGAGGCTCGCCGCGGCCGCGCTCCCGACACCGCCGGTGATCATCACGAGCGACGACGTCACGCGCGGCAAACCCAGTCCCGAGGGGTACTTGCGGGCAGCGGCCAAACTCGGTCTGCCGATCGATGCGTGCGTGATCTTCGAAGACAGCGTCAACGGTGTGGCTGCCGGTCTCGCCGCCAAGCCCGCGCACGTGGTTGGTGTCGGCATTGCCGCATTGCACACGCCGGCGCCTGTCGTCGTGCGCAGCCTGCGCGGAATCCGCTGGACCGGTCGCGGTATCAACCTGCCCTCCAGCGTCCGGCTCAGACGGCTCTGAACCTCACTCGTCCGGACCGAGCAGGCTCACCAGAGCCGCCCGCCCCTCGATGCCCAGCTTTCGGTAGATTCTTGTCAAGTGCACTTCAACCGTGCGTTCCCGCACGAACAGCATTCGCGCGATCTCCCTGTTCTTGTGCCCCAGGACTACAAGCCGCGCGACGCGGCTCTCTGCCTCCGTCAATCCGCCGACGCCGTACAGCTTCGGTTTCGGCGGCCGGCTTCCAACCGTGACGAGTTCGGCGCCGATGCGGCCGGAGAGGTAGGCGCAGTCGAGTTCGGCCGCGATTTCGTGGCCACGCCGCAGTTCCCGCCGTGCGCCTATCAGGTCGCCGTTTCCCGCTCGCTGCACTCCGCATTGAAGCAGCGCCTGGGCGAACAGGAACCTGTCCTCGGACTCGGCGAGCAGATCGACTGCCTCGTCGATCATCGGTCCACTGCCAGCGAGCAACGCACGCCCCACAGTCGCGGGCGCTCCCCACTGGCGTGCCAACTCGACCTCTTCGTCGCACAGCTCCTTTGCGAGCGGGACAGCTCCGAGCAACCGGGCGAGCTCGCTCCGCCACGGGATCGCGGCGGGGTTCCGCACACCTATGGACGTCAACAGGTCTCCGCACCGTTCCAGGTCGCTGCACGCTCGGAGCAAGTCTCCGTCTGCCGCCCGCAGCCTGGCCCTGGCGAAGAGAAGCGCCTCGCCGCCGGGCTCGGCGATGTCCGCGCCAACAGGTTGGTGCACGGTCAGCAGTTCCGAGGCAGCGGCCGTGTCACCACGGTCGAGTGCGAGTTCGACCAAGCAGGCGAGCATCGTCCGCACCGCGCGGCCTGTGCGGCTCATGCCGCAGGTGGCCGCGAGGTCCAGTGCCCGCTCCGCGTCCAATTCCGCGGCGCCGAGCCGGCCTGCCCGGCGCTGGATCTGCGCGCGGGACGACAACGCGTACGCCAAGGCAGGCCAGTGCCGCAGGTACTCGGCAGCGTTCACGACAGAATCACAGGCCTGCGTCGCGCTGGCGAGCTGTCCTGCGTATCCGAACAGATCCGCCGATATCACCTGGGCGAACATCACGTCGACGTCGGCCGGTGCCCGATCGGTGAGTTCAGCTGCAACAGCCAACGCTGGCAACCGCCCTTGTCCAGCCAGTGTCCGGCTCAGCGTGCCGACCGCAGACATGAGAGCGTCCTCGCTCATCGCCACCGACTCCGACGCGTCCGCGGGACGCCAGGACAGCCTGGCCCGCATCCGCGCGGCCGTCGCCCCGCTGGCCTTTGCCGCGATCGCCGCGGCCTGACTTCGCCGCCCGTCCAGCATCAGCACGTTGAACATGCCCAGATCCACCTCGGCCTCAGGCACGACCTTCAGCGCGCTGTCCAGGGTCTTCAATGCCCCTTCGACATCACCCCGTACCTGCGCCTCGGCCAGTCGCAGCAACACCTGACCTTCCTGAGCAGCGCGGTCGGGCCGTTCGGACAGTGCCCGCCGCAGCAGCCTCACCGCACGCCTTGGTTCACCTACTGCCATCGCCGACTGCGCGGCCGCGAGCAGCACGTCCATCACCCACTGCTCCTGGCGCGGCTCGCTGGCGAGCAGGTGCTCGGCGACCTCTGCCGGTTCGGCGCCCTCGTCGTGCCGGAACTCAGCTGCTCTCCTGCGCAGCGCCCGCAGTTCCGCAGGCGAACCGTGCTGCAACAGCGACCGCCGTACGAGCGGGTGAGTCACCGAGGTCTCGGTCTCGCCGACGTTCAGCAACCCGGTCGCCGACAGCTCCGCACACAGGCCGATCACCTCGGCACCAGGCCGTCCGCAGAATCTCGTCAACACGTCGATCGGCACGGCGCCGAGCAGAGCGACGCCCATGAACACGTCCAGCGCTGCTGGTCCCATGCGACGCAGCCGCACCCTCGCAGACAACGCGATCGCCTCGGCGTCGTGGAACCCCGCCACCAGCCACGGAACACCTCCGGTGGCGCGCAGGCACTCCGCAACCACCCGGTCAGCCGGAGCCTCGCCGTGCAGCAACTCGAGCATCTCCCGGACTTCCTCGTGGTCCAGGTTGTCGAGCTTCATGTGGTGGGTACCCGCGAAAAGGACATCTTCCACCTCAGCGGAATCCCACCCCGGCGCGCCGTCGCTCACCGCCGTGACGAGGACGACCGGCCAATGGCCTGATTGCTCCGCGAGCGCTGACAACCAGCGCTGGGATTCACGGTCGCACCACTGGAGGTCGTCTACGAGCAGCACCACAGGGTCTCCTGCATCGCGCAACGTTGCCAGCACCGCGTGAGGTCGACCGCCAGCGTCGGCATCCGATCTGGAGAGCAGCCGCGCGACCAATCCGGAGGCGCGTTCCCGCTCGCCGTACGATCCGGTCGCACTCAGCACCATCGCGGCATCTGCGGTGTTTCCGAACTCGCGCAGCAGCGCGGTCTTCCCTGCGCCGGCACCGCCCCGAACCACGATGACGCTGCCCCTGCCTGAACGAGCGCCGTCAAGCGCGTTGTGACAGATCGACAGAACGTCGTCACGTCCGACCAGCGTCATAGGTGATCCGTTCCCCCTGCCGTTCCGCAACTGCGGAATCGAGGATGCCACGGCGTCCGCAGTCAGGCGAACGCCGGACGCTCAGGGTCTGTTCGTGGTCGTCGCGTTCTGGCAGAGCACGATCGCTGAGAGGCGGCTCGGCGTGACACACCCCGACACCTGCGTACCGCTACCTCCCGAGCCGGAGAGCACTCGGCCGAACAATGGGTCGTCTTTGGCGGTCCGCTCCACGGTGGCGTCACGATTTGATGCCCAGGCCAGCCAGCATCGCTGTGTCCTCGTTCCCCGCTAGCGGATCGGGAGCGGGCGGCCCCGAGGCCCACTGACGTGATAACGAGATGATGCCGGGCTCCACCATGTCGAAGCCGTCGAACATCAACGCGACCTTGCGCCTCCGTCGCGGATAGACGGACTTTCCAGGACCGGCCATGAGCGGCGCCGCGGCGGTCGTGAGCCGGTCAGCGAACCACGGCACAAGGTGAGTGACGGCCACCGCACTGCCGCGTGCGAGCGCCGCGCCGTACGAGGAAAGGAACGACAGCGCGCGCGCTGATGACGACAGCAGGTGCGGCAATCCGATGGCGAGCACACCGATCGGCCTGTGCAGCTCGAGCATTCCCGCCACGATGGAGGGGCCGAGAACGTGGTCGAGCCGGGTGGCGTCGGCCAAGAGGAAGTGTGTGCGTTCGTTCTGCTCGGCCAGGATGAGACGTCCGTACTCCACCACTGCTGGGTCGGCGTCCACGTGCACCACCCGTGCATCTGGGCAGAGTTGGGCGGTGATGTCGAGAACACTGCCCTTCGCCGGCAGTCCTGAGCCCAGATCGATGAACTGGCGAATTCCCTGGTTCAGCATGAACCGCACCGCGTGGCCGAGGAAGGAACGCTCACGGCGGAGGATCGCGCGCACCACGTGGGCGAGCTCGGGATCGGCGTCCGCGTAGCGCCGGTCGAACGAGAAGTTGTGTTCGCCACCGCGCAGGTAGTCGTGCACCCGTGCGATACAGACCATGTCGGCGTCGTGGTAGTCCGTCGCGCGGCCCGACGACGTGTACATCGGTTTCCTCCGTTGATCGCACGGATGTGGGTCCCGAGGGATGAAGTCACAGCGATCGTCTTGATGGCGGGGTTGTGGTCGATGCATGCCCATCCTGTCCACCGGTGCTGCACAGCTGCGCACCGATCGGCAGGCGTCGATTGTCAGAAGGCCGTTGCCAGCGGAGGGATCGGTTGAAGTTTTGGGCCCTTTTGGGCATCCCTGTTGGTGGGAGGTTCAGTCACTGGCCATCTGAATGCTGCACTGAGAGCATCTGCGATGCGAAGGAGTCCGGTGATGCAACCAGCTCAGTCCGCCGAAGTGGAGCGCGCCGAGGCCTGGTACCGCGAACGCCACTTCTGGCCAGTCCGTGTCGAAGGGGATGCTGTGTTGCTCCCGCTGGGCCGCGGCGTCGTCGCGTTCGAGGTCCCGGTAGATCGGGCGGTGCCTGTGCAAAAGGCCCTGGAACGCAACGACATTCACACGCCCGCACTGTTCGTGAAGCGGCCGGACGCGCGCGTCACGTTCTTGGCGGATGCCGACGACGCGACGTTCGGGCAGTTCGAGATGCCCTCTGGCGTGCGGTACCTGACTGTCCCCGTCGCACTGCGGCTGCCACTGCTGACCACTATGCTGCCGTGCGACCGCAGTTGGTTCCGCGCACCGGATCCTGCCCGCCGCTGGTTCCCGCGCGCCGCTTCGGTCCTATCCGCGATCAACGCCGTAACTCCCTATGCCCTGCGTGCACACAGGACTCCCTGGCGGGCGGCAGGGCGTGATGGCGTTCTCATCGGGTGAATGCTGAGCCGCTCACCGCAACGACGTGGGTTCCGGCAAAGTCGCTCGGCAGTTCCTGGCCTGAGTGCAGGGGCAGCGAGTCGATCAAGAGCTGGAAATGAGCCTGATGCGGATGAACGGAACCTTCATCCACGTCAGGTCGATGAAGGTTCCGTTCATCGACAACGCGCGGTCGTGGGCGCGCTCTCATCGGGCATTTCGGGCGGCGGGACGACTTTGCCGGAACCCTGGCAACGACGTGGGGAGGCGTTCGACGACATCGGCGGTATCAGGAGTCATAGATCAAACGCAGCATGACACGCCCATGGTGTGTTTGAGGCACGCCTTGAACGTCCGTGAGGGCAGGAACGTGGTCGGGCGCTGGCCATACGGCCTCTGGTCGTCCAATCTCATGGTCACTCTGTCGAAAGGACGGCTGCGATGGCGGTTCCAGAACCCCGGCCGGTCGATGATGTGCTGTTGTTCGAGGTTCATCGCGAGCTTGTGCGTCAGCAGGACTACGAAGGTGCGGAAGAGGTCGTTGACCTGTTGGCGTCGGTTGTAGCGGCAGAGGAGCTGGTCGCGGCTGTGGAGCGCGACGACGGTGAGGCGATGGCGTTTCACGCAGGTTTGGTTCTGCGGAACCTGGAAACCGCTCACCAGGCGGAGTCCCGCATCGCGGACTAGCCCAGTATGTGGACCAGGTCTATGTTACCCGTTAGTCGTGAATTTGCTTTAAGGATGCGTTAAGAATTGCTCCCTCATCATTGCGTTCGATGCGGAATGGCGAGGAGGCCGTCGAGTGGATCCGACACCGGTTGCGGTACACGCGCACACGCCCATATTGCGTGCCGGAGTGATGGCGCTGCTGCGAGGGCAGGCAGCCATCGAAACTGTTCCGGTGGAGCGGTGGCAGGACGCGGATGTTCTCGTGGTGGCGCACGATCACTTGAGGATTTCCGATCTGCGAGGGCTTCGGGAGAAAATGCCCGAGTTCGCCAAGCCGATCGTCCTCGTGGTGCAGGACCTTCGGGAATCCCAGTTGCTGGGAGCGGTGGAGTGCGGGGTGAGGGCTGTTGTGCCCATGTCGCAGGCAACTGGGGACAGGTTGATTCACACCATCAACGCTGTCGTCGGCGGCGCGGGGGAGATTCCGGCGAAGCTGATCGGGCCGTTGCTGGACCAGGTGCACACGTTGCATGACAAGGTCTTGCGTCCGAACGGGTTGACCAGCTCAGGCCTCACACCGCGGGAGATCAACGTCCTGATCTTGCTGGCCGAGGGCAAGGACACGGCTGAGGTCGCAGAGGCGTTGTGGTATTCCGAACGTACGGTGAAGAACATCATTCAGGGCATGATCAGCCGACTGAATCTCCGCAACCGCGCGCACGCGGTCGCCTATGCGGCGCGGGTCGGCGCGATTTGACCGGCGGTCAGGTGGACACAACGAGCTTGACGCCGACTCCGCGGATCGTGTGCAGATAGCGTGGTCTGGCGGCGGTCTCGCCCAGCTTGCGGCGCAGCCACGACAGATGCACGTCGATGGTCTGATCGCTGGCCTTCTCGGAGCTCGCCCAGACCTGGTCGCTCAGTTCCCGTCGGGTCACAACGCGGTTGGGTCGTTCGGCGAGGTAAGCCAGCAGGTCGAACTCGCGCCGGGTCAGGTCGAGGTGCTGTCCGTGGAACGACGCGCTGCGCTCGAGCAGATTGATCTGCAGTCCTCCAGCGGCAACGACATGTTGTTCCGGGACAGAGGAGGCGGACGTCCGGCGCAGCAGCGCACGCATGCGTGCGACGAGATGATCAGCGGAGAACGGCTTGACCACGTAGTCGTCTGCGCCGGCGTCGAGCAACTGCACGACGGACGTCTCGCCGCGACGAGCGGTCACGATGATCACTGGGACCGAGCTGATACCGCGGATCATGCGCAGAGCAGCGGTCCCATCCAGGTCTGGAAGACCGAGATCCAGCAACACGATGTCCACGGGACCGGCGGCGGTTTCCCGCAGTGCCTCCGCTGCGGTCGCGACCGCGACGACGGAAAAACGGCGCTCGATCAACGCGTCGCGCAGAGCAGCTCTGATTGCATCGTCATCTTCGACGAGCAGAACGGAATACATGCTACCTCGCGTGCGTAGGTGGAGCCGGACGGGCCCTCCAGGGGAAAGGCTATGGCGAGATACTGCCTGCCGCTCAGGCGCGAGGGACGTCTTGACGGCGCTTGCGGGTTGGAAGGGCACGGATTGATATCCGCCGAGGCATCGATGCGAGAACGGAAGTACACGAAAGGTGGAATCTGAGTGATTCGGGTGCAGTTGCCGGAGGCCGAGCCGGTCGTCATCGCAGGGGTGGCGAGTTGGCTCACTTCGCATCCAGACATCACTATCGCCGATGCGCTCCCAGATTCCCCGGTGGACGTGCTCGTTGCCGTTGCGCGCCTGGTTGACGGGCCCTTTCTCGATTCACTTGGAGAAACGGCGCGGCGAAAGGGCGCGGTCGTCGTGCTGGCGCTCGACAACATGCCCGATGACGTACTTGGCAGGGCGGAGCCTGCCCAGGTCGTGAGCCTGTTGCCACGCGGATCGATGGATCGCGATCGCCTGGTGGCCGCTGTGGTCGCGGCACCGAGGCAACAGCCTCAACATGCGGCGACCAGCGCGGAGTCGCTGGTCGCCGCACTGCGTGGCGAGCTTGAGGATGTGCGTGCGACGGTCCACCACCATGACCACCCGATGGCGGTGTTGGAAGACCGAGAGGTCGAACTGTTGAAACTGGTTGCGCGCGGCTGGGGCACCAACGAGATCGCCACGAAGCTGTCGCTATCGCACCGTACGGTGGTCAACCGGGTGCAGGTCGTGGTTCGGAAATGCGGAGCGCTCAACCGTTGCGAAGCGGTTGCGCAGGCCGCACGCGTCGGGTTGGTGTGACAAGCGGCTGCCGAAACCGGTCTCGGGTCTGGTTCGGCAGCCGCGTCGGTCACTGCGAGAGCAGCTGGGCGCAGCGGATCAGGCCCAGGTGCGAGTACGCCTGCGGGTGGTTGCCGAGAGACCGCTCGGCGACCGGGTCGTACTCCTCCGGCAGCAGACCGGTGGGACCTGCGGCGGCGACGATCTGGCCGAACAGCTCCTCGGCCTCGGTGCGCCTGCCGGTCAGCAGGTAGGCCTCGATCATCCAGGCGGCGCACAGGTGGAAGCCGCCCTCGTCGCCCGGCAGGCCGTCGTCGCGGTGGTAGCGGTACACGGTCGAGCCGGACCGCAGTTCCGCCTCGATCGCCGTGACGGTCGACTGGAAGCGCTCATCCGCAGGATCGATGAGCCCGGACAGACCGACGAACAGCGAAGCGGCGTCCAGATCGTCGCCGTCGTAGGCGGTGGTGAAGGACTGGACCTCGTCGTTCCAGCCGTTCTTCAGCACGTCGGTGGCGATGGTGTCGCGCAACGGCACCCATGAGGGATCCAAGGCACGGCCGAACTGTTCGCCGAGCTTGATCGCGCGGTCGATGGTCAGCCAGCACATGACCTTGGAGTACACGTGGTGGCGCGGCGCGTGTCGTTCTTCCCAGATGCCGTGGTCGGGTTCGTGCCAGCGGCGGGAGACCGCCTCGGCCATCGCCTGGACCATCGTCCAGTCGGCGTCCGAGAGCGAACCTCGTGCCGTGGCGAGGGAGACCACGAGGTCGACGACCGGGCCGAACACGTCGAGCTGCACCTGCTGGTTGGCCAGGTTGCCGACGCGCACCGGGCGTGAGCCCGCGTAGCCGGGGAGCGTGTCGATCACGGCCTCGGCGCCGAGCTGCGTGCCCTGCAACGTGTACAGCGGATGCAGGCGCTCCGGGCCCGGTACCGTCGCGAGTACACCGTGAAGCCAGTCGAGATAGCCCTCCGCCTCGGCGAACGAACCCAGCGAGACGAGGGCGGATGCAGTCATAGCCGCGTCACGCAGCCAGCAGTAGCGGTAGTCCCAGTTGCGGACACCGCCCAGCTCTTCTGGCAAGGACGTCGTGGCCGCCGCCATGATCGAGCCGGACGGCACGTGCACCAGACCGCGCAAGGTCAACGCCGAACGCAGCACCAGATCGCGCTCAACTGCGGGTACCGTGAGCCCGGCGGCCCAGTCGGACCAGTAGGTGGCTGCACGATGTTGCCGCGTAGGTTCGTCCGCGGCCGGCTCGGTGAGGTCGTCGGTGCCGCAACGCAGCTCCAGCAACACCGCCGCACCCTCACGCGGCCGGACCACGGCGCGTGCGGTCTCCTGGACGCCGTCGGAGGTGATCTCCCAGTCGACGCCCGGCGAACGCAGCACCATCGGGTCCGAGGTGCCGACCACGCGCAGACCGTCGCGCTCGCGCAGCAACCGGACAGGCACCTGGCCGAACTCCGGGCGCGGCGCGAACGTGATCACCGCGTTCGTCGAGCCCGAGATCCGGCGCACCAGATCGGTGCGGTGCGACGCGAGGTCGTGCTCCAGGTAGTCCGTCACGAGCAACCGCGACCAGCGGGTCTCCACGATCATCGTGCCCGGCAGGTAGCGCTGCCCGAGCGGCAACGACCCGTGCTCCGGCTTGATCGAGAAGTGGCCCGCGGCAGGGCCGCCCAGCAGGTCCGCGAAGATCGCCGCGGAGTCCGGCTCGGGGTGGCACAGCCAGTTGACCTTGGCGTCCGGCGTCACCAAAGCGACGGAACGCTCGTTCGCGAGCATCGTCAGACGCTCGATCGGCACGGCCTGGTCGCCGTGCAGCCACGCCCGGCGCTCCTCCAGCAGGAACGCCAGCACCAGCGCGACGTCGGCGGGGTCGTTCACGTAGTGCTGGGCGAGTGACTCGCCCGCACCGACGCGGATGCCCAGGTCCGGACCGTGCAGGCGCGCGAACGCCTTCTCGTCCGTCACGTCGTCGCCCAGGAAGATCGCCGCGGTGGCGCCGACCTGGTGCCGCAGGATGTCGAGGGCGTGGCCCTTGTCGGTCTCGACGACCGCGAGCTCGATCACGGCCTTGCCCTCGGTGACCTGCACACCTTCCCAGGTGCACGGGCCGGCCTCCAGCACCTTCAGCATGCGTTGCGCTGCGGACTCCGAGCAGTTGCGGTAGTGCACCGCGACGGCAGCGGGCTTCAGCTCGAGCAGTGCACCTGGCGTCACCCTGACCAGAGCGTCGAGTTCGCGGTACAGCGCGGCGAGTGTGTCGCGGGCGCGCTCGGGCAGCACGTTGACGAAGCCGACGTCGAACTCTGAGCCGTGTGACCCGACGAGGTGCACCTCACCCGGCAACCGGGACAGTGCGGCCAGGTCGCGCAGCGCACGTCCCGAGATGACCGCGCAGGTCGTCTCGTGCAGGCCGGCGAGCGAACGCAGCGCAGCGACCGCACGCAAGTCGGGAAAGGCTTCGTCGGGCGCTCCGGCGATCGGGGCCAGCGTGCCGTCGTAGTCACACGCGACCAGCAGGTGCGGCGCCCGGGCAAGGCTCGTGAGACCTTGCCGAAGTTCGAATGGCAGTGCCTGCACAGGTGTTGGGCCTGTGCCGTGAGAAGTCGTCGTCGCAGCCGTCACTATATTTTCCTCCACTAACACGGGCTCGCAGCGCAGACAAGCACATTGACTTCCTTTTTTGAAGAGTGGTTGCCCGCTGATGCACATTAATTTGCCCGCGTGCTCCACTTCGGTCTCTGTGCTTGGCAATCTGGGGGCTGCAGGACTTAATGTGGAGCACGAAAGTCCCCCGCTGAGAATTGTGGAAGACTTCCGGCCGAGTGCTGCAATCCTCGCCGGTTGACGCCGTAGGTGTCCCGCCACCTACTGGAGACCTCGCGCTGACGACACCCCCGGCGTGCGCGAGGTGGTGCCCGCCGTTTGCTCCTCTCTCAGAGCGGCGGGCACCTTCCGTCTCGTCAGCGCGTGCTGTGCCAGAGCCGCCACGCGCGCGGCGCCGAGTCACGGCCCGTTCTGCCCGCTCCGCCGAACCTCATCCTGATGCGTGCGCCGCCAAGTCTGCCGCGTTCCACGTGCAGTGACCCGCCGGTGGACTCCGCTGCAGCACGTGCGATCGCGAGCCCCAGACCGGTCGAACCGCCTCCGCTCCTCCCTCGCAGCACTGCCTCGGCTGGCGCGGACACCCCGCAGCCGCCGTCTTCCACTGCCAGCGTGACCCAGTCGGCGTGCGCGACGACCTCGACAGCGATCGGCGAACCTTCGGGGGTGTGCTGGAAGATGTTGTCCAGCACTGTGTCCACGGCTGCGGCGAGGACGTCCGCGGGCACCTCGACCGGCATCGGTTGATCGGGAACGTCCACCTCGCACCATCTGTTCTGGTCGGTGGCGCGCACAGTCCAGAACTCCATGCGCGCCCGCACGACCGCGGCCAGGTCGCACTCGGCGGGGCGCGCCGGCGTGACCGGTTGCAACGACTCGATGATCAAGTCCACGTCACGGTCCATCGCGCACACCGCGCTGCGGATCCGGTTCGCGACCACGCTGTCGTCGAGTACGTCGATGTCGAGCCTCAGTGCGGTCAACGGTGTGCGCAGCCGGTGCGACACGTCCGCGATCATCTCGCGTTCGTTGGCCAGTAACCGATCTGTGCGATCGGCGACCTCGTTCACGGCCGCGGCGAGGTCGGCGAGCTCGCGCGGTCCGGTCGCACGCACTCGCGTCCCGCCAGCGCGCGCGGCGTCGGCGAGAGTCCGCATGTCCTGGAGCAGAGGGCTGAATCGCCAGGCCCCCACCGGGACAGCGATGGCACCACCGACCACACCGATCAGCACGAGCAGCCCTATTTCGAGCGTCGTCGCGGCGTCCACCACAGACGCTGGCTCCGCCAGCTCGACAACGGCGCGACCTGGCAGCACTCGCCACGACGACGGAGCCGGTGCGCCGGCTGCCACTGCGGCCACCTCGGCGCGGGACGCTCGACCGGAACCGATGATGCCGCCGGCCGCGAGATGAACGGCGATCCTGCCGTCTGCTCCGGCGGACGTGCGGGCCACAGCGGACCGGAGGTGGTCCGGTTCGCCGGTCACCGCTACGACCGCTGCCACCGTTGCGACGTCTTGGCGGTCGGCGGCGGCGGCTTGGCGGGCGTTGTCCCACAACAGGAGTACGGTTCCGGCGCAGACGAGAACCAGCGCGACGATTCCGGCCACCAAGACCAACGATCTGGTCATCTCGCGTTTCATGGCAGCACCGCGAAGTCATGAGACATGACCGGAGAGTAAATCGCTGTTGCCGTGTCGTCATCCCTGTGTTGCAGACCGACCCAAACGTGTTCCGCCTTTAAGGATCGGTTAAGGGAACTCGCACTACTTTCCTCGCACCGGCCGCTCTGGACCGCAGATGGCTCGGCTGGCAAGAGAGCGAGGAGAAGGTGTGGCTGAAGTAGTCCTCACCGGGCTCGGCAAGGCTTATGCAGACGGCACTCGCGCGGTGGAAGATCTGAATCTCGACATCCGCGACGGTGAGTTCCTGGTGCTGGTCGGCCCGTCCGGCTGCGGGAAGACCACCGCTCTGCGGATGATCGCGGGGCTGGAGAACATCAGCGAGGGCAGCGTCCGGATCGGCGAGCGCGTCGTCAACGACGTGCCGTCCCGAGATCGGGACGTGGCGATGGTTTTCCAGTCTTACGCCCTGTATCCGCATCTGAACGTCTACGACAACATCGCGTTCGGCCTGACGTTGCGCAAGCTGCCGAAGCAGAAGATCGACGAGCGGGTGCGCGAGGTCGCCGAGGCGCTGGAGCTCGCCGAGCACCTCGACCGCAAGCCGCGCAACTTGTCCGGCGGTCAGCGGCAGCGGGTGGCGATGGGCCGCGCGATCGTGCGCTCACCGCAAGTGTTCCTGATGGATGAGCCACTGTCCAATTTGGATGCCAAGTTGCGGGTGCAGATGCGCGCACAGATCGCGCGGGTACAGCGTGATCTCGGTGTGACGACGGTCTACGTGACCCATGACCAGACCGAAGCGATGACACTCGGTGATCGGGTGGCCGTGATGAAACGTGGTGTGCTGCAACAGGTCGGCCCACCTCAGGAGCTCTACGACCGTCCGGCGAACCTGTTCGTCGCCGGCTTCATCGGCTCACCTGGCATGAACCTGGTGACCGCGCGGTTGTACCACATCAACGACCGGTACTGGGTTTCGTTGAACTCGGACACCCTGCTGCTGCCGGACTCCGTGCTGCACGCGCGCCCCGCTCTTGCGAAGTACGTGGGCAAGGAGGTCGTCGTCGGGATCCGGCCGGAGGACATGGAGGACGCCTCGCTCGTCGACGCGCAGGAGGGCCAGATCCTGCACTCGGTCGCGGACCTCGTCGAGGCCATGGGATCGGATGTGCTCGTGCACCTCCCGATCGACGCGTCACCGGCGAACACCGAGGACACCCGCCTGTTGGCCGAGGACGCGGGCACTGCCGACCTTCCCACTCCAGAGCAGGGAACTGTCCTGGTCGGACGGTTCTCGCCCCGCACGAACGTTTATGAGGGCCAGCAGATCGCCACTTGGGTGGACACCTCCCGCCTGCACTTCTTCGACCCGGCCACCGGACGCTCCATCTGGACAACTTCAGGAGACCAGCGATGAGACTCTTCGGAATCACAGCAGTCGTCACAGCACTGATGGTGGCCGGGTGCTCCGGCGGTACGGGCGGTCAGAACGGGCTGCGCGGGCAGACTGTCGAGGTCGTCGGCACCTGGTCCGGCGACGAGCAGGCGCGCTTCGAGCAGGTGCTCCAGACGTTCGAGGAGGAGACCGGGGTCGACGTGACCTACACGGCGGCCGGCGACGAGCTGCCCACCGTGCTGGAAACCCGGCTGCAGGGCGGTACCGCGCCGAACGTCGCGCTGGTGGCCCAGCCGGGCCTCGTCGCGCGGTACGCCGCAGACGGCAAGCTGAAGCCGGTCGCGGCGAGTGTCTCCGCCGCCGTCGATGAGAACTTTTCCGGTGTGTGGAAGCAGCTCGGCAGCGTCAAGGGCCAGCTCTACGGCGTGTATTTCAAGGCTGCCAACAAGTCCACCATCTGGTATAGCAACAACGCGCTCACGCTGGCCGGTGTTGCCGTGCCGAAGACCTGGGACGATTTCAACACGGCGGCGCGCACGCTCTCGGACGCGGGCACGCCGGCGGTGTCGATCGCGGGCGCCGACGGCTGGACGCTGACCGACTGGTTCGAGAACGTCTACCTGCGCACCGCGGGACCGGCGAACTACGACAAGCTCAGCAAGCACGAGATCCCGTGGACCGACCCGTCGGTGCGGACCGCGTTGCAGACGCTGGCCCAGCTCTTCGGCAACCAGCAGTTCATCGAGGGCGGGTCGGCCGGCGCGCTGCAGACCGAGTTCCCCAAGTCGGTGACGAACGTCTTCGGCAACCCACAGAAGGCCGCGATGGTGTTCGAGGGCGACTTCGTCTCCGGTGTCATCACCGCGAGCACCTCGGCGAAGGTGGGCGGTGACGCCAGGTTCTTTCCGTTCCCGTCGATCAACGGCAGCTCGCCCGCCGTCGTCGCGGGTGGTGACATGGCGGTGCAGTTCAAGGACGACGAGGCCACCACGAAGCTCATGGAGTACCTGGCTTCGTCCGACGCCGCCGCGGTGTGGGCGGGGCTCGGCGGTTTCCTGTCTCCCAACAAGAACGTGCCGGTGGACGCCTACCCCGACGACGTGACCCGTGAGCTCGCCCAGCAGATCGTGAAGGCAGGCGACAACGTGCGCTTCGACATGTCCGACCTCGCTCCGTCCGCGTTTGGCGGCACGAAGGGCGCGGGGGAGTGGAAGGCGTTGCAGGACTTCTTGGCCGACCCAGCCGGCATCGACGCGACCATGCAACGACTCGAGGCCGAGGCAGCGAAGGCGTTCACCGCATGACCGCAGCCACGAAACGCCCACCTGCGCGGACGCGCCGAGTGCGGCCGGATCCGACCCCTGGGCGGTCTCCGGCACAGGCCATCCCGTTCCTGCTGCCCGGACTGCTCGTGCTCGGCGCGCTCGTCGTGTATCCGTTGTTGTACTCGTTGGTGCGCAGCTTCTTCGACCGTTCCGGCGACGAGTTCGTCGGGCTCGGCAACTATGTGGACCTCTTCACCGACCCGAGGACGCTGATCGCGTTCAAGAACAACGTGATCTGGGTCGTGGTGGCGCCGGCGGCGGTTACCGGTCTCGGGCTGATCCTGGCGGTGCTCACGGAGCGGATCCGCTGGGCGACGGCGTTCCGGCTGGTGCTCTTCATGCCGATGGCCATCTCACTGTTCGCCTCCGGCATCATTTTCCGGTTGGTGTACGAGGAAGACCCAGACCAGGGCATCGTCAACGCCGTCACGGTCGGCGTGCACGACGTGTTCGCCTCGCCGTCGTCGTTCCCTGGCGCGCGACCACGTGACGGTAGGGCGCTCACGGCGACACCGGACGGTTACGCCACGACCTCGTCTCATCAGAACGGTGACGTCGTTACCGTCCCGATGGTCGGGTTCGCACCGCAGGAGATGCCCGACACCGCGGCTGGTGCGGCCGTCCCGGTCCCGAAACCGGGGGAGCTGCGCGGCGTGGTGTGGCTGGACGTTTCGGCGGGCGGCGTGGCGTCGAAGACGGACCCTGAGGAGCGCGGGCTACCCGGCATCACCGTCGAGGCGGTGGCCGACGGAACGGTCGTTGCTCGCACCAAGACCGGATCCGACGGTGTGTTCACCTTCCCGGACCTCGCTGACCGCGAATACGCGCTGCGGTTTCCTTCGGACAATTTCGAGTTGCCGTTTCGCGGACTGACCTGGCTTGGACCCTCGCTGATCACCCCGGTGATCATCTCGTCCTGGATCTGGATCATGACAGGGTTCGCGATCACCTTCATCGCCGCGGGACTCTCCGCGATCCCGCGCGACGCGCTCGAAGCGGCGCGAGTGGACGGTGCGACGGAGTGGCAGGTCTTCCGGCGGGTGACGGTGCCGTTGCTGATGCCGGTGTTGCTGGTCGTTTTCGTGACGCTGGTGATCAACGTGTTGAAGATCTTCGAGCTGGTGTTCGTCATCGCGCCCGGCTCGGTGCAGGAGGAGGCGAACGTGCTGGCGCTGCAGATGTGGCAGGTCTCCTTCGGTGCCGGTGGTGACCAGGGGGCGGGCAGCGCGCTGGCGGTGTTGCTGTTCGTCTTGGTGGCGCCCGCGATGTTGTTCAACATCCGCCGATTCCGACGGGAGCAGACGTGAGCACTGTTGTGGAGGACGAGCCTCGCGTCGTGGAGCTGAGCGTTTCCGGAGCGCCGCGCCGGGGCGTGCTGTCCCGTGCGATGGCGGGGCTGGGCAACGGCGCGGTTCAGGTCGTGCTCGCGCTGGTCGCGGTGTTCTGGCTGATGCCGGTGTTCGGATTGCTGGTTGCCTCTTTGCGCGACGAGCGGGCGAACAGCGAGTCGGGCTGGTGGACCGTTTTCACCAAGCCCGCCGAGTTGACTCTGGACAACTACGTCGACCTCATGGGCAACACGACGGTCCTGCAGTCGTTCCTCAACACCGTTTACATCGCGGTGCCGTCGACCGTCCTCGTGGTGGTGGTGGCGGCGCTGGCGGCGTATGGGCTGTCTTGGATCGAGTTCCCGGGACGGGTTTGGCTCACCGTGGTGGTGGTGGGTCTGCTGGTCATGCCGGTGCAGGTTGCGTTGATCCCGGTTGCGAAGCTGTTCGGGGCGCTGGACCTGTTCGGCACGATCGCCGGTGTGGTGGCGTTCCACGTCGCCTTCGGGCTGCCGTTCGCGATCTTCCTGCTGCGCAACTTCTTCACCGGAATCCCTCGTGACCTCGTTGAAGCGGCGAGGATGGACGGTGCGACCGAGTGGGTCATCTTCCGCAGGGTCGTCTTCCCGGTCGCCAAGCCCGCACTCGCGTCACTGGCGATCTTCCAGTTCTTGTGGGTGTGGAACGACATGCTGGTGGCGTTGGTGTTCGCCGACCAGGACTCGGCGCCGATCACGGTCGCTCTGCGAGGGCAACTGCGCCAGTTCGGCACCAACATCGACTTGCTGGCCAGCGGTGCGTTCTTGTCGATGGTGGTGCCTTTGGGTGTGTTCCTGGTGTTCCAGCGGTACTTCGTACAGGGAGTGCTAGCCGGGTCCACCAAATAGAGCGCGGTGCTCGGCCGTGATCACGCCGGCCGAGCACCGTTCTTCACCTCGGATCCTTCGGTGGGAGTTCATCGTCCAGCCAGTGCCGGGAGCCGACGGAGTTGGTCTCCTCGTCGGCCCGGTGGAAAATCGCCTCGCAGGCGACGTGCCAGTCGTGGTCTGGCTGGTCCACAGCCAGCAATGCGTCCAAGTCGGCGAGCACCGCGTGCTGATCACCCCGGCTGCCGTCCAGGTCCGCTGTCGACCAGGCGTCGGTCAGTTCGCTGCGGAGTCGTCGCAGCGCCTCACGTTGCACCTGTTCTGCCCGCTCGTGCTCTCCGGCGGCGAAGAGCATGCGGCCGAACAGAATCATTTCGTTGGTCAGCTGACCACGTCGGCTCGCCGCGTAGTTGGGCCCGGTGAACTCCTCGCTGCCACGCTGGAGCTCCAGCTCCTGCTCCATGTACTGCACGGCAGCTGTGTAGTCGCCCAGGTATGCATGGGCGTAGGCGAGCACGGTCAGAGCGGTGGACAGGTCGTCCCTGAGTCCCACTTCTTGGTTACGCTCCCTGGCGACGTGCCCGGCCTCGATGGCCTCTTCGTACCGGCCCTGCTGAAACAGGCATTTGGCGGCGACGCTGAGCAATCCGCGTTCCAGGTCCATCCGGTTCTCGGCCCGCAGGAGTTCTCGTGCCCGTTCGATTCGATCGAGCGCGGCGTCGATCTGTTTGACGGCCGCCAGCACGCCGACCGCCTGGCGGTGGACGTATGCCTCCGCCAGGCGGTCACCGACGGCTGCGAACTCCGCGGCTGCGGAGTCCATGTACCTCAGGCATGTGTCGATGTCGTTGTACCACCAGGCGACGCGGGCGAGTCCGCGATACGCGTAGCCGGCACCGCGCTGGTCGTTGACTCGCTGTGCCGCGTGCAGGGCGATCTCGTTGCAGGTGGCGAGGTCGTCGATGCGACCGGCCCAGTCGAGGTAACGGCGCATGTACCAGGTGAGATGCCAGGCGTGTTGCTCGAACCCCGTCTCGGCGGCGCGGCGGATGAGGGTCAGCACGGTGTCGTAGGCGGAGTTGAACATGGCCACCGAGGACAGCTCGTCGAAGTTCCGGCTTTCCAGCACCCCTTCAGCGATCTCGATCGAAGGCGGTTGGTCCTCGTTGTGCGGATCCATCCCCTCCGTGCCTGCCTTGGTGAGCAAGAGGTAGTGGTCGAAGAGTCGGTGATGCGCTGCTCGGACCTCGTCGGCGCTCTCGGTCTCCTCGAGCAGTTCCCTGGCGTAGTCGCGGAGAAGGTCGTGCCAGCTGTACCGGCCCCGGTGCGGCATGAGCAGGCAAGCCCTGGTCAGCTCCTGCATGAACTTGTTCGCCTGGCGCAGTGGCAGTGCGATGAGGCTGGCGGCCGCGTCGGGAGTGAACTCGGTTCCCGGGAGGAGGCTGAGGCGTCGGAAGAGGCGCGCGGCCTGAGGTGTGAGTGCGTGGTACGACCAGGACAGCAGCGAGCGCAGGTCCATGCTCGGTTCGGCGGCGCCCAGCGCATCCAGCCGGTTCTCGGCGTGGTGCGTGAGCTGATGCACGGCGTCGGAGAGTGGGAGCCTGGGGTTGCTGGCGATGCGAGCGCAGACCACAGCCAGTGCGAGGGGAAGCCGCGCGCAGGTGGCCGCGATCTCGCGGACGGCGCCGGGTTCGGCGGCCACCCGGTTCGCACCGAGTCGCGCGGCTATGAGCTCAGTGGACTCCTGGTCGTCCATCAGGTCCAGTGTGATCGTGTGTGCGCCTGTGGTGGCGACAAGGCCCGTCAGTTCGACGCGGCTGGTGATCAATGCGAGGCAGTGCTGTCCTCCGGGTAGGAGAGGCAGTACCTGGGTGCTGGTTCGCGCGTTATCGAGCAGAACGAGCACGCGCCGGTCGGCCATTGCGCTGCGGTAGAGAGCGGTGAGGGCGTCGACGCTGGTCGGCCGGTTCGTCTTGGACACGCCGAGTGCATCGAGCAGCTCGCTGAGCACCTCCTCCGGCTTCCTGGCGGCGCCGCTCGCTTCGAAGCCGCGGAGGTTGACGTAGAGTTGTCCGTCCGGATAGGACGGTGCGACGTGGTTCGCCCAGTGCACCGCGAACGTCGTCTTGCCGACACCTGCGGTGCCGTGCACCACCACCGCAGCGGGAACCGGTGCGGTGGAGAGCCTCGTGGTGAGCTCGTCGAGTTCGGTTCGTCGGCCGATGAAAATGGGCAGGGAGGCCGGCAGCTGGGCGGGACGGATCACGGCAGGAAGCGCGGCTGGTGGCGGTGTCGCTTCGGTTCGTGCCGCCGGCAGTAGTGCGGCGTCGGCGTTCAGGATGCGTTGGTGCAGGGTACGCAGCGAAGATCCAGGGTCGACGCCGAGTTCGTCGCGCAGTGTGATGCGCAGTCTCTCGAACACCGTGAGTGCCTCGGCGGACCGGCCGGCGCGGTACAGGGCGAGCATCAGCAGCTCGTGCGTTCGTTCCCGCAGTGGTTCGGCCTCCGCGAGTGCGATCAGCCGTTCCGCGGCCTCTGTGCTGTGGCCCAGTTCGAGCTCGAGCTCTGCGAGCGTTTCGATCGTCTGGATGCTGAGGCGCTTGAGGCGGTGCCGTTCGGACTCGGCCCATTCGCCGGGAAGCCCGGCGAGGGCGTCGCCATGCCACTCGCTGGTGGCGTCGCGCAGCTGTGCCACCGCGCCGAGAGTGTCCTCATTCGCTCTGGCCTCGGCGGCGGCCTGGCGCGCGGTAAGAAAACGGCCCAGGTCGAAGGCGTCGTCATCGATCTTGAGCTGATAGCCGTTCCCGGCCGATCGCAACGGGTTCCGTGTGTCCGAGCCGTCGTCGAACGCACGGCGCAGCCGGTGGACGTAGGTCCTGACGGTACCGCGCGCCGCCTGAGGTGCCCGATCGCCCCACAAGGCCGCGATGATCTCCGAGACCTGCACCACCCTGCCGCGGGCCAGTGCCAGCACGGCGAGAGTGAGCCGCTGCTGCGGTGATCCCGCGTCCAACTCCGTACCGTTGCGCCATATGCGCACTGACCCGAGTACTGCGAGAGCGAGACCTTCACCGGTCCGTGGAAGTACCTCTCTCGTCTCGGGCAGGTTGAACGCGACCATGTCCGCATGCTACGTCCCGATGCACCGTTCAGCCGAAGCCATCCGGGCAGTGTTCATTGCGCCGTCTACCCTGCGGCGGATGCACCTGGGTGACGAGCGGCTGTGCTATTACGATGTGAGTGCTTGGCCCTCCAAACCTGAGGAGGCCGTCGATGCGACGGTCAGGAGGCAGCCGCATCGAGGAACGTTCAGATGGCGCCGACTCGCATCGCGTACGAGACAGCGTGTGCGCGGTTCTGCAGCCGCAGGCGTACCAGCATGTCCTGCAGAATCTTCTTGATCGTTCGTTCCGAGTAGCTCAGCTTCGCGGCGACCTCGGAGGTCTCGTCGCCCTGGGCGATGTGACGGAGCACTTCGACCTCGCGGGTGGTCAGTCCGCCGGGGGCGAGGTTCTGGGAGGCGAGCAGGTCGTGCTGGACAAATCGGATTTCGTCCAGCAACCATCGCGTGAGCTGTCCGGGCAGCACAGCTTGGCCGCGGTGG
Source organism: Lentzea alba (assembly GCF_047445655.1). GTDB lineage: Bacteria > Actinomycetota > Actinomycetes > Mycobacteriales > Pseudonocardiaceae > Lentzea > Lentzea alba_A. Next base: position 51,397 of record NZ_JAJAEG010000044.1, read on the forward strand.
CAGGCGAAGATCGCGCGGGCGAGCCGCTGGGGGGTGGCGTCGCGGCGTGCGAGCACACACGCGACGCCCGCACTGAACACGCGTGGCAGGTGCCGGCGTTGCAGTCGACCGCTCACCAGCACGATCCGCTGTCGCGGGTTGCTTGCCTCCTCAGCGACCGCGGTGAGCGCGTCGAGGAAGGTGTCGTCAACGGTGTCCGTGATGGCGAGGACGACGTCGGACTGGCACCTGTCCGCCTTGTCCAGGAACCTCAAGGCGGGCGATGTCCGGAGCGTGAGCCGCAACGACGTGACCGACTCCGGGTCTCCCGACAACAGTCCGACCGCGATGTGGTCGCCGGCCTCATTGGGAAAGCCGCCGCCTGCCACTCCGCGCAGTGTAGTGCTGACAACTCCGGGACAGTCCATGATGCTGCACCTCCGATTCGCTGTGGCCCAGTACAGCAGCGGGCTGTCAACGTCCTGTCGACGCGATGTCGACGGCCGGGGGACAGGTGTGACCTGTAGTCCATGTCACACCCTGTGAACTGCGCATTCTCCCGGTTTGCTGGTGTCCAGGCGCTGGAGGTGCACCCGCTTGACGTCCCTTCTGGCTGGCCTGCCGCAGTCGTCGGCTCGGCTGTCGCTGCCTCGTAGACGGTGTGTCGACGGCGCGTTGACAGTTCTGTGTTGTTCTCGGACGTCGAATGTGCCGTGCCAGGTGGAAGAGGTGCCGTGATGGATTCGCACGCGGTTGCAGGAGCTGTGTCGTCCAAGCCCGTTCGGGTGGCGGTGACGGTGCTGGCGGGTGATGCGCGGCTGGCGGACGACCTGGAGGTCGCCCTGGCCACGTGCCGGGAGGCGGGGGCGTTGGAGGTGGCCGAGCGCGGCGCTGCGGATGTGGTCGTGGCACTGGCGGAGTTGGTGACCGATGCCGTGGTCGACGAGCTCGCGGGGTGGGAGCAGGAAACAGAGAACCTGGGGCAGCGGGTCGTGCTGCTGGCTGGTCCCATGCGGGAGCGATACCTGTCGCGGCTCTTTGCAGCCGGGGTGGTGAGCGTTCTTCCGTATCGGGACGCGACGTCCGCTCAGGTGGTACGCGCGGTGGTGGCCAGCTATGCCGGACGGGCGGTCATACCTGAGCTGCTGGTGCGCTGGCTCGTCGACGAGGTGCGGTCGGCTCAGAGTGATCTGCTGGTGTCGCAGGGGCCGCTCACGGGTGGGCTGACCGTGCGTGAGGTGGAGGTGCTCCGGCGGTTGGCCGACGGGTGCGACACGAGTCGCATCGCGGGCGAGCTGAATTATTCCGAGCGCACCATCAAGAAAATCATTCAGGACGTGATGAGCCGTTTGAAGCTGCGTAACCGCGCGCACGCGGTGTCATATGCAATGCGCGTTGGTGCTATCTGACCGGTTCCCGGTGTCCGGTGTTGGGTTCATAAGCCGACTAGGAGAAGTCGATGCGCAGTACTGCGGCCCAATCGTTCGAACTTGAGTCCGACGCGCTGAAGGACGTATTCACGTCTCAGGTGCTTCAGGGTGTCTACGAAATGAGTGAGAACGGTGTTCTCCTGGGGATCGTCGAAGAGCCGGAAGATGACGGGGCTGCTGTCCCTCGAACGCCGCGGTGAGGAGTCGGTCCGGCCTGATCGAAGCCCGAGATCGGCACGGAAGGGCTGATCGGGAGGTATCGCGGCTACCCGGCTGGCGGATCGGACTGGACCGAGTGCGGCGTTGAAATATCCTCGTCGCTGTGACGACAACTCCGGCCGAGCGGTGCGCCTGCTGCGGCGCAGCGATCAACAATCCCGGTCGCATCGATCTGACGGTGCCGCTGCCTGATGGCGCGATTGCGGCGGACGAGACCGACCCCAATGCAGCGTTCCTGCGCTTGGAGTCTGGGCAGACGTTCGTGCGGTGCCTTCTGCCCGTGGCGCTTACGGGAAGCACGACGCTCATGTACATGGCGTGGATGGAGATCGGCCAGGAGGACTTCCGGCGCGCGTCAACCGCCTGGCACGACTCCTCCTGGGCCAGCCTGGTCCTGTACGGCACGCTAGGTAACGACCTCAAGCCATGGACGGCCTCGCTGCGTGGTGCGGAGGTGATGGCTTCGGTCCGTGCGATGGACGAGCCGCCGACAATCATGAACTCGGACCATCCCATGCTCCAGCGAATGCTGACTGAGACCTGGGACCGCGACATCGTGCTGAGTTGGTTTCCCGACCCGCTGCCCATCGCCATCCGTGTCAAGGTCAGCAAGCACTGGAGCCTCGAGCGAGGTGAGGGCATGGTGGCCGGACTCAACGGAGGCAGTTGGCGGTTCGCCAAGACCGATCGCTCGGTGTTCGTCGACGTGCTGACCGACACCGAGCGGCGCCCGCCGGCCGAGGTCCTGCGCGACTTGCTGAAAGATGCCCCTGAGGTGCCTCAGGGGCAGACGCTCATCACATCAACGGACGAGGACATCACCCATGCCTTCTGGCTGGAGACCGAGGTCGATGGTCTTCCGCAGTACGACTTCTATGCCCACGTGGTCCGGCAGGGCACCGCGTTGAGTCTCGGCGCATTTTACCGCGACCCGGACGATCAGAAGTGGGCGCTGCACGTGCTGCGTTCGGTCCGCCACCACGGGTGAAGACGGATTCGCAGCGGACTGCGAAATGAGACGCTCGCCGGGTGAATCTGAAATCCGGTTTGTGGTACGTGAACCGCAGGTTGTTCATGCGTGGAACGTAGATATAGGCCGTGCCGGCCGGGTCGATGTCTGAAAGGGCAAACAGCTGGGGCATGTTCGGGCACGCCGGTTGCGTGAGCTGCGTCGCCGCGGCTAGCGTCCAGATTTAGGGGCGGCAAGCTCCCGGTGTTGAAGTGTATCCGTGGTGGCCTCACCTATTTAGGTGGCTTCGCCGGACTGATCGTCCAGTTAAACGCCAAAACGACGTTTCGGTGGCTGTAGCCCTCATTTTTTGGGCATGGACCGGCGACTTCGTGGGATTCAAATGAGGAGTTGAGTAGCGATGACTAGTGCCGAGACCTCGGTAACTAGAGAGGGTATGGAAGCCGCGGCGGCGCGGATGGAACAGACCCTGCGAATTGTCAGGTCCGAGCGCGACCAGGTCGAGGCCTCGATCGCAAGTTTGTTCGGCACCTTCAGCGGTAGCGCCGCCACGACGTACCGCCGCGCCATGTCGGGCTGGTTCGCAAACGTCCAGGAAATCGAAGCTGCGCTGGGCGAGATGGTCAGGATCATGCGCGACGGTGCCCAGGTCGTGGGCAAGAGTGACGCCGACACGGAGAGCGACGCCGCACAAGGCCTCGCCCAGATGGCCGTCCACTCCGGAGAAGCCCAGCTGCCCGGGCTCTGATCGCGGACCGTTCCGCACAGCCCGAGCACTCCAGAAGGGAAACGAACCATGAGTCAGCCCACTTACACCTACAGCACGGGCATCAACAACTCCGTCGCAGCGGAGATGATGGACGCCAACACGAGGATCAAGTCCGAGCTGGACACGATGCACGCGGACCTCCAGGCGTCGTTGAGCGCCTGGCAGTCGCCCAGCTCGAAGCCTCAGTACGAGGCGCGGAAGAGGCGCTGGGACGCTGCCGCGAACGCGATGCCGCAGTCGCTGCAGGTCGCGTCGCAGACGCTCCAGAACATCACGACTCGCATGAACAACACCGAGACGGCCATCACCGACAGCTGGAGCTGAGCGTTCGGTGCGAGTGATCGGCTGAGAACTCGCTTGGGTGTTGCGTGCACTTAGTGGCCGGGTGGCCGAGTCCACCCGGCCACGGTCCGCGTCGCCACGGTTCCAGGTGGTCAACCCGAACAGCAAGTTCACGAGCGTCACTTCGAAGCAAGTCGCCCAGGACAAGGACAGACCCGTCGCGTCTGCCCGTTTTCGTTCCTGGCCCGAGAGATGAAGGAGGTGTGGCAAATGCCGGCCGATGATGTCAATCCCGGAACCGTGATCGCCACCCTACCGCCCGGTGTTAAGCACGCCGATGGACACGACGGGTATGACTTCGTCAGCGCCACGAAGCAGGAGAACGGCAGCTGGCTGCTCAAGTACGACAACGGTGACCAGGTCTATTCGGGCGGTCCCGCCGTGCCGAAGCCGGACGCCAGCTGGACGCCTGACACCAGTGGTGCTCAGAACGGCGACCCGTGGGACATCTACAAGGGTTCACAGCCGCCGTTTCCGCCTGCGCCCAACGTGCCCGGCGGGGCCGACAGCCCAGGTAGGGGTGTCACCGTCGTCAGTGTTGAGGCCATCAGGTACTACGCCAGCAGCATCAGGGCGTTGCTGCCCGTGATCGCTGGGGCGATCAAGGAGCTGGACGACCTCGCGGCCAGGGGATTCGGTCCGGGCAACTTCGGTGCCGCGAACAACTTCAAGGCCAAGGTGTTCGGCGGTGCGAGCGGGCAGAGCGGCGCCACGTTGCTCGTGTCGACGCGCCAGGTGCTCGTGGAGGCGGAGACGATCATCAATGAAGTCGCCGCGCGGTGCGACGAGATCGTGCAGAAGTACAGGAACGCGGACGAGCTCAGCGATATGGACGCCGCCGAGTTCACGCGGATGGTGGCCACGGTGAAGTCCAGGGTCGACAACCTGCCTCTGGGTGCTGCCAGCTGATCAGTTCGACGAGTCCGACCCAGCCGGGCCCAGCCAGCAGTGTTAGGGCCCGGCACGCCACCTTCGGCGGTGAGTGGTTCCGGTGTCTGCCAGGTGCTGTCGCCAGCCTGGCCGGCCTGTCTTCAGTAAAGGTGTGGGTGTGCGATGCCTCCCGGCGTATATGACAAAGACGGGTTCAGGCTCGGTCCGAACGGCGGGGTCTTCGCGGATCCCACCGCGAACCTGACCGACAACAGGGACTACGAGAGCTGGGACTGGAAGCAGATCCGGGCCGCCGTCGTCGGCTACTCGGCGGCGCCCGCTGCGGCCATTCCGACGAGCACACCCTTCGCGGACCCCGACTCGCTCCGCAACGCCTCCGTGGTCTTCAACCGTGCGCGCGCGGCTCTACAGTACGTGAGCGACAATGTCAGGCTGCAGACCGAAGCGCTCGCGGGGGAGAACGGCGCGTGGCAGAGTCCCGCCTCCGCGGCTTTCCGCTCGATGAACCTCCTCTTCGCGGCGAAGCTCGAGGCCAAGGCACAGCAGATCAACGGCGGCGAGTTCGTCGGTACGAACAACGTGCCCGCTCAGCTCTGGAACAGCGGCAACTACCTGCAGTGGGCGCAGGAAACGATCCAGTGGATCGACAGCTACTACGCCACCTACGTCCGCTCGGTTGGCGTCACGATGGGCGACGGCCTCGCGCGGATCTCCGACTACCCCGAACTCGTCGCGCAAATGGGCGAGGACATGAGGAAGGTCGTCCGGGTCCTCGCCCAGCAGTACGTCATGAACACCAACAGCGTGACACCGCCGAACCCCGCTGACTTCAACGTCACTCCAGGGCCGCCCGGCTCTGACGGCAACGTTCCGCCTCCCGGTGGCGCTGGCGGCGACGCTGGTGCTGGTGGCGGCGGAGCCGGCGGTGGTGCTGGTGGTGGCAACGCGGGCGGAAACCCTCCGCCTCCGCCTCCACCTCCGCCTTCGCTGGACGTGCCTCCGCCTCCTGGTGCAGGTGGTGGTGCTGGCGGTGGTACTGGCGGCCGTGGCAACGCGGGCGGAAACCCTCCGCCTCCGCCTTCGCTGGATCTGCCTCCGCCTCCTGGTGCAGGTGGTGGTGCTGGCGGTGGTACTGGTGGCCGTGGCAACGCGGGCGTGAACCCGCCGCCTCCGCTGAACGTGCCTCCGCCTCCCGGCGCTGGCGCTGGTGGTGGCAACGCGGGTGTGAACCCTCCGCCTCCGCTGAACGTGCCTCCGCCGAGGAACACCACCGGTGGCAACACCAATGTGCCGGCACCACCTCCGCTGAACGTTCCGCGCCCCCCCGGCGCCATCGGCGGTACAGGCGGTGGAACCGGTACCGGAACCGGTGGTACAGGAACCGGCACCGGTGCCGGCGCCGTCAAGCCGCCGTCGTTGTCGGTGAACTCCCCGTCGAACAGCACCGTCGGGTCGGGCACCAGTACCAACCTGCCGAAGCCGCCCCCGCTCAACATCGAGGGGCCGCCCGGAACCAGCACGGGCACTGATCGCGGCGGCGCGACCGCGCCCCCGGGAGCACCGATGATGCCGCCTCCTGCGGGTATGGGTGGGCAGCCCGGTGGTGCTGGTGCGGAGCGGCCGGACTCGTCCGGTCTGCTCGGCGGCGTCAAGAAGCCGTGGGAAGCCGGCTCGCCGTCGTCCACCGGTGACCCCAGCGGGATCAAGCCACCTGCGGCGCAACCCGAGGACTGGGCCGCTGGACTGTCGAGTGATTCGAGCGGTGGCTCCGATGCGCAGCAGCCGTCTGGAGCACCGATGATGCCGCCTCCTGCGGGTATGGGTGGCCAGCCCGGTGGTTCTGGTGCGGAGCGGCCGGACTCGTCCGGTCTGCTCGGCGGCGAGACGAAGCCGTGGGAAGGTGTGAAGCCGCCTGCGGTCGACCTCAGCCAGGCACCTCCACCGCCTTCTCTCAAGCCCGAGGAGTGGGCGACGACCTCCGGTGGCGACTCCGCCGAGGCGACTCCGCCAGGTGTCCAGGTGCCCGCCGGTGGTATGCCGCCGCCGATGGTGCCTCCCGGAGCGGGCGGCCAGTCCGGTGCGGAGCGGCCGGACTCGTCCGGTCTGCTCGGTGGGGTCGCGGAGCCGTGGACCGGGTCCGCTGACGTCGGCAAGATCGGCAGCACCGCGGACGTCATGCCTCCATCACCGGTGCAGGAGTCGTGGTCGGCCACGTCCGTCGGCTCGGCGCCAGCACCTGCCGCCACGCAGTCCGGCGCGCAGGTGGAACCGCCATCGGTGGTTCCACCGGGTGCGCCCGCAACCGGTTCGGAGCGGCCGGACTCATCGGCGCTGCTCGGTGGCGACACCAGTTCGTGGGACTCCTCCCAGCCTCCGTTGGGTCCGGAGCCGATGAGCGCCACAGCGGTGGCGCCTTCCGCACCTTGGGCGGTGACGCCGGGCGAGGAGCTCGTCGTATTGCCGGAGACGCTCGCCGAGGTCGTTGCGGCGCCTGAGGTCGTGACGCCGGAAGTGACCACCCCGAAGTCCGCGGAACCAGTCGAGAGGGTCGACCTGTCTCCGGCAGCGTCACCGGCCGGGTGGGCGGTGGGTTCCGACGTCGGGCCCGCTGCGCAGGTGGTGCCGCCAACCGCGGCTGCCGCTGCAGTGCTGGGCGCTAGTGCAGTCACGGCGGCCGCGCTCGGCTCGATCGCACCCTCGGTTCCGGGCGTGCCTCCGACTGGCACCGCGCCTCCGGCCGCCGCGCCGGCGAGCACGAATCCGTCCGGCGCCGGCTCCGCAACGACAGGGCTCGGCCCGGTCGAACCTAACCGCTCGGAATTCCCCAACGTCGACGGTGAAGGCGACGTCGAGGACGACCATGACGATGACCGCGCTGGTGGCGGACTCTTGCACCAGGGCGGCAGCGGAGGCCCGGTGCCTGGTGTCGATTCCGTGGTCGTCGTCCGGCCGGACGACGCGACGCAGGACACCAGCGCGTGGGACTCAGGGCGTCCGGACTTCTTGTTGCCGGGCATGTTGATGCCCGTCGTCGCCGCGAAGTCCGATCAGTCGGGCTGGGACCGCGAGCAGCAGACACCCGACATCACGCTCAGGTCCTCCAAACCGTGGGAGCCGGAACCTGCGATCGCGCACGCCACCTATCGGCGCCGGAAGGCAGGCGAAGGCACTTCCGTCGTCGACAGCTTCGTTGCCCCGCCATCGTGCGGTGATGAGTTCTCGATCCCCGAAGGCCAGCGAGAGGCCTACCTGGCCGCCGAAGCCGAGCGGGTGGAGAAGCAGGGCGAAATGGAAGACGAGGAAGCCGAGCCAGAAGAGCGCTCCGCGGCCGACTTGCTCAACGAGAGCGGTTCGGCATGGGGCGCTTCGAAGGTCTCCAGTCCGACGGGAGTCCTCGAATGACGATCAGGGGAACGATGTACCGGACGGAGTTCGTCTGATGGCGACCGTGACGGTAAAACGTCCTTCCAGAGTCGCCGGTCCGGAGATGCCGAGCGGGCAGATCGAGCTGCAGGAACCCCCTGTGCTCGCCGAGCCTGCCACCAGGGACTTCGCCTCAATGATGATGTTCCTGCCCATGGGCCTCGGCTCGATGGTCATGATCCTGGCCTTCTCCGGGGCTGGCGGCACCTCGCCGATGACGTACGTCATGGGCGGCGGCATGGGGATCGCGATGATCTGCATGGGGCTCGGCCAGATGGGGCGGGCTGCCGGCGACCGCAAGAAGAAGATGGCCGCCGAGCGGCGTGACTATCTGCGCTACATCGGTCAGATGCGTACCCGTACCCGTGCCACGGCTGATGAGCAACGGGCCGCGGTGCTGTGGAACAACCCGGCGCCCGCGTGGCTCTGGTACATCGCCGGCGGCTCGCGGTTGTGGGAGCGGCGGGCGAACCACGAGGACTTCGGCCGGGTGCGGATCGGCTTGGGCACCCAGCAGGCGGCGCTGGAGCTGGTGCCGCCGACCACCAAGCCGATCGAGGATCTCGAACCGCTCTCGGCGATTTCGCTGCGGCGGTTCAGTGAGGCCTACCGGACCGTGGCGGGCATTCCGATCGCGGTCGGGTTGCGCAGCTTCACGAGCGTCGAGTTCGCGGGTGAGGTGAGCAAGGCGCTGGGGTTGGCCCGTGCCATGCTCGCGCAGCTCGTCACGTTCCACGCCCCCGAGGAGCTGCGCATCGCGGTGCTCACCTCGGAGGAGACCCGATGCGAGTGGGACTGGATCAAGTGGTTGCCGCACAACGCACATCCAACGGCGCGCGACGACGCCGGTCCGATCCGGATGCTTTCCTGCGACCACGATGAGCTGATGGACCTGCTGGGCAAGGAGGTCACCGACCGCAGTCCGCACGACAAGTCCGCGGCGCCGAGCAACTCCGAGCCGTTCGTCGTCGTGGTCGCCCACCTCGCGACCGTGCCCGAGTCCTCGCGGCTGTTCGACGTCGGTCTGCGCAACGTCGTGCTGCTGGACATCACCGGCATGCTGCCCGGCGGCGCGAAGGTGCTGCGGCTGACCGCCGTCGAGGACCGGGTCGAGTTCCCGTCCGGTGACGGCACGGGCGTCGCGTCGCGTGACGAGCTGAGCCTGGTCGAGTCCGAGGTGCTCGCGCGGACCCTCGCGCCCAAGCGCACCAGCGGTCACGTGGAGCTGGTCGAGCGATCGTTGGAGTCCGACTTCGAGCTGACGACGCTGCTCGGCATCCGCGACGTCAACACGTTCGACATCAACCACCAGTGGCGGCCCCGCAACGCCCAACGCGCCCGGATGTCCGTGCCGATCGGTGTCACGGAGGAGGGCGAGGTCGTCGAGCTCGACCTCAAGGAGTCGGCGCAAGGCGGCATGGGCCCGCACGGCCTGGTGATCGGTGCCACCGGTTCCGGCAAGAGCGAGCTGCTGAGGACCCTCGTGCTGGGGCTCGCGGCGACGCACTCGTCGGAGATCCTCAACCTGGTGCTGGTGGACTTCAAGGGTGGCGCCACGTTCCTCGGCATGGACCGGCTGCCGCACACCTCAGCCGTGATCACCAACCTGGCGGACGAGCTGCCCCTGGTCGACCGCATGCAGGACTCGCTCAACGGCGAGATGATCCGCCGCCAGGAACTGTTGCGCGTCAGCGGTTATCCGTCGTTGTTCGAGTACGAGAAGGCCAGGGCCGCGGGGGAGCCGCTCGCGCCGTTCCCCACGCTGCTGCTCGTCGTGGACGAGTTCTCCGAGCTGCTGGCCAGCAAGCCGGAGTTCATGGACCTGTTCGTCTCGGTGGGCCGGCTGGGCCGAAGCCTCGGCGTCCACCTCCTGCTCGCTTCGCAGCGCTTGGACGAGGGTCGCATCCACCGCGTCGAGGGCCACCTCTCGTACCGGATCGCGCTGCGCACGTTCTCCTCGATGGAGTCCCGCAGCGTCATCGGTGTGGCGAATGCCTACGAGCTACCGTCGGAGCCGGGCAACGGCTACCTCAAGATCGACCAGACGAACCTCGTGCGCTTCAAGGGCGCCTACGTCTCCGGCCCGGCCCCGGTGCCAGTGACGACGGAAACCGGCGTCGAGGAGAAGGCTGCTCAGGAGATCGTTCCTTTCTCCACGCACGCCCGGCCGCTGCGCAAGCTCATTGTCGTCGACGAGGAGGAGAAGGCCGAGGAGACCGACTCGGACGTGGCCGCGCAGGTCAGCACAATCAGCCTCGCCGACGCCTTCATCGGCAGGCTTCAGGGTGCGGGGCCCGCCGCTCGCCAGGTGTGGCTGCCGCCCCTCGCGGAGTCGCCTAGCCTTGACTCGCTCCTCCCGAGCGTGCTGCCCGACCAGTTCCGCGGCATGAACGTCGAGGACCTGACGATGCAGGGCAAGCTGCGCGCCCCAGTCGGCACGATCGACCGCCCGTACGAGCAGGTGCGTGAGCTGATGGTCGCCGACCTGTCGGGCGCCGACGGCCACGTGGCTGTGGTCGGCGCCCCGCAGTCGGGCAAGTCGACGCTGCTGCGAACACTTGTGCTCTCGCTCGCGATGACCCACACGCCGTCGGAGATCCAGTTCTACGGTCTCGACTTCGGTGGCGGCGGCATCATGTCGATCGCGGGGTTGCCTCACGTCGGCTCCATCGCGACTCGTCTCGAGCACGACCGGGTGGTCCGTACCATCGCGCAACTGTTGCTGTTGATCGAAAGCCGCGAGTCCGAGTTCACGAGCCGGGGCCTGGAATCCATGGCGGCGTATCGGGAGCTGCGGCGCACCGGCGAGATCAACGACCCGTACGGCGACGTCTTCCTGATCGTCGACGGCTGGTACACGATCAAGCAGGACTACGCCGACCTGGAGCCGCGGATCAACGAGCTCGCGGTGCGCGGTCTGTCGTTCGGCATCCACGTGATGATCGGTGCCAACCGCTGGTCGGAGATCCGGCCCGCGCTGCGCGATGTGATCGGCAGCAAGTTCGAGCTGCGGCTCGGCGACCCGATGGAGTCCGAGGTCGGATCCCGCAAGGCGCAGACAGTGCCTTCCCAGCCAGGCCGTGGCCTCACCCCCGCCGGTATGCACTTCCTGTCCGGTCTGCCGAGGATGGACGGCAGCTCGGACACGGACACCCTGGCGTCGGCCACGAAAGCGCTCGCCGAGGAGGTCGCGACGTTCTGGCCAGGCCAGCCTGCCCCACCCGTCAAGATGCTGCCCGCCACACTGCCCTTCACCGACCTGCCCGCGCCCGAGGGCGACGTCCGGGTTGCCATCGGACTGGACGAGCAGCGGTTGGAGCCGGTCTGGCACGACTTCGAGCAGAACTCGCACATGCTCGTGTTCGGCGACAGTGAGACTGGCAAGACCAACACGCTGCGAATGGTCCTGCAGTCGATCATGTCGCATTATCCGCCGGAGAAGGCGAAGATCCTGCTGGGTGACCCCAACCGGCAACTCGACACCGTGGTTCCGGAGGCCTATCGCGTCGGGTACGCCATCACCGGCGACACGCTGAAGGATCTTGTTGGCAAGGCCGCGGTCTCGATGTCCCGCCGCGTACCGGGCGAGGACGTCAGCGCCGACCGGCTGCGCCGGCGCGACTGGTGGGACGGGCCGCAGTTCTTTCTCGTCATCGACGACTACGAGCTGTTCGGCATGGGCATGGGCTCCCCGCTCGAGGCGTTGCTGCCCATGCTCGCCCAGGGCGTCTACATCGGACTGCACGTGATCATCGCGCGGAGCACCTCCGGTGCGATGCGGGCGCTCAGCGACCCGGTGATCCGCCGCATGTGGGAGCTCGGCACGCCAGGCCTCGTCTTCTCCTATCCCAAGGAGGAGGGCAAGTTCCTCGGCGAGGCCATGCCTCGCAAGCTGGTGCCGGGAAGGGCACAGCTCGTGAACCGCAAGGGTGTCAGGCTCGTTCAAACGGGCTTCGCCTCCGTCCCGGTCGCGTCGTCGACCGACAGTGGCGGGTGGCGGCCGTGATCGAGACGACCAAGAGCAAGAGGACGCTGTCATGACGAGTACGCAGGCCGAACTCTGCCGCATCACCGTGTTCGGCCCGGCTGGCCGGGCCGATCTCGCCGTGCCCGTCTCCATTCCGGTGGCGGGTCTGCTGCCCGTGCTGCTGAAGCACACGACCGACCCGAACGAGCACGTGGTCGCCGGTGTCGAGGTCACCGGTGAGCGGTCTTGGGTGCTGCAGCGGCTGGGTGAGCCCCCTCTGGACCCTGAAGGCACCCCGGAGAGCCTGGAGTGGCTGGAGGGCGAGACGTTCTACGTCCGCCCGGCGGCGAACCCGTTGCCGGAGCTGGCTTTCGACGACATCTCCGACGGCATGGCGACGGCGCTGAGCCGGCAGAAGGACCGCTGGAAGCCGGAGTTCAGCCGGTGGCTGTTCCTCACGCTGGGGGTTGGCGCGACCGCTCTGATGGCCGCCCTCGCCGTAGGCGCTGGTTCGACGCTCGCCGCGGCACTCACGTCGGCCGTCATCGGTTTGCTGCTCGCGGGTGCGTCCATCCCGGTATCCCGAAAGATCGAGGACCAGCCGCTGGCACTTGTGTTCGCGGTGCCGGGCCTTGCGCATCTCGCCCTCGCGGGCGCCGTCTCGGCGAACGGCGTCGACGCGGCGTTCGATCTCAACCCCGGCTCGGTCGCGTTGGGAGGCCTCACCCTCGCGGTCGCGTCGGTCGGGCTGTTGGGGGCTGCCACGCTGTGGGCGTCCGAGCTGCCGGTGGTGCCGCTGGGAGTGCTCATGGGCGCGGGGCTCGCCGCGTTCCTCGGCATGCGGGCCTACCTCGACATGGAACTGCAGCCCGCGAGCGCCGCAGGTGTCCACTCGGTGATCGCGCTGGCGTTGCTGGTCGGCGTGCCGAAGCTGGTGATCCGGATGGCGAGGTTGCGCGGACCGCAGTTGCCGCGCACGGCTGAGGAGCTGCAGTCCGACATCGACCCGCTCGACGCCGAGCAGATCATCGACCGCACCAAGAACGCCGACCGCTACCTGACCTCGTTCATGGTCACCGCGGCGCTGGTCTTCACGTTCAGCTACCCGGTGCTGTTCGAAGCACCTGGCTGGGCGCCGACGACGCTCGGGATCCTGGTCACCATCTCCGCGCTCGTGCGCTCCGGCGGATTTCTCAACGCCTGGCAGCGAATCGCTCTCGTCGCCGCCGGTGTGGTGGGTTGCGTCGAGTTGTTGCTCGCGTTCGGTGGCCTGCTGACGTTGGGGTGGCGCCTGGTCGTGCTCTCGGCCGTGCTGGTCACGTTGATCGCGCTCGTGCTGGCCGTGTTGCGCCCGCCCACCCGCCGCCTTGTGCCGATCTGGGTGCAGCGCGCCCAGTGGATCGAGTCACTCGTGGCCGCGGCCACCATCCCGGTGCTGTTGCAGATCCTGGGCGTCTACGCCTGGGCGCGCGGATTGGCCGGGTGAGCCGGTGCAGACGCAGAAGGACCACGTCCACGCCTACCAGTTCCTGATGCAGCGGATGACAACCGCGCTGACGGTCGGCGATCCGAGCAACATGGAGCCGCCCACGAGGCGCGGCCGATCGGGCCTGATCGTCGGCGCGCTCCTCGCTCTGCTGATCGTGATCGGATTCGGCGTCTACGGGTTGATCGTGCCTGGTGGCAGCACCGCCTGGAAGCAGAAAGGCGCTATCCTCGTCGAGAAGGAGTCCGGGACCCGCTACGTCTACGTCGACAACGTGCTGATGGCCACGCCGAACCTCGCGTCCGCCATGTTGATCCAGGGCCCTGGTAACAAGGTCACCACCATTTCTCGCAAGTCGCTGGAAGGTCTGCCCCGCGGGCCGCAGATGGGAATTCCAGGCGCACCGGACACCGTGCCGAGTCCGCGGGAGCTGCTGCCCCCATCGTGGCTGCTGTGCCCGGTGACGCCGGCTGAGGGCGGCAAGCCCGCTCTCGTCACGGACTTCGTGCCTGACGAGCAGTACGAGGCGGTGCCGGATGACCGGTACGCGGCGGTCCAGTCCACTGACGGCAAGCTCTACTTGATCTGGCAGGACACCAAGTACCAGGTACCGGACGCCAACTCGCTTGTGGTGTTCGGTCTGTCCGCGACGCGGGCGCCGCGCGCGCCCGACGTGTGGCTGAACCTCATCCCGAACGGCCCGGCTCTCACTCCGGCGCTCATCCCGGACGCGGGCAAGCCCGGTCAGGCTGTTTCGGGCAGCCCGCGACGGGTCGGCGATCTGTTCACGCACGATCCCGGCAACGGCACCGAACAGCGCTACGTCCTGCTGAACCAGGGACTCGCGCCACTTTCGGCGACCGAGTTCGCACTGCTGCGGGCCCGATCAGGCAAGTCGCCAGTAGCGATCGACGCGCAGGCGATCCTTACCGCGCCGTTCGCTGCCGACCAGTCGATGCTCACGCGGTTGCCTGACCTGGTCGGCAAGAAGCCGCTCGACGACTCGTCTGGTCACCCGTGCCTGCGCCAGGAGGGCAAGGGCGCCGATGTCATCAGCTACATGGTGACAGTTCCGGGCGCACAGAAGTGGCCCGCTGGTGCCTGGGTCCCGACCAACCGCGGGATCTTGGTGGCGGAGGTGCCGATCCCGAACGGTCAGAAGAGCCCGGACCGCTATCTGATCACTGAGCGCGGGAAACGTTACCTGGTTCCCGACGACAACTCGATCCAGGCGCTCGGCCTGAGCGGTGTGCAGCCCGCTCCTATGCGAACCGAAGTGCTGTCCACGATTCCGGCCGGCCCCGCGCTCACCCGCAGTGCCGTGGTCGTTGAACAGGGAGGATGACGGCAATGGCGATCATGACCCGCGACCGGGAGTCCGGCGGTGGTGATTTTGGTCTGACCCAGCACACCATCGGCAACGCTCTCGTCGTCTACCTGGTGGGCAACATGACCAAGGCGGCGCAGAACCTCGCGCTCAACGTCGCCGCGGACGAGGAGAACGACCTCGTCGTGGTCGATCTGCCTGTGAGCTCTCCTATCTCGTGGTGGGAGTCGGTCGCCAGGGTCCTGCCCAGACGTAGGCGCGGTGTGCGCCTGGTGATCGGTGGACGCTCGCGGGAGACCACTGCTCTTGCCGGCCACTGGCTGGCGGAGCGACTCAAGCGCACTGTGCTCGTCCCGGACGGCCCTGTGGTCCAGGGGGCTGGCGGGTCGCTGTTCGTCCACTCAGGACCGAACAGTGGCTGGGTGAGCTGCAGTCCCGGTAAGTCCCCAAAATTCGAGGCGAAGCGGTTTCCCAGGCCGGTTTGGGACGCGGGCCTCGTTGCGGAGAACTTCCCGACCAGTGCGCGTGGCATCGCCGAGCCGCTGCCCAGCGGCATGTGGATCCGGCCCATTGGCGACGACCCGCAGCTGCGGGCGAACCGGCAGCGCCTGATCGAGGTCATGCCGTGTCAGCCCGAGTACCTCAGCGTGGTGCTCGGCAGTCCTGGCGGTGTGCCGCTCGGCCAGGACGACGTCGTTTTGCTGTGGCGTGAGCTGCCCGAGCACTTGCACGATCGCGTGCGGTTCATCCAATACGGCCCGATGTCCGTGCCGAGAGGGCAACTCGGCCAGGCGATCGCCGACAGGCTCGGCCGCGAAGTTGTCTTTTACTCGGGCATGCCGATCGGCCCTGCGGTCGCGCCGGAGATCTTCACGGTGCGCCAGGACGGCACCCTCGGCTGGCACGCATATGCGCGGGAAATCAAGTACCAGCCTCGGTTCTCGGAGATCGAGCCGCCCAGGGTGCCCACCGTGGTGACGCATCGAGCACCGGTCCCTGGCGGCCTGGAGGTCTCGCCCGGTGTCTACCGGTACTCTGTCGACGCCGTGGTGGAGGTCGTCCAGTCTGGACTGCTGGTCCGCCCTCCGGCCGCGACGGCGAACGTTGAGGCCATCCGGTTGATCCCGGCTGACCCGGGAACCCACAACCTGATGTACGAGGCCGACAACGACGCCGACCTCGCCCGCATGGAGTATCTCGCGGGCGATCTTTCTCATCGACTGGGCAACTCGGTGCGCCCGATGAGCCGATTGCTTCACGCTCGGTCCCTGCTCAACGAGCAGGCGAAGCAGACCCACTCGCACGTGGCAGCAGGCTTCGCGGAAATCGGGAGCTCGGCCGCTGTCTTCGATCCCAGCGAGCAGACGTCGGTTGCCGCGTTGCCCGCACCGATCGAGATGACTGCGGCGACCCGCGAGGTGGCCGCGCCCGACGTGCGGCCTGCAATCGAGCCAGCCGTTTCGAAGTGGGAACGCGCTCACACGCCTGGGGACGCGGTGGACACCGCTCCGCCCGCGCCGGTGGCCTCGATGCCCTTCACGAACTCGTCCGTCGCTGCCGGGGCGTCGCCGCCCATGTTCTCGGCCCCAGGTGTTCCGGTCGAGCAGACCCCTGCGGCGCAGACCACCGCGGCGGTGCCGCCGCCCATGCTCGAGTCCGCTCCGGTCGTGTTCGACGCGCCGGTGCGGCCTCCTGGCCTGGGAGGCTCGGTCGTGGCGTCGACTGCGCAGCCCATGATCCAGTCCGATGCGGGCGTACCCCACGTCGCCGGTCCTGTCGAAAAGACGACGGCTGAGGACGGCCCCGTAACCGAGCTCTCGGTCGTCGCCGAGCCTGCGGCGTCGGATGCTGTCGAGGTGCCAGAGGCCATGCCGGCCATCTCGCGGCTGCAGCCCGTTCCCGCTCCCGAGGCGACCGGCTTGCTGCCTGCACGGGGCATCGAGGACGAACGCGCATGGCTGCGCCGCACGCTGTCCGCCGAATTCGGCGTGATGTCGAACTCTGTCGCGCGCATTCTCTCCGAGCATCCTGGATTCCAGGGCGCTCTTTCGAGTTCCTCCGCCGACGTCCTCACCGATGCCGTCGCCGTGCAGCTCTACCTGACGAGCCGTGGCAAGTCCGTCGACGACGCGCTGCGCACCGCCGCAGTCGGGCCGCACGTCCCGTTCGCACGCTGCGTCGTGGCGGGCCTGAGCCGTCTGCCGTCGCACCGCGGACCCGTGGTGTTCACGACCACTCCCACTCCCGGTCAGTGGGACCTCTACCGCAACCACAAACTGCTCACGGAGTGGGGATTCCTGCACGCGCTCACCGCCCCGCCCGCGGCTGGCGGGGATGAGGTCGACGTGCTCGTGTGGTCGATGACCGCGCGGCGCACGAAGCTCCTCGAGGCCCAGGACGGTGTCCAGGAGCGAGTGTTGTTCGTGCCCGGTACGAGCTTCAAAGTGCTTGAGATGACTGAAGCGCAGACAGACGGCACCCGAGGCCAGATCCTCCTGCGCGAGCTGACCGCGGTCGAGATCGACGCCGATGGCCGGGTCGACCCGAACCGCATCTCGCTCGACGAGCTTGCGCTGAACTCATTGCGGCGGCAGGTGGAGCAGTGGGCGGGCGGTACGTCGTCAGTCCAGGTGAACCCCGCATCGGCGGACCGTTTCGGCGCATTGCCCGGCCTGGCGTGAGGATTGGTGAACCCATGAACCGACAGCTGCTCCGCGTCGCGAGTGACCGGCCGGGCGCGTTCCCGTCCATCGGCGCTGCGCTCGGCAGTGCGCTCCCAGGCGCCATGATCTCGATCGCACCAGGCCGGTATGAGGAGAACCTGGTCGTCAGCAAGCTTGTGACGCTCAGCGCCGAGAACGGCTCCGGCACCGTCGAGATCGTCGCGAAGCAGGGCAGTGTGCTCGTGACGAGTGCGGAAGCCGTGCAGCTCAACGGGTTGACCTTGCGGTGCGAGGACGCACAGCTGGCCGGAGTCGACGTGGTCCGCGGTGAAGTCGCCTTCGACAACTGCGAACTCGGCGGCTCGTCGTGGGCGACGATGTACGCGCGCGGCACCGGCGCGATCGCGTTGCGCGGGTGCAGGGTGACCAGTACCGCGGGGGCGGGCATCGTGACGTCGTCCCCGTCGGTCAGCACGATCGAGGACACCCAGATCGTCGACGTCGGCTCGTCCGCGGTGGTCGCGACCGAGCGCGGGTCGGTGGTGCTGCGCCGTTGCGTGATCACCCGGCCGCAGGGGAACGGGTTCTGCGTCAACGGCGCGGGAGTCGTCCAGGCCGAGCAGTGTGAGATCACCGGTGCGGCCAAGCCTGCGGTCGTGGCGGAGCAGCAGGGCAGCTTGAAGCTTTCGCAGCTCACCGTGACCGGCAGCGAGAATGTCGACCTGTACCTGATGAGCAAGGGCGAGGTGTCCATCTCGGACTCCAGGTTCGACGGCGCGGCGGTGCAGTCCGCACACATCGCGGGTGCGTCGGAGCCGGTGTTCACCGGGTGCACCTTCACCGGTGTCGGCCGCACCGCGATCCAGGTCAACGGCGCGTCCTCGCCGAAGTTCACCGATTGCCAGGTCGGAGAGTCGCCGGTTGGTATCGCCGTCGACGAGGGCAGCTCGCCCCGGTTCGACGGGGTGAAGCTGAACGGTATCGCCCAGATCGCTGTCCACGTGGGCACGGAGTCGAAGGCGGCGTTTTCGGGACTGCGCATGGGATCCAGCACCGGGCGTGGTCTGGTGGTCGTGGGCAAGAGCGTGATCCGGCTGTCCGACATCGAGCTCGACGTGGCGGCGGAGACGGCGCTGGACGCCTCCGACGGGTCCACTGTGGATGCCTCGGACTTGCGGATTCAGTCGACCGCGGAGGCCGCGATCCTGTTCGGCGGCGGCGTGAAAGCCACTCTGACGTCGTTGCTGGTGCGCGGTGGCGGGTTGCGTGCCTCGGGCACGCAGATCTCCATGCAGGACAGTGAGTTCGTTGGCTCCCGCAGTCACGGCGTCGACCTGCGGTCGGGTGCCGCGGCGACGCTGACGCGCTGCCGCGTGTTGTCGTCGAAGGGTACGGGCGTGAGCTTCTCGTCCGGTGCGGGCGGCACGCTGACGGAGTGCGAGGTGGTTGGCAGCGTTGAGGACGGCATCAGTCTGAACACCGGGGAGCCAGTGCTGCTCAGCCGTTGCGTGGTGCGAGAAAGCCGCGGTGTCGACGTGCGGCGCTTCGGCGAGGACCGCGTCACGATCGAGGAGCCTGTCGGGGCCAGGGCAGCCGACTCGCGGCCGGCGTCGGTGGCGGCCACCGTGGCCGCACGCGCGGATCGCGAGGTTGCCACCTCGGCACCCGCGCAGGAGGCACTCTCGGACATGCCGCTGTCGGGCCCGCTGGCCGAGCTGGAGACGCTCGTCGGGTTGAGCGGAGTCAAGCGGGAGGTCACCGGGCTGATCAACCTCATCAAGATGTCCCAGGTGCGCAAGGAGATGGGGCTCCCGATGCCTCCGATGTCGCGCCACCTCGTCTTCGCGGGACCTCCCGGTACCGGCAAGACCACTGTCGCCCGGCTTTACGGCACGGTCCTGGCCGAGCTCGGCGTGCTGGAGAAGGGCCACATGGTCGAGGTCGCGCGTGCGGACCTCGTCGGCCAGTACATCGGCTCCACAGCCATCAAGACCACCGAGGTGGTCACGAAGGCCATCGGTGGCGTCCTCTTCATCGATGAGGCGTACACGCTGTCTGCGCAGTCGGGCGGGTCCGGTCCGGACTTCGGCCAGGAAGCCATCGACGCGCTGATGAAGATCATGGAGGACCAGCGCGAGTCGATCGTAGTGATCGTCGCCGGGTACTCCGAGCTGATGGAGCAGTTCCTGGAGTCGAACCCCGGCCTTGCCTCCCGGTTCACCCGCACGATCGAGTTCCCGAACTACAGCGTCGACGAGCTGGTCACGATCACGCTGGGCTTGTGCCGCAAGCACTACTACGAGATGACCGAGGACGGTCTGCAGGCGCTCACTGAATATTTCGAGCGCGTACCGAAGAACGCGACGTTCGGTAACGGTCGTGTGGCGCGCAAGTTGTTCGAGGCGATGGTGAACAACCAGGCGTCTCGCCTGGCCATGGCCCCGCCGTCGAAGGACTCGGAGATGAACCGCCTCACCGCGGCCGATCTCCAGTCCGAGATCGACCTGCTCCAGGCAGTGGCGAGCAGCGTGCCCGCACACGACAACGACGAGCTCGATCCTGCGGCGGCCGTCCAGACCAGCCTCAGTTGGCAGCGCTTCCACTCGATGATCGGGCAGGTGGGCATCCGCGAGGCCGCGGGCAGGAAACTGGTGCGTCTGGCCGCGGCGAAGCGGAGTAACCAGACGTTGGGCAACGCGGCCAACGTCGTGATCGGCGGCAGGCGCGGTAGCGGCCGCAGCGAGATCGCCCGGCTGTACGCCCAGGCGCTGTCGGAGATTCAGCTGGTGCGGGTCGGGCACGTGGTCCGCAGATCCGTCGCGACCGACCTGTTGTCCCACTGGCCAGGACAGGCGGAAAGCCTGGTGCGAACGGCTTTCGAGGACGCTGCGGGTGGTGTGCTCGTGGTCGATCTCGACGGTGACCTGGATCCCGACCACGCGCTCGAGGTGGTCGAGACGATGGCCGGTCAGATGCTCCGCGGGGCCGCGGACCCGGTCGTCGTCGTGCTCGGCGAGCACACCAGGCTGGTGCCGTTGTTCCAGCAGGTGCAAACGCTGGCCGACTGTTTCCAGGAAGGCTGGGACCTCGCACCGTACTCAGTGGACGAACTGGCAACGCTGGCCGTCCGCGAACTCGTTCGCCGCGGTCACGAAGTACCCGACGAGGTGCGCGACGCCGTGGCCGCCAGTCTGGCCGGCACTTCCGGCCGCGACACTGTCCACCCGGCGCACGAACTCGCTCGGAGGCTTGCACGCAGAGCCGCGTCCCGCACACTCACCGTCGCGGACCTGCCGTCCCCGGCGGCGAGCATCGCGCAGGGAGGTCAAGGGCTGGCCTCGGTCGGATGATCAACAATGTGTCCAAAGAGGCCACAGCTGTGGCCGGACGGTGCACCGATGATCTCGATCACTTGCGTCGACACCAACCCGCCACTTTCACTTCTGGCATCCCCGAAAGTCGTCTGGTGAGGAGTCTTCGTGTCGTCGTCTTTGCAAGACCAACTTGAGCAGACCCTCGCCGAGTACCGGCAGAAGCGAGCGGACCTGAGGGCGATGCAGGCGCGGATGGCCGAGATGTCGTCGACCGCGACCGCGCCGCGCAACGTCGTGTCAGCGACTGTGGACACGCACGGCCGGATCACCGGTATCGCGTTCCCCACCAAGGCCTACAAGAACATGGCACCCGCAGAGCTCGCGAATGTCGTGTGCGAGACCGTCCGCAAGGCGCAGACGATGGCACGTGAAGAACTGGCTGAATTGATGGAGCCGATGATGCCGGAGGGCATGTCCATGCGTGGCAAGGAGCCGGGCAAGCTCGACATCGACCGACTGTTCCCGGAGAACCCCGAAGACGGGGTCTTCTTCCGCGGGCTCAACGAGGGATTAGGAGCCACCGATGGCAACCGATGACGTCCACTGGGCCAGCGTTCCTGGCCTGAGGGCCGCCGCAGACAGGATCGAGGCAGAGGCGGGGAGGGTCGGCCGGATTCTCTCCGATCTCCACACCAGGACCGGTAACAACCTGGTCAACCCTGAGACGTTCGGCACCGACCATGGCGGCGCGGCTTTCTTCACCAAGTGGGAAAGCGATGTCAGTACATGGGACGAAGGTGTCCGTGGTGTCGTCCGCACCGTGAGCGCGACTGGTACTGGCGTCGGCAACATGGCGGATGCCTACGACCGCACTGACAAGGACACAACACAGATGGCTCACGGCCTCGGCCAGTCGGTCGGGGGTGGAGGAACACCTGGCCTTGGTGGGACAGGCGGCGTTTCGAACGTTCCGCCTCTCACACCGCCATCCACTGGCGGCGGCGGAGGTACCGGCGGAGGCAACACCGGCGGCGGGAACACTCGCCGTTAG
>NZ_JAJAEG010000045.1:0-71967 GCF_047445655.1 Lentzea alba
GCACTTCCATGATCGGGAGTTACACCGCTCTTTTTACAGTCCCCGTGAGGGTGGCTGTTTCATGGAGAAAGGTGCTCTGAGCTGCAAGGATATGGCTTGTCTAGGGTCTTGTCCGTGCGAGTTCGGGAGCACCTTTCTGGTGAGCAAGCCTACCGGGTTCTATCCGTCGTTGACCGTCGACACCGCGGGAACAGGAGTGGTGTCGCAGGCGGGTGCGGCGTTGCTGGTCACGACAGCGGGGAAAGTCGGGCTGGACCAGGCGTTATCGTCAGCGTCGGGGCGCTGGCGGGCGCCGACCGCGATCCACGACCCAGGAAAGATCCTGTGCGACCTCGCGATCGCGGTCGCTCTGGGCGGTGACTGCCTGGCCGATATCACGACCGTGAGGTCCGAACCGGGCTTGTTCGGGCTCGTCGCCTCAGATCCGACGGTGTCACGGCTAATCGACATCCTGGCCAAGGACGCGGACAAGGCAGTGGCCGTTCTGAACGCAGCCCGCGCGCGAGCACGGGCTGCGGCATGGGCACTGGCCGGCGAACGCTCCCCGGACCATGCCATCGACGCGGACAAACCGTTGATCATCGATCTGGACGCCACCCTGATCACCGCGCACTCCGAGAAGCAGAACGCGGCGCCGACGTTCAAGCGTGGCTTCGGTTTCCATCCGTTGTGCTCGTTCGCCGACCACGGCGCGCAGGGCACCGGCGAACCCCTGTCCATCATGCTGCGGCCGGGTAACGCCGGGTCGAACACCGCCGCCGATCACATCGCGGTGACCCGCAACGCGTTGCGGCAGTTGCCGTTCACCGCCAACGGCGGACGGGCCGGCCGCAAGGTACTCGTCCGCACCGACGCCGCCGGCGGCACTCATGAGTTCGTGGAATGGCTGCACGCAAGGAAACTGGGCTACTCGCTCGGGTTCAATCTGCCCGATGACGCTGTCGAACGCCTGGCCCGCATCCCCGCGCAGGCGTGGACCCCGGCCTATGACGACGAACGCATCCCGCGTGACGGGGCGTGGGTCGCCGAGGCCACCGGCGTGCTGGAGATGTCCGGGTGGCCCACAGGCATGCGGGTGATCGTGCGCAAGGAACGCCCGCATCCTGGCGCGCAGTTGCGATTCACCGACGCCGACGGGCTGCGCCTGACCGCGTTCGCCACCAACACGCCCCGCGTGCAGCTCGCCGATCTGGAACTACGCCACCGCCGCCGGGCCCGCGCCGAGGACCGCATCCGCGCCGCCAAGGCCACCGGGCTGACCAACCTGCCCCTGCACGGCTACGCCCACAACCAGATCTGGGTCGCCATCGTCGCCCTCGCCCTTGATCTGACCGCCTGGACTCAGATGCTCGCCTTGAACGGCCACGAAGCCCGCCGCTGGGAACCCAAACGCCTGCGGCTACGCCTGTTCTCCGTCGCCGGACGCATCGCTCGCCACGCCCGGCAAGTCCACCTCCGACTGGCCAGCCACGCACCCTGGGCCGAACTGATCCAGACCGCCTGCCGACGCCTGCACAACCTGCCACAACTGGCCTGACCAGCAACAACCTGTCCCTGCGAACAAGCACCCACCTCCATCGGGCCGTGGAACCCGACGGCACCCAGCCGACAACGGGCCACTGTGACGACCCCGAACACCGAAAGGAGGACGCCTAACAGCCACCGGACCCGCTCTCAAGCCGGGCCGTCACCCGCACGAAAGATCCGGGCTAACATCCAACAATCACCTGGGGAAGTTGATCTATCGCCTCTGGGGACAATCGGCTAGCGCCATCAACACGTCGCTCGCGAGGCAAAAAGAAGGGCCGGAAGTAGCTTGGAACGCCCCTCCGGCCTGTATGGACACATCCGTTCCGATCTGCACGAGACGTGACGGGCGCGACCGCTCATCGGTATGTGGGTGTGTACGCAGCAGTGCCAGCTGTGTCCGTGTCCCGTTACCCACTTGTCTGTCCGAGCGCTGATGATGCAGGCATGGATTACGAGGACCTCAGTAACGACCGGCTCAACGAAGCCGGTGCATATCTGGCGGCTTCGGAAGCGGTGCGCCGTACGCACCACGCCGTCAACTTGGAAGCCGACAACCGGCGATGGCTGCTGACCGTCAACGGCAAGAAGGCCAGAGTGTTCGCGCGCCGGTTCCGCACGGAACGGCCGCTGCGTCGAGCGACTGAACAGAATGTCGAAGGCGTCCATGCTGTTGTCTTCGTCGATCTGACAGCGCCGCTACCATGCTTCTACGTTGCGCCGCCCGAGCACACCACCGCTGGACTTGTCGACCAACACCGCAACGGATGGACGCTGTTCGACTGAGTGATCGACAGTTCACTTGGCGACACCCACGCATGCCGTAGCTCTCCCGCGCCGCTTGAACCTTGTCCTGGGGCAGAAACCGCGCGTGTACCTCGCCGACGCCCACGGTGGCCGCGACCCGTTGTGCCGCTGCGTGATTGTCGCCCGTCAAACGGGGCCTGGTTCTGGGGTCGAAGAGTGCCTACACGGCGTTGCGGAAGTGGCGGGTCGTCACTCGTGTGGCCCAGAAGTTGTTGCGGCAGAGGCGTTCGTGGCATCGCCAAGCGTGTGAATCTGCCTCGGCGTGGTGTTGATGGATGTGAGGGTCTCGGACAGGTCGCGGCAAAGCGGGCAACGGGTCAGGTGGTCTTGGACGCTGTGCCGGCGTCGTGGTCCCAGTGCATTGCGGATAAAGGCGGCGAGATCGCGCACGAACGGCGTACAGGCATCCGCGCCGCAGGCACCCGCCACGTGGGCATCGAGGTAGGCGGTGCGCAGGGATTCCCGTGCCCTGTGCGCACGGGCGGACACCGCGTTCGGTGAGGTGCGCAGCGCTCTCGCTAGTGCGGCGGGGCTGGCGCCGACGACCTCGGTGTACCAGAGCAGTTGTTGGGTCCTGCTCGGCAACGATCGGAAAGCGCGCGCCGCGAGCAGGCGGTCGAGTGCGTTCTCGACGGCCGACTCCTGATGAGACCGTTGCTCCGCATGGCGTGCGTCGTCTGCGGTCGTGCCGGGATCGCTGGTCAGCACCAGCCGTGAGTCACGGCGATGCAGGGCGAGTGCGGCATGGGTGATCGTGGTGAGCAGGTAGCCGCGGAACGAGCGGGTCGGGCCACCCTTGCCGCTCTGCAGGACTGCGAGAACTTGGGCGAACCCTTCCGAGACGAGGTCGTCCGCATCGATGGGATTGCGCGCCAGGTACCGGGCTCGGGTGCGAGCGGCATCGACGTGGCGCAGGTACAGCGCTTCGAACGCGGCCGCCGCTTCGGTGCGCATCAACATGATCAGCTCAGCGTCGGATCGATCCGCTGCTCTGGTGAGGGACCAGTGTGAGCGGGTGCTCATGTCGCGGCTGGAGCCTCGTGCGGCAGCGGGAGAGACCCTGTGCGGTAGGCCGTCGCTACCGCGTGTGCGCGGTCGCGGGCGCCAAGGCGGCGGCGGATCACCGTCATGTGGGTGCGCACGGTGTTGACGGTGATGTCGAGGTTCTGAGCGATGTCGCGTTCGGTCGTTCCTTCGGCGACCAGCGCGAGGACCTGACGTTGCCGGGACGTGAGTACCTCGTGTCGAGAGTCGCCCAACCCACGCATACCGGGGGAGAGGGCCAGGCGCGAGTCGACGTACCGGTGGGCTGGATGCGCGTGCAGAATGGCTCGTGCCATGGTGGAAGCGTCGGTGTCTCTGCTGAGCAGGCATCGCGCTCCGGCCGCCTGAGCAGCACGCACGCATGCCGGAGTGTGGTCGCGCTCACGGAACACGACGGCGACGGTCAACCTCGGATTGGCCGTGATGAGGTCTTCGGCCAGATTCGCGCGCGGGTCGATCGCGCTGTCGAGCACGACGATGTGAGGCCGCGTGGTGCGTACCCCGTCCCGGACGACGTCGGGATGGTCGGTGCCACCCACCCATTCCAGGCCGATCGTGCGCTGCACGACAGTGCGCAGGCCCTCCCGGAACACAGGAGTCGCGTCGGCGGCTAAGACCCGGAAGGCGGCGGCCATGGGGGGTAGGGATGTCACAAAGAACCGCCGAGCTGGTCCACGTCCGAGGTTGCCGGGCTTTGTTCCGTCACTGACGATGCGGCCTCGGCAGAGTTGTCCTGCGACTCTCTGTCGAGAGACTCCAGACCTTCGCGGTAGAGGGACGAGATACGTTCTTTGGCTTGCTGCGCCGCGTTGTCCAGCCACGCATGCTGCTCGTTTGGGTCGCTCATGGTTTCCATCACTCAGGTGATCCGCTGGGCTGCACGGATCAATCTCGGGGTAAGCGCTACATGAACGTAGCAGTAACTATGCGAACTCGCCAATCAGTACACTTTGAGTAGTTGCAGGTGTCTGACCTGCGATTTCAGGTACTGCGGCCGGGTAGTTCCGGGAGTGGAATGTCCGGATCGAGCTGGATGCCTATCTCGCGCAATGCGACATCGAATGCACCCCAGGCCCAACCTGTCAGGTGGAATATCAGGTCGTCGCGGTCGAGCGAGGCGTGCGGCGTCGTGACCCACCGCGCCGCCGCTGTTTCCACCATCCCGACGAGGCCGAACGCCAGCGGATCGGCAACCTGCGGATCGCCGCTGAACAATGCGACGTACTCCGCGATCAACGCACGCAGCAGCTCGCCGATCTGATGGCGGACAGCGGTTGCCTGTTGTTGTTCGCCCGCCTGGAGCCTCATGGACCAGGAGACCAGGTACTCGTAGAGCCGCACGTTCTCGGAGAACCACACCACGTAAGTGCGGACCACGCGGGTGATGAGCTCTCGCGCGCTGCCGTGGGGATGGAGGATGACCGGTGCCAGTTCCGCAACCAGTAGTTCACCGATCCGTTGTGCGACCGAGTCGTACAGATCGTCCGCGCCGTCGAAGTGCCGGTAGAGGGTGGGACGGGCGATGCGGGCGTGTTCGGCGATCTGCTCGGTCGACACCTGTGGTCCATGCTCCGCGATGACGCTTAGCGCCGCCGCGATGACTTCAGCGCGGCGCGTCGCGCGCTGTCCCGCCCAGCGGGCGGCTCGTCCGTCCACGGCTCCCACCCCTCGCCGCCAGGTACGTCCAGTTGTATTGACCCACAGTCAGTAGAGATCAACAACTCGGGACGATGCGTCGCTGCGGCGATCGGGTGACAAGCCATGTGAGAAGCCCGGCCGTGATGCGGTCTGCGGTGTCTCTGCTTGCACGACGGTGTGATCCATGGGCGAGTGAGGTCACGCTCCTGCCCGACGGGGGTGGACGCTGATCAAACAGGCTCGAAAGACACTGGATACCAAAGGCGCGAGCCCTTGGATCGTAGCGACAGCCGATCCTGCTTCAGCACGGTGTCCGCTGACCATTTCCGCATGTAGACCAGTGAGGACGTCCAGCTGGTGCGGGAAATGCCTGCGTGACCATCCGATCCGGTTGACTGAGCCGGGGACGTTCATCGGCAACAGCTCGGATCGGCGGGAACGCTCGCGTCCGACCGCAGTGAACGCCACGTGACCGCGTTCCGGAACGTCAATGGCAGTGTCCGCACGGGGGGATGCACCTGGGGCTCGAACGCGGTCCCGGCGAGATCCACACGCGGTTGATCATCGTCCCACATTGGGGCATAACGATGTCTGGACGAGTGAATCACCGCTCGGCGAGTATCCGGCGCCGCTCACAACCGTCTAAATTCTCGGTGGGAACCATCGGTGAATCCGACACGAGGCGGAGGAGGCAGCTTTGCAACTCGGTCAGCTTCCGCTGGACGAAACCCAAAGTGCGGTCGGCGCATCGCATCCGCCGCCCCATGCTATCGGCACCCCGATTCACGACCAGATCGCCGCACGACTCGGCGTCGACCGCAGCCGACACAGTCCACATGGCACCGTGGCAAGCCCTGCTGGTCCACAATCGCCGTCCCGATGAACGCCGGCAGTCCTCCCGACGCAGATGTGGACGTCCTGGGAGAGTGCGATCTGTGCGCGGGAACGGGCACGATGACCTGGCAGCAGCCGCACCGTAGTGAGGATGGGGCGTTCAGGCTGGTCGAGATGAATCATCCGTGCGTCAACGGCTGCTCCGGGTGGTTCAAAGTCCGGTCGGCTGAGCAACGTGACACCCTCGCGACCGGAACGACTTCGGCCGATGTGCCGGGAAACGTCGCTCAGGCCAACGCTGCACACCGCACGGAATGGTTTCTCCCACCACCACGCTGAAGAACTGGGAGGCCCAGGGTCACTTGGTGGTCAGCCGCGGGCACACGGCCGGGTCGATCCACCACCCGTCGGCGTCCCCGACTTGTCCCGCGGAGACAAGCGAGCCGCGCGAGATCGGCTTCGTGCCGCAGTGCCGCTTCGAACTGTTTCATCCGGTGTTTCAGCAGTCGCAACGGGTGGTCGTCGCCGTGATGTGGTGCCGCTTGGCGCCGATGATCAGATCGAAGCGTTCTGGGAAGCCGCACAGGCGCTGCCCGCTAGTGGCCCAGGTGAGCGCAATCGACGCACATGCGGGTCCGAACGCGCCCGCGTAGTCGAATCGGATCTGGTGCCCGTCGCGGGCCAGTGTCCTGACGCAGGATTGGATCCAGCGAGGTAACAGTGGTCACGTGCGGCCCTCCCGCGAAAGGGTCGCCGTACCATTACAACCCAGAGAATGCCTGCAAATTAAGGGAAGTTGCATGTGAGTGCCTACTGGAACAGGTTACGTGGCCCGCGCTGTCGCTCGTTGAGGAAACGTTGACCTTGGCTTAGCGCACAGATAAGTGCGGAGAGCTCGTTGTCAACGCTCGTTGTCAACGCTCGGTGTCGTAGACGTGGGTGGCGTCCGGACTCGAGCCGCCATCCAAGGCTTCGCTCAGGCCGCCGGAGATACGGGCGAGCCAGGCCGAGGTCGGTCCCGCGTCCTGCTCGAAGGCACGCCCGGTCTCGTCGGTCACCGCGGCCAGTGCGGCGGCGAACACCTGGATGCTCCTCGCCCAGGCTTCGGCCTCCACGCGAGAACGCAGCCGCACCGCACCGGAGTCGGAGGGCAACGTCGCGAGAAAGGTCCCGAGCGCGACGCGCAGCTCGTCGAAGGAGGCCACCTCGTGCAGTGTCAACAACCAGTCGGGCTCGTCCTGACCGAGTTGATCACGCAGGATTGCGATTAGCCGTGTGTCATCAGTGGTCGCGTTCGGCAGAAGTGCCGTTCGATTGTCGTCGAGCGGCATGTTCTCGTAGGAGCGCTCGCGATGGTCGAGCAGGGCCAGAAGTGCCTCCCCATGGCTGCGCAGCACCGAAATCTCGTAGTTGTCGAAGATTCCGATGAGCTCGTCGTCGCAACGGTCCCAGCAGATCACAGCTTCATTAGCGAGACACAGAGGCGATTTTTCCAGTGCTGACACGCATTGTCGCACCTTCGCACGGCAGAGGCTGCCCTCAGGTGCCTAGCCTTGCGCCGTTGGTCCAGACGGGAAACGGGAAAACCGCCACGGACGAACCAGTTCCCGAAGATCGCCACTGTGCCGCGCCCGCGGCACAGTGGCGTCGAACGTTCTGCCGGTTTCTGCTCAGCTGACCGTGCTGTTCCCGGCCGGTGGCGTGGAACTGCTCGGTGACGGGTTGACGCTGGGCAGCGACGACCCGGTAGTCGTGGTCGTCGGAGCCGAGGTGACGACGCTGGGCGAGGTGCTGGTGGGAACCGGCGGCGTTGGGGGAGCCGGTGTCACCGTCCCGCGGGTCGTCGAGGGGGTGGTGACGCGCCGCGGTTCGCTGCTCGGGGGAGCCGAGGTGGTGAGCGGTTCCGTGGACGTGGTCGCCTGGACGAGGGTCGGCACGAGGATTCCCTGGTTCGCCGACCCGCCGCGAGAGGGACCGCTGTCAGCGCCGGACGAGGCGTTGACAGCCACGAGGCCAAAGCAGACTGGGGCGAGTACGGCGCCGGCGCACAGAACGCCACAACCAGCGCACGTCGCCGTCCCTCGTCCTGGAGTGCGGCAACGACAGCGCCGCGGGCGGCCTCACTGAAATGATCCCGGGCCATTGCTCTGGCTGGCAGGGAACGTGGTCCGTCTGTGCTACCGGCATGATCCACGAGGAAGCTGAACCTGGTACGCAGAACGACGGAGTCGACTGGCCGGCCGTCCTCAGTGACGTGCACAGGTCCACCACGGCACCGCAGGGCGCGACAGTGGCGACCAGGTCGCAGCACACAGGCATGATCACCTATTCCTCGGTCAGTCCACTCTCTGACCGAGGAGTGGGTGGTACATGCGTGCTGTCTCGTCACGTCCTGCCTGGGCTATGTCGCTTCCTCACGCTCATCTCGTTGCACGCAACCACAAACCCGCGCCGCATGGCGGAGTCCACATTGCAGAGGGCCTGGAGGACCGCGGTTTCTGTCCGTGAGCACCCGGCCCCGCCTGCTTCGCTGCGCGAGACAGTGTGGCCCATGGTGTCATTGCCGTGAGCATGCCCAGAAACCGCGTCGGGACGCGAGGCGACGGCGCACGTTCCGCTTGCACGCCGCCCACCATGCGAACAGGTGTCGGACGCGCCTTGCTGTTGCGGTGTCTGCGCTACGGGGCGAGGTCAGAGAACGGGCCTCTGCGACGGGAGACTCAAGGAAGTCGGCGCGCAGCGGGATCCCGTCTGGCTCCGCTTCCTGCGAGGGGTTTGAGTCACTGGCGTGATCGCAGTGCCGCCGTATACCTGGTTCAGTTCCTCGCGCTCTGCTTTAAGCGTAACCACGTCGTCGGTGGCAGCGGGGCCGTTGGCCGGCCCAGCGAACGCGAACACCGCGTCAGCGCTGAACGAACGCTGGGAGTCCGTAGACAGACACGTCCGGATCTGCGATGTCACCGTGCGGGCGGTGAACTGGTGTTGTGCGCGTCGAACGCACACAACAGCTCACGTTCGTGTGTGGTTTTCACCGCAGCGTGGGATTGCCGCTCGCCGCGGATCGTCCAAGCCGGGGCGGTCGGCGTGCTGACGCGTTTCCGAGGGATTGGCGATCTCGCGGCCTCAGGAAGCGGCGATGTGGCGTCGCGGACAACTGGCCGCAGTGAGCGCATTGTCTGGCCATATGGCGGGAATGCCCGTTCGTGCAACACCGACGGTCCTTTGGGTATTCTTCTCGTGGAATGCTGTTCACACGTGGACTCGTGTACTAGACAGGAGAGCCGTGAGGAAGTAGTCCGCAGCTCGGGTCCGGACGGCCTGGGAGTCGTTCTGGGAGAACACGATCGGCACAGCGCACCGGGACACTGTCCTGCGGGATAAGATCGACGATGACGTGTCGGCGGCGGCCGCGGGCGATCATCGGGCACGCGCCAGGCTCTTCGCTCATCTGTATCCGTTGATCACGCGCTACTGCCGCGCCCGGATCGGGATGCATCTGCGCGACATGGCCGACGACGTTGTTCAAGAGTCATTGATGAGCGTGCTGCAAGCCCTTCCGAAGTACCGCGTGACGGGTTCGTCCTTCCTCGCCTTCGCCTACGGTATCGCCGCGCACAAGGTCGCCGACGCCAGACGCCGCCTCGCACGCAACCGCACAGACCCGGTCAACGACGTGCCGGACATGGCCTGGGACGGTGTCGGTCCCGAGCAGCACGCTCTGCGCTCCGAACTGTCGGCGCGGATGGGCACGCTGCTGGGCGAACTGTCCGAGTGGCAGCGAGAGATTCTCATCCTGCGCATCGTCGTGGGCCTGTCAGGCAAGGAAACGGCCGAGGCCATCGGATCCACTTCTGGCGCAGTGCGCGTGGCCCAGCACCGCGCACTGTCGAAACTGCGCGCCGCTATAGCAGTCGAGCAAGGTCTGCTCGTGTGAACTTTGTTGCGTCACCGCCAGACTCGGCTGTTCGGTCTGCGCGAACGGTAGAACACTCGCGCCCGCGCACCTGGGGAGGTGGACAGAAGCAGGCGGATACCTAGTCGAGTCTGTCAAGCCGCCCCGGCGTCCGTCAGGCCTACCGTGGCGAGTCCCGTCTGCCGGTGCAGCTCGATCACCTCCAGCCGGGCGGCGCGGGCAGGCCCTCGTTCACCGGGCGCGGAGTGCGAGTGCCCACAGTGCTCCAAGGCGCCAACTGCTCCAGCGATGCTGCCGAACAGCTTCGGCAGCCGCAAACTCTCGAAACCGAAACCCGGCGCTTGCGCTGAAGTGATGAGGTCCGTGCCGACTGCCTGGGAACTCGAGTCACGAGCTCTGGGCGCAACCACCGAATCACGAAGACACAGCTGGCCGGCGGTTCGCATGAACGTACCCCTAAGCGGAGCGTTCATGGGCTTGGACTGAACACGCCAGGGCCTTGATTCGTGCACAGAAATCAGAGTGCCCGAAAGGCCCCGGTGAACATGCCGACGCATGCAGCACGGCGGGTTCCGGCCGTGCCGCGGCCCGCCGATCACGCCTGAGCACCGTCAGGAAGTGTCTCTGCCGCCATCCGAGTCCGTGTGGAGCCAGAGCGGGCGTATCCGCAGAACCTGTCTGCTGAGATTCCCGGTATGAAAAGACGCAGCCAGCATGTCACCCCGGTCGAGAGCGGCAGTCAGCTCCGCTGCCAAAACCGTGAGCGAGAGGACCTCGAGCAGGCGATCCGCTTCGTCCAGAGCACCTGATCTGATCAACTCCTGCCGTCTTTCCCGCAACAACTCTTCAGCCCACACCACCGTCAATCCCCATCCCGTGCCCCGACTCAGTCTGCGCGAAGCTTTCGCAGCGAAGGGGCAACTCGGTGACGGCGACACGCCGCTCTGCCCTTGTGGCGTCGACAGTCTGCCGTCGGACGGCTGCGCGCCGTGGCGGCTGCCCGGAACAGCCCCAGCCAAAGGACTGCGACTGTCAGAGCGGCGTTCTGGTTGCCGCTGAGACATTCGCGACGTGGGGCCGTGGCACTGGAGGACGATCGTCTTGTCCACGACGGACTGTCCACTCAGGCTGCGTCTGTGACGAACCGTGATCGCATGGCCGGCAGGTCGTCACAACAGCGCCGCCCTGATCTCGCTGCTCGTCTCGGCGATGGCATCGCCGAGCCGTTCCTCGTCACCGTCGGCGACAACCCCGAACGCCTGAGCGGCGAGGGCTCGACGTCGGGGACCGAACGCGCACTGGACCGGTACTTTTCAGGCAGCCGACAGTCAACTGATTGCCCTGCTACCGATGCTGAGGCGTGGGTTCACGCGTCCGCTTCTCGACGACCGTGCTGGTCGCGGTGCTTGCCGCGGTCATCACGGGCACGTTCGGCACGATGCTGGTCGACGCACGGGATGATGGTTACTTCGTGCCGGTTGCGAAGCTCGAGCCGACCGGGCAAGTCATGGATGTATCGAGCGTCGTGGTGCGCTGCGGAGCCAATGAACGACGTCACCTCAACCCGGACAACCCGGTCACCGCGCCGGGTGTTCGGGCCGCCGCGCATCACATGCACGAGTACGTCGGCAACACATCGACGGACGCGATGTCGACCGACGCTACGTTGAGCGCCTCCATCAGCACGTGTGAGAAAGGTGATCTGTCCAGCTATTCCTGGCCGGTGCTGAGGCTGACAGACGGCGCGGGTCACGACGTGCACGCGGAGGGCTGGGGGTGCTGATGGCAATCTCGGCGAGGTTCTGCCGCCAGACAGTGTTGAGGTTCGCTACGATGGAAGCCCTGCCGGCCAGGTGGTTCCCATGCCGCGGTTCCTGCGGATGACGACGGGAGACGCGAAGGCGGTCACCAACGGCTTCGGGGCTGACACTCGAGTGAGATGGGGATGCTCGAACACCGCCGGGCGTTTCACGACCAAGTACCCACTCTGCGATGACGGCGACCGGACACTGCGCGTCTACGAGTTCCCCAGTTGCTGGGACGGGGCCAATGTCGACAGTGCCTCACACCGTTCGCACATGGTGTTTCCGCTCGGGAACGGGGTCTGTCCTGTTCGGACGTTTGCGATTCCGCGTCTCATCGTGGCTGTCGGCTACAAGATCCCGCGCGGTCGCTCGTTCGCGATCGACGCCTTCCCCAGCGAGCTGCGCCATCCAGCGACAGATCACGCGGGATTCATCAACGTGATGCCGCAGGCCGAGATGAGAGAGATCGCCACTCGGCTCAACGCACAACAGTGACCGTCACGGCGTTCGATGTGATGCTCCTGCCGTGCTCGTCTCGTTACGCGTCGAGGTATTCGCTGCCAACGGCAACACCGTGGGGTCCACGGTGATCCCCTCGGCCGCTCCGCCGCCCCACCGCTTACTGGCACGTCCGGGGACGTGGTCCTTAGCGCGCCGGGGTGCCTGTCCGGGAGGGCCGATGCGTTTCCTGTGACGGCCCTCTGGCCAGGGAGGTGCTGGACAGGACGCGGTGCACGGTCCCGGTGTTCCTGCATGGCCGGTATCAACCCTGCCGGATCGTTCATTGAAGGCATGGATCGCGTCCCGCACGTAGTCCTCGCTACCTGCATCAACGAGGTGATGTCGCGGAGCGCCCGGCCCTGACCCGACATCAGCACCACGATCGCCCGCCTCAGCTTCGCGGTCCTGGTGATCCGCTGGAGCTTGCGTCCCTCTTCCATCGGTAACCCGCGGACAAACAAGCCCGGACGACGAGCCATGGCTACCTCCCGCACTCGACAAGCGGAACCAGACCCGTACGTATGGCAAACTGAGGTTCACCCTGAACGGTGGACAGGGGCTTAAGAGATTCAGGCAGCTGCTCGGAGTGACTTCTCATAGTCGCTGGGACTGCGCATCCCGAGCGCGGAGTGCCGCCGCACACTGTTGTAGAACGTGACCCACTTGTCAATCGCGGCAACGAGTTCGGCCTTCGTGGCGTAGACGTGCCGGTAGAACTCCTCGTGTTTGAACGTCGACCAGAACGACTCCGCGGGGCTGTTGTCCCAGCAGATCCCGGTCGCGCCCATCGACCGGCGCAGCCCGTGCCGCAACACGCCTGCGCGGTCAGATTCGCCGTGTACTCGCCGCCGCGGTCGGAATGCAGGACTGTGCCACGACATTTACCGCCGCGGGCGGCCACGGCGTCCTCGATGGCGGTGGTCACCATGCCGGCGCCGATGTGGTCGGCGACGCTGTAGCCGAGCACTGTGCGGGAGTGCCCGTCGCGGATCGCGCACAGGAACATTTCGCCCTCACCACAGGACAGATACGTGATGTCGGTCAGCCACACGGCGTTCAGACGGCCCTGGTCGAACTCGCGCTCGACGAGATCCGGCGGGAACGACGCGGACGGATCGACCACGGTCGTTCTCACCTTGAACGTGCGGGGGCTGACGCCCTCGATCCCGATACCGGCCATGACCTTGGCGACGGTTTTCGCGCTGACCACCTCGCCCTGATCCCGCAACTCCGCGGTGATCCGCGGCGACCCATAGGTTCCGCCAGAGTCCTTGTGCGCCTGGGTGATCTTCACCTCCAGGTCCGTGCGGCGCTGCCGACGCGGCGTCAACACCGTTGCCGCACAACGCTTCACGTGTGCGTAGTAACCGGAGGCGGACACCTTCAGCAGTCGCGCCATGCGCCGGACCGCGAAGCGTTCGCCCTCGGGCTCGGTGGTGTCGGCGACGCCGGCCATGTCATCGGAGCCGGCGTACTTGGCCATCAGAGCGAACCGTTGCGGTTCTTCTGCATCGCGGCAAAGGCGAGTGGCCGGGCGGAATCTCACCGCCCGGCTCTCTCAGAACCGTGCGTAAACCTCTCGATTTACACGGCTCCCACCATCCAGCCGTCACCGTCCCGGCACAACGCCGAGCTTCCAGTGCGCGAACAGCCAAGGGACACGACCAGCGACGTCCCTCAGCCATGCCCACGCCCGCTTCGGCCGACGTTTGAGCGACTTGTATTTCCGCACGGCCCACCGCATGAGAAAGGTGTTGATTCCACGGAGGGCCGCATACAGCTCGGACTTCCGGAACCGCCCGTAGAAGGCGATCCATCCGGCCACATGCCGGTTGATGTGGGCGATGATCTCTTGGAAGGTCATGTCACTGCGCCGATGCAGACGCCATCCCCGGATCACACGCCGGATCCGGGTCAGGTTGTCCCGGCTGACCGCGGGTGCGAAGCTGACGAAGAAGTCGCCGTGCCTGCTCTTGGCCAGCCGGGGCCGGAAAGTGTGTCCCAGGAACGTGAACTGCTCGTGCTCATGCGAACCCACGCGTTTGACGTCCTTGCAGTACACCAGCCGGGTCTTGGTCGGGTGCAGCTCCAGCCCGCACTCGGCCAGCCGGGAGGAGATCCTGTCCCGGACCAGCTCCGCCTGGGCCTTGCTGCGGCAGTGCACCACCACGTCATCGCAGTACCGTTCGAACGGGACTCCCGGATAGTTCCGGGCCATCCACATGTCGAACGCGTAATGCATGAAGAGGTTGGCCAGCAAGGGCGAGATCGACGAGCCCTGCGGGCTGCCCCGATCCAGGCTCACCAGCGTTCCGTCCGGGTGTTGCATCGGCGCCACCAGCCAGCGGCGCACATACAACAACACCCAGGGAAGGCTGGTGTGACGCTCGACCGCGCGCATCAGCAGACAATGATCGATAGTGTCGAAGAACGCCCGGATGTCCATATCGACCACCCAATCGTTCTCCCAGCACCGTTTCCGGGTCACCGCCAGCGCGTCATGCGCCGACCGGCCCGGCCGATACCCGTAGGAATCCGGATGGAACATCGGCTCCACCCCAGGTTCCAGCACCATGCGCACCACAGTCTGCGCGATCCGGTCGGCCACGGTGGGCACCCCGAGCGTCCTGACCTCGTTTCGCTTGCCAGGCTTAGGGATCTCCACCGCGCGCACCGGCGGCGGGAAGTAACTGCCTGACGACAACCGGTTCCACAGCTTGAAGAGGTTGCCTTTCAGATCCGCCTCGAACTGCTGGATCGACTCACCGTCAACTCCCGCCGCACCCTTGTTCGCCGCGACCTTCTGATACGCCTCCCACACCAACTTCTTGGGAATATCAAACGGTTTCGACCTCGTCTCACTCACCGGCTCCTCCCACTACCGTGGTTGACCCGCGACCGAGACCAGATGGCCCGTCCCCTTCGCTCCACCCCGATTACCAGGGCTTCATCACTACTACGAGACGGTCCGCCCCCGTGACCTGGACCGGTACTCTGCCTCTCACGGTTTCCGCCGCTTGAGGAACTCCCTCCACCCCGCCCAACCTCAGGCGAGGATTCCAGGACGACAGGGTCTCCTGTTCCATGCAAGAGCCTGAACCGCGCTCGCGCCCTCTTCACGCCGGACACCGCCAGGGCAGTCGACAGGCTGTCTCCCTGACTCATCCCAGGGCCGCATACACACCCCGGTTCTGATGTCGTCTTAAGCATTTCGACGCTTCCACAAGGGTTCGGTTTCACTCGCCTTCGCGGCCCACACCTGACGCGCTCTCCGGCTCGTCTTTTCCGCGACGCTCACCACCCCGGCACTTAACCGACGCAGCTCGCGGTGGTTTGCAGCCCCCGCCTGCACGGCTGGCTGCGGAGGACCTACCTCCATCTCTTGCACAGCACCACTTTCAGACCGCCACTACGTGGCACTCCTCAAGTGTTCAGGACACACGTACGCCGAAGCTTTTACCAGGAACGCGTTGTCCTTCTCCAACTCCGCGACCTGCCTGCGCAACCGCAGCAACTCGGCCCGCTCCGCCGCCTCCAGCGGATTCTCTCCCTGGACCTCGGACGCGGCGATCCGGCGCCGCTCGTCTTTGACCCAGACACTCAACATCCCCGCGTCGATCCCCAACTCGCGGGCAACCTCGCTGATCGTGCGACCGGAATCGATCACACGATGCGCAGCCTCGACCTTGTACTCAGCCGTGTACGACCGGCGCTTACGAGGAGGCATGCGGACATCCTTTCAGCAGAACCCTCGGTCCTGCTAACTCGGTGTCCACTGCCTGGGGTGAACCTCAAACGCGGCGGTCAGCGCCGAAGATCAAGCGCCCTCTAGCTCGCGATGGACATGCCACCGCTGCGTCACCAATCGTNGCGGACATCCTTTCAGCAGAACCCTCGGTCCTGCTAACTCGGTGTCCACTGCCTGGGGTGAACCTCAAACGCGGCGGTCAGCGCCGAAGATCAAGCGCCCTCTAGCTCGCGATGGACATGCCACCGCTGCGTCACCAATCGTCGCACCGTTGCGGACCCTGCAGTGACCATTGACAAGACGAAGCGGCTTGGGGACGCCACAGGCCGTGTCACCGAAAGCTCTGTTCTGTCAACCGGTTGCGGACTTGGAGCTGGCCGCACGTGTGTCTTGTCAGACTCGGACGCCGTTGGCGTTCAGCCAACCAAGCGGGTCGATCTTCCGGGATCCTCCCCGCCACACCTCGAAGTGCAGATGCGGACCGGTTGAATGGCCGCGATTGCCCATCGTCGCGATCTGCTCGCCTGCCTTCACTGCACGCCCGGCCGGGGCCAGGATTCGGTCGACGTGTCCGTAGACGGTGATCGTGCCGTCTGTGTGCCTGACCCGCACCCATAGGCCGAACCCGCTGGCCGGGCCTGCTTCCGCGACTACACCGTCGGCGGCGGATCTGATCGGCGTGCCGATCGCGTTCGCGATGTCGATCCCGAGGTGGGTTGTGCCCCACCTGGCGCCGAAACCTGAGGTGAACACGCCGTCGGCGGGACGCACGTACTTCGGCCTTCTGGCCTCCTCGGCCGCGGCGGCGGCCTGACGCGCCTGCTCGGCGGCCTGACGCTCCGCTTCGGCCTGTGCCACGCGCCTGCTCTCGAGAATCAAGGCCTCGTAGTGCGCAGTCGCAACCCGTACATAGGTTTTGGTCTGTGCTACCTGCTCACGTATGAGTCTGGCCGTCGCTTTGCCGACGTCGACCTGAGGCCGGTAGTCACTTGCATGGGCCGCTTGCGCCGATGTCAGCACCACTGCGACAGTGGCGGCTGCGGTCACCCATCTCTTCACAACGCTGCCGATCAACCGAAGATCCTTTCATTAGGAATACTTCGGTTACACGAAAACGATCAACGCCACGGATGCAATACGGACACATACCGCCCTATCTACCTCAGAGCCGTGCACTATTGGACCGTTCTTGCCCCGCCATGATTGGAAATCGGCACAGCAGCAGGTGAACGGCAGAGCAGAATACCGGCGGTAGGCTCGCAGCACCCGAAGTTCCTGGCGTACATCACGGCGCGCGAAGCACACCAGGGCTCCTCAACCGATATCCAGGCGACTGCACACCTCTGCCGATTCGATCTCCACACCGAGCCTTTCATATTGCAGTGGCCTCGTAGTTCTGTAGGACTGGATGGCTTGGGCCAGTCGGCCGACGCGGCGGCGGGCAGCAGCAGAGTTTGCGCAGGACGAGCCAGGTCTTGAGCTGCGAGTTCGCCGGGGCCGCGCGAGCGGGCGTGGGCGCGGTGGGCGTGCTTCTACGACTCGGGCTTGTTGCGGCCCTTGCGCGGGGTGATCACGTGTCGTCCGGTCGGGTCGTAACCGTGATAGCCCTTGTCTCCCAAGGCGATCAGCCCGGCCTGGCGCAGAGTGGCGAGGATGTTCCAGATTCGGGCCGCGGCGGCGTCGTGGATGCTGCCAGGCAGGTCGCCGGACACCCACAGGATCGTGCCGTCCGGAGACTCGATCACCTGCAGATTCACCCCCGCATCCTGAGTTTGCCAGAGCAGAACGAGCGGTCGGCGGCGATCCGGTCGGTCGGCATGAGCGTGCCGTCGATCCCCACGTAGGCGAAACCCTGGCATTTCGCCTTCCACAACGCGCTTCGCAGCTTCGGGAACCGCTGGGCCAGCAGTTTGACAATCTCGTTCACCTAGCGCCAGCACGTCGTGGCCGAGACCGCGAACCCAGCGCCCACCTCGCCGAAGATCGCACCTTTGCGCAGGTACACCAGCACCAGCAGCGCTTGTTGTCTTGGGTTGAGCTTGCGCCACACCGATCCGAGCTGCTTGCGGTGGGCGCGAACCAGGCCAGGCACGAAGGTCAGGGTCTGATATGACAACGGCAGCGGCACGATAGAACAGCACGTGAAGCCCCTGGGCATCTACAGAACGATCTCGATACAAAGCTCTGTTACCAGGGGCTTCGTCACATCCAGGTGCCGACGTGCCAGTGCCCATCAGCCTGTTACCCGCAAGAAGCCTTGCCGGCCAACGCATCGAGCCCAGGATGAAGAAGGATCACTGCGCTCGCGGCCGCGACTCCGCCAACACACATAGATGCCCAAAGAGTGCGGCGACAAGATCTAGAATCCGGAGAACCCAATCAAGGTCAGAGTTTGAAAATCGTGGACACCCCTTGAAGATGACCAGATCAGGATTCACTAACGAATCGAATGCGCTGTTCAGAAATCCCTCTCGACTAGATCCGTCGGCCTGATCAACTGGCGGTGAGCTCCTGTTCGTGGGGCTGGTGCAGCATTCCTGTCAGCTCGTCGACGAGTGCTGTGAGGCTTTCCGGGGACCAGGTCAACCCGCCGTGTGCCGCGTTGACCTCGTGGTGGCGCGCGGCGGGGTCGAGGCAGCTGCGCCAGTCGACGATTCTGTCGCTGCGGGAGTAGATGCTGGTGAACGGGACCTGGCCGGGGAAGCGTCCTGTGAGGTCGGTGCGGAGGCGTTCACAGCAGGAACCCCATGCGCAGGAGGTGCGCATCAGGCCTGGCACGCCGAGTGAGCCGGCCATCGCGATCACGGACAGCTGTGCGAACAGCCATGGGTTGACGCTGAGCTGCCGGGTCAGCGGACTGCCCAGGGTGATCAGTCCCCGTGTCAGATCGGGTCGGCGGGTGGCGAGTACCCGTGCGATCTGTCCGCCTCGGCTGTGCCCGATGATGATCGCGGGCTGCCCGGTGGTGTTCACCAGGCGCTCGAGCGCGTCTTCGCTGCGCGCCACGATCGCTTCACCGCAGTCAAGTCCAAGGCGGGTAGGAGCGAGCTGGCAGCGGAAGTTCAACCTGAGCATCAGGTCGTGCAGAGGTGCCAGTAGTTGCGCGGTGCTGCACAGCCCGCCGATCAGCAGAAGCGACTGCTGGCGCGCGTCGAGGGGTGGCGCGGTCCACAGTGGATGGGTCTTGATCTCCGTGCGTTGCGCCAGTGCTTTGGCTTCATGCCAGACCGGGATGTGCAGCCAGTCCGCCACGCGGTGAAGCAGAGACTGCGGGACTACGGCCGTGAGTTGATCCACCGCAGACTCCTCCCTTACCGGGCGACGGCGTGCTGTTCGTGGTTTCCTGTGCACAGATACACGTGTGGTGCACCGGTCAGGTTCAGCTGCGACGGCGTAGTGACCCTTCGCGTTGTCGAACTGTGCACGCAGGGGCGGAATTGTGAGGGTGTCAACCGTCAGCGCGATCGGTGTCGCCACCGGCTCAGCGCTGCTGACCTATGAGATGGCGCCAGTCGTTCCACCGTGTGAGGGATACGTGTCGTCGGCACGGCACACCGCGTATCGGCGGCATGG
This sequence comes from Lentzea alba, assembly GCF_047445655.1. Classification (GTDB taxonomy): domain Bacteria; phylum Actinomycetota; class Actinomycetes; order Mycobacteriales; family Pseudonocardiaceae; genus Lentzea; species Lentzea alba_A. The sequence continues at coordinate 19,391 of NZ_JAJAEG010000045.1, forward strand.
CGATCGTGCGCCGGATGGAGCAGACTGCGCCAGTTGAGACGTGGTGGCGGAGCGAGGTGGTCGTGTGGCGAGATCTACGATCAAGACACCGGTGATCCAGGTACCAGTGCGAGAGCGTTCCGCCGCGAAGGTCGAGGCGTCGCGGTTGCGGGGTTCTGTCATGGTGGGGGTCGACGGCTCGTCCGCTGGCTACCGCGCCTTCGAGTGGGCGGCGCGTCACGCCGTGGCGATGTGCACGGACCTGCAGGTTTTCGACGTGGCCGCACAGGCGGGCCTGCTGGCGGGCGACGAGACTCTGCGCCGGGTGCTGCGGCGTCTGCCGACGCTCATCGCGCACTTCCGACCAGGCGGCGCTGACCCGGTTCGGGCCGTGACCTCCGCGGCAGCGGAGCAGGACATCCTCGTGCTCGCGGGCAACGGGCACACCCGCGCCTCGACCGGTCCCGGGAGACTGATATTGCCTGCCATTACGAGGCCGTGCTGTGCAACGGTGCTGGTTCAGGGCCGTCCGGAGGCCATCCGCGGCGAATACGGATGGATCACGGCGGTGGTCGGGCGGGGCAACGATGTGGCCGTTCTGGACAGCGCGATCACACTCTGCCGAGTCCGAGGCGCACAGCCGCGTGTGCTGCATCTGCGCCCTCTGCTACCGGGACACGGGAACCTAGTCGACGACGGCGTGGTGAGCAGCGCCGCCGCGTACCTGCGCGACACCGCACCCGATCTCAGTGCCGACTTCACCCTCGACCGCCGTCAGCCTCACGAATCACTCGCGGCGCTACACAGCGACCTCGTGGTGCTCGAACGCGGACACCAGCGCGACGCCCTGATCACCAGAACAGCTCTCTATCACGCTTCCTGCCCAGTTCTCATAGTTGAGCACTGAGCTTAGACGAGCGGGCCGATCTGATCGGCCCGCTCGTCTGCAACAGCAGACGGGGGGTCGTGTCCGCGCTCCGTGCCGGCGGTGGCGGCAGAGAGCGCGTGTTGAGGTGAGTTTGCATGGCGGTTTCCGGACTGAAAGCAGGTGCGGGGGAACCTGCTGTGGCCAGCGCGTGAAAACTGATCCGCGGACCGGATCAGCGGGTTCCTGCTGCCCCAGCGGGCCATCGTGGTCATGCCGACTCGCTCACCATCGCCCGACGATGCGGAATCGTCAGGCCAGGCCGAACTTCTCGGCGTGCACCTGACCGTTCGGCACGTTGAGCCGGCGCAGTCCGCTCAGCACAGCTGCGGTCATCGCGGGCGGGCCGCAGACGTACACGTCGCGGGCCACGACGTCGGGCACCAACTGCTGCAGGGCACCCGGTTCGAACGGCCGGGCTCCCTGTCCGGTGTGGCCGGTGAGCAGGTGCAGGCGGCCGCGGCGGGCCGCGACGAGTTGGCGCAGTTCGTTGAGCAGCACGGCTTCGCGCTCGTCGCGCACGCGGTAGAGCACGACGAAGTCGCCGGGGACGTGCTCCTGCAGCAGAGCCCGGATGGGCGTGATCCCGACGCCGCCCGCGATCAGCAGCACGCCCGGCCGGCTGCGGTGCAGTGAGGTGAACGCCCCGTACGGGCCTTCCACGAACACCCGCGTCCCGACCTTCAGGTTGCGCAGACCGGCGCTGCCCTTGCCGACGGCCTTGGCGGTCAGCCGCAGTGAGCGTCCATCGGGCTCGGCGGACAGCGAGAACGGGTTCGCGAGCCACCAGTGGCGATGGCCGGGGAACCGCCAGATGCAGAACTGGCCGGACTTGGCGGCCAGCCGGTCGAGGCCTTGTCCGGTCACGTACACCGACACCGTGTTCGGTGACTCCGGCACCACGGCCGCGACCCGGAACTGGTGGCGGGAGTTGAGGATCAGCGGTGTCACGATCCGTCCGGCGATCAGCGAGCCGAAGGCGAACAGCCACAGCGCCCACCAGTAGACCATCGCGAACACCGAGGACTTGAACGTCGTCGTCTCCAGCAACTGGTGCACGAACGCGAGCCCCAGCGCCACGTACAGCAGCAGGTGCAGGCCGTGCCAGGTCTCGTACTGCAATCGCCGTCGGATGGCCCGCGTCGAGACGATCCCGATCACCGCGATGATGGTGGCGGCGAGCATCCCCAGCAGTGAAGCGGGAACGCCGGCGAGAGCGAGGAATGTCTTCGCCATCGGCGCGTTGTCGAGGGTGGCGTATCCGAGCACGACGATCGTGGCGTGCGTGAGGACCGTCCACAGCAGCGTGAAGCCGACCCATCGGTGCCACACCGTCAGGCGATCCATGCCGATGCGCCGGTCCAGCCACGGCAGCCGGGCCACCAGCAGCAACTGGAACATCATGATCAACGCGGCGTGCAGGCCGAAGAACTTGGCGACGGTGAGGACCTCGTTCTTGCCCGCGCCCGCGGTCAGGAACAGGTACTCGATGATCGCCACGTTCATGACGACGAACGCCCACAGCGCCACCCGCGCCTGCACGACCGGAGCCAAGCCTTTGCGGCGGATGTGCGAGTTCGCCACCTGAGATCCTCTCACGTAGCAGGAATCACGCGGCCGGTGTTCGTGGCTGGCACTGGGAGATGCCTCGACGGCCATGTGAAGTCGAGACAGTATGCATCGGCCGGCCGCGCGGCGCTGCGGTCAGATCTCGTGCTGTCGCCTTCGACCCCGATTATCGGCGCGACCGAACACGAGCTTCGCTGATGGCTGTGTGAAGCAGCGCGCCGGTTGCACCAGAAGCTGGCGGCATCCGATGCCACGACCGGACTGTTATCGGGTCTGGTCGAGCAGCGCGCGCAGAGCGGTGATTTCGACCGCATTGGTCATCATGATCGCCAACTCGTCACGGCCGGTGCCGGGTCTGGCCCACCGGGTGAGCAATGACAGCGCGCGGACTCGCACGTCGGGGTGGCGGCGCAGGTCTGCCAGCCGATCACACTGTTCCACGCTGCGATGGGAGGGCCATACGACGCGCTCGGTCACCCTGCCACTTGATCGTCCGGGGTGTCCGTGAAGACCGTCAGCAGGTGCTGCGCGGCCCGAAGTTCGGTGATCGCGATGTCGATCCCGTCGTCTACGCCCAAGTGCGTGAACGCCGCCTGCAGGTGTGCCATGACCCGCATGAATGATCCATCCGGAGCCGTTGTGGGAGCCGTGCGCAGCATCGCCAGATCAGCCTGGATCGGGGTCGTCGCAGCGAGATACGCCAGTAGTGTCTCGGTGACCCGTTCCTCGACAGCATCACCATCGCCGGGATTCTGACCGGGCCCGCCGCGAGAGCTGTCGCTCGTAGCGGCAACAAGACGGGTGAGTGCGTCGTCCACGGCGGTGGCAAGCACAAGAAGAACGTGATAGTCACGCTCCGCCGCATCTGCTGTCACAGTCCGCGATGCTAGTTCACACCGGGCGAAATTCCGCACAGCAGAGGACGCGCCACCCCGGCGTTCGGATGTGCCGTACACGAGTGGAGTACACGCGTGTGTGCGCGGCCTTACCAGCTACGTGCACGCTGACGCCGTTGCGGTGACAACGACGACCTCGCCGAGCGGCCGGCGGTCTACCCTGCCAGGCCATGGTCACCGTCCTCGTACTCGAGCGGTGTGCCGCTGACACAAAAACGGTCACGATAGACGTCAGCCGCGGCCGCTGGAGCGATCCTGCTTCCGGGGCAGGATCAGGCAGTCGGGGCCGGGTACGTAGAGGGTTTCGTGGCCATCGTCGAACCGCACCCGGTAGGGCGGCCGACCCTCGCCGCCATGGACTGCGAGGATCCGCCCGCCGCGGGCGGGCATGCCCTGACGGGAACTGTGAATCCACAGCCGGTCACCAGCATCGGCACGCATCTGCACAACCTCCATGAACAACCGATGTCACGGGCGGCCCCGGTCTGCTGGTTCGGTGTGCTGCCGCCCGTAGCAAGCGGCAGCACACCGAACACCCCTTGCCCCCGACGCACTGGTGAGTTTCACCCTGTCACCAGCCACGTCTCTTCCAGACCGCAGATATCGACCAGGCAGATACCGAACTTGACCAGGTTCACCCGTCAGCACACGCACGGTGACGCCCGCAGGCAGGCGTGCGGCAAGGTCGGCGGTGCGTGTTCAGTGGCTGTGGGGCGGCAGCATCGCCGTCTGCGCGTCCGGTCCGGTGGGAGCGTAGGCCGCCAGGCGCAGCAGTACCTCGCTACGCCGGTAATCGCCCGACAGGACAGCAGGCACGTGACCATCGACGACCACGTTGTGCACGAACGCGGCGACCACGCGCGGCGCCGGCACGATGTCCTCGCTGTAGGACGCCAGCACCAGGAAATCGTCGTCGATCTCCACACCTACCGACCAGCCGGACTTCTCGTCCCACACCAGCGCGAGCCTGTGATCGTCGTTGCCGGGCATGCGCTGGGGCAGCGGCAGATACGCGGTGGCTTCAGAGCTCCACCCGTACCGGCTTCCGTTCAGGTCGGCGCCGAGCGCGGCCGCGACCAGTTGCACATAGCGGTGCAAGCCGCACTGCGCCGGATCACGGCCTGACGCCGTCACGGCATTCTCGCCGGTTCCATCCACTCTCGACACCACACTCACCCGTCAATGCGAAACGCCTTCCGGCAGAGCTTGACTGGTCGACACCGGCTGTCCTGAGTTGATCACCGGATAGTGGTGTGTCGCTCGCCGTGCAGCCACGGGTACCTCGCTGACGCCAGGCTGAGCGGCCGGTTGTGCGCGTCGCTGACGAACTTCACGATCACGACCCGATCGGGAAGCGATACACACTGTGCGCCACGGATGCAGACTCAGTTGCCCGCAAGCGAACTCGCTACACCGGGGCCAGGTTTCGTGCCAGGACGCAGGATCGACACGACGCCCGCGACAACTCCTGGCGCACATGACGTGCGTGATTGCATCACTACCCACGCAGAGTTGCCGACATGGAAACGTCCGCGGACGTGACTCGCGAATCGCATCCGCTCAAGTCGTACCCGCGGCCAGGATACGAATCGCGAAGGTACGGAGTTGGCCCCGGTTTCCGGACAGGGGTGAGCGAATGCGCCTGGACGGTGCCACGACTGGCGCCGCCCAGGTGCATTCGTGGATGTTCGCGGGAGAGACCCTCGGTGGTGAGTGTTCCGCCTAGACCACCCACCACCGAGGCGCCGCTACCGTGTCCTGGCGGGCACACGCGCGCAGCGGCATGCGAACCAGTGCCGTGCCGGCTCGGCGGACCCACCGCGACGGGCGGGACGAGCATCGAACCGGCGACAACACCAGTCTCATCTCACCAGTTTTAGGCAGCGGATTGCAGGGGCACAACGGGCAGAATAAGTGGCCCGTTCGCTCCCGGCGGGTTACCGGCAACCAGGTCAACGCCCCTGCCGACACCCGCGTCGGCGCGGTTCAGTCGGGCGACGGGCGGGATCTCCTTACACTCCAGCGTATGCACGGGTGCCTGGCAGATCCGCATGAGAGACTGATTCGTGACAATCGCGTCCCGTTCTGCCAGGCACCCGATACCAGCGTCCGTCGCGGGCAGCTGTTTGTCCACAGAAGACACACCATCGGCGCAGTGTCACAGATCCCCTGCTCGCCACGACACCCGTTCAGCCTAACGGAGGCATTGACCCGCCGAGCCGCCGCAATCACCATGAATGTCCACACAGGAACACCCCCTGGGCAGGTCAGGATGACACGCAACCGCAACCGCACCCCCGTCACAGTCGCAGTCAGTCCACCAGCGGACAACCTCGCGGGCGTCACCGGCACCCTGCACAAAGACCCGCCGCCGATCTACCGCGAACTCGCCCGGCTACTCGGCGACCCCACGGCCGCCGCCGATGATGACCGCGTGGGCAACACCGCAACGGCAGGTCCGTGAGATGCATACCCCGGTCCAGCGACCTCTCGCCGGCGTGGACACCTGCCCGGTGTGCAGACCACATGGCTGACCTGATCGACACCAGGCCATGACCTCACTCTCATGAGCCTGTGCCGACCCGATTGCACACCACATAGCTGACTCGATCTCATCCGCTCCGCGCACGACCTATCGATACACAGGCGGTGCCAGTCGCTGACACCACCATCGCGTCCCGCGCCGAATGGACATGCCTCGTCCCGCCCATCGAACTCGTGGTCCCAAAGCCGCCTGCCTGCCACCCCGACCCCGCACAACCGAACTCCCGCGTACCTCGCCACCGTCGAACAACTCCTGATCATCGCGATCACCCACCTCCTGCCATCGCCCTCGCGCTGTCGCCGGGTGCTGCGCTGTGCAACCGCTACCGAGTGCACTACTCCTGGAATAGCGACCTTCGCACCACGCCCGTCCACGACGGTCTGCTCTGCCGCCACAGGAACCAGTACCTCGACGACGGGCACCGACCAACCGACGTGACCACGTGAACAGGCTTACGGCTAGATGACACCACTTCAGCGCGCACGCAGCCCGCAACCAGCCGCGGAAAGGCAAATCCAGGGACTGTCAAACACGAGCGGCTCTGGCTCGTAGTCGGTGGTGACGTGGAGTGGCAGTCAGGGCAGAAGGATGCGGTGGCGGAGAAGGTCGAATCCGGCGCGTCCGTGCATCTGTCTCATGATCCTCTTGGTGCGGGTGTTGACGCCTTCGGTGCGGCCGTTGTGGTACGGCAAGGTGACGGCACCGTCCACGGCGGACCAGTCGATCTCGAGACCGTTGGTGAGACTGCGTAGATGTGGCAGATTGACGGCGCGAGCCTGCGCGATCCACTCGGTGAGCTTCACGTCGTTACCCGCGGCCGGCGTGAGCAGTGCGGCGAAGCCGCATACCAGACTGGCGAGTGCGGTCATCTCCGGGCAGGCCGCGGCGATCTTCTCCAGCAGGGTCGTGTCCTTCGGGCGCAGGTTCGCAGGCGGGTTGACGGTGGCCCAGCATCCGGCGTGCGCGCGGACCTCGAGCAGAACCTTGTTGCAGAGATTGCGCCACAGGTGCCATCGGTCACTGACCTGCACCGCGTCGGGCAGGGCTCGGCGGACGGCTTCGGCGTAGGTGGCCGAGCCGTCCCGGCACACGACCTCGACACCAGGGTGCTCGCGCAGCCACGACTCCAGGGTGGCCGCGTCGCGACCGGGCAGGACCGCGACACGTCGGCCGGTCTCGGCATCGATGATGATCGTGGCGTAGCGCTGGCGGCGACGCAAAGCGAAGTCGTCCACGCCTATCACCCGCGGAATCTCCAGTCGGGGCAGCGGCAGGCGCCGCAGACGGCGCAATGCGGTGCTGCGGGACACCGGCACAGCGAGCAGGCCGGCCAGGCGTGCCGTCGCCCGACCACGTAACTCTTGCGCCACATGGGATATCTGCCGGACCAGCCGCGCCGTGCGGCGCTGATGGCGGTCCAGCAGACCGGGAATCTGCTCCCGGAAAGTCTGTCGTCGACAACCCAGAGCCGGACAGACCAGCCGCCGTACGCGTAGGCGGACGACGACCTGGCGGCCATCGATCGGCACATCCTTCACCGTCCGCTGGTGATACCCGTGCACCTTCGCCGTCACGGTCCCGCAGTCTGGGCAGGGTATGGCCACATCCCGAGTGCGAGCCGTGACCACCACCATGCCGCTGCCCTCCGTCACGTCCTCGATAACCAACGCTGACAGTCCGGAGAACACCGTCCCCACAAGGGAATCGACAGCCATCACAAGATCATGATCGCGAACGGTTACTCGACGTCACCACCGACTACAAGCCAGAGCCGTTCGTTTGACAGACCCCGGAGCTGGTTGACAGCGCCGAACGAGCGCTGCAGTTTGAGGCCGAGGAGCACTGACGTCGCATGCCGCTCAACTACTGTGTGAGCGCGGCATCGAACGGGGGGCGCTCGCGTTCGGTGAGCCACGGGAAGAGCTGGCGTTTGGTCGAGGATGACGACTTCGGAGGCAACTCGATCCTCCGCCAGCGAGCCCTTCACACTGATCGTGCTGGAGCGGAACTGGAGCAGTGCCGGTAGTTGAACGTCATCCAACGGTACTCAACGGCGCTGAACGGCGGCTAGTTGCGTTGGAGTTGTTGGGGTTCTAGTGTTTGTGCTGGTAGGAGTCCTTTGTGGACCAAACTGGCAGTGTGAGGGTCAGGGGTTCGAGTCCCCTCAGCTCCACTTGAATGAACGGCATGCAAATCGCCCGCTGACCTGCATAAACAGGCTCGGCGGGCGATCTTGTTTTGCCGTCCACTTTGGACAGTGACGCACCGAACTGGAGCAGGGGTCCGAGATCCGCGAAATAGGGTCACGGTTTTGCTCCAGGATCGGGATCCCGTCTGGGTGAATCTGATCGAGGACTTCTGCTGCGCCGCTGCGGTGATCGGGGCGACCTGCGCCCGCACCGGATAGGCAGGAGCAGCTCAGGGCCCCTGTCACCGCGTCAGGCCGCTGGCGGGTGTCCGGCTGGGGTGGCAGCGCGCTGCCCGGTCGGCGCAATATTCGCTCGCAGTTCGCTATGGGCAGCTCGTCGAACTGCCCCAGAGAGGCGAGTAGTCGAGGCCCCCTGCTGTACAGCGAGGCGGGGCGCTTCCTCTTGATGTCGACCAGAGCGTCGACTTGATCGAAATCTCGGCCCCCGGCGACGACCGCAACCGCCGGGTGCTCGCCACCCTCACGTACCTGCGGGACGGAGCCCAGCTGAACCGCCCGTGACCGGTGACCTCCCATTCTCCCGCGGAACGGACGTCCTCTCCTGCCCGGAAGGAGGCCGCACGGCGATCAGTGCGCCGGTACTGCAAGAATCGGGCGTCATGTGGGGAGAACAAACTCCGCGGTGGATCGATTCCACCCGGTTTCCGGAAGCCGTTATAGCGGCGATCGAGGCCCTTCCTCCGGGTGAGGATCTCTTCATCGTCAAGGACGGTGTGCCGATCGCGAAGATTTCCGAGGCGAGCGGAACATTCCGCGTCGAAACTCCGAATTCCGACGAAAACCCGGCGGAGACCTACGACGACGTGACCGTCGTGGCCACCGCCATGACACTGTCGTCGTCCGCGAGGTCGACGCTGTCGGCGCAGCTCGGCTCCAACTACATCGTGCTGGACATGCACTCGGCCCCCGCGAGCGCCGAAGTGCTGCTGATCCCGCCGCTCAGCCCGCAGCTGATCGGAGGCCTCCGGCAGATGTTCCCGAAGGCGCGGGTGGTCATCGCGGAGGTCGAGGACAGGGAGCTCGGGGTCGTCTACGAGGGTCCGGTCCGCCGCCTCCTGGACGCCGGTGCCGACGTCTACTTCCCGCCCAACACGATCCCCGGCCTGGCAAAGCAGCTGGACCGCACGATCGTCCAGTTCAACCAGATCGCCGCCGCCGAGACTTCGGCACCGCTGGTCATCGAATCAGCGCAGGACCGCGAGTCCACCGAAAGCGAATAACAAGGCAACGGTCCTGACAAGTATCAGTACCCGACCGGCGGGCCCGCGTGCCCCGCTCGGTACGAGCCATGTCCAAATGGTCGATTGTCCTGACGATTCCACGTTTCTGATCTCACCGATTCCGATTTGGTACTTCCGCGCCGGAAACGGCGTCACGACAACCCGGATCGACGATGGCGACGGACAGTGGTTTCCGGAGGCGTGAGCGATGAGTAGCTGCGCGCCGTGCTCGAGTCCGTCGCCTCAGACCTGTGGCTGCTCGACGCGATGACCCGGCAGAACCCCGTCGTCGTCAACCGATGGCTGCTCCGCACCACCCGCATCTCAGGCGTCAAGCAGGACCAGCAGGCCCGTCCTGCACGGCGCGAAACAGCTCGGCCTCGGCCAGCCACGACTTGCAGGCCATCAAGCGCCCTCCACAGCACAGCCGCAGTCAGTCGTGCACCAGTCGCCCCAACCTAATCCGGCTCCGCCCACTAGTAGGCCGTCGCCTCTAACGTTTGGGGGTAGAGGTGGCGGAGTCGGGTGCGGGCGTCGTCGGTGGTGAAGTGCCGGTCGACCTGGCGCTGGCCGGCGTTGGTGGCGGCTTGCCAGGTGGCGAGTTCGGTGTTGAGCGCGTCGAGGTCGGCGATGCGGCGATCTAGACACTGGCGGGACAGTTCGATCTCGGCGATGTTGAGCCAGGACCCGTGCTTGGGGGTGTGGTGGATCTCCAGGCGCTGGGCTAGGGCGAACGCCTTGGCTGGGTCGAAGGCCTCGTAGAGGGAGGCGACGCTGTGGGTGTTGAGGTTGTCCGTCACCAGGACGACCTTCTCGGCGTCGGGGTAGTCGACGGTCAGGAGTCGCTCGACCTGCCCGACCCAGTCGATCTTGGTCCGCTGAGGTTGTGCGTCGACCCGCCGCCACCCGCCCAGGGGCTCGACCCAGCAGAAGATCGAGCAGGTGCCGTGGCGGACGTACTCGCTGTCCTGCTGGAGATCCTGCCCCGGCGCGGCGGGGATCGGGTCGCGGGTGTGCGCCATCAGCTGGTAGGGCTTCTCGTCCATGCACACCACCGGCCTGGCCGGGTCGTGGCCGCGGGCGTAGACCGCGAGCACGTCCTCCATCGCCGCGGCGAAGGCCGAGTTTCCCTGGCGGGGCACGATGTGGTTGCGCAGATTGCCGTAGTAGTTGCCGTGTGTATGTAGGTCGACGTCGAGTGTGGGGAGCCAGCGCGTTGCCCAGTCTTCGACGCTGACTCGGCCGGGTGTCAGGTCGATCCAGACTTGGCGTCGCTGGTCGGTTTCGACGTCGGTGGCGTAGTCGTCGGCCGTCTTCTGGTTGGTGAAGCCGGAGATGGATGCGATGTGTCCGTCACTGGTGGGGGTAGCGGACCCGCCAGGCATGCTTGCTGGTCTGTTCTGTCCAGGCCATGTCGATCTCCACGTCGGATCGGGTGGTTGACATGTCTGGTGTGCGCTTTGGTGAGTTGAGACGCAACTTGATCTGTACCTGTGCAGCATCCTGGTTCATTTGCCGCTTGATGGCGTTGAACTCCGCCGGGCCGGCGTCTGCAGCACGGTGTCGATGATCTGTGCGACGAGATGCTCCTCGTCGCGAAACCTCACCACCGTCATCGCCTGCGGGACGCTGGGGCCCCAGCATCAGGATCGTCGATCACCGTGCCGATGGTGAGCGGAGGATCGACGGTGCGTGCGGTCGCTCCCGCGGCTGAAGCAGTGCGAACAGCTCCGTGAGATGCGCGAACTGCTGGGAGATCATCAGCCGGGCAGGACCCATGACCTTAGCTGCGAGGAAGCCAGGACGACCTCGTCGCGCCGTCCCTGCGATGGCCAGGCCTATGACCCGCTCCGAGTCGCCTTTGCGGTAGACGTCTGCGGTGTCGATCAGGTTGACGCCGCTGTGACCGGCCACGGCCTGAGGGGGACAAACAGACCCCCCTCAGATATCCACCAGGATCGTTAGCCTGGAATACATGAACGAACGTCCTGCTGACGGCTTGGGGGCATTCCTGTGCAGCCGCCGCGCGCGCATCACGCCGCAGGATGCAGGGCTGCCACCGTCGGTGGGTATCCGTCGAGTACCAGGACTGCGACGCGAAGAAGTAGCCCTGCTCGCCGGTGTCAGTGCCGAGTACTACGAGCGGCTGGAACGGGGCCGTAGGAAGACCGCGTCAGCGTCGGTGCTCGACGCCATCGCCCGGGTACTGCCGCTCAACGCTGCTGAACGGGAACATCTCCACGTCCTCGCCGGCTCTCACAGCTCCCCGCGGGCGCACTCGGTTCCGGTGCGCCTGCGCCCTGGGCTGCGCCGTGCTCTGGACACGGTCACCGACGTCCCGGCGCTGGTCCTAGGACCACACTACGACCTCATCGCCATCAACGACCTCGGGGCAGCGTTCTACGTCGGACTCGATCTCCTGCCCGCGGGGCGACGGAACATCGTCCGCTACCTGTTCACCGTCGATGCAGCCCGCGAACTGTACGACGACTGGGCGGCGACCGCGCGCACGGTGGTCGCCGAACTGCGACGGTACGCCGGCACCCACCCGCACGATCCAAAACTCGCCGACCTCATCGGCGACCTGGCCGTGCGTGATCACGACTTCCGCCGCTGGTGGGCCGAGCACGACGTGTATCGGCGCGACTACGGAAGCAAGCGCTACCACCACCCCCTCGTCGGTGAGCTGGAACTCGGATACGAGGCCATGACGCCGGTGGGCGATCCTGATCTCATCTTCGGGACGCACACCGTCGAACCACATTCGCCTTCCGAGCAGGCTCTGGCGCTGCTCTCGAGCTGGTGTGCCCCGCGACCGGTCGGTCGTGGTCCGCACGACCAAGCACATGGGCAGGCTGCTGGACGACGACGGCCGATGCGTGGAAGTCGTACCGGTCAACCTGTTCGGCGAGTAGGCAGACTGTCTGCTCTAGTCGGCCTGCCTTCAGGCCATGACGACCTCCAGGGTGCGGCGGGACGGAGGTCCCAGTTGTGCGCCTTGAGCTTCTTGAGCGCAAGCTGACCCGAAGATCGGTATTGGGAGCCAAGCTTCGTAACGCCCGACTCGCGGCATGACAGGACGTCTGTCAGGTGTCGCACCGGTTGTGTTACGTGTTCCTGATCGGCACGGTGGCGTGGCGAACTTCGACAAGCGTGGCGTGACAAGGGGAATCCCACCAAGAGAACCCACGTGGAATAGACCTGACCCAGCCACCTGGGTCAGGTGCTCGCGTGAGCCGCCGCAGCCAGCCGCCGCGCCAGCAGGGCGTCCAGCGACCAGCGGCCAGGCCCGGCGACCAGCAGGAACAGCAGGCCTAGAAGCATCGCCCAGTCTGTGCGCGACTCGTGTGCCATGTCCCACAAACCATCCGCCTTTGGCTTGTCGGCCGAGCCACCCCACAGAATCGGGACCTTCGTCAACGCCAGTGCCAGCACCATGTTGACCAGCATCGGCAGCGCAGCCAGACGAGTGAGCAGGCCTGCCAGCAACAAAGCTCCGCAGACCGTCTCGGCCACGGCCGACAGCCCGCCGAAGAACTCCGGCGCCGGGATCCCGATCCTGGCGAACCGCCCGGCTGCCTGCTCGTCCGGATACAGGAACTTGCCGATGCCTTCGGACAGGAACACTGCCCCCACTGCAAGCCGCACCAGGATCGCCGCCGGAGGTCCGTCGGCCTTCAACAGCCCGACCGTCTGATTCATCGGGAGTCACCCCCTGAACGCGCCCGATCACGTTCCGTCGATGCCGGACGACGATATCGCGTCCCGATGTCGGATTGCGACAGCCGAGCGGCGGCGCCTCGTTCGTCGGCGTGGAGCAGGTCGCCGCAGGCTTCGGGCAGATGGGCTGTCCGCTCTGCGTCCGGGCGCGGGCGTGCACGCGAAGTCGCAAGAGCGCCGTCAACGCCCGTTCCTCGGCATGTGCGTGCTCGAGCAACGCGCTCGCCGGCTACTTGAGACTGAGCGGCAGGACCGGGTCCGGCCCAGACTCGAGCCGTGCGCCTCGCGGCATGGGAGTGCGCTCCGGAGGTGGGACTGCGGCGAACTGTTGATCTGCGTTGGCCGGGTGATGGACAAAGCCTGGATCAGCTAACAGATTGCCAGGTCGTCAGCAGGCGAAGTGGGCTTTGCTCAGTATGAGGAGTCTTTGCTGGGTGGTGAGGTCGTGGGATACCGGTGGGGTGGTTGATTCCTTGTCGCGGTTGAAGTATCGGCCGGTGAGGGCGGCGATCTCGGGGTCGGTCGCGAGCCGTGTTGCGCTTGTCGCTCCTTCGGCGGGGGTGAGCATGCCGCGGCGGATCAGGGTGCCCACGGGGCGTAGCAGCGGGGGCACGAGGTCGTCGATGATGTCGGTGGCGACAATCCCCGGATGTAGGGCGTTGATGGTCACCCCGTCCGCGGCGAGGTCGCGGGCGAGGGCGTAGCCGGCGGTGACGGTCATGAGCTTGGCGCGGGCGTAGGCCTCGAACGGCGCGAACCCGGCGGCGGGATTGAGGTCCGCGAGATCGCCGATACCGGACAGGTCGAGGGTCGCCGGTCGGGGCTTGCCTGCGAGCTTGATCTGCCGGGTGTCGTTGAGGGTGTCGCTGGCGACGTTCACCACGCGGGCGTGGCCGCGTCGCAGTGGCACGTCCAGCAGGGTGGTGAGGCCGTAGGCGGCCAGGTAGTCGAGGGCGATGTGCATCTCGATGCCGTCGGCCGAGACGCGGTGTTCGGAGAAGTGCGCGCCGGCGTTGTTGATCAGAATGTGGATCTGGTCGTAACGGTCCACAATGGTCTTCGCCGCGGCCACGATGTCCGCGCGCCGGGACAGGTCTCCGGCGATGACGTCGAGGCGGCTCGCTGCCGGTGAGCCGATGCGTGCGCGCAGAGCGTCCGCGCGAGCGGGGTCGCGGGCGACGGTGACCATGTGCGCGCCCGCGCGGACGAGGTCGGCGGCGATGAACTGGCCCATGCCGCCGGTAGCGCCCGTGACGACGGCGATCTTGCCGGTCAGGTCGGGGATGGTGGCGTTCACCGGGTGATCCTCGGGTGGGCGTGGGTGTAGCGCGGGGTTTCGGCCTCGTCGACCAGGAACGCGGCGAGATCACCCTCGCGCTCACCAGCCGAGACGCCGCCGCCATGACCATCGGACCGACGTACTACCGCAGCACCATCGAGCGCGCTCCCATCGACTCCGCACTCATCGAAGCCGCCATCTCCGCACTGGGCACCTGGTCCACCGACTAGACAGCTTCCCGGAAACGGGCACAACACTCTCATCTCGGCACGGCCGGACGTTCGTCTGCGCGTGCCTGTTCGGGGTTGGTGAGCCGGAAGCGGGCGCTGCCGAGGTGCTCGAGGTAGAGGTGAGGGGGCGCACCCTTCGGCCATGGCGCGAGCTGGTGGGAGACACGACGCGACCACCTCCGCGTACCTGGCCAAATGTTCATATCGCTGAAACCAACGTGGACCCGCGCAGACTTATTGTCTCGTCATCCTCGACGAGATTGATCCTTTCATCGGAACGGCTGCCACCTCATTGCCTGCGGCGCAAGGGCTGGCGGCTACTTGGTGGTGGCCGAAAGCGCAGGTCGGCAACACCCACCCCGGCGCGACGTCCCCGCTCGGCATGGTGTCTGCCTGCGCCTACTCCGGTGCCTATCCGACCGGATACGGCCTCTACATGAAGAACACCGAGGGTCAGCCGGAGGAGCTGTTCGACCGGCTGCAGGCGTCCGGTTTCACCCACTTTCAACAGTCCGGTACCGGTGCGATACGCAAGTACTACAACTACGTGCGGGTGACGCCGATGGTGCAGCAGCTGGACGTCCTCGGCCAGGCCTGGCCGCTGCACGACGAGACCGCTGAAGCCGGGTACTACGCGGCTACTCTCGACACCGGCATTCGATGTGAGGTCACTGTCGGCGCCAAGGTCGCCGTCCACCGGTACGCCTTTCCTGAGCATCGCAGCGCACGGGTCGTCGTCGACCTGTCCTGCGGCGGGCTGGCCATCGACCTCGGCCGCACAGTGCCGCTGCGGGCGCATGTGGAAAGCCTTGGCAACGGCCGCGCCCAGGGAACGGTGGTCGTCGAAGGCGTGCCGCTGTCGGTGTACATCAGGGTCGACAGTCCGGGCTGGCGGCAGATGCTCTGGCACGACCGTCGGCTGATCGAGGGTGGCACGCGGCTCGACTTCGACCGCATCAGGCAGACCACGCTGCGCCCGTTCGGGATGCTCTACATGGGCCCCACCACCGCCGGGCAGAGCGTCGAGATCCAGATCGGATTCTCTCTGCGCGGCTGTGAACAGGCCCGGGAGAACTTGCATCGCGAATGCGGTGACGGGGCGCGGGCGTTCGACGTCGTCCGGGCGCAGACCAAGGCTCGGTGGCGTGACCACGTGGGCCGGGTGGAGGTCGAGGGCGGGTCACCCGCCAGGCGGCAGGTGTTCGCGACGGCCCTGTACCACTCTCTGATCAAGCCGTGCTTCGCTGACGACGAGAGTCCGTTCTGGCCGTCCTCCGGGCCCTTCGTGTTCGACATCTGCACGATGTGGGACATCTACAAGACCCAGCTGCCGTTGCTCATGGCCATCTGCCCGGACCGGGCGGTCGATCTCCTGGAGTCACTGATCCGGGTCTGTGAGGAGGAAGGCAACTTCCCCATCGGATATCGGATGGCTCGCGGCGCGGACAGGTTCTTCCGGCAAGCGAGCGCGTTGGTCCACACCGCGCTGGCCGACGTGCACGCCCTCGGCCTCGGCGACCTGGATTGGACCTGGGCGCTGGTGCACATGTACGACGACCTGCGCCGGATGTACGGCGAAGACTTCTACGAGCACGGCGTCGTGCACCCGATCTCGCACACGCTCGACCTCGCCTACGCCTGCCACTGCACCGCCGGCGTCGCCCGGAGCCTGAACGACGTCCAGCTCGCCGACGACCTCGACGCGCGAAGCCGCCTGTGGTCCAACGCGTTCGACCCGGACACCGGCCTGCTTCTCGACTCGTCGTTCTACGAAGGCGGCAAGTGGAACTACTCGTTCCGGCTGCTGCACGACATGGCCGCGAGAATCGCGATGGTCGGTGGGCACGAAGCTTTCGTGAGCATGCTCGACGCGTTCTTCGGCTACGGCGCCCCGCGTGTGGTGCAGCCCGGTCAGCGGCCCGACTCGGCGGAGATGGCGGCCGGCTACCTGCTGAATCGGTTCGAGGGGCTGAACAACGAGCCGGACATGGAAGCGCCGTGGTCCTACCATTACGCGGCTCGGCCGGACCGCACAGCCGAGATCGTGCACGCGGCGCTGACCTGGCAGTTCGGCACCGGTCCCGGCGGCCTGCCGGGCAACGACGACTCGGGCGGGCTGAGTTCCTGGTACGTGTGGGCCTCGCTCGGCCTGTTTCCGGTCGCCGGGCAGAACCTGTTCCTCGTCAACGCGCCTACCTTCAGCCACGCCACTCTGCACCTCGGGGACCGCGATTTCGTCATCGAGACGCGTGGACACCGCGAGACGTCCATCAGTTCCGACGGGTTGGACGCGGACCCGCCGCCGCAGTACGTGCAGTCCGCCCGGCTGGACGGCAAACCACTGGATGCGGCGCATCTGCGCGCATCCGACGTCCACGCCGGCGGCCGGCTGCTGCTCGAACTCGGCCCGCACCCCTCGGAGTGGGGACGCAAGATCCTGCCGCCATCGGTATCCGACCCGCTCGGAAAGGGGGCTCGCACATGAGCAGGCCAAGCCGCCGTCTCGTCATCGTGGTCCGGGCCGACCCAGTCATCTGCGGTCACTCCGGAGAAGCCCGCAACCTGGCCGAGGTCGCGCTCACCCGCGGCTTCGACGACGTCCGGCTGCTGACCTGGCCGATACCCGTGCTACAGGCGGCAGGTCTGCCGCTCAAGCCGCTGGATCGGATCATGCCCTACAGCGAAGGCATCACCGTGGAGCGGCCCGAGCCGGTCGGCGACTACCGAGTACCCGATGGCCGATACCTGGCCGGGCTGACGGGACGCCTGGTCGAACTGCTCGCCGAGCCGGTCCCGACCACATGCGTGTCGATGTACCTCGCTCCCCACGACGCCGTGGTGCGCGACGCCGTCGACGCGGCACGCGCGGCCGGCTACGCACCTGACGTCCACACCATCGCGAAGGCGGTCGGCTCGGACGTCACCAACGTGATTCGCTCGTGCCTGTACGAGAGGCGATTCGGGGCAGCCGTGGTCCTGTTCACCCGGTTCCTCGCCAACGACCAAGTGATCGCCGTGTCGGAGTACACCAGGCAGGAGATCATTGCCTGCGCAGAGGCCGTCGACACGCACTGCGGCACCCGGTTCGCCCGCCAGTGCGTGCGCCGGATATCGGTCAGCTACCCGCCGATCGACACCTCGGCATACCTCGACCTCGATCCGGCGCTCGTGGACACCGCCCTGAAGCGACGCGGCCTGGAACGCGACGGGTACGTGTTGTTCCTGTCCCGGGTGACACGGGCCAAAGGCATCTACGACCTGGTGGACGCGTTCGCCCAGTGCCAGGCGCAGTCACGGCTGAAGCTCGTGGTCGCCGGTAACGGCCCCGAACTCGAGCACGTCCAGGCGATCACTCAGCACAACGACCGGATCCTCTTCCTCACCGACGTGGAGGACGAGGAAAAGCCGATGCTGATGAACGGCTGCGCCGTGTACGCGCTGCCGACCAAGCCCGAACCGGACTTCGTCGAGACCTTCGGGATCGCGCTGACCGAGAAGATGCTCGCAGGCGGCGGGCCAGTGATCACGACGAACACCGGAGGCGTCGGCGAAGCGGTGGGCGGGACGGCCATCCTCGTCGAGGCCGGGAACGCCACCCACATCGCCGCTGCGATCGACCGGGTGGTGCTCGACATGCCAGCCGAGGAACGGCAACTCATGGCGGACCGAGCACGCGAGCACGCCCTGTCCTTCGACCGTGTCCGGGTGTTCGACAGCCTCTTCGCCACGTCCAACCCAGCCGTCGCCCTAACGGGATGAACCCGTGTGTCCCCAGCAGCCTTGATGGCAAACGACGCTGAACGGCCGCTAGTTGCGTTGGAGTTGTTGGGATTCTGGCGGTTGTGCAGGTAGAAGTCCTTTGTGGACCAAACTGGCGGTGTGAGGATCAGGGGTTCGAGTCCCCTCAGCTCCATTCTTCTTCGTGTTCGCTGGTCGATCACGAGTGATCATTGCCGATGCTCGCGATTTGCTCGACATGGAGGAGATCGGGAGGACGGTCCCCCAGGAAGATCACTCTGGACGTCGTCTGCTGCCGCCGCCGACCAGGACTTTTCCATTGCGAGCGTTCGGTTCTGCGGTGTGACCATCCCGCCAGTGCTGTGAAGGGCGGCCAGATTCGTCATGCGGCTTCGTTTCCGTGACGTGCAGGGCTGGGTGGTCGCGAGGTCGAGGTTGCCGTCGGAGGCGGGACGTAGTTGCCCAGATCTTCTCGGGTTGCCGTTTCGCGGCGCGGCGTCCACGTCGCCCGCCGGCGACGGACTGGGTTGGCGGGGATGATGCGCTCGTCTACGGCGTCTTCGAGCATCATCGACATGAGCTTCACGATGCTGGAGACGGTGATGGGTGCGTACTCGGTGCCGAGCTCCTTGATCCACCCCGTGATGTCGAGAGTGGACAGTTCGGTCGGTGAGGTGCTGTCCCGGGGGCACGATGTGGTTGCGCAGATTGCCGTTGCTGCCGGTAGGGGCCTTGGAAGACCCCTACGCGACGTCCCAGTGGTAGTTGGTGTCCCACCGCCAGGAGGCCCACACCGCGGCACCGAGGCAGATGGCCCCGAACAGGACGGGGACTGCTCTTGGGTTCACGCTTGCTGTTGGGCGCGAACGGTTTCACGGTCCGGGCTAGTCGCAACGGTCGCCGACGGTGCGGTGCGGGACCAGGTCCAGGCATACCGCACGATGAGGGCGAGAAGGGTCAATTCCAGTGCGATGCCAAGGCCGTAGAAGTACAGCCAGGACTCGCCCACCGCGTTGAATGCCGTGACGGGGACGTAGAGCGAGGCGACGGTGAGGTTGGTGATGCGGTTCGCCTGGGCGGGCAGCGTCATCGACAGCACGACCATGAAGATCGGGATGGCCACGAGGGTCAGCGCCGTGGTCGAAAAGGTCTGGGAGAGGTCGAACTCGAAGACCTTGCCCTCGAGGATGTCTTTGATGACGCCGGGCGTGAAGAAGTTGAGAATGTCCACGTAGGCGTACAGGAACATGAAGCTCGTCCACGTTGCGGCGAGCTTGGCTCTCACCGGGATCCGCTGGTCTTCCAGTGTGGTGGTGGGTTGACGTGTTCTCATCATGGGCTCCGTTGTCGTGGTGAGGATCGGTAGATCCACGATCGCCGAGCCCGGCGGCGGGCGCCTCCGCCCGGAGGCTGGGGTTCGCCTGGCCGATGGCACGGTCTCTCTCTCGTTCTTTCGGCGGGTACGCCGAGGTGCGCCGATCCCTACGCTGGGGCCGCGGTCACTGTCCGGCGCTCCGTCTGGCGTGAGCCGCGGCCTGCTGACGCCCATTGGTCGGCTCGACTGGCTGCTGGTGGGCGTGGTCGCGGCGGCCGCCTTGGTCGAGGGCATCGCTCGGCCGGGCTTCGCCTGGCCACCCCTTGTGATGGTGCTCGCCCTGGCGCTGGTGCCTGCCCTGCTCTGGCGGCAGGGCCGCCCCCTGACGGCCGCCCTGGTCGGGTGGGGCGTCGCCGGGCTGCTCTCGGTCCTCCAGCTGACTGCGCACGCCGGGGACCTCGGCCTCTACTCCACGATGTCCGTCCTGATCCTGCTCTACTCGCTGGTGCGGTGGGGCTCGGGACGGGGAGATGGTCTTGGGGACGGCGTTCGTGACAGTCGTCGTCGCGCTGGGGATGTACGCCTCCTCTGCGGGCTTGGTCGACGTTTTCGGCGGGAGCGTCCTCTTGCTGTTGTTCGTCGCCCTCGCGGGAGGAGGAAGCCGTCGCCTGCTCACCGCAGCTGGGTGTGGCGGACCTGCCTGCTCTGGCGCGCGCCGACGCGACGCCCACCGTCGAGGTCTCGCTGGTCGGTTCGTCGACTCGGCTGGCACGACCCGTGGACACCGCGCTCCATCGGCTCGCGCAGGAGTCGCTGACCAACGCCGTACGGCACGCCCGGAGCGCGACGCGCGTCGGGATCGACGTACGCCGGGAGGGCGACACCGTCTGGCTGCGTGTCAGCGACGATGGACAGACCGAGCCGGGGCCGGCCCCGGAGCTCGGGTTCGGGCTGCGGGGCATGGCCGAACGCGCGCAGCTCCTCGGCGGATCGCTCTCCGCGGGGCCGGGGCCCGAGGGTGGCTGGGTGGTCGAGGCCGTGCTGCCGGTGGAGGCGTTGGGATGAGCATCCGTGTTGCCGTGGCCGACGACCAGGACTTGGTCCGGACCGGGTTGGTAGCCCAGCGACGAGTGCGGCCGGTCGTGGTTGTACTTCTCCTTCCAGTCGCCGATGGTGACCTTGGCGTGGGTCAGGACCAGAGCAGGTGGATGTTGAGGCACTCGTCGCGCAGGCGACCGTTGAAGGAGCAGAACTCTCCAGCTTGATCGTCGCACCGACCGCTGGACTGGCTGATCATCGCGCCCCTCCCGCCAACGGTGTGAGAGGCGGTGGATTTGGTTGTGCGGCAAGTGGTCCGGAGACGTGGCGTGCTGCAGGCTCCGGTGCGTTCGGACGTTCAGGTCGGCTTCGTGCCAGCGGCGTTGGAGATCGTTGAGGAGTCGGAGTTCCACTTCGGGTGCGACGTGGGAGTAGACCTCGGTGACGCGATTCGGGAGATGGCGTCCGAGGCGTCGTGCTTGGGCGATCTCGGGTGCGCCGCCGGCGATGAGCCAGGTCTTGTGGCTGTGCCGCAGAGGGTTCTGGGGTGAGGCGCCGGATTGTGCCTCACCCCGAGCGGTTTCAGCGCGGTGAGTACATCCAGGGGTTCTTGAGGTCGAAGAACTTCGGGGGTTCCGCCGCCAGTGCCTGCATCTCGTCCATCTGGGCCTTGAGCTCCGGGGGCGGCTCCTTCTGCTCACCCTTGCGCGCGTCGGCCTCGTTGGTGAAGAACATCTCCATGGCGTACCGGCCATCGGTGAAGTTGACGCCGACGCTGCCGAGGATGTCCGGCCGGTACTCGGCCCACTTGTCCGAGTTCTCGATGGTCAGCTCCAGGCCCCTGGTCGCGTCGGTCGCGCGCCCTTCGATGATCTGCACGAACTGGGCTCTCGTCGGGTCGCCCGGCGTGTCCTCGGTGACCCGCTCGCTGTCGAGGAACTCCGCGCCTTGCGGGAACAACGTGGACGTCTCCGCCCACCAGGCACCCTGCTCCGCCCTGTCGCTGTTCTCGCGGGCGTGCTCAGGCGTGTCGAACCGGACAAAGCACACGCAGGTGCCATCGTCGGTCACGCCGCAGGTCGAACCCAGCCACCCCGTCGCTCCAGGGGCCAGGTCCTGCATCCACTTGTCCAACTGGGCGTGCAATCGCTCGGCGTCGGACACCTTGCCCTGCACTACCTGCACAAACATGGTGAACCTCCCGATCCCGCTGCACCCCGGCCGCTGGTGGCCGGGCTTGCGTAGCCATCGACCCTACGACCGCCTCGAGCCCACCGCTCGCCGATCATCGGACGTCCACGGTCCTCGACGCCGCGACGCCTGATCGCGGAGCGCAGCCCAGGCGTCCTGGATCTTGGCGATCGACAGGGGCCGTCGGTAGCCCCAGGTGCTTCGACAACGGCCGAGCGGCAGGGATCGAGGAAGCCCGCGCTGTGCACCGCCGAGTCGAGCGGTGTCGACATTCGCGGACAGTGCTCAGCGAGTAACGGCCAGCGGATGCCTGCTGTGGGACGTCCGTGTGCGACAAAGCCCGGCCGGATGGATCATCCGGCCGGGCTCTGCTGTGGTCCGTGCGTGCCGCTGGTGGGTCAGCGGCAGGCGACAGAAAACTAGGCGGGGACGATGTTCTCCGCCTGCGGGCCCTTCTGGCCCTGCGTGATGTCGAAGGAGACCTTCTGGCCTTCCTGGAGCTCACGGAAGCCCTGAGCGGCGATGTTCGAGTAGTGGGCGAAGACGTCGGCGCCGCCACCGTCCTGCTCGATGAAGCCGAAGCCCTTTTCAGCGTTGAACCACTTGACGGTTCCGGTGGCCATGGTGCACTCCAAGCATGAATGTGGCACCCGCACTGTGCGGGGCCGGGTGTCCGCCACGACCGAAGGACGCTGAACAGCAAAACGCCCGTGACCTGTGATCACGGGCGACAAGTACTTCGGAACCATGACAGACAGCATCACGCTACACCGTTGGGCCTTCGCTCGCTGACTCGCGGGTGTGAGATCGGTCAGCCGCCGGCACCCGTGAGCTTCGCCAGGAAGCTCACCGCCTCGTCGACCGGAGGCAGGGCGGCGATCTCCTCGGCCGTCGCACCCGCCGCCTTCCGGTAGGACGGTTCGGTGAGCACGCTGGTCACGGCGGCCCGCACCTCCTCGGCCGTGGCAGGCGCCGTTTCCCCGCCGCCGACACTGATCCCGGCGCCGACGGCCGCCACCCGCTCCGCGTTGTCCGGCTGGTCCGCGAACTGCGGCACCACCACCATCGGCACCCCGGCCGCGAGTCCGCCGAGCACGGTCCCGGTGCCGCCGTGGCACACCATCGCCGCCGCGTGGAGGAGGACGTCCTGCTGTGGCACCCATCGTTCGATGTGCACGTTCGGCGCATGCGCGGGCCAGGTCGACGGGTCGCCGCTGTCGCCGACCGTGACCAGCACCCGCACCGGTAGTTCGGCGAGTGCCTCGACGACCGTGCGGAACGCGGCCGCTGCGAAGGGCACGCCCGCAGCCACCGTGCCGAACGTGGCGTACACGAGCGGTGCGTCGTCGTTTGCCCACCAGTCGGGCAGCGGTGCGCTGCTGGCGGCGGGCACGCGGAAACGGTGGACCTCCGGGCCGGCCTGTGCGCGCGGCACCTCGAGCGACGGCGGCAACAGACTGAACGACGATGTGCGGTGCAGGTTTTCACCGTTCGGATCGCCCAGGAGCCCCAGCGACTCGCGGTACGCCACGAGCGCCCGCGCGGCCAACGGGAGGGTGAAGTCGACGAACTTGTCGAGCCCGATCAGCATCTGCACCTGCGGCACCCCGCGCAGCTCGGCGGCGATGGCCGAGCCCAGCTCACCGATCTCCCGCAGGACGACGTCCGGCCGCCACTCGTCCAGCGCGGCCAGCATTCCCGGCATGATCGACCGGGCGGCGAGCTCCGCGCCCAGCGTCACCATGGTCTCGTTGCGCTTGTCCGGTTCCGCCGCCAGGAACTTCGCGTGGAGCGCGGCCCACTCGTCCGGCTCGACGTCGGGGCATGGCCAGAGCTGATGCCCGGCACGCTCGACAACCCCCGCGAACGACTCCGGCGCCGCGACGAGCACATCGTGCCCGGCCCGCAGACAGGCATCGGCGAACGGCACCATCGGACCGAAGTGACCGTTGTTGGCCGTCGTCGCCAGCAACACGCGCATGACATTCCCCCAGACTCGCTCAATCGGATACTGGCACAAGCTTCGACTGATCGAGGGGTGGTGTGGCGCCTCAGTGGAGCAGGATGTGACCGTGCGGGGGCTGCGTTAGCTGTCGATCGTTCGTGAGTCGATGTGGGGGAGTTTGCTTTGAGACGCCTTGGGGAGGCGCAGGGTCGTGTCCTGCGCGCGTGGAGATGCTGCGGAATCGGATTCGTGGCGCTCGTGCTCACCACTGTCGCTGCGTGCGGTGTCGAGGTACCCGCAGGGCTTGCGGACAAGGTCAAGTCGGGTTGTCCTGATCTTGTGAAGCCGGAGCCTGTGGCGGTCATCGCTCAGGGGCTTGAGGTCTCCGAAGTCGTCTCTGAACGCGCGGAGAGTTGCACGGTCTCTGTGCGGGACGGTCGTGTGGTGCTCGACATCGGTCTCATCGGTTATCCCAGCCAGGACATCGCGGACCAGCAGGCTGCCGTCGAGTGCCACAGCCGTGAGTGGGACGCGTCGGACAAGTCGTGTTCGGTCACTTCTCCTGGTGGCGGAAGGTTCATCGTGCGTGGCGTGGCTGGGCGATGGGTGGCGCGCGTTGCGGTCTACGAGGTGACGATCAACGACGACGTGAAAGACGCGGCGTACCAGATCCTCGAGGACCTCAGAAGCTCCGGCAAGACCAAGTGACTCGGGCGGTCCTCGGTCGACGAGCGGCTCGTGATCGGCGCGTCAGCTCACGGGGCGTAGCCACGGGCGCAGCTCCAGCGCTGGGCTGATCTGTGCGAATCGGTCGGCCAGCGCGGGTGTGAGCATCAGCAGGTCGACTTGGACGGTGTCCGTGCCGCCGAGTCCGTAGACGCCGTTCGCCTCGTCCCGCATGATGGCGCGCAACGGCTCGATCACCGCGTCACGGATGCCTTTCTGGTCCTTGAGGCTTGGCTTGCCGGTTGCGTCCACGACGCAGAGGTTGCCGTTGTAGCGGGACTTCAGTTCGTGGCCGGCTGCTTGTACGTCGCCGGCGACCACCTCCACCACGAGCACGTCGACGCCGGCCTGACCGTCCGGGAACGACGCCCACGGCCTGCGGAACTGTTCGGGGTGCTCGTCGAGGACGTAGTGGTGCAGTTCCTCGCCGTCGGCCTGTCCTGTGCGCCAGCCGCCCTCCGGTGGTGCGCACGGGGTGGCCCAGCTCCTCGCGGGATCCGGTAGCGGGTCCAGGCGTTCGCGGACCTCCAGCACGCCGGCCTTCCAGATGCCGCGCAAGCGCACGATGCCTTCGGGCGCGGTGGAGAGGCCGGTGATCGGCACGTTGATGTGGCACGTGTCTGCGTACATCGGGGTGGTGAGGGCCGGGGCGCAGAAACGCATCGGGGTGTCGGCGACGCGGCCGGTCGCCTCGACCTCGGTGCCGTCGCGCACCACGAGCGACGACGCGGTCGCGACGCCGAACGGTGCGGGTTCAGCGGGGGGGCAGCGCGTAGACGCCACCTGCGGCTACGAGAACCACGCTCGCCGCCACGGCTGTGGGTGGCCAACGACGAGTTCGCCAGCGGGTTGTGTCTGGGCGGGGGTGTGGTGGTTGCGCGGCTTGCCAGCGGGCGCCGGCTTCACGGAGGAGTTCGTCCACGGGATCGGTCATTCGGCCACCTCCAGCAGGACACGCAGCTCGGCGCGAGCGTCAGCCAGCGTGGATTTCACCGTGCCCTCGGCGCAGCGCATGACGGCGGCGGTTTCGGTCACCGTCAGGCCGACGTAGTGGACGCAGTCCACGGCCAGGCGTTGGCGGTCGGTCAACCGGTCCAGCGCTTGCCGCAGGTGCAGGTCGTCGTCGTGGTTCGCGGAAGCCGGCTCGTTCGGGACCGGGGCCAGGCGGCGGCTTGCTCGCGACCTGGCCTTGCCGGCCTGGTCGGCGGTGATCGCCAGCAGCCGTGCGGAGGGTGTGCCTCGCTGCGGGTCGAACTGGTGGCGCTTCAGCCAGGCCCGGACCAGTGCTTCCTGGACGACGTCGTCGCGGTCCGCGTCGGGTGCCAGCCGCGCGGCCAGCCGAGCCATCGCCGCGAGATGCGGCGAGACCCACCCGGCGAACTCCTCGCGGTCGGACACGGTCTTCATACTGGATCTACCCCGCTGGACGCGCGTTCGGTTGGGTCGGGGCACCGGATTTCTCCGGAGCCCCTGGTGGAGGAGTGGTCAGGTGATCGGCGTGATGCCGAAGTCCCGTACCGCGGTCGTGAAGTCCTGGTAGGCCATGAACCTCCCGCCGCAGGCGGTGACCGTGCCCCCGCAGTCACCGCGTTGCTGCCCACCAGCGTGAAGACGGGGCCTCCGCTGTCCCCGCCGCGACACGCGATCGTGTTCGGGTCGACGTGCTCCGCGACGAACAGGTCGTTGTAGCACTTCCGGTTGCCGTACACGTCGATGCCGCAGACCTCGTGCGCGGTCTCCGTCCTGTTGCGGATGTTGCACACCGCGCCGCTCGTGGAGCCCGACTGGCACACCGTGAAGCCCGGTCGCGCCTCCGCCCGGCCGTCCACCCGCTTGGTGAAGTTGTTGGTGTTCGAGCCGCCGTCCCACATCCAGTTGTCGGCGTCGGTCGGCACGAGCAGCAGGTCGTGCGCGACGGTGCTGAACAGGCCGGATGACCGGATTCCGGAAAGCGCTTACCAACGTTGCTGCGCGGTGCGTCATCAACGCGGCTCGCCCGCCCCGGACATCTCAAGAAGGCGTTGGAGAGTGGTGCAAGGGCGTTCGTGCAAAAGAAGTGGACCGCAGCGCCCTTGCCGAGCTGATCCGCCGTGTCCGCAAAGGGGTGAGGTACGTGGATCCGGTTCTTGCCGCGCGAGGCTCACCTGGCTCCGGGGACCGTGCGCAACTACCCTGTACAAGCTCGTGGCCGAGCTCGGCGTCACGACGAGGGCTGACGCTGTTCGGGTGGCGCAGGTTGGTGCGCTGTTCGCCGTTGGGCACGTGCCGATCGGCACCCTTCGCCGCATGACCTTCGGCGTTCGAAGTGGCCGGTGGGGACTTCGGCGCACGGTGCCGCGCTCATAGCGTCGATGGTGTGACGGATGACAGGGTTTTCTTGCCGAGGTTCGGTGCGGTGTGCGGGGTTGTGCTCGCCTTGTCCATCGGGGTGCCTGGAGCGGTTGAGGCGTTCACCGGGGAGACGGCGGTGACCAGTCTGGTGATCGGGCTGGGGGCGGCGTTCGGGGCGCCTGCGGTGGTGGCGTTTCACGGCCATCAGGCGCACCGGTCGGGGCGGTTCGGGGCGTTCGCGTTCGCGTTGAACCTGCTCGGGGTCGGGTTGTTCACCGGGGTGGCGTTCGCGTTGAACCTGGTGATCTTCTTTCAGGAGCAGACCCCGGTGCTCACGAACGTGGTGTTGAAGGTGGCCTCGTTGGTGTTCGTGGTCGGCTCGGTGTTGTTCGGGGTGTCGATGGTGCGGGCCAAGGTGTTTCCCGCTGTGCCGGCTTGGGGATATGGGATCAGCTTTGCGTTGCTGGCAGTGTTCGCGGCGTTGCCGGACACGGTGTGGTCGGCGTTGATGCACGTTGCCGCCGCAGTGGTGTTGGGCTGGTTGTCGGTGGCGGTGTGGCCGGCTCGTTCGGCACTAGCCTGAGCGGCATGTCCACCTCGCGACCGGCGCCTTGGGTTTCGCCGTTGATGTGTGCCGCGGTGCTGGTCGCGGGGGTGTGCGCCGCGGTCTTCGGGCTTGGGGTCACCAGGTTGCCGCTGTTGGTGGGTGGGCTGGTGGTGTTGGTGGTCGTGGACTTGGTCGAGTACCGGCGTTATCCGGTGCGCACGCCCAAGTCGGTGGCGGCTGGGTTGTTGGTGTTGCGGGCCGGTTTGTACGTGGCGGTGGCTTACGTGGACGGGTCTGGGCTGGCGCGGTTGTTGTTGGTGTTGTTGCCGTTCACTGCTTACTTCGCGTTCGGGCGGAACGCTGCGGTCTGGTTGGCTGCGGTGTGTTTGGCGGTCGCGGTGGTCAGCACGCCGGGGTGGTACGCCGACGTGGAGCGGGTTTCGGATCTGGTGATGTTCACCGTTGGGCTGGTGCTCGCCGTTGCGATGGCGGCGGTGGCGGTGCGGGAGCGCGACGGGCGGATTCGGTTGCAGGAGTCGCATCGGACGGTTGCGGAGTTGTCGGCGGCGGCTGAGCGGGCGAGGGTGGCTCGGGATCTGCACGACGACCTCGGGCACCATCTGACGGCGATCGTGGTGTTGCTGGAGAAGGCTGCGGCGTTTCATGATCGGGAACCGGCCACGGCGAAGGCTGCGGTGCTCGATGCCGAGAGGTCGGCGCGGCGGGCGTTGGGGGAGGTGCGGGAGTCGGTGCGGTCGTTGCGCTCGTTCCACCTGTTGGCCGCGCTCGACGAACTTGTTGCGGGGCAAGGAGATGTGACGCTCACGGTCAGCGGTTCGCCCAACGGGCACGGCACCGGTGCCCTGCACGCGCTGTACCGGGCCGCGCAGGAGGGCATCACGAACTCGCGGAGGCATGCTGCTGCCACGTCGATTGACGTTGCGGTTGAGCTTGATGCTGAACAGGCCCGGCTCACCGTGGCTGATGATGGCCGTGGGATGGGTGCGGCGACGGAGGGGTTCGGGTTGCTCGGGATGCGGGAACGGGTCGCGCTGGCCGGTGGGCGGGTCGAGCTCGCGAGTTCGCCGGCTGGTACGAAGCTGACCGTGACGATTCCCGCGGTGAGGGCGCTGTGACGCGCGTGCTGGTCGTTGACGACCAGCGGTTGATCCGTGAGGGCATCGCGTCGTTGTTGGGGCTGCAGCCCGGCATCGAGGTTGTCGGTACGGCTGCGGACGGGCACGAGGCCGTGGAGCAGGCGGTGACGCTGGCGCCGGACGTGGTGCTGATGGACGTGCGGATGCCGGGGATCGACGGGGTCGAGGCGGTGGCGTTGCTGCGTCGGCGCGCGCCTGCCTGCAAGGTGGTCATGCTGACGACGTTCGACGACGAGGATTACGTCGTGCGCTCGTTGCGTGCGGGCGCGACCGGGTATCTGCTCAAGGACTTGCCGTCGCAGGAGTTGGCGGCGGCGGTGAAGCTCGCCGCGGCCGGTGTGGCCCAGTTCGACCCGGCTGCTGCGGCACGGCTCGCGGCGGTGCTGGACCGGTCGGACGGCCACCGTGAACCGTTGACCGTGCGGGAGGTCGAGGTGTTGCGGTTGGTTGCCGGCGGTGCCACCAACCGGGAGATCGCCGAGCGGCTGTACCTGTCGGAGGGCACGGTGAAGAACCACATCTCCCGCATCCTCGGCAGGCTCGGGCTGCGCGACCGCACCCAGGCTGCGCTCTACGCGCAGTCGCACGGGCTGGTCTGATCAGGGAGAACGACGAAGGCCGCACCGGGATCCGGTGCGGCCTTCGTCGTGTCTGCACAGGGTCTGGACCGATCCTGCTGCTTCTTCACCACAGAAGCCTTGCCCATTCTGCGGGTTCGTGCCGTGTTGCGAGGTCAGGCGTTCGGCGATCAGCGAGCGGTGGCAGGCTTCGGGGTCGCGTTCGACGCACAGCAGGGCCGCGGTTCCGGTGCCGCGCAGGATCTGGTCGAGGTCGGCGTGGTCGAGGATCTCGGTGGTGTAGCGGCGGATGTACGCCGGGGCCAGCTCGTGGCGTGAGCGTTTGCCCACGCCCTGGCGGTCGTCCTCCGCGTACTGGAGATGGCGCAGTTCGGTGGTCGGGGCCAGCTCGGGGTGGTGTTCGTAGGCGATCTGGGCCTGGGCGAGGATCTCTTGTAGACGGAGAGAGTTCGCCCAGGCGTACGCGGGGCCGCGGACGCCTCGGCGTTGGCGTACGTCGAGCAGCAGGCGGACGTTTGCTTGGTGCAGGCGTTGCACGAACGACTCGGCGGTGAAGCCGTAGACGCCGACTGTCACCATTTCGCGCATCGGACCTCCTGCCTGCTGCTCGGACGGGTCACGCTACGGCTGTTCCTTCCAGTTCGACCAGCAGGTCGGGGAGCGCTAGGCGGGCCACGCCGAGCATGGTGGTGGTCGGGGTGCCGCCCAGGCGGGCGGCCAGGACGCCGTAGTGCTGGAAAAGCAGGTCGACGTCGGTTGTGTAGACGTTGAGGCGCACCAGGTTGGCCAGGGTCATGCCGGCCTCGGCCAGGACGGCTTCCATGTTGTCGAGGCTCAGGGTCAGCTGGGCGGGCATGTCGTTGGCGTGCTGGGGTTCGCCGTCTGCGCTCATCGCGGCCTGGCCGGAGAGGTAGAGGGTCCGGGCCTGGCCGGATACCAGTTCGCCCTGGTTGTAGCCCAGGTTCAGCGACCACGGCCACGGGTTGATCGGTGTTCGTTCCATGGGGTGAGCCTGCCGGTTAATCACGACATCCTTGGTCATGTTTTCTGGCAGAGTTCTCGCATGCGCGCTGACCGGTTGGTGTCGCTGGTGTTGTTGTTGCGCCAGCGCGGGCAGCTGACTGCGACCGCACTGGCGCGTGAGTTGGGAGTGTCCACGCGGACGGTGCTGCGGGACATCGAGGCGTTGTCTGCGGCTGGGGTGCCGGTTTATGCCGAACGTGGGCGGCATGGCGGGTTTGCGTTGTTGCCTGGGTTTCGGACCGAGCTCACCGGGCTGAACCAGGACGAGGCGATCGCCGTGCTGGTGGCGGGGGCCGGGAAGGGTGAGCTCGCGTCGGCGCTGCGCAAGGTGGTCGATGCGTTGCCCGAGGGGCATCGGGTTGCGGCTGGTGATGCGGCGCAACGGTTTCTGGTCGAGCCGGAGACGGATCTGCTGTCCCGGCGGGCGGTGGTCGAGGAGGTGTCCGGCGCGGCTGTGGCCGAGGTTCGGCGGGCGGTGCTCGGTGGGCGGAAGTTGCGGATCCACTACGCGGCCACGGGGCAGGAACCGTTGTGGCGCACGGTGGATCCGATCGGGCTGGTGACCGTGCGGGATCGGGGGTACCTGCTGGCCACGCGCGGCGGGGCGGATCGGACCTACCGGTTGTCGCGGGTGCTGGCCGCTCAGGAACTGGCTGAGCCTGCGCAGCGGCCGGGGAAGGTCGACCTGGAGCGGGTGTGGCGGGAGCGGTGTGCGCGGTTCTTGGCTGACGGGCACATCGTGGTGCTCGTCAGGGTGCGTCCGGAGCGACGGGAAGAGTTGCTGGGTGCTGTGGTGGCCGTGCGGGCTGAGCAGCCTGACGCGGACGGGTGGCTGCGGCTGGAGGTGGCTTTTCAGGACTCGCGGCACGCCGGGTGGGCGCTGTGGCAGCTCGGGGTGGATGCGGAGGTTTTGGCGCCGCAGTCGTTGCGGGAATTTCTGTACAATCGCGCGGCCGTGATCGTCGAACGGTACATATCGTCTTAGTATCGAGATTCGCATACGGGTCGGCAACGTCGTGACGCCTTGAATGTGGGGCATGTCCGACGGGGAATCGGTTGTTCCGGCTACGGGGATCACGATCTACGGATGTGGGCGGGATGAGGCCGCTCTGTTCCGGGTCATGGCGCCGCGGTTCGGGGTGAAGCTGACCATTGTCAACGCGCCGGTGTCCGAGTTCAACGCCGAGCTGGCGGTGGGGGACCGGTGTGTCAGTGTGGGGCACAAGAACCGGATCGACAATTCTGTTCTTCGTGCGCTCGGCCGGGCCGGGGTGGAGTACATCTCGACCAGGAGCGTCGGGTGCAACCACATCGACCTGGAGTACGCGAAGAGCGTCGGAATCGAAGTGGGGACTGTCGCCTATTCGCCTGACAGCGTGGCCGACTACACGCTGATGCTGATGTTGATGGCCATCAGGAACGCCAAGGCCGTCATTCGGCGGGCGGACGTGCACGACTACCGGTTGAGCGACGTGCGGGGCAAGGAGCTGCGGGATCTCACCGTCGGCGTGGTGGGAACAGGGCGTATCGGGTCCGCGGTGGTGGACAGGTTGCGGGGGTTCGGTTGCCGGACGGTCGCCCACGACCGCAGGCGGCAGGTCGACGTGGACCACGTTCCGCTCGACGAGCTGCTGAAGCAGAGCGACGTCGTCACGCTGCACACGCCGCTCAACGCGGACACACATCACCTCATTGATCGCCGGCGCATCGAGCAGATGAAACACGGTGCTTTCATCGTGAACACCGGACGCGGCTCGCTCATCGACACGGAATCGCTGGCCCGCGCACTGGAAAGCGGGCGGTTGGGCGGGGCGGCGTTGGACGTCCTCGAAGGGGAAGAGGGGATCTTCTACGCCGACTGCCGGAACAAGCGCATCGAGAGCGACTTGTTGCTGCGGTTGCAAGAACTTTCGAATGTGCTCATCACTCCGCACACCGCGTACTACACGGACCACGCGCTGAGCGACACCGTTGAAAACTCCATCATCAACTGCCTGAAATTCGAAAGTGGGAAGCAGTGGACAGGCTGAAGATCGGGATCTTGTTCGGGGGCTGTTCCGAGGAGCACCCTGTTTCCGTCAAATCGGCGCGCGAGGTCGCGAAGCACCTCGACCTGGAGAAGTACGAACCGCATTACCTCGGCATCACCGAAAGCGGTTCCTGGAGGCTCTGCGACGGCCCCGCCGAGGGCTGGGACGAGGACGGCAGCCCGGCGGTGTTGTCACCGGACCGCGGCACCCGTGGCCTGCTGGTGCTGGACGAGGGCAAGTACGAGACGGTCAGCCTCGACGTCGTGTTGCCGGTGCTGCACGGCAAGCTCGGTGAGGACGGGGCGATCCAGGGCCTGCTGGAGCTCTCCGGGATTCCCTACGCGGGCTGCGACGTCCAGAGTTCCGCGCTGTGCATGGACAAGTCGCTCACGTACGCGGTCGCCAGGGACGCGGGGGTCGCCACGCCGAACTTCTGGACGGTCACGGCGGATGACGTCGATCCCGGCCGGTTCACGTATCCCGTCTTCGTGAAGCCGGCCCGTTCGGGGTCGTCCTTCGGCGTCAGCGAGGTGGAGCGTGAGGAAGACCTGCCGCGGGCGGTGCGGGCGGCGGCCCAGTACGACTCGAAGGTGCTGATCGAGCAGGCCGTGGCCGGCGAGGAGATCGGCTGTGCCGTCCTGGCGAACGGGCCGGACCTGGTCACCGGTGAGGTGGACCGGGTCGCGCTGTCACACGGCTTCTTCCGGATCCACCAGGAGGACGAACCGGAGAGCGGCTCGGAGAACTCGACGTTCATCGTCCCCGCCGACATCCCGGCGGAGTCGCGGCGGTTGGTGCAGGACACCGCGAAGGTCATCTACCGCGCCCTGGGATGCCGCGGGCTCGCGCGGGTGGACCTGTTCCTCAAAGACGACGGCACGGTCGTCCTCAACGAGGTCAACACGTTGCCAGGGCTCACCTCCTACAGCCGCTACCCGCGGATGATGGCGGCGGCCGGACTGCCGCTCGGCGAGGTGATCGACCGGATCGTGGCGCTGGCGGTGAGGGGGCCGGTTCGATGAACACCGGCTTCGTCTACGTCGACGAGTTCGTTCCCGGGATGCGCTGGGACGCGAAGTACGCCACGTGGGACAACTTCACCGGCAAGCCGGTCGACGGGTACCTGGCGAACCGGATCGTCGGCACCCGGGATCTGTGTGCGGCGCTGGAGGACGCGCAGCAGAAGGCCGCGTCCCTCGGGTTCGGCCTGGTGCTGTGGGACGGCTATCGCCCACAACGGGCGGTGGACAGCTTCCTGCGGTGGTCGGAGCAGCCGGAGGACGGCCGGACCAAGCAGCGTCACTACCCGAACATCGACCGGCCCGACATGTTCGAGCAGGGATATGTGGCCGCCAGGTCGGGGCACAGCCGGGGCAGCACCGTCGACCTGACGCTGTACCACCTGGCCACCGGTGAGCTCGCCGCCATGGGCGGTGACCACGACCTGATGGACTCGATCTCCCACCACGGGGCAGCCGGGATCACGCCGGCCGAGGAGAGGAACCGGCAGCACCTCTGTTCCGTCATGGAGTCCTGCGGGTTCAGCCGGTACGACAGCGAGTGGTGGCACTACACGCTGAAGGACGAGCCCTTCCCGGACACCTACTTCGACTTCCCGATCAGGTAGCCGATCGGTGAGCGCGACGCCAGAGGGCCGGCCAGCCGCCCTTGTCCAGCAACGCTTCCGGGACGAGGAGGCCGTGCTCGGCGATGCGGTGCCAGAACTGGTCCACCGGTACGCCCAGCTCGGCCGTGGCGGGCAGGGCGCGTTGCCAGGGGCCGTTCTCGTCCGACAGGTCACTGGCCGGAAAGCCGGGGACCGTCGTCGCACGAGGCGCGGTCACCTGCACCGAGCCGTCCTTTGTGGACGTCGAGCAGGTGGTCGCGATCGCCAGGGCGCACACCAGGTCGGTCGAGGGGTGGTGTGCGACCGAACGCGCCAGAGCGAGATCGCCGAGCAGGTCGCCGATGGCCGTGCGGACCGCCCTGGCCACCACGTCCATGGCGTGGGCCGGGGCGATCTCCGGACGGCGGACGAGGGCGCGCAGCGTGCGCGGCAGGGGTGAGCCCTCGGTGAGGGTGTCGAGACGGTCGTATGAGCGCAGTTCCGGATCCAGCCGGCCCACCGCGGCGGCGAGCGGTCGAACACGCGTTGCCTGCCACAGGGTTTTGGCGCTGAGCCCGGCATCGAGGGCCGTGCGAAGCAGCTCGGTGTGGTCGGCTGGATCCAGGCGTTTCAACGCGATGACGGCGGCATCCGGTTCGAAGTCGGCCGGTTGCCCAGGGCGCCCGAGGCCGCGCGCCAGGCGAGCGTGCACACGTCGTGCGGACACGGCTGGAGCACTGGCCAGTTCCTGTTCCACCGCAACGATGAGCTCGGCGGTGAGCTCGGCGGGTATACGTCCTGCGGCAGAACGGCGCCCCGAGCCGCCCCGTGCTCGCACCGGAGGTACCGGCAGCAGGGGTTCGGGCGCAGGAGGCATGGGCGCCGGGAGGCTGTGCACCCACTGCTTGATCTGCTTTTCCAGCTCGGGTTCGAGATCGTCGTTGAACCTGCCGCGCAGCTCGTAGATCTGCCAGCCGCCGAGGTGGCGGCGGATGTCGAGGTTGGCGACGATCCGGCCGTCGGGTCCTTCGCGCAACGCCATCAGCACGCAGTTGCCCTTGCGCGCCTTGGCGGCGTACCAGGACTCGCCGATGCAGTTGCCCATGTAGCCGGACCACCCGGCCAGCTGCCTGGGCTCCAGGCCCAGCTCCACGGTGAGGCCGGCCACGGTCATCTGGTCCACATCGGACAGTTCCGGCGGGATCGGGAACACACCGGTGCCGGCCTCGGAGATCAGGACGTCCGCCTTGACGCCGTTCGCCAGCTCTCGCCAGCTGGAGCAGCGCGGTGGCGGGGTGGCCCCGAACATGACGAGCTGCGCGACGCCGGCGGCCGCGAGCGGCACCGACACCGCGGCAGCCGGTGGCGGTGCGTCGTACTCCAGTGACGGCACCGGGAGTTCGTGCCGCACCTTGGCGTTGTTGCGGCCGTGGAACCACGCGAGCGCGTCGGCCAGGTCGGCGAACCACAGCAGGTCGTGCGGGGTCTCGACGGAGGCAGGGTCCGCGGTGGGCTCGGCGGCGAGCCGCTCGGCCAGCGTCCTGGTCGGGGCGCCGGAGTTCGCGTCCCGCACCGGTGGCTGTTCCCACGTGCTCGGCGGGCGGTAGAAACCCATTGCGTCGCGCCAGGTCCGCAGGTTGGGCACCTGCCACGGCTGGCAGGTGTCCCAGCAGTTGCGCAGCGGCTCGTCGTACACGCCGCGGAGCAGCTCCTGCGCGGCGTCGAACACGACCACGCCGTAGTTGCGGGCCATGGCGACGCGGATCTGCACGTACGTCTCGGTCTTCTGGGTGATCGGCCGGTCCTGGCTCAGCGTCTGGACGAGCTGGTGGACGTAGTTGCCCGGTCGGGCCGGGTGGCTGTAGGCGCCTTCCGGGCGGCGGGCGGCCTTGGCGCGGTCCTCTTCGGACAGACAGGCGTCGGCCGCGACCAGTTCGTCGAGGTGCACTTCCACCGCGGTCGCCAGGTCCTCGTCGGACATCATCGCGGCGAACCGCAGCAACGCGGTCGCCGCGATGGCGTCGTGCAGCAGCCAGCGGGCCTCCAGCGCGGTCCACGTCGGCGGTGGTGTCCAGCGCGCCGCGGCGGCGAGTGTCGCGCCTCCCGCGAACTCCCGGCCCAGCCGACCCAGGAGCGGTTCGTCGAGGTGGACCTGGTGGCGCTCGCGGAGCTTGTCGATGCGGTCGAGGCGGGTCTGCGTCTTCGCTCGGCGCACCCGGAGTCGCTGCTCGATCAGCTGCTCGCACACGCGGTCCCACAGGCTGATGATCAACGTGAGCCGGCGCGGTCGTTGGTACCCCGCCAGCACGCGGGACAGGTGGTCGGCCAGCGTGGAGGCCGTGCCGCGCGGGAACGGGTAGATCCCGTCCGGAGCGCGCAGGGCGAGCACCTGTTCCAGCTGCTCGGGGCCGAGGAGGTCCGACGCCGCCGAGGCCAGGAGCAAAGCCTCCCAACGCTCTTCGGCGACGGCGGTCTGTGCGGCCGCGCCGACCCGTTTGGTGACCGCGGGGCCGAACAGCGCCACCAGAACCGCGGTCCGGTCGCCCAGGCGGTGGGCGTTCTCAGCGCCCAGGACCCGAAGTGCGGCGAGAACGGCATCACGCCGGTCATCGTGCGCGCCGGCCAGGCGTGCCGAGGTGAAGCCGCCACCGAGGTCGACACCGGCGCCGGCTGCCTCGACCCCGTGGCGCACCAGCAAGGCGAGCTGCCTGGTCGCCGCCTCCGGGTCTGCGCCGGACGGGCCGACGGCGACCGGGGAACCCGGCGGGTGCGCGTGCTCGTCCGCGGGCACGGGAGAACCGCCCGACGGGGGCAGCCAGCAGCTCACCCCAGGTCCGGCTGTAACCCCAAACGCCAGTTGGATGGACATCAGGATCAATCATCGCGACCCGCGCCACCCGTTTTGGCTCTTCGGCCAGGCCCCCATGCCGCGTTCGAACACGGTCCGCGCCTCCTGCGACTCGCGGCCGGCCTCGGCCTCGGCGAGCGCTCCCGGCAGCGGATTCGTGTCCTTCTCCGTGACCCAGTCCTCGGGCTTCGGCCGGTCGGGCAGGGACTTCCACTTGTCGCTCATGCCTCCAGCGTGCCCTGACTGATCGGTGACTGCCCGTGTCAGCGAGATGTCAGCGCGCGACGAGATGCTCGTCCCAGCAAAACAAAAGCTTCCCTGCAAGAAAGCGGCTCCGGTGAATTCCAGGGGGCCGGATCCGTTAATACGAGAGGGTTTGATCGTGTTCAAGAGAATCACGCTTGTGGCGATGATGGGTGCGCTGATCAGCGTTTCCTTCGGCGCGGCCACGGCCAACGCGGCCACGGCCCGCAACGGTGTCTGTGAGTCCGGCGAATTCTGCCTGTACTACAACAGCGACAACGCCGGTTCGGTTTCCGACTTCAACTCGTCGGTTTCCGACTACGGTGACGAGCAGCCGAGCTGCTACGACTTCAAGGGCGCCGGCAACGGCAAGGGCCTGTGCGTGAAGAACGAGGCCGCCTCCGTCTGGAACCGCACCAGCGGCTCCGTCACGGTGTACTTCAACAGCGGCTACGCCGGTCCTCGCCAGACCATCGGCAAGGACGTCAAGGTCAACCTGAACTCGGACCTGAAGAACGAGAACGCCTCGCACCGCCTCGCTGACGCCGGCAGCCCGCCGCCGTCCGGTGGCTCCTACGGCACCCCGAACACCAACCCGCACCCGTCGGCCACGGCCCGCGCGCCGCAGGCGACGAAGCGCACGCAGTTCGTGGACGACGAGATCCGCCGCCTGACCGGTGAGACGCACTGCTGGGTGGGCGACTACCGCAGCTACGAGTCCTCGACGAGCAACCACAACACCGGTAACGCTCTCGACTGCACCATCTCGAACGCGATCGGCCAGTACCCGTCCGCGGCGCAGAAGGAGCAGGGCTGGAAGCTGGCCCGCTGGCTGCAGAAGCACGCGGCCAAGCTCGACGTCCGCTACGTGATCTGGCAGGGCAAGATCTGGAGCGTCGCCCGCGCTTCCGAGGGCTGGCGCAACTACACCGCCGGCTCCGGTGTGACCGGTGGTCACTACGACCACGTGCACGTCTCGATCCAGAACCCGCACGGCGACTGAGCCTCGCTCGGTTTAGCGCTGCTCCCAGGCCCGCCTGACTCAGCGACTCCGCTGGTCAG
Source organism: Lentzea alba (assembly GCF_047445655.1). Classification (GTDB taxonomy): domain Bacteria; phylum Actinomycetota; class Actinomycetes; order Mycobacteriales; family Pseudonocardiaceae; genus Lentzea; species Lentzea alba_A. The sequence goes on from NZ_JAJAEG010000045.1 coordinate 57,341, forward strand.
GCGGGCTTTCCCGCGTCTCGCAACGGAAGCAGGTTGTCCGCGGGTCCGCGAGCGCGGCGAGGTGGCGTTGGGCGTAGGTGGACTCGATCCACTCGGCGGGGTGCAGGGCTACGGCTTCGCGCCAGAGCCGTTCCGCCTCGGCGACGTGACCTCGGGCGCGGGCGACGTGCGCGAAGCCCTCCACAGCCCTGGCCTCGTGCCAGATGTAGGAGAACTGCACCGCCAGTTCTCGGGCCCGCACGAATACCTTTTCCGCGTGGTCGAGGTCCCCCGACGCGAAAGCGGTCTCGCCGAGGGCATTGAGGGCTGCGCACTCGACGCGATGCATCTTCAACCGGCGGCCTGCCGTGAGGGCTTTGCGGCCGTGTTCGAGGGAGTCCACGAAGTTGCCCAGTGCGCGGTTGGTGGTGCATAGGCCCTCCTCGGCCAGCGCTACACCGGGTTCGAAGCCGATGGTCCCGCTGTCGGCTAGTACCTCGGCGAACTCCACGGCCGCGGCGGCGTGGCGGCGCTGGGCGTGCCACACGGTGCCGATGTTCCACCTGGTCAGCAGCTTGTTGTTGGCGTCGGTCTCCAGCTGCAGCGACCGGTGCAGGTGGTCGAGGGCCTCGTCGAACCTGCCGAGCTCGCGGCACACGACGGCGAGGTTGTTGGCGATGACGCCGTGCTTCGGGTGGTCCGGGTCGTCCGCGATCAACGCGCGCGCCTCGTGCAGGTTCTGCTCCGCGTCGCGGTACCTGTCCATGTCGATGTGCATGACGCCGAGGTCGATGAGCAGCAGGCACTCGCGGTTGCGGTCGTCGAGCGTCCTGGTCAGCTTCAGCGCGCGGTCGAAGTGACCGATCGCCTCGGTCATCGCGCCGTGCTCACGGCACACCGTCGCCAGCCCACGCCAGCAGATCGACTCGGCCAGGACGTCGCCGTCCGCGTTCGCCGCCTCGGCCGCGACGGCGTAGAGGTCGCGGGACTGGCCGCCGTAGTTCTGCTGGCGCAGGTACGGCTCCAGCGCGCACACCAGCCGCCAGGCGTGACCGGGTCGGCCGTGCTCCGCGGCGAAACGGATGGCCGCGGCGAGGTTGGCGAACTCGGCGTTCAGCGCGGCCGTCGCCTCGGCGGGTGAGGCCGCCGGCCGGATCTCGTGCGGAGAGGTGCGCTCGATCAGGGGTCTGCCCTGTGCGACGGTGTAGAGCAGGCGGCACCACGTCTCGGCCGCACCGAGGTAGAAGTCGAGCAGGCGGTCCGCGGCGTCCTGCCGTTCCTGCTCGGTCTCGGTCTCGCCGAGCAGCTGCCACGCGCAGTCGCGCACCAGGTCGTGGAAGTGGAACTGCTCTGGGCTGTTCTGCTTCACCAGGTTCGCGTCGAACAGAGCATCCAGACAGGACTCTGCCTGGTCCACCGTCAGATCGGCGAGCGCCGCGGCCGAGTAGGCGTCGAACTGGCTGCCGGGATTAAGGCTCAGCAGCCGGAACACCTTGCGCTGCAACGGTGGCAGGTACCGGTGCGACAGCTTCAGCACCGCCATCACGTTGCGGTCCTCGACCTGCAGGAACCGGACCCGGTGCGCGTGGTCGCGGATGCGGCTGACCAGGTCGGCGACGGTCCAGCTGGCCCTGTCGCGCAGCCGGGCCGCGGCGATCCGGATCGCGAGCGGCAGGTAGCCGCACAGGTGCACCGCCTTCGCGACCGCCTCCGGCTCCTGGCCCGCCCGGCGCTCGCCGACCACCTTGGTGAACATGTCCACCGCTTCCTGCGGTGACAGCACGTCGAGGGACATCGGCGTCACGCCGTCGAGCGCGGAGAGCCGGCGTCTGCTGGTGACGACCACCAACGACCCCGCGCTGCCCGGCAGCAATGGCCGGACCTGGGCGGCGTCGACCGCGTTGTCCAGCAGGACGAGGCTGCGCGAACCCGCCAGCCGGGACCGCCAGAGCGCGCTGCGGGCCTCACTGCCCGGCGGCACCAGCTCCGGCAGCACACCGCTGTCGCGCAGCAGCTGGTCGAGCGCCTGTTTCGCGGTGATCGGCTCGACGCCGGCGCTGAACCCGTGCAGGTTCACGAAGTACTGGCCGTCCGGGTAGCTCTCCGCGATCCGGTGGGCGAGGTGGATGGCGAGAGTGGTCTTGCCGACGCCGCCCATGCCGTCGATCGCGGAGATCACCAACGTGGTCGGCTGCTGCCTGCCGGTTTCCTCGAGCAGCTCGGTGAGCTCGGTGGAGCGGCCGGAGAAGTCCGCGGTGTCGTGCGGCAGATAGGACTTCGACGGGCGGGTGTCTGATCGAGCGACTTCGGCGCGTTCCGGCGGCGCGGTGACGGAGCCGTTGAGGATCGACAGGTGCAGTTCGCGCAGCGCGGCGCCGGGGTCGATGCCGAGCTCGTCGGCCAGCACCTTCCTGCCCTCCTCGTAGACCGCGAGGGCGTCGGCCTGCCTGCCGCTGAGGTAGAGCGCCTGCATGAGGCTGCCACGCAATGGCTCGCGGACCGGGTGCTGCGCGACGAGCTGGGTCAGTTCGCTGACGAGCGAGGCGTGTTCGCCGGCGCGCAGCCGCAGTGAGACGAGCTGTTCGAGCGCGGTCAGCCTGCTCTCGGTCAGGCTCGCGGCGGTGGCGTCGATCGCACTGCCGCTCAGGCCGCTCAACGCCGCACCACGCCAAAGCTCCAGCGCGGCACGGAGAAGCTCGATCGCGCGCGGAACGTCCTCGCGCGCCTCGGCGTCCGCGGCGGTGCGGGTCAGGTCCTGGAAGCGGTGGAGGTCGATCGACTCTTCCGCGGCTTCCAGCCGGTAGCCGGCGTCGGTCCGGGCGATCCGGACTTGCTCGGAACCCGCCAGCGCGCGGCGCAGCGCGGCGATGGCGTTGTGGATCTGCTGCCGCACCGACTGCGGAGGGTTCTCCCAGAGCTCGCCGACCAGCTGGTCGAGCGGCACGACGCGGTTCGCGTTCAAGGCCAGTAGTGCGAGGAGCGTGCGCTGGCGCGCGCCAGCCAGGGGGACCGGGCGTCCTGACACGACGAGTTCGAGCGGTCCCAGTAGGCGAACCTCCAGTATCACCCACTCAGGATACTGACTCGGTGTGATGTTGATAAGACTGCCAGTAGTCGCTGAGTGCATGGCTGCGTGCACGAACTCGTGGAGGCTGCTTGCGGCCTCAGGTGCCCGCGCTGGGGGTGCGGGTATCTGAGAACTCACATCGCCCTGGTCAACCCCCTGACTCGCTGACTCCCTCTGACAGCGGAATAGGGCGAGGTGTCCTGGGCCGCGCGAGGCTGGGGGGTTAGCGCGGCCCACCGTCGAGGGGCACCGCTCCCCCATGAACCGCTCCCCGGAAGTTGGACTGGGAATCCAGTTCCGATTCTCCGGGGAGCGGTTTGGTGCATCCAGGAAGTTCGTTGTCTGAGGGGCAGCGGGAGACCGCTGTGGGGTTGTTCGAGGCCGGGTGTGGCGACCGCTCGGTCGCGACCCTGCTGGGGGTGTCGCGGACCGCGGTGCGACGCTTGCGTGATCGTTGGAAGCTGCGGAGCGCGGGAGCGTTGGTGAGCAAGCCGGGCAAGCGGTCGTTCACGTTCGAGTTCAAGCTCGAGGTCGTGCGCCGATTCGTCGCGGGTGAGGCGACGGCGATCGAGCTGGCCCGTGAGCATGATCTGTCCTCGCCCAAGCTGGTGGAGAACTGGGCCGCGTTGTATCGGCGTGAGGGCGAGGACGCGTTGCGGCCCAAGCGGAAAGGACGTCCGGCCAAGCCCGTCGACACCTCGGGGTTCAGTGAGCTGGATCGCCTGCGGCAGGAGAACCTGGAGTTGTCGGCGAAGGTGGCGTTCCTGGAAAAACTGCGGGCCTTGAAGGAGCAGGGGCGAGAGTGAAGACCCAGGTCATCGCCACCCTCAAGGCTGACTATCCGCTGCCGGTACTGCTGGCGGCCGCCGGGCTGGCCCGCTCGACGTTTTACTACCACCAGGCCAGGCTGACCCGGCCCGACCCGCACGCCGAGCTCAAGACCGCGATCATCGAGGCATTCGAGCAGGCCCGCGGCCGCTACGGGCATCGGGGCGTGCACACCGTGCTGGCCCGCCAAGGCCGGCAGGTGGCCAAGAAAACCGTGCTGAAACTGATGAACACCCTCGGCCTGGTCTGCAAAGTCCGGCGGCCACGCCGGTATCGGTCCTGGCTCGGGCAGACCGGCACGGTCGCCGAGAACGTGCTCAACCGCCAGTTCAGCGCGTCCGCTCCGGACACGAAATGGGTCACCGACGTGACCGAGTTCCGGATCGGCGACCGCAAGGTCTACCTGTCACCGGTGATCGACTTGTTCGACCGATCCGTGATCGCCTACAGCTGCGGCCCGTCTGCGACGCTGGAGCTGACGAACTCCTCGCTACGCGAAGCCATCGCCACCCTGCCCGCCGGAGCCGCACCGCTGGTGTACTCCGATCAGGGTTTCCAGTACCAGCACGTCTCCTGGCGCACCCTGCTCCAGGACGCGGGCCTGACCCAGTCGATGTCGAGGCGAGCCAACTGCCTGGACAACTCCATCGCCGAGAACTTCTTCGGTCACCTCAAGGAAGAACTGTTCCACCACAACAGGTTCGACACCGTCGCCGAGTTCACCGAAGCCCTCGACGACTACATCGACTGGTACAACACGACCCGCATCTCGACCACGCTCAAGGGCCTGAGCCCGGTCGAATACCGAGCCCAGGCCCTCGCGGCCTAACCTTCAGTTAGCCAGTCCAACTTCCGGGGAGCGGTTCACCCAGTAGTGGCGCCCCTCGATCTACTACTTCGCGGCCGGCTGGCGGCGCACCATCTCGTTGATCCAGATGGGCGCGAACGGCGACGTGCAACCCGGTGGCGTCGGGTAGTCCTTCAGGACTTCCAGGCGCTCGCCGATGTCGATCGCGCGGGCGCGGTGCTCGGGGTGCTCGATGCCGATCTGCGCCAGGCAGTGGTTCATCGCCCACTGCAGCCGTTCGGGGGCGCCCTTCATCTCCGCTTCGACCGTGTCGAGCAGAGCCGGGAGATCGAGGCCTTCCGGCTTCTTGACGACGCGTTCGCTCGTGAGGGCCCAGCCCGCGCTCGCGACCACCGGGTCCGGGTCGGCGAACCACGTCTCGCGCAGCTCTTCGGCGTGCGGGCTCTTCTTCACCACGTAGTTCACGAGCCAGTCGTGGACCTTGGGGCGGCGGGCCTCACGCAGCATCGTGTCGAGTTGGTCGCGGGTGAACGCCTTGGGGCGGCAGATGAGCAGGGCCAGGAGCCGCGCCGCGGTGTCGCCGGTGGCCCACAGCTCCAGCGCGAGGTCCTGCTGGGTCTTGAGGCGTTTCGCGACGGCGCGGAGCTTGCTGAGGTTCACGCCGTGGTCGTCGCCGCGCTTCTCGTTGACCGCGCGTGCTTTCGGGTCCTCCAGCGCGGCCAGTTCGGCCATCACCTCGGTCACCGCCATGTGAGGCCTCCCGTCGTTGCTGACGGAACGCAGCCTACGAGCCGGAACGCGAAAAGGCGGGTTGTGCCCCCGCCGCCAGGGGCACAACCCGCCTCACGTGGATCGGTCAGCCGACCCGGAACTCCTGGGCGCGGTAGTTGCCGCACCAGTTCTGGTGCAGGTGCGCCTTGTTGTTGAGGCCGCGGCCGGCGATCTCCAGGCACTGGCCGCTGTGGCGGGCGCGCAGCTTGAAGTAGCCGCTCGTGCTGGCCGGTTCTACGAGGAACTGCTGATTGAACTTGGTGGCGCTGCAGGTGTACTGCGTCGCGTCGGCGGTCGCGTCCTGGCTCGCGTCCCAGACGTCGATGCACTTGCCGCTGTGCGCGGCCTTGATCCGGACGGCGCTGCTGCCGTCACCCACCTGCTCCAACGTCCACAGCTGGTGCTGCTTCGAGGGGTCGCAGCTGTACTGGGCGATCGCCGCCTTGTTGTCCCGGCTGGCGTCCGCGACGTCGAGGCACTTGAGGCTGTGCGCGACGGTGATGACGTCGTAGGTGACCGCGCTGGTGCCAATGGCGGACGCGGGCGCTGCGCCACCGAGCGCGATCGCGGCGGCGGACAGCGCAATCGCGGTCGCCGCGCGGCGAAGGATCGATCGGGCCTGGGGAGTCCGGGTAGACAATGTGCCCTCCGTGGTCTGACGACCGGGTCCCTGCGACCGGTCTGTCGTGGACCAAGGTGACCGCCAGGTCTTCGGCGGGGATTCGGTAGTTGTGTGATCAGCAGGTCAGCGGGTCTTTTGCTTGCTCCTGAAGGAGTGCGGTGGTGGAGTTCGGACTGCTCGGCGATGTCGAGGTCCGTGTGGACGGCCAGGTCGTGGACATCGGTCACGCGCGGCAGCGGTGCGTGCTGACGGCGTTGCTGGTGGACGTGAACCGGCTGGTGCCGGTCGACGTGCTGGTGGATCGTGTTTGGGGAGACCAAATTCCGCACCGCGCGCGCAACGCGGTGGCCGGATATGTCTCGCGGTTGCGCCAGGTTCTCGTGGACGACGTTCGCATCACCGGGCGGCAAGGCGGTTATGTGCTGACCGCGGATCCGATGTCGGTGGATCTGCACCGCTTCGACCACCTCGTCGCACGGGCCCGTCTCGAACCGGACAGAGCCGTTGCATTGCTTGCGGAAGCACTGAAGTTGTGGAGGGGCGAACCTTTCTCCACTTTGGACACACCGTGGCTGGCGAACGTGCGGTGCGCGGCGGAAGCGCGAAGACAGGCGGCGTTGCTCGACCGCAACGACCTTATGCTGGAGCAGGGCGCGCACACCGAGCTGCTGGCCGAGCTGGAGACGACCGCGGCGGCGTTCCCGTTGGACGAACGACTGGCCGGGCAGCTGATGCTGGCGCTGTACCGGTCCGGGCGGCAGGCGGACGCGTTGCTGCGCTACGAACAGGTCCGGTTGCGGCTGGCCGACGACCTCGGCGCGGATCCCGGACCGGCGTTGCGGTTGCTGCACAAGCAGATCCTCACCGCGGACGACGCGCTGACGGTCGCCGCCGCGCCGATCGAGCGGCTGGTGCCGCGGCAGCTGCCGGCACCGCCGCGGTCGTTCGCCGGGCGTGCCCGCGAGCTGGAGGTGCTGGACGCGGTCGCGGTCAGCCCCGTGGTGGTGTCCGGGACGGCGGGGGTCGGCAAGACCGCGCTGGCGGTGCACTGGGCACATCGGGCCGCGGCACGGTTCCCGCACGGGCAGCTGTACGTCAACCTCCGCGGCTTCGACCCCAGCGGCGCGGTGATGGCGCCCGGCGAGGCGATCCGGGCGTTCCTCGACGCGCTCGGCATCGACCCGCAACGCATCCCGGCGAGCCTGGACGCGCAGGCCTGCCTGTACCGCAGCGTGCTCGCGGACAAACGCGTGCTCATCGTGCTGGACAACGCCAGGGACGCCGATCAGGTCAGGCCGTTGCTGCCCGGCAGTCCGGGCTGCCAGGTCGTGGTCACGAGCCGCAACCGGCTGGCGGGTCTGGTCGCCACCGAAGGCGCACATCCATTGGCGTTGGGTCTTCTGTCCACAGTGGAGGCACGTGGGCTGCTCGCTGACCGCCTCGGGGCGGACCGGCTGAGACCCGGCGCCTCCGCGGAGATCATCACGCGGTGTGCGGGGCTGCCGTTGGCGTTGACGATCGTCGCGGCCCGCATCGCGTGCTCGAGCTTCCCCCTGGAGGCGATCGCCGCGGAGCTGCGCGAGGGCCTCGACCCCTTCGACGGCGGCGACTCGGCGACCGACGTGCGCGCCGTGTTCTCCTGGTCGTACCAGGCGTTGTGTCCCGCGGCCGCCCGGCTGTTCCGGTTGCTCGGCTTGCATCCCGGTCCGGACGTGTCGGTGACGGCCGCGGCCGCTCTCGCCGGGACCACGCCGAGCGCGCTCCGGCCGTGGCTCGCGGAACTGACCCGCGCGCACCTGCTCACCGAACACCTCCCCGGCCGGTTCGTCTTCCACGACCTGCTACGCGTGTACGCCACCGAACAGGCACACCACCACGACACCGACGACGAACGGCACGCCGCCACCGTCCGGTTGTTCGACCACTACGTGCACACCGCCTACCTCGCGACCCGGTTGCTGAGCCCGACCCGTGACGTGATCACCCCGCCGCGACCGGGATCCGGTGTGCAGCCGGAGAAGCTCGGGGACTTCACCGAGGCCCTGGACTGGTTCACCGCCGAGCACCACGTCCTGCTCGCCGCCGTCGAGCACGCCGCTCACACCGGTCTCGACGTCCACACCCGGCACCTGGCCTGGGCGCTGGCCGAGTTCCTCGAACGGCGCGGGCACTGGTCCGACCTCGTCGCCGTGGGGCACGCCGCGCTGGCCTCGGCCGTGCGGCTGGAAGACGCGTTGGCGCAGAGCCACGCCCACCGCTACCTCGCCCGTGCCGCCACCCAACTGGACCGCCTCGACGACGCGGAGATGCACCTCCAGCGCGGTCTCGACGTGGCGCTGGAACCGGCCGGCCAGGCCAGGGCCCACCGCGAGCTGGCGTACGTGTGCGAACGGCAGGGCCACCACGGCCAGGCGCTGCACCACGCCCGGCAGGCCATGGAGCTGTACGGGACGGCCGGTCATCGGCGCGGTCAGGCCGGTGCGCTCAGCGCGGTCGGCTGGTACCAGGCCCTGCTCGGTGATCTGGAGCAGGCGCTCACGTCGTGTCAGGCGGCGCTGGCGTTGCTGGAGAAGCTCGACGACCTCGACGGGCAGGCCTCGACGTGGGACAGCCTCGGGTACATCCACCTGCACCGCGGTCATCACGCCGACGCGATCGCCTGCTACCAGCGTTCTCTTGAGATGTTCCGGACGCTGGGCGACCGGTACTGGACGGCGGACGTGCTCGTGCACCTCGGCGACAGCCACCTCGCGAGTGACGACGGGGTGGCCGCGCGGGTGGCTTGGCAGGAGGCGCTGGGGATTCTCGAGGACCTCGACCACCCGGACGCCGACGTGGTCCGGGTCAAGCTGAGTCCTCCGTGGCCGAGTGAGCAGCGTATGCGGCCGAATTGTCCGCCATGCGGCGAAGATCGACCGCCTTCGCGGTCTTCCGCGGTCCACACGAAGATGATCATGAATCCTGAAAGCGGACGTGGGTCGTAGTGTCCGCCTTGCTTGCAGGCGGAAGCGCGCAGCAGTCGATGATCTTCACCGACCCGACGGGCAACGCAGATCCCCTCGAGGCCACGTTCTCACTCGGACGCTCACCACAACTCTCTCAAGTCGATCGACTGCCCACGCAGGCGAGAGGCAACGACCGTGCTTCAGCCGGAGGTCAGGAGAGTCTTCAGCGAAGAGACTTCACTGTTCACCCAAGATCATCGTACGAACGGTCGTGTAACCAGGTGGCGGTTGGCATTGATCACGTGAGTGTTGCCCGCACCTGTGCCGGTGTACACCCGTTCCAGACCCGACGGTCGACCAGCAGCAATACGTCATCTCGACCTTCATGGCCGACCGAATCCGTACCCTCCGTGCCGAGTGAGGACCGCGGTGCCGCGCTGGTAGCCCCAGCGCAACGGGGTGGATGCTGCTTCAGTTCGGTAAAGCCTGCGACTGCGCTCGTTGCCTCGTGGACGGCTACGACGACGTGCCGCTCGATTCCTTCCCGCCTCGCTGCTCCTTCGCTGTGCGCACGCGTTCGACTTCACTCTAGATTCTGACGGCCTGCATCTCCGCGCTGGTCAATTCTGGAACGATCAGTACGAGTGTGACCGTCGCGCCGGCGATGTGGAAGCCCAACGCCGTCGCCATTGATCTCCCACGCCGCCGTTTGGTGACCTGCCCAGACCTCCACTCGTACACGCACGCGCGCACGTAGCTCGGGGAGCAACGACCACAACACAGCTGTGCCCTCGCCCTGGCGTCGGAAGCGCGGATGCACGGTGAGCTCTGTCGATTCGAGTCGCTATTTTTCTCCATAGGGACGTTGACTGTCGCAACCCCGACAACTTTGCAATCCTGGTACGCCATCCGGCGGATTGGCGGCCTCTCGGCCAGCGAAGGGCGTTTCAGCCTGCCGACCAGCTTCTCGTACTCAAACCGGGGGCCGCCTGGTTGGTCTAACGACAGGCTCTATCTGCCTCAAACAGTCGGATGTCTATCCCGGCGGTTGAGCACTGCATCCGAATTTCGAGCGACTAATGAGCGATAGGCCGACGTAATTAATTCAGGCGCAGGACACCAAGGGCTCGCGGTCGCCGGTCGGGTGATATCTGAATAGTTGCGCTCCGAGTAGTCCGCGAGTATCGGGCGAGTAGTGTAGATCGCTAGCTTGACGGTGCTCCAGGCTTCGCTGCCGTCAATCCGTTGGAGGGTTCTTGTGGGTGGAAAGATTGCTAGTCTCTTCGTTGCTGCACTGTGTGGACTTGGCGCAATGGTGACTGCACCCGTGGCCGTTGCCAGTCCTGGTGAGGCTGCTGATCCCTGTGGGTTCTACCGAAGTGGTGGCCACGGTTGGTATCGGCACTGCCCAGGTGAACCGTACACCATTTCGATCACAATCTACTTCGCGCCGCCGGGAGGAAGTTATTACCTCGACGACTGTGTGCGGCCTCACGAGAACAAGGACCTTGGCTTCTACGCTCTTAATGCGTGGTACAACGGCAAGTCGTGTTGATCGCTGGAGGCGCAGTTGTCGATCGGAGGGTGATGGCACCGGGCGAGTTCGTGCCCACCTTGCGGCAGAAGGAGGTGCTGTCGCTGCTGGTCGAGGGGTTCAGCGACGGCGAGATCGCAGCCGCGCTCTGGATATCTGCGCGAACGGTTCGGCATCACATCGCTGAGTTGCGCATTCTTCTCGGTGCGCGCAACAGGACGCATCTAGTTTCGCGTGCGTACGTCCTTGGCGTCTTGGCATAGTCAACGAGGAGACTGTCACTTCTGACAGTGGTCTACCGGCCGGTTTATTGCGAAAGTTGAAGTGTTCGCGCAGATGGTGCGGATCTTCGTGAGTGAGGAGAAGAGATGTTCGGTCACAAGGCAGCTATCGCGGTTCGCCCGGCCCTCCTGCAGAGCGCCACTTGCAACCTGGTGAACGCTTTCCCGACGCAGAAGGTCGAGCGTGAGGCTCGTCCGCAGGTTTCCAAGTAGGGTTCTGCTGATGCGCACCGGGTGTGGGGCTTCGTCGCCACACCCGGTGTGGGGGAGATACGGATATGTCAGATCTGTTGTTCCGGACTGATCCAGGCCTTCACGTCCTTTTCGATGACGCCGAGGGTGCGGTCAAGCTGTCCCTGATCCGGCGGACCGGCGAGCCGCCGATCATTGTGGATGACGTGCGCCTGCCGTGGTCGCTGAGCGCGATCGCCGATAGACGGGTAACGAAGACGGAAGCGATTGCTGCCTGGTCGGTGGAGCCAGAGGTGGCTGCTGTCGCCGAGGAACTATGGACCTTTCTGGTCGAGCATGAGTTGGTGACTCCAGTGCTCGACTCGAAGGAATTGCCTGTTCCGGCCTACCATGTGGCGACTCGTGACCACCCTTTCCTGGACATGAGCCGTAGGCATGAGTCGGTTGTCGACGACAACTCGATGATGCAGATCTACTTGCACGATGACGCATTTAAGTACCCAGGCGTCTACCTGGACCTCGGTGCGGAGCTGGCGTACTCACTGGAGGACGCGCGTGACCTGGGCGTGGAGCACCTCTGGGCGCAGCCCGATCATCACTACGCGTTCCTCTTCTCCGGCACCTTCGGCAAGCGCCGCCATCTCGCACCGTACTACGATCCGACGTACAACTACATGCAGGTGGAACTGATCTACAAGAGTGTTCCATCCGGTGGGTCCAAGCATCCGACGGAAGCGTTCCTGGTCGTGCTTGATTCCGCTGTGGTAGAACCTGGTGTATACCATTTCGACGTGTGCAGGAACGGGTTGGCGAAACTGGACGTCGAGATTCCTGGCGCGATTCAAGAACTCGCTGATCGAGAGCAGTGGCGTGGGTATAAAGACACGGTACTGGTGCTCTACCACTCGGTCGTCGAGCGGGCGATGTGGCGCTATCGCGATGCGCGGAGCTTCAGGGCTCTGTTCGTAGACATCGGGCATGCGGAGGGGCACCTGTCAGCGCTTGCGTCATTCGCCGGCTGGTCCTACCGTAGCGTTCCCCTGACAGCGCCAATGGCCGAACTGGCCCGCAGCCTTCCCGTGAACCCTGAAGATTGTCCGTTGTTGTGGGCTGGAGTGGTTAGTCGATGACGGATCAGAACATCAGGCTGGGCAGTGTTCGCGGTGGCACAGCCAAACTGGACCAATGGCGAGGGCTGGGCGAGGAAGGTTCCGGTCAATGGCGGCGATATGGCTGGGAGTTGGCCAGACACTTCCTCGCCGCCCTGCAGGAACATGACTCGCGGCAGACCACCGCAGTCGACCATGGCGCTGTTCAGTGGTGCAACGGGGGGCACCTTCAACACCCGGAAGACATCAGCACCGTGCATCAGAGGCGCAGTCAGGTCTTCGCTGCTCCTCAGCCCATTACCGCGACGCAACACCGATACCTGGTGTCGACGTTGCTAAAGGCCAACGCGAGGCACGACTGGTTGCTCGTCGGTGAAATTGTCCAGCTCGTCGAGGGAATTGCGCCGGGAAGCTACCTGTGGCAGCGTGATCCTCAGCATTTCGACATGCGGCGAAACGACGATCTGGCGCGCGAGGTCAGGCAAGCGGCCCAGGGGCAGGGCTTTGTCACTGGCGGCGGCTGCGTTTTCTTCCTCGGTGTCGATTGGAACAGGCTGGCTGCACTCGGAGGTACTCCGGAGCAGCATTACAGGGATGCACTTGTGACCATCGGTGGGGTAGGGCAGGCCTTGGTCCTCTCTGCGCTCATGGCAGGATTGGGTAGCAGGATGACGCCGGCTGTGCACGAGTCTACTGCGGCAGCGTTGTTCGCACTTCCCGGCCACTGTGAGATGCTCTATTTGATCAAGATCGGCCCAGTGCCGAAATGACGACTGCGGACTCGGTGGGGCAGGAAAGCCTGCTGCACAATCAGGACTACCTGCGCTACTGGTTCGCGAGGGCGGTTTCGACGCTTGGATCACAGGCGACGTACGTGGCATTCCCGCTGATGGCGTTGGGCACTTTTCAGAGCGCTCTCGCCGCATCGCTCGTCACAGCCTGCAGCTACGGCTCAACGTTGGTGGTCGGCTTACATGCCGGTGTCCTCGCCGACCAATTTGATCGCAAATGGCTGATGGTGAGCGTAGAGGTTTTGCAGGCCATGGCGATGCTCGCCATGGCTACGATGCTACTCACCGGATGGGTGCCCCTTGCAGGGGCGTGCGCGGTCGCCTTTGTCAACGGCGCTCTCTTCGCGGTGTACGCGTCATGTTCAAACGCTGCATTGCCTGACTTGGTCGGACCCGACCTGTTGCCTCGCGCGATCGCCCGCAACCAGATGCGGGATTTCGCCCTGGCGGTGGCCGGTCCGCCGCTAGGTGGTCTGCTGATCGTCTGGTCGATCGAGGCACCGTTTCTCTTCAACGTGGGCACGCTGCTGCTCGCGGCAGTGCTGACCGCGACTATCCGCCGCCCTCTCCCGTCGGGTCGTGCGGCTGTACGGGGACGTGCGTCGCTCGCAGGTGTGCGGCTTGTGCTTCGTGATCGAGTGCTCCGTTGGGCGACGTTGTTCCTCGCAGGGCAGAGCGTGGTGCTCACCTCCTCGTTCTTCGCTGTCGTAGCGTTGCTCGCGAACCGTTCGAGCGCGGTGACAATGGGGGTCGCGCTTGCCTGCCAGGCCGGTGGCGGACTGCTGGGATCGCTCGCCGCCACCCGAATTCATGCGCGTGTTGGGGGAACTCAGCTGTTACTGGCGCAGGGATTCTCCTGGACTGCCGGACTTGGGCTGCTCGCGGTAACTGTGAATCCCGTGGTCGTCTGCGTTGTCCTCGGGTTCATGTGGCTCACTGTGCCCGCGACCAGAATCGCCTTCCAGACGCACCTGACGGTTGTTACGCCGCCAGGTGTTCGCGGTCGGGTGCAGAGCGTGGTGTTCCTGGTCCAGTCAACGGGAACCGCCATTGGCCCGCTGCTGGCCGGTGTGGTCATCAGCGCTACCTCGGACATCTCAACTCTTCTCGTGACCTGCCTCATCAGCGGTATGGTCACCGTTTCCTGCGTGCTGCTGCCGAATTTCAGGGCACGGCTCACGTGGAGGAGAAACCTTGATGAGTGACTATCGGCGAACGTCACCTACAGCAGCCCGAGAGGTGTTGCGCGCACGACTGGAGGACGACGGGTATCTGTGTCTTCCTGGCTTGATGACCCCAGAGGACGTGATTGAGGTCCGGGAACGCTGCTATCGCCGAGCTGAGCGAGCTGGCTGGGCAGACGCGCGGGACGCTGATCGCCTGATCGCGGATCCAGGCTTCCTCAGCCGGGTGAACGTGGAGGACTACTACGCTGTCTTCCATAGAATGACCAGCGACGAGCGGTTGCACCGCCTTGCTCACCACCCGCGGCTGTTGGCTCTCATCGGCGACCTGCTCGACGTCCCCTCCGGCCAGGTGCTGGTTGCTCCACTCAAGGTCCTCCGTTGGACGTGGCCTGAGCTACCCACCCGCAACGCAGGCCCTCACCAAGACTTTCCCGAGCTGCAAGGGTCTCTCCGTCAGCTGACTGTGTGGAGGGTGTGTCAAACGAGCGGTGTAACTCGGGTTGAAGGAACTAC